>NZ_CP006569.1:1200000-2400000 GCF_000517425.1 Sodalis praecaptivus
GGTGGGCTCATGCCGTCTGAGTACGATTTATTTGCTTTTCGCCGCGGCGCGATCACTGCCCCTGCGGGGTGTGGCAAAACACAACTTATCGCCGATGCGCTGACCCGGCATACCGGAACAACGCCAGTACTCATCCTCACCCATACCAACGCGGGTGTCACAACGCTGCGTCTGCGCATGCAAAAAGCCGGAGTTGCTGCTTCGGCTTACCACATTGCCACAATTGATGGTTTTTCCATGTGGCTGGTGGCTATGTTTCCGCAACGAAGTGCTGTTGCCTCTGCAGTCCTCCTGCTCCAGAATCCCGGAGCCGACTACCCAGCAATACGCATGGCTGCTAGGCATTTACTCCAAAGTGGGCACCTCAATGAGGTCCTCGCAGCAAGCTATGCCCATCTGATTGTCGATGAGTACCAGGACTGCAATTTAGTGCAACACGATCTGGTTACAGCACTTTCCGTGGTACTTCCCACATGTGTTCTTGGCGACCCGATGCAGGCTATCTTCGGCTTTCGCGGTAATCAGCTGGTGGACTGGAATACCCACGTGCTTCCGCATTTTCCTGCTATCGGCGAGCTTAACCAGCCCTGGCGCTGGACTAACGCAGGCAAGCCCGAATTTGGCCAATGGCTTCTTGAGTGTCGGCGAATACTCCTGGCAGGAGGTGGCATTGATTTACGCCAAACCCCGCCGGAAGTTGTCTGGGTCGAGTTGCAACCGGCTACTGCCATTCAGCAGCGGCTCACCGCTGCGTTAACACAGGCTGTTACGCGGGAAGGAGACGTTCTGGTGATTGGCGATAGTCGTAACCCTCGTGGCCGCCGGCAAATGGCCAGTCAGACACCGGGGGCTACTGCAGTGGAGCCCGTCGACCTCGCCGACCTCACGTTGTTTGGAACGACATTCAACCTGCAGTCTGCCGACGCACTGATTTGTTTAGTGGAGTTTGCCGCGGAGGTTATGACGCAGGTCGGAGTAGCTGTCTTGCAACGCCGACTGGAGAGCTTACGCAGGGGGACTGCACACAATCCAGCGACTGAGGCAGAAGCCGCACTGCTCGCGTTCACTAATGCCCCAAGTTTTCCCTTGGCCATCGAGGCACTACGCGCATTGACCAGGCAAAACAATGCCCGAGTCTATCGTCCGGATGTGTTGTATTGCTGTCTGCGCGCGATGCAAATAGCTGCGGAGGGGAGTTGCAGCTTTGCCGAGGCCACGGTGCGGGAGCGCGAACGAAACCGACACGAGAGTCGCCCCCTTGCGCAACGTGCCATTGGTAGTACTCTGTTGCTGAAGGGACTAGAGGCGGAAGTGGCCGTTATAACAGCCCCTGAGGAGATGGATGCCCGACATCTCTACGTAGCCTTCACTCGCGGATCGAAGAAGCTGGTTGTCTGCTCGTTTACTCCCGTGTTGATGCCCCGCTAGTGTCGACGTAAAGCCCCCTTACTACGTCGACGGAGTGCTGACCCTCTCTAAGGAACTGAACTTGTTAAACAAAAAAGTACTTTCTCAGATACAGGATGTGGCTGGTAGCGGCAATATGTCTCCCGCAGAGATTGCTGAGTGGTTAGATACTCATTCTGAAGACATAAAGCATTTGGTTGCGTTGAAAATGTTCGAGTATTTGGATGAGGCTAAAGGGGAGGTATTAAAGGACCATTACGAAAATTTAGATGCATTTAGAGGAAGACTATTTACAACATGGGAGTCCCCTTTAAAGCGGCTGGATGCATTAATTTATGGCTGTACTGAAATCAGTAATGAGGTAAACAGTGAGTATCGCACCGGTTCTGGAGAAAGGTCCGCAAAACTGAACATAACCACCCGACTGCACGCACGTGCTGTCCAGGTTTCCTGCGAGATATCTCATCTTCTAAAGGGTGGCTTTGCAGACGGTGCAATGGCCCGTTGGAGAACGCTCCATGAAACCACGGCCATATTGATATTTATTGCAGAAGGCGACGAAGACCTGGCGAAAAGATTCACGGATTTTCAGAGCATACAGAGGCGAAAAGCTGCTAATCGCTATAATAAATATAGTGAAGAGTTGGGTTTTACTTCTTTCTCCCCAGAAGATTTAAGTCGGTTTGATCTCGAAAGAAATGACATCGTTGGTAAGTATGAAGCGGGTTTCGGCAATGAATTAGGTTGGGCCGCAAAAGCTTTAGGAAAAGAACCCAGTGCCAGAACTAAGGTTCGCTTTAGTGATATTGAGGAATTTGTCGAGCTGGACTTTTTGCGACCGCACTACGGCTTTGCCAACCAGTATATTCATGCAGGAATTGACAGCATTGGCTTCAAGCTCGGTACATCGCTTTCAAATAAAGATCTCTTGCTATGCGGACCATCTAATGAAGGGCTGTTAGAGCCGATTCAGTGCACCAGCTTGTCCTTAATACAGGCCACTCAGGCGATAATCTCAGTTTCACCAAACGATCAACGTTTGCTATATAGCTCCGTGCTCTGGTTGTGGCATGAGAAGTTGAAAGAAGAAGTTGTTGCCGCATCTGATGCCCTAATGAAGAAAGGTGAAGCTGATAATTTTGAATAAAATCTGGAAAACGAAGATGACGCCGGTTGTATTTTAATCTTACTCACATGATGTCAACCCAAACGAACGATGCATGAAAGCTGAATATTTGGAGAATGGATAGAAGTTACTCAGTTTTTGGTGAATTCAAAGTATGAATAATGGCAAAAATTTTTTACTAAGGTGAAGGCGTGGCAATCTTTGACATTGAAAAGGACGAATTACTTCGGCTCTCCGATATCCAGCTAGAAGAGCTAATAGCTCGGCTAGCAGAAGCTGAAGTGGCAATGCATGGCTATAGCCCAGCATGTGTAAATTGGTCTGGTTCAATTACAGCCCCTGACGGAGGAATTGATATCCATGTTCAGGTTCCAGTTGATCAACTGAAACCAGGCTTTCTTGTAAGGCCTGATACGGTCTTCCAGGCAAAGAAACATAAGATGCCAAAGGCTACAATTGAGAAGGAAATGGGCACCGGCAAAGTGCTTTCCCCCATCATATCTGAACAAGCCAGAAAACAAGGCAGCTACATCATTGTCAGCCTGGGTGATGATTGCTCGCCATCAGGAAAGGCGGATCGTCTCAAAGCAATGAGGGATGCAGTAAAAGATGATCCTAACAAAAGCTATCTTCATCTTGATTTCTACGACCGTTCCAAACTCATTCAATGGCTGCGCCAATATCCATCAGTCATGCTGTGGGTAAAAGGTAAGCTTGGGCAAGGGTATTCCGGTTGGCAACCCTACGGAGCTTGGAGCAATCCGCCACAAGGTGTTACAGATACTTTAATCTCAGCCCCAGGTGTAACCATTACTTTACCGTCGGTAAAGGGGCAAAAACTTAAAATTGATGAAGCAATTAGCCCAATGCGAGCCCTTATTCGTTCAACGAATAAGGCGGTTCGTATTACAGGATTGTCTGGTGTTGGGAAGACTCGAATCGTTCAGGCACTCTTTGATGAAACTGTTGGAACAGATGCACTTGACCGGACAGTAGCTATGTATGTTGATACTGGCTCTGAGCCAGTACCGTCGGCTACAGCAATGCTTGATAAGCTGATCGCTGAGGGCCGACGAGCAATTATGATCCTTGATAATTGCCCATCAGAACTTCATGCTTCGCTTGCCAGTAGAGTATCAGCCGCAGGAAAAGAAGTAAGTCTAATCACGATCGAGTACGATATTAGGGATGACAAACCACAGACAACTGAGGTTATCCATATTGAGACAGATGGCCCGGAGGTGGCAGAGCAACTTCTTATCCGTCGCTTCGCGTCTATTAGTCAGAATAATGCCCGCCGTATTGCTGAGTTTGCAGATGGAAATGCAAGAGTAGCTTTGGCTATAGCGGAAAGAGTGGAAGAAGGTGAGAGTTTGGCTCTGCTTTCTGATGCGCAGTTGTTTAATCGCTTGTTTGAACAGCGTAATCATCCCGATGGTAATTTACGGGAGCAAGCTGAAATATTGTCACTGGTATATTCATTCTCGGTATCTAGTCCAGATGCTGCTACCGATGAACTGGAAATATTAGGGGCGCTCTTTGGGTATTCCAGAACCCAGTTATTTAAAGCCGTTACGAAGCTGATGGAACGTCATATCGTTCAGAAAAGATCTCACTGGAGAGCTATCTTACCTCATGCCATTGCTAATAGATTGGCAGCATCTGCACTCGACAGTATTCCCGTTGATCAACTTAGGGCGACTTTTGAAGCTCCGGATTGTGAGCGTTTATTAATGTCTTTTTCGCATCGCCTGGGGTTATTGCATGACCATCCTGTTGCGAAAGAAATTGTAGAAGCTTGGCTTCAGCCTGAAGGGATGCTAGGAAGAATAGCCGAGTTAAATGATATTTCGTCACGAATACTCGGGTATATCGGACCGGTTGCACCTGAAGCATTGCTCAACAGAATTGAGGCCGTACTCTCATCATCTGATTTCAAAGGTATGGAACCGGGCTACAATCCGCAGCGACGTAGTATTCTGCGTCTTTTACAATTGATGGCATACGAACCGAACGCCTTTGAGCGATGCGCTAGGCTTCTTATTCAAATGGCAGAGGACGAAGCCGATAATAATGACCTGGATTCTGCTCGAAACATGGTCCCAAGGTTTTTCCAGGCGTATCTGTCTGGTACTCATGCATCCCTAAGCCAACGTATTGCTTTAATGAACGAATGCATTGCATCAAGCATTATTACGCGTAGATCTCTGGGCTTCAAGATGCTCTCAACCGCCCTAGATGGCCCAACGTGGTCAGGGTTTGGGGTGAATGAGTTTGGAGCTAGATCAAGAGACTATGGATACGAACCTAACTATGATGAACTTGTCGAATGGCGCAGCGCCTTTATTGACGTTGCTATCCAATTAGCGGCATCCGGAGATCCTGAGCTTGAAAGGCCGGCACGATCAATCCTGGCTGACAAATTCAGGGGAATTTGGTTTCAGGAAGCAATGCGAGACAAACTCGTCGATGCGACCCGTACACTAAATGCTTTTAGTCCTTGGGAGGAAGGTTGGAAAGCCGTTCGCTCAACGATCTACTTTGACTATACCAAGCATAGCGATGGAGATGATGTTGAACCGTTACCGGACAATCTTGCTGCCTTAGAGAAGCTGTTGGAGCCCACAGAGTTAATTCCGACAATAAAGACATATGTGTTGAGTACGAATCATGATTATTGTGTGCTGGATGCGGATTTTGAGCATGAGGATTCGAATAAATCTACCGCAGCCGGAAAAAGGCTGGAAGCCAAAGCGCTTCAATTAGGACAGGATTTTGCCTTATCAAATCATGTGCTCGAGGAATTAGGTTCAGAACTATTCTCCGTTGGTGGAATGCCCTATCGTGCCATCTTTGGTCGAGGGCTTGCTCGGGGGGCAAATGATCTACGTGTTGGTTGGCAGCGACTTGTTGAACGAATAGAAAATCAGCCAGATGTTAACAAAGATTTTGGAGTCATAGGTGGCTTCATTGAAGAAGTCGACTCTGTCGATCCAGCGTTAGCACAGGAGTTTCTCGACCAATGTGCGCAGCATCCTGAACTTCGACAGGTATTAGTTGGCTTGCATCCTTGGGGGAAATTTACGCTAAATGATTTGGATCGCTGCATGAAGAATTTGGATGACCCAGACATTTGTCCTTTCATGTATGAGCCGATTCTATGGCGAGAACAATACGCCAATTTGCCGGGAGTTCGTGTCCTCGATCTTGCTGAACGGCTCCTAAGTAAAGTAAGTGGAGATAATGTCATTTTGCATGCGCTCTCCATGAAACTGCATGGCAAAGATAAATCTGCAGATACACTAGGTGCAGACTTTCGATTGATCGGGCTCGCTGCAGCTATTCAGAGGATTCAAAACAGCGACAGAGATCAAGGTGGGGCAATTGATTATCGCATGGAAAGAGTTATCAATGCTGCGTTGCGTTTCGATGGCAATGAGGCAAAAAAAATAGAGTGGTTGGACACAATCTTCAGTGTCGTTGATGAGCACTATGGATACATGTTTGGTTTTGATAAAACTATAGAAACGACAGTTTCGTTGATGCCAGAAGCATTTCTCAATCGCATTTTTGAAGGTACCGAGGAACAGCAACAAAGGAGGCTGTTCTTTATTCGTCGTGGTGGTTTACGCAGTTATCCCCTTGCAAAGATAAACACAAACGTTTTAATTGCGTGGTGCTGTGCCAGAAATGATCCCAGCGTTTGGCCTGCTATTGCTGGTGGCGTAACGCTTTGGTCAAAGAAAAGTGAGCAGAGTGTAATGACCTTACACGATGCTGCAATTGAATTGTTAGAAGCCTCGCCTGAGCCAATAGTTGTACTGGAGTCTTTTGCTGAGCGCATCGCTCCATCATCCTGGACTGGTAGCCTAGCGAACATAATGCAAGTCAGAGCTGGGGTCATCAGTATGTTGATCAAACACGAGCGTACAGATATTTCTGAGCCTGCCAAAGTAGTTTGTGAAAAAATGACTCAGTGGGTCGAACGCCAAAAAGAACGCGAACAACGGGAAGATAGTGAACGGGAACAGCGGTTTGAATAAAGGCTATTAGCGCTAGCCTATACTAACGTTCTGCGTTAAGGAGAAAGTAATGGAATCTGCACGTGATAAACGCACCGGAGAAAAAGTCGAGGCTGAAGATCTCTGGCTGCTGGATAGCGTTGATACTTAAGGCTACGTGTGCTGGGGATGTGGTATAACCATGCATCCTGCTGCATGGGAAAAAGATAAAAAAGTCAGAGCCTATTTTAAAAAGAAACGCCATATTCAACATCATCATGAATGTGATGCTGATGCTGAAAGCACAGTAATTCGTCGGGGTCAGAAGGAGAGTGTCCGTAACATACTGGACAGTGCTCCAGGTTTAATGCCCTCGGGATTAAAGTTGATTGAACAACGCCCGGTTGTTGAACCAGGTATCGCAGGTGATGAAAGCAAGTCCTGTTCGACGCGTTCAGCATCCTCAGCATTTGGTGAAGGAAATTCACCTGAACGACAATCCCGGCGTCAAGTGAATGCTATCCGCAATATTTGCCGTGCCTTCATCCGCTTCCCATATGATCGAGGAATGTCGTTAAACGTTCCTGGTATCAAGGGGCAAACTTACTCAGAGGTGTTTAAAAAGCTCCAAAGTAAAATTCAGCCCTATCCGGAGCCAAAGATCTTTTATGCTGAACTACTCTGGAATAAATTTGTTGAAGATGATGAAAAACTCATCATCCCGTTGTCTGGCGAGTGGGCGGAAGACGAATTCGGAAAGCGTAAATCCTCCCGAAGTTATCAGATCCACATAAAATGGGCTGAGTGGTCAAAAGCCAAGCGGACTGTGGTACGCAAAGAGTTGGAAGCTGCTCGTACAGAGGCACAGGAAGCTAAAGCAAAAAGATTAAAAGATAAGGCCAGGGTCTTCTTTATCGGTGAGCAAAGCGCTGATAGCCGCCTGGAGATCTTCTACGTAACTGATTACCGGTTAATTTGTGCGATTGTGGGACATATTACTTAACTCTGACGTAAAAAAAGGCCTTCCCACGCAGAGAAGGCCACCGCCGAGTTGCACGGAACTACCTACACTGTCATAACCGTAGACTACTTTAACAGGCTCGTGCCAAAGTTACGGTAGCCATCGTGAACATCTTTTGTATTTTCTTTAGCCAGATAAGACAAACGCAACAGGAAGTCCACATAAACAGGCGAGCGAGCCAGAGCATCGCTCCTGTCAAACTTAAACGACTGGTTCTTCGGGAAATTCGCTAAGGCTGCATAGTATGGATAATTAAGACCCACAGCGCTACACCAGGCTTTCTGCATCCTCGTTGCCATATTATCTGCATCGCGATTGGTATAATTTCCCAGATATCCGTAAACGTTCCGTTTGAACAACAGCATCAAATGATAGTGGGGATGTTCGCTTGTGTCACGCTCTCTGGCCCAGACATAAGCTGGTAAAGCAGGTTTCCCATGTCTGCCTGATCGTCTGTGATCCTCTCGTAACTGGCTTTTCAGCGACTCAATGCAGCGAGTTATTGCCTGCGGATCTACCCGTTGATGACAAACAAGCGAGTCAGGATCGTCAGATACATGATCCTCAGCAAACCTTAGGTCTGTACGGCAAGCAAATATACGATTATCGTGTTCAAGAGTGTTATATACCACAGCAAGAGATTTACGAAGAATATAACGCTCTATAGGTGAATCGTATTTCTTCTCTGCTGTTTTTAGCAGTAGTTCAAATTCTTTCTCGGTTAATTCATAAGGTGATTTCATAATATACCATTAGCTGTATTTGTGTTATCAGGTAATGGGTAGCTATTACGCCACCCATATGAGATGATGTATCTGCATTCAGTATGCTTTACTGGATACACCTCTAACTGAACCAGAGGTATATTACATATACCGGGCTCATGAGATAGATATCGCGTATTAATAATGAAAGCGGAAGGCGCGATATACCTTGCTTTAGAGATTATATTTGATCTCATGACAATGAATTAAATTACTCTGAAGTTATCTTAATTATGAGGGCTTATACCACACCCTAGATAACCGTATTTACAGGCTATACTTGGCAATAGAATTTAACCAATAATTCCGTTGCTCCAATGTCTTTTAACTGTGGATATGCTGACTCCTAATTCTCTTGCTACCTCTGATTGTTTATATCCTTTCAATTTGAGTGTGTAGATACTGAGTTTATGATGACTGCCTTCTTTTCGTCCAAGCGGTTTCTTGATTCTTCTATGCTTACTTCTGCTTGATTTAATGTTTTGAATATCTACCCCTGTTTGTACCGATATCAGAAAAGACATACAGCTTTCAGAAGAGGGCTCTATTCTCGTGTGAGGGTGATAGCAATAGATATTGATGTCTTTTTTGAAACAAAAAAATAAAATATCCAGTATATCCTCAACATTTCTTCCTAGGCTACTTAAGCCCGTCAGTATAATGGTGTCACCTTTGTTTGCTTTATGATTTACCAGTTCATGCAGTAGTCGCTGATGTGATACGGGCTGTTGTTCATTAACTATCTCAATCACCACATTATCAGGTGGAATAGAAAACTCTTTGCATATTTCCTTAAAGGTAACATGCTGCTTGATATTGCTTGCTGCCTCTGTATCCGCGCAGTTTAAATAAAAATGGAAGACCATTTTTTTAGCTCCATGTCAGAGAGTGGTATACGGATGCTTTTTTATTACGAAGAATAATCGAGAGTAATAATCACTCATCTTTGTATTTTGGATAAAATTGTTAAGCATTTTGCCGTTTTTGCATAATCCAGGTGTCATCTATTATTTTTTGCTCCCTGTGGTGAATGGGTTAATGAGAATGATTTTCTTTTCATTTTTCGTGCATTGTGGTAATTCAGCTTTACAGATGATCGGAAGCATGACAGCGAGATTATTGGTGTGATAAATATTTATCCAGCAAATATAAGGGTGAGAGAAATAGATATCCTTTCTTTTCAAAACCCCTTTCACTCCGAATATTATCAGTTCAGTAATAGGTAATACCACGATTTTGTTAATGTCAAAGTAGTATTCCCCGTATGAGGTTTCTTTAAGAAGAATAGTGTTTGAATATCCTTTAAGATACTGGCTGTTGTCATCTGTAATTCGGTCTGTATGAATATGTATAGCTGCCTTTGCTCTATTTGTGTCCACTAGAACTTCAAGGCGTTCTGTTATGTTTTTTATCTCCAATGTCCCCATCGAACCATCGTTGGTTTTTTTCTGGGAATTTTCAATCGATGGTATCCAAAGCGCACTTTTAATGTGAGTGTTCCAAACAGTCAGAAAAAACTCCTCATGTGTGATTTCAGGTGTGCCTCGAATCTGTGAAATATGTCCATGTATTGACTGTCTTAATAATATCATTTCGATCTGTCTAGCTTGATAATGATAAGAAGTGATTTTATTTAAAAAAGGAACTGATGCTTTTACTACTAATTCGAAAGCAGCAGAGCGTGAGACGTCCTTAACGTGACAAAAATTATCTACTGCTGTAATAAGTGACTCATCTTTAAAGTTGATAGTAACTTTTTTTGACATACGTTCTCCATTGCAATTTTTAATGAAAAATTACGAATTAGCAGCTATTTTGTTATTAAAGAAAAATAGCTGCGTAAAAGGACATGGACATTAATTTATGCATTTGCTTTAAAATAATTCTTCATGGAATGGAGTGGATTCGTTGTAGAATCCACTCATCAAGTTCAGCCTCTAGCCATCCCACCGACTGATTCCCCAAAGACCTGGGTCTTGGGAACGTTGGGTCAAAGCGGGGAGATTTTGGGTTCATCCAGTCATAAATTGTGGACCGGGCAAGACCTGTTTTGAGCGCGACAGCGGGTAGGCGTAGAATCTTTACATTTGGCGATGTCATGGTTTGTTCTCCTGAATCATATTGTTTTTGATGCAGCAAGATTAAGGATGTGGGCGTTTTAAAAAATATTTGTGCCTTCTCGTTTTTTTTATTGAAGGTTTAAATTACTTAACCTATTGATTTTAATGGAAATGAATTTTAAAGAAATTTACGATTTTTTGATTAAAAGCTTCGACGATGTACGTGGAACGATACCAGATTGGGTACAAAATACGCCGTGGGAATCAGCGTGGCGCATGTTGGACTACGAAAATCCTGACGTTCAGCTTTTTCTGGAACAGCTCATTGATGAGTTCACATCTAAGGACTCTTTTTTCAGAGCGAAATTTTCATTCACTTCTTTAGACCCTGAGCTCAAGCGAAAAAATAGTGATGGGTGGCATACTGCTTTTGGATCATTCTATCACCACTTAGAAAGTGCTCTTAGAGAGCGTCAAAGAGGGATATATCTCTGTAATAAACATGATTGCGAATCACTTCAGGCCCTTTTCAACGCCGTGAGTCATCTTGAGATTGCGAAAGGAATGTGTATTAATTTCAGTCACATGATAACTGTGGATATGACTGATTGGTATAGATCACAGGGTGCTGTTAAAGGCGGCTTGGCTAAGGCTGCATTGAACATCCCAGTAAAAGAACAAGCGGTAAAATTGCTGTACGAATACGTACCATCAAATGGAGGATGGAAAAATAGATCCATAGCGGCAGAGGCGATTGTAGATAAGCTTTGGGAGTTTATTGAAAGCGAAAATCAGCTTGGGAGAAAGATTGATTTAAAGTATGAAAATTTAGTCACTACTTTGAAACAATGGGCCTACAAAGATGAGCCGCTTAAAGCAGCCTTTGATCATACAGTTCGAATGAAGAAAAAAAAATGAAGTGCCGGAGGCACTTCATTGTGCGTTGTTCATGAATTGTTATCCAACCAATCGCAAAGATTCTTTGTGAGTATTCCCGCTTTCGGCGCTAGTGACGAAATCAGCCCACCATTGCATCATAGGACGACGTTGCTCAAGATAATCGCTGCGGTTATAAGCGCGACGTACCTCATTTTTGTCCACATGAGCCAATGCTGCTTCAATAACATCAGGTGGAAATCCCTGCTCATTGAGAGCAGTGCTGGCAATAGAACGTAAGCCATGAGAAACGAGAACGCCCCCCAATCCAGCACGCTTGAGTGCTGCATTCACTGTTTGGCTATTCATCGGCTGGGTTGGTTTGATGCGACTGGGAAAGATAAATTCTCGGCCACCACTGAGTGACTTCATCATTTCCAGAATAGAAAGAGCCTCATTGGATAGTGGAACCGTATGGTCCCGGTTCATCTTCATTCGGGCTGCTGGAATTTTCCATTCGCTAGCATCAAAATCGATCTCATCCCATCTAGCCTCAGCAGCTTCGGCAGGGCGGGTGATGGTGAGAAGCTGCCACATGAACAGACACCGCGTGGACACACTGATACTTGCCGTACGCATTGTTTGCATTAACTGTGGAAGTTGATCCGGGCGGATACTCGGCATGTTTTTCTTCTGCGGTTTCTCGAATGCTTTCCCGATGTTTACGCTGGGAACCGCATCAATCAGGCCCGTGTTCTGGGCGTAAATCATGACTTCGTTAATACGCTGACAAAGGCGGCGAACAGTCTCTAATGCCCCTCTAGCCTGAACAGGCTGCACTGCTTTAACCAGAGTATGAGCCTTAATCTCAGTGACACTGATATCACCGATTGCTGGGAAAATATCTCTCTCAAGCGAACGCCAGATGTCGTCGGCATAGTCCTCTGTTACGCTGGCTTTCTTCACATTCCACCAACGCTCAGCAACTAACAGGAAAGTGTTGGTTTTGGCCTCTTGAGAATTTCTCACCTGTTCTTTCTGATGTTCCTGAGGATCAATGTCTTTCGCCAATAAAACTTTAGATTCGGCTCTGAGTTTACGTGCATCAGAAAGCGAGACGGCAGGGTAGGCACCGAAGCTCTGTTTGGTTCGCTGCTTGGTCAGAGGTCGATAGTAACGGAACTGCCAGAGCTTGCTACCACTGGACTTGATTAACAGAGTAAGCCCGTCACCATCATACAGCTGGTAATCGGCATCTTTAGGTTTGGCGGCTTTGATTTCCGTATCCGTTAGCGGCTTGGTTTTTCTTGCCATGGGAGTCTCCATGCGTTTAGGCCCAACGAAAACAATAGAGCTTTTCGTTGGGCCTATCAATGGGCCTAAAAGGTTCGGATTTAATTAGTTCTCTTCGGACTTCGCGGGACAAATGACAGGCACAAAAAAGCCCGCAGGGCTTGCGCCGTGCGGGCTCTTAGGA
Organism: Sodalis praecaptivus; assembly: GCF_000517425.1. NCBI lineage: Bacteria > Pseudomonadati > Pseudomonadota > Gammaproteobacteria > Enterobacterales > Bruguierivoracaceae > Sodalis > Sodalis praecaptivus. The sequence goes on from NZ_CP006569.1 coordinate 1,212,733, forward strand.
CTTCATCGGATGACTCTGGTAATCACCGGTGGAGAATTTTGGTGGAGCTGGCGGGATTTGAACCCGCGTCCGGAATTTCTACGCCCTCGGCACTACATGCTTAGTCCTGTCTTTACATTCGCCTGTCAGCTGCGGACGGACACGCCACTAACAGACTAGCCTGATTGGATTTAACGCTTCAGCCCCAGGCAGGACATCCACGCGATCTCTTTTGGGTTTGACCTCTCTTGATCCCCGTCCTAAGAGCGGAGGCTAGGGAGAGAGGGAATCTTCAGTTTATTAGGCTGATTAAGCTGCTAACGCAGCAGATTCGTATTGCGAGTCGTTTGCAATTATTTTTTTTGAGGCTTTTTTACGAGGCCAACCCCACCTCGGCATGCACCTTGAGTTTCGCAAATCCCGTCGAATCCAGGATCAGCCCCAAGTTGTTCATTTCATTGTAGCAAACTTACGGCGTGGCGGCAACGTTATCGACTGGCGTGCTTCATGATGCGCGCTTTGTCTAGCTGCCATTCGCGTTCCTTAATGTCGGTACGTTTATCGAACTCTTTCTTACCCTTGGCGACGCCGATTTTCACTTTCACCCAGGCGTTTTTCCAATAAAGCGAGAGCGCGACAACCGTATAACCTTCACGATTGACGCGGCCGAACAGTGAATCGAGCTCACGCTTATTCAACAGCAGCTTACGAGTCCGCATGGGGTCACAGACCACATGGGAAGACGCCACCGTCAGCGGCTGGAAAGTAGCGCCGAAAAGATAGGCTTCACCATCCCTGAGCAGGACATAGCTATCGCTGATGTTCGCCTTCCCGGCGCGGAGCGATTTCACTTCCCATCCCTGCAGCGAAAGTCCCGCCTCAAACTCCTGTTCAATGAAGTATTCGTGTCGGGCGCGTTTGTTTTGCGCAATGGTGGCTGAACCGGGTTTATGTGCTTTTTTCTTTGTCATAGTGCGCAATATTATACAGTTAAGGGCGGGGAAGAAAAGCTTTCGTCTCGCCCGGACTGGCTTTTCATCACGGACGTGGCATAGCGCACGTAACGGTCTTTTTGTCTCAGTGGAGAAAAATGATAATATTAAGGTGAATCGATAAAGACAGGAAAGATTATGCCTCATATTACGCGCTCCGCGCTGGTTCCGTATAGCGCAGAGCAAATGTTCGCCTTGGTTAATGATATCAGAGCTTATCCCGAATTTATTCCTGGGTGTACCGCCAGCCGGGTACTTGAGCAGAACGGCAGTGAATTGACCGCTGAAATGAATGTCTCCAAAGCGGGCATCAGTAAATCATTTACCACCCGTAATGTTATCACCGAAAATCAAAGTATTGTGATGCGCTTGGTAGAAGGCCCATTCAGCTCTTTTGCCGGCGATTGGCGTTTCATTCCGCTTAGCGAAGAAGCCAGTAAAGTCGAGTTTCATCTCGATTTTGAATTCAAAAACAAACTTATCGAACTGGCGTTTGGGCGCATTTTCAAGGAAATGGCCAACAGCATGGTCATGGCGTTTACCCGCCGGGCAAAAGAGGTTTACCATGCCTGACATCCGGGTCGAGGTGGTCTATGCCTTGCCGGAGCGCCAATATCTGCGGCAGCTGGTGCTCCAGGAGGGGAGTACTCTGGAACAGGCGATTCGTGCCTCCGGTCTGCTGGCGCTACGGCAGGACATCAATCTCGACGTTAATAAAGTTGGTATCTTCAGCCGGCCCGCTAAACTGGAAGACAAACTCAGTGACGGGGACCGGGTGGAAATCTACCGGCCGTTGCTCATTGACCCCAAGGAGCTGCGCCGTCAGCGCGCGGACCGCACGCGGAAATAACCCGCCGCCGTTATTTCCTGCCTGCGCAACGGCAGGCGTTCCCTAGCGCCGTACAGGCCCTGTGTCCAGCCGGCCTAAAGCCATTGTCCTGCCGCACTGTTGCCGGCTAAAAACACACCACTTATTGACTGGTGCTGGGACCTTCCAGCGTCGGTTTGTTGTCGATATGGGTCAGAATATCGCTACTGTTAAAGGTCAGCGTCAGCGTTTGCTGCGTGACGGATTCATGGCCCGGTTCGCGACGGAAAATGTAATACCAGGTATTCGAGCCGAACGGATCTTTCATCATTGAGGTGCCAAGGGTGTAGGCTACCTGCTGCTTTGTCATGCCGGTGTGGATTTTGGCGACGTCAGCTGCGGTCAGATAATTACCCTGATTGATGTCGGGACGATAAACCACTCTCTCGAACACGGAGCAACCGGCGGTAAACATCAGCATAACGACAGCAGCGGCAGTCAACGTCTTACAGCTCATAATAATCACATTCCTTTTGGGCATAGGATGCCGATGATAATAGACCTTGCCGGCGTTGGGAACCTCTGCAAGGCCCATCTATGACCGCAGGATGAGAAAAAAGTTGAGCTTTTCTAGGCCGCGAGTAGCTCCCTGGCGTTCGCCAGCGTGTTTTTAGTGACTTCGCTACCGCCCAGCAGGCGTGCCAGCTCCTGCAGACGGGCTTTTTTATCCAGCGCCTGCATTTGCGTTTGTGTGGCGCTGCCGTCGGTATTTTTGCTGACGAAAAAGTGATGATGCCCGAAACCGGCCACCTGTGGTAAATGCGTCACGCACATGACCTGAGTGGATTCACCCAACTGACGCAACATCTTGCCCACGATAGCGGCCGTAGGCCCGCTGATGCCCACGTCCACTTCGTCAAAGATCAGCGCCGGCGTGTCCATTTTACGGGCGGTAATGACCTGTATCGCCAGCGCGATGCGGGACAGCTCGCCGCCGGAGGCCACTTTCGCCAGCGGCTGAAGCGGCTGCCCAGGGTTGGTCGTCACCATGAACTCCACGCGGTCGGCGCCGTCAGCGTTAAGCTGCTCTGGCTGGAAGTGCACGTCAATGGCCAGCTTACCGTGCGGCAGAGCAAGATCGCGTAGGCTGTGGGTAATGTGGCCGGCTAAACTGCCGGCGTGCTCAACGCGGCGCTGGTGGAGCTGGCGGGCGAGATCCATCGCCTGTTGATGATGGCGCTCCACCGCCTCGGCCAGCGCGCCGGCGCTGGCATCGTACTGCGCCATCGCCGCCTGCTCCTGCAAGAGCTGCTGATGGTGCTGCGCCAGGGCTTCCGGCTGCACATGATGCTTGCGTGCCAGGCTGATTTGCCGAGACAGACGCTGCTCCAGCTCATGGAGGCGTCCGGGATCAAGATCGATGCGGTCGCCGTAATGGCGCAGTTCATTGCTGGCTTCGGTGAGCTGAATTGCAGCGTCTTCGAGCAGCGCCATCACCTCGGACAAGGCGGGATCCAACGTGACCAGTTCGCTCATCACATGCCTCGCGGTGTGCAACTGACTCAGTAAATTGGTCTCTTCGCCTTCGCTCAACAGCTCCAAGGTTTGTTGGGTTGCGGTGATCAACTGTCCGCTGTTGGCCAGCCGCTTATATTCCTGATCGATCTGCTCATACTCCTCCGCGACCGGCGCGAAGTCGTTCAACTCTTTCAATTGATATTGCAACAGCTCGCGTCTGGCGTCGCGTTCTGCGGCCTGCTGGCGCAGGCTGGCCAGATCCAGGCAGCTTTGGTGCCACTGGCGGTAGGCGGCCGCCATGGCCTGCTGAAGGTCTTTTTCACCCGCGTAGGCGTCGAGCAGCCGCTTTTGGTGATCGGGACGCAACATCAGCTGGTGGGCATGCTGGCCGTGGATTTGAATCAGGTACTGGCCCAGTTCACGCAATTGTGAGAGCGGCACCGGCGTACCGTTAATAAAGCCGCGTGAGCGGCCGTCCTGGCTCACTACGCGGCGCATCAAACATTCATTGCCGTTATCCAGCGCATTATCCGCCAGCCAGCGGGCGGCCAAGGGAGTATCGTTAAGTAAAAAGCGTGCGCAGATGTCCGCTCTCGCGGCGTCGGGCCGCACCATGCTGGCCTCGGAACGGCCGCCCAGACACAGACCGAGCGCATCGATCGCAATGGATTTCCCCGCGCCGGTCTCACCGGTAATCACGCTCATTCCCGACTGAAAATCAATCGTTAACGCGTGCACGATAGCGAAATTGGCAATGGTCAGTTGAGCCAGCATAGTTGCCTTCCTGTATATAAACACACAGCTGTGATTAACCACAGTATAAACTGGTTTTTTATACAGTAAAGCTGTGCCGGCAAAAATTTAGAATAATTTTTTCGACCAGCCAAGCTTGCTGCTTAACGTATTGAAATAGTTATAATCATTAGGATGAATCAAATCGAGATAGTAGTCGCTACGGCGGATGAAAATTTCTTCACCTTCCTGGATAGGCAAGGCTATCTGGCTGTCGCAGCTGATTTCGAGATCCGGCGTCAGTTGGGAAAACTTCAGGCGTATCGTACTGCCGCCGTTAATGACCAAGGGTCGTGATGAGAGAGTATGCGGAAACATCGGCACCAGCGCGATGGCGTCCACCAGCGGCGTCAGGATCGGCCCGCCGGCGGAGAGGGAATACGCCGTGGAGCCGGTAGGCGTGGCGATAATAAGGCCATCGGAGCGCTGGGAAAACGCAAAGGTATCATCAATATAGACCTCGAACTCAATCATATGCGCCACTTTGCCGGGATGCAGCACCACCTCATTAATGGCGCTGCTCAGCCGGCCGCAGACATCGCCCCGGCAGACCTGGGCTTCCAGCAAAAAGCGTTTTTCACTGCGATAGTGCCCCGCCAGCACGTCCGATAATTGCGCCAGCGCCGAGTCGGGATCGAGGTCGGTCAAAAAACCAAGGTTCCCGCGGTTGATACCAATGACCTTGATATCATAACGCGCCAAGATGCGTGCCGCGCCCAGCATGTTGCCATCGCCGCCCACCACGATAGCCAGATCGGCCTGCTGGCCAATATCGGCCAAACTACCGGTTATGGCCTGATCCAGCGCCAGATCGCGGGCGATCTGATGTTCCATGATGACGTGATACCCTTTCTCGTTGAGCCAGTGGTAAAGCGTTTCGTGCGTGGCCAGCGCATTGGGGTGACGCGGATGGCCGACGATGCCGATAGTGTGAAAAGTGGTAGTCATTTGATTGCTGATCCCCGGCGTATTTTTGCAAGCTTCATTATGCGTCATCCCTTGAATCCCCGCTATTCATCCCCATAATAATCGGACTAGCGAGAATAATGCTGAACCGCGGAGAAAACTCATGATGAGTAGTAAAGAACAGAACACCCCTGACGAGCAAGTCTCACAAGAGAGTGAAATGGAGCAAGGGCAGCAGGCGGAAGCGATGCCCGAGACGGTTGACGTCGTGGATCCGCGAGATGAGCGTATTGCCGAACTGGAGACCGCGCTGTCGCAGGCACAGCAGCGCGAGCGCGATAGCGTGCTGCGCGCCAAGGCGGAAATGGAAAACGTGCGCCGCCGCAGCGAACAGGATGTCGAGAAGGCGCATAAATTTGCCCTGGAACGTTTTGCCGGTGAACTGTTGCCGGTTATCGATAATCTAGAGCGCGCGCTGGACATGTCGGATAAAACCAACAGCGAGCTAGCGTCCACTATCGAAGGCATCGAGCTGACGCTCAAATCGTTGCTGGATGCCGTTCGCAAATTCGGTCTTGATGTGGTGGGTGACACGCACGTGCCGTTTAACCCGGAAGTACATCAAGCCATGACCATGCTGGAGTCCGACGAACACGAGCCTAATCACGTGATGATGGTGATGCAAAAAGGCTACACCCTCAACGGCCGACTTATCCGCCCCGCGATGGTGGCGGTATCAAAAGCGAAGAGCTGATATCTTTTCTCACGCCGCCGCGCGCGGCGTGAGAGCCTACGCCGACAGCGCCGTTGGCGGAAACGGGGATGCACGCTATCGCCCCCGAGGCTATCTGCCGGCGGTAGCGTTCTCATCGGCGGCTAAAACAGGTTACCGGTTGTGCTACTGCAGCCCACAACCGCCGTGCCCATCAGGATCGATCCGACGTTTCCTTCCTCTCCTCTAAAAGGTACTTTCTCTGTCAGGCTGCCTGGCGAAGTTCGCACAGACGATAATAGCCGCTTTACTTCTGAACGTGGCGCCCGGACTGGATCCGCCGTTAGGCGGGCGGCAGCGTTGGCGTCCAGTCGATAGCGGGTTGGCCTTGACGCGTCAGCAGGGCATTGGTCTGGGAGAAATGGTGGCAGCCGAGAAAGCCGCGATGCGCGGATAGGGGCGAGGGGTGCGGCGCTTTAAGCACATGGTGGCGTTTCGGGTCGATAATCATGCCTTTTTTCTGGGCATGGGACCCCCACAGTAAAAACACAACCCCTTCACGGTGCGTGTTGAGTACCTTTATGACCTTATCCGTAAACGTTTCCCAACCCAGACTGGCGTGGGAATGGGCTTTTCCCGCTTCCACCGTCAGCACCGTATTGAGCAACATCACCCCTTGTTGCGCCCAGCTTTGCAGACAGCCATGTTTGGGTATAACAAAACCGGGAATGTCGCTGGCCAACTCTTTATAGATATTGACTAAGGAGGGCGGGGCGGGCACGCCCGGCTTGACGGAAAATGAAAGGCCATGGGCTTGGTTGGGACCGTGATAGGGATCTTGGCCGAGGATCACGACTTTCACCGCATCCAACTCCGTGAAACGAAAAGCATTAAATACTTCCTTGGCCGGCGGATAGACGGTAATTCCCGCCGCGCGTTCCCTGGCGACAAAGGCCAGCGTTTCCTGAAAATAGGGCAGGGTTTTTTCCTGCGCGAGAGCATCGCGCCAGGTGAGCATTTGCGTCATGATACGCTCCATGATAGTGACGACATGGGCTAAGCTTAACGTTTTCTCTTCGTGGGTTAAACGTTTTCCCGCTGGCGGCGGAGGGAAAATTCGCCCAGCGGTTGGCGTTCAGCGGCCGCTTTAAATTGACCTAAATCAATAAATTTGCCCAACAATGCCGCCACTTTCCGCCAGACATTGATTTAAATCAAAGTATCGGCCCCGGTTGGCGGGTGTATAATCAGTTTTAGAAATTGGTTTTACCAAATGTCCAGGTAGGCTAAATGTTGAACGGCCTGCGTCTGGACGCCGTATGGCACCCCTACCACGGAGGCATCAATGATTATCGGAATACAAATTACCGAAGCTGAAAACAAAGCGCTGGTAAACTCTTTCTGGTTGCTGGATGACGCTAACCATCAAGCCCGCTGTCTGGCCGCCGTTGCCGGTTATGCCGACGACCAAGTGGTTCCTTTGCAGGAGCTGGGCAAATTTGATTACCGCGAAATTCCCCTTGAGCAGAAGGAAGTGGTGCGTGTTGAAGGCGGGCAGCACCTGAACGTCAACGTGCTGAGCCGCGAGACGCTGGAAGACGCCGTGGCGAACCCGGAAAAATACCCGCAGCTGACTATCCGCGTGTCGGGCTATGCGGTGCGTTTCAATTCGCTCACGCCTGAGCAGCAGCGAGATGTTATTACCCGTACTTTTACCGAAAGTATGTAATCGCCGCTTGTCACGCGCCTAACGGGGGCCTCGCGGGCCCCCGGCGGTAGTCCTAATGCAATAGCGTTGCTTTTCACCCGCATAAGGGGGCCATGGGCCCCCTTTTTTACATCGAGAGCGGGATATTGCCGACGCTTGGCGCGGGCCAGCGGCGTCGGCATAGGCCATAACCATACGCCGGGCGGCGTTCACAAAGCTGAATGCTGACAGCCGTAAGCGGCGCTTGGCGTGGCGCGGCGCCGATAAACGCCGAAAAGCGCTATTAAATGGCGTTAACCGCCGAGACATCCAGCGGCAAAAGCGCCCCGCTGGGGTAAAAGTAACCATGTCGTCAAATGCGGCCAGATGAGGTGTAGGTCAATGAAAAACAGGGATTTTATTTGATGGGTATCACCCTTGCAACATGACGGTTACCTTTCACTAACGATTAATGACACCTTGACGGCGGATGGCGCGCGAACGGCGCGAAAGCGCAGCTTTCAGCCCGATTTAGCCTCTCTCGCGCGCCACGATAATGTGGCGGGTGGTGTTTTTATCAGCATACCGCCGCGCCACGGTTCAGTGTGACTTAAGCGCCGTTTTCCGGCTTGCTGTCGCTGGCCGCGTCCGGCGCCGCTTTCGGCACGCGGCGTTTGCCGATGTTCTTTTTAGCGCGCAAACGTACTTTGGTTTTGTCTTTCGTGCGCGCCTGCTCTTTCTTTTCCTTGCGCTTCGCCAACACCTTTTTCGACGGTTTGCCGGTCATCTTTTCCGACGGCGCGCGCGTGGCGGGGCGCAGCGCGTCAATCGTGCGCGCTTTTAACGGTTCATTCAGATAACGGCTGATTTTGCCCAGTAGCAAATGATCGTGCGCTTCCACCAGCGAAATGGCGCAGCCTTTGCGGCCGGCGCGGGCGGTGCGGCCTATACGGTGCAAATAGACATCCGGCGTTGAGGGCAAATCGAAATTGATGACATGACTGATATCGTCAATATCCAGGCCACGGGCCGCAACATCCGTTGCTACCAGCACGTTGGTGCGGCCGTCGGTCATGCGTTTAATGGCCTCATTACGCTTGGCCTGAACCAGCTCCCCTTCCAGATAACAGGGCGTGATGCCGGCATCACGCAGCCAGCCCACCAGCTCATGAAGCCGCTCGCGTTTGCGGACGAATACGATACTTTTGCTGACGTCGGGTTGTTTAAGCAGGTGACAAAGCAGCGCGGTTTTGTGCGTCAGATCGTCGGCGCGATAATACCATTGCACAATTTTTTTGCGTTCACGGCGCGACGGCGCAGCGTCGATTTCGACCGGATCGTTGAGCAGGCGTTCTGCAAAATCCTTGACCGCGTTCCCTTCCAGCGTGGCCGAAAATAATAGCGTTTGCTTGCGCCAGCGGGTTTCTGCGGCGATCTGCTCGACGTCCTGGGCAAACCCCATGTCCAGCATACGGTCCGCCTCGTCCAGAATCAGCGTTTCTACCGCCCGGCAGTCAAAATTCTCTTCCTTGATGTATTGCAGCAGTCGGCCGGTGGTGGCCACCACGATATCCTGATTCTCGCTGAACACTTCCGCATGATTCATATAGGCCACGCCGCCGGTAATAGTGGCGATGTCCAGATGGGTGTGGGCGGCCAGTTGTTTGGCCTGCTCCGCTACCTGCATCGCCAGTTCACGGGTGGGGGTGACGATCAGCACGCGGGGTGGACCGGATTTCTTGCGAGGGAAATCAAGGAGATGCTGCAAGACCGGCAGTAGATAAGCGGCGGTTTTGCCGGTACCGGTCGGCGCCGAACCCAATACATCGCGTCCGTCCATGGCCGCCGGAATAGCTTCAGCCTGAATGGCGGTGGGACGCTCAAAGCCCTTGTCGCTCAATGCGGCGAGCAGGTCTTCGTGCAGCTCGAGTTCGGAAAATTGGGTTACAGTCATGGGCTACCTCTGGTTGGGGCGCAGATTATAGACGGATCCTGCGTAATCTTCATCTGTTTGTGCGTGTCAGTTTATTTTAAAGTAGAGGTATATGCCTGCAGGAGCCAGATGACTATGCTACCCACTGCCGTCACTAAACCGCTGCGGCGGGACGGATTTACTTTTAAACACTTTTTTGTCGCCCACGATCGGTGTGCGATGAAAGTCGGCACCGATGGGGTGCTGCTGGGCGCCTGGGCACCCCTTATTGAGGCGGGCAGGGCGCTGGATATCGGCACCGGCAGCGGTCTGGTCGCGTTGATGCTGGCGCAGCGTATGCACGGCGCCATTCCGATCGATGCGATCGAACTGGATTCGGACGCCTGCCGCCAGGCGCGAGACAATTTTACCGCCAGTCCTTGGGCGATGTCCCTCTGCGCTGTCGAGGGCGACATCTGCGCCTACGCCGGCAGAACGTCGCGGCGCTATCAGGCCATTGTCAGCAACCCTCCCTACTTTGATGCGGGGCCGGCCTGCGCCACCCCGGCGCGCGCGCGGGCCCGCTATACGCAGAGTCTGAGCCATCAGGCGCTGCTGACGGCCGCCACCGCGCTGCTGGATAAAGACGGTACGCTGGCGCTTATCCTGCCGTACGCCGCCGGCGAGGCGCTCATAGCCCGCGCGTTGGCCCAGGGCTGGTGGCTACAGCGGCGTACCGATGTCAGCGACAGAGCGGAATTGCGCCCGCACCGGCTGCTGCTGGCCTTGACGCGCCGGCCGGTGGCGTTAATTCACGACACGCTAACGTTGCGCGACCCGAACGGGGAAGGGTCGCCTGCGTTTCGCACCCTGGCCGGAGATTTTTATCTGGCGTTCTAACCGCCGAGCCGCTGTAGATGACCATTGCGCGGCAGTGTGCTGTTTCCGTCCGGTCCCTGCATGACGCATTGGTGGAGGGGCAGCCTGCCCGTGTTTATTTGCCCCTGGACATTATTACTATTGCGTATTCACTCCTATCTATCGATAAGCCATAAAGCTTGAGAAATAACACGTTGTGAGTGCCTTAAAAAATATTTCTCTGTCTTTATCTTCCGGTTAAATATACAGATTGTTCAAATTTAGGCGCCGCGGGTATGAATTTCCCTCGTACCGGGTTATGCCGCTAAATCTACTGCGGCGACGATTAAAATAAAGCAAGCAACGGTGCAAGCCATAATTTTATTGACAGTAATGAGGCTTATGGCTGGTGCAGTCCTGTCATCATGGAATGAGCATGGGCTTGATGTCTTAATATCTCCGTCACGGCATTATGATTCTGCCCCTTAACCGGCGCTGAAATGTTGTTAACAAATTAAGTAATTCATTAATATAATAGTGAGGATAATTATGGGTAAAAATAATGATATGATTAGACATGGTCGCATCACTTTTCCTGAATCACGGTCTGAAAAGATGGGACAATGGTGGGCAAATGCGTTAGAGAGTGGAAAGTTTTTCCCCGAAACGCAGGCGGGTTTGGCCGATAAATTCGCCCCTACCGATGAACTTAATGCCCTCCCGCCGCAGGATGGACAGATTGCCAGTGCCGGTTTCACGGATGGCGGTACGACTACCGCACCGCTCAAATTGGATGAATACGGTGAAGACCGCTGGGAAAAGAATGAAATAAAAGCGAATTCAGTTGTGGATTTCACGTGGCACTATACCGCAACACACGCCACGCGACGTTGGAATTATTTTATCACTAAAGAGGGTTGGAACCCTAATGAACCCTTAAGCCGCGCTCAATTTGAGAAAGAGCCCTTTTTCATGGTGCAAAACCCGCAGCAGCCGCATTGGGAATATGCCGATGAATTGACCCCCAGTGCCGCCGGGACGGTTCACAAAGTTCCCATGCCCGACAGAAAAGGCTACCATGTTATTCTTGGCGTATGGGAAATTGCAAACACCGCCAGAGCCTTTTATCAGGTCATCGATGTTAATTTTGTTTGATGATGACTTCCGGTTATTGCTCGCTTTAAAATAAAAGGCAATAACCACGTTATCCGAGTCGGTATGCGCTGGAGGCATTTTTAAGCACTATTTCACCGACATCGCATGCCGTCATGTTTAGCGTCAATAACCTGCCGCGTCATTAGCTTCTCCTAATTAAGTGAGCGACATGGTCAGGATGGCGCTGCAGGTAGGAAAATTGACAAGCTGGCAACCAAGGGGGAAATACATTAACGCCAAAGGGACGATATTGGCTAATGGACGCCATGCCCTATAATTCATGGCCTTTTGCAATCCAAACATGCGCCGCCCTCTCTGTTTTTGATCTCGGCACGCAACAGCATGCGGGCCGTTTTACACCGACCCTTACGCTATGATGCAATAGCAAACCGGAAAATCATCACCTGTCGAGTCTTCAACAGGTGATAATCTCAATCAGGGCTGCAAGATAGTGGGCTGCGGGTCAGGCTGCATAGCGGGATAATCCAGGGTGAAATGCAGGCCGCGGCTCTCCTTGCGTAGCAGCGCGCTTTTGACAATCAGCTCGGCCACCTGCACTAAATTGCGCACTTCCAGTAAATTATTGGAGATGCGGAAATTGGAATAATACTCGTCAATTTCGCGCGTCAGCAGCTCTATGCGGTGCAGTGCCCGCTCCAGCCGCTTGGTGGTGCGTACAATGCCCACGTAGTCCCACATAAAAAGCCGTAGCTCGTGCCAGTTATGTTGCAGCACCACCTCTTCATCGGAATTGCTGACCCGGCTTTCATCCCACGGAGGGAGCTGGCGAACCTGGGCGATGGTCGGCAGCCGGCGCAGGATATCTTCCGCCGCCGACCAGCCGTAGACCAAACATTCCAACAGTGAATTGGAGGCCAGGCGGTTGGCGCCGTGCAGGCCGGTATAGCTGACCTCGCCGATAGCGTAGAGACCGTCCAGATCGGTGCGCCCGTGTTTATCCACCATGACGCCGCCGCAGGTGTAATGGGCCGCCGGAACGATGGGGATCGGCTGGCGAGTCAGATCGATATCCAGCGTCAGCAGCTTGTCATAAATGGTTGGGAAATGCTGGCGGATAAACGCCTCCGGCCGATGGCTGATGTCGAGGTACATACAATCGGCGCCCAGCCGCTTCATTTCATGGTCGATTGCCCGGGCGACGATATCTCGCGGCGCCAGTTCGGCGCGGGCGTCGAACTCCGGCATGAAGCGGCTGCCGTCGGGCCGGCGCAAATAGGCGCCTTCGCCGCGCAGCGCTTCGGTCAGCAGGAAATTACGTGCCTGGGGGTGGAACAGGCAGGTGGGATGGAACTGATTAAACTCCAGGTTGGCGACCCGGCAGCCGGCCCGCCAGGCCATGGCGATACCGTCGCCGGAGGAAATATCGGGGTTGGTGGTGTATTGATAAACCTTGGACGCGCCGCCGGTGGCGAGCACCACCGCGCGCGCGCGGCACAGTTCCACCCGCTCTTCGGCGCGGTTCCAGATATAGGCCCCCACCACCCGCCGGGTACCCGGCAGCCCGAGGCGGTTGGACGTAACCAGATCCACCGCGTTGCAGCGTTCCAAAATCTGAATGCCCGGATGCGCCGCCGCTTTGCTGACCAATGTGGTTTCCACCGCCTTGCCGGTCGCATCCGCGGCGTGCAGGATGCGGCGGTGGCTGTGGCCGCCCTCGCGGGTGAGGTGGTAGCGATCGCCGGCCGGCGTCGAGGCTTCGGTGTCGAACAGCACGCCCTGATCGATAAGCCACTGCACACAGTGGCGGGCGTTGCCGGCGATGAATTCCACCGCCTCACGATCGCAGACGCCGGCGCCGGCTATCAGCGTATCTTCCACGTGAGAATCGACGCTGTCGGTCTCATCGAACACCGCCGCGATGCCGCCTTGGGCATACAGCGTAGAGCCCTCGTCCAACGGACCTTTGCTCAGGACCATGACCTCGCAGTGTCCGGCCAGACGCAGCGCCAGCGATAACCCGGCCGCACCGCTGCCGATGACCAGGACATCGGTGGTGTATTCAGTTGATGGTTGCATAGCGGATGGTGTGCATTCCGATAGAAAAGACTGTTTGGTCATGGTACCACCCAATGCGGCCCGGCTGTACCGCTTATCGCCGCTTTTTGACGCGGTTTTATTTACGCATGTTTACTGACAGCATGGCGAATTCACGTTACCCTGCGCTATTTATTGCAGCTGTTTCGCGTGGTGCTTTGGCTCCGCGAGAATCCGGGTACCGGCCATCCTATTTATGGTAGTCTGGTGCTCAGCCCGGCCGGCGGCCCTGGCGTTATTGTGGCCGCGCCCTTTATTTTAAGAAAAACACCAGGCGTGGCGGAACTTTATGATTATCATTAACTCCAATCGCCAGCTTGCTCGTAATATTGGTTCAGAAGCTGGCGGTACTCTTTTTTTGCGCGTGGAGAAAAATTTGAGGAGACATTACCTCGGATGAGCGAGCAGTTAACGGATCAGGTGCTGGTTGAACGGGTCCAGAAAGGCGACCAGAAAGCGTTCAATTTACTGGTCGTTCGCTACCAGCATAAAGTGGCGAGCCTCGTGTCGCGCTACGTCCCGCAAGGGGATGTGCCGGACGTGGTGCAGGAGTCGTTCATTAAAGCGTACCGTGCCCTGGCGTCGTTTCGCGGCGACAGCGCTTTCTATACCTGGCTATACCGTATCGCCGTCAATACGGCGAAGAATTACCTAGTGGCTCAGGGACGGCGTCCGCCCTCAAGCGATGTGGACGCCAGCGATGCGGAAAATTACGAAAGTGCGGGCGCATTAAAAGAAATATCGAACCCTGAGAATTTAATGTTGTCTGAGGAGTTGCGACAGATAGTGTTTCGCACTATCGAGGTGTTGCCCGAAGACTTGCGTATGGCGATTACGTTGCGGGAGCTGGATGGCCTGAGCTATGAAGAGATAGCCTCCATCATGGATTGCCCGGTAGGAACGGTACGCTCACGTATATTCCGTGCGCGCGAAGCAATTGACAATAAAATTCAACCGCTTATTCAGCGTTAACGACGGCGGCAGGAGAAGGTACCCAGGCATGCACAATGAAAAGCTTTCCGCTCTGATGGATGGGGAATCGTTCGACAGCGAACTGTTCAACGATTTGTCCAGGGATGTTAAGTTGCAGCAAAGTTGGCAACGGTATCACCTCATTCGTGACGTTATGCGCGGTGACGCGGGCGAAGTCCTCCATTTCGACATTGCCGATCGCCTGGCCGCCGCCATTGCCGAGGAACCGGTGCGGATCGCGCCGCAGGCCGTGAAAGAGTCGCAGCCGGCGCCGGAAACCTGGCAGACGTCCCCGTTCTGGCGTAGAGCCCGCCCGCTTACGGCGCGCATCGCCCAATTCGGCATCGCGTCGCACCTTACCCAAATCGGCGTCGCGGCCTGTGTCTCGCTGGCGGTCATCGTCGGCGTGCAGCATTACAATACGCAGCAGGGCGTCGGTCAGGACAGCAGCCAGCCGGAAAATCCGGTGTTTAACACGCTCCCGATGATGGGCCAGGCGTCTCCGGTCAGCCTGGGCGTCCCGTCGGCCAACAGCGCTGGGGTGGATAACGGCAATCAGCAGATGCAGGTGCAGGAACAGCGCAGGCGCATCAACGCTATTTTGCAGGATTATGAACTACAGCGCCGCCTGCATGCCGATACGCTGCAGTTTGATCAGCAAGACGCGCAGCAGGCCGCCGTACAGGTGCCGGGTACGCAATCATTAGGAATGCAGCCGCAGTAATGAAGCAAATTTGGTATGCCGTGTGTTTGTTGACGGGCAGCCTGCTCTATTCCATCCACGCTCCGGCTCAGACGACCGCATCCGGGGCGTTGCTCGCGCAAATGAGTCAGGCCAGCCAGACGCTGGACTATGAATATGCATACGTGCTGGTTAGCAAGCTGGGCGTCGACTCGCTGCGCTATCGCCATGTGGTTATCGATAAGCAACGGCTGGCGCAGCTGCTGCAAATGGACGGTCCACGCCGCGAGATAGTCCAGCGCAACGGTGAAATCAGTTACTTTGAGCCCGGGCTGGAGCCGTTTACCCTGCTTGGCGATCATATCGTCGATTCTCTTCCCTCTATTGTCTACGCGAACTTTGAGCGCTTGGCGCACTTCTACGATTTTATTTCCGTAGGCCGCGCCCGCATCGCCGATCGCCTGTGCGAGGTGGTGCGGGTCGTCCCCCGCGACGGCACCCGATTTAGCTATATCGTTTGGATTGATACCACGACCAAATTGCCGCTGCGTGTCGATCTGCTGGATCGCGATGGCGAAGCGCTGGAACAGTTCCGCGTTATCGCCTTCAACGCCGATAGGCAGGTCGAAAACACCATGGCCGGTTTGGAGAAGGTCACTTTGCCGCCCCAATTGGCGTTGCCGGCGTCAACGACCGCGGATTTCGACTGGTCCGTAAACTGGTTGCCGGCGGGCGTGACCGAGGCCTCCCGCAGCCGGCGCACGCTGCCGGGCATCAATGAACCGATTGAGGCCAGGCTGTACACCGATGGATTGTTCAGCTTCTCCGTCAACGTCGGTCAGGCGACCACCGGCAATGGGGAGCGCCTCATTCGCACCGGGCGGCGCACCATTCATACCGAGCAGCGCGGCAGCCGGGAAATTACCGTGGTGGGCGAACTGCCCCCGGCTACCGCGAAACGCATCGCCGACGCCGTTGTGTTCAAGGCTCAGCCATGATGAGAGAATGGGCCACCGTCGTGACTTGGCAGCATGGCGTAGCGCAAGTGCGCTGCGAACAGCGCGCGGGCTGCGGTGGCTGCCATGCCAAGCAATCCTGCGGTACCCGCATTCTGAATAAACTCGCGCCCGAAACGCAGCATCATCTAGAGGTGGCCAGCGCGCTGCCGCTGGTGCCGGGGCAGCGCGTCGAAGTCGGCATCACTGAGGGTAGTCTGCTGCGCTCCGCATTTCTGGTGTACATGCTGCCGCTGCTGGGGCTTATCGGCGGCGCGGCTATCATGCAGGCCACGGTGGGTACCGATCCGGCCGCCGCGTGCGGCGGCGTGGCGGGCGGCGTAGCCGGTTTTCTTTGCGCGCGCTACCTGGCGCGTCATACACATGAAACGCACAATAATCAGCTGGTGATTCTGCAGGTGGCGCTGCCGCCTTCGTCTCTGCATGTCCGGGATTGACGCCGGCACCCGCTCGGCAAGCCGCGTTATGTATCGTCACATAATACGCACCTCACGGCTACAAATTGACCACGCCCTTGTGCCGCGACGCCAAATCAAGGTGCGGATCCCGGCAATGTCCCCGCCATTCTTCCTTGCTTCCCCCAGACAGTGTAAGATGCGTCCATCATTTTGTGGGCCATCGGGGCCACGTTCCCCGCAGGGCGACCACCGGACCGACCTAGAGCGCCTGTTTAAGAGAAAAATTTATTAAGATGAAGAACATACGCAACTTCTCCATTATTGCCCACATCGACCACGGCAAATCGACGCTATCCGATCGCCTCATTCAGACCTGCGGCGGCCTGAGCGAGCGTGAAATGGCGGCCCAGGTGCTGGACTCCATGGACCTGGAGCGTGAGCGCGGCATCACCATTAAGGCGCAAAGCGTGACGCTGGACTATAAGGCGCCTGACGGTCAGATTTATCAGCTGAATTTCATCGATACCCCGGGGCATGTGGATTTTTCCTATGAAGTCTCCCGTTCCCTGGCGGCGTGCGAAGGGGCGCTGCTGGTGGTGGATGCCGGGCAAGGAGTAGAGGCCCAGACGCTGGCCAACTGCTACACCGCGATGGAAATGGATTTGGAAGTGGTGCCGGTGCTGAACAAAATCGACCTGCCCGCCGCCGATCCCGATCGCGTCGCGCAGGAGATCGAAGATATCGTCGGCATTGACGCCACCGACGCGGTGCGCTGTTCGGCGAAAACCGGTGTCGGTGTCACTGATGTGCTCGAACGGCTGGTGCGCGATATCCCGCCGCCGGAGGGCGACCCCGCCGCACCGCTGCAGGCGCTGATTATCGATTCCTGGTTCGATAATTACTTAGGCGTGGTATCGCTGGTGCGCATCAAGAACGGCACGCTGCGTAAAGGCGACAAAATAAAGGTAATGAGTACCGGTCAACTTTACAACGCGGATCGGTTGGGTATTTTCACCCCCAAACGGATCGATCGTGACGTGCTGACCTGTGGTGAGGTCGGTTGGCTGGTCTGCGCCATTAAAGATATTCACGGCGCGCCGGTAGGCGATACGCTTACGCTTGCGCGCCAGCCGGCGGATAAAGTACTGCCGGGCTTTAAAAAAGTGAAGCCGCAGGTGTATGCCGGTCTATTCCCGGTGAGTTCCGACGACTACGAGGCGTTTCGCGACGCCCTCGGCAAGCTCAGCCTGAATGATGCCTCGCTGTTCTATGAACCCGAAAGCTCTACCGCATTGGGTTTTGGCTTCCGCTGCGGCTTTCTCGGTCTGCTGCATATGGAAATCATCCAGGAACGGCTGGAACGGGAATATGATCTCGATCTGATAACGACCGCCCCAACGGTTATTTATGAGGTGCTGACCACCGACAACAACACGGTATATGTAGACAGCCCGTCCAAGCTGCCGCCGCTGAATAATATCGCCGAGCTGCGCGAGCCGGTCGCCGAATGCCATATGCTGCTACCGCAGGCTTATTTGGGTAATGTCATCACGCTGTGTATCGAAAAACGCGGCGTGCAGACCAATATGGTCTATCACGGCAATCAGGTAGCGCTGACCTATGACATTCCCATGGCCGAAGTGGTGCTGGATTTCTTTGATCGGCTGAAATCCACCTCGCGCGGCTATGCCTCGCTGGATTATGGGTTTAAGCGTTTTCAAAATTCGGACATGGTGCGGGTGGATGTGTTGATTAACGGCGAGCGGGTCGATGCGCTGGCGTTGATTACCCATCGCGATAACGCGCCGTATCGCGGCCGCGAGTTTGTCGATAAACTTCAGGAACTGATCCCGCGTCAGCAATTTGATATCGCTATTCAGGCGGCCATCGGCAACCATATCATCGCCCGTTCCACCGTCAAGCAGTTGCGCAAGAACGTACTGGCGAAGTGCTATGGCGGCGACGTCAGCCGTAAGAAAAAGCTGCTGCAAAAGCAGAAAGAAGGTAAAAAGCGCATGAAGCAGGTGGGTAACGTTGAGCTACCGCAGGAAGCGTTCCTGGCGATTCTGCACGTGGGTAAAGACAGCAAATAAGTTTGAGGAGATGGCATGGCCAATATGTTTGCCCTGATTCTGGCAATCGCGACGCTTATCACCGGGATCCTCTGGTGCCTGGAACGTTTCAAACTGGCGCCTGCGCGCCGCCGGCTGGCGCAGCAACCCGGCCAGCAACGCGCTGACGCCGTCGGGGTGCCGGCCGGGAATGACGTCGCCGCGAAGGTCAGCCATAAACCTGGCTGGATCGAGACCTGCGCGTCCATTTTCCCGGTATTGTTATTGGTGTTTGTGGTGCGCTCATTTATTTTCGAGCCGTTTCAAATTCCCTCCGGATCGATGATGCCGACGCTTCTGGTCGGAGATTTCATTCTGGTGGAAAAATTCGCCTATGGCATTAAAGACCCGATCACCCAGACGACGCTCATTGAAACCGGCCATCCCAAACGCGGTGACGTCGTGGTATTCAAATACCCGCCCGATCCAAGCCTGGACTATATTAAACGGGTCGTGGGTTTGCCGGGCGACCGAGTCAGTTATGATCCGGTCAACAAACGCGTGACGGTGCAGCCTGGCTGCGTCAGCGGGCAGGAC
Organism: Sodalis praecaptivus; assembly: GCF_000517425.1. Taxonomy (NCBI): domain Bacteria; kingdom Pseudomonadati; phylum Pseudomonadota; class Gammaproteobacteria; order Enterobacterales; family Bruguierivoracaceae; genus Sodalis; species Sodalis praecaptivus. The sequence continues at coordinate 1,231,823 of NZ_CP006569.1, forward strand.
TGCGCCACGGCGTTGCCCATTACCTATAGCGAATTCGCCCCAAGCGATTTTGTACAGACCTTCAACTCGACCGGCAACGGCGAAGCCAGTAGCGGTTTCCTGCAGGTCGCGCCCGATAGGCAGGTGGACGGCGGCATTCGCCTGGCGCAGCGCAAAGAGTCGTTGGGCGGCGTGGTGCACAATGTGCTGACGGTGCCGGGACAGCAAGATCAATTGGGCATTTATTATCAGCAGCCGGGCAGTTCACTGGCGGAGTGGGTAGTGCCGCAGGGCGAGTATTTCATGATGGGCGATAACCGTGATAACAGCGCCGACAGCCGTTATTGGGGATTCGTGCCGGAAAGAAATCTGGTGGGTAAAGCGACGGCTGTCTGGATGAGCTTCGATAAGCAGGAAGGCCAATGGCCGACCGGCGTACGCTTAAGCCGTATTGGCGGCATTCATTAATTCCTTTTTTAGCGAAGCATTATTTCGCTTACCGATGTAGAATACCTCTCAGGTTAGGAAAGGCGGGCTCCCTTCGCGGGAGCCACTGCAAACGAAACAGTTTTGGACAGGCGTGTCGTTCCCAGGCCTGTTCCGTCAGCTGCGGTTTTTTACGCATGGTTGAGTTATTGGTAACGCATGAATCCCATCTTAATAAATAGGCTCCAGAAGAAACTGGGCTACACTTTTCAACAGCACGATCTTTTGTTACAGGCGTTAACGCACCGCAGCGCCAATAGCAAACACAATGAGCGGCTGGAATTTTTGGGCGATTCGATATTGAGTTATGTTATCGCCAATGCGCTGTATCAGCGTTTCCCGCGCGTCGACGAAGGCGATATGAGCCGGATGCGTGCCACGCTGGTGCGCGGCAATACGCTTGCGGAAATGGCGCGGGAGTTCGAGCTGGGCGAATGTTTACGTCTGGGGCCGGGAGAGCTGAAAAGCGGCGGTTTCCGTCGTGAATCCATTTTGGCCGACACGGTAGAAGCGTTGATTGGCGGCGTGTTCCTGGACAGCGATATTCAAACCGTCGAAAAGCTGATCCTCGACTGGTACCGCACACGTTTGGATGAAATCAGCCCCGGCGATAAGCAAAAAGACCCGAAAACCCGGCTGCAAGAATACCTTCAGGGACGCCATTTGCCGCTGCCTACCTATCTGGTGGTGCAGGTGCGCGGCGAGGCGCACGATCAGGAATTTACCATACACTGCCAGGTCAGCGGGCTGGCGCAGCCGGTGGTCGGCAATGGCTCAAGCCGTCGCAAAGCCGAGCAGGCCGCGGCGGAACAAGCACTTAAACTGTTGGAACTTGAATGAGCGAACAGACGACCTATTGTGGGTTTGTGGCGATTGTGGGCCGGCCAAACGTCGGCAAATCCACGCTGCTGAATCAGTTGTTAGGGCAGAAGGTCTCTATTACCTCGCGCAAACCGCAAACCACCCGCCACCGCATTATGGGGATCCACACCGAGGGGCCCTATCAGGCTATCTACGTGGATACCCCTGGGCTGCACATTGAAGAGAAACGGGCGATCAACCGTTTGATGAATCGCGCCGCCAGCAGCTCCATCGGCGATGTGGAACTGGTGATTTTCGTAGTGGAAGGCACTCATTGGACGCCGGACGATGAAATGGTGGTGAACAAACTGCGCGACGTTGGCTGCCCGGTCGTACTGGCGATCAATAAAGTGGATAACGTCGCTGACAAGGAAAAGCTGCTGCCTCATATGCAGTTTCTCAGTCAGCAGATGTCTTTCCATGACATTGTGCCTATCTGCGCCGAGAACGGCATGAACGTCGATACGCTGGCCGGTATTGTGCGCAAGGCGCTGCCGGAGGCCGAGCATCATTTTCCCGAAGATTATATTACCGACCGCTCGCAGCGTTTTATGGCGTCGGAAATTATCCGTGAAAAGCTGATGCGGTTTCTGGGTGATGAACTCCCTTATTCCGTGACGGTGGAAATTGAGCGCTTCGCGGCCAACGATCGCGGCGGTTACGATATCCACGGTCTGATTCTGGTGGAACGAGACGGCCAGAAGAAAATGGTCATCGGCAATAAGGGCAGTAAAATCAAGACAATCGGCATTGAAGCTCGGCAAGATATGGAAGCCATGTTCGAGACACGGGTGCATCTGGAGCTGTGGGTGAAAGTCAAATCGGGCTGGGCCGATGATGAACGTGCCCTGCGCAGCCTGGGTTATGTCGACGACCTCTAGGGAGCGCCGATGGACGGTTGGCAACGCGCTTTCGTGCTGCATGCACGCCCCTACAGCGAAACCAGCCTGCTTCTGGACTTTTTCACCGAGCATCAAGGACGGGTGCGCATTCTGGCCAAGGGCGCGCGTTCGCGCCGCTCCGCGCTTAAAGGCGTGCTGCAGCCGTTTACGCCGCTGCTGGCCCGCTGGGGCGGCCGCGGCGAGGTAAAGACCCTGCGCAGCGCCGAACCCGTCTCGCTGGGCCTGCCGCTGACCGGGTTGATGCTGTATAGCGGACTCTATATCAACGAGCTGCTGTCGCGCGTACTCGCCCATGAAACCGATTACTCCACGCTGTTTTACGATTACCTCCAGTGTCTGCAATGGCTGGCGGGCGCCACCGGTTCACCGGAGCCGGCGCTGCGCCGTTTTGAACTGGCATTGCTGACGCATCTGGGTTACGGCGTCGATTTCCTGCATTGCGCCGGCTCCGGCGAGCCGGTCGACGACGCCATGACCTATCGTTACCGGGAAGAGAAAGGCTTTATCGCCAGCGTACTCTTGGATCGCTATAGCTTTACCGGCCGCGAGCTGCGCGCCCTGGCGGCGCGCGAGTTTCCCGACGTTGACACGCTGCGCGCGGCCAAGCGGTTTACCCGTATGGCGCTGAAACCCTATCTGGGCGGCAAACCGCTCAAGAGCCGCGAGCTGTTTCGTCAGTTTCTCGACCGGCGTCCGGGCGGCGCAGGCGGTGCGGCGGCGCGGGATGCGGGTCCGTCGGGGCCAGCCGGTGAAGCGGGTGAGCAATAAACTGGCCTGCGTCACAGCGCTGGTTTACACTGCGACACAGTATCGACAAAATCAGGGGAAGGGGATGTCTGAATTGCTGCTGGGCGTGAATATCGATCATATCGCAACGTTACGCAATGCGCGCGGGACGGCCTGGCCGGATCCGGTTCAAGCGGCTTTTATCGCCGAGCAAGCGGGGGCCGACGGCATTACCGTGCATCTGCGCGAAGATCGCCGGCATATCACCGATCGCGATGTCCATCTGCTGCGCAAGACGATTCAGACCCGAATGAATCTGGAAATGGCGGTGACGGAGGAGATGGTGGCTATTGCCTGTTCCCTGTCGCCGCATTTCTGTTGTCTGGTGCCGGAAAAGCGCCAGGAAGTCACCACCGAAGGCGGGCTGGATGTGGCCGGCCAGCGCGACAAACTTCGTCAGGCCGTGGCCCGTCTAAGCGATGCCGGGATCCAGGTCTCGTTGTTTATCGATGCCGATGAGCGTCAGATCGCGGCGGCGGCGGAAGTGGGCGCGCCCTACATTGAAATTCATACCGGCGCCTATGCCGATGCGGCCGATGAAGCATCGCGCGCCGCGGAGTTCGCTCGCATCAGTCATGGCGCGCAGTACGCCACGACGCTGGGCCTCAAGGTCAATGCCGGCCACGGTCTTGATTATCACAATGTGAAGCCCGTGGCCGCGCTGGCGCCTATGCACGAGCTGAATATCGGCCACGCGATTATCAGCCGGGCCGTGATTGGCGGTCTGGCGGAAGCGGTAAGCGACATGAAACGCCTGATGCGCGAAGCGCGCGGCTGATGGCGATTGTCGGCATTGGTACCGATATCGTCGAGATTGGACGTATCGAGGCGGTGGTTTCCCGCAGCGGCGATCGGCTTGCGCGCCGTATCCTCAGCCCCGATGAATGGTTGCAATATCAGCAGCACAATCAGCCGGTACGCTTCCTCGCCAAACGCTTCGCGGTAAAAGAGGCGGCGTCGAAGGCGCTTGGCACCGGTATTCGTGACGGGCTGGCTTTTGCGCAGTTTGAGGTCTGCAATGATGCGTTGGGTAAACCTTCGTTACGGTTGTTTGCCCAGGCGGCGGAGCTGGCCAGCCAATTAGGCGTCACCGGCATGTACGTCACGTTGGCCGATGAGCGGCATTACGCCTGCGCCACGGTCATCTTTGAACGCTGACGCCGCGCGGCGGCGGCCCTAGGGCTAAAGCCTATCGGCGTGGTGCAGCAGCACAAACTTTTCCCACAGCGCATCGCTATTTTCCACACGCTGCGGATCGGCAATGATCGTGTGATCGATAGGGCATACCTGCTGGCAGGTGGGCCGATCATAGTGACCGATACACTCCGTACAGCGGTCGGCATCGATTTGATAATACTCCGCGCCCATACTGATGGCCTGGTTCGGGCACTCCGGTTCGCACATGTCGCAATTGATGCAGCGTTTAGTAATAAGTAAAGCCATTTCAGGGTATTACCATGGTAACCATACAAAACTTCAAGGTGTGGCGTTGTCTTATTCTGTCTCGACGGCCTAAGTTAATCGCGCGTCGTCAACGCCGATAAGCGTCGTTGGGCAACACGACAGCGTTTTCTTTACGCAGGCATGGCGATGAAGCCCGCTTCCGCGCCTTGGCCGATAAGGTTTGAGAATGCCGCGCACTGTAACACATAAACCGGACGGGCCCAATGATGGCGATGATTACGCCTTGGTTACAAGTCAGTCGCTCCCGTCGTCGGTCAGTTTGAATGGACATAAAAGGGTGGGCTTTGACACCTCACGTCACCGACCGAAGAAAGGGCGCGGTTTGGCCACCTCAACCCCGTTGTCTTATCGCTAGGTTTTAATCGAGGCGACAGGACAAAGGCGTGGCCGTTTCGGCGCTCCCCACCGCCGTAGAGATTTCAGCACAGGTGACCGGCAGACCCCGCTCAGGCGGGCTGGCGCGGGCGAGCCGGCATTGCCGCGCCGCCAGGCGTTACCAGAAGAAATTCACGCCCTGCCGCAGGCGCTTTCTGGGGATATAGTGATTCAGGCCTGTGGCCTGGCAGTGATCGATCAGGGCGCTCAAGGAATTGATGCCGATTTTGCTGTAAATCGTACAGAGTCGATTTTCCACCGTCCGGTGCGACAAGGTTAACGCCGCGGCAATTTCCTTTGCGCTAAGTTTCTGTATGGCGAAGAAAATGATATCCAGCTCTTTTTCGTTAAAGGTGTCGTCAGGGGGCGTGAGGCTGATAACCGATGGTTTCAACTGTTTGCAAAAATCCCACAATGACAGAAAGGTGAACCTTTTGGCGTAACAGAAGGTGCCCAACACACCTCCTTGAGAATCATAGACGGGGAATTTGGCGCAGTACCATGGCTCCAGCACCGCGCGGCGGGTAAAAAAAGACGTGGTAATGATTTCCGCGCCCTCAGGACTGGCCTGCGCTTTTCTGTCGTGCGCCTGATAATCGGCGGCAAATTCCGCCCAGGGGGTGGGGAATTCACCGTCAAGACGGCCCTCGAAGTCAAAATTGGCGGGAATATTGGCAAAGTCCTGCGCCGCCTCATTGATATAAACATAGCGGGAATCGTGACTTTTCAGCGCCCACGGCAGGGGGGCTTTTTCCATAAACGTTATGAGCGGTAGGTGGTCGAGCGTTTCCCGGGTAAGCGCTGTGGACAATCCGTTGTCGTTTTGCTCCATGAGGGGGCCTCCTCGGCAATCGTTAGCCTGATGCGGTAATATGAAACACTTGGCAAGAGTAACGGTTACACAAATGCCAAGACGGATAAAGAGTACTGTTCCCTTACTTCAAAGGGTAACCCTATTCACTCATAAAAAGAGGTTCAAGCCTTGTCCGGCGGCCTCTGGCGTGATGATCCTCGCAGCGGCTTTCCCCTCCCGGCGCGATAATGAACTGACATAAAACCGTCATATAACGGGCTTAACATTGCCAAAAGCTGTCCGTCTCCCCTTGATTGAGAAGGAATTCCTCATGTCTTCGTTACGCATCTCCGCGCTGGTGTGTGCGCTCATACTGCCTTACGCCGCGTTAGCACAACGCCCGGCGCAGGCCCCCCTGCCGCAGACCTTGGAGGCGACGACCCTCGCCAATAGCCAGCCTGCGTTTTCGGCGCTGGACTCGAATATCGTGCAACATCTGCGCCACGCCCTCGCGGGCAACGGCGGCAAACTGGACCGCGCCAGTCTCGATGACGCCGATCAAACGCCGCAGCAGGCCGATAAAGCCTGGCTGCGTCAGAGCGGCTATGATTTTGCCTATCCCGCCAATCAACAGGCGGGTATCACGCTACTCGAGACGTTTAACTCGCTATCTCCCACCCTCCAGCAGGAGAGCCTGGCGCGAGTGACGAGCATCAATCAAAACGCGACCCGTGGCTTGCGCCAGCAGGCATTGGTGGATGCGGAAGGCATTCCCTATCTCTATTTTTTGGCGGACGCCCTTGGCCCTCGGCTGGGGAACGCTTTTATTAACGCCTATGATAAGGGCGAGTTGGGCAAGGCGGCTGCATTGATTAAAGCCAGCGAAGTCAGCACCTCGGCGGCGAAAAAACATTTCAATTATCCGCGGCCGTTTTTACCTCCCGGTAATCGCATTCTGCCGGTACCGGATGATATCGTGGTGCAGGATAACCATCCCTACACCGCCGACGGCGGCGCGTTTCCTAGCGGGCATACCAACACCGGGTATACCGATGCGTTATTATTGGCGGAAATGATACCTGAACGCTTTGTCCCATTGGTGGATCGCGGCGCAAAATATGGCTATTCCCGCCTGGTGCTGGGCGTGCATTACCCGCTGGACGTCATCGGCTCGCGGATGGTGGCGGAGCGTAATGTCGCGCATTATCTCAACGACCCGGCGTACCGTCGGCTTTTTGAACAGGCCAAACTTCAATTGCGCAGCGCGTTAGAAAAAGAGTGCGGCACCACAATTGCCCAATGTGCCCAGACCGGCCAGGAAGGCGACCCTTATGCCCAGAGCGGTATGACGGCATTTTATCGCTATACCATGACCTATCAATTGCCGCGCGCTAGCGTGACCCGCGCTCAGGCGGTCACCGTGCCGGCCGGGGCCGAGGTGCTGCTGGCGTTTCCGCTGCCCGAACTTAGCGCCAGCCAGCGGCGGGCGTTGATGGTGCGCACGATGATTGACGATGGTTATCCGCTCTCGGGCGGCCAGGGGGAGCAAAATTTCTGGCAGCGGTTGAATCTGCATGAGGCCGTGCTGCGGGCCCATGCCGGCTAGGCAACCTCAGACCAGCTTCTTGACCAGCTCTTCACTATGGCGGATGCGGTCTGGGGCGTGTTCAAGATCCTGTTGTACCAGCCCCATAAACAGTAGGTCGGTTAACGCCTGTTGCGCGATATTCGAGGAGATGGCCCCGCTACGCTGGGCCTGCTGCTCTGAGACGGTATACAGCGTCAAATCGGCATAGTGTTGCAGCTCATTGGGCGCGAAATTGGTGACCGCCATGACCCGCGCCCCCGCCCGCAGCGCCTCCTGCGCCGCCAGATTGATCTCCCGCCGCGTGCCGCTAAAAGAGATAGCGAACAGCAGATCGTCCGGACCCAGCGCCTGCACCGTCGCCAGCAATACGTGCATGTCGTTTTCCGCCACCGCCGCCATGCCGATTTTCATCAGCTTGTAAGAGAAATCGCGCGCCACCAGGCCCGATGCGCCGATGCCGACAATAATAATTCGCTTCGAGCGTTGCAGTATCTCCACGCCCTGGCGCAATTTGTCTTCGCTATTGATATCCAGCGTGCCGCGCAGGGCGGCCACTTTTTCCGCCAGCAGCTTTTCGCCTACGGTTTTGATGGGATCATCACTGAGTATTTGGTTATGTACCGGTATGGAGGGCGGATCCTGGCGATTGACCAGCGCTTCGCTCAGGGCAAGTTTTAGCGCGGTAAACCCTTTATAACCCAGCTTCTGAGCAAATTTCACCACGCTTGACTGGCTGACGCCGGTCATTTCCGCCACGCGCTGCGAACTAAGATGGCGCGCTTCTTCGGTATGATGCAGTAAAAAATCCGCCAATTTCTGGTCATTGCGCGATAGCGATCGGTATAACTGGCGTATCCGTAATAAACTGCTCATGCACTGTTCTCCGGCGTTACGCCGTCGTAGCGGAACGAGGGGAAGGCTCCCCGGGATCGGGCGGCGAGATTTCCCTCGCCTACAAGAATTATCTATTCGATAATAGTTTTTATTATTTGAATTAAAAATTCAACGGTGACTGTATGAATTTAGGGGCGCTCGTATCGGAAACACGCCATCCGGACTCGATGGCTTTGGATACCTTATCAACGCTTGAGATGGTGAGGCTGTTTAATCAACAGGACAAGCTGGTGCCGGAGGCCATTGCGTCCGAGCTGCCGGCGGTGGCAGCCGCTATCGATCGGGCGGCGCAGGCGCTCGGGGCCGGCGGGCGGCTTATCTATCTGGGGGCCGGCACCAGCGGCAGGCTGGGGGTGCTGGATGCGTCGGAATGCCCGCCGACCTTCGGCGTGCCGCCAGACAAAGTGATCGGCCTCATCGCCGGCGGTCCCGGCGCGCTGCTCAAAGCGGTGGAGGGGGCGGAGGACGATATGGCGCTGGGAGAACGCGACCTCCGACACCTCCAGCTCACCCCCGCCGATGTCGTCGTGGGGCTCGCGGCGTCGGGCCGAACCCCGTACGTGCTGGGCGCATTGCGCTATGCCCGCACGCTGGGCTGCGCCACCGTCGCGGTTTCCTGTAATCCGGATTCGCCGATCGCCCAGGCGGCGGATATTGCGATATCACCGGTGGTGGGGCCAGAAGTGCTGACCGGTTCGACGCGCATGAAATCCGGCACCGCGCAGAAACTGGTGCTGAATATGATCTCCACCGGCGCCATGGTGAAACTGGGCAAGGTTTATCAAAACCTGATGGTGGATGTAAAGGCCACCAATGTGAAGCTGCGCGACCGCGCCTGCCGCATTGTTTGCGAGGCCTGCGGCGTCGACGCCGACCGGGCAAAGGCGGCCCTGGCGCAGACCGACTATGACGTTAAACCGGCTATTCTCATGCTGCTAAGCGGTAAAAGCGCCGCCGAGGCGCAAGCGGCGCTGAGAGCGCACGACGGCTTTTTGCGGGCGGCGTTGGCGGACGAGCGCACATAACACGGGCCGGCGAGCGGCACATTGGGCAAAGCCGTCTTTGACCAGCGCCAAGGCGACGCCCAACCGCCCGCTATCCGCCCGTCGGCCTAACGGACGCCTGGGGCGCGCCGGCACAACGCGGTGCGCCATCATTAACGGCACGGGAGCCCCAGAATGCATCAGAGCGACAGCGTGGCGGCAGCGCTGCTGTCCGGCCTTGGCGGGCCGGACAATGTGCTAAAGCTGGAGAACTGCATGACCCGGGTGCGGGTCGAAGTGGTTGATGACCGACGCGTGGACATCGACGCCATCAAACGTGTGGCGGGCGTTAAAGGCTACATTATGCAGGGCCGGCAGCATCAGCTTATCGCTGGGCCGGGCGCCGCGGCGAAGATCGTCGACGCCATGCGCCGCCTACTGCCGAGTGCGCCGGGCGAGTCCCCCGTCATCGGTTCGGCGCACGGCGCGGCGCAAACCCGGGACCGCGTCAAGGCGCGCTATGCGACGCCCGTCAGCGGCGCTTTGCGCCAGTTGGCCAACGTGTTTATTCCGCTCATCCCGGCGTTTATCGCCTCCGGTCTTATCACGGGACTGATCAATTTGCTTACGCGTGCGGACGTCAGCGGCGATATAGCGCGGTCCTATCCTAATGTGCTCGGGCTGCTGGCGCTGTTTGGCAGTGCGGTATTCGCCATCATGAACATTTTGGTGGGGGTAAACGCGGCGCGGGTGTTCGGCGGTTCACAGGCCATGGGCGGGGTGATGGCCGCGATTTTGAGCAGCCCCGGTTTAGCGCAAATCCGGCTTTTCGACGAGCCGCTACAGCCCGGCCGGGGCGGGGTGATCGCCGTGTTGCTGGTGGTTGCCCTGATGTGCTGGGTGGAAAAAGCGTTGCGGCGCCATTTACCGGAGTCGATAGAGCTGATAGTTAATCCGCTTCTGACTACACTGATAACTGCGTCGCTGGCGATAGTCGTGCTGCAACCGCTCGGCGGGGCGGTATCCGACGCTATTGCCCACGGGGTGAATGTCGCAATTGATCGCGGTGGCGTGGCGGTCGGCGCTTTACTGGCGGGAAGTTTTTTGCCGCTGGTGCTGACCGGCCTGCATCAAGGGATGGTGCCGCTGCATGTGGAACTCATTCAATCCCACGGCGTCAACCCTCTGCTGCCGATCCTGGCCATGGCCGGGGTGGGGCAGATGGGCGCGTCCTTTGCCGTGCTGGTGAAAACCCGTAGCGCCCGGCTGAAAAAGGTGGTCAGGGCCGCCTTGCCGGTGGGGTTGCTCGGTATCGGCGAGCCGCTGATTTTCGGCGTTACGCTACCTCTTGGTCGGCCGTTTGTTGCCGCCTGCCTCGGCGGTGCGGTGGGCGGCGCGGTGATAAGTTATCTTAAAGTGGCGACGCTTATCACTTTTGGTCTGTCGGGATTGCCGCTGGCGCTGACCATCGTCACCGGTAAAGTCGCCGCCTATTTAGCCGGATGGGCGGCCGCCATCGCGGCGGGATTTATTTTTACATGGCTGATAGGATTCAACGATCCAGAGGAGTAGCTTTTGATTAACCCAACCGCCCAGCGCGTCGTATTTTTTGATTTGGACGGCACGCTGCATCAACAGGATATGTTCGGCTGCTTCCTGCGCTATCTGCTTGCGCATCTGCCGCTGAATATCGTGCTGGTGATCCCCGTTCTGCCGGTGGTGGCTCTTGGACTGCTGGTAAAGGGCCGCTCGGCCCGCTGGCCGATGAGCCTGCTGCTCTGGTCGATTACCTTCGGCCACAGCGAGGCCAAGCTGCAGGCGCTACAGGCGGCGTTTGCGGCGGTCTTCCGTCAGCGCGTGCGGCGTTTTCCGCGGGTATTGGCGCGCCTCGACGACTACCTCGCCAGCCAGGATGCCCAGGTGTGGCTTATTACCGGCTCGCCGGAGTCGCTGGTGGAAAAAGTTTACCACGATGCGGTCTTCTTGCCCCAGGTGCGGCTTATCGGCAGCCGTATGCATCGGCGCTACGGCGGCTGGGTGCTGACCCTGCGCTGTCTGGGCCATGAAAAAGTGGCGCAGTTGGAGCGCGAGCTGGGCATCCCGTTGAAATTGTATAGCGGTTACAGCGACAGCGTTCACGACAGTCCGCTGCTTTATTTTTGCGAATATCGCTGGCGGGTCACCCATGACGGTCAACTTAAGCGGCTGGATTGAGCGCCCCTTCCTAACCCGCGGCCTGGCCGGTATAATCCGCCGCGGTTGTCAGCCGGGGGAGCGGTCATGAGCGAGCATTGCAGCGATGAATTTTGGATGCGTCACGCCCTGATGCTGGCGGGGCGCGCGCAAGCCGAGGGCGAAGTGCCGGTCGGCGCGGTGTTGGTGTTGAACGACGAGATTATCGGCGAGGGCTGGAACCGCTCCATCGGTCATCATGATCCCACCGCCCACGCCGAAATCATGGCGCTGCGCCAGGGGGGGCGGCGGGTGGGTAATTACCGGTTGCTGAACGCGGCAATGTACGTGACGCTGGAACCGTGCGTGATGTGCGCGGGGGCGATGATCCACGCCCGCATCGGCCGTTTGATTTTTGGCGCGCCTGACGAAAAAACCGGCGCGGCGGGATCGCTGCTGGATGTGCTCGGCCATCCGGGGATGAACCACCGAATTATACTCACCGGCGGCGTGCTGGCGCAGGCGTGTTCAGCTCAGCTCAGCGCTTTCTTTCGCCATCGTCGGGCGCAGCACAGGGCACACCGCCTGGGGCTGCAACCGCCGCTGCCCGACGACCCCTCCTGACACCACCGCGGGCGCAGCACAGAACACCCCGCCTGGGGCTTGCCGCTGCCCGACGAACGCGCCTGACACCACCGCGGGCGCACACCGGACACAACGGAAAGCGCCGTGTTAAGGGTGGGCACCCGTGCCGGCCGGCGTTAGCGTCTGTAGATCCTCCGGCGTGACCACCGGGTAGGCATTGGCGGGATCGGCGTTCCAGGCCGCCAATTGCGCCGCCTTTTTCTCTTTTTCCTGCAAATACCCCACCAGACTGATTTCATAGCGGCGGATATTTTCCACGTAGTTATACGCCTGCTGGCCGCGGGCGTAACCGTACAGCGTTTGTTTGTAATAGCGCGGCTGGCTGAGCATCGGCAGCCGCAGCTTCACGTCGACCCAACTGTCGGGGTTGCCCTGCTGCTTCGCCGTCAGGGCGCGCGCATCCAGCATATGGGCATAGCCCATATTATAGGCCGCCAGGGCAAACCAAATCTTTTCATCTTCCGGGATGGAATCCGGCACCCGCTGCATCATGCGCGACAAATAAAGCGCGCCGCCGCGCACGCTTTGCTCGGCGTTGGTTCGATCGCCTATTCCCAGACTGTCGGCGGTGGGGCGGGTAAGCATCATCAGCCCGCGTACCCCGGTGGCCGACGTGGCTAGCGGATCCCAATGGGATTCTTGATAGGAAATGGCCGCCAGCAACTTCCAATCGATATCGCGGGCATAGCGTTGAAACAGCGGTTGCAGCGCGGGCAAAATCGCATCAATTGCGTTAAGGAAGGTTTTGGTATCCACATAATCGAACCCGCCAACGTGGCCGAGATACTTTTCCTCCAGCCGCGCCATGATGCCGTTGTCGTTTAACTGGCTGAAGAAGTCCAGCAGCGCGGCCGATAGCCCCTCGCTATCGCTGCGCCGAAGATACCAGGTAACCGGTTCTTCCTCGGTAATATCAAACGCCACCGCCAGCTGCGGATGCACTCGCTGCAGCAGCCCGACGGTGGCGGAGTCGGCCAGCGTATAATCCAGCTTACCCTCCGCCACTTTTTCCAGCAGCGACCGGCTGCTTAAATCCGATGAAACTTCCCAGGATAACTGCGGATATTGCTTCTTTTGCAACTGCCGGAGCTGGGAAATTTGCGCCGACCCCGAAGCGACCGCCAGTCGCCCCCGGAGATCCCCCAAATTTTTCGGCCGCGGCTGGCCCAGGCGGTACACCAATTGCTGCGATACCGAATAGTAGGACGGACCAACGGTGAATCTGTTCAGCCGCTCAGTGTTGTAAATCAAGCTAGCGGCCAGAAGATCGGCGTTGTCATTATCCAAGTCGTCAAATAGCTGATTCAGATTGCTGCGAACGCGCACCTTCAGTTTGACGCCGAGGTAATCGGCGAAGCGTTGCGCCAGATCGTAATCGAAACCCGCCGGTTGATTATTGACGCGATAATAGCTCAGCGGCGCGTCCAGAGTGCTGATACGAAGTTCGCCGCGCGCTTTAATGGCCGCCAGGCTATCCTGATGGGCGTTTCGCCAGGGGACGGTAGTCCAGAGTGCCCAGGTGAGCAAAATGGCGATAAGGCCGATAATAAAGTAATTTAATTTGAAGCGCTTCAAAGCGTTATCTCATGCCGGAGGCAGGCCTCGCTGTCGTTAACGGCAGTATTATTATGGTTTTTTCTCCGAACAGGAGGGCATTTTGCGCAACAAAGCGCCAACGTGCAACAAGATTGATGCATGCGCTCAGGTGCTCAGGGGGTCAATAAGGATGAAAGAATAACTGCGCAAACGGTTTCGTCCGCAGCCGGGATTCTCTATAATGACGCGCGTTTTCCCCTGTTGTTGCGCCCCATGAATGGTCGAGCCACACACCCGCGGCCGGCGGTTCAAAACGAGAGATCTGTTACTATGGAAATATTGCGCGGTTCCCCCGCTCTGTCCGCATTTCGCATTAATAAGCTGCTGGTCCGCTGTCAGGACGCCCGTCTGCCGGTCGACGATATCTATGCCGAATACATCCATTTCGCCGATGTCAGCGCGGCGCTCGACGAGGATGCGTTAAATCGGCTGCAGCGACTATTGCAATACGGGCCTTCTCTCGCCGAACATCAGCCGCAGGGGCGGCTATTGCTGGTGACGCCGCGACCCGGCACGCGGTCTCCCTGGTCGTCGAAGGCGACAGATATTGCCCACAACTGCGCCTTGCCCCAGGTCACGCGTCTGGAGCGTGGTCTGGCCTACTATATTCAGGCGCCGCGGCTGAGTGAGCCCCAGTGGCGCCAGCTCGCCGCCCTGTTGCACGATCGGATGATGGAAACGGTGTTTACCCGTCTGGAGGAGGCGCAGGCGTTATTTGCTCAGCACGCGCCGGCGCCGGTGACGCTGGTGGACGTGATGGGCGAAGGGCGCGGCGCGCTGGAGGCGGCCAATTTGGCGCTGGGTCTGGCGCTGGCGCAGGACGAAATCGATTATCTCTTCGCGGCCTTCACCCGTTTGGGGCGTAACCCCAGCGATGTCGAGCTGTACATGTTCGCGCAGGCCAACTCAGAGCATTGCCGGCACAAGATTTTCAACGCCGACTGGGTTATCGACGGCCAGCCGCAGACCAAGTCGCTGTTCAAAATGATCAAAAACACCTACGAGCAGACGCCCGAGTTTGTGTTGTCCGCCTATAAAGACAACGCCGCGGTGATGGAAGGATCGGCGGTGGGGCGTTTCTTTCCCGATGCGCAGGCGGGGCGCTATGACTACCATCAGGAAGCGGCGCACATTTTGATGAAGGTCGAAACCCATAACCACCCGACCGCCATCTCGCCCTGGCCCGGCGCGGCGACCGGCTCCGGCGGCGAAATCCGCGATGAAGGCGCTACCGGCCGAGGCGCCAAGCCGAAAGCCGGTCTGGTCGGTTTTTCGGTCTCCAATTTACGCATCCCGGGCTTTGAGCAGCCGTGGGAAGAAGACTTCGGCCGCCCGGAGCGCATCGTCAGCGCGCTGGATATCATGACCGACGGGCCGCTCGGAGGCGCCGCGTTCAACAACGAATTCGGCCGCCCAGCGCTGACCGGCTATTTCCGCACCTATGAGGAGCGCGTCGATAGCCACAACGGCGTGGAGCTGCGGGGTTACCACAAGCCGGTGATGCTGGCCGGCGGCATCGGCAATATCCGCGCATCCCACGTGCAAAAAGGGGAAATCAGCGTGGGCGCCAAGCTGATTGTTCTGGGCGGACCGGCGATGAATATCGGCCTCGGCGGCGGCGCGGCGTCTTCGATGGCCTCCGGGCAGTCAGACGCCGACCTGGATTTCGCCTCGGTGCAGCGCGACAATCCGGAAATGGAACGCCGCTGCCAGGAAGTTATCGACCGTTGCTGGCAGCGGGGCGAGGAGAATCCGATTCTCTTTATTCATGACGTGGGCGCCGGCGGCTTGTCCAACGCGATGCCGGAGCTGGTCAGCGACGGCGGGCGCGGCGGCCGTTTCCAATTGCGCGCAATTCCCAATGACGAACCGGGCATGAGCCCGCTCGAAGTCTGGTGCAACGAATCCCAAGAGCGTTATGTCATGGCGGTCGCGCCGGAGCGGCTGGCGGAATTTGACGCTATCTGCCGCCGCGAGCGCGCGCCCTATGCGGTGATCGGCGAAGCAACGCAAGCGTTGCATCTCAGCCTGGACGACGACCATTTCGGCGACCGGCCGATTGATTTGCCGCTGGATGTGCTGCTCGGCAAAACGCCGAAAATGCTGCGTGACGCCGTCAGCCTACAGGCCGCGGGCCATGCGCTGAACCGCGACGGCATCACCCTTGCCGAGGCGGTTAACCGCGTGCTGCATCTACCGGCGGTGGCGGAAAAAACCTTCCTTATCACCATTGGCGATCGCAGCGTAACCGGCATGGTGGCGCGCGATCAGATGGTTGGACCCTGGCAGGTGCCGGTGGCGGACTGCGCCGTTACCACCGCCAGCCTGGACAGCTATTACGGCGAGGCGATGTCCCTTGGCGAGCGAGCGCCGGTGGCGCTATTGAATTTTGCCGCTTCCGCCCGCCTGGCGGTGGGCGAAGCGCTCACCAACCTGGCCGCGACGCACATCGGCGAGATCAAGCGGGTGAAACTTTCAGCCAACTGGATGGCGGCCGCGGGTCATCCCGGCGAAGACGCCGGCCTGTATCAGGCGGTGAAAGCCGTGGGTGAGGAGCTTTGCCCGGCGCTGGGGCTGACTATCCCGGTGGGCAAGGATTCCATGTCGATGAAAACGCGCTGGCAGCAGGGAGCGGAGCAGCGGGAAATGACCGCGCCGCTGTCGCTGGTTATCACCGCGTTCGCCCGGGTGGAAGATGTGCGTGCGACCGTGACGCCGCAATTACAGCCGGCGCGCGATAATGCGCTGCTGCTTATTGATTTGGGCGCCGGGCATCAGGCGCTGGGCGCTACCGCACTGGCGCAGGTTTACCGCCAGCTCGGGGACGAAACCGCCGACGTGCGCGATGCCGGGCAACTGGCCGGCTTCTTCCGCGTTATGCAACAGCTGGTGGCGCAAGGAACGCTGTTGGCCTACCACGATCGCGCCGACGGCGGTTTACTGGTTACCTTGGCGGAGATGGCGTTTGCCGGCCACTGCGGCATTGATGCCGATATCGGCACACTGGGGGAAGATACGCTGGCCGCCCTGTTTAATGAGGAATTGGGGGCGGTTATCCAGATTGACGCGGCCGACCGCGACGCGGTAACGGCCCTGTTCCGCCAGGAGGGGCTGGAGGCGTGTCTGCACTATCTGGGCACGGCCCAGCCCGGCGACCGCTTTATCCTGCGCGCCGGGGAGCGCCCGCTTTACAGCGAGAGCCGCACCACCCTGAGAACCTGGTGGGCGGAAACCAGCTGGCAGATGCAGCGGCTGCGCGACAATCCCGAAAGCGCCGATCAGGAACATGCGGCCCGTCAGGACGATAACGATCCGGGCCTGACGGTAGCGTTGAGTTTCGATCCTGCCGATGATATCGCCGCACCGTTTATCGCCAGGGGCGCGCGGCCGAAAGTTGCGGTACTGCGGGAGCAGGGCGTGAATTCTCATGTGGAGATGGCGGCCGCCTTCCACCGTGCGGGCTTTGAAGCTGTCGATGTGCATATGAGCGATCTGCTCGCCGGTGCGCGGACGTTGGACGATTTCCATACGCTGGTGGCCTGCGGCGGTTTCTCCTATGGCGATGTTTTGGGTGCGGGTGAAGGTTGGGCGAAGTCGATTTTGTTCAATTCGCGGGTGCGCGATGCGTTCGAGGCGTTCTTTCACCGGCCGCAGACCTTGGCGCTCGGGGTCTGCAACGGGTGTCAGATGATGTCCAATTTGCGTGAACTGATCCCCGGAGCGGAGTTGTGGCCGCGCTTTGTCCGCAATAAATCCGAACGATTTGAGGCGCGGTTCAGCCTGGTGGAGGTCACCCAGAGTCCGTCGCTGCTGTTGCAGGGTATGGTTGGCTCCCGTCTGCCTATCGCCGTCTCCCACGGCGAAGGTCTGGTGGAGCTGCGCGACGCGGCGCATTTGGCCGCGCTTGAGCATGCGGGCCTGGTGGCGCTGCGGTATGTGGACAACTACGGTAAGGTCACGGAGAATTATCCCGCCAACCCCAATGGCTCACCCAATGGCATCACTGCGGTGACCAACGCCAGCGGACGCGTCACGTTGACTATGCCGCATCCTGAACGGGTATTCCGTACCGTCAGTCACTCCTGGCATCCCGCGGAGTGGGGCGAAGACGGCCCTTGGATGCGGCTGTTCCGCAACGCGCGCAAGCAACTGGGCTAACGCGGCCTGACGAATCTGCGCCGGCGAGCGGCCGGCGTGGAGACATAGGCCTGGGGCGATGATGCTATTGCCCGGGCGGCGCCAATGGGCTATTTGGCTCGGGGCTTCGCCCATGCTCCTATGGGCTGTCGGGCTCGGGGCTTCGCCCATGGACTCCTATGGGCAGTAGGGTTCGGGGCTTCGACCATGGATTCCTATGGGCTGTAGGGCTCGGGGCTTCACCCATGGACACCTATGGGCAGTAGGGTTCGGGGCTTCGACCATGGATTCCTATGGGCTGTAGGGCTCGGGGCTTCGACCATGGGCTCCTATGGGCTGTCGTGCTCGGGGCTTCGCCCATAGACTCCAATGGGCAGTAGGGCTCGGGGCTTCGACCATGGGCCCCTATGGGCTGTCGTGCTCGGGGCTTCGCCCATGGACTCCAATGGGCTGTCGGGCTCGGGGCTTCACCCATGGACACCTATGGGCAGTAGGGTTCGGGGCTTGGCCCATGGATTCCTATGGGCTGTTGGGCTCGGGGCTTGGCCCAGGGGGTATATAGCCCCGGCAGCGGCTATTGGCCTGATGGCTTCCCTCTGTCGTTTTTTCCGCTAGGATGCTCGTCTCACTGTCGTTAAAAGGCGACATTTATCTTCATGTTTTTCAATAATTTTTATTAAATCGCCCATTTCTGTCTCCCGAGGGCGACATTTTTATTCGTTTTCCGTCTGGATTGCAGCTCTGCTTGGGCAACAGATAAATAAAAAATCATGTAAATCAACATATTATAAGTATTATTGGCGATGTGGCACGGTTTCTGCTATATCTAACTCAGTCGCTCATTCATCTCGATATGTCAGCGTCCTGAGGGAAGCTTATTTACGCTCCATATCTTCCGAATGATGCCAATGTACGGTGCCTACCGTCCAACGTAACCGTTAATCGTTGCTCCGGCGGCGTTAACAATCACAGGGCGACACGTTGAGTGAGGCACCCCCTAATTTTTACCCTTTAAGGCACTTGACCCACGGGCGAGTGCCTTTTTTGTTCTTTCCCTGCTGGTGACACTCGGCTAGCATCAAGGCCTGTCCGTAAATCCTTTGAGGACGATGACCGTGAACAAGTGGCGTCCGTTTCCCCGTTCGCTGCGTCAATTGGTGATCCTGGCGTTCAGCCTAGTGCTACTGCCGCTGCTGCTGCTGGCGTGGCAAGCCTGGCAGAGTCTGGATACCCTGAGCGAGCAGGCGGCGGAGATCAACCGTTCGACGCTGGCGGACGCCCGGCGCACCGAAAATATGACCAGTTTGGCGCTGGCAATGGAGCGCAGCTATCGCCAATATTGCGTTCTTGACGACCCAACGCTGGCGCGCTTGTACCAAAATCAGCGCCAGCAGTATCTCCAGACCCTAAGCGGTCGCGGCGATCTTTTGCCGGATCCGCGTTATCGTCAGCGCCTCGAAAGCCTGTTGGCCGCCCTTGACAAACTTCTTTGTGAAAACAGCGGTCCGGGCGGTCAGGCCTCGGCGCAGCTGGAGGCTTTTTCCCACGCCAACGGCGAATTGGTGCAGGCGACGCGCGAAAATATTTTTGCCCGCGGCCGCCAGTTGCAGCAGGCCATCGCAGAACAGGGGCGCTTTTTTGGCTGGTTGGCGCTGTTGCTGTTTTTGTTCAGTTTGGCGCTGGTATTCTTGTTCACCCGTATGATTATCGGCCCGGTGAAGCGGGTGGAAAATATGATCAACCGGCTGGGGGAGGGGCAAGCGCTGGCCGCGGATACGCCGTTTAGCGGGCCGCGTGAAATTCAGTCCCTGGCCCAGCGCATTATTTGGCTGAATGAGCGTCTGGCCTGGTTGGAATCCCAGCGCCACGAGTTTCTGCGCCATATTTCCCATGAATTAAAGACGCCGCTCGCCAGCCTGCGCGAAGGGGCTGAACTGCTGGCGGATGAAGTGGCGGGTCCGCTGAGCGCCGATCAGAAGGACGTGGTAGCGATCCTCGATAGCAGCAGCCGCCACTTGCAGCAACTCATTGAACAATTGCTGGATTATAATCGCCGGTTGGCGGATGGCCCTTCTGGAGCTGAGGAGATCGATCTGGCGGCGATGGTAGCGGGCGTCATCGCCGCCCACAGCCTGCCGGCGCGGGCCAAAGGTATACAGAACCACGTAACGCTTGAGGTGACCCATTGCCGGGCACAGCCGGCGCTTTTAAGCCGGGTGCTGGATAATCTGTATTCCAATGCGGTGCACTACGGCCAGGAATCCGGTAACATCTGGATCCGCAGCCGCCTCAGCGGGCAGCGTGTCCTGCTGGAGCTGGCCAATAGCGGGACGCCTATCGCTCAAACGGATCGGACGCTGATTTTCGAGCCGTTTTATCAAGGCAGCATCCAGCGTAAAGGCGCGGTGAAAGGCAGCGGACTGGGATTGAGCATCGCTCGGGATTGTATCCGCCGCATGCGCGGTGAACTCGATTTGGTGAGCGTGGATTACGCCGCGGTCTGCTTTCGCATTACCCTCCCCCAAACCGGCGAGAATGGTTAATACATGACTGGAGCAGCACGTTCATCGCGGCAGACCCCGCGTTACCTCTCTTGGCATTTGTCGGCCGTCTGCCGCCCGCGCGCCGCGCTGGTGGTGTTGCTGGCGCCGCTGCTGCTCTCCGCCTGCCAGCAGGACGGCGGCCGCCATCGGTTGCTCAGCGAGGTACCGGGATCCCACACCCATTTGGCGCCGGCAACGCTTGCACAAGTGTGCGATGACATCTGGCAGCGTGACGATGGGGTGGTGAACAAACCTGACTACTGGTTAAGCCTGATGGAATGTGCTCCGCGCATGACGCCGGCGCAGGCGCGCGCGGAAGCCTGGCGACATCAGGATGCAAGCTGGCAGGACAGTTTCCGCCAGAGCATTCTGCTGGACGCCGCCGATATCGACATGACCGAGCGGCGGCGGGCCTATCATCGCCTGCTAAGCTACCGCGACAACTTTCCGGCCGGCATCTACCCCCTGTTTACGCTATGGCGCCAGCATCAGGCTCTACGGCTGGTATTGGCCGATGAGCGCAGCCGCGCCCAGCGTCAGCAACAGGAAAGCGACAAGCAGATGCGTGCGCTGACGGCGCGCGAACAGCAGCTTAAACAGGAGCTGGCGGCTACCGCCCGCAAGCTGCAAAATCTGACCGATATCGAGCGGCGCCTATCATCGCGCAAATGGCAGACGCCGGACGATGACGGCCCGGCCGCCTCCGACGGCGGCAGCGGCAAACCGCCGTCCGAAGAACGGCAGACGCCGAAGGCGGGCGGCACAAGCGCTGCCGGCGGCGGCGCGAATGCCGCTCCTGCCGGCGCGGTACTCGGTGGCTCCGGCAACAAACCGCCGTCCGAAGAACGGCAGACGTCGAAGGATGACGGTACAAGCGCACTCGGCGGCGGCGCGAATGGCACTCCCGCCGGCGCGGCACTCGCTGCCCCCGGCGGCAAACCGCCTAGCGAACGACAGAGCGCGAAGGGTGACGGCACCAGCGCACCCGACGGCGGCGCGGCGGCCCCCCCTGCCGCGGCCGCCCGTCCGCCTGTTGCGGCGCCGGAGGCCGGGGAGCCACGCCAATGAGAACGCGCAAACACGCCAATTTATTGCTGGTGGATGATGATACCAGCCTGCTGAAGCTGCTGGGCATGAGGCTGACCAGCGAGGGGTTCACGGTCACGACCGCGGAAAACGGCCCAGAGGCGCTGCGGCAGCTGCTGCGCAATAAAATCGACTTGGTCATCAGCGATTTGCGCATGGACGAAATGGACGGTATCGCGCTGTTCAAGGCCATACAGCAGCAGCAGCCCGGCCTGCCGGTGATCATACTCACCGCCCACGGCTCGATCCCGGAAGCGGTGTCGGCGACCCAGGAAGGGGTGTTCAGTTTTCTGACCAAACCGGTGGATCGCGACGCGCTTTATCGCGCCATCGACGAAGCGCTGGCGTTGACCCAACCCGCCAGCGATGAACGCTGGCGGGAGGCCATCGTTACCCGCAGCCCGCTCATGCTGCGCCTGCTGGAGCAAGCGAAGATGGTCGCCCAGTCGGACGTCAGCATCCTGCTAAGCGGGCAGAGCGGCACCGGCAAAGAGATTTTGGCAAAAGCGATCCACGCCGCCAGCCCGCGCGCCCATGCCCCGTTCGTGGCAATAAACTGCGGTGCCTTACCGGAGCCGCTGCTGGAGTCCGAACTGTTCGGCCATGCCCGCGGCGCTTTCACCGGCGCGGTCAGTCAGCGTGAAGGGTTATTCCAGGCCGCCGACGGGGGGACGCTATTTCTTGATGAAATCGGCGATATGCCGCTGTCGTTGCAGGTCAAATTGCTGCGGGTACTGCAAGAGCGCAAGGTACGCCCGCTCGGCAGCGATCGCGATCGCGCTATCGATGTGCGCATTTTGTCCGCTACCCATCGCGATTTGCCGAAGGCGATGGCGGCGGGGGAGTTCCGCGAGGATCTCTATTATCGATTGAATGTCGTCAGCCTGAAACTGCCGCCCTTGCACGAACGGGCCGAGGATATCCCCCTGCTGGCGCAGCATTTATTACGTATGGCGGCGCAGCGCCATAAACCCTTCGTGCGCAGTTTTTCCGCCGATGCCATGAGACGACTGGTGGCCGCCGGCTGGCCCGGTAATGTACGCCAACTGGTGAACGTGATAGAACAGTGTGTGGCGTTAACCTCCACGCCGGTCATCGGTGATGCGCTGGTAGCGCAGGCGCTGGCGGATGATACCACGGTGATGCCGACCTTCGCCGAGGCGCGCCATCAATTCGAGTTGCGCTATTTACGCAAGCTATTGCAGATAACCCGCGGAAATGTGACGCAGGCCGCACGGATGGCTGGTCGCAACCGTACAGAATTTTATAAACTCTTGTCCCGCCACACGCTGGACCCGAATGATTTTAAACATTGATCGGCCCTCGTTTCCGATGATCGACGGCGAGCGCCGGTAATCGACCAAGTAGGTGAAGTAATGAAAAAAATTGATGCGATAATCAAACCCTTTAAATTGGATGACGTGCGCGAAGCGCTGGCCGAAGTCGGCATTACCGGGATGACGGTAACCGAGGTGAAAGGATTTGGCCGGCAAAAAGGGCATACTGAATTGTACCGCGGCGCGGAGTACATGGTGGATTTCCTGCCCAAGGTGAAAATTGAACTGGTGGTGCCGGATGATATCGTCGACAGCTGCGTCGACACTATTATGCATACCGCACAGACCGGCAAGATCGGCGACGGCAAAATTTTTGTCTTCGACGTCGCCCGCGTCGTGCGCATCCGTACCGGCGAGCAAGACGAAGAAGCCATCTGAGGCACGCTGCCGGCGGCCGAAGCCATTGGAACACCGACGCCGTTGCGCCGGCGCCCGAGGAGCGGCACAGGATGCCTCTCGGCAATATCGCCACGCGTAGGCGGTAAGCGTAGGCGTGGGCGCCGTGAGCGCGCAACGCACCGGATGTCTGCGGGGGGCGCGCATGAATTTTTCCGCCTTCGCGATGAAAATATTTCGCGATGTGGCCCGGGGGGCGGCTACAGGCTGGATGCGGCCGTTTAAAGGAAATCGTTTGCGTAAAAAGCGGCGCTGGACCCTTTCGGAAATGTGGCAAAAAAGATTACACTGACGGCCGGTCATTCCCCCTAATTTAATCGCCGTAGTAGGTTAGCTGAGAGTCAGGAGAAACAGATGTTAAAGCGTGATATGAACATTGCAGATTATGATGCCGCACTGTGGCAGGCAATGGAGCAGGAAGTGGTGCGCCAGGAAGAGCACATTGAACTGATTGCATCTGAAAACTACACCAGCCCGCGCGTTATGCAGGCCCAGGGCTCACAGTTGACCAATAAGTACGCGGAAGGCTATCCCGGCAAGCGCTACTACGGCGGATGTGAATATGTCGACGTGGTGGAGCAGTTGGCCATCGATCGCGCCAAAGCGCTGTTTGGCGCCGATTATGCCAATGTTCAGCCGCATTCGGGATCGCAAGCCAACTTCGCCGTTTATACCACCTTGCTGCAGCCGGGCGATACCGTGCTGGGGATGAATCTGGCGCACGGCGGTCATTTGACCCACGGCTCCCCGGTCAATTTCTCCGGCAAATTGTACAATATCGTGCCTTACGGTATCGATGAGAGCGGCCATATCGATTATGAGCAGCTGGCCGAACTGGCGAAAACCCATCAGCCGAAAATGATTATCGGTGGTTTCTCCGCTTATTCCGGCGTGGTGGACTGGGCCAAAATGCGGCAAATCGCCGACAGTATCGGCGCTTATCTGTTCGTGGATATGGCCCACGTGGCGGGTCTTATCGCCGCCGGCGTGTATCCGAACCCGGTGCCCCACGCGCACGTGGTGACCACCACGACCCACAAGACGCTGGCCGGCCCCCGCGGCGGTTTGATCCTGGCCAAAGGCGGCAGCGAAGAGCTGTACAAAAAGCTGAACTCTGCCGTGTTCCCCGGCGCGCAGGGCGGTCCGTTGATGCACGTGATCGCCGCCAAGGCGGTGGCGCTGAAAGAGGCGATGGAGCCCGCGTTCAAAACCTACCAGCAGCAGGTGGCCAAAAATGCCAAGGCCATGGTGGAAGTTTTCTTGTCGCGCGGGTTCAAAGTCGTCTCCGGCGCTACCGATAATCACCTGTTCTTGCTGGATTTAGTAGATAAAAACCTGACCGGAAAAGAGGCGGATGCGGCGCTGGGCCGTGCCAATATCACCGTCAACAAGAACAGCGTGCCGAACGATCCAAAAAGCCCGTTCGTTACCTCCGGGGTGCGTATCGGCACGCCGGCGGTCACCCGCCGCGGTTTTACCGAGGCCGATGTGCGTGAATTGGCCGGCTGGATGTGCGACGTGCTGGAAAATATCAACGATGACGCGGTGATTGAACGGACTAAAAATAAAGTGCTGGATATCTGTGCTCGTCATCCCGTTTACGCCTGACGGTAGCGGACGGTACTAACGAAACAAGGGGACTGCTCGGCGCTTGCTGGCGCACCCCCGTCACAAACGGCTAACCGGCCCCCCGCGGGGCCGGTTTTTTTGGAGGTCCTGGCAGCGCCGAGGCGCGCTTGGGCTACCCTCGCCGCCGATTGTCGGCCCGGCGTTTTTCGGGCCACGCGCCGCCCGTCGGCCAGCGCGGGCCGAGGTTGTCTCAGGACGCGCAGGCGATACGGCACCGGCTCGGCAGTATCGCAGTCGGGATTCAGGATTCGAGCAGATCGCGGATCCGCTGGCGCTGCGCCTGCGGCAGCGGTATGCGCACCTGCAGCAGCGGCGGCGAGTATAAGGGCAATTGCATCTGGAACGGGGTAATCACCAGCACGGTATTTTTCGGCGCGCCGCGCGCCTGAAATTCGGTGACCGATTGAAATTTGATATTCAGCGGCAACAGCGTCAGTTCCCGAATTTGCAGCTCCAGTTTGCGTTCCTGCTCTCCCTCTGATTGGCTTAAAATCACCACCTGTTTTTCCTGCAAATCCGTCTCTTGCATCAACCAGGCGCCGAAGATGACCGCAATCAGACCCATCTCCTCTCGGCTGAAACGAATACGATACTCCGCTTCCAGCGGTATCATCGCCGCGCGGGTAGCGCGCAGCAGACTGGGATATTTTTCCTCTACTTCGCTTTGCAGGCTGCTATCGATGCCCATGTGGAAATGGCAGCGTTCCAACGCGGCGCTCAAATGGAAAAACAGCTGTTCCGCCAGCGGGCCCTCGTGGGGAAACGTTCTACCGGAAAGCTGCGCGAAACGGCTGATAAGTCGCGCGACCGCCTGGCTCAGCCGCCGATCGTCGGCTGAGTTCGGATCGGCGGGCTCAGGATGCTTCAGCAAACTGATCAGCAGCGTGAGCCCGAACACTTCGCTGTCCGGCAGCGACCAGTCGCGAAACGCTGCCTGCACCGCCGGGTACGCTTGTTTCTGGCTAAGCCATTGCCGCTGATGCTGATTGAACGCCGGCGTCTGCTGGCGGTGGCACTGTAACAGTAGATAACGCAGCCAGAGCGTGAGGAACTGGCGGTTACTTTCGGCACGTTGCACGGGCAATAGGGGTAAAAGGCGCTCAAGCGCGTCCGTCAGGCGCGACGGTGGAAATTGCAGCGCGGGCGGCAGGCTATGCCACTGCTGGGTCAGCGCCGCGGTGAAATCGCGTTCGACGCGATCGGGGCACAACCGCAGCGCCCGACGTAGACCCTCGAACAGACACAACCGATGATTGAGTATGTTGCCCTCAATACGGTATTCCTCCTCCCGGCGGCGCAGGGCGAGCCGATACAGCGTGCCGATTTCGGCGTCGAGTTGCGCGAGATCGCGTTGTGTGGTCTCGGGATCCGTCCCGCATTGATGCGCCAGCTGCGTCAGCGAGCAAGGCGCCGTCGCCGAATACAGCAGCAGCAACAGATGGCTGCGCCTGCCGGAAGCGGACAGCGCGGGCGCCTGTGAAGTGGGCGGACTCATGGGTCGTATAACCTTTTGGTTATCGTAATAGCCTTAATCATAGTCAACCGCCCCCGCTCGTTTACCGGCGTGGCGTTTTTTGTTTTACAGCTTTAAGCCGCGTCACATTTTTCCGCTTGGCCGCGTTAGAATTTCTTTTTTTGGAGTCACTTTTTCCATTCCAGCCTCGCCGCCTCTTTCTCGGCTCGGCCCGTGCGGCCGTGACGCTTGCCGGTCTGGTGAAACCAGGGATGGATCCTCGTCTAAGTTATGTTATTTTATAACATTATCAGGTTGAGGGCATCGAGCGCCCGCCGGGAGAAGGTGTGACAAAAACTAACGATCGCGCGCTGCGGCCGGGGGAATTTCGTTCGTTTCGCGTTTGGCTGAATTTATGGCCGCTAGGGGTTTTTTTAGGGGCGCTGGCGGCGGCGGGGCACGTGATCTGGCTACGCTGGCCGCAGATACTGTTGCAAATGGTCCAGTGGCAAAAGCAACTGCACCAGCACATGGTCGTGCTGTTGCAGGAGGTACAAGGCAATCCACACCATTATGGCGCCACGCTGCTGCTGTTCAGTTTCGTCTATGGCATCCTGCACGCGGTCGGACCGGGCCACGGCAAAGTCGTGATTACTACCTATCTCGCCACCCACCGTTCCCGGCTGCGGCAAAGTTTGCTGATGACGCTGGCCGCCGCCCTGTTACAGGGCTCGATGGCGATAATACTGGTCACCCTGACGCTGAATCTGCTGCGCCTGTCTTCGCGCACGCTTCATCTTGGCCAGTTCTGGCTGGAAAAGGCCAGTTTTGTCCTGGTGGGAGGCCTGGGCCTCTGGCTGTGCTGGCGCGCGCTTAAGCGCTTACAGCGGCTATTGCGGGCTGCTGCGGCACAGGAGAAGGCGCCGGTAGAGCGGGCGACCGCGGCGCCGGATAAGGCGCTGAGCTTACGGGCGGCCGCGGTGCAGGATGAGACGCTGGTCTCCGGGGCTGCTGCGGCACAGGAGAAGGCGCCGGTAATCCGGGCATTGACATCGTTGGACCATCACCATCACGCGGATTGCGGCTGTGGGCACCGCCATTTGCCGCGGGATGAGGAGTTGCGGGCGGCCGACGGCTGGTACGATCGCGCCGCCGTGGTGGTGTCCATGGGACTGCGCCCTTGCTCCGGCGCGGTGTTGGTGCTGCTGTTCGCCAAAGTGATCGGCGTGTATGCCTGGGGCGTCTCGTCCGCGCTGATGATGGCCGCGGGTACGGCGCTGACGCTGTTAGCGCTGGCGCTGCTGGTGTTCTTCGGCCGTAGCATCGCCGAACGGCTGATAACGCCGCGCGCGCCGTCGCTGTGGCGAAATGTGGTATGGACAACGCTGGCGCTCGCCGGCGGGGTGCTATTGGTGGGGGCGGGCGCGCTGCTATATTTCAGCGCGGTGCCGGAGATGGTAAGCGGTATCCGCCCGTTTAGCGTCTGATTACACCACCGCCGCCATGCCGCCGTCGACAAACAGCAGATGACCGTTGACGAAATCGGCGGCGGGGGAGGCGAGGAACACCGCCGCGCCGATCAATTCCTGGGGGTCTCCCCAGCGCCCGGCGGGCGTCCGCTGGAATAACCAGGTGTTGAACGCGTCGTCCTGCGCCAGCGAGGTGGTCATTTCGGTTTTGAAATAGCCTGGCGCGATACCGTTGACCTGGATATTGTAGGGCGCAAGTTCGGCGCACATCCCACGGGTCAGCATTTTGACCGCCCCTTTCGCGGCGGCGTAAGGGGTAATGTTGGGTCGGGCAAGCTCGCTTTGCATCGAGCCGATGTTGATGATTTTGCCTCGGCGGCGCGTCACCATCCGCTTTGCCACCTGTTGAGAAACCAGAAATACCGCTTTCTGGTTTACATTGATAATCTCATCCCAGTCGGCTTCGGGGAACGACAGCAGCGGATGCCGGCGCTGAATACCCGCATTATTGATCAATATGTCGATCGGACCCTGGCACTGCTCCAGTTTCTCAATCGCGCGGCTGACCTCGGCGCCATCGGTAATATCAAAGCACACGCCCAGTGCGTCCAGGCCCTCGGCGCGCAGTTGCTCCGCGGCCCGCTCGGCGTTCGCCGTGGTCGTCGCCGTCACGATAACGCTGGCGCCATAGCGGCCGAGGCCGCTGGCCAGCAGATACCCAATCCCCCGGGCACCGCCGGTGATGAGCGCCCGTTTTCCCGTTAAATCAAACAGATCATGCATCCAGTCCTCCTTTGTTGACGAGTAGGTGAGACAGTCGGAGAGATCGCCGCGGCGCTTTTCCCCCAGAGGACTTCTCTACCATGATTTGACCGGCATGGGAATGACCTTGCGTGGGCGGAAGGGCAAAATGAACCCGAGGAAGCGCTAAACGGCAAGTCAGACCGGGGCAACGGCGATTTTGGACAGGGAAACGGTAACGGGAGGGAAATAGCGCGGCAACGGAAAGAGGGGAGCGAGATAACGAACCTGTTGAACGGCACCAGGCGTTGCGCCCGTGACGCCAGGGCCGGCGGCGATGTGCCGGCCCTGGATAAAAGCTTAGCGCTTCAGCGCTTCGCTCAACTCGTCACGCATGGTCGAAAGCATGGCTTTCACGACGCGGGGATTACCTGCGACAATATTGCCGGAAAGCAGGTGATTATGGCCACCGGTAAAATCGGTGACCAGACCGCCCGCCTCGCGCACCAGCAATTCACCGCCGGCAAAGTCCCAGGGCTTCAGGCCGATTTCAAAAAAACCGTCCACGCGGCCGGCGGCCACATAGGCAAGATCCAGCGCCGCGGAGCCGGTGCGGCGGAAATCCGCGCACTGTACGAACAGTTTGCTTACCAAGGCGATATAGCTGTTGGCATGCTGTTTCTGCTTGAAAGGAAAACCGGTGGCCAAAATGGTGCCGTCCAGATCGCGTGCGCTACCGCCGCGCAGGCGATAGCCGTTCAACTGAGCGCCCTGGCCGCGGGAGGCGGTGAACAGCTCATTGCGCATCGGATCGTAGACCACGGCCACTTCCGTGCGGCCTTTAATGCGCACGGCAATGGAAACGGCAAAGTGGGGGAAACGCTTGATAAAGTTGGTGGTACCATCCAGTGGGTCGATAATCCATTGTACGTCGGTGTCTTCGCCGGCCAGCTCGCCGCTCTCTTCGCCGATAATGGCGTGCTGCGGGTAGGACTTGCGGATAACTTCAACAATCAAACGTTCCGCTTCGCGGTCAACGTTAGTGACAAAGTCGTTGTCGCCTTTCTGGCTGGCTTCGACGGCATCAGGGGTTTCGTAATGTTTGGCAATTAAATTACCCGCCTTTCGCGCAGCGCGAATGGCGATGTTGAGCATCGGATGCATGGATATCGTCCACTAAGATGTTAAAGAACTAAAACGGCGCGGAGTATAGCAGAGCGTCAGCAAAAAACCTACGGCTATGCTACCCTATCGCCCACATTTCCTCTGACTTGTAAGATTATGCTGCACAATATCCGCATCGTACTGGTTGAAACGTCTCATACCGGCAATATTGGCTCTACCGCCCGCGCGATGAAAACCATGGGGTTAAACAACCTCTACTTGGTCAATCCTCTGCATAAGCCCGATTCACAGGCCATCGCCTTATCCGCCGGCGCCAGTGACATTATCGGCAATGCTACCCTGGTTGACCATCTCGACCAGGCGCTGGCCGGCTGTAGCCTGGTGGTGGGAACCAGCGCCCGTTCCCGTACGCTCCCCTGGCCGATGCTGGAGCCGCGTGAGTGCGGCGTGAAAAGCGTGCAGGAGGCGGCGCAGGCCCCGGTAGCGCTCTTGTTTGGCCGTGAGCGCGTTGGCCTGACCAATGACGAATTGCAAAAATGCCATTTCCATGTCCAGATCCCGGCCAATCCGGAGTACAGCTCCCTCAACTTGGCGATGGCGGTGCAGATTTTGGCGTATGAAGTCCGCGTCGCCTGGCTGGAAAGTCAGCGCCAGGACGCGACGGCGCCGGACGCCTCGGTTTATCCTCTGGCAGAAGATCTGGAGCGATTTTATCAACATTTGGAGCATGTGCTGAGTACAACCGGTTTCATCCGTCGCGCCCATCCGGGACGGGTAATGAATAAGCTGCGTCGGCTGTTCAATCGCGCGCGGCCGGAAAGCCAGGAGCTGAATATCCTACGTGGCATGTTGACCTCCATCGAGCATCCGCAAACGCCGCAAACGCCCCCTGCGGATGACGGCGACGCTCGCCCGGAGGAATGATGAATTCTGATCGTGGCGGCGCTCGCCTGGAGGATTGACTTAGTATGGATGCCATTGGTGCCCGCACGGCGGATGGGTTTATGCTGAACGCCGGCTGTGCTCGCCTTAAGTATCGACCTATTCCGAATTCCTACAGCGAGCGCCCGGAGACGTTAGCCCATCCCGGCCGCTGACGGTGCCGCGTGCGGGATTGACCTATCCCCGATGCCCACAGCTGTTGTCGGCGACATCGCGCGCTTTCGCCGCGGTCAGCCTCCTCCGCCGAGGACGGCTTCTCGCCGGTGGCCGCTGAAAACGCAGCCGGCGGAAGGGAATAAATACTTGAGCAAATTACTCGGTTAAATAGTTGACTACTTTAGTCAGGAATGGCAGACTTTTGCTACGTTATTTTCACCGGTATTCTGATCATGAGACTGACTTCCAAAGGCCGCTACGCGGTTACCGCCATGCTTGATGTCGCCCTGCACTCCGGCAAGGGTCCCGTGCCGCTCGCCGAGATTTCCGAGCGCCAAGGCATTTCCCTTTCCTATTTGGAGCAGCTCTTCTCCCGCCTGCGCAAGCATGAGCTGGTGGCGAGCGTCCGAGGGCCGGGTGGAGGTTATTTGCTGGGTCGCGACTCTGATCAGATTGCCGTCGGCGCGATTATCACCGCCGTGGATGAGTCGGTGGACGCCACCCGCTGCCAGGGTAAAGAGGGCTGTCAAGGCGGCGATCGTTGCCTGACCCATACCCTTTGGCGCGACCTTAGCGTACGCATTAGCGAGTTTCTTAACAACATCACACTGGCCGAGCTGGTCAGTAATGAAGAGATTCTCGATGTCGCCGATCGTCAAGATAATGATACGCGCCGTCCGATCGCCAACGGTCGACCGCAGGAAACGATTAACGTCAACCTGCGCGCTTGAGTACAATAAGGGCATTCGTCGTTATTGATGCCCGGAGTTAACGCTTCATGAAATTACCGATTTATCTTGATTACTCCGCTACTACGCCGGTTGATCCGCGGGTGGCGGAGAAGATGATGCAGCATCTTACGCTGGACGGTATTTTCGGTAATCCGGCTTCCCGCTCCCACCGTTACGGCTGGCAGGCGGAAGAAGCCGTCGATATTGCCCGCAATCAGGTCGCCGCCCTGGTTGGGGCCGATCCCCGCGAAATCGTTTTCACCTCCGGCGCCACCGAGTCCGATAATCTGGCTCTGAAGGGGGCTGCTCACGCCGGCCGCGCTAAAGGTCGCCATATCATTACCGCCGTCACCGAGCATAAAGCGGTGGTCGATGCCTGTCACCAGTTGGAGCAGGAAGGTTTCAATGTTACCTGGCTGGTGCCGCCGGCGAACGGTATCGTTACTCCGCAGCAGTTAAGCGATGCGCTGCGGGATGACACGATTCTGGTGTCGTTGATGCACGTCAACAACGAAACCGGCGTGATCCAGGATATCGCGGCTTTTGGCGAACTGTGCCGCGCCCGTGGGGCGCTATTCCATGTGGACGCTACTCAAAGCGTCGGTAAACTGCCCATCGATCTGGCCGCGTTGCCGGTGGATCTCATGTCGTTCAGCGGCCATAAAGTCTATGGCCCGAAGGGCATTGGCGCTTTGTTCGTGCGCCGTAAACCGGGGGTGCGGGTCGAGGCCCAGATACACGGCGGCGGTCACGAGCGCGGCATGCGCTCCGGGACGCTGCCGGTGCATCAAATTGTCGGGATGGGGGAAGCCTATCAACTCGCGGCGCAGGCGCTGACGAGCGAAATGCCGCGCCTGCGGGCGCTGCGCGACCGGTTATGGCAGGGGCTGCAGCAGATAGACGGCGTGTTCGTTAATGGCGACCTGCAACAGCGCGTGGCGACGGTGCTTAACGTTAGCTTCCGCGATGTGGACGGTGAGTCTCTTATCATGGCGCTTAAGGATCTGGCGGTCTCAACGGGATCCGCCTGTACTTCCGCCAGCCTTGAACCGTCCTATGTCCTGCGCGCCATGGGCCTGGATGATGAGCTTGCCCATAGCGCCATTCGTTTCTCTTTGGGGCGGTTTACCACCGCGGAAGACATCGATTACGCCATCAGCCAGACCCGAACGGCCATTGCGCGCCTGCGCGAGGTCGCGCCGCAGTGCGCCGCCGGCGCTGGCGCGAACGGGATGCTGCGCTAAGATCTCTGCTCGCCAGCGCGTTGCCACGGCATGCGGTACCGGTCGCGCTCCTTTGCCATGCCGTCTCTCTCGACGGTTGTGTCGTCTGGCAATCGGGCCTAGTTGGTGTCCTGCGGATTTGCGGCGGCAGATAGCACCTAGGAGGATCCCTCGGCATGCCTTCTCCCTCGGCGGCGTCTCTGATTTTTTGCGGCGGCAGACAGCGCCTTGGGGGATCCCTCGACACGTTTTCTCCTTCAGCGGCGTCTGTGGTTTTTACGGCGGCATATTGCGCGCCGCCGTTGCTCCCCACGCTCAGGTACGCCGCCGGCTCGCCCGATCGGGTGCGTGGGCCCTCACTGGACTTTATCTTTAGCCGCCGCGGGCGCTTTCACCGCCGCGATCAAAGCCGGCGCTGGGTTGCCCCCGCCCTGTTCAACGCCGCGCCGCGGCACGCGCGGCCAAGATCTTGCGGCGCGAATTTGTCATTTTTCTGTCATCTGTTTCAACGACCATAACCCCGCCGCTGCTTTTCGCGCCAGTTGCCGGCGCCGGAAGAAAAACTGCTGGCGGCGACCGTTAGGGTCTGGTTAGATGAAGCACATCAGCCGGCGGTCAGGCCAGCCAGGCGGCCAGAGGCCGCTTTGACATAGGCGGCCCGGGATCGCTATGACACCCCACTGTACCGGATACGT
Organism: Sodalis praecaptivus; assembly: GCF_000517425.1. Lineage (NCBI taxonomy): Bacteria > Pseudomonadati > Pseudomonadota > Gammaproteobacteria > Enterobacterales > Bruguierivoracaceae > Sodalis > Sodalis praecaptivus. The sequence goes on from NZ_CP006569.1 coordinate 1,265,010, forward strand.
ACAGACGGCATTACTACCCTAATTTATTGGAGCAGTCTCATGATGACCGAAGCGATGCAGCTCACGCTTTCCACCGCACCCGCCGACCCGCGCTGGGGCGAAAAGGCGTTATTGAGCGCCGACGAGCACGGAATGACCGTCCATTTGACGGGCGATGATGCGCTAAGCGCTATTCAGCGCGCCGGGCGCAAAATTGACGGCCAGGGGATAAAACAGGTCGCGCTGGTGGGAGAAGGATGGGATCTGGCGCGGTGCTGGGCGTTCTGGCAGGGCTACCGCGCGCCCAAAGGCGAGCGCCATGTGGCGTGGCCGACGTTGCCCGAAGCGGCGCGCCAGGAGCTGGACAATCGGCTGCAAATCGTTGACTGGGTGCGCCATACCATTAATACCCCGGCGGAGGAGCTTGGCCCGGAGCAGCTGGCGCAGCGTGCGGTAGATATTATGTCCGCCGTGGCTGACGACGCCATCAGCTACCGCATCACGAAAGCCGACGATCTATTTGATAACCAGTATATGGGGTTGCATACCGTCGGCCGCGGCTCCGATCGCCAGCCGGTCTTATTGACGCTGGACTATAATCCGGGCGGCGACGCGCAAGCGCCGGTGCTGGCTTGCCTGGTGGGGAAAGGCATTACCTTCGACACCGGCGGCTATAGCCTGAAGGGCAGTAGTTTCATGGATTCGATGAAGTCCGATATGGGCGGCGCCGCCACGCTGACCGGCGCGCTGGCGCTGGCCGTCAGTCGCGGTTTGAACAAACGGGTGCGGCTGATTCTGTGCTGTGCCGACAACATGGTGAGCGGTAACGCCTTCAAGCTGGGGGATATTATTCGCTATCGCAACGGCAAATCGGTGGAAGTGATGAACACCGACGCGGAAGGCCGGCTGGTGCTGGCGGATGGGCTTATCGACGCCAGCGCGGCGCGGCCGCAGTTGATTATCGACTGTGCGACTTTGACCGGCGCCGCGAAAACCGCCCTGGGCAATGATTATCACGCCTTGTTCAGCTTTGACGACGCGCTGGTGGCGGCGTTGATGCAAAGCGCCGACGAAGAGAATGAACCGTTCTGGCGTCTGCCGCTGGCGGAATTCCACCGACATCATCTGCCGTCCAATTTTGCCGACATGAGCAACGTGGCGGGCGGCGCGCACAGCGCCGGCGCCAGTACCGCCGCGGCGTTTCTCTCGCATTTTGTGGAAAATTATCGCCAGGGCTGGCTGCACATCGACTGCTCCGCCACCTACCGCAAAGGGGCGGTGGAGCAATGGTCCGCCGGCGCCACCGGGCTGGGCGTGCGTACGCTTGCCAACTTGCTGCTGGCGCAGGCGCAGGACTGATGCCCGTTTTGGCTCGCGTGCGGGCCGTTTTTCCGCTTGACATGACGACCGTTCAGGCGGCGTTTGGAATCGCTAAGTATGACCCTCTCACAAGATAATGCGCTGGAACAGGCGCTCGAACGCGCCGCCGGCGATCCGGCTTATCGCCCGGCTTTTTTCAAGCTGCTGCTGACGGCGACGGTCTATGTACCGGGCGAAGCCGGCGATGATTGGATAGCCGGTGCCGCGCGCGATGACGGCGCGTCGCCGGTCACCTTGCAGCACTGGGAAAAACAAGACGGCGGATCGGCGATTCCCTTTTTTACTTCGGTGGCGGCGCTGGAAAGCGCGGTGGCGGGGCCGCAGCCTTTTGTCGCGCTGCCGGTGCGCACATTGTTCGCCATGACCGCCGGGGCCGAGCTGTTTCTCAATCCCAAGCTACCCTACGGCAAGTCCTTTGCCCCGGATGAAGTCGCGGCACTGCTGAGCAACGACGGCGATGCGTTGACCGAACGGCAGGTTCTGGAAGGGGAGATGCGCATGACCCTCAGCGAGCCGGCGGAGATGCCGCAACAGATGGTAGCCTCGCTGACGGCATTATTCGCGCAATACAAGCAGGTGCGCCGGGCTTATCTAATGCAGGTGCGGGATGACGCGGAGCAGGAGCCGCACTGGCTTATCGGTCTGGAGTGCGATAGCGCTGCCGAGGAAGCGATTCAAGCAACGGGTCAGGTGGCGACCGATACCGCGCCGGACGAGCAGCCGGTGGATATCTGCCTGGTTGAGGAGGGCGAGGCGGGCATCAGCCATTATTTCATCCACCACCTGACGCCTTTTTACGAACGGCGCTGGGGCAGTTGGCTGCGGTCGGTGAAGGACGGCGCCCCGTCATAAGACGACGCTGGCGGCCGCGCACGGCGGCGGGATTGGCCTCCCGCCCGCTGCCCTGCGCCGCAGACCCCTTTCGGCTAAAAGCCATCGCCGCGGCCGCGGCGGTCGTTCGACGGCGCACGGTCACGTGAAAGGGCCGGCGGTCTGCCAACGCAAGACCCGCGCCGGCGTTGGAGATCATTGCGCGCCGGCGATAGGCGTATCGTCGCGTGCGCCCCATTCGCTCCACGAACCGTCATACAGGCTGATGTCCTGCGCACCGAGCGCCGTGAGGGCCAACACCGCCACCGCCGCGGTGACGCCGGAACCGCAGCTGGCGACGATAGGCCGCTTGATATCAATCCCCGCTTGACGTATTTGCTCTTCCAGCAGCGGCAGGGGTTTTAGCTGCCCGTTTTGCACCAGCTGGTCCCAGGGGAGATTGAGGCTGCCGGGGATATGACCGCGCAGCAGGCCGGGCCGGGGCTCCGGCGCCTCGCCGCGAAAGCGGGCGGCGGGTCGGGCATCGACAATTTGCGCGGAGCGGTCGACGCTGATGCGGCGGATATCGTCGAGCGCGCGCACGCGATTAGCCGCTCTGCGCGGCGTAAAGGTCTGCGGCGCGAGCGTCGGTTGTCCCTTTTCCAACGGCCCTCCGGCGCGCGACCAGGCGTCAAGGCCCCCCGCCAGCAGCGACACCTGCCGGACGCCGCTGCTCTGGAGCATCCACCAGGCGCGCGGCGCTGAGAACAGCGAACCGTCGTCATAAATCACGCAATGCTGGGCGTCGCTAACGCCGAGTGCGCCCATATCGCGCGCGAACTGCGCCGGCGAAGTCAGCATATGGGGCAGGGAAGAGGCGCTATCGGACAGGGCCTCGATATCGAAAAACACCGCGCCGGGCAGATGGCCCGCGCGAAATTCCGCCACGATATCGCGCGGCCCCTGATACCCGGGCGGCAGCATGCGTGCGTCCAGAATACGCAGCTGGGGGTCATCGAGATGTTGCTGTAGCCACTGCTGGCTAACGAATAACGGTTGGGTCATCATAGGCTCCGTCTCGGCGTGCGTCGGACACTGTGCCGGCGCCATCGCATTGCCGGGCATTGTCGGCTTTTTTGCCGTTGGCTTCAAGGCGCAGACGGCGGCGACCGGGTCAGGGCGGGCGGAAAAGCGACGTGGGGAACGCTGGAGGCGCCATTGTTGACGTGGGGAGGTTATTTTTAATTAAATGTTATTTTTAAGGGTAGCGGAGCGCTGCACGCGCCCCTATAATCTGCGCCACTTGCACCGGCCGGCGTAACAGCGAATTAGCGCGGCCATAACAAAAACCACCTAGAGGTTCTCATGACCATTGAACGCACCTTTTCCATCATCAAGCCGAACGCCGTGGCCAAAAACGTCATCGGTGCCATTATCCAGCGCTTTGAAAGCACCGGGCTGACCGTGGTCGGCGCCAAAATGCTCCAGCTCACCCGTGAGCAGGCCGAGGGATTCTACGCCGAGCATAAAGGCAAGCCTTTCTTCGACAGCCTGGTGGATTTTATGATTTCCGGCCCGATCCTGGTGCAGGTGCTCGAAGGGGAAGACGCCGTGCGCCGCAATCGTGAAATCATGGGCGCCACCAATCCCGCCAATGCGCTGGCCGGCACGCTGCGCGCCGACTATGCCGATGGCTTTACCGAAAACGCGGTACACGGTTCGGATTCCGCTGAATCCGCCGCGCGCGAAATCGCTTATTTCTTCGCCGACGGCGAAGTTTGCGCCCGTAATCGCTAATCGTCGCCGCACAACGGCGAAAAAAGGGCTGCTTCACCTTTCAAGCCAGGCAGCTCTGCGCTAAAATCAGTCTCCAATGCGCCCCGGATGAGGTGGTAGTCCGCACTCGGCCGGGGCATTTCTTTATGTATTTCGCGCCATAACGTGTAATAACGAGGCCTGCAATAAAATGATGTCTGAACACATGGTATCTGAACGCTCACCCGTGGCGGTAATGTCCGCTTCTCCCGCGCCCGCGGCCCAGCAGAAATTGAACCTGCTTGATATGAACCGCCAGCAGCTGCGCGAATTTTTCTCGTCGCTGGGGGAGAAACCTTTTCGCGCCGATCAGGTGATGAAATGGATCTATCACTATTGTTGCGATGATTTCGATCAGATGACGGACATCAACAAGCATTTGCGCGCCAGGCTGAAAGCGCTAGCGGAAATCCGCGCGCCGGAAGTCGCCGAGGAGCAGCGCTCCGCCGACGGTACCATCAAATGGGCCATCAAGGTCGGCGACCAGCAGGTGGAAACGGTCTACATCCCCGAGGACGACCGCGCCACGCTGTGCGTCTCCTCCCAGGTGGGTTGTGCGCTGCAGTGTACCTTTTGCTCTACCGCGCAGCAGGGTTTTAACCGCAATTTGCGGGTGTCGGAAATTATCGGCCAGGTTTGGCGCGCGGCCAAGATCATCGGCGCGGCCAAGGTCACCGGCCAGCGACCTATCACCAACGTGGTCATGATGGGCATGGGCGAGCCGCTGCTGAACCTCACCAACGTGGTGCCGGCGATGGAGATCATGCTGGACGATTTCGGTTTCGGGCTGTCCAAGCGCCGCGTTACGCTGTCGACGTCGGGCGTGGTGCCGGCGCTTGAGAAGCTCGGCGATATGATAGACGTAGCGCTGGCGATTTCGCTTCACGCGCCGAACGATACGATTCGCGACGAAATTGTGCCGATCAACCGCAAGTACAACATCGATACGTTTTTGTCGGCGGTACGCCGCTATCTGGACAAATCCAACGCCAATCAGGGGCGCGTGACGGTGGAGTATGTCATGCTCGACCACATTAATGACGGCACCGAGCATGCGCATCAACTGGCGGCATGTTTGAAAGATACGCCGTGCAAGATTAACCTTATTCCCTGGAACCCGTTCCCTGGCGCCCCCTATGGCCGCAGCTCCAACAGCAGGGTGGATCGTTTCGCCAAAGTGCTAATGGGGTACGGGTTCACCACCATCGTGCGAAAGACGCGCGGTGACGATATTGACGCTGCCTGTGGACAGCTGGCGGGAGAGGTGATCGACCGTACCAAGCGGACGTTGCGTAAACGCTTGAACGGCGAACCGATTGAGGTGAAGGCGGTCTGATTGTCGGCGCTGGCGCTGATGTTGACCCTCGTTAACGGATGTAGCGATATTGATACGGGAACCGGCATGAAGCTGATTCGGATGGGTGGACTGGCAGTCATGATTGCCCTGCTGGGCGGTTGCGCCGGTGATAATCGGCAAGCACGGGACGACGCGCCGTTGCCGCAGGCGACGCCGCAGTCCGCCCCGACCCGTTTGCAACTGGGGATGGCCTACCTGACGGCGGGCAATCTGGACGCCGCCCGGCAGAATCTGTCGATGGCGGTGAAGGCCGCGCCGGGCGATTACCGCACCCAGTTAGGGATGGCGCAGTATGAACAGCGGGTAGGGGAAACCGCCGCCGCGCAGAATCGCTATCAGCTGGCCCTGAAACTGGCGCCGCAAAATAGCGAAGTTCTGAATAATTACGGTGCGTTTTTATGTGGTTTAGGGCAGTATGTACCGGCGCAACAGCAGTTTGCCGCCGCCGCGCAATCGGCGGATTACGGTGAGGTTGCCGATAGTCTGGAGAGCGCCGGCTACTGCTTTTTCAAGGCCGGGGACGACGCGCAGGCGCGGAGTTTACTGATGCGCGCGCTGAAGTATGATCCTGAAAAGGGCGTGGCGCTGGTGTCTGAAGCGAACCGGCAATTAACGGCGGGTCGGCCTGACAGAGCGCAGCGGCTATTGGATGTTTACCAACATGTGCTTCCGGCCAGCGCCGAAAGTTTATGGTTACAGATTCGTTTCGCTGCGTTAGCCAATCGGCCCGATGACGTGCAACGTTATGGCGCACGGCTTGCGCGAAGTTTTCCACAATCCGAACAGTACCAGCAATTCTTAGCTAATGAATACTGAAGCTCTCCAAGATCAAGCACCAACCACCACGGGTGGACGTCTGCGTCAAGCCCGCGAAAATATGGGATTAAGCCAGCAGGCGGTGGCCGAGCGGCTGTGCCTGAAGGTGTCTACCGTGCGCGATATCGAAGATGATCACGCCAATCCCAACCTAGCCTCGACGTTCTTGCGCGGTTATATCCGCTCTTATGCACGCCTGGTGCATATTTCTGAAGAAGAACTGATGCCGATGATGGCCAAGCAGGCGCCGATAAAAGCCTCAAAGGTCGCGCCGATGCAGAGCTTCTCGCTGGGCAAAACCCGCAAGAAACGCGACGGCTGGCTGATGGGGTTCACCTGGCTTATCCTGTTTGTGGTGATTGGTCTGACGGGTGCCTGGTGGTGGCAGAACCATCAGGCTCAGCAGCAGGACATCGCCAACATGGCCGATCAATCCTCCGCCCAGCTCTCCCAGGGGGATGATACGACCACGGTCCCCCTCGGCGACGGCGCTGACGACGTCGGCCAGCCGCCGGCGGACCAGCCGGCCGACGCCGGAGCGCCGAGCGCAGCGCCGGCTGCGCCTGCCGCCGCAACGCCGTCCACCCCCGACATCGCCGGCCAGACCGGCGGTGCCTCGCCGGCGCCGGCGGTGGTCAGTCCCTCCGCACCGCAGAGTGCGGCCGTAGCGGCTACGCCCGCCGCGCCGGAAGCCGGCGCCGCAGACGCAAACGGCAATGCGCTGGTAATGAATTTCACCGGCGATTGCTGGCTCGAGGTGTTTGACGCCGGCGGTAAGAAACTGTTCAGCGGTATTCAGCACAGCGGCGCCACGCTGAATCTTACCGGCCAGGCGCCGTACAAATTGAAAATCGGCGCCCCGGCCGCAGTGCAGGTTCAATATCAAGGCAAACCGGTGGATTTGAGCCGGTTCATCCGATCAAATCAGGTTGCGCGACTGACCGTAGCCGCCCAGTAAGTAAAGAGTAAAGCCAGTCGGCAAGGTTGGAGAAAGATCAATGCATAATTCCGCACCCATAATCCGTCGAAAATCGAAACGTATTTACGTCGGCAAGGTGCCGGTAGGTGACGGCGCCCCCATCGCGGTGCAGTCAATGACCAACACGCGCACCACCGATGTCGCGGCGACGGTGCAGCAAATACAGGCGCTGGAGCGCGTCGGTGTTGATATTGTGCGCGTGTCGGTACCCACCATGGACGCCGCCGAAGCGTTCAAACTCATCAAGCAGCAGGTCGCGGTGCCGCTGGTGGCGGACATCCATTTTGACTATCGCATCGCGCTGAAAGTGGCCGAATACGGCGTCGACTGCCTGCGCATCAATCCCGGCAACATTGGCAACGAAGGGCGCATCCGTTCAGTGGTGGATTGCGCGCGCGATAACAATATTCCGATCCGCATCGGCGTCAATGCCGGTTCCCTTGAGCGCGATTTGCAGGAAAAATATGGCGAGCCCACGCCGGAGGCGCTGCTGGAGTCCGCTATGCGCCATGTGGATATCCTCGACCGACTTAATTTCGACGCGTTCAAAGTCAGCGTGAAGGCCTCCGATGTGTTTCTGGCGGTGCAATCCTACCGCCTACTGGCGTCGCGCATCGATCAGCCGCTGCATCTGGGCATCACCGAGGCCGGCGGCGCCCGCAGCGGGGCAGTGAAATCGGCTATTGGCCTGGGGCTGCTTCTCAGCGAGGGCATCGGCGACACGCTGCGCATTTCGCTGGCGGCGGATCCGGTGGAGGAAGTGAAGGTCGGTTTCGACATTTTGAAATCGCTGCGAATTCGCGCGCGCGGTATCAATTTCATCGCCTGCCCGACCTGTTCGCGCCAGGAGTTTGACGTTATCGGCACCGTCAACGCCCTGGAACAGCGCCTGGAGGACATCGTTACGCCGATGGATGTCTCCATCATCGGCTGTGTGGTGAACGGTCCCGGCGAAGCGCTGGTTTCCACGCTGGGGGTGACCGGCGGCCATAACAAAAGCGGCTTTTACGAAGACGGCGTTCGCCAGCGCGAGCGTTTCGATAACGAACTGATGATCGACCAATTAGAGGCCCGCATTCGCGCGAAAGCGGCAATGTTGGACGAGAATAATCGCATCGCGGTCAATCTGATAGAAAAATAACACGGGTAGAGATTCGACATGGCAAAGAACATCCAGGCCATTCGCGGCATGAACGACTATTTGCCGGAAGAGACGGCATTCTGGCAGCGCGTTGAAGGGACGCTTAAGAGCGTGCTGGCCAGCTACGGCTACAATGAAATCCGCCTGCCGATCGTCGAGCAGACCCCGCTGTTCCAGCGGGCCATCGGTGAAGTCACCGATGTGGTGGAAAAAGAGATGTACAGCTTCACCGATCGCAACGGCGACAGTCTGACCCTGCGTCCGGAAGGGACCGCCGGCTGCGTGCGCGCCGGGATCGAACACGGGCTGCTGTATAACCAGGAACAGCGGTTGTGGTATGTCGGGCCCATGTTCCGCTACGAGCGTCCGCAAAAAGGGCGCTACCGGCAGTTTCACCAAATGGGCGCCGAAGTGTTTGGTCAACAGGGGCCGGACGTCGACGCCGAGCTGATTCTGCTTACCGCCCGCTGGTGGCGGGCGCTGGGCATCAGCGAGCATGTGGCGCTGGAGCTGAACTCCATCGGGTCGCTGGCAGCGCGCGCCCGGTATCGCGAGGCGCTGGTGGCGTTTCTCGGGCGGCATGAAGACCGCCTGGACGAGGATTGCCGCCGCCGTATGCACACCAATCCGATGCGGGTGCTGGACAGCAAAAACCCCGATATTCAGGCGCTGCTCAACGATGCGCCGGTCATGATCGATTATCTTGACGACGATTCCCGCAGCCACTTTTCCGGTCTGTGTGAACTTTTAGACCTGGCCGGCATCCCATATACGGTTAATCCGCGTTTAGTGCGCGGTCTGGATTACTATAACCGGACGGTTTTCGAGTGGGTGACCACCCGCTTGGGTTCGCAGGGTACCGTTTGCGGCGGCGGCCGTTACGATGGCCTGGTGGAACAGTTGGGCGGTCGCCCCACCCCCGCCGTCGGCTTCGCCATGGGGCTGGAGCGGCTGGTGCTGCTGGTGCAGGCGGTTAACCCGGATTTTGCCGCCGCGCCGCGTGTCGACGCCTATCTGGTGGCGGCGGGGGACGGCGTGCAGCGCGAGGCGCTGCGGCTGGCGGAGCAGCTGCGTGACGCGCTGCCTTCCCTGCGGCTGATGACCAATTACGGTGGCGGCAGCTTTAAAAAGCAGTTTGGTCGCGCCGATAAGCACGGTGCGCGCGTCGCGCTGGTGCTGGGAGAAAGCGAGGCGGCGGCGCAGCAGGTGGTGGTGAAGGATTTGGCCACGGGTAACCAGGAAACGCTGGCGCAGAGCGATGTCGCCGCGCGGCTGGCATCGATTTTAGGTTAAGGAGAAGGACACCGTGGAAGTCTACAGCACTGATAATGAACAGCGCGAAGCGCTGCGTCGTTTCTTTGTCGATAATGGCAAAGCGCTGGCGATAGGCGTCGTGTTAGGCGTTGGCGCTCTGGTGGGCTGGCGTTACTGGCATAATCATCACAACGACGCCATGACGGCGGCATCCAGCGCCTGGCAGCCGGTGAACACCGGTCTTGCCGGTCAGGCAGGCCAGCCGCAGTTGGACGCCGCCCAGCATTTTGCCGACGCCAACGACAATAATTATGGCGCGCTGACCTCTCTGGGGCTGGCGCGGCAATACGCGGAGCGGGGCGATTTCGCCGCCGCCCAAACGCACCTGCAAAAGGCGCTTGGCCAAACCCGCGAGGCCAATCTGCAATCGATCATTAATCTGCGTTTGGCGCGCGTGCAGCTGCAGCAGAACAATGTGGATGGCGCATTGAAAACCCTCGACGGCGTGAAGGAGAAGGGCTGGACGGCGCTGGTGGAGGATACCCGCGGCGATGCGCAGGTGGTTAAAGGCGATCATCAGGCCGCGCGCGCCGCCTACGAAAAAGCGCTGCAGTCCGGCGCGCCGCAGGCGCTGCAGGCGCTAGTGCGCATGAAACTGAATAATCTGTCCAGCTGAGAGGGACCCCATGCAATTGCGTAAGACGATGTTTGTAGGACTGTTATCGGTCACCCTGCTCAGCGGGTGCGCGTGGTTCAGCGGCGAAGAGGACGTGGTGACCATGTCGCCGCTGCCCAAAGTGGACAATCAGTTTCAACCGACGACGGTATGGAGCCGCTCGGTCGGCGGCGGCTCCGGCGATTTCTATTCCAATTTGCACCCGGCCTGGCAGGATGCCCGCGTGTTCGCGGCCGATCGTCGAGGCGTGGTGAAAGCGCTGGATGCGGACAGCGGTAAAGAAATCTGGTCAACGGATCTTTCCATCCGCACCGGCTTCTTTTCGCGCAATCGTCCGGCGCAGCTCTCCGGCGGCGTAACGGCGGCGGGAGATCGGGTCTACGTGGGCAGCGAGCTGGCTAAAGTCTACGCCCTCGACGCACAGGATGGCAGTCTCGCCTGGGAGACGACGGTGGCCGGCGAAGCGCTGTCCACCCCGGTGGTGAGCGATGGCGTGGTGCTGGTGCATACCAGCAACGGCATGCTACAGGCGCTTAATGAGGCCGACGGCGCGGTGAAATGGACCGTTAACCTCGATGTGCCGCCGCTGACGCTGCGCGGCGAATCCGCGCCGACCACGGCGTTTGGCGCCGCGATCGTGGGCGGCGATAACGGCCGCGTCAGCGCGGTAATGATCAATCAGGGCCAGCTGATTTGGCAGCAGCGCATCTCGCAGCCGAGCGGCGCCACGGAAATCGCCCGTATCAACGATGTGCAAACCACCCCGGTCGTGGTCAACGGCGTCGTTTACGCTCTGGCCTATAACGGCAACCTCGCGGCGCTGGATCTGCGCTCCGGCCAGGTAATGTGGTCGCGGGAAATCGGCTCCGTCACCAATCTGCTGGTGGACGGCGGACGAATTTATCTGGTGGATCAGAACGATCGGGTGATTGCGGTGGATACCCAGGGCGGCGTGACCCTCTGGCGCCAGAGCGACCTGCTGCACCGCAATTTGACCTCCCCGGTGCTGTATAACGGCTATATCGTTACCGGCGACTCGGAAGGCTACCTGCATTGGATCAATACCGATGACGGCCGGTTTGTCGCGCAGCAAAAAGTGGACAGCGCCGGCCTGCTGGCGGCTCCCATCGTTGCCGGCGATAAACTTATCGTACAGGCGAAAAATGGCGAGGTTTACGCCATTACCCGCTAAGGCGTGCTATCATCCGGCGCCGGTAGCCGGATAGACGCTTCCCGCAACGGCTCCTGACATATTCAGGAGCCGTTTTGTCTTATATAATCAGTCCTGTTGCTGTATTACCCGTTTTTTACCTGATGAGGTTGTAATAATGATACCTGTCGTCGCGCTGGTCGGGCGCCCGAATGTAGGAAAATCCACTCTATTCAATCGACTGACGCGCACCCGTGATGCGCTGGTGGCGGATTTTCCGGGGCTGACGCGTGACCGCAAGTATGGTCGTGCCGAATGGGAAGGCCATGAATTTATCGTTATCGACACCGGCGGTATTGATGGCACGGAAGAAGGGGTCGAGACCCAGATGGCCGGGCAATCGCTGGTAGCGATTGAAGAGGCCGATATCGTGCTGTTTATGGTGGACGGACGCGCCGGGCTGATGGCGGCCGACCAAGGTATCGCCAAACATCTGCGCAGCCGCGAGAAAACCACGGTCATCGTCGCCAATAAAACCGACGGCATCGATGCCGACAGCGCCGTAGGCGATTTTTATGCCCTGGGCATGGGCGACATCGTGCCTATCGCCGCCTCGCACGGGCGCGGTATCAACAGCCTGCTGGAGCAAGTTCTGCTGCCGCTGGTAAGCGACGGCCTGCCGCTGGACGATGCGGGCGACGAAGACGAGTTTGAACCCTGGCCGGACGATGAAGCCGAGGCGCTGGCGCAGGAAGAAGAGGAAGAGCCCTTTGACCCGCAGTCGCTGCCGATAAAGCTGGCGATCGTCGGCCGTCCCAACGTCGGTAAATCCACGCTGACCAACCGCATTCTCGGCGAAGAGCGCGTAGTGGTGTACGATATGCCCGGCACCACCCGCGACAGCATTTATATTCCGATGGTGCGTGACGAGCGGGAATATGTCTTGATCGACACCGCCGGCGTGCGCAAGCGCGGTAAAGTCACGGAAACGGTGGAAAAATTTTCCGTCATCAAAACCCTACAGGCTATCGAAGATGCCAATGTGGTGTTGCTGGTCATTGACGCGCGCGAAGGTATCTCCGATCAGGATTTATCGCTGCTGGGCTTTATTCTCAACAGCGGGCGGTCGCTGGTGATCGCGGTCAATAAATGGGATGGCCTGTCCAGCGAAACGCGCGACGACGTGAAACAAGCACTGGATCACCGTCTGGGCTTTATCGATTTCGCCCGGGTTCATTTCATTTCGGCCCTGCACGGCAGCGGCGTCGGCAACCTGTTCGAGTCGGTAAATGAAGCTTACCAATGCGCCACCAAGCGGGTGAGCACGGCACTACTGACGCGCATCATGCGCATGGCGGTGGATGAACATCAACCGCCGCTGGTGCGCGGACGGCGCGTCAAACCTAAGTATGCCCACGCCGGCGGGTATAATCCGCCGATCGTGGTGATCCACGGCACGCAGGTTAAAGATCTGCCGGACAGCTATAAACGTTATCTGATGAACTATTTCCGCCGCTCGCTGGAGATAATGGGCACGCCCATCCGTATTCAGTTCAACGAGGCCGCCAACCCCTTTGCCGGCCGGCGTAACACCCTGACGCCAACGCAGCTGCGTAAACGTAAACGGTTAATGAGCCATATCAAGAAAAACAAATAAGCGGGGGAAGCATGGCGCAATGTGAAGTCTGCCAACACGCGCTGGTGGCGCGGGGCGCTGGGCTGCACTGTCCCGCCTGCGGGCAGGATTACCGTGAGCAGGCGCGTTGCCCCGATTGCGGGCAGCCGCTGGAGATACTCAAAGCCTGCGGCGCGGTGGATTATTTTTGCCCTCATGGCGACGGTTTGATCGCCAAAAAGCGGGTGACGCTGTCGCTTGTCCCCCGCTGAAACGGTCATCGCGCTGTCGATGAGCCGTCGTTGTCCAACTGTCGCTGGCGCCATAACGCCTGGAGTTCAGGCGGTGCGCTTTGTTCCGGCACCAGCAATTCCAGGGCGGCGGCGCTGGCTTCTCCGCCGTCGCGATAAAACAGCTGAATACGAAAATAACGCTGGTCGCCGCGTCCCGGAGCGTTTACGCCGCGGGGCGGTTGCGCCAGCGGCGCGGCGCGAGTGATGAGGTTGCATAATCGTTCGCGATCGGGCGGCGGCATATCCGCCAGTACGAAGCGCTGCGGACTCGCCAGCGTGGGGATATAGGCAAAGCCGCCTTCACGCGACAGCGCAATCACGCTACAGTCATCCAAAACAGGTAATCTGCCCATGCTGTTCTCCCGGGAGGTTGCGGCATCTTCCGCAGGGCTGGCCCCATTAGGATAACACACCCACCTGTCGCCAGGCGTTCTCCACCGCATTGCCGGTCTCTGCGTCGAATTGCTCTGTGGCGTGGCTCACGGTCAATTTAGCGAAATCAGCGAAACTGGCGTTTTGCAGCAGCTGTTTATCCGTCAGCGTAGCATACCAAATGGCGCCCGCTTTTTCCCAGGCATTGCCGCCCAAGGCGATAGACGCCAGATAGAATGCGCGATTGGGGATACCGGAATTGAGGTGGACGCCGCCGTTATCTTCCCGCGTGTGGACAAAGCCTGACATGTCTGCCGGCTGGGGATCTTTGCCCAATAGCGGGTCGTCATAGGCGGTGCCGGGAGCCGACATCGAGCGTAGCCCGTCGCCATGGATCCCCTCAGCCAGCAGGCCCGCGCCGATGAGCCAGTCCGCCTGGCGAGCGGTTTGCCGCAGATGATACTGTTTCACCAGCGAACCGAATACGTCGGACAAGGATTCATTCAGCGACCCCGCCTGCTCAAAATAGATCAGGTTGGCTTCATGTTCCGTTACGCCGTGGGTCAACTCATGCGCCACCACATCAAGCGCAATCGTGAAACGGTTAAAGATCTCCCCGTCACCATCGCCAAACACCATCTGTTCCCCATCCCAGAAGGCGTTTTCATAAGCACTACCGTAGTGGACGGTGCCGACGAGCGGTAATCCGCGCGCATCCAATGAGTTACGTTGAAAGACGCGCCAGTAAAAATCGTAGGTGATACCGAGGTAATCATAGGCCTCATTGACCGCCACATCTTTCCCCGGCGGCTGCCCCTCTTGCCGCACTTTGATGCCGGGCAGATTCATACTGTTGTGAGTATCGTAAATGGTGCGTTTGATCTTTCCCGGCGCTTGTGCGTTTGAATAATGCGCAACCGACGGATTACGCCCCATCAGGTTATGGACATGGGTCAGGGTATGGTGCGCGAACAGGCGTTGATGCTCACTGCCTTTCTCCATGATGCGTTTCAAAAGGTAAGGGGGAATGACGCTGGCAAAACGCGGGCTGCGAATGTTCGGCATAGGAAACCTCCTGCGCTTGAAGAAAGAATCCCACCGCCGTAGGGCGAAGCCGGACGGGGAATTGTTCTTATTACATGGAGGTTAATTATAATGCGGTTAAAAAATGGTACTAATTATTATTTGTTCATAGAATAGTCAGCAAGCACCTGACCTATGGCCGGTGCTTGCGTCGGTTCTGTGCGTTCAAGGATGCAGGTAACGATAGACAACCGAAATATCGCTATCGCCATGGCCGGCGTCTACCGCCTGCTGCCAGATCTCGCTAATGCGCTGCAACCCCGGCAGATGGCGCGGGTCCGCTGCCTTGAGCGCCAGCCGGGCATCCTTCAGCCCCCAAACCAACGCCATTTGCGGATCGTAATTATCTTGCTTGATCATATCCAGCTTGCCCTTGACATAGGGTGCCGCCAGCGGACCGCCTTCCAGGACGCCCCAGAGATCGTCGGGGCTGAACCCCAACGCCGCCGCCAGCTGCGCGCTTTCCGCCAGGCCTTCCATCATGGCAATAAGCCAGGCGTTAACCACCAGTTTCATTCGGCTGCCGGCCCCGGCCGGCCCCAGCCAGCGGGCGCCTTTGGCGATGGCGGCAAACACCGGTTCCACGGCGGCCGCCGCCTGGCGATCGCCGCTCGCCAAAACCAACACCTGGGCGTTTTCCGCCGGCGCTTTAGTGCCTGAGACCGGCGCATCAATAAACACAATGTCCTCGCGTGACTGACCGACCGCCGCGATGAGCGCCTCCGTGGCTTCTACACCCAGGGTCCCCATCTGGGCCAGCACCGCCTTCGGCTTCATGGCCGCCAGCGCTCCCTCTGAGCCCAACAGCACGGTACGCGTCGTGGGACCGTCCGGCAGCATGGTCAGCACCACATCGGCCTCGCGCGCCGCGTCAGCCGGAGTTGCGCAGAGGGTTGCGCCTAAGTCTGCCAAATCTGCTCCCCGCGACTGAGTACGGTTCCATACGCGCGTCGCCAGGCCTCGTTTGAGTAAATTGGCGGCAAAAGCATGACCCATGGCGCCCAATCCGAGCACCGCGACGGTAGGTTGCTTCATCATCTTGACCCCGCTCCTTTCGCTAACGCTGATATTTTATGAAATCGGTTTTACGGGCGATCTTATCGTAAAGACGCATGGCCTGAAGATTGTCGCTCTGCGTCATCCAGTATACGCCAGCCAGCGCCTCCCGATCGGCATAGCGGTAAACCTCTTCAATGAGGCGTCGGCCAATGCCTTGACCGCGCACATGATCGTCCACGTACAGATCCTGCAGATAGAGCATCGCCGGCTGATACCAGCCGTGATCGTGCAAGATGCAGTTGGCGATGCCCACCAAATGACCGCCGCGTTCGGCGACGAAGCCACACATGCTAGGGTAGGCGTTATCCGTCAGGCGCGCAAAAGTGTGTTCGTAGAGCGCATCGTCGCGAATAGTGGAATAAAAACTGAGATAGCGACGCCACAGGAGTTTCCAGTCATCCTTATCGCCAGGGGCGAGGGCGCGGAGGGTCACAGCGCGGTTATCCATAGTAGGAGCCTCCTGATTAAAAAGCCAAAGCCATGACGTTATCGGCAAAACCTTCGCCCTGTCAATGGTGAACCCTTGATACGGTTTAGCCTCTGTGGAGGGTAAAATCACGGCATCGGCGCTGGCGATGGCCCCGCGTAAGGGCACAAGGATGCGGAGTGAGGACCATCGGGGGGCAGGAGCAGGGGGAAAGCGCCCGTCGGCTCCCGTTTGCCCCTGTATTGCCGGTAACGGCTTGCGGAATCAGTCCGCGGTGATGGGCGGCTCCCGGCGCATATGCCAGGCGTAATCATCGCCGGTCGTGATAATAAAGCCGAGGCGCAGGTAAAGATTTTTAGCGGGATTGCTTTTCAGCACCTTCAATTCCACCGCTAATCCCTCCCGCTGGGCCTGCTGCAGGACGCCCGCCAGCAATTGCTGACCGATCCCCCGGCGCTGGAATTCCGGCGCCACCTGGATCTGGCCGATAAACCAGGCATCGTCGGTAAGATAATATTTGAACAGGCCGGCCAGTTTACCCTCCATCAGGATAATATGGGCATCGTTCCAGTGATCGATAATTCTGCTCAAATGCGTCTGCTCATCCGCATCAATGCCGCCGTTAATCAAATAACCCTCCATGGTGGCGAGTCGTAACGCATACAGGGCGGGAATGTCGCCGACTTCGGCCCGGCGCAGGCTGAGAGGGGTTGAGCTCATAATCACTCCAGAAAACACATGCTGAGATTATGCGTGCTTGGGGGGTAATGAGCAATAGGAAAGGGGTTGGGGGGCGAGGCCCCCTTGCCCGATGCGGCATCTAAGGGGCCACGCCAGCCTGGCGCACTGAATGCCAGAGGGCAAAATACCCAGGGCATGCCCGTAGCGCAAGGGCCCCTTTTGACGCCTGCGCCGATGCCAGTTTCTGCCTTTGTGCCTGCGCCAGTGCCAGTTTCTCCCTTCGCGCCTATGCGTCTAGGGCTGCGTCTGGTCAGTGTTCTCCGGGCGCCAGCGCCGCCATGGTGTTGAGACGTGCGTCTTCAACTGCCTCAGATAATTTTGCCGGTTTGCGTTGCCGGCGCCGCCAGCGCTTTATGGCGCCCCGTCAGCAAAAAGGCGGAAATAAGGGTAAACGACAGGGTTATCAGGCCCAAGACTAAATACGCTTGATGAAAGCCGACCTGGTCGTACATTCTGCCTACCCAGGTGGACAGCACGACGCCGGATAACTGTTTCGATAAATTGAAGCCGATAAGAAACAGCGTCGCGGATAACCGAGGATCGAATACCGAGGAGATATATTTAAAGGCTCCCACCAGCAAAAACGGGAGTTCAAACATATGCAGCGTCTTAAGAATGATGACTTCGACACCGCTGGTGGCAAATGACGAGCCGAGAATACGCACCGACATGATAAGGCCCGCCACCAGCAGCGCGTTTTTACTGCCGATGCGATTAATAATCGCCGGGGTGAAAAACATAATCAGGCCGTTGAGCAATTCGCCGCCGGTGGTCACAAAACCGAAGATTTCGGTCCCCTGCTGGGGGCTGGCAAAAAAACCTTTGAAGAAATTGGCGAACTGCTGATCGAAAACATCATAAATGCTGGCTACCCCGATAACGTAGACAATAAACGCCCAAAAACGCGGCATAACCAGCAGCTCTGCGGCCATTTTCAGCGAAAAAGCGCGCCGGTTGGCGCCCAATTGGTCCAGCACCTGCGCATTCCTATTGCCTTCAGGACGCGATAAAAACAGCAATAGTGCCAATATCACCGCAAAACCGGAGGCGATCCAGAAAGTGATATTGGGATCAATACTGAACAATATTCCGGTCAACGAGGCGCAAATGGCCCAACCCACGCAGCCGGAGACGCGCACCCGGCCATATTCAAAATGATTAGCGCGGCTGACGCGCTCGATAAACGCTTCCACCGCGCCGGAACCGCTGGAGAACACGAAGCCAAGATACAATCCCCCCGCCAGCGCGCCGGCGTAAATATTGAATTGCAGCAACGGCGATAGCACAAAGATGAAAAATGGCGCGAACAAAATCAGCCCGATGGTAATGCTCCACAGCAGATGTTTACGCAACCCCAATTTATCGGAGATTAGGCCAAATAGCGGCTGAAATACGATAGCGAAAAACGAGATTGACGAGAACACCATACCGGTCTCGGTTTTGCTGAGGTGATTGACGTCCGCCAGCCAGATAGGAAAAAACGGGAAATAGGCGGACATAATGAAATAATAGAAAAAGAAGAACAGCATAAAGTAGATAAAATTATGCTTCTCCCGGGTGGTCAGCATCGCAGTCTTCATCATCGTCACCACGTTTGGTCGGTATCGGGGGGATTAAAGGGGGGCGAGCCCCCTCAGTTCAACTGCCAGCGCAAGGTGTAGCGGTAGCGTTCGGCAGTCAGCAGATAGGCCTGGTGCACGCTTGGACTCCATGAATCATCGCCGCCGACGCCCATATGCGCGGTATCCAAATTGAGCCAGAGGCCGGTTTCGGGACGCAGTTGATGCCAATGAGCTGTCTCGGTCAACTGTTTGGTACCAAAGGGACTGACCGAAAAATGAAAGTCGCCGGTGACGCGCAGCGGGCCGACGTCGAGTTCGCGGGTATGGCAGCGCATGCCGTTTTCGCTGGGGAAAATGTAAGGGGTACGCATCTCGGCCAGGGGGCGCCGCCAACGGGAGAAGCGGGCGGCGGTGCGGCGGTCGGGATAGTTTTCGTGCGGGCCTTCACCCAGCCAACCGATGTCCGGCGCTGCACTGTTAATACGGCAGGTGACGCCGACTCTGGGCATCGGCGGCAGTTGCGACGAACGCACTACCTCGATATCAGTCTCCATGACGCCGTCAGCGCTAAAGCTTAGTTGCCAGCGGCTGACAAGAAGTAGCGTCTGCCGATGGAAATAGCCCATTTCGCTGCGTACCACCACGCGATCGCTCAGTCGCTCGGCCGTCACGCTAAAGCAGCGCTGCTCCAGGTCAAACAGGCCGGCGGCGCGCCAGCGCTCCACCCAGGCGTTGGGGTCGATTCTGTCCACCTCGCTGATGCCAATATCGTTGTCCAGCGGCGCACGGATGAATTGGTCCATCAGCGGCGTGAGCAGCAGGGCGTGCTCGCCTTGCAGCCATTGATCGAGATAGCCGCTGCGTTTGTCGACGCGCCAGCGCTGCTTTTGGTGGGTAATCACTATCTCGCTGGCGGTCTCGGCGAGCTCGGGCACGGCGGCCGAGTACGCCGGCGGCGGCGCGGGCGCTATCAGCCTAGCCGGCAGCGGCCACTGTTGCCAAGCGCTAAGGTGACCGGCCGGCGACCAGGGCGTCGACGCGGGCTGTAGCACGCTAACCTGTAGGGTTAGAGCGCCCCCGCGTGCGGGCGGCGACCATCGCGGGTCAAGGGTGAGGACGCGCCGCTCGCCCGGCGCCAGCCGCAGCGGCAGCTCGCCGCCGTGCAGGCGTTCCCCCTCTAGCTCCACCCACCATGCCAGAGTTTCATTATCGCTGGTGCGGAACAGGTATTCGCTCTCGACGGCAATTTGCAGCGTGGCGGCGTCCAACAGAGCGAACTGAAAGAATTGCTGCTGCTTTTTCACCTCATACAGAGCGGGATGCGGGCTACGATCGGGAAACACCAGGCCATTCAAACAAAACTGCCGATCGTTAGGCGTATCGCCGAAATCGCCGCCGTAGGCCCAATAGGTATTGCCGTGCTCATCCTGCCGTTCCAGCGCCTGATCGGCCCAGTCCCAGATGAACCCGCCCTGCAGGCGAGGATATTGGCGGAACGCTCGCCAATAGTCGGCAAAGCCGCCGAGGCTGTTGCCCATGGCGTGGGCATATTCGCACAGGATCAGCGGACGTTGCTCACCGGGCATCCCGATCCATTTCTTGATCGCCCATTTTGGCACCGCCGGTATCGGCAAATCCTCCTCCACCCGTGCGTACATCGGGCAGAGAATATCGGTGGCGGCGGTGTCGGCGCCGCCGCCTTCATATTGTACCGGCCGCGATGGATCCTGCGTCTTGACCCAACGATACAATGCATCGTGGGTAGCGCCGTGACCCGATTCATTACCCAACGACCAGATAATGATGCTGGCGTGATGGCGGTTACACTGCACCATCCGGCTGACCCGCTCGCTAAAAGCGGGGAACCATAGCGGATCGTCCGCCAGCCGGCCCATGGGCTCCATGCCGTGCGTCTCAATGTTGGCTTCGTCCACCACATACAGGCCATAGCGATCGCACAAACGATACCAAAGGGGGGTGTTCGGATAATGGGAGCAGCGCACGGCATTAAAATTATTCTGCTTCATTAATAAGATGTCTTGCACCATGGTCTGCTCATCCATGGTCTGGCCGTTGGCCGGGTGGTGTTCATGGCGGTTGACGCCGCGTATCAGCAGCGGTTTGCCGTTCAGCTGCAGCAGCCCGTCGCGCACGATAACCTGACGGAACCCTATGTCATAGGCTTCCGCCTCCACCAGTTGGTCTTCACCGTCACGGAGCGCCACGACCACGCGGTACAGGGCGGGATCTTCCGCGCTCCACAGCCGCGGCGCCGCGACCGGCACCTGCAGCCATGCCCGCTCGGTATAGCCGCCGCGCTCATCCACCGGCGCTGTGCCCAACGGCTGGCTCTGCTCGGCGACAAGGTGATCCTGCCACCATAGCGCGACCTGTACTTGATAGGACGCCAGCGCCTCAGGCCTTGCACTGATAGACGCGCCCACCTTTAGCGTGCCGTGGCTGAACAGGGCATCCAGCTCGGTATCGAGACGAATATCGCTAAACGTGGCGTCGGGTTTGTGCAATAAGGTCACCGAGCGGAAAATACCGCTCATACGCCACATATCCTGATCTTCTAAATAACTACCGTCGCTCCAGCGCAATACCAGCACGCACAACCGATTGTCGCCGGGGTGCAGCGCATCGGTCAGATCGAATTCGGCCGGCAGGCGGCTGTCCTGGGAGTAGCCCAGCCATTGGCCATTGCACCAGAGATAAAAGGCCGAACTGACGCCGTGAAAAATAATGCGCGTGCGGCCGCAAGCCTGCCACTCGGTCGGCAAGTGTAGGCTGCGCGCATAACATCCGGTGGGATTGAGCGCCGGTACACGCGGCGGATCGACGGGGAAGGGGTATTTAACGTTGGTATAGATAGGGCAATCGTAGCCGGCCAACTGCCAGTTACCGGGGACCTGGATGACGCGGGCGTCGGCGTCATCCTGCGTCAACCAGCTTTCCGGCACCGCTTCCGGGCGCGGGAAGTAGCTGAATTGCCATTCGCCGTCCAACGACAGGTGGCTGGGGGAATCATCGCCAACGCGCGCAGCGTCCCTATCCCGATAACTCATGAACGGCGCGTGCGACGGCAGTTTGCCGTAATGGGTGACCGCCGGGTTTTCCCAGTCCCGCCGCGCCAGGACATCTATTAGGGCAGCAGAGGCCGCCGCTTGCGGTTGATGAACAACGTGGGTCATGATTCGCCTTACTTTCGACAAGGGGGGACGTGGTTGCACGTAAATGAGCAATGTTATGCGCTCACATAATGTGATCAGTTAACGGCTTTTCAATCGCTTTTCGCAAGCCCGTGTCGGAGTAATGGTGATCGTTTTCAAATTTAAACCGATAATTTTGGCTTAATTAGCGACATGTATCACAAAATGAGCTGGTGTGAGCGTGTGACTTTTTACTGACGTATAGCGTTGTTCGCGCATTGATTTATGATGTTAAGATAATAATGATAAGCCCTGAGTGGGTCAGCGACAGGAACAATAACGTGAAGCACAAAAATCCTACCCTTGACGACGTCGCCCGCCAGGCCGGCGTTTCGTATCAAACGGTTTCCCGGGTGTTAAATGGATCGGCGCACGTGGCTGAAGCGACGCGCGCTCGGGTAGAGGACGCCATCAAAACGTTAAACTATGTGCCTAACCGGATGGCCCAGCAGTTGGCCGGCAAGCGGGGCTGCACCCTTGGACTCATCACCGCCTCCCTCAGCTTCCATGCGCCATCGCAAATTGCGTCCGCCATAAAGGGCGTCGCCGGCCAGTGCGGATACAATGTCCTTATCGCCATGACCGACCAGCAGCACGCAACCGGGCTACAGGACGCCCTCAATGAGTTGAAGGCGCAGCGGGTGGAGGGGGTGATTATCAATTTACCGCTGGAAGCGGAAAGCGCCGCGCAGATCGTCGCCGCTAATCCCGAACTTCTGTGCCTGTTCCTGGATGTCCCGCCGGATGCCGGCGTATTCCACGTGATGTTTAATCCCGGCGACGGTACGCGCGCAAGCGTCGACCATCTCTATCGGCTGGGTCACCGTGACTTCGCGCTGCTGGCGGGCCCGCAAGAATCGGTTTCCGCGCGCCAGCGGCTGCTGAGCTGGCAACAGGCGCTGAAGCATTACGGTCTGCAACCGGTTGCAACCGCGCAGGGAGACTGGAGCGCCGCGAGCGGCTACCGGTGTATGGTAACGATGCGCCAGGCGCAGGTGGCGTTCACCGCCGTGCTGGTCGCCAACGATCAGATGGCCCTCGGCGCGGTTAGCGCGCTGCAACAGCAACAGCTGGCGGTGCCGGAACACGTCTCGGTGATAGGCTATGATGATACGGAAGACAGCGCTTATTTCCTGCCGGCGTTGACCACCGTTTCACAGGATTTCAACCGGCTAGGGCAGGAGGCGGTGAACCGGCTGCTGGCGCGTTTGGCGCAGGGGGGTGCCGCGCGCGGGCCATCGATGATGCTGCCCACGCATCTGGTGGTCCGCCATTCCACCGCCGCACCGCCGGACGGTAAGCCGAGTCTGGGCCTGCTGGCCGACGAGTTGCAGCGGATAGCGGCAGTATTGAGGCGCTGAGGCGGATGTCATCACCCCGAGCACCGGCCGACACTACGCCAGACACAGGAGAGGCTTGACGGCGCGGCCGGACCGGTAGAACAGCGACAGCGCCTCGCGCCAGCGGCTTAGCGGAAAGGGCGCCAGCGGCGATAACTGCGCGCGACGCAGTAAAGGCCAAAGGGCGGTAAAGGCGTTCTGCCAATCGCTGACGGACATCCCGGCCAGGGCATCGCGCAAATGGAACCGTTGCGGCACGGCGCCGCCGGGCGTGACGGGGACAGATTGCCCCGAGAGCAGACCGTAGCTTACCAGCGTCGCGGCAGGGGGAAGACCCGCCAGCAGTGCGCCGCCCAGCGGCCCCCCTACGGCGTCGAAAACCAGGCTGCTGTGCGCCGCCAGCCGGAGGATCTCGTCCTGGCGATCCATCGTCAGCGGCTGTATACCGAGCCGGCGCAGACGCGGCGCGTGCTCTGGCGCGCGGTGCAGGCCTATGACCCGCCGCGCCCCGCCCGCCAGCGCCCATTGTCCCAACAGACGTGCACAGTCCGATCCTGCCGCGGTCAAGATTATCTGCCGATCCCGCACCGGCCAGCGGCGCAACATCAGCTGCGCCGCCAGCGGATTGATATAACCCCGCAGCGCGGTGTCGTCCGCGATATCTTCCGGCACCGGCACCAGCCATTGTCCGTTGCAGTTCAGCCGCTGCTGCCAGGTGCCGTCACCCCGCAGCGGCAGTACCCGTTGGCCAAGGCGAAAGGGCGAGGTGCTTGATGTTGCGACCACCTGGCCGAGCCCCTCATAGCCCGCGACCCGCGGCGGCTGGACCCGGTGCGCATAGGCGCCGGTAATGGGGATCACATCGGAGGGGTTGATGGGTGCGGCAATCATCATGACCTGCACTTGGTCGGCGCCGGGTGTTGACAGCGGCGCGGTCTCGAGTGACAGGACCGCTTCGGGATGGCCGAAGCGGCGATACCACAGCGCGCGATTCATCGGCTTATATCGCTTTCTGTAGCCCTTCCCATTTACCGTCCGCCGACTCGCCGGGCAGCGGCTTGGCTTCGATAAAGGTCAGTCCCAACACCTCGGAGGTATAGCGGCGGATCTCGTTGGTCAGCGCCAGGTTGCCGTTGATTGTCTGGCCGTAGGAGGGCACCATCTCTTTAAGTTTGCGCTGCCAGGCGTCGCTGGCAACCTGTTCTTTAAACATGGACGCCAACAGCTCCAGCATAATGGGCGCCGCGGTGGAAGCGCCGGGCGAGGCGCCAAGCAACGCCGCCAGCGAGCCGTCGGCCGAGCTGACCACTTCGGTGCCGAACTGCAAAATACCGCCTTTGCCGGCGTCTTTTTTAATGACCTGCACCCGCTGGCCGGCCTCAATCAGCGACCAATCCGCCATATTGGCCTGCGGATAATATTCGCGCAGGGCGTTGAGGCGATCTTTATCCGACATCAACAGCTGGCTGATGAGATATCTCATCAGCGCGAAGTTATCCAGACCGACGCGCAGCATGGGCAACAGATTTTGTCGCGTAAGTGAATGGAACAGATCCAGCCAGGAGCCCCGCTTGAGGAATTTGCTGCTAAAAGTGGCAAAGGGGCCGAACAGCAGCGCTTGCTTGCCGTCCAGGATACGGGTATCGATATGCGGCACCGACATCGGCGGCGCGCCGACCGAGGCTTTACCGTACACTTTGGCGTGATGATCGCCAACGACCGCAGGGTTGGTTGCCACCAGAAATTGCCCGCCCACCGGGAAGCCGGCATAGCCGTTCACCTCGGGAATGCCGGATTTTTGCAACAGCGTCAACGATGCGCCGCCGCCGCCGATAAAAACATGGCGGGCGCGCACCGTGGACTGCCGACCGCCGTTGCCGCCGTCGGCGACGCGCACGTTCCAGGTGTTGTCGGCGTTGCGCTTGATATCCACCACGTCATGCTGCAAATGCAAATGGAACTGAGGGTGAAGCTGCAGCGCCGCGAGCAGTTGCTGAGTCATTTCCCCGAAGTTCACGTCGGTGCCCATGTCCATGCGGGTGGCGGCCACTTTTTGGAAGGTATCGCGCCCGTCCATCACCAGCGGCGCCCACGCGCGGATCTGCTGGGGATCTTCGGAGTAGGCCATGCCGCGAAACAGCGTACTGGTTTGTAGCGCATCGAAGCGCTGACGCAAAAAGCGGATATTATCCTCGCCCCAGACGAAGCTCATGTGCGGCACATCGTTGATAAAGGTATGCGGATTGGTGAGGATCTGCTGTTTAACCAGATAGGCCCAGAACTGGCGCGAGATTTCAAAAGATTCGTTTACCGCGACCGCTTTAGCGATATCCACCGTACCCGTTGGGGTGAGGGTCGTGTAGTTCAGCTCGCAAAAAGCGGCATGACCAGTGCCGGCATTGTTCCAGCCGTTGGAGCTTTCTTCCGCCGTTTTTTCCAGGCGTTCATACATATGAATCGTCCAGCCCGGCTCAAGCGCTTTCAGATAGGTTCCCAGCGTGGCGCTCATGACTCCGCCGCCAATCAGTACGATGTCTACCGGGGGTTTATCCGCAACCTGCTGCTGTTTGGCTGACGCAGAGAGAGTCATACCAAGGGCTGCGATAAAATGCTCTTTCATGCGCAGTATCTCTTTTAAAAAAAATGAAGCCGACGCCCGGGCCATTTTCGTTCGGATTGGCGCCCAGGGAGGTCTGCTAATACTCTTCGATTCTATTAGTCACTACCGGTTAAGTAAACTACAAAATTATTGCAACTGAGACTAACAGTAACGAATGCTAATGATTGATAAGATATTGAAATTGATGAAAATTAATCATATGATAAATTGATGGTTAACATATGATTAACCAAAATTTACCATCTTTATTTTAAAGCTATAACAAGGATTTTAAGTGTGATCCACTGCATAAAAATAAAGTAACGGTTTTAAATACTATAAAAATACATTTTTTAGCATCTCATAATGTTAGGTCCGGGCGAACCGCCCGCGATAAAGTTGTTTTCATTGCCCGGCCGCTGATATGATTTTTATTACTACAGGGGTAATCAGGTTGCCCCGCCGCGCTTTCGCCCCACGGCGCCGCTGCTGTGGGGACGAGCAACGTCAATTGACGGGCCTGGGGATGCCAGGGGATGACAGATGATTGAAATCAGATCGTATCGGGAGCGGGACAGGCAGGCGGTGACGGCCATCATTCTGCCTATCCAGCAACAAGAATTCGGCATCGCTATCAATGCCGCCGACCAACCCGATCTGCAGGATATCCGGGGATTTTACCAATCCGGCAACGGCGGGTTTTGGGTGGCCTGCCACCAGGGAGAAGTAGTGGGCACCGTGGGTCTGAAAGATATCGGCGCCGGCCAGGCCGCGCTGCGTAAAATGTTCGTTAAATCCGGCTACCGCGGCGCGCCTTTGTTGGTGGCGGCAGGGCTGCTGGACCAGGCGCGCGCCCATGCCCGCACGCATCGCATTAGCGATATCTATCTTGGCACCACCAACCAGTTTATTTCCGCCCAGCATTTTTACCGCAAACAGGGGTTTAGCGCCGTTACCCGCGATGACCTGCCCGCCGCATTTCCCTTGATGGCGGTCGATTCCCTCTTTTTCCATTTATCGCTATCGCCGCAATAACGCCCGGCGCGCATGGGGCGCCGCCCACGCTGCGGCGCCAAGCGCGAAGATGTTTCCCTGTCTTACCCTTGATGAAGGATTGCTCCGATGCAAAACGGTAGTACAGCGCCCGATGACAATGATTATTGGCGGCGCAATTTAGTCGTCTGTGTGTTTGGTTCCTTTACCACTATCGTCGCGATGACGTTGCTATTGCCGTTTCTGCCTCTTTACGTTGAGCAACTCGGTGTCACCGGCCATGCGGCTATCAGCGAGTGGTCGGGGGTGGCCTATGGCGCGGCCTTTTTCACCGCCGCGCTGACCGCGCCGCTTTGGGGACGATTAGGGGATCGCTACGGCCGCAAGCTAATGCTCATCCGGGCCAGTCTCGGTATGGCGGTGGCGATGACGCTGCTCGGCATGGCGCAAAGCGTATGGCAACTGGTGGCGCTGCGCCTGCTGGCCGGTTTGCTGGGTGGATACGCCTCCGGATCCACTATCCTGGTCGCTACCCAAACCCCCAAAGCCCGCACGGGATGGGCGCTGGGCATGCTCTCCTCCGGCATTATGGCGGGAAATCTGGTCGGACCGCTGATTGGCGGTACGCTGCCGCCGCTCATCGGCATCCGCGCTACCTTTATGTTAGCGGGCGGGGCGATCTTTATCGCCTTTTTGGCCACGGTGGTGCTGCTAAAAGAAGTCCCCGGCAGCGCCTCGCGTCCGGCTGCCGCCGCGACTTCTCCCGCCATTAGCCCCTGGCGCAACCTGCCGGTGATGGCAATGCTGATTACCGGCACATTGCTGATGCTGGCGAATATGTCCATCGAGCCGATTATCACGCTGTATGTCGCGCAGCTGGTAAGCGGCCAGCAGGTGACGTTTGTCGCCGGTCTGGTAATGGCTGCCGCGGCGCTGGGCAGTATTCTATCGGCCTCCAGGCTCGGACGGTTGGCGGACAGGGTAGGCCATTGGCGAGTGATCATAGGTTGTTTGCTGGTGGCGGCGGTGTTGCTTATCCCGCAGGCGTTCGTTACCGCCGGTTGGCAATTGGTGGCGCTGCGCTTTTGCATGGGGCTGGCGTTGGGCGGGCTGCTACCCTGTATCGCCAGCGTCATTCGCCATAGCGTACCGGCGGCGAAGGTCGGCGGCGTGCTGGGCCTGTCGACCTCCGCCCAGTATGTCGGCCAGGTAACCGGGCCGCTGCTGGGCGGGGTGGTCGGCGGCCATTTGGGTATGCGCCCGGTCTTCCTCGGTACCTGCCTGCTGCTGGCTATCGGCGCCGGCTTCAACCAACTGTGTCGCAACGCCGCCGACCGTTCGGCGGGGGACGTTCAGGGTCGGCCGTGACGGGCGGACCAATAATGAAAAATGCGTCATGGTGCCGGGGCGGCACGCCCGCGTGGGGGAAGGAGGCTTGTGGGAAGCGCACCGCAGCCTAGGCTCTCTGGGCCGGGCGCGGGATGTTGCGGTGGATCCCGCACTTGTGTGCTGAGCAATATGCGTGGCGTAATAGGGCGTGCGGTCATGCAGGGCGTACGGCGCTGCGGTAACCTTCGGTCATGGACTGAGCACCGTGGCGGGTGGGGGCAGGCGCCAGGGCGCGCCGTGGCATCAGTCCTTTGAGCGCCGCTGGCGTTTCGCCGGCTGCCGGGTAATCTGGGTGACCTGGCTCTCCACCCAACCATCGCTCAACCGTGTCGTTAGACGATCGCCGGCGCTTAGTTGACGGGTTTGTTTCACCACCGCGCCGTGGCTATCGGTCGTGACGCTGAACCCGCGCGCCAGGGTTTTCAGCGGGCTAACGCCCTCCAGCCGGGAGCAGAGCGCCACAAAGGCATTATTTTGCCGACTTAGGGGGCGGCTTATGCTCTGGCTTAGTTGGTAACGCAGCGCCTGCAATTGCTGCTGGGCACGGTTGATGCGCGCCGTGGGCGCCTGCTGCTGCAAACGTTGCCGCAAATAGTCGTGACGGCGCAGCGCCTGGCGCAGTTGCCCCTGGAGGCCGTCGTCCAGGCGGCGGCGCAGGGCCATCAGCGCGGTTTGCTGGCGGGCGAGTCGTAATTGAGGATGCTGCTGGTGCAGGCGATGCTGAAGACGGCCGTAGTGTTGTTGGCGCTGCGCGAGGAAATAATCCATCGCCATTTCCAGCCGCTGCCGTTGAGACTGCAATTGACGCAACAGTTCCAACTGGTTGCGGCTTACCAGCTCGGCCGCCGCCGACGGCGTTGGCGCGCGCAAATCGGCGACAAAATCGGCGATGGTTACGTCGGTCTCGTGGCCGACCGCGCTGACCACCGGCAAGCGGCTGGCGAAAATCGCCCGCGCCACCCGTTCATCGTTAAAGCTGGCGAGATCCTCCAGCGAACCGCCCCCGCGACCGACGATCAGCACATTGCACTCAGCGCGACGATTGGCGGTTTCGATGGCGCGCACGATCTGCACCGGCGCTTCCTGCCCCTGCACCGCGGTGGGGTAAACCACCACCGGCAGCGACGGATCGCGGCGTTTCAACACCTGCAAAATATCGTGCAGCGCCGCGCCGCTGGCGGAGGTAATCACCCCTACCCGGCGGGCCGGGCTGGGCAGCGGCTGCTTATACTGTTGGCTGAACAGTCCTTCGTCGCTTAATTGCTGTTTAAGCTGCTCGAACTGCTGTTGCAGTAACCCGTCGCCGGCCGGCTGCATACTCTCGGCAATAAGCTGATAGTCGCCGCGCGGCTCATACAGCGTGAGCGTTGCGCGCACCAATACCTGTTGACCGTTGCGCGGCGAAAACGTGGTGCGGCGATTGGTGTTGCGAAACATGGCGCAGCGCACCTGGGCGCGGTCGTCCTTGAGTGTGAAGTACCAATGACCCGACGCAGGTTGGGAAAAATTGGATATTTCTCCCGTCAACCACACCTGACCCATTTCGCCTTCCAACAGCTCGCGTACCGTTTTATTGAGACGGCTAACGGTAAAAATCAGGGAAGTGGGCGGGGTAGACATGTGAGCGGGATCAAACTCCATTGCAAAGTCTTAATCGATTGATATTACTCATTGCGAAACGGTAAGCAAGGATTTTTTGAAAATAGTGCTGGAGGCAACCGATTACGTTCTGTATAATGCCACGGCAATATTTTATCTGTTTCACATCCACCTTGGTGAGATATTGCTATGTTACGTATTGCTAAAGAAGCTCTGACATTCGACGACGTTCTGCTCCTTCCCGCTCACTCCACGGTACTGCCCAACACGGCCGATCTCGGCACCCGATTGACTCAGAAAATACGCCTGAATATACCCATGCTGTCCGCGGCAATGGATACGGTAACCGAATCCAGCCTGGCTATCGCGCTGGCGCAAGAAGGCGGTATCGGCTTCATTCACAAAAACATGTCTATCGAACGCCAGGCCGAGGAAGTAGGTCGCGTAAAACGCCATGAAAGCGGCGTCGTAACCCATCCCCAGTGCGTGACGCCCAGTACTACGCTTTCCGAGGTAAAAGAACTCACCGCGCGCAACGGTTTCGCCGGCTATCCGGTGGTAACGGAAGATAATGAACTGGTCGGGATCATCACCGGTCGCGACGTTCGCTTCGTCACCGATCTTAGCCAGCCGGTTTCCGCCGTGATGACGCCGAAAGAACGCCTGGTGACGGTTAAAGAAGGCGAGGCCCGCGAAGTGGTGCTGGCCAAAATGCACGAAAAGCGCGTCGAAAAAGCGCTGGTGGTGGATGAGCAATTTCATCTGCTCGGCATGATAACGGTAAAAGATTTCCAAAAGGCCGAACGCAAACCCAATGCCTGTAAAGATGAACACGGCCGCTTGCGCGTCGGCGCGGCGGTAGGCGCTGGAGCCGGTAACGAAGAGCGCATCGACGCCCTGGTGAGCGCCGGCGTTGACGTCCTGCTTATCGACTCTTCCCATGGTCATTCCGAAGGCGTGCTGCAGCGTATCCGCGACACGCGCGCCAAATACCCCGACCTGCAAATTATCGGCGGCAACGTTGCTACCGGCGCCGGCGCGCTCGCGCTGGTCGAGGCGGGGGTCAGCGCGGTGAAAGTGGGCATCGGCCCCGGCTCCATTTGCACCACCCGCATCGTCACCGGCGTGGGTGTGCCGCAGATCACGGCTATTTCTGATGCGGTCGAAGCCCTGGAAGGTACCGGGATCCCGGTTATCGCCGACGGCGGCATCCGTTTTTCCGGCGATATCGCCAAAGCCATCGCCGCCGGCGCCGCCTGCGTTATGGTGGGATCGCTGTTGGCGGGTACCGAAGAATCCCCTGGCGAAATCGAACTGTTCCAAGGCCGCTCTTTCAAATCTTACCGCGGCATGGGATCGCTGGGCGCGATGTCCAAGGGGTCATCGGACCGGTATTTCCAGACCGACAACGCCGCCGATAAACTGGTGCCGGAAGGCATCGAAGGCCGCGTGGCGTATAAAGGACGCCTGAAGGAAATCGTTCATCAACAAATGGGCGGCCTGCGTTCCTGTATGGGGCTGACCGGTTGTGCTACTATCGACGACCTTCGTACCAAAGCGGAATTTGTCCGTATCAGCGGTGCCGGCATTCAGGAAAGCCACGTTCATGACGTCGCCATCACCAAAGAATCCCCGAACTACCGCATGGGTTAACGAATTTCCCCGGCGCGGGCCGTGCCAGCTCGGCGGCCCGACGCTATTCTGCTCGGTACTTTCCCGGCCGGGCAGTGACCTTTTTTTGCTATACGCTCTCGGAATACGCCATCAATGACAGAAAATATCCATAAACACCGCATTCTGATTCTGGACTTCGGCTCGCAATATACCCAACTGGTGGCCCGCCGGGTACGTGAGCTTGGCGTCTATTGCGAACTTTGGGCATGGGATGTAACCGAAGCGCAAATACGCGAATTCCATCCCAGCGGTATTATCCTTTCCGGCGGCCCGGAAAGCACCACCGAGCAAGACAGCCCGCGCGCGCCGGACTATGTGTTTCAAGCGGGCGTGCCGGTGCTGGGCGTTTGCTACGGCATGCAAACCATGGCGATGCAGCTCGGCGGTAAAGTGCAGGGCTCTTCCCAGCGCGAATTTGGTTATGCCCAGGTAGAAGTGTTGACCGACAGTTTGCTGGTGCGCGACATCCAGGACGACATCGGCACCGGCGGCGCGCCGCTGCTGGATGTCTGGATGAGCCATGGCGACAAGGTTACCGCCATTCCGGCGGATTTTGTCACCGTCGCCAGCACCGAAACCTGCCCGTTCGCCATTATGGCCAATGAAGAAAAACGGTTTTACGGTGTGCAATTCCACCCCGAAGTCACCCATACCCGCCAGGGACAGCGCATGCTGGAGCGCTTCGTGCTCGATATTTGCCAATGCGACCCGCTGTGGACGCCGGCCAAGATTATCGAAGATGCGGTGACGCGCATTCGCCAGCAGGTCGGCGACGATCGGGTTATCCTCGGCTTATCCGGCGGCGTGGACTCTTCGGTGACCGCGATGCTGCTGCATCGGGCCATCGGCGATCGATTGACCTGCGTGTTCGTCGATAACGGCCTGCTGCGCCTCAATGAAGCCAGTCAAGTGATGGACATGTTCGGCGATCACTACGGCCTGAACATTATCCATGTGCCGGCGGAAAACCGCTTTCTCTCCGCGCTGGCCGGCATCGACGATCCAGAAACTAAACGCAAAACCATCGGCCGGGTATTTGTTGAGGTGTTTGACGAACAGGCGCTGAGCCTCACCGAGGTAAAATGGCTGGCGCAGGGCACCATTTACCCCGATGTTATCGAGTCCGCCGCCTCCGCCACCGGTAAAGCGCACGTCATCAAGTCGCACCATAATGTCGGCGGCCTGCCGAAAGAGATGAAAATGGGCCTGGTGGAACCGTTGAAAGAGCTGTTCAAGGATGAAGTGCGCAAGATAGGCCTGGAACTCGGCCTGCCTTACGATATGCTTTATCGTCATCCGTTCCCCGGACCGGGTTTGGGCGTGCGCGTGCTGGGCGAGGTGAAGAAAGAGTATTGCGATCTGCTGCGCCGCGCCGACGCGATCTTTATCGAAGAGCTGCACAAGGCGGATCTGTACAACAAAGTCAGCCAGGCCTTCACGGTCTTTTTGCCCGTGCGCTCCGTCGGCGTGATGGGCGACGGCCGCAAGTACGACTGGGTGGTGTCGCTGCGCGCGGTGGAAACCATCGACTTTATGACCGCCCATTGGGCGCATCTGCCGTATGAATTCCTGGGGCGCGTTTCCAACCGCATCATCAATGAGATCGACGGCATTTCCCGGGTAGTGTATGACATTTCCGGCAAACCGCCGGCGACGATAGAGTGGGAATGACGAATAGGCCCAATTTATCCTTTTATATCTATTGATCTATATACTCAACCCCTTGTTTTTACAAGGGGTTTTCTTTGATATCACTTTATATCTATCGGCTAGAGCAACGTTTTTCTGACGGTACTTTTGTCGGTATTACCCTTTAGGTAGTATTCTGCGGAGACAAAATACCGTACACCGTTGGCATCCCCTGACGGTATAGAAAGGTTAACGCAGATGCTTACCGACACCAAGTTAAAAAGGTTAAACCTCGCGAAAAGCGCTACAAAGTCATAGTTCGTGATGGCCTCTATTTTGCCGGCACGCCCAGCGGAACCGTGACCTTTCGCTATGACTAGCGTATCAATGGTCGTAGGGAAATAGTGACCCAAGGGTAGTACGGTCCTGACGGTATTACATTAGCTGAAGCAAGGGAAAAATTGCATACCGTCTAAAAGCAGGTCAGCCTAGGCGTGGCGCCGGCTACCGCCAAGCGTGACGGTAAAGGATCGTTAAAGGAGCAATAAGGTTTAGCGATTATACCGTCGCATAGATGAAAAACGTACGTTTGGCAGACAGTACTTGAGCGATGAAGCAGGCAGTCATTGATAGAAACATACTGCCAGTTTTTGGTAACCGCCTCATGCATGAGGTCAACCCCGCATGGCTGCGAGCGAGATGCTATAAGCTTGTTGAAGACGGGGCGCGAAAGCCGCCGCTTTACAGGTCAGGGAAATCGTCGGCAGTGTGTCACATACGCAATCGATCACGGTCTTGATGTCGTCAATCCCGCCGAGTATGTTAAAGCCTCTTCAATAGCCACGTTCGAGGCGCGGGAAAGAGCGTTGAAGCCGCATAAAATTAACTTTTCTTCCTGGCTTGCAAAGAGACAGGGGCATCCGCGACACTAAAGCTCGCGATCCACTTCGTTTTGATAACACTGGTTCGCAAAAGCGAATTGACACAAGCGGAGTGGAGAGAGAGTGATTCCGATAAAGCCGTCTGGACGATTTCCGTTCATCGCATGAAGGCAAGTCGAGAACACAACATTTATCTTTCCAGGCAGGCCATGGACATCATGATCGGGTTGCAGGTTTGCGTCGGCGGCAGTGACTATATCCTGCCGGGTCGATACGATATCAGAAAACACATTTCCAATTCCTCACTTAACCGTGTAATAAGCGAAACAGTAAACTTTATTCAGCAGCGGGGGGAGGAATTCGAACATTTTACAGTGCATGATCTGCGCCGCACGGCCAGCACGCTGTTACATGAGGCGGGATTTAACAGTGATTGGATCGAAAAGCAGCTGGCGCATGAGCAGCGCGGCGTCCGTGCCGTCTACAACAAGGAGGAAAGGGCCGCCCAGCGCCGGGATATGCTCCAGCAATGGGCTAACATGGTAGATAAATAAATAACGTCATGAAAAAAAAAGCCATACTACGCTGCATCACTAACATTGGTCTGCAGGTTCATTTATTTTCTTGCCAACAAAATGGTGGGCGGTAATGCTTCAGGATTTGAATAACGCTTTTATGGGACCTTAGCGAATTGGATAATAGTATTTTCATTTCCTTCCTCCCAAAAGTGCCATTTTTTCAACAGAGATAATTTGGCTATTGGTCCTTTCTTTTTTTTTTGAATCAGAATTAATTGATAAACGAATTTTATCTGAAAAGTTATGGCATAAATAATTTCCGCACTATTTCGCTGTCCTCGACGTAATGATTCTCGTTATCCGTCAGGTTATTAATAAGGAATTTCTTACTTTCTCGCGCCGTCATGCCGCTAAAAATTTTTATCAGTTTTTTGACGATGAGTTGGTATATGCATTTAACGCCGGCCAACCTGGCAGCAGCATAATTGTGGTACCCATCCATAAGCATGGTATACTGCCGTCCACGTAGCACCACGAGGTATACCATGACAATGAATACTCGGAATAAGTGCGCTTTATCGATGACTTTATCGTGGTCTAAATAGTGCTGGCTGCTGATCGATGGCCCCATTAACATACTGAACTCCCATTACTTTTCTGAATGCGAAATTCTGGCTGCTGCCGTAACAAGTGGCTCAGGTATTTCTCAATGCCGATGAACGTAACCCCATTTATTATTGCGGCTTTTCCCTTTGTGCCGTATCCCATCCATGGGGCGGGAACCACCCCGCCTATAGGGGTAACCCGTCGGCATAGGTAACGCATCATTAGGGCAACCGGTTTAACAGCGGGGGGCGTTCCTCGCCCCGCCGGTTCTCCCAGCTCCGGCGCGAGGACTGTGCAGTCCGTCACTGCCTCCTTTACTGCCCCCGATCATATCGGCTATAGACGCATTGACAAGCCGCTCCATGCCTTCGTCGCGCTCGGATTTACTGACTTATGCACAGTAGAAACCGAGCCGCTGATGTGCTGTCATCAACATGCACCCCAGGGAACGCTACCCACGACTGATTCCCGCCCATGGTTACCGGGCCGCTAAATGCATCTGCTTAGAGCGAATGACATTGATAATCCTGAAGCTGAAAATAGGTATAGGAAAAAGCAAAGTTACCGTTGTACCATTCAATAAGAGTCTGAATCAATTTCCCTGAAACTAAATTCCTTTTGTCTACGCGTCCTATAATCCGCATTGTTATGATACTATCAAACCCTTATTGATTTTTTTCTGATATTGCAATCAACTATCACGATAGGGTCGAAGTAAGCCTAATGACATCTCTGACAGGTAACTACGTTGAAGGGATAACAATATATTGAAGTGTATTTATATAATAGTTGTCTTTTGCATTAGATTATGAAGCACATAAAACGATGAGTAACGGATTCTCACTTTTAGGTATAACTTTGCGTTACGCTTAACTTTTTAGTCTTGTAAATAAATGGCCAGGGGCCATTGAGATTACGAAAGGGAAAACACAGAATTAACGTAGGGATAACGTAATGACTATTTCTTTATCTATTGTTATTGCCGTTCATAACCTGGAAGATTATATATCTACATGTTTGGATAGCGCGTTAGCAGCAATGAAACATGAGCATGATTATGAAATAATATTAGTTGATGATTCATCTTGTGATGCTTCTCCCAAAATTATGAAAGAATACTCTACGAAATATTCACAGATCCACTATTTCCGCGTTGAGTTTAAGAACATAGGAAGAGTAAGACAATATGCATTAAATCAATGTCAAGGGAAGTATTTTACTATCCTTGACGGTGATGATACATTTTATGGGGATTTTTTAAAAAATATACTTGTTTTTCTAAGAATGAAAGATTTTGACTTGCTTGTTACCCCAATTGAGGGAAGGAATATAAAAAAATTCAACATTCCGCAAAATATACCAAAGAAAGATTTTATAAAAATGTACTTGAAAGGAAAGAAAATACAGGGGCATTTTGCAGGTAAATTTTATCAGACGGCATTACTAAAACAAATCGGGATAGAGGAGAAAAAATTCTATGAGGATGAATACACTTTGCTTAAAGCCATACCTATGATTAATAATGTTTTCTTTTCCAAAAGTGGATTTTATAGCTATCTAAAAAGAGAAAATAGCTTGACTCACAGTATAAGTGCTAAGCAGATTGTTGAAAGAATGAACTTAGAGAAAATAAAGATCCAGATGCTAAACAGACAAGGATCAATTGCCTATTGTAGCGCAATAAATGAACTTAGAAAATTGCCTCCTGAGTATTTTCATGAAGAATCTATCAAACTTCTCATCGATGTGTGCCAAAAAATATCAATGGTGAGGTTCATTTTATCACCATTTGTTAGATTCAGTGATAAGAAAAAATATTTAAGATTGAAGGTGAGTGGAATAATATAGTTGGAGTGTTTTTATGGGTCAAGGAAATAAAGAGTCAATGAAAAGATATATCGCTATCTTATTTTTCTGTTCTTTTTTTGTTATCTTACCGTTAGCTTTTATCGACGAAAAAATTAGTAGAGTTTCTTTCTATCTCTGTGGTTATTTGGGTTTTCTAGGTATTGCGATTAACTTTAGAGAATGTCTATCTTCACTTTTGGCTTGTAAAATTATACTCCCTGTTTTACTAATGTCGATTTTATACACCATCTGGTCATTATTGTGTGAAATGGTATCTTATAATGCTCAGGGAACGTTATTCACACCAGGTAAGCGCTGGTTTGTGGCTGCGGTAATTAGCTGGTATGCTGTATGGTTATATAATCACGATAGTGCTCAACGCGCACTCATACGCCGATATTGTATATTTTCTCTATTGAGTGCATTTATCATCGCAAGTATTTATGGTATATGGCAATATATCGAGACATCAGATCGCATAGTTTTTGCTATGAATCGAGCCACAGGCGCAGCATATCAATATAGCGCATTATCGTTAGTATTGATGACTGTCACCTTATGTGATAGATTAAGCCTAAAAAAACAATATTTTATTTTTACTTCAGGACTTTTGTCGATATATGTGATCTTCCTTACCGAAACGAGATCTGCAATGGTCATCCATACATTGGCTGTAAGCATGCTGATCTTACATGTTGTATTTAAATATAAAAAATTAAAATCAATCCCCTTGGTATTTATCATTCTGACCTTGGCATCGATCATCTACACTAATTGGGATTTAATTTCATTACGTTATAATAGAACATCGCAAGAATTTTCACTTTACCAACAGGGTAATGACAAAACTTCATTAGGTGCCAGATTTACTATGTGGCGTGTTGGCGTCATGGCATTCATCAATGCACCGTTAGGTGAAACACAAGCCTTTAGAAACGAAAAAATAGTGGATTTTCTGCATTCTGAAAAAAATCAAAATTCCGATGCACTCAGATATTTAAATGTTCACTTACATAATGAAATCATTCAGACTGGCTCTTTGTTTGGAATATTTGGTATTTATATTTTAGGTTTTTTTTATTACACGCTAATATTTAGCAATAGTCTCGGAAAAAACTTTCTCTACAATCCAATCTCACTGTTATCTTTGACTGCTTTGCTTTATGGTTTAACTGATGTTATTTTAACTTCAATAGAATATGTGGTGGTATTCTCTTTACTTCTGATCACCTCCAGGTTAGCATGCAATGAACCTGGCAATGCCATAAAAGATTGAAAATTGTCTTTATAGATGCCATTGTAATTTAAAAACTCCGTAATGTGAAAAATTGCGGAGTTAAAACAGCATTCAATGAATTTTGTAATGATAATAATAATTGGTGACTCGCAAGACTTGACGAGAAAACAACATTTAATCAATCACAATATATACAGAAGTTCATTAAGCGAAAATTTTTTTAGGCCCCGTAGGCGGTGTTGCCACTCAAAAGAAGGGGCGGGCAGGCCCCACACCTGTCTTCCCCTGTCGTGATGGAGATGGTATGGTTTTTGACCACCCACCGGCCGAAATAGAGAAAGGATCTCGTATGCGACGCGTCAATCGTACTTTATCTATTTGTATATGCTCTACTTTTCTCATCATCCCTTTTTTAATCCAGGCACATGAAAGCAATAAGGATGGGGGTATTAACGTCGAAAAACTGCTTGAGACGGAAAAGTCTTGGGATGGCGTTGCATACCAGGCATACCCTAAAGGCACACCGCAACTTTCCGTTCTCAAAATTACCGTAGCGCCCAATACCAGTCTCCCCTGGCATGAACACCCGATTCCCAATGCAGCCTATGTGCTAAAAGGGGCTTTGACCGTTGAAAAAAAAGCGAATGGCGAAAAACGCACGCTTAAGGCCGGAGACGTGGTGTCAGAGATGGTCGACAGCGCGCATCGCGGTTACACCGGCAAAGAAGGCGTCACCCTTGTGGTGTTCTATGCGGGGCAAAAAGGGCTCCCTTTATCGAAACCGGCCGGATAACTGCGCCACAATAGGCGTGTTTTCCCTGCGGGCATGTTCCGTTAGCGCTCTTTCCATTAAGCGCGTAATTGAAACGCTACGGCTTCACCGCATGCGGTAACATTTTAAGCGTCGTGGCGCCGCTGGCTTGCCAGGTTAACCGTTTCACCCGCGCCGGGTCTCGGGCATTAACCGCCGTAGCCGCTGGGCAAAATGTGAAGATTCTCGTTATGACCCGGTATTTCACCGCCGTTGAGGGGTTGACTTGACGCCTATCGGCGCGGGCCCGTAGCGCACAGCGTCCCTCCTTTTGCCCTGGTTATGCCGCAGCAAGGACGACCGTTGTGCTCATCGTTTTGCGGACACCACAACGCGCTGGGGGGTGATTTCGCCGCAGCGGCTAGGAGGCTGCGGCGTAAACAACGGCTTTCTCGCCTCGTTGTAACCCTGATGTTTCGCTCTGCGGCTGTTGGCGTTTTGGCCCCGATTCGCTGGCGAACTTTGGTGCGTTTTAGCTGGCGGGCGCCGACGAAGGGAAATCATCCTTCTGCTCTGCCCATTTAAGCATGGCGTCTAACGCCGGGCATAATGCCTGGCCCCAGGGTGTCAGGCGGTATTCGACCTTGGGGGGAACTTGCGGATAAATTTTGCGTGCCACGATGCCATCCGCTTCCAATTGCCGCAATTGCTGGGCAAGCATCTTCTGTGAAATACCGGGGATCAGTTTTTCCAGGTCGGAATAACGCTGCACTTTCCCGTCAAACAGGTGGAACAGTATGATGAGTTTCCATCTCCCCTCTAAAAGCTTGAGCACGTGTTCCACCCCATTGGCCGCGGTCGCCGGTGTATAGATCTTTCTCATAGGTAGGTTACTTACTTTTAGGTGCGTTCTTGATAATTGGTTAGCTTATGAAGAAAATAATCGCACGGCAATCAATAATTAGAAACGACCATGACGTGTTCATTACCCGAAGCATTTAAGACCTCCTTTACCGTGAACAATGATGCGGAAATTACCCGTTTGACCGCCTGTTCTGCGCCTAATGCTGCCGTTTCGGATGAGCGACAGGCCGATCAAGGCCGCGACGCTATCTCGTCTTGGCGGCCAGCGGCGCAGCAGGCCTACCCCTACCGTGTTGCCCCTCGGAATGTAGGGCGGCCGGGGCGAGGGGACCGGGTGGTCGCGAAGGTTGTACCGCCGATGAAATGGGATTTGCAACTACAAGGTCAGCGCGTCCTGGTGACCTCGGGGACCAAAGGCGTAGGCATGGCGGTGGTTCAACTCATGCAACAAC
This sequence comes from Sodalis praecaptivus, assembly GCF_000517425.1. Classification (NCBI taxonomy): domain Bacteria; kingdom Pseudomonadati; phylum Pseudomonadota; class Gammaproteobacteria; order Enterobacterales; family Bruguierivoracaceae; genus Sodalis; species Sodalis praecaptivus. Next base: position 1,305,111 of record NZ_CP006569.1, read on the forward strand.
TGGGTGCCAGGGTGCTCACTAGCGCGCGTCATCGGCCGGACGATACGCCGGCGGAATTTTTTGTCGCCGCCGATTTGACCACCTATGAAGGCTGTGATGCCGTAGCCAGGGCCGTCGGTAGCCACCTTGGGGGCGTGGACGTCATTGTGCATGTCTTAGGCGGTTCGTCAGCGCCAGCAGGGGGATTCGCGGCGCTGGGTGAGGAGGCGTGGCAGCGTGAGCTGAACCTCAACCTCCTGCCCGCCGTACGGCTGGATCGCGCGCTGCTGCCTGCGATGTTGGCGCAAAAGAAGGGGGTTATCATTCACGTGACCTCAGTCCAGCGTGCGTTGCCTTTACCCGAATCGACCACGGCCTATGCCGCCGCTAAAGCCGCGCTATCGACCTACAGCAAGAGTTTGTCAAAAGAAGTGACGCCGCAAGGCGTTCGGGTGGTACGTGTGGCGCCGGTGTGGATTGAAACCGAGGCCGCCGTGGCCCTAGCCGAACGGCTTGCGCAGCAGGCGGAGACCGACTACGAAGGGGGAAAACGCATCATCATGAACGCCCTCGGCGGCATTCCGCTCGGGCGGCCCTCGACGCCTGCCGAGGTTGCCCATCTTATTGCGTTCCTGGCATCACCCCTGGCGGCGGCAATTTCCGGTACAGAATACGTGATTGACGGGGGCACAATCCCCACGGCCTAACGGGCGTGAAAAGTATGATGGCCAGGGCGGTGTTAACGGAGGGTCGGCGGTAGGCGCGCGGCCGCACGCCGGGCGTGCCGCGATGTCGCGACCATCGAGGGCAGACGCGCTTGCTCTAGCGCTGCTCGCCGCGCTCCCCCTTAGAAGTTGGCCAGGTGCTGAGCACGTGATCGACCAGTCCCGCCAACGCGTCCTTCGACGCGCCGGCCTTCGCCTGCACCGCCATACCCTGCGAAACGGCCATAACGTAGGATGCCGAATGTGCGGGGTTCACCCACGCCGGCAAATCATCCTCCGCCTGCGCCCGCTCAAAACGTTGGGCCAGTAATGCTTGCGCCAACTCGCGCCGGCGTACCAGTTCGCGACGAATGGCTTCGGCGTCATCCGAACAGGCGAGGGCGCCATTAATGCCCAGGCAACCCGGGTGTGCGGCGTCGAGGGTATGGAGCGCTAGGGCACCGCGCAGCATATGTTCCACCACCTTCAATGAGGTAGGCGCATCCAACGCTTGCGTCATGAAGCACATATATTTTGTTTGATAAAGGTCAAGGGCCTTGCCAAACAGCGATGCCTTATTGCCAAACGCAGCGTAAAGGCCGGGACGGGCGACGCCCGTGGCCTTGGTCAAATCGTCAAACGAGGCGCCTTCATAACTTTTTTGCCAGAAAACGGCCAACGCCGCGTCAAGCGCCTCGCCTTCATCGAACTGTTTATGTCTTCCCACAACCTGCCCATCATTTAATTCAGTAATGGTCATTATAAAACGCTTGACGCCGTTTGTACAATAACCTACCGTTCGATACAGTAACGATCGATATTCTATTTACTGTAAACCAAACTCGGCGAAAGCGATCGCCCCAATTTCCAAAAAACGATCGGGATAGGGGGTGGCTGCCGGTTTTGTAGTGCATTCCATTTCCCTTTCTATCAGGCAGGGTAAAACTTAGGGGTTTGATGATGAATAACACGCTTTCCGGCAAAGTAGCCTTGATTACCGGCGGTTCACGCGGGTTGGGAGCCGCCACCGCGGCCGCGTTGGCGGCTCAGGGCGCAGATGTTGCCATAAGTTATGTCGCATCCGCGGATAAGGCGGCAGCCGTGGTGGCTAAGCTGCAAAAAAGCGGGGTTCGGGCCGCAGCGTTTCAGGCGGACCAGGGGGACCCGGCAGCGCCGATGCGGCTGATCCAGCAGGTTGTGGATCGGTTCGGTCAACTCGACATACTGGTCAACAATGCCGCCGTGGCCTGGCAGGGCCATAAGATAGACGATCCGGCGATCGACAACGCCGCGATGGATAGGCAATGGGCGATCAATACCCATGGCGTTATCGCTACCCTCCGCGCCGCGGTCAAAGTGTTACCCGAAGGGGGGCGGATAATTTCGGTCGGATCTGGCCTGGGTACGCGCGTCGCTTTTGCGGGGACCACGGACTACGCGGCGAGTAAGGCCGCCATCGTTGCTTATAGCCGGGGCGCCGCGCGCGATCTCGGTGCGCGCAAGATTACCGTCAATGTGGTGCAGGCAGGGGTCATGGATACCGATATGGCGGCGAATTCACAAGGCAAACTGCCGCCTGGGTTGCTGGAAACCTTTGCGATACCGCGTTATGCAACCCTTGAAGAGGTGACGGCGACGATTGTGTTCCTGGCGGGGCCGGAAGCGGGCTTCATTACCGGCTCGGTGATTGAGGTGAACGGCGGATTCACCGCCTGATCGGAGGTTAGCCGGAGAACGGTGCCTATTTCGCCGGCGTTTTGGGCGTGAAACGCGCCTCGGTCATTTCCGTCCGTGCCGGTGGATCCATGGCCTCAACGGCTTTTTGCAGTTCGGATAACGCGAATTTCAGGCGCTCGACTTCCTGCTGTAGCGCCTGCACTTCCAGCGCGGCACGGTTGGCTTTGGGGAAGGCGTCCAGTACATCGTCCTGATGGAACATCCGCACCTGACGATTGTTCTGGAACACCAGTTGATATTTCAACCGCCCGCTGTTGATGGCATTGTAAACGGTTTTGCGGCTCACCATGGCGATGTCGATCACCTGGCTTACCCTCAACATGGCTTTATTCACCGCCGTCTTCCCCTTTGCGCTTTGACCGTCTCCCATTCTAACGAGTTGTGATGGCCTGCGAGAATGTTTTCGCTATCTCTGCCGGTGAGTATTCGCTGATTTTGTTCACTGCATCAACATCCGCCAGCAGGGCGAACAGCGATTGGATAATCGCGACTTTCTCGCAGGTTGGATCGATGGCCATCAGCACCACGATCGCCGGTTTAACCTGTTGCTCCGGGGCGTCGGTGCGCTGGAACGCCACACCGGCGCGGTTGATGGCAACCGCGAAACCGGTTTTATTGACATGCTCATATTCGGTATGCGGAATGGCGATGGCATGGGTTTCCATATCGATGCCGGTGGGGTATTCCCGCTCGCGCGCCAGTACGCCGCCAAGAAAGCTGTCTTTGACCAGGCCATCAGCGAGCAGGCTATCCGCCAGCAGCGTCAGTAATTGCTCCCGGCTGATTGGCTGGTCAACCACGATGACGCGGCGTTCGCTAAACATCATGATGCGTTCTCCACATGGGTTTCAGCCTGCTGCGCCTGCGCCAGCTCCCGGGCTTCTTGCAAAATCTTGCGCCGATTCCATAGCGCCAGCAGCAGGGTTATCACGGTGAGGACCACAACGCCCACCACCTTGAATTTAAATCCTTGAATCATCGCCCAGGGCAGCATGGCGCCGGCATAGTCAACGCTGCTGATGCTGGAGGCGCCGTTGGGCAGCGAGAAACCGGTGCTGACGGCGGTGCTGGTCACCAGCGGCGCCAGGTTAGTACCGATTAATAGCGCCAGACTTAAGGTCAACAGACCGGTTAGCAGCGTGCGGAACATATCGCCGCGACAAACGGCGGTCACGAGCACAAAGGCGAACGGCAAACCGGTGAGCGAGGCGAAGGGCAGGAATTCATTGCCGGGAATGATCGCCGCCAGCACCAGCATAATCGGTATCATCACCATCGATACCGACAGCGTAACCGGGTGGCCGACGCTGACCGCGGAGTCTAGGCCAATAGATATCTGCCCGAAAGAGCCGGCGCGCGCCTGGGCGATTTCCTGGATGCGTTCGCTGATGGGATAGACGCCCTCCATCAGCATTTTCGCCATTCGCGGAATGATGGTCATGACCGCGGCCATGGTAATTGCGGTTTGTAAAATTGCTTTCACCTCCACGCCGGCGATAATTGCCAGCACGCCGCCGATGATGGCTCCGAGGGAAGCCGGATCCCCCAGGACGGACAGGCGGCGCTGGATCACCTCGGTATCGATTTTGATGTCGCGCACGTAAGGGATGCGATCCACCACAAAGTTCACCAACCAGGCGGCGGGAACGAACGAGGCAGAGAAGCCATGGGGAACGGAAATGCCCGGTAGGCTGAGATATTTTTCCACATCTTTACTGGTGCGATCGGCGATAACCATCGTGATGGCACAGTTGAGCACCGCCGCGAACAGCCCCAGCCACAGATTATCGGTGATAATGGCCACCAGCGAGCCGGCAAAGGCGTGGTGCCAGAGGTTCCAAATATCGACGTTCAGGATGCGCGTGGTTTTGGTGTACAGCATTAAGACATTCAGCGCGACGCACACCGGGATCACCAGGGCGCCCACCCGAGTACCCATCGCCACCGCGGCGGCGGCGGGCCATCCCATATCCAGCACGGTCAGGTTGAGACCGAAACGGTTGACGATGGCATGGCTGACCGGCGTGAGGGAATCAATCATCAAATTGACGGTGATACTCAGACCGATAAAGCCAATACCCACCATCAGGCCGGCCTTGATGGCTTGCGATATCCGCAGGCGCAAAATGAGACCCAGCACAATAAAGATAAGCGGCATCATCACCGATGCGCCGGTGCTGATGATGTAGTCGATAATAAACATGGCGGGATCCTCAGCCCAGGATTTGGGCTTTAACGCTCTCGAATACCTTATCGGTGCCCATGCCGGTCAACAGCGGCAGCGCATTAATCACCGGCACCGCCACTTTGGCGGGCGAGGTTGAGACGATAAAATCCAGGTCGCTGCGCGTGGCGGCTTCGGCCACCGTGCCTTGCGAAATTCTCACCTTGTCAAGCAACCCTTCCGCCGCCAGATAGGTTTCCAGTTTTTTTAGCGCGACGGTACTGGTCGCTACGCCGGCGCCACAACAGATCATCATGTGTTTCATAGTCAGTTCTCATTAAAGAAGGTGAACTGATTAAAACACTTTCAATGCAAATGAAATGTGATCACTGTGTAATTTTACACACTAAATATCCCTTGTTTGATAAGTCAGGAGATAAACGGTGTCTACGGAAAGAATCAACGAGATTATTTTTATTTTAATTTATTGATTATAATATATTTTTAAAAGCGAGCGCGTCCTGAGCGCGATCGTCGAGATTAGCAAAGGCTGCCCGGGGTCTGTGTAACTGTAAAGCGGAATTTGCGTGATTGCCACTGCTGGGACATAGGATCGATGTCACCGCTGCTGGGGCAGTAGGGTCGATGTCACGTTGCTGGGTTGGTAGGGTCGCCGTCGCCGCTGCCGGGGCAGCAGGGTCGGCGACGCCGTTGTGGCGCAGTAGGGTCGATGTCACGTTGCTGGGTTGGTAGGGTCGCCGTCGCCGTTGTGGGGCAGTAGGGTTGGGGGCGCCGTTGTGGGGCAGCAGGGTCGGCGACGCCGTTGTGGGGCAGTAGGGTCGGCGGCACCGCTGCTGGGTCAGTAGGGTTGGGGGCGCCGTTGCTGGGTCGGTAGGGTCGGCGGCGCCGTTGCGGGGCAGTAGGGTTGGCGTCGCTATAGCGGCGTCTATCGCCTCGTCGTTACCGCGCCATGCTCAGGCCGCCAGCATCGCGATCGCCACGCCGATCAGCACCAGACAAAAGGCAAATTTTAGCCACATCACGGGCAGCTTGTGTGCCAGGGCCACGCCCCAGGAGACGCTGACGATGCCGCCCAGCGCCAGCGGCAGTCCGATGCTCCAATCCGCGTTGCCGGCTTGCGCGTAGGAAAACAGCGCCGCCAGGGCCCCGGGGACGACCAACGCCAGGGCGATCCCCTGCGCCTGCGTCTGGCTAAAGCCGAACAGCGACACCAGCGCCGGCACTACCACCAACCCGCCGCCAACGGTGAAAATGCCCGACATAAACCCGCTCGCAATGCCGAGCAGCGGTAAAAACCGGGCGGACAGAACGGCGGCGGCGACCGGATGGCGGCGGCTGTCGAACCACTGCCAAAGGTAATAGGCCGCAAGCAGCAGCAAAAACGCGGCAAACGCCTTTTGCAATCCGTCAACGGGCATGGCCGACGCCATTTGCGCGGCGAACCAGGCGGATACGGTAGCGAACAGACAAAGTTTGAAGGTTTGCCGCAAATCGATATGGTTGCGTTGGCGGTAGCGCAGAAACCCGATCAGCACATTGGGCGTTACCATAATCAGCGCGGTACCTTGGGCAAGCAGCTGATCCATGTGGAACAACAGGCTTAACACCGGGATAGCGATCAAGCCGCCGCCGATGCCCAGCATACCGCCGCATATTCCCAGCCCAACGCCCAGAATAAGACAGCACAACAATTCAGACACAATCATAGCTGCATTTGATCCATTTCAACTGCGGACTTAACTCTCCCTGTGGCGTTCCGCCAGCGGGGGCGACTGGGGCGAAGTAACTACCGCCGTCAGTTGGATCTCAATCAAATAACCGTGATGCAGCGCCGGCACGGGCACCACCGCCCGGGCCGGCTTGTGGTGCTGAAGAAAGTGCGCGTAGCATTGATTGAACACGGGCCAATGGGTAATCCCGACGATATAAGCGGTACATTGCGCCACCTGCGGCCAGCCGCATCCCGCTGCCGCCAGTATCTGCTGGCACTGGCGCAGAGCCGCCTCGGTCTGCGCGGCGAAATCCGCCTCGGGCGTCACCGTCACCGGCAATACGCCCGACACGAATACCCAATTGCCCGTTCTTACCGCATGGGAGTAGTGGCCGGCCGGCGGCGGCACGTCCGGGGCGGTGATGCACTGTAACGCAACGTGCGATGTTTCAGTCATAATCAACCTTATTGGTTCGTCAGACAACAGGGGACAACATGCTCGGCCACCGGCCACCGGCCACCGGCCACCGGCGTCAGGCGTCAGGCGTCAGCGCGGCATAGCGCGCCGGCAGCGTGCCCGGCGCGACCCCTTCGGCCAGCGCCGGCCGGGCCGCGGCCGGGATCAGGACGCGCGCGGCGGCAAGTATCGCTCGACCAGCCGTGACCAGTAGGCGGCACCGGTAACTAGATTATTATCGTTAAAGTCATAGCCCGGGTTGTGCAACATCTTATTGGCTTGTGCTTCACCGTTGCCGATGCGTATCAGGCAGCCGGGGCGTGCCTGGAGCAGGTAGGCGAAATCCTCACTTCCGGTCAGCCTAGCCATGTCGCCGTCCACATTGTCCTCGCCCACCAATTCCGCGGCCACCTGTAGCGCCAGAGTGGTTTCCGCCTCGCTGTTGCAGACCACCGGATAACCCTCGACATACTTAATCTCGGCGCTCAGTCCCAGGCTGGCGGACTGCAACTGCACAATGTCGGTAATGCGTTGGCGCAGCAGCGCGCGAATGGCCGGATCGAAGCTACGAACGCTCAGCCCCAGTTGCACTTCAGCGGGGATCACATTCAGCGCTTTGCCGCCGTGCAGCATGCCAATGGTGACCACCGCCGTTTTATCCGGGGGGACATTTCGCGCCACCACCGTTTGTAGCGCCATGATGATACTGGCGGCGCCTACCACGGGATCCTGCGCCAGGTGCGGCCGCGCCGCATGGCCGCCTACGCCGCGCACGGTAATGAACACCCGGTCGCCGGCGGCCATAAACGGGCCGCGCCGGCTCATCAGTCGTCCGCAGGGGCTGCCGGGGTGATTATGCATGGCGAAAACGGCGTCGCACGGGAAACGCTCAAATAGGCCTTCGTCGACCATTCTTTGCCCACCGCTGTCGAAGCCGCGCTCTTCCGCCGGTTGAAAAATGACATTTAGGGTGCCGTTAAAGCGGCGCGTAATGGCCAGATAACGCGCCGCGCCCAGAAGCATCGTCATATGGCCGTCATGGCCGCAGGCGTGCATGATACCGGGCTGGCGGCTCTGATAGTCGAAGGTGTTTTCTTCATTTATGGGCAGGGCATCCATATCCGCGCGTAGCCCGATGGCGCGGTCGGCGTCCCCGAGCCGCAATGTGCCGACAACCCCCGTGCCCGCGACGCCGGTGGTGACGTCATAGCCATATTCGTCGAGCAATTGTGCAATCGTGGCGGCGGTATGATGCTCTGCAAACGCCAGCTCCGGGTGCTGGTGGAACCGGCGCCGCAGGGCGGTCAGTTCGGCGTGCCAGGGCGCAAGGTCGGCAAGCTGGACGCCGTGAAAAGGTGTCTTCATTCTATAATCCTTCCTGTTATTTGCCCGCCTTAAAAGGGGCCCCATTGGATCTGAACGCCGATGATGATGGCGATGATGGCGATGACGAGCCACATGAGCGTGAGGGGAAAGACGAACCGCAGCCACTGACCATAGCCGATGCGGCCGATGGCCAGTACGGCCATCATTACGCCGGAGGTGGGATTGACCGAGTTAATGACGCCTTCACCAAGCAGAATGGTTTCGACCGTCACCTGACGGGTGATGTGCAACGCATCGCCCAGCGGGACATACAGCGGCACCAGCGCGGCCGATTCCCCTGAACCGGAAGAGATGGCGATATGCATCACCGCAGCGCTGATGAACATTCCCAGAGCCGCGAACATTTCATTTAATGGCGCAAGCAGGCCGGCAATGGCGTTCACGAGTGTATCGAGAATATGCCCGTGCCCCAGCACCAGCGCAATCGCCCGCGCTAGACCGACAATCAGCGCGCCCGGAATCAGTTGGGCGCAGCCTTGTAAAAAGGTGTCGGCGATAGCGCCGCCCCGCATTCGGGCAATCAGGCCGACGCCCAGCGCCACGACAATAAACATTGCCGACATTTCGTTCTCGGACCAGCCGTAGTTGACCGCGCCGTAAATGAACGTTAGTAGCGCAAGGGCGGTGAAAGCCAGAATAAGCCAATGGGAGGGAGTGACGTTGGCGGTGATGTGCTGTTGTGCGTTTTCGTCTTCGTTAGCCACGCCTTCGCGGCGACAGCGGCGGGCATAAAGGGTGAGGAAAACGATTGCGCAGACGGCAAAAGCGAGATAAATGCCCAGGCGAAACCCCATGCCGGAAAACAGCGGCAGTTCGGCCAGACGCTGCGCCAGGCCGGTGGTGCCCGGGTTGATGATGGCGGCGTTGAAGCCGGCATAGGTACCCAGGTAGATGAGACCGACGCCGAAAATACGCGGCAGATTCATCGAGCGCGCCAATAGCATGCCTAACGGAATAAACGCCACCACCGAATTGATGACAACGCCTGTGGTGCCCAGCACCGAGAACACCGCGCAGACGCTAAGGATGATTACCGTGTCGCTGCTGCCTTTGCGCCGCGCCATGGCGTTTAGCGCATTGCTCAGCGCGCCGGACTGTTCCAACACGTTAACCGCGCCGCCGGTAAAGAGGATTAAGAAAATAATCGGCGCGGACTTCACCATACCCTCGGCGATAAAGGTAAATAATGTTCCCGGACCGACGCCGCTGCGCGCGACAGGATGAAGGCTGCCCGGTACGGCAAATTTCACCCCCTCGCGCAGGACATGGTCGAATTCACCAGGCGGAACGATCCAGGTTGCCGCCGCGGTAATGACCAGCATAATGAACAACAGGACATAGGGATTGATGGTACCGGTCTTTCGGTTGCGCTGGGTTGCCGGTGCGTTACGCGTCGGGTCTGCGGTGATATCGTGCTGCATTACTGCCCCTCCCAAAGTAAATTAATCAAACATTGCTATCAACTTCAACTACTTACTCTTCGGGTAGCCTTTCCCATTGGCCGGCGGCGTCGCGCCGGCCAATCCTCACTTTCGCCGTGTTGGGTGCTTGCGCCGCGCTCACCGCGCGGACTGGGCGTATTACTGGGTCTGTACTTGATACCTTCGCGCCGCGCAGTGCTTGCGCGGTCCCAGGTACCCTTGTAGCGCGCAGTACTTGTGCGGTCCCAGGTGCCCTTGTAGCGCGCAGTGCTTGTTCGGTCCCAGGCGCCCTTGTAGCGCGCAGGACTCGCGCCGGCTAAGCACGTCTACCGCGCCGGCTGTGGTCGCCCGCTTGCCGCGGGCGCGTTACCAGCCCTGAAATCGTGACCAGGGCGCGGTATTGCCTTGCGCATCGCAGGCATGCATTACCGCATGCTGCGCGCCGGTGGCGCAGGCGTGGTTGGGTAAAATGCGCAATTGTGCCCCCAGGGGAAATAAGGTGGTGATATCGGCCGCAGGTTGGGACGGTTGGGCGGCAATAATGCCGTGCTCTTGATTGGCGCCGATAACAATAAAGCCGTCGAAGGGAGTGCCGTCCAGCCGGCAGGGCTGTCCGTAACCGTAATCCCGCTGTTGGCTGGCGGTGCCGCGGTCGCGGCTCAGGGCCATCCAGCCGGCGTCCACCATAACCCAGCCTTTCTCCCGCTGATGACCGATGACCGTGGTCAACACGCTTAAAGCGATATCGTCCAGTTGGCAAACGCCGACGTTGTGCATCACCAAATCGAAAAAGGCGTAGACTCCGGCGCGCACCTCAGTGACCCCCGCCAGCTGCTGCGCGGCGAAAGCCGTGGGCGTAGATCCTACGCTGACCTGCTCGCAGGGAATACCGGCATGACGCAACCGGGTGGCGGCAAGCACCGCGCCGGCCCGCTCTTGTTCCGCCAGAGCGGCAAGTTTTTCCGGCGAATGCAGTTCATAGCTGGAGCCGGCATGGGTTAACACGCCGCCCACGGTGGCACCGTTTTCCTGTAACTGCGCCGCCACCGTCAGCAACTCACCTTCCGCGGGATCAATACCGGCGCGATGACCATCGGTATCGACTTCAATCCAGACCTCGAAATGTTCATCATGGGCGCGGCCGAATTCGCCGACCTGGCGCGCCGACTCGGCATTATCGACGATAATCTTCAGATCGCAGCCCTGACGGCGCAGCGCCAGCACCCGCGGGAGCTTGCGGGCGGAAATACACACAGCGTACAAAATGTCGCGGATCCCGGCGGCGAAAAAGACCTCGGCTTCTTTTAACGTCGATACGGTAATGCCGTGGGCGCCCGCCGCCAGTTGCAAATTGACGACCTCAAGACATTTGGACGTTTTGACATGCGGCCGGAATTTCACCCCCAGCTGGTTCATGCGCTGCTGCATGCGCTGTATGTTTTCTTGTAGCCGCGCGCGATCCACGATTGCGCACGGGGTGTCGAGCTGGTGGAGATGCATGAAGAAATCCTTGACGGAGACGGTAAGACGATTTTTTTATACTAATCAATCTGGAGATCATTGATATTTAATTATGCTAATTCTATGATTCAGTTATGCTGAACTCCTCCGATATACAGTTTCTGCTGGTGATCCGGGAAAGCGCCAGCCTGCTGGCGACGGCGCATAAACTCGGCCTCACCGCCTCCGCGGTGACCCAGCGGCTACAGCAGCTTGAACGAAAGTTGGGTATCCAACTGGTGGACCGCAGTGCGCGTCAGTTGCAGTTTACCGACGAGGGCGAGCTGTTGTGCCAGCGCGGCGTGGGGATTATCGATGAGATCGCCGGCCTGATGGAGACGCTGCATGCCAGGCGGCACGGAATGGTCGGCCGCCTCGCCATCAATGCCCCTTTCGGCTTCGGCCGGCGCTATGTCGCATCGGTAGTCGCCGCATTTCGCCAGCGCTATCCTGACGTGGATATCAGAATGACGCTCTCCGACCAGCCCTTGGTCGCCAGCAGCGACCGTAGCGATCTGGTTATCCATATTGGCGAGTTGCGTTCATCGAACCTGATTAGCCATTACATCGCGCCCAATCGACGCCTGCTCTGCGCCTCGCCGGCGTTTATCGAACGCTATGGCCAGCCGGCACATCCGCAGGATCTGGCGACGCTACCGACCATCGCGCTGCATGAAAACAACGAAGACGTGACGCTGTGGCAGCTACGATCGCGGCGCACCACGGTCAACATTCGTACGCAACCGATATTAATCAGCAACGACGGCGAAGTGATCCGGCAATGGGCGGTGGAGGGGCTGGGCGTCATCATGCGTTCGGAATGGGATGTGGCGGATGCCCTGGCGGAGGGAAAACTGTTGCCGCTGTTGCCTGACTGGCGATTGCCCGACGCCAATGTCGTGGCGCTTACCCACCAGGGCGCAGGGCTGCCGGAGCGGACGCGCGCATTTATGCGTATGATGCAGGAGCAATTCCAGCCGCAGGCTCCCTGGCGCCAGCGATGGCAGGCGGCGGCGCGGCGCGGGTGAGTCTGTCGTCACCGCGGGCGGGGGAAATATTTTTTCTTTATATAATAGTGTATTTGGATATTGGCGGGCCGTGCAGGTGGGGAGAATAATTATATATCCTAATGTTTTGATATAGAATATTTATTATGCTGAAAACACTTTTCACCGGGCTCATTTGCGGTGCGCTTCTTGGCTTTGTTATGCAACGGGGGCGATTCTGCCTAACGGGCGGTTTTCGCGATATGTATCTGGCCAAAAATAATCGTCTCTTCTACGCCTTACTGATTGCCATCGCTATTCAAAGCATCGGCGTATATACCCTCATCGCCGCGGGGCAGTTCAGTTACGATGCCGGCGCTTTTCCCTGGTTGGGCACTATCGTTGGCGGGTACGTCTTTGGTATTGGGATCGTCATGGCCGGCGGCTGTGCGACCGGTACCTGGTACCGCGCCGGCGAAGGGTTAATCGGCAGTTGGATTGCCCTGGCGGCCTATATGTTAACCAGCGCCGTAATGCGCTCCCCGCATCTGGCTCGTTTCAATCAACACCTTGCCTCCTTCCATACTGCCCATAATTCGATGGCGGATACCTTGGGCTTGTCTCCCTGGCTGTTCATCGCCCTACTGGTGCTGGTGACCGTCTGGTTAGCGCGCCGGGAATTGAAAAAACCGACGCTGGCGGTAGCCGCACTACCGGCAAAAAAAACCGGGCTTGCCCATTTACTGTTTGAAAAACGCTGGCATCCCTTTGCCACTGCCGTAGTGATAGGCCTTATCGCGACGCTGGCCTGGCCGTTAAGTATCGCCTCTGGGCGCCTCTTCGGCCTGGGCATTACCGCGCCGAGCGCCAATATTGTGCAGTATCTGGTGATAGGGGATGACAAATTCATCAATTGGGGGGTGTTTTTAGTACTGGGCATTTTCCTTGGCGCGTTCATCGCCGCCAAAGGCAGCGGCGAATTCCGCCTGCGCGCCGCCGATGCCGCCACCTCGATGCGCAGTTGCGCCGGCGGCATCCTGATGGGTTTCGGCGCGACAGCCGCCGGCGGGTGTTCCATCGGCAACGGCCTGGTGATGACCGCCATGCTGACCTGGCAGGGCTGGGTCGGGTTGGCCTTTATGATTTTGGGCGTCTGGACGGCGTCATGGTATCTGTTCGTACGCCCGCGGCGCCGGGCGGCGTTGCGCGCGGCATCAGCCTAATACAGGTAATAAGGAAACGTAATGATTAAGAAACTTGATGTTATCAGCCAGGTGTGTCCTTTCCCGCTTATCGAAGCGCAGTCCGCGATGGCGGCGTTACAGGCCGGCGACGAGTTGGTTATTGACTTCGACTGCACGCAGGCGACGGAAAGTCTGCCCCAATGGGCGGCGGAACAGGGGCATCTCGTTACCGATTACCAGCAGGTGGGAGCCGCACAGTGGAGCATCACGCTTAAAAAAGCCTGAGGCGGCACCCGGGGAATAGCGCAGACGGCGCATCGCCAAAGCCCTTGATGGCGGCACTGGCCGCCATCAAGGGCGCGTGGATGCGGCGTTTCGACGCGATGAAGCCGGCGGCTGGCGGTGGTGCATCAGATAGTATTCGCCGTTCTCCGCCAAACCGGTAGTAATGACGCGCCAGCCGTTATGCAGATAGAAACGCAGCGCGCGTTGATTGAGCATGAGGCACTTCAGCGCCATCGTGCCCCGGCATAAGGGATAGCAGGCGTCCAGCAGGGCGGTCCCCACCTTTTGCCGCTGCCACTGGGGAGCAATGAACAGGTTATGCAAAAAACGGTCTTGCACCGAGAGCGAAGCAAAGCCGGCGATAGCCTGGTCGATTTCCGCCACCAGGATCTTTTCCCCAAGCGTGACCGCGTCAAAATCCTCCAACTGCCAGTGGCGGTCGTCCAGCCACAGCCAGTTTGCTTTGCGTGAGGCGAGAAACAGCGTGCGCAAAAAGGGGCGGTCCGCTTCCTGATAATTTCTGACGGTAATGTCGCCGCTGTTGCTGTTCATTGCATGTCCTGCTGGCCGGGGAACCCAAAGATGTGTGAGAGTTAATTATAGTACATGTTATTTAATGTTCAGGCTAATCAAAGCAACCGCAACGGATTGATTTGTGCGGCCCGATACTGTGACGGATAATTATAAACACCTCTGTTAGTGGTTGCTTCCATTGTGGGCTTCTTATACTATCCAATAATCATAAAGTAAAATAACTGCAGCGCCGGATTTCCATCATCGGTGCGATTATTCCGTTCATTCAAATAAATATAACAGGTAGAGATAATGGGTGACCCAAGCGATAAGGATTATATGCTATTCAACAACCAGATGAAGAAAAATATTAAACTTTATCTTTCACATATATTTAACGATTCCGATGTTTTCACTTTCGCCTACTTCATGATGAATAAGGACGAAGGACACCCTGCCTATATGATATCCGATTACCCGGCGGGCTGGCTGAATCAATATCGTAATTATGGTTTTCAAAAAATTGACCCGGTAATGCTGATCGCCTGCCGTAAATTTACGCCTTTTAGCTGGCAAAATAATCCCAATCTGCCGGACCAAAACTTTTATAAGATGTCTAGCGATTACGCCCTTGACAATGGTTATACCTTCACGCTGCATGATCCTGACAACAATCTGGCGACGCTAACAATAATTCAGATGAAGCAAGGTGCTGATTTTTATGATGTCATAGAGCGTGAAAAAGATAAATTTCAGATGTTGCTCATCACCACCCATGAAAAAGTCATCCGCTTTTTCGACGCACGTAAGGAACAGGTGACCCAGGGGACTGAACCAGAACCCTGCCGGCTATCGCCGCGAGAAAAAGAGGTGTTGTTCTGGGCAAGCGTGGGTAAAACCTATAATGAAATCTCCACTATCCTGTCTATCCGCGAGGGGACCGTTAAATTTCATATTCGCAATATTATCAATAAACTCGGTGTGGCGAACGCAAAACACGCTATCACGCGCGCAATGGAACTGAAACTGTTAAGTTAGTCGTCTAGAAGATTTCCTTCTCAATTCAACGATACCATTGAGACCCTACTAATTAATCCATTTTTTTTATTTAATCTGTATAACCTACTTTGCGGTGGAGGATGTCGATTCCATTCCTTTAGTTCCCACACCATTTGTGTCTTTGTTCTCCCAGCGCTTGGACGTCATTAAAAGACTCGAGCTAATAACCCCCCGTCGGGTAAACCTGGAAAATAAAGAGGTAAATTAACGCGCCGTGCTGGCCCGGGGCATCGCTGTCGGGCACGCGGCAACGGTGAAACGCGTGATCGGGACCGAAAGCGCGGTGGTTCCGTTGGTTGACGCGTTTGTCAGACGCTAGAGCGTAAATGGATTGTATTCCGCCGGGCCATTGGGCTATCATGCCCGAAGGAAGATATCGCCGTTTATCCCTAAAAATGCTGTTTTATCAATGACTCGGGGTGCCTCGACCGCCAGGTTAAGGCTGAGAAATACCCGTATTACCTGAACTGGATCATACCAGCGTAGGGAAGTCACGGTATCCATTCACCCGCGGAACCGCCTTCTTGATCGCCGGTGGGAGAATGAGAACCATGCAACCCTCCGAATTACCGGGCGCAATTGCCGCCCAGACCCTGCTGCAACTGCGCCAGCAGGCGCCGCTGGTGCACTGCCTCACCAATGACGTGGTGCAAACCATCACCGCCAACACGCTGCTGGCTTTGGGCGCTTCCCCCGCTATGGTGGTGGAGCCGGAAGAGGCCGCGCAATTCAGCGCCATCGCAGATGCCTTATTGATTAATATCGGCACGCTATGCCAGCAGCGCGCCGCGGCCATGCTAGCGGCGATCGCCGCCGCCAGGACGGCGGGTACGCCTTGGGTTCTGGATCCCGTCGGCGTCGGCGCGCTGGATTACCGCAGTCATTTCGCCCGGCATCTATTGACCCTGCAACCGGCGGCGGTGCGCGGTAACGCCTCGGAAATTTTAGCGCTGGCCGGCATTGCCCCTGCCGGCCGCGGCGTTGACAGCGGCGATGATTCCCTGCAAGCGCTGCCCGCCGCACGGGCGCTGGCCAAGGATTGCGGCGCGGTGGTAGCGGTAACCGGCGCGGTAGACGTGATTACCGACGGTATTCGCGTCTGGCAGGTCGATGACGGCCATCCGTTAATGACGCGCGTGACCGGTACCGGTTGCGCATTGTCGGCGGTGGTGGCCGCCTGCACGGCCTTGCCGGGCGAGCGGCTGGACAATGTCGCCGGCGCCTGCCGGCTGATGGCCCGTGCCGGCCGTCTGACCGCCGCCTGGGCAGCGGGGCCTGGCAGCTTTTCCAGCGGCATGCTCGATGAGTTGTATCGTCTGTGCGCGGAGGATGTGCAATGAGTCGAATTTACTATGCGCTGTCCATCGCCGGCACCGATCCCAGCGGCGGGGCCGGTATCCAGGCCGATTTGAAAACCTTTTCCGCGCTCGGCGCCTATGGCACTACGGTTGTGACCTCGCTGGTGGCGCAAAACACGCGCGGCGTACAGTCGGTCTATCCCATTGATGCGGCGTTTGTGGCGGAGCAGATGGAGTCGGTGCTGAGCGACGTGCGTATCGATAGCGCCAAAATCGGTATGCTCGGACAAGCATCGGTTATCCGCGCGGTGGCGGCCAAGCTGCAAAAATACCCCATTCCCTGGCTGGTACTCGATACGGTCATGGTTGCGAAAAGCGGCGATGCGCTGTTGGATGAGGACGCGGTCACCAGCCTGCGGGATATTTTGTTGCCGTTAGCGTCAATTATTACCCCCAATCTGCCCGAGGCGGCGGTCCTGCTCGGCTGTGCGCCGGCGGTGGATGAGCATCAAATGCGTCAGCAGGGCCGCGCGCTTCTGGCGTTGGGGTGTCAGGCGGTGGTGATGAAAGGCGGCCATTTGGCCGGCGGCGCGAGCCCGGACTGGCTGATAAGCCCGGAGTATGAGCTGCGCTTCGACAGCGCGCGGGTCGCCACACGCCACACCCACGGCACCGGCTGCACGCTGTCAGCCGCGCTGGCCGCGCTGCGCCCGCGTTATGATGATTGGCCGCAAACCCTGCGGGCGGCCAAAGCGTGGCTGCAGCAGGCGCTGCTGCATGCCGATGATTTACGCGTGGGGCAGGGTATCGGACCGGTCCATCATTTCCATGAGTGGTGGTGATACCCCTTCAAGAATGCCGGCGGCGTAGGTGAGCAGGTCATGCGCCAGCTGCAAATGCCGCGCATCGAACGCGTTAAGCATGAAACTGGTCTCGGCGCGCTGCGGCCGGATCAGCAAGGCGGGACGCGATTGTGCCTGCGCGTTTGCTTCCGCCTGAGCGGTACTGGCGGCCAGGGTATAAATATAGCCCGGCTGGATCTGGTTTTGCGCATCGCGCCAAAGCAGTTGCAGCGCCGGCACCGCGCCCTGTCGACGGCTGATAAAGACATTGCCTGCCCAAAAACCGGTGAAGTCTCCATCCTGCTGTAGGCGCTTGTCGTCGAAACGGGAGGAGTCGACCCACTGAGCGAGGGCATCGGCGCTGAGGCTGTCCATGAGGGTCCGCCAGAGCGGTTGATCATTTTCCAACTGGTAACACGCCATTCCGACGTAGTCGTTGAGCGCCTGCCATTCCTGCTCCAGCCGCTGTTTTAACGCTTTATCCGTCAACTGGGAATATTGCACCAGCGGGCTTTGCCGCTCGCCCAGTTGGCCATAGGTAATCAGGGCCATGGTACGAGGCCTGCGGCGCAGCGACATCCACAGTAAAAATTTGGGGATGCGGAAAGTAATGGACTGCACGCTCAGCCGTAATTCGCCCTCTTTGGTCAGCACCAGGCCACTCGCGGTGCCACGTTTGTCCTGATAGTGATGAATGATGACGACGCTATGGGCGCCCATCCATCCGGTCACATAGTGTTCTCGTTCGCTGGAATGGATACGCAAATCGCTAACGATATGGTCGATGGTATCGACGGCAAGCGTTGCCAAGGGGTGGGCTTCGCCCGCGCTGTAGTAGAGCGACGGCGGCATCGTGGCGTCAGGGGTAAAGAGCGGCATAAAGGCATCCTGAGGGAAAGATATGGCAGATAGCTTAACTCAAGTTGTTATACAGATTCCCCTTTAACCCGCCGAAAACTGTGATTAATGTGCGGAAGATCAACTCAGCGCGCGCGGTCGCCTCTTTGCCGCGCCGCTCACGCCAGCAGGGGACACTGCGGCGGCAGCCGGCAGGTTAGCGCGGCGGGGATGACGGTGATATGGAATTGGCGGCCGCGCAGCGGTTCCCCGTCCAGATTAAAGGTAATCTCATTCGGTGCATCAACCTGTAACCAGGGCAGGGAGGCGCTGATGGATTGCGGGTGATCATCGCCGCTCGCCAGACTATTGATAAGCGTCGGGAGCCACTCTTCCGAGGCGATAATGCGCAACTGCAGCCGGCCATCATTAATCAGCGCCCCCGGGCAGAGGGCCTGGCCGCCGCCCGCCAGGCGGCCGTTGCCGATGCCGATCACCAGCGCATCGCCTTGCCAGCGGAAATCCGGCCCGCGGATTTCGCAGCTGTCCGCCTTGAGCGTATCCATGCGCAGCAGGCCGTGGATGAAATAAGAGGCGCCGCCCAACGCCGATTTCAGTTTTTCCGGCGTTTCCGTGGTGATGCGCGTGCCGAAGCCGCCGGTTGCCATATTGATGAAGAAACGGTCGTTATTGACCTGGGCGATATCGATGGGCGTTGGTTTGCCGGCTATCGCCAGCAGCAGCGCTTTATCCATCTCCAGCGGGAAGGTGCAGGCGGTGGCAAAATCATTGGCGGTGCCGAGCGGCAAAATGCCGAGGCACGGGCGCTGTTGTGCCGGCAGCAGCGTCAGGGCGCCGGCGACTTCGTTGATGGTGCCATCGCCGCCGCCGGCGATGACGGTGGCTACGCCGAGCTCAACCGCTTCCGCGACGTAGCGTTGCGCATCGCCCTGCTCCCAGGTGACGCGGACGAATAGCGGGTAGCCTTCCTGGCGATAAAATTTGACCGCCTGGCGCAGCTCTTCATTGCCGGCGCTTTTGCCGTTGAGGATCAGGAGTGACGCCGGCTGTTTTGGCACCTGTGCTTCCATTGAGGCTGTTTCCTTGCTGAAATCGGAGGATTGACCGCTTGCGGAGGCGGCATTTATTTAAGCATAGATACTAACTTGGGCCACGGGAAAGTCGAGCGCCGGCGAAAGGAAATATCTTGACGGGCGCAAGGATAGCCGGGCGTGATAGTCGTGAGGAGAAGGAATGGGAAAATAAAGTGCCAGCTCAAGGGAGGATGAGCTGGCAAAAGAGGTGGTCCTGGTGAGTAACTGGTCGTTGTTTTCCTTTTTTTCAGCAAACGGATTATACCCCGTTCCCGTCCATGGGATTGTGACCCAATTCTAATTACCGGATAAAAATCAGGCGATGGCGGCGTCTGGCCTGCCGTGCGGCTGACGGGTGGTGGTACCGCCGAGATTGCGCAACAGCAGCGCAAAGCGTACATCGACCTCCGGCGGCACCGGCAGATAAATCGTATGGCCGTTACCCGGCGCGACCTCAATGGCGTCGTCTTGGCCGTTGGTCATACTTGTCACCGTAAAGCGAATATTACCCTGCGGCGTCATCAGTTCGACGCTGTCGCCGCAGGCGAACTTATTTTTCACCCAGACTTCCGCCCGGTCGCCGCGGCGTTCGCCGCTGAATTCACCGACAAATTGTTGCCGGTCGGATACCGAGTAGCCATAGTCGTAGTTTTGCAGCTCCTGATGGGTATGGCGGCGCAAAAAGCCTTCGGTATAGCCGCGGTGGGCCAGCCCTTCCAGGGTCGTGAGCAGGCTGGGATCAAAGGGTTTGCCGGCGACGGCGTCGTCAATCGCCCGGCGATAGACCTGGGCCGTGCGGGCGCAATAGTAAAACGACTTGGTGCGCCCCTCGATTTTCAACGAATGTACGCCGATGGCCGCCAACCGTTCCACATGCTGCACCGCGCGCAGATCGCGGGAGTTCATAATATAGGTGCCGTGCTGATCCTCGAAGGCGGACAGGTATTCGCCGGGGCGTTGTCCCTCCTCAAGCATGAAAACCTGGTCCGTCGGCGCCCCTTCGCCCAGCGGCGCATCAATTTCCGTTACCGGGATAGACGACGCGTGGACGATATTGCCCACCTCGTCTTCCATACCTTCATGCACCTTGTATTCCCAGCGGCAGGCGTTGGTGCAGGTGCCTTGATTGGGATCGCGCTTATTGATATAGCCCGACAGCAGACAGCGGCCGGAATAGGCCATACACAGCGCGCCGTGCACAAACACCTCGATTTCCATTTCCGGCACGTGGGCGCGGATCTCGCCTATCTCTTCCAAAGACAATTCCCGCGACAAAATGACGCGGCTCAGGCCGGCCTGTTGCCAAAATTTCACCGTAGCCCAGTTAACCGCATTGGCCTGTACCGATAAATGTATCGGCATGGCCGGAAACGCCTCGCGAACCAGCATAATCAGGCCGGGATCCGACATAATCAGGGCATCCGGCCCCATGGCGATAACGGGCTGCAGATCGCGCAAAAAGGTTTTTAGCTTGGCGTTGTGCGGGGCGATATTCACCACTACGTAGAATTTTTTGCCCCACTGATGGGCTTGCGCGATGCCCAACGCCAGATTCTGGTGATTGAATTCATTATTGCGCACCCGCAGGCTATAGCGGGGCTGGCCGGCATAAACCGCGTCGGCGCCATAGGCAAAGGCGTAGCGCATATTTTTTAGCGAGCCGGCGGGAGAAAGTAATTCCGGTGTCAACATGGGTCCCTCGTCTGATGTCAGGTCAGGCTGCCCTGCATGGGCAGTATTGCGGCGGCGATTTTAGCGCCTAAAGGAGAAAAAAGCAGGAGGTAATGGCGGGAAGGGCGGTTTTTCGGCCGGCGGCTTGATCCCGGGCAATAAACGCCGCCGCGCACAACCAGACCGGCGCGGGGCGCCGGCCTGGAGTGGCTAGTGGGTCATATCCTTGATTTCCAGGGTGATGGCGAGGGCCATTGCTGCCCTGATACCCTGTTTTGCCGCTTTGAGCGAATTATAAGGATTGCTGTGGCCTATAATCTGCTGATTCTTCCCGCGCAGCACAAAATAAGCGGCGTCATCGCTGTTCTGTTTCAGTTCATAATTGGTTTCATCCGGCGCAACATACCGGGCGAAAGTGATGGCATTCTCGGCGGAGGCTTTGCTGGAAAACGTTTCGCTGTGGAGAATAGTCTCACCATTGTTCCCTTTTAGATGAAAAAGGAAGTGTCCATTTCGCACTTTTTGTAGCTCATAATGACCGGTTGACATACAAGCCCTCCTCTTCTGTTCGGCGCTTTCGCGCTCTTGGCAGTATAGGAGAGGATTCTGAATTTCACCGTGGCTGAATCGGTTATTTTAACTCGCAGGGGGTCGATTCCCAGCGATAGCCCACGCCATAGACCGCCCGGATAAACGCCTCCTCCTCCGCCAGGCTTTCGAGCTTTCGGCGCAAGTTTTTGATATGGCTATCAATCGTGCGGTCGGTCACCACCCGATAATCGTCATACAGCTGGTTGAGCAAGGCTTCGCGGGAAAAGACTTTTCCCGGCGCGCTGGAGAGAATTTTCAAAAGCCGCAGCTCCGCCGGGGTCAAGTCCAGCGGCACGCCCCGGTAGCTGGCCTGGAAACGGCTCTCATCAATATGGAGCGCGGCGGCCTGTTCGGCGGGCGCGCGGCTACCGCTGCGCCGTAAAATCGCTTTCACCCGCGCCACCACTTCGCGCGGGCTATAGGGTTTGCAAATATAGTCATCGGCGCCGATTTCCAGCCCGAGCAGGCGATCGATTTCCTCGGTTTTCGCGGTGATCATGATCACCGGCACGTCGGAGAAGCGCCGTAGGTCGCGACACACGCTTAAACCGTCCCGGCCCGGCAACATGAGATCGAGCAGCACCAGGTCGGCGCGCTCCGATTGCAAATAATCGATGACGCCGTCGCCGCGGGTGAGCCAGCGCGTGCGGTAGTCCGCCGCCTCAAGGTAATCCACCAGCAATTGTCCCAGTTTGGGCTCATCTTCCACGACAAGGATAATCGGCGCAGCGGTTGTGTCTTCAGTCATAGACGGTTACGGGTCTGGGGTCGAGGGGTAATTCTAGCGTGATTTGCAACCCGCCTAAAGGCGAATCTGCGGCGCTGATTTGCCCGCCGTGCGCGTCGACGATGTTGTGACAAATCGCCAGACCCAGCCCCGATCCCCCGCTGGCGCGATTGCGTGACCCTTCCGTGCGGTAAAAACGTTCAAAAATATGCGGCAGCTGGTGCGGTTCCACGCCCGGCGCGCTGTCGAAAAAGCGCAGGGTAAGCCTGCCGTCGTCCACGTCGCCCACGATGCGCAACTGACCGCCCTCATCGGTATAGCGCAGGCTGTTCTCCAGCACATTATGGAATAATTGGCTCAGACGTTCCGCATCGCCGAATACCGTGACCGACGGCGGCAACTGCTGGCTGAGCGCAATGTTTTTTAGCTGAAAACGGTCGGCGAAGCCCTCCAGCGACCTTTCCAGCAGCGGCACCAGGTCCAACCTGGCTTTGCGGTAACTCAGCGCCCCCGAATCCGAGAGGGAAAGCTGATGCAGATCCGCCACCAGTTTGGTAAGCAGTGCCACCTCCCCCAGCAGCGAGCTCAGCGATTCCGGCCCGGCACGCCTGACGCCGTCCTGCAACGCCTCCAGTTCGCCGCGCAGCACCGCCAGCGGCGTGCGCAGCTCGTGGGACACATCGGCCATAAACGCCCGGCGCGTGGCCTGATTTTTTTCCAGCGTCATCGCCAACAGGTTGAAATCCCGTGCCAGCCGGCCTAACTCATCGCGCGAGCTTTCCGGCACGCGGGCCGAGAAATCGCCGGCGGCCAGCCTGTGGGTCGCGATAATGAGACGTTTGACCGGCGCCAGCAGACCGCGGGCGGTGAACCAGGCCACCGCCGCCGCCAGCAGCGCGGCCAGGGCCACGATAAGCCAGCTGGTACGGCGCTGCTGAGTGTCGAAGGTGATATCGGCGTTGCGGGTCAGCCGCTCTATAGGTGTGGACACCAGCCAGCCGACGATTTGGTCATCGGCGCGGATAGCATAGCGCGGCCCTTCAGCGGGCGGAGGGCCGGGCGGGCCGACCAGTTTTCGCTGGCGGTTATCCAGCACCCAAATTTGCGTGCGCCAGCCGTGAGGTGGTAAATCGCGGCTCTCTTCGGCGCTCTGCTCAAACGAACGCAGCAGCTGATACACCAGCCGCTGATTATTATGGAGAAATTCCCAACTGCCGTGCAGGGCGTACTGCTCCGCCAGTGCGTTGCCGAGCAGGCTTATACGCTGGGTGTTGCTGCGTTTAATATAGTGGATAAAACCGTGCTCGAAACTGACCCTCACGCCCCACTGCATGGTGATGACCACCAGCATACAGGTGGCAAACAGGGCGAAAAACAATTTGGCGGTGATCCCGTAGCGCATCAGGAACCCTCGCCGTTACGCTGGGCGAGCGCCGCGTTTTGTCCGCTATCCGCCGGCACGCGGGCGAAAACCAGCGCCGGCAGCGCAATCACCACCGCCATGCACAAGTAGGTAGCGATAAAGACGGCATGCATATTGGTGCTGCCGTCCAGGGTATGGGCCGGTACAAACAGACCAAGCAGTATGCCGGCAATGGTGACCCCGAGGCTCATCGATAGCTGCATAACCATCGACAATAGGCTGTTGCCGCCGCTGGCCAGCGAATCCGGCAGATCTTTCAAGGTCAGCGTATTCATCGAGGTAAAACGCATCGCATTCACCACCCCTTGCAGCAGCAGCACCACGGGAATCGCGTATAGCCAGCCCGCCAGCGCGACCAGGGGAAAAAGCAGGTTAATCACCGCCAGTCCCAAGGTGGCGCCGGTCAGCACATGCCGATAACCGAACCGATTAACGATCTGTACTATCAGCCGCTTGGTGCCCATGCTGCCGATGACCATCGGTATCATCATCAGCCCAGCGTGAAAAGGGCTAAAACCGAGACCCAACTGCAAAAACAGCGGCGTCATGAACGGCAGCATGCCGCTGCCGATCCGTCCGAGTAAACTGCCGGTCAGGCCCAGGGAAAAAGTAGGCGTGTCAAACAGACGCAACGTAAACAGGGCATTGTCGTTGCCGCGCGCGTGCAGGTAATAACACAGCAGCGCCAGCACGCCGACCACCACCAGCGCCGTCACGTTGGCCAGGCTGATATTCAGGCTCTTATGCCCGTCAAGCGCCAGCGTTAACGTCGCCATGCCCAGCGCCAGCAGCAGGAAGCCGCCAAAATCAAAGCGTCGGGTCTGCATGGTGTAATTGGGCATCAGCCACCAGGTCACCATGGCGCCGATAATGCCCACCGGCAAGTTGATGAGGAATATCCAGTGCCAACTGGCGTACTCCACTAAAAAGCCTCCCAGCGCCGGTCCTACCAGCGGTCCAATCTGGCCCGGCAGGGTGACGAAGGCCATCGCCGCCATATACTGCGCTCTGGGGACGATTTTCATTACCGTCAGCCG
The DNA here is from genome assembly GCF_000517425.1 of Sodalis praecaptivus. Taxonomy (NCBI): domain Bacteria; kingdom Pseudomonadati; phylum Pseudomonadota; class Gammaproteobacteria; order Enterobacterales; family Bruguierivoracaceae; genus Sodalis; species Sodalis praecaptivus. Next base: position 1,329,738 of record NZ_CP006569.1, read on the forward strand.
GCCAACCGGCACCATCATCGCGCCGCCAACCCCTTGCATGACCCGGGACATCACCAGGTCTTGCAGGCTGGTGGCGCGCGCGCACAGCAGCGAGCCCAGGGTGAACAGCACAATGGCGCTGAAAAACACCTTTTTCACCCCGAAGCGATCCGCCAACCAGCCGCTGGCGGGCAACATTACCGCGACCGTCAACACATAGCTGACGATGACGGAATGCATGCGCAGCGGGCTTTCGTTGAGGCTGTGCGCCATTGACGGCAGGGCGGTATTGACGATAGTGGTATCCAGCGTTTGCATGAAAAAGCCGAACGCTACGGTCCAGAGCTGCCAGCGCACCGTGGCGGATTGAGCGGGCGGTGTGTGTTCTGTGCGGGAACGAAACAAAAGCCTGAACATAAAACGCGATTACCCCTCTTAGAACGTGGGCGACGGAACGCCGGCGGTGCTGTTGCGCACAGAGTGTATCAAAAAAATAGCCCTTGGCGGCAGGGGCGCCGCCCACCGCGCTCGCGGCTATGCCGCCGAACAGCTTTCGTCGGCAGGAGCACCCTGCGTCCCGCCGATAGTGGGATGCGTTGTCGCGGTGCACGTTCATCGCACTGTAAAATGATAATAAGTGTAGCCAATGGGCTTAGGAGAAAAATGGAGGAATTAAGGAGGTCTCTTCCGGCGTCCAGGGCCGCGCTCATTAGCCCCGCGTTTGGCGCGGCCGGCGCTCGCGCGAAATCCGCACCTCCAGGCTCGGTGGCGAGGATCGGGTTGTGGTTAACGGAGTTCCGGGCGCTGCGCTGATGCGCAGGAGCGGTAATAGGTTGTTGCGCGCCCGCCATCGAAGCCGCGATTGGCTATTATAAGGTAACGGCTGGGCCTAAGGCGAACAGGGCCAACCTGTCATGCGGATAGGGCTCATAGTCACGCTAAACGGGACGGTGAGTGCCGGGCGTGGTCGAAAGCGGTTTTGCCGGGCAAACCCGGTCGGTGTCGACGCTAAATAAGGAGAGGGCGATGGAACAAAGAACACTTGGCCGTTCAGGTCTACAGGTGCCTAAGCTGGCCTTCGGCGGGAATGTTTTTGGCTGGACCGTCGATCGGCCCACCTCGTTCAGTATTCTCGATGCGCTGTTGGACAACGGATTGAATTTTATCGATACCGCCGATGAATACTCCCACTGGGCGGCGGGCAACCAGGGCGGTGAGTCGGAAACCCTCATCGGCGAGTGGTTAAAAAAGAGCGGCAACCGCGATCGGATCATCCTGGCCACCAAAGTCGGCATGCCGATGGGCGCCGGTAAGAAAGGGTTATCGGCAGCCTACATTCGTCAAGCGGTGACCGATTCGCTACGACGGCTGCAAACCGAGTATATCGATCTTTACCAGGCGCATACCGATGACGCTTCGGTGTGCCTCGAGGAAACGCTAAGCGCTTTCGATGCGTTGATCAAAGAAGGGAAGGTACGGGTTATTGGCGCTTCCAACTACAGCGGCGTGCGTCTGGCCGAGGCGTTGCGCATTAGCGAACAAAACGGTTTAGCCCGCTATGAATGCCTTCAGCCGGAATTCAACCTCTACGATCGGCGTATGTTTGAGCAGGATCTACAACCGGTCGTAGCCGCCCATGGCGTCGGGGTTATCAACTATTATGCGCTCGCCAGCGGCTTTTTAAGCGGAAAGTACCGCGCGAAAGAGGACGCCGGCAAAAGCGCGCGCGGCGCGACGGTTATCGAACGCTATCTCAATGCGCGCGGGATGCAGATCCTGCAAGCGCTAGACGCCATCAGCGAAGCCTATCGGGTGACGCCGGCCCAGATAGCGCTGGCCTGGCAGATGAAGCATCCCGCTATCACCGCACCGATAGCCAGCGCAACGTCGCTGGCGCAGCTCGCGGAATTGGCGGAGGCGACCCGGTTAACCCTCAGCGACGAGGATTATCGCACCCTGGATGAGGCCAGCGCGGGCTAAAACAGCTTCACCGCCAGGTCGGCGGGCTGCTCGCGCCCATGTTTGAGCAAGTGATCGAAGGCTTTTTCCGCTCTGATCAGCGCCTGCAAAAATTCCGCCGGCGATAAACGTTCCGAACGGCCGGTCATATACGCCAGCGCCAATTCCTTTGCCTGATAACGGGAAAAATTATACATAACGCGCACCTGTTCACATCCGGGTAAAAACGGTTTGGGCGCGCCGAACCCCGCGGCCGAGCCGCGGCAGGACAATCACCCGCCTTAGAAAACGGCTCTATGATAGCGCAACGGCGGCGCCCTGCGGATGGCTTATACGAATAGATTCAATCGTTAAAGCTTATGACGACGTCGCGCGCGTGGAACGCATCTGACCGCCCTGCGCGTCGCAACGACGCGGCGAGTGCGCATGCCGATGGCCGCCGGAGTTATTAGGGCAGGCAAAATGGCAGATGGCCGAGAGGCGGAAATCCGTTTCCAGCGCGTCCTTGCGGTAGGGGGGCTGGCGGGGCCACGCAGGAGAAAAGGACTTTCGCGCCATTATGGTGCGTTAACCCCACATGCGATCGTTTTGGGTGCGTGGCGTGCAACTTTTTGGTGCAGTTCCCTTTGCCGCCGCGCCGCCGCCGTCTTGCTCCCGCTGGATCAGAATTTGCATCTCGCCCTGCCATTAGCGCATTTCCAGGATGTAAAAACCGCATGATTCACCCGCCACCCGCCGCCGCGACGCTCTCCGCCAGCCTGTCTGAACCGGACTCAACCGGGTGGTTGGGCGAGCTGTCGCTGGATTTCAGCGTACGTGACGGACGTACGCTGCTGAGCCGCCGGCGCCATCGCGGGCCGTTTACCGTGCAGCGGCCGTTCTATCCCGAGGAGGGCTTACCCCACGTTTATCTTTTGCATCCTCCGGGCGGCGTGGTCGGGGGCGACAGGCTTTATCTGAATGTGACCTTAGCTGCCGGCAGCCGGGCGCTGCTGACCATGCCCGGCGCAACGAAATTCTACCGCAGCGCCGGCGCGCAGGCGGCGCTGCGCCAGCGTTTTACCCTGGGAGCCGACAGCGCGCTGGAGTGGTTGCCGCAGGGAAATATTTTCTTTCCCGGAGCGAGGGTGAGGATGCAAACCGACTTCACCCTCGCCCCGGGCGCGCGGCTGATTGGTTTTGAAACGCTGTGCTTTGGCCGCCCGGTCATGGAGGAGCGTTTTAGCGAGGGCGAGCTCGATACGCAATTGCGCATCACGCTGCCCGACGCCGCCGGGCTGATGGAACGATTGCGCGTCACAGGCCCCGACCTGGGAAAAATCGGGGGCTACCCGCTGTGCGCTACCTTTTTTGCCGCACCGGCGGATGAGGCGATGCTGGCGCAAACGCGGGCGCTCATTGCGTCGGCCGGGATCAAAGCGGCAGGGGCCACGCGCTTGGAGACGTTGCTGGTGGTGCGCGCGCTTGAGGAGGATAACCAGCGGTTACAGGGAATGTTGCACCGGATGTGGGCTGCATTACGCCCCGGCATTATGGGACGCGACGCGGTGGCGCCGCGGATCTGGTCGACGTGAGGAATTTGGCATGCAATTAACACCCCGAGAAAAAGACAAACTGTTACTGTTTACCGCCGCGTTATTGGCGGAGCGCCGGCGCGCGCGCGGTTTAAAGCTTAATTACCCCGAGGCGGTGGCGCTCATCAGCGCCGCTATCCTGGAAGGGGCGCGTGATGGCCGTACCGTCGCCGAACTCATGAGCCTGGGGCGGGAGGTGCTGACCCGCGAGGAGGTGATGGAAGGGGTTGCCGACATGATCCCCGATGTCCAGGTGGAAGCGACCTTTCCCGACGGTACCAAACTGGTAACGGTTCACGACCCGATAATCTGACATGAGAAAAGCGCAATGATCCCAGGTGAAATGCGTATCGCCGCGGGCGATATCGAACTGAATGCCGGTCGTCCGCGTGTCACGGTAACCGTCGCCAATCATGGTGATCGCCCGGTACAGGTCGGCTCCCATTTTCATTTTTACGAGGTCAACCCGGCGCTGAAATTTGACCGTGCCGCAGCCCGTGGCTGTCGGCTGGATATCGCCGCCGGCACCGCGGTACGTTTCGAGCCCGGTCAGGCGCGGGATGTTCAACTGGTGCCCTACGACGGCAAGCGGGAAGTGTATGGTTTTCGCGCGCAAATCATGGGCAAATTGGAGCCAAAGACATGAGCCATATTTCCCGGCGTGCTTATGCCGATATGTTCGGTCCTACCACCGGTGACGCGGTACGGTTGGCGGATACCGACTTGTGGGTGGAAGTCGAGCAGGATTACACCTGTTATGGCGAAGAGGTGAAGTTTGGCGGCGGAAAGGTGATTCGCGACGGGATGGGGCAGGGGCAAATGATCGCGGCGCACTGTGTCGATCTGGTGCTCACCAATGCGCTGATTATCGATCATTGGGGGATTGTGAAAGCGGATATCGGCGTTAAAGATGGACGTATTCTGTGCATCGGTAAAGCCGGGAATCCAGATGTGCAGCCGGGCGTCACGGTGCCAATCGGCCCCGGCACCGAGGTCGTGGCGGCGGAGGGAAAGATTGTTACCGCCGGCGGAATCGATGCGCATATTCACTTTATTTGCCCGCAGCAGGCGCAAGAGGCGCTGTGTTCCGGCGTGACTACCTTAATCGGCGGCGGTACCGGCCCGGCGGCCGGCACTAACGCCACCACCTGCACGCCGGGCCCCTGGTACCTGGCGCGCATGCTACAAGCGGCGGAGGCGTTGCCGGTCAATATTGGTTTTACCGGCAAAGGCAATGCCTCGCTGCCGGCGGCGCTGGAGGAGCAGGTGCTGGCGGGCGCTATCGGGCTGAAGCTGCATGAAGATTGGGGGACCACCCCGGCGGCGATTGATTGCTGCCTTGGCGTGGCGGACCGCTATGATGTCCAGGTCGCTATCCACACCGATACTCTCAACGAAGCGGGTTTCGTCGAGGATACGCTGGCGGCGATCGGCGATCGGACCATCCATACCTACCACACGGAAGGGGCGGGCGGCGGCCACGCGCCCGATATTATCCGCGTTTGCGGCGCCGGCAATATTCTTCCGTCGTCCACTAACCCCACCATGCCCTATACGATCAATACGATTGATGAGCATCTGGACATGCTGATGGTCTGCCACCATCTGGATGCCGGTATCGCCGAAGACGTGGCGTTTGCTGAATCGCGTATTCGTCGTGAAACCATCGCCGCCGAGGATATATTGCACGATCTGGGCGCCTTTTCGATGCTATCTTCCGACTCCCAGGCGATGGGGCGAGTCGGCGAGGTTATCCTGCGCACCTGGCAGGCGGCGCACAAGATGAAGCAGCAGCGGGGCGCGCTGCCGGAAGAGCGCGGCGATAATGATAATTTCCGCGTCAAACGCTATATCGCTAAATACACCATCAACCCGGCCATTACCCACGGTATCGCCCATGAAGTGGGGTCTATTGCGCCAGGGAAACTGGCGGATCTGGTGCTCTGGTCGCCGGCGTTCTTCGGTGTCAAACCCGCGCTGGTGATCAAAGGCGGCATGATCGCCACCGCGCCCATGGGCGATCCCAACGCCTCCATTCCCACGCCGCAACCGGTGCATTATCGGCCAATGTTTGGCGCGCTGGGTGGCGCCCGGCACGCGACGCGCATGACGTTTATGTCCGCGGCGGCCCGCGCGCAGGATCTGCCCGCGCGGCTTGGGCTCGCAAGCCTCATCGGCGAGGTGCGCGGGTGTCGCACGGTGCGCAAAAAGGACATGATTAACAATCACTGGCAGCCCACTATCGAGGTGGATGCGCAGACTTATCAGGTGCGCGCCAACGGTCAACTATTGACCTGCGAACCGGCCGCGGTGCTGCCGATGGCGCAACGCTATTTTCTTTTTTAAACCGACAGGATCTGCGGATGATTGTATTGACCCAACGCCTTGACCATGCCCATGCCGTTACCGCCAGCGCGACGCTGGCGCTGGATACGCGGTTAAAAAGCCGTGGGCCTATCCGTCTGGATGACGGGCGGGAGGCGGGGCTGCTGCTGCCCCGCGGCCATCTGTTGCGCGGAGGAGACCTGCTTGCCAATGATGACGTTAGCGAAGTGGTGCGCATCATTGCCGCCCCCGAAACCGTTTCCACGGTAATCGCCGGTGATGGCCTGCTGCTGGCGCGCGTTTGCTACCATCTCGGCAACCGGCATGTGCCGCTGCAAATCGCGGCCGGCTGGGCGCGCTACCAGCACGATCATGTGCTGGATGACATGGTGCGCGGCCTGGGGGCCGAGGTGAGCGTCGAGCAGGCGCCCTTCGAGCCGGAAGCGGGCGCCTACCAAAGCGCGCCGCACGACCATGGGCATGGACACGGGCATGCACACCCCCATCAACACTGAATTTGACGATCCCGGCGCGCTGCTGCGCCTGATGCAGTTGATAAGCCCCAGCTTGCCGGTAGGGGGATTTACCTATTCTCAAGGGCTGGAGTGGGCGGTGGAGTGCGGCTGGGTCAACTCCCCCGCGGCATTTGCCCGTTGGCAGCAACAGCTCATCGACGATCAGCTCAGTTGCCTGGATTGGCCGCTGCTAAAGCGTTTATATCAGTGCGCGCGCGAACGGGACGATGCCGGCTTTGCCCGCTGGGCGGCGATGGCGGTAAGCTGCCGCGAAACCCATGAGCTGCGGCTGGAAGAGCAGCAGCGTGGGCAAGCGCTGGTGCGGTTGATGGCGCAGTGGCCGTCGCTGCCGCTAACGGCGGATCGCTTGCCGGCGCTGCAACAAAGCGGACTGGCGGCGCTCGCCTGGTTAGGGTGCCAGTGGCGGATACCGCTAGAGCCGCTGGCGCTCGGCTTTGGCTATAGCACGTTGGAAGGGGCGGTAATGGCGGGCCTGAAATTGGTGCCCTTCGGTCAGCAAACGGCCCAGGGATTGCTGGCGGCGTTGGCCGCCACGCTGCCGGCGGCCTGGCAACGCGCCGCTTCCCTGGAAGACGCAGCGCTGGGCGGCAGTTTTCCGTTGCAGGCCATCGCCTCCGCCTGCCATGAAACACAATATTCACGTCTATTCCGTTCCTGACCGTCCTCGCCGTCCATGAGGCGCCGGCACGATGCAGGAACGCTATGTTAACTCGATTGCAGGGAGTCCAAATGGCACACTACAAACAACCGCTGCGCGTCGGCGTCGGCGGACCGGTCGGCTCGGGTAAAACCGCGTTATTGGAAGCCTTGTGCAAAGGAATGCGCGATCGCTACCAGCTGGCGGTGGTGACTAACGATATTTATACCAAAGAAGATCAACGTATTTTGACCGAGGCCGGCGCGCTGGAGGCGGAGCGTATCGTCGGTGTGGAAACCGGCGGCTGTCCCCATACCGCTATCCGCGAAGACGCCTCGATGAACCTGGCGGCGGTGGACGAACTGGCGCGCCGGTTCGGCAACCTGGATATTATCTTTGTGGAAAGCGGCGGCGATAATCTTAGCGCCACGTTCAGCCCCGAACTGGCGGATTTAACCCTTTACGTCATCGATGTGGCCGAGGGGGAAAAAATTCCGCGCAAAGGCGGGCCGGGCATTACGCGTTCCGATTTTCTGGTGATCAATAAAATCGACCTGGCGCCCTATGTGGGCGCCTCGCTGGCGGTCATGGCGAGCGATACCGACCGTATGCGCCCCCAGCGTCCCTGGGCGTTTACCAATCTGAAAACCGGCGAAGGGCTGGAGGCTATCGTCGGTTTTATCGTTAAACAGGGCATGCTGGCGGGGTAATTTACGTCACCGGCGCCGCCTCTCAACCCCTGCGAATAAAGGGCGGCGGCGCGGAGGTCGGTCTGGGGCGCGGGCCGCCGCCGTAGGCACCGCCGGCGTAAAACGCCGGGGGCATCAGGCGCGAAACTGACGCTGCGCCCAACGCGCCAGCCCGGCGGTGACGGAGCCGAAATCATCGCCGCCGGCGAGCGGGATCCCCGGCAGGCTGTCCGCCAGCGCCTGACGCAGCAGCGGCGAACGAGCGCTGCCGCCGGTCAGGTAGACCACATCGGGGCGCGTTGCGCCTCCTTGCGTCAGCACCGCGTCGACCTGCTCCAGGATCCGCTGCAAAGGCTGCTCGATGGCCTGCGCCAGCAGCGTTGGATTGAGATCAGCGCCCAGCCCTGGTTGAATAAAATTCAATTCCGCTCTCGCCCGCGGCGCGGATGAAAGCGCGATCTTGCTCTCCTCGGCGCTTTTCACCAGCCGATAGCTTAACCGCTGGCGGTAAACTTTAAGCAGTGCGCCGAAGACCTCGGGCTCGGCCGCATCGCGCAGCAGTTGGCGCAGCAGCAGACCATTCGCGCTGCTGTAAAACTCGCTCTGGGCCGGAATATCGTTGATGGCCACCGCCTGCCAGAAGGGCAGCGCCGGCAATGCCAGACCTTTGTCCATCGCGCCGCCCATCCCCAATAGCGGCATCAGATGTTTGAACGCCAGCATAATATCCAGATCGTTACCGCCGACCCGGCAGCCGCTGTGGCCAAGCAGGCTATGCTGTCTATCGCGCAGCTCGCGCCATTTCGGCCCCATCAGCAGTAATGAACAGTCGGTGGTGCCGCCGCCGATATCTACCACCAATACCCGGGTTTCCGCGCTTAGGCCGGCTTCAAAATCCAACCCCGCCGCGACGGGTTCGTATTGAAAAGCCACCTCGGTAAAGCCCGCCCGCTGCGCTGCGCGCTGTAATATACCCTGCGCCTGGCGGTTGGCTTCATCTCCGCCGGTGCCCTGGAAATTGATCGGCCGGCCGATCATCGCCTGGGTTATCTCTGCCTGCACTTGCGCCTCCGCCTGACGCTTGATATGGCACATCATGGCGCACACCAAATCCTCGAACAGGGCGATTTGCGGCGGCTTTAAACCATTGGCGCCAAGAAACGATTTTGGCGATTTGACGAAATAGCTGTCCTCCGGATCGGCTATATAGCTGGCCAGCGCCTGTCTACCGAATTGCAGACTAGGGTCACGCAGCAAGATCCCCTCTTCGCGGTTAAACCGTATCGCCCGCGCCAGCAGCTGCTGGCTCTCGTCGCTGCCGGTGGGGATGTGCCAGACGCGGTGCAGATATTCGCTGACCGCTTCACGCGTGGGCGCGCTGAGCATCGACGCCATATAGGGTGAGTCGCCATCCAGCGGTAACAGCCGCGGCGTTTCCTCCGTCATGACCGCGACCGAACAGTTGGCGGTGCCGTAGTCAAAGCCAATAAACATTACTGCCTCCCATGCCGTTGAGGCGGGAGACTTTAGCGCAAAGCGGCCGGGGTCACAATCCCGCATGGGGTTAGCGCTTCCAATTGCATAGCCGCGTCGACAACATAAAATCTCCCGTCGGGCGCGGCGAGACGGGAGCGACGCGTCTGCCTGAGGGGCACGTCTCAGGGCCCTAAACGCCGCCGGCTAAATCGATAAAACTTCCGGTGACGTAAGAGGCCCGCGCCGACAGTAGCCAGGCGATGGCTTCGGCGACTTCGCGCGGCTGCCCGCCGCGGCGCATCGGCAGCGTCGATTGCACCCGCGCGATCCTGCCTGGCTCACCGCCGGCGGCATGCATGTCGGTGTCGATAAAACCCGGGCGGACGCCGTTCACGCGGATCCCCTGCGGCGCCACCTCTTTGGCCAGCCCCAGGGTCAGCGTATCCACTGCGCCCTTGGAGGCGGCATAATCGATGTATTCATGGGGGGCGCCGAGACGCGCGGCGGCCGAGGAGACATTAACGATAGCGCCGCCGCTGCCGCCGTGACGCCGCGCCATCCGTCTGACCGCCTCACGGGCGCAGAGCAGCGTGCCGGTAACGTTTGTCGCGAGGATAGCGTTGACCCGAGCGGCGTCCAGATGTTCGATACTCGACTGCGGCAGCAGCATGCCGGCGTTGTTCACCAGACCGCTGAGCGGCGGCAGCCGCCTGTCCAGCTCGGTGAACAGCGCCCGCACGCTTGACTCATCGGCAACATCCGCCTGGAGCGCCAGCGCTTTGCCGCCCTGTTGACGTATTTCCTCTACCACGTTTTCGGCCAATTCCCGGCGTGACAAATAGCTTAGGCAGACCCAGTGTCCTTCGGCGGCCAGCTGTAGGGCGGTAGCGCGGCCGATACCGCGCGATCCGCCGGTAATCAGCGTCACTTTTTCCATAATATGTTCCTTAGAGAAGACCTTAAAACCGCCACGGCCGGCGAAGAGGGCTTCGACGATAGACAGGCCGCGTTAATGAATAAGAAACAGCGTCGCCAGGCCGAGAAAAATAAAAAAACCGCCGGTATCGGTAATGGCGGTAATCATCACGCTCGAGCCTACCGCCGGATCGTGGCCGATGCGGATCATCAACAGCGGTATCAACACGCCCATCAGCGCCGCCAGCAGCAGATTAAGCAGCATTGCCAGCATCATCACGCCGCCGAGACCGGCCTCACCGTATAACAGCCAGGTGACGATCCCCATAATACCGCCCCACACCAGACCGTTGATGATCGCCACGCCCAGTTCGCGCAGAATGAGAAAGCCGGCGTTGCCTTTTTCCAACTGATGCAGCGCCGCGGCGCGCACGATCATGGTAATGGTCTGATTACCGGTGTTGCCGCCGATGCCGGCGACGATGGGCATTAGCGCCGCCAGCGAGACCAACTGGGCAATGGTGCCGTCGAACAGGCCAATGACGCGTGAGGCGATGAACGCAGTGCACAGGTTCACCGCCAACCAGGTCCAGCGGGTGCGCACCGCTTTGCGTACCGGCGCGAAAATATCTTCCTCCGGGCTGATCCCCCCCAGCCGGCGAAGGTTGCTGTCGCTCTCTTCAAAGTAGAGATCAACCATCTGTTCAATACTCAACCGGCCCATCAGCTTGCCTTTACTGTCGATAACCGGCGCGGTGATCATATCGTAACGTTCAAAGGCGCTGGCGGCCTCCTCGGCGCGATCATCGGGGTGAAAGGTGGTGGGGTGCGCGTCCATCACCTCGCTCACCCGCCGGTTGAGCGGATTAAGCAGTAGCGCGGATAGGGTCAGTTCACCGACCAGGGTGTTGTGCCGGTCGACGACGAACAGTTTATCGCTGTTTTCCGGTAGCTTTTTGCGCCAGCGCAGCCAGCGCTGTACCGTGGTCAGCGTGACATCGGAACGAACCGTCGCCAGTTCAAAATCCATATGATGACCGACACTGTCCCGGTCGAAATGCATCATTTCGCGCACCTGGGCGCGGCGGTGCGGTTCGAGGGCGGTCAGCACGCGGCCGACCAGATCCCGCGGCAGGTAGCGGGCCAGATAGGCTTGCTCGTCCACGTCCAGCGGGCTGATGGCCTGCAGAATATCGCGGTTGGACATCTCGGCGATAAGGCTTTCCCAGACGTTCTCCGAGGCTTCCACCAGCGTTTTGCCGCGCTTATTGTTGTCCACCAGCCGCCAAAGCGCCAGACGCTCGTCGTGGGGTAGGCTTTCCAGCAGATCCGCCAGATCCGCGGCGTGCAATTGGCGCACGATCGCTACCAGCTCAGCGGTTTGATCCAACAGATGGCGGTTATCGCCGACCGGCTCCCGCGTGGGACGGTTGAGGATACTGTCGATAAGCGGACGGTTTGCCAGTAAAACGCTTAAGGTCTGGCGCCGTAGTTCGGCGAGTTGCGGGGCCTGATGTTTTACGGCTGGCATGATTTACCTGTTCCCTCCCGGCTGCTCGGACGATAAAGAGTGACGCTTACTCAGTAAAGATAGCGTAAGTCTGTCAAAAGAAAGTAGATTTGTCGCAATTTGCCCGCAATGGGGCGGTGAGGATGTTCAGGGACGCTCAGGCGGCGGCGTCGGCTTAACGGTTTGTTCCGCCGGCGTAACGCGTTTATTTTGATGATGATGCCAGGCGCCCACCGTGGCATAGAGCAGGCGGCCTACGAGAATGATAAAACTGATAAGCAATATCCAGCGGGTCATGCGCCCGGTGGTGGGTCGTCTTCGCATGCGAAATGCCGCTTTCACAGGGTTGGCCTCTTACGGGCGGAGGCAGAAACGGGTTTAAGGGCCGATTGTAGAGCATAAGCCGGCGCCGTTTCAAGGACGCCGCACCGTGGCGACGCACGCGCGACGGGCTCGGAGGCGCTACGGTCGGCCGCTGCCAGGACGCAACGGCGGACCGACGCAGCCAAAGAGGCCTCGGGCAGCTTGCATTCCAGAGCGTCTGCGGGCGCGCCCAGGGCGGCCTTGGCCAGCATGAGAACGGTATCGCTGGCCGGCGCGCGGAGCGGATCCTTGGCCCGCAAGGGCGCGGCAACGCCTGCGGGCGCCAAAGCGCTACCGCCAGCCCGCTGCCCGCTAAGCGCCCGGCTCACGACGGCGTTACCGATTCGGCGACGGCGTCGGCTTCCTCAACTCGCAAACACCAGCCGGGGGTATCCGCCCAATACGCCTGCTCACGCTCCAGATCCAACTGCACCAAATTGTTTTGAGCGAAGAAGCCGGCGGGAAACGTCAGCGTCCAGTGATTAGCCTGGGTAGTAAGCTGCACCGTCACCGGTGAGGTGGCCTGGCGCTGGTTATTAAGCAGCACGCCGAGGCGCAGCAGCTGCAGGCAAGGCAAAAAATGCTTTTTCCTGAAGAGATTGAATCGGGGAAGATCGTCTATCTTGATCGCTTTGCGATGATAGCGCACCAGCGTTGCCAGCAGCAGTTGCTGCTCTTGATTAAAGCCGGGCATGTTGCTCTGCTGCAAAATATAGGCCGAATGGCGCTGCATACCGCTGTGGTTGATACCCAGACCCACCTCGTGCAGTTGTGCGGCCCATTTCAGCAGCGCCGCAAGCTGCACCTGTTCAAGGGCGGCGTTTTGCACCCGCCATTGCTGATAAAGCGCGTCGGTGGTTTCCCACACCCGCCGGGCCTGATCGCTGTCGATATTATAATGTTCCGCCAGACTTTTCGCGGTGCGCATGCGAATATCCTGATGACGAAACCGGCCTTCCATTTCATACAGTACGCCTTCGCGCAGGGCGCAGTCAGACAGTTTGAGTTCCTTAATCGCCAGGGCATCCATGACGCCGCACAGAATGGCCAGTCCCGGCACAAAAACCGCTTTACGTTCATCGGATAACCCCGGCAGGCTGAGCGCGGAGAAATGCGTGAACTGCAGCACCTGCTCACACAGCGTTTCCAGCCGCTCGGGGGTGATCAGGCCGTCTTTGGCGCCCATCTCGGTTAACACTTCACAGGCCGCCTTAAAGGTGCCGGAAGCGCCGAGCGCCACCTGCCAACCCATAATGCGGTATTGCCAGGCCAGCGTCTCGAGTTTTTGCGCCGCCGCCAGCCGCGCGCGGCGGAAATTGGCCGGGTTTATCTCACCGCCGGGGAAAAACAAGCGGCCAAAGCTGATGCAGCCCATGCGGCGGCTTTCCACCAGCAGCGGCTCGAAATTTTCGCCGATGACCAATTCGGTGGAGCCGCCGCCGATATCAATTACCAGCTTACGGCCCTTTTCCGCCTGAGTGTGCTCGACACCCATAAAAATCAGCCGCGCCTCTTCATGGCCGGAAATGATCTCAATGGGGTAGGGGATCGCCTCCGCCGCCCGATCAAGAAAGGCCTGCGCATTGACCGCCTCACGCAAAGCATGGGTGCCGACGATCATCACCCGCAGCGGCGAAAAGCCTTGCAGGCGTTCGGCGAACAGGGCCAGGCAGGCCAGGCCACGTTCCATCGCCTCGTCGCTCAGGCGGTGATCGTCGTCCAGGCCGTCGGCCAGATGCACGCGCTGTTTCAGGCGGCTAAGCACCTGCATGGCGCCGTTGACCACGCGCGCCACCACCATATGAAAACTGTTGGAGCCAAGATCGATGGCGGCGAATTCTTCCGGCCTTTGTGTGGTCGTCGTTGTTAAGGGCATAAATTAGTCCTGCTCTCCGGCGTTTTCCAATTGTTTGATATAGTCATAAATGGCGATTTGCGCGCGCACTTTGCGGCGGTTGCCGCGAGGAACATAATAGTTGTTCAGATCGGCATCGATATATCGGGCTTTAACGGTATCGCTGAACAAAAGCGCCAGGATATCCAGCACCTGCTGTTTCAATCGCGGATCCAGCAGCGCCACGCCCACTTCAATGCGGTAATCAATATTGCGGGTCATCCAGTCGGCGGAAGAGAGAAATACCTTTTTATCACCGCCGTTCTCGAACACATAGACCCGATCGTGCTCCAGGAAACGGTCCACGATACTGGTCACCTGAATATTATTGCTGATACCCGGCAAATCCGGGATAAGCGAACACATCCCCCGCACCAGGATGCGGATGTTCACCCCCACGCCGGAAGCGGCATAAAGACGATCGATCAACCCCTGATCGACCAGATTGTTGACCTTGAGGGTAATTTCCGCCGCTTCGCCCGCCTGCGCATTCGCGATCTCTTGATCGATCATTTGATACAGCATATGGCGCGAATTTTGCGGCGACACCATCAAATAGTCGAATTTAACCGGGCGATAAGGGTTCTCGATGAAATTGAACACGCGCCGCACTTCGTTAGTGATGCGCGCATCAGACGTCAGCAAGGAGTAATCGGTATATAAGCGCGCGGTTTTTTCGTTGAAATTGCCGGTGCCGATATGGGCGTAGCGCACAATATCGTCGCCCTCGCGGCGGGAGATAAGAAACAGCTTGGCATGTATTTTTAGCCCCGGCGCCGAGAAAATAACGTGCACCCCGGCTTCGGTAAGCCGCTTGGCCCAATGGATATTCGCCTCTTCGTCGAAACGGGCCTGTAGCTCTACCACCACGGTCACTTTTTTACCGTTATGGGCGGCATGGATCATTGCGTCGATAATATGCGAGTCCTTGGCGACCCGGTAAATATTGATTTTCACCGACAGCACATTGGGATCGAACGACGCTTGACGCAGCAGCTCCAGCACATGGCTGAATGTGTGGTAGGGGAAATAGAGCAGGATATCATGGTGGCGAATGGCGTCGAACGCGTTGCGGAATTTATCGAACCAAACATGGCGCAAGCGCGGCAGCGGCCGGTTGACCAAATTGGCTTTGCCGACGTTGGGGAAGCTGATGAAATCCTTGAAATTGTGATAACGGCCGCCGGGGATGACCGAGTCATAGGATGAGATGCCTAGTTTGGACTTAAGCAGCTCCACCATGGCGCTGGGCATATCCCGCTGATAAACAAAACGGACCGGCTCCGCGGTCAGCCGCTGCTTCAGGCTGGAGGACATCAGTTCCAGCAGGCTCGATTCCATTTCGGTAACCAAATCGTATTCGGCATCGCGCGTCATTTTCATCGAATAGGTATTAAGCATGTCGTAATCGAAGAAGCCGGTGAAAATATCATCCAGGCAATAGCGCAGAATATTGTCCAACAGGATCATCGGCCGACGCCGACGGGGAGATTCGGCCGGCAAATTGATAAAGCGCGGCACCTTATCGGAGGGGATTTCAAGCAGGGCGTAACGCAGCGTTTGCCCTTGAATAATCTCTACCGCCAAATAGGTATAATCATCTTTCAGAAACTGCACCAAATTGGTATCGCGCTGGATAAGAATCGGCGTTATATGCTGGCGCAGCTGTTGTTTGAAGTATTGCCGCAACCAGTCTTGCTGGCGAGGGGAGAGTTGGCGTTCGTTGATGAGGAAGATCTGATTACGCGCCATCTCCAGCAGCAAGTCGTTGTAAAGGTTATCAAATTCCTGCTCGGCGTTAAGCACTTTCGCCTGGATGCGGTTGAGCAAATGGCGTGAGGCGCCTCGGGTGCCCTGTTCTTCACTTATCAGAATACGCCGTTTCAGCTCCGCGAAACGGACTTTGTAAAACTCATCCAGATTATTGGAATAAATGCCCAGAAATCGCATGCGTTCTATCAACGGATTGCTTTTATCGGCGGCTTCCTGCAACACCCGTTCGTTGAAAGACAACCAGCTTAATTCTTTCTCTATATAGAGCTTTTTCTGACCCATTTCCACTCCATTGATCTGTTCAGGAAGGGAAAATCCTGCGTTAAGCTATTATCGTCTCCCGAGCGACAAAGTCCAACATAACCCACAAACCCCCGCTGAAGATTGTTATCTTATTTTCTTACAGGCAACATAGGCTTTTCCCATTGTTTGGACCGCCCTTCTGGTCGCTGGCTAACCGAGGTCTATGAGCCCAAAAAGGATTTCTCACATCCGCACCGCGGCGTCGCGTCGTGTCATCGATCGACTGACGCGCATTGTGGTGAGCGGCGGCGGTTTGCTGGTGCTCTTAGCCCTATTGCTGATTTTTTGTTATCTGCTGTGGGTGGTGCTACCGTTATTCCGCGCGCCGGCCGTTGGCGTCGTCACGGATCTGGCCGCCTATTCCGCGCCGGCGGCGAACGTTGTGCCGCCATTATCTTTAGCTGCGCCGGAGCTGCCCTCCGCTGCACGGGTGCCGCTCGCCGCTGCGCACGTGTCGCCCTCCGCTGCACGGGTGCCGCTCGCCGCTGCGCACGTGTCGCCTTCCGCTGCACGGGTGCCGCTCGCCGCTGCGCAAGCGTCGCCCTCCGCTGCACGAGGGGCGCCTACTGCCGCGCCGGTGTCGCCTTCCGGCGTACCGCCCTCGTCGTCTCCCCCCTCGGCGTGGTCTCGTGATGACGCCAAGACGGAGAGCGCGCTGTTAACGCTGGGCATCGACGCCAACGCCGGCTGGGCCTGGGCGATTGACCGCGCGGGGCAGGGGATCACGCGCTCGTTGAACGGAGTACGGGACGCAGCGCCGGTACCGCTGCTGACGCAACCGACCCTCGTCGCTGCCGCCAGCGGCGGACAGCCGCTGTTTTGGCTAACCGACGCCTTGGGGCAGGGGGTACTGGCGCGTGTCGACAGCGCCGCCGGCGGCGCGCCGGTTTGGCTACTGCCGTTTGGCGGCGCGCAGACAATCGACCCGGCGCGGCGACCGCTGCGCCGGATCGCGTTGGCCTATTCCGACGCGGATCGGGCGGTCGCGGCGGCACAGCTTGCGGACGGATCCGTTGTGGTGCTGAACTATACATCGAACTCGAGCGCGACCCCGAACTCAAGCGCGACCCCGAACTCAAGCGCGACCCCGAACTCAAGCGCGACCCCGAACTCAAGCGCGACCCCGAACTCGAGCGCGGCCCCGAACTCGCGCGCAACCCCGAACTCGAGCGCGGCCCCGAACTCAAGCGCGACCTCGAACTCAAGCGCGACCTCGAACTCGAGCGCGGCCCCGAACTCGAGCGCGGCCCCGAACTCGAGCGCGGCCCCGAACTCAAGCGCGGCCTCGGCTCTAAACTCGACTACGAGCGCGGCGGTCGGCGCTGGGGCGGTGCAGCGTCTCTATCTGACGTCGCCCGGCCAAGAGGTGGATCGGCTGCTGCTTTCACCCGATGGGCATCTGCTCTATGTACTTTCCGGCAGCCAGCTCAGCATCTGGCGGCTTGACGCCGGCGGCGCCAGACTACGCCAGCAGGTGGCTTTGGCCGCGGCCGGTCCGCTATCGCTGTTCATATTGCCGGCGGAGGGCGCGTTGTTGGTGCGTAACGGCGCCGGCCATCTGTCGTTGTGGTTTGACGTCGCCGGCGATACCGGGCCGCGGCTGACGCCGATTTTCACCTACAACGTCACTCTGGATGCCGGAGCGCGGTTTCTGGCGCCGGCGCGCCGGGGGGGCTTTGCCGTGCTCGATTCTGCCGGGACGTTAACCTTGTTTAGCGTGCGCGATGCGCATCCGCGCGGCCGCCTGGCGATACCGGGCATGCCCCCCCCGGACCAGGGATTACCCGCGGCAAGTTCGCTGCTGTCAGCGCGCGGCGATGGGCTTGCCGGGGCGGCAACCCACGGCGGCGCGGCTCCGCCTCTAGCGCTGTCGCCGCGGGGGGAGGCGCTCATACGCGCCGGTTCCGCCGAATGGCGCGTGTGGGCCCTGTCGCTCGGCGCGCCCGACATGAATTGGCGCACGCTGACCGAAAAAATCTGGTATCCCGGTTACCCAGCGCCGGCGTGGTTATGGCAGTCCACGCCGGCCGGCGACAGTTTTGCCGCGGGGAAATTCAGCCTGGTGCCGTTGGCGGTCGGAACGCTGAAAGCCGCTTTTTGCGCCATGCTGTTCGCTACCCCCCTAGCGCTGGCCGCCGCCATGTATAGCGCTTGGTTCATGTCTGCCGGACTGCGCCGCTGGATAAAGCCGGCCATGGAGATTATGGGCGCGGTGCCGAGCGTGATCGTCGGCGTCATCGCCGGCCTGTGGCTCGCGCCGCATTTGGCCGGCGCGCTCGGCGGCATTATGCTGCTGCCGGCGTTGTTGCCGCTGCTGGTGCTTGCCGTGGCCTACCTGGCCGGCCGCCTGCCGCTGCGCTGGCGTCGCCGATGGCCCGTTGGGGTAGAATGTCTTTGTCTGCTGCCGCTTCTCGCGCTGGCGTTGTGGGGCTGTTTTACCCTCGCGCCGCCGCTGGAACGCCTGTTGTTCGGTATGCCGCTCTCCCTGGCGTTGGGCGAACATTATAATCCGCTTAACGCTCTGGTGGTGGGGATCGCGATGGGCTTCGCGCTGATTCCATTAATGTTTACCCTCGCCGAAGAGGCGCTGTTCGGCGTACCGACCCGTTTGATCCAGGGGTCGCTGGCGCTGGGGGCAACACCCTGGCAGACGCTGCTGGGAGTGACGCTGCCGGCGGCCAGCGCGGGGTTGATCTCGGCCTTTATGTTGACGCTGGGTCGGGCCATGGGCGAGACGATGATCGTGCTGATGGCCAGCGGCAACCTGCCGCGCGTCGACGGTAGCGTGTTGCAGGGGCTGCGCGCGCTGGCGGCCAATATCGCTATCGAGATCCCTGAAGCGCTGCGCGGCACGGAGCACTACCGGGTGCTGTTCCTCAGCGCGCTGCTATTGCTGGTCTTTACCTTCATCATTAATAGCGTCGCCGAGCTGTTGCGTTTACGGCTGCGGCGCCGCTATCGTCAGCCTGGTGGAGGTGACGAATGAGGGCATGTTATCGTCAGCCTGGTGGAGGTGACGAATGAGGGCATGTTATCTTCAGCCTGGTGGAGGTGACGAATGAGGGCATGTTATCGTCAGCTTGCTGGAGGTGACGAATGAGGACATGTTATCGTCAGCCCGGTGGAGGTGCCGAATGAAGGCATGGTGGCATTCTGGCCGGCCGTGGGTTTGGTTAACCTCTGGGGCGGTGAGCCTGAGTTTACTGGCGATGCTGGCGCTGCTCGCGCTGCTTACCGGCCAGTCGCTGCGGCTGCTGTGGCCGCAGCCTATTTATAGTTTTGATCTAATCAGCCCACCTGGCGTGCTTTTGGGCGAGCGCGTCGGCGTGCAGCGGCCGCTTGTACCGACGGCCGGTGTGCCGATGGACCCGGAAATATGGCTTATTCGCACCGGCAATCGCCCTCAGGACAGCTATCGTCTGCCGGCGGCGCAGGTGCGCGCCAGCCGTTTGCCGGCCGATGTGCTGGTGGTACAGCGCCGAAACGGCGCGCGGCTTTACGGCTATCTAGCGGGCATGCGTGAGGACGGGCAGCCGCTGACCGCCGCTTCGATGTCTGCCGCGCTGGAACAGCGGCTGCGGCTCAGCGCCACGCAGCGCCGCCTGGCCGCTCAGGTGGAACAGCAGCGGAGTGCGGTGCGCGCGCAGCGGGCGCAGCAGCAATCGTTGCCACTGCATCGACAAGGCGTGCCCAGCGAGCAGCAGCGGGCCGCCCAGCAGGCGGCGCAAAATGAACGGCAAACGGCCTATGAGGCATTGAGCGAACAACTGGCCGCTATCGAACGGGAGCGGGGGCGCGTGCAGCTGGTGCTGGCCGATGCGCAGGGACAGCGTCAGGTGATCCCGCTAAGCGATATCGACAGCCTCTGGTATCCCAACGCGATGAGCCTGGGGCAAAAACTGCGGCATCTGGCCGCGCAGACCTGGCGTTTCGTTAGCCTGCATGACCCGGTGCGGGAGGGCGACGGGGTCTTTCCGGCGATGGCCGGCACGCTGCTGCTGGTGATACTGATGTCGGTGATCGTCATGCCCCTTGGGGTTATGGCGGCTATCTACCTGCATGAATATGCGGCTCGACACTGGCTGACCCGGCTTATTCGTATCGCGGTGGGCAACTTGGCCGGCGTGCCGTCAATTGTCTACGGTATTTTCGGCCTGGGTTTTTTCGTCTATGCGGTCGGCGGCTCGCTGGATAAACTCTTTTATGCCGACACCTTGCCGGCACCAACCTTCGGCACCCCCGGATTACTGTGGGCCGCGCTAACGCTGGCGCTGCTGACCCTGCCGGTGGTGATTATCGCCACCGAGGAAGGGCTGGCGCGCATTCCGCCCTCCCTGCGCCAGGGATCGCTGGCGCTCGGCGCGACTCAGGCTGAAACGATATGGCGGGTTGTCTTGCCCGGTGCGGCGCCGGCGATGATGACCGGGCTGATTCTGGCGGTGGCGCGCGCGGCGGGGGAAACCGCGCCGCTGATGCTGGTAGGCGTCATCAAATCGGCACCGAAGCTTCCCCTGGACGGGACATTTCCGTTCCTGCACCCGGAAAGGCAATTTATGCACCTCGGTTATCAAATATACGATTTGGCGTTTCAAAGCCAGGACGGCGATGCGGTGCAACCGATGGCGTTCGCCACCGCGCTGCTGCTCATTGTCATCGTCGTGTCGCTGAATCTGGCCGCAATGGGCCTGCGCCACCGGCTGCGTGAAAAGTATCGCGCGTTAACGTTATGATGGAGAACAGGCTGTGATGTTCCGAGTCCCCCCTTTACCCTCTAACGGTGCGGTCGCCGCGCCGGAACAGGACACGCCGCCGGCGGCGCTGGAAACCGAACATCTGCGGGTGCGCTACGGCAATCGGCTGGTCCTCGACGATATATCGCTGCGCATGGCCAAAGGGCGGATTACCGCGCTGATCGGCCCTTCCGGATGCGGCAAATCCACGCTGCTGCGCTGTTTTAACCGCATGAACGATCTGAGCGACGACTGTCACATCAGCGGCGCGGTGCGTTTACTGGGGCAGAATATCTATGAGGACGCACAGGAAGTGGTGGCGCTGCGCCGGCGGGTGGGCATGGTCTTTCAGCGGCCCAATCCGTTTCCCAAATCGATTTATGACAACGTCGTTTACGGCCTGCGGCTATTGGGCATCGGCGATCGCAGGCTGCTGGATGAAGCGGCGGAGCGGGCGCTGCGCGCGGCGGCGCTGTGGCATGAGGTTAAAGACCGCCTGCGGGAAAACGCGTTCAAGTTGTCCACCGGACAACAGCAGCGGCTGGTGATCGCCCGCGCGATCGCCATTGAGCCGGAAGTATTGTTGCTGGATGAGCCAACGTCGGCGCTGGATCCCATCTCCACGCTGACCATCGAAGAGCTAATGATATCGCTGAAGGCGCATTTCACCCTGGTGCTGGTGACGCATAACATGCAACAGGCGGCGCGCGTTTCCGACGACACCGCCTTTTTCCATCAGGGAACGCTGGTAGAGTTTGCCGCCACCGACCGGCTATTTACCGCGCCGACGCATCGCAAAACCGAGGAGTACATCACCGGCCGGCTGCGTTAACGGTCGCGGCGCAGCGACCAGAGGGCAAAACAGCGATGGCGCCGCTATGGCTGCTGCTGCGCATTGCTCAGGAACCCCATTCTCACCAGGTGCCCGTTGAGCCCGCGCCGCAGGCGCAGAGCGTGAGAGGGGGAGGGAATTTTATCCTCTCCCGCCCGTATGAGGCGCTGCCCCCCTCTCAATTGTCGCCAATCATCCGAGTGGTAACAGCATCGGTGGCACAGGGGCAGAAACGTCTTGATTGTCTGTTCGCGCCCACCGGCCAGCGGTTAATCCGCGGCGTAACCGGCGGCCGGCAGGGGCGCGCCGTCCAGCCAGGCGACGTTATCGCGCAGCGTTAGCCGACCCGCCAGCAGCCAGCCGACGACCAAGGGATAAATGGCATGTTCCTGGGCTTTTACCCGTTGCGCCAGTATCTGTTCATCGTCTCCCGCAAAAACCGGCACCCGCGCCTGTAGCACCACCGGGCCGCCGTCCAGTTCGTCGGTGACGAAATGCACGGAAGTGCCGTGTTCGGCATCGCCGTTGGCCAGCGCCTGGCGATGGGTATGTAAGCCGGGATAGCGCGGCAGCAACGAGGGATGCACGTTGAGCATCCGGCCGGCGTAGCGGGCGACAAAGGCGGTTGACAGAATACGCATATAACCGGCGAGCACGATAGCCTCCGGCCGGTAGCGGTCGATAAGGGCGCTGAGCGCCAAATCAAACGCTTCACGGCCGGCGAAATCCGCCGGGTTGAGCGATACCGCCTCGATACCCGCAGCCGCGGCGCGCGTTAGCCCGTAGGCGTCGGCGCGATGGCTGATGACCGCGGCGATGCGCGCCGCGATTTTGCCCTGCTGGCAGGCCTCGATAAGCGCCTGGAGGTTACTGCCTTCACCCGAGATCAGCACAACCAGGCGTTTCATCAGCGGATAATCACCTGTTGCTCGCCGTCGGCGGGCTGAATTTCGCCGAGTACCCAGGCGGTTTCACCCAGGCCGGCGAGTATGCCGAGCGCCTGTTTGGCGCTGGCCGCGGGAACGGCGATAACCATGCCGACGCCGCAGTTAAAGGTACGGTACATTTCATGGCGGCTGACGTTGCCGGCCTGCTGCAGCCAGCGGAATACCGCCGGCCACTGCCAGCTGTTTTCATCGATCACCGCCTGGGTACCGGCCGGCAGAACGCGCGGGATATTCTCCCAGAAGCCGCCGCCGGTCAAATGCGCGATCGCATGTACCTCGGTCTGCTCGATAAGGGAAAGCAGCGCTTTAACGTAAATGCGCGTCGGCGCCAGCAGGTGATCCGCCAGCGATTTGCCCTCAACCCGCGTCTGTTCGGGGTCGGTCTGGCTGAAGGATAAAATCTTGCGCACCAGCGAGTAACCGTTGGAATGGGGGCCGCTTGAGGCCAGCGCCAGCAGGGTATCGCCGGCCTGAACTTTGCTGCCGTCGATAATATCCGCTTTTTCCACAACGCCGACGCAAAAGCCGGCGACGTCATAATCTTCACCGTGATACATGCCCGGCATTTCCGCCGTTTCGCCGCCGACCAGCGCGCAGCCGGACTGCCGGCAACCCTCGGCAATGCCGGTTATCACCGCGGCCGCGGTATCGACGTCCAGCTTGCCGGTGGCATAATAATCGAGGAAAAACAAGGGCTCAGCGCCCTGAACCACCAGGTCGTTAACGCACATTGCCACCAAATCGATGCCGATGGTATCGTGGCGTTTTAAATCCATGGCCAGACGCAGTTTGGTCCCGACGCCGTCGGTGCCTGAAACCAGAATCGGCTCGCGGTATTTCTGCGGCAGCGCGCACAGCGCACCGAAGCCGCCCAGCCCGCCCATCACTTCCGGGCGTTTGGTCTGTTTCACAACACCTTTAATGCGGTCTACCAATGCGTTGCCGGCATCGATATCCACACCTGCGTCTTTGTAACTGAGAGAGGTTTTGTCGGTCACTGCAAGATCTCCACGGAGATAACCTGTTGCTTGGAATGGGGCGCCGCCAATTCTAACAGCGTGGGCAATCGTTTGCGAGAGCTGTTGCATTCGCGTCGACGTTTTTGTTGACTATAGTAAATTCCATATAAGGCTTGATCCTGATCAGGCAAATACGTATGGTGCGGCGCGAAAAAGGGGTTATAATCTCGCGATTTTTTTGGCCGTTCAGTAGCCTAGGGGAGAGATAACATGAAGGTCGTTGAGGTTAAGCACCCGCTGGTCAAACACAAGCTGGGGTTGATGCGCGCTCACGATATCAGTACCAAACGCTTTCGCGAATTGGCGTCGGAGGTGGGGAGCCTGTTGACCTATGTCGCCACCGCCGATATGGAAACCGAAACGGTAACCATCGAAGGCTGGTGCGGACCGGTTGAAATTGATCAAATCAAAGGAAAGAAAATCACCGTCGTACCTATCCTCCGCGCCGGCCTCGGCATGATGGATGGCGTACTGGAAAATCTCCCCAGCGCGCGCATCAGCGTAGTCGGCGTCTACCGTGACGAAACGACGCTGACGCCCGTGCCTTATTTCCATAAGCTGGTATCAAGTATCGACGAACGCATGGCGCTGGTGGTGGATCCGATGCTGGCGACCGGCGGCTCGATGATCGCCACCATCGATCTCTTGAAGAAGGCCGGCTGCCGCTGTATCAAAGTGTTGGTGCTGGTGGCGGCGCCCGAGGGCATTGCGGCGCTGGAAAAAGCACACCCCGACGTGGAGCTTTACACTGCGGCTATCGATAAGGGACTCAACGAAAAAGGCTATATCATGCCGGGCCTGGGTGACGCGGGCGATAAAATCTTTGGTACCAAATAATCCTAAACCGGCCAATGAGTCGGTTTTTTTTGACCCTGAATCTGAGGAAAGTCGCCATGACCCGTCGCGCCATCGGGGTGTCGGAACGCCCGCCGCTGCTGAAAACCATCCCGCTGAGTTTGCAGCACCTGTTCGCCATGTTTGGCGCCACGGTGCTGGTGCCGATTTTATTTAAAATCAATCCCGGCACCGTCCTGCTGTTTAACGGTATCGGCACCTTGCTGTACCTGTTTATCTGCAAGGGCAAAATCCCTGCCTATCTCGGCTCCAGCTTCGCTTTTATTTCGCCGGTGCTGCTGCTGTTGCCGCTCGGCTATGAGCTGGCGCTGGGGGGCTTTATCGCCTGCGGCGCGCTGTTTTGCCTGGTGGGCCTTATCGTCAAGAAGGCGGGAACCGGTTGGATCAACGTCATTTTTCCCCCCGCCGCGATGGGGGCGATAGTGGCGGTCATCGGCCTGGAGCTGGCCGGTGTCGCGGCCAATATGGCGGGTCTGCTGCCCAGCGCCGATGCGCCGGTGGACGCCACCACCGTGGTCATATCCATGGCCACCCTCGGCGTTACGGTGCTGGGGTCGGTATTGTTCCGCGGGTTTTTGGCCATCATCCCCATTCTCATTGGGGTGCTGGCGGGCTATGCGCTATCCGCCGCGCTCGGTATCGTGGATTTTTCGCCGGTGGCCGCTGCCCCCTGGTTCGCGCTGCCGACGTTTTACCATCCGCGCTTTGAATGGATGGCTATTCTGACTATCCTGCCGGCGGCGCTGGTGGTGATAGCCGAACATGTGGGGCACCTGGTGGTGACCGCCAATATTGTGCAGCGCGACTTATTGCGCGATCCGGGCCTGCACCGCTCGCTGTTCGCCAACGGCGCGTCAACCCTGCTGTCGGGCTTTTTTGGCTCGACGCCGAACACCACTTACGGTGAAAATATCGGCGTCATGGCGATAACCCGCGTTTACAGCACCTGGGTCATTGGCGGGGCGGCGATTCTGGCGATCGCGCTTTCCTGCGTCGGCAAGCTTGCGGCGGCGATCCAGGCGGTGCCGGTACCGGTGATGGGCGGCGTGTCGCTGCTGTTGTACGGCGTCATCGCCGCCTCCGGCATCCGGGTGCTAATCGAGTCGAAGGTCGATTATAACAAAGCGCAAAACCTGATTCTGACCTCGGTTATCCTGATTATCGGCGTCAGCGGCGCCAAAATTCATCTGGGCGCCGTCGAGTTGAAAGGTATGGCGCTGGCAACGGTGGTCGGTATCGCGCTTAGCCTGATATTCCGCGTTATCACGCTGCTGCGCGGCGAAGAGAAAATCCTCGAGCCCGATGAAGGCACGCCCTCCTGACGACCGCGCCGCGCCGTCCTCGCGGCGCGGTAAAGTTATGGTAAACTGGCAAAGATCTTTGCCAGAACGCAAGAGGTACATCTGAACACGCCGGCGCAGCTTTCTTTACCGCTCTATCTACCCGATGACGAGACCTTCGCCAGCTTTTATCCCGGCGAAAATGGCGCGCTGCTGGCGGCGCTACAGGAAATGCTGTCCCGCGAACACGGCAGTTACCTCTATTTTTGGTCACGCAAGGGGGGCGGCCGCAGCCATTTATTGCACGCCGCCTGCGCGGCGCTGTCGGCGCGCACCCAGGCGGTAGGCTATGTGCCGCTGGATAAACGCACCTGGTTCGTGCCTGAGGTGCTGGAAGGGATGGAGCAATTAGCGCTGGTGACCATCGATAATATCGAGTGTATCGTCGGCGATCCGCCGTGGGAAATGGCGATTTTCAATCTCTATAACCGCATTCAGGAAACCGGGCGCACCCGGCTTATCATTAGCGGCAATTGCCCGCCGCGCCAATTAAATCTCAGCCTGCCTGACCTGGCCTCCCGTTTGGATTGGGGGCAGATTTATCGTTTGCAGCCGCTCTCTGACGAAGAGAAGGGCGCGGCCCTGCAACTGCGGGCGAAGCTGCGTGGATTTGAGTTGCCGGAAGACGTCAGCCGCTTTTTGTTAAAACGATTGGAAAGGGATATGCGCACGCTGTCGGCGACGCTGGATCAGCTGGATCATGCGTCAATCCGCGCGCAGCGTAAACTGACCATTCCGTTCGTCAAAGCCATCTTGAATCTCTAAGGCTGTGACGCGCTTTAACCCTGAACGCCGCTTATCCTGGTCGCCAGTGCGGCGCGCCACCCGCGTGTCCCGCAGTAGGGCGCGGTTTAGCGGCGCGCGCCTTTCTCATACTGGGCGAAGCGCAGCTGCAACTGCCTAATCTGATCGATACGCGCGTCATAACGCGCCTGCTGTAGGCTGCCCAATTTGACCCGGCTACTGGCCTCGCTTAACGCCCGCACCGCTTGATCCAACTGCCCCGTTAGCGCCAGCCGTTCGGCGCGCGCCGCCAGCTCCTGATCCCCCAGACCCTGCCCGGCGCATGCCTGGGCCAGCAGATCCCAGCCGTTGGTGTCGTCAGGGTGGGAAAAGGTGTAGCGATTGAGGATCCGTATGGCGTCGCTATAGCGATGCCCCTCGACATAGGCGTTGGCGAGGTTGAGCAGCAGCACCGGGTTGGCATCGCGCTCATTGCCGCGCACCAGCGCCTCAAGCCGGCTGATGGCCTGTCCCGTCTGTTTTAGCGCCAGATCGATATCGGTCATCAAATCCACCAGCCAGATGTTGGACGGCTGCCGGGTTAACAAAGGTTGCAGCGACCGTTTGGCGTCGTCGTATTTTTTGGCCTGATAGAACAAAATCGCCTGGCCGTACTGCGCGGCCAACTGCCGGCGCGCGTTGCCTTTCTGCCAGGCGTCCAGCACATCGCTGCGCAGCACGTTGTCACTTGACCCGAACATCCCGAGCACGCGCGCCTTCGCCAGGTAAAAGTCCTGCGATGAGTCGATGGCGATGTGTTTCATCTGGTTGGCGCGGTTACGGGTATCCGCCAGCCGGCTCAGCGGCAAGGGGTGGGTTTGCAGCATCTCCGGCGGCGCGGTGGAGTAGCGGTTCTGGTCCGCCAGCTTCTGCAAGAAGGTCGGCATCGCCTGCGGGTCAAAGCCGGCGCGTTGCAGCACCTGCAAACCAATGCGATCCGCTTCCTGCTCGTTGGCCTGCGTGAAGCTGATGTTACCCTGGGCGGCGCCGGCGATGGTGCCGGAGAGTGCGGCCATACCCAATTGCGGATTGGCCATGGTCAATAGAATGGAGCCCAGCGCGCCGACCCAGGTCAACGGCGCGTTGCGTCGCTGATCTTCCATGGCGCGCGCCAGATGACGCTGGGTCACATGCGACAGTTCGTGGGCCATGACCGACGCCAGTTCGCTCTCATTGTCGGTATAGTTAAACAGCGCCGAATGCAGCACTACGTTGCCGCCGAAAAAAGCGAACGCGTTAAGCTCGCTGCTGCGCAGCAGGAAAAAATGGAAGGGCGTGCGTACCGAGTTGGCATGGGCCACCAGTGTCCCGCCCAAATGATTGATATATTGATCTAACAGCGGATCGTTGATAATCGGAGCGCCGCCGCGCAGCTGGCGCACGAAGTAATCCCCCATTTGCATCTCTTCGCCGATGCTTAGGGTGCTACCGGCGGTGGTGCCCATATCCGGTAGATTGTCCTGGATTTCATCAGCCTGCGCCGGGAATGCGCCGACGAACGCGGTCAGCAACAGCGCGATAAAGCTTTTTTTCAACCGAGTAACCATAGTTAACCCATGTTGCCGGCGGCGGCCGGCCGTCATCCCACGCCGCCGCCCGCGCCGTCGTGAGGGCGCGCCGGCCTGCGCGGCGGGCTGCGTTCAGACGCTTTTCAGATAGGCCAGCACGATATCATGGTGATTGCTGGTTTTGAAATCGTCGAACACTTTTTCGATGGCGCCATCGACACCCACCAGGAAACTGATGCGGTGAATACCATCATAGGTTTTGCCCATAAAGCTCTTCTCGCCCCAGACGCCGAACTGGCCGGCGACCTGATGGTCTTCATCGGAGAGCAAGGTGAAATTCAGCAGCTCTTTTTCGGCGAAGCGGGATAGCTTCTCGGGTTTGTCGGTACTGATGCCCAAGACTTCCACCCCGGCCTTTTTCAGGTCGTCCATGTTATCGCGCAACCCGCACGCTTGTACGGTACAGCCTGGCGTCATCGCTTTGGGATAAAAGTAGACCAACACTCTTTGTCCCTGGAAGTCGGTAAGGCTGATGAGTTCACCGTCCTGATCGGGCAGGCTAAATTGTGGTGCTATATCACCGGCTTTCAGTGGCGTCATTGCAATACTCCGTCTCTTTCCTGATGCTGTGGATGATTGATAACTCTAATACTGCCTTGCGCATGCAGTTCTGTACAGAGTTGATGAAACCTCTGTTCAATCAGCAGAACCTGACCCCCGGCCGGACCGTGCGCGGTCATCGAGAGCGTCAGCCGCGGCGGCGATTGCGGGCGTGCCGGCTGCGTTTTCGACGCCAGCTCCGCCAAGGTCATCTGATGGCTATCAAACAAATCGGTATAACGCTCAATGATGTGGGGAGAGTCATCCACCTCCACCGTGACCCACACCGTCGTCGGCGTCGCCGGCTGCTCTTGGGCGTTGGTGCGCTTCATGACAATCAATAAATCCAGCTCGGCCCCTTTCAGCGGCAGGGTAGATTCAATTTGCGCGATGGCGTTCCACCCGCCGGAAAGCAGCATAATAAAGGTAAATTCCTCGCCCAGCATGGCGAGTCGGCTATCTTCGATATTGCAGCCGCAGCTGCTGACGTGGCGGGTAATGGTATTGACAATGCCAGGCCGGTCTGTGCCCAGAGCGGTGATAACCAGATAATGTTGCTGTAACGGTGGCAAAATGGCGCTTCCTGTCCGGCGGGTTGTGATTTACATGGTAACCCTAAAAAAAACCTGCTGCCAAGGGCTTACCGGGCCGATGTTTGCTTGCTTTTGGATAGGTGACAAAAGTACCATGAATAACCTGTTTGTGGAGGGATGGTCAATGTTTACGGGAAGCATAGTTGCACTGGTTACTCCGATGGACGAAAAGGGCGCCATCGACCGGGTCAGTCTGAAAAAATTAATCGATTATCATGTCGCCAGCGGTACCGCAGCCATCGTGGCCGTGGGAACGACCGGCGAAACGTCTACCCTCAGCCATGAAGAGCATGGCGATGTGGTGATGTGGACCCTTGAGCTTAGCGACGGGCGCGTTCCCGTTATCGCGGGCACCGGTGCCAACTCTACCTCCGAGGCCGTATCGCTGACTCGCCGCTTCAACGACAGCGGCGTCGTGGGATGCCTTAGCGTCACGCCCTACTACAACCGTCCGAGTCAGGAAGGGTTGTTCCAGCACTTTAAAGCCATTGCCGAAAGCAGCGATTTGCCGCAGATCCTGTACAATGTGCCGGCGCGCACCGGCTGCGATATGCTGCCGCCGACCGTCGCCCGCCTGGCGGAAATCAAAAATATTATCGGTATTAAGGAAGCGACGGGGAACTTAAGCCGCGTTAGCCAGATCCAAGAGCTGGTCAATGCCGATTTCCTGCTGCTAAGCGGCGACGACGCCAGCGCATTGGACTTCATGCAACTCGGCGGCAAAGGGGTGATTTCCGTGACGGCGAACGTGGCCGCGAAGGAAATGGCGCAGCTTTGCGCGCTGGCGGCCGACGGCAATTACGCTGATGCGCGCCGTCTGAATCAGCGCCTGATGCCGCTGCATCAGAAATTATTCTTTGAACCCAGCCCCATACCGGTTAAATGGGCTTGTAAAGCATTGGGATTAATGGCGACCGATACCCTGCGCCTGCCGATGACGCCCCTGACCGAGGCGGGCAGCCGCGTGGTGAGACAGGCGTTAACGGATGCGGGTTTGCTGTAACTCTTAGGGAGATTTAATGGCTTATTCAATGCAAAAGTCGCGGGTAGCGAAAGGGGTAGGCGTCACGCTTATCGTGCTGCTCGCGGCCTGTACCAGCGATCAGCGCTATAAACGTCAGGTAAACGGCAATGAAGAGTACCTGAAAGCACCGTCGCTGCACGCGCTTTCCAGTCCTTCCGGTATGATTCTGCCCCTGCAGAACGGCGACTATGAGATTCCCGCCGTCACGCGCAATGGCGCCGTGGGCAAAGGGCTGGACATCCGCCCCCCCGCGCAGCCGCTGGCGTTGCTGAACGGTTCCCGCTCGCAATATTCCGGCAACAGCGCCGTTATCCAGCTGGAGAACAGCGCGCAAAGCCGCGATCTATGGTCGCAGGTAGCGGCGGTAGTGCAAAGCAAGGGCTATCCCATCGCCTCACGTCAGGACGCGCAGCAGAGCTTGAATACCGATTGGATCCTCTGGAGCCGCGCGGATGAAGACGAACAGTACAGCGGCCGTTACCAGATAAGCCTGGCGACGCAGGGCTATCAGACTTCGCTGCAGGTGACCTCGCTGGGTTTGCGGCAGCAGGATAAGCCGGTGACCAACCCCGCGCTGGTGCAGCGCTATACCGTCGAGATGCTCAACAGCGTCGCGAGCGGGCTTCAACAGCTTAACGACGAGCGCGCCAACCGTATCGCGCAGGGCGAAACCGCCGATCTGAGCGTGCAAAGCGGCGCCGACGAAAGCGGGCTGCCGCTGTTGGTGGTGCGCTCGCCGTACAATGCCGTGTGGACCCATCTGCCGGCGGCGCTCTCGCGTATCGGCATGAAGGTCAAGGACAGCAGCCGCCCGCTCGGTACCGTCTCGGTGACCTATGACGCCCCGGGAAGCGGTACCTGGGACGATTTAGGCGCCAAAGATCCGGATTTGCGCAACGGCGACTATAAACTGCAGGTCGGCGACCTCGGCAACCGCAGCACGCTGCAGTTCACCGACCCGAAAGGACATACCCTGACCCAGTCGCAAAATGACGCGCTGGTGGCGGTGTTCCAGGCGGCATTCAGCCAGTCATCTACCCGTTAATCAACAGGGGGCCTCGGCCCCCTTTTTTACCTGTATTACAGCGTTATCTGCCACTGGAGTATGTAAAGATGCAAAAGTTAGCTGAGTTGTATCGCGGCAAAGCGAAAACGGTCTATACCACCGAGGATCCGGATTTGCTGATCCTGACCTTCCGCAACGATACGTCAGCGCTGGACGGTCAGCGTATCGAGCAATTCGAGCGCAAGGGCATGATCAACAATAAGTTCAATTATTTCATCATGACCAAATTGGCCGAGGCCGGCATTCCGACCCAGATCGTGCGCCTGCTTTCCGATAATGAGGTGCTGGTGAAAAAGCTGGCGATGGTGCCCGTGGAATGCGTTGTGCGCAACCGCGCCGCCGGTTCGCTGGTGAAGCGCTTGGGCGTGGAAGAAGGGCTGGTGTTGAATCCGCCGCTGTTCGATCTGTTTTTGAAAAACGACGCCATGCACGATCCGATGATAAACGACTCCTATTGCACCACCTTCGGCTGGGTCAGTGAACACCACCTGGCGCGCATGAAGCAATTGACCTATCAGGCCAACGATGTGCTGAGCAAAATTTTTGACGATGCCGGGCTTATTCTGGTGGACTTCAAGCTGGAATTCGGCCTATTCAACGGCGAAATTGTGCTGGGGGATGAGTTTTCCCCTGACGGCAGCCGTTTATGGGACAAAAACACCCTGGATAAAATGGATAAAGACCGCTTCCGTCAGAGCCTGGGCGGCGTCATCGAAGCCTATGAGGAAGTCGCCAAGCGTATCGGCGTGTCGTTGGACTAACCGCGCAATCGTTTACCTGGCGCCGCGGCGGCCTGCCGTTTGTCCGGGGTTATATGCTATCCTCATTATTCTATGAAAATAGTTTAAATGGGGATGACGATGCGTTGGCAAGGCGGTCGCGAAAGCAATAATGTGGAAGACAGGCGCGGGCAGTCATCCGGTCTCGGCGGCGGCGGCTTCAGGCTGCCGATTCGCGGTAAGGGCGGTATCGTACTGCTGATTGTGGTGGTGGTGGCGGGTTATTATGGCGTTGATCTCACGCCGCTGCTTACCGGCGGCCAGTCAAGTTCGCCGGCGACCTCGCAAACGCGCGTCAGCGCCAATGACGATGAAGCGGCCAAGTTTACCGCGGTGATCCTCGGCTATACCGAAGATACCTGGCAGCAGATTTTCCAGCAGATGGGCAAGACCTATCAACCGCCGAAGCTGGTGATGTATCGCGGCGCGACGCGTACCGGCTGCGGTACCGGCCAATCGGTGATGGGGCCGTTCTATTGCCCGACGGACAGTACGGTGTATATCGACTTATCGTTTTATGACGATATGAAAAATAAGCTCGGCGCCGGCGGCGATTTCGCCCAGGGTTATGTTGTCGCTCACGAAGTGGGGCATCACGTCCAAAAACTGCTCGGCATTGAAAGTCAGGTGCGACAACTTCAACAGGGCGCGCCGGAAAAAACCGTGAATCAGCTGTCGGTGAAGCTGGAGCTACAGGCGGATTGTTTCGCCGGCGTATGGGGCCACAGCATGCAGCAGCGGCAGATCCTGGATGAACAAGACCCCCAGGAAGCGCTGAATGCCGCGCAGGCTATCGGCGACGACCGTTTGCAGCAGCGCGGACAAGGTAGAGTCGTGCCGGACAGTTTTACCCATGGCACCTCCCAGCAGCGTTATAGCTGGTTTAAACGCGGATTCGACAGCGGCGATATCAAGCAGTGTGATACGTTCGCCAGTCGCTAAGTTATTGTTCAGGGACAGTGTATGAATTTTTCCGATCCGACGCTGCTGATCCTGCTGGGTCTGGCGGCGCTCGGTATTATTAGCCACAACAACACCGTGACGGTGGCGATCCTGGTGTTATTAATTATTCGCCTTACGCCGATGGAACAGTATTTCCCCTGGGTGGAAAAGCAGGGATTGACCATCGGTATTATTATTCTCACCATCGGCGTACTGGCGCCCGTCGCCAGCGGCACGCTGTCCGCGTCTACCGTACTGCACTCCTTTTTGCATTGGAAATCGCTGCTGGCGATTGTGATCGGTGTGGTAGTGTCCTGGCTGGGCGGCCGCGGCGTCTCATTGATGTCCAGCCAGCCCTCCGTGGTCGCCGGGTTGCTGGTGGGCACGGTGCTCGGGGTCGCGCTGTTTCGCGGCGTGCCGGTGGGGCCGCTGATAGCCGCGGGGTTGCTCTCTCTGCTTGTGGGCAAAACCTGAGGTGACGGCGTCGCGGCCGTCCTGGCTGGCCAGCGTGCATCATGAAACGGCGGCGATGCGGCGTGCCGGCGTGCGGCGCTTGTTGGTCATAAGCGGCGAGCCCGGCTGGTGCTCTTGGCAGGCGGCGACGCTCTGCGATGCCCTGGCAGGGGATTGGCTGTGGGTGGGTGAGCAAAGCGAACGCGGTGTCGGCTGCCGCCCGGCGGCGCTGAAGACCCTACTCGGTCGCGAGTTCTTGCATGCGGTATTCGACGCCCGCCAGGCGCTGTCGGTGGATGCGCTGGCGGCGCTGGCCGGTACGTTGGTGGCCGGCAGCTGGCTGGTGCTGCTGGTGCCGCCCTGGTCGCGCTGGCCTCGTGTGCCCGACGGCGATTCGCTGCGCTGGAGTGAACAGCCGCAGCCGATCGCCACCCCGTGTTTTACCCGCTATTTTCGCGCTTCGCTGTTGGCGGACCCGGCGGTGGCGCTGCTGCGCCAGAACCGCGCGCCGCAGCTCACGCCCCTCCCGTCCCGCCCGCCTTGGCAGGCGCCCGTCCCCGGCCGGCCCACCGCCGATCAGCGCCGGCTATTACGCCGGTTGACCCAGGCCGAGCCCGGCATCTATATCATGATTGCGCCGCGCGGACGCGGTAAATCGGCGCTGGCCGGGATGTTCGCCCATAAACTGGCCGATGCCTGCTGTATCACCGCTCCCGCCAAAGCCGCCGTGGACGTTCTGCGGCGTTACGCGGGGCCCGACGCCCCTTTTTTTGCCCCCGATGCGCTGCTGGCCCGCTGTCGAGAGGGAGCAAGGGCGCGCTGGCTACTGGTTGACGAGGCCGCCGCGCTGCCGTTACCGCTGCTGCGTCAGCTGATGGGGTATTTTTCCCACGTGCTGTTGACCACGACCGTCGCGGGGTATGAAGGCACCGGGCGCGGTTTTTTGTTGAAGTTTTGCGATGGGTTGCCGCGCTGGCATCCGCTGGTCCTCGATGCGCCGTTGCGCTGGTCGATAAACGATCCGCTGGAGCGCTGGCTGACGCAGACATTGTTGCTGGAGGATGCTGATGCGCAGATCATTGCCGCCGAACCTGCGCCGCCGGACGCGGATCGCGTCGCCGCCCGCGTGGCGCCTCAGGATAGCGCCATGGGGTCAACACCGCCTGCCGTCGCTGTGGCATCGGCACCCTCGTCTGCCCCCGGCTTTACATCGGCGGTCCGCACGGGATCCCGGGCGGTGTCAGGGGAGAATCCGTCTGCGCGTGGCATCATGGACGACCGGTGCGCGGCGCGATGGCGCATCGACAGAGTAGGGGCGCTGACGTGGCGGCGCCAGCCTGCGGCGCGGCAGGCGTTTTACCGGTTGCTTACCCGCGCCCATTACCGCACTTCCCCCATCGACCTGCGCCGTTTAATGGACGCGCCCGGCATGTCGTTTTTTACCGCCCATCAGCACGGTGACATGATGGGGGGGTTATGGCTGGTGGAGGAAGGGGGATTAACGCCGCGCCTGGCGCATGCTGTCTGGGCAGGCTATCGCCGGCCGCCCGGGAGTCTGGTAGCGCAGTCGCTGGCGGCGCACGGGAATCTGTGGCGGGCGCCGCGGCTGCGCTCCCGTCGCATCAGCCGTATCGCCGTGGCGCCGGCGGCGCGCCGTCACGGCATGGGGCTGGCAATGATTGACCAGGCGGCGCGGCAGGCCGCCAGGGACGAGCGCGATTTTCTCTCGGTTAGTTTTGGCTATACCGCCGCGCTATGGCATTTTTGGCGGCGGGCGGGCTTTCAACTGGTGCGCATGGGGACGCACCGGGAAGCCAGCAGCGGTCTGTATAGCGCCATGGCGCTGCTGCCCCTGAGCGACGCGGGGCGCGAGTTGACGCGGCGCGCGGCGGAAGGCTTCGAGCGCGATGGCCGCCTGGCGGCCGGCGAGCAACAGCCGCTCGCTCTGGAGGACTGGCGCTGTCTGGCGGGTTTTGCCTTCGCTCAGCGGCCGCCGGAAGCCTGCCGCAGCGCGCTTATTCGCCTCATCCGCCACAGCACGCTGCCGCTGCCGGCGCTGCGCCTGTGGCTAACGCAACCGCTGCCGGACGAGGCGCTGGCGGCGCATTTGGCGCTCAGCGGGAAAAAAGCGCTGTGGCGACGCTGGCGGCAGGAAACGGCGGCGGCAATGACGGCGGTAGACGCGCGCTTAACGCGCCGCTGGCGATGTTTTAGCCAGCAGCCGACGCGCTAAGGAAAGGTTATTTTTTCTTCGGCCAGTCATCTTCCTCGTCCCATTGCGCGTTGTTGTCCCGGTGCGGGGGCAACTCGGGACGATTTTTCAGGTAGCTGGTCGCATCCACCCGGCGCAGCGCTTTCACGCCGCCTATCAACATGCCTGCCAGAACTAATAACACTACCCACCAATAATCCGCTAACCATCCCATAGACTTACTCCTTATCGATATTATCAATGTAGCGCTGGAAGATATCGTCCAGCCGCGGCGCCAGCCACCCACTGCCCGCCACGTCCTGGCCTTGCCAGGCCTCCAGCAGCACGGCGGGCGTCAGCAGCAGCGCGGCGCGGTCCGCCAGCGGCCGGTAGCTGATGTGCCAGGGCTCCACCGCCACGCCGCCGCGAGCGCGCGCATAGGGGCGGTAGAAGCCGTATTCGCCCAGATGCCGGTCAAGCCAGCGGGTGAGCGAGGCGAAACAGCCGCCGGGCAAATACTCCTCGGGCGTAAGCTGCAATTGCGCGCCGGGAGGCAGTAAATCGGGATCAAAGATATCCAGATCGGTACCCCAGTGGTGGCGGCTGGCGCCCGGCAACGCCGACCAGCGCAGGATGGCCTCGCAGCGTGGCCCTGTTGCCAGACTCAGCGCCTCCAGCGGCCGGCTAAAGTGATCCAATAATGGCCGCTGACCGTGAAATTTGCCATTCCAGATGCGCAATTGGCGGTCAAAGTCACGAAAACTGCTGGCCGGGCGCAGGGAGAACCCCGCTTGTGTCGCCGCTTGCTGCAACCGCGCGAAAGCCGTCGCAGCAAGCGGCTGTAGCCGATGACCCGTTTCCAGCGGGATCAAATGCCGGTCGGTGCGGCCGGTCACCGCCAGGGTATCCATCATAGAACCAATTGTTCCATGATGCGCTGGTACATCCGGCTCAGCAGCTGTAAATCGGCGGCGCTTACGCACTCGTTGACTTTATGGATGGTGGCGTTGACCGGGCCGAGCTCCACCACCTGCGCGCCCATGCGGGCGATGAACCGGCCATCGGAGGTGCCGCCGGTGGTTTCCAGGCGCGGCGTTAACTCCTGATAGTGCTCCACCGCGCGCACCGCTGCGTCCACCAGCTCGCCGCGCGCGGTCAGGAACGGCTGGCCGGATAGCGACCAGTCAATGCGATAGCGCAGCCCATGTTGCTGCATCAATGCTTCTACCCGCTGACGAAGGGTGGCGTCAGAGAGCTCGGTACTGAAACGAAAGTTGAATTGCACCTGTAGCTCGCCGGGAATGACATTGTTGCTGCCGGTTCCGGCATGAATATTGGCGATTTGCATCGTCGTGGGCGGGAAAAATTCATTGCCCTCGTCCCACCGGGTTGCCACCAGTTCCTTCAGCGCGCCCATCGCGCGATGCACGGGGTTCTCCGCCAGATGCGGATAGGCGACATGACCCTGTACGCCCTCCACCACCATATTGGCGGTGAGCGAGCCGCGCCGGCCGTTTTTGATGATATCACCGACCTGACGGCTGCTGGATGGCTCACCCACCAGGCAATAGTCCAGCCGTTCCTGACGGGCCATCAACGCTTCCACCACTTTGACCGTGCCGTCGCGCGCGTCGGCTTCCTCATCGGAGGTGATCAGAAACGCCAGCCGGCCCTGATGATGCGGATGTTGAGCGACAAACCGTTCGGCGGCCACCACCATGGCGGCCAGCGACCCTTTCATATCCGCCGCGCCGCGGCCGTAGAGCAGGCCATCACGTAACGTCGGCTCGAACGGCGGGTTATCCCAATGTTGTGTCTCGCCGGTCGGCACCACATCGGTATGGCCGGCGAAGGCCAGGGTGGGGCCCTCGCCGCGCCAGGCCCAGATGTTAAGGGTGTCGCCGAACGGCATCGGTTCGATGGTGAAACCCAGCGCCCGCAGGCGCGCCGCTATGATCGCCTGGCAGCCGGCGTCATCAGGGCTTAAGGAGGGGCGTTTGATTAATTGCTGCGCGAGTTCCAATACGGGACAAGACATGTCAGACCTCGCTGGCGGTAATCTGCTGATAATCTTGCGAAGAGAACCCCAGCAGCAGACGGCCATCCGCCATTTGCAACAGGGGACGCTTGATGATGGCCGGTTGGCTGAGCATTAGCGCCGCCGCGCCGCGCGCGTTGCCGGCCTCGACACGCTGTTGGTCGCTGAGTTTGCGCCAGGTGGTGCCGCGGGTGTTAAGCAGCGGTTGCCAACCCAGGCGGTCGATGAAGCGCTGCAAAAGGATGGCGTCAAGGCCATCGGCGCGGTAATCGTGAAAGCGGTAGGGCACCTGCCGTTCGTCGAGCCAGCGGCGGGCTTTTTTTACCGTATCGCAGTTTTTGATGCCATACAGCGTGGCGATGGGGTGCTGTAAATCGTTGGACATACCTAAAGCTACCTTAAGCGGGAAAGGAGGCGCCTGACGGCTCTCTCTAACGGCCGACCAGGGCAACACAAGGCTCCATGATGAGGGAAAAAGAGCGCGGGATCCAGCGTCGTGGCACGCTTGTGCGGTGGGCGTCGGGGCGAAGGTTGCCCCGCAGGTGCCGCGGCCGGTTGACGGGATTACGACGGGACAGTGCGGCTGTTAGCGTACGATGGTCGGGTTGTCGGTTGCCCATCGTGCCCATGGCCGGGGTAATGGCTGGCGCGTTGAGTGTTTTACCCAAGCGATAGCGCCCAAAAGCCGCTGGGTTGTAAAAGCGGCTATGGGTATGGCCGGCGTCACGCTGCGGTTAACGATCAGCCATTGCTAATCTTAATAATATAAATAAATAATAGATTTAATGATTATTATAACGGCCAACATGTACCCGACGTTTATTACGCCAAGGGACAGCGATGAATAGAGCGAAATGATGAGAGCGGCTTATGAATAATCGCCGTCGGCGCTGGCCCGGATAAACGCCTGGCTGAAGCGTTGGTGTGGCGGCTCAAATCCTGGCGCATTCTGCCGGATCTGCGCTGCCGCGCAGGTGACAACTGACATCCGTCCGACGCACCAACGGCGGCGCGACCACGGCGTTAATATCCTCGGTTAACAAGTGTTAATACAATTAACAGATATCTTATCAAATATATGTCATCTATTTTACTTTCACTGAATATAGCCCCATAGCACCCGGTTTTGGTGCCGATTCATTTCTATTTCCGTGTGATGGATCTTATTTTTAGTGCCCTTAAGGGTGTTATTAACCATCGTCTATCGGTATAATGCAACCAGAATAAAGATGAGGTGGTTATGTTAGATAAAGAATTAGGCAATTGGAAAGATTTTATAGAAGCGATGCTCCGCAACCAGCAGCAGCCTGTGCCGGTAAGCGCTTAAGAATAACGGAGATGTTGAATAGACAGTGGCCGATTGAATTTTGTTATCCCTTAGCAGCCTGTAGGCATTGATGCCCCCCGGTCGTCCTGCACCGGTTCAGTTGCCCCTATTATAGGGTAGGCATCCGCTTCTCTGCATTTAATTCGTCACGTTGCCACGTTTGCCAGATTAATTCAGGGCCTGCTTTTCGTTCGCCAGCCAGCGGTATGCGTTCGCGCGCCGTGAGGGCCTGCCGGTCCAGGGCGTGTTAGCAACGCATACCTAATAGCCGATTGAGCGTCATGAGCAGGGCGATGATCTGGATTGTACCCAGACGCTGGGCGATGCTCCCGCGTTGTTATTCGAGGTGCCGGCGGCAATTCTGGCGCCCGCCACCGCCCTTCACCGCCGCGCCGGGAATGACCCCGTCACTTAGAGCCTGTCTTTGGCCCGGCGTTCAGCGCGCCGCGCCGGCATTCAAGTTTGTCGCGGATGTTACGGGTGTGGCTCGGTATCCGTGCTATCAACGGCGGTCGTCGACACGGCCGGCGGAGTGCCGGGCGTCAACGGGAAACGCCGCCTGATTAACACGTAAAACAGCGGGATAAAAAAGATCGCCAGGAAAGTGGCGCTTAGCATACCGCCGATGACGCCGGTACCCACCGCATGCTGGCTGGCGGAGCCGGCGCCCTGACTGCTGGCCATCGGCAATACGCCGAAAACGAACGCCAGCGACGTCATCACTATTGGCCGTAAACGCATGCGCGCCGCCTCAAGGGTCGCCTCCATCAGCGCCATGCCGCGCGTGTGCAGCTCATTGGCGAACTCAACAATCAGAATAGCGTTCTTGGCCGAGAGGCCGATGACCGTTAATAGCCCCACTTGGAAATAAACGTCATTGTCCAGGCCGCGGAACCAGGTCGCCACCAGCGCGCCCAGCACGCCCAATGGAACCACCAGCATGACCGAGAACGGGATCGACCAGCTTTCGTACAGCGCCGCCAGACATAGGAACACCACCAGCAGCGAGATGGCATACAGCGCCGGCGCTTGGGCGCCCGATAACCGCTCTTGATAAGACATGGCGGTCCATTCCAACCCCAGTACGCCAGGCAATTGGCGCACCAGTTTCTCCATCTCGTCCATTGCGGCGCCGCTGCTGACGCCCGGGGCCGCCTCGCCGACGATCTCAAGCGACGCATAACCGTTGTAGCGTTCCAAACGTGGCGCACCGTATTCCCAGCGCGAACTGGCAAAGGCCGAGAAGGGAACCATACTGCCGCTGCTGTTGCGGACATACCAGCGATAGATATCCTGCGGCAGCATGCGATATTTTGCCGCCGCCTGAACATAGACGCGTTTGACCCGCCCGCGATCGAGGAAGTCATTAACGTAACTGGAGCCCCAGGCGGTTTGCAGCGTATCGTTGATATCATCCACCGACACCCCGAGCGCCTGCGCCTTGCGCTGATCAATATCGATCTGCAACTGCGGGCTATCATCCAGGCCGTTATGCCGGACACGGGTAAGTAACGGGGAATTCGTTGCGGCCGTTAACAGTTGGTCCCGGGCCGCCATCAGTGCGTCATGGCCGATGCCGCTATGATCCTCCAGCATCAAATCAAAGCCGGCGGCATTGCCCAACCCCGAGATGGCCGCCGGGTTATTGGCCAGCACCTTCGCCTCGGGGATCTTGTTAAAGGCTTTAGTCGCGCGTTCGATAATGGCAAAGGATGAGCGGTCGGCGCTCGCGCGGTCCTCCCAGTTTTTCAGCCGGATGAACAGGCGCGCCACGTTCTGGCCGTTGCCGCCGGGACCGGCGCCCACCGTGGAAAATACCGACAGCACATTATCCTTTTCCTGGGTCATGAAATAGTTCTCGACCTTCTCAACCACTTTCAATGTCTGTTGTTGGGTGGAGCCGACCGGCAATTGCACTTGCGCCATAAAGACGCCGCGATCTTCGTCGGGCAAAAACGAGGTGGGCAAATGGATAAACATCCATGCCATGACGCCAATCAGCAGCGCATAAAGCAGCAACCAGCGGGTAGCGCGCTGTATCACGCCGGCCACGCCGCGCTTATAGCGCAGGGCGCTTTGGTTGAAACAGCGGTTGAACCAGCCGAAAAAGCCGCGTCGGCCGTGATGCTGACCGGCGGGCTGGGGTTTAAGCAGCGTGGCGCACAAGGCGGGCGTCAGGATCATCGCCACCAATACCGACAGCACCATCGCCGCCACGATAGTCACGGAAAACTGGCGATAAATGGCGCCGGTGGTGCCGCCGAAAAACGCCATCGGCACAAACACCGCCGAAAGCACCATTGCGATGCCCACCAGCGCGCCCTGGATCTGGCCCATGGATTTGCGTGTCGCCTCGCGCGGCGACAGCCCCTCCTCGCTCATCACCCGTTCGACGTTCTCCACCACGACGATGGCATCGTCCACCAAAAGGCCGATAGCCAGCACCATGGCGAACATGGTGAGGGTATTAATACTGAAATTAAACAAATAGAGCACCGCAAAGGTGCCCAACAGTACCACCGGGACGGCGATAGTGGGGATAAGCGTGGCGCGAAAGTTTTGCAAAAACAGGTACATCACCAAAAACACCAACACAATGGCTTCACACAGCGTTTTCACCACATCGCGGATCGAGGCGCTAACGAACGGGGCGGTTTCGTAGGCGATTTTCGCCTCCAGACCGTGGGGAAAGAACGGCTCCAGCTCCGCGATTTTCTTTTTCACCGCCAGATTGGTTTCCAATTCATTGGCGCCGGAGGCCAATTTGATGCCCATACCCGACGCGGCCATGCCGTTGTAGCGCGTCAAATAGTCATAGTTTTCCGATCCCAGTTCCACGGTCGCGACATCGCCCAGGGTGATATACGAACCGTCCTGATTAACGCGCAGCGTAATGGCGCGGAATTGATCCGGCGTTTCAAGCTGCGCTTGGGCATTGATAGTGGCGTTAAGGGCCTGATTGTCCACCGCGGGGGTGCCGCCGAGCTGGCCGACCGCTACCTGGCTGTTCTGCGCCTCGATGGCCGACACCACATCATCGGTAGTCAAACCGTAGTTATTCATTTGATCGGGGTTGAGCCAGATACGCATCGCATACTGCGAGCCGTAGGCATCGATACTGCCGACGCCGCTGACCCGGCTTACCGGATCCTGTACGTGGCTAACCACATAGTCGGCGATGTCCTGCTTATCCATGGATCCATCGGTCGAGACGAAAGCCACCATCATCAAATTGGTGTCGCCGGTTTTGCTTACGGTTACGCCCTGGCTTTGTACCGCCTGCGGCAAGCGGCGCTGCGCGGCCTGCAATTGATTTTGTACCTGCTGCATGGCTTCATTGGGATCGGTGCCCGCCAAAAAGGTCAGCGTGGTGGTGGCGCGGCCGGTATTGGTACTTTGCGAGGCCATATACAACAGATTATCGAGGCCGGTCATATTCTGTTCGATAATCTGGGTAACGGTATTTTCCAGCGTTTGCGCAGAAGCGCCGGGATAATTGGACGAAATACGGATCGTCGGCGGCGCCAGCCGGGGATATTGCTCAATCGGCAGCGATATGATGGCCATCACGCCAGTCAGGCAGACAATAATTGCCAGCACCCAGGCAAAAATAGGGCGATCAACAAAAAAATTAGCCATCCAGTCATAACCTCAAGGCAATAGCTTATCGGGTCGGCGCTACGCGACCCTTCGCACAGGTGCCCTGTACTTTACCCGTCTGTTACGGATAAAACGTGGAG
Source organism: Sodalis praecaptivus (assembly GCF_000517425.1). NCBI lineage: Bacteria > Pseudomonadati > Pseudomonadota > Gammaproteobacteria > Enterobacterales > Bruguierivoracaceae > Sodalis > Sodalis praecaptivus. The sequence goes on from NZ_CP006569.1 coordinate 1,372,438, forward strand.
AAATAAAGGAGATATTGTAAAAAACTGATCCCTTAGACTGGCCTGACGCCGCGGGGCGTATTAGGTTATGATCATTTTTACGCGATTCTCCTGAAACCACCATCGGAAAGATTATGTCTTTTAAGATTAAAATCATTGAAAATACGTTGTTATCTCAGCATTGGTTTGTGCTGCGCAAAATTGTCTACGATCTGATGAAAAAAGACGGCGGCAGCCAGCGTCAGATGCGAGAAGTGTACGACCGCGGCAACGGTGCGACAATATTGCTGTATCACCGCGGCAAAAACAGCGTGGTGTTAATCCGCCAGTTCCGCATGCCGACCTATATCAATGGCAATGCCGACGGTATGTTGATTGAAACCTGTGCCGGCCTGCTGGACGATGACTCTCCCGAGGAGTGTATCAGACGCGAAGCGATGGAGGAGACCGGCTTTGCGGTGGGCGAAGTGGAAAAACTGTTTTCGGCCTATATGTCCCCAGGCGGCGTGACCGAGCTGGTACATTTCTTTGCCGCCGAATATGACGATACGTCGCGCCGCAACGCCGGCGGCGGGGTTGAGGATGAGGTTATCGAGGTTATCGAGATGCCTTTCCCGCAAGCGTTGGCGATGGTGCGCGATGGACGCATCTGCGATGGCAAAACGATTATGTTATTGCAGCAGGCCCAGCTTCGCGGCTGGTTGACGGCGGCCGAGTAACGGCCGCGCGCAAAAAATGCCCGGCGCACGGAGAGCGGCAGCCGGCGGGCTAGTGCATTTCACGATAGCGCCGATCGCGATGCTCAAAAATCAAACGGACAATCTGATCATGCCCCTGCGATAAGGCGCACATCGCAGGGGTTAAGCCGGCATGGTTGATTCTATCGACGTCAATGTCCGCCGCCCGCAATAATCGCCGGACCATCGCCGTCTTACCGTTGCTGGCCGCGATGTGCAGGGGGCTGTCTCCCGCCAGGTTCACCGCGTTAACCGCCGCGCCGTGTTGTGCCAGCAGATCCACCACGTAGGATAATCGTCGCTGCTGCATCGCCAGATGCAGCGCGGTGTTGCCCTGAGCGTCGCGTAACGCGGCGTCCGTCGCCGGATGAGCCAGGATATTACGATGCAGCGCCGGATTTTTCTTGCTTATTGCTATCATTAACGCCGTCATCCCGTTCTGATCTTGGCGGTTAACGTCGGTGCGGGCGTCGCTAAGCAGCAATGCTTGCCTGTCCACCTTACCGTTTCGGGTAGCGCACATCAGCGGCGAGGCGCCGTACATATCAGCGCAATTGACGTCAATATCTTCTCGGCAAATCAAGGCGGCCATCGTGGCGGCGCGGCCGGAATCCGTGGCCAACCACAGCGCGGTGCGATGTTGCGGGTTGACGCTATTCACATCGATGCCCGTCACGTTGAGCAGGACCTGGCACAGCCTAATGTCAACCTGATGTACCGCATACATTAACGGCGTCCAGCCCCGTTCATCCTGAAGATTACTATCCACGCTGCCGCGGGCGGCGATCGCTTGCACGACAGCGTGATTGCCCGACAGGACGCCCAGATGCAGCAGCGTTTCCCGGTTCGGTGTGACCACCGTGAGACTGGCGTTATGGTTGAGCAAGGCGTCGACCGCTTCCGCGCGCCCGTTGCGCACGGCATGTTGCAGCGCGGTGAGGTGATGAGCATCCGGCGCGTCGATCGCCGGGTTATTGCGCAGCCAGGCGTTAACGCAGGGGATGTCTCCCTGCTCGGCGGCTTCCGACAGGGTAAGGGGAAGGGGGGCAGGTGGGGTATGCCGTGCGCCGGTATACTCGGCACGACAGCGCGAGGCCCCGACGGGTGGCGGGGTGACTGGTGAAAACAGCCGCGTTTCCTCAAGGCGGTGCATTGTCGGCAGTCGTTTCGTACGCCGGATGGGACGCTTGAGCTGGTCCTCAACATGGGCCGGCCGGGGAGTGGAATCAGGGTGAGGCAATCTCGAGCTGGCGCAGGCCGGCTGCCGGGCTAACGCTGAGCGATGCGACCCCTTTGGCGCTCTGGTGAAGAGTGATCCGGGGGCTAAATTGCCGGGCAGGGGCTGCGACGACGGCGCGATACGCGTACCGCGAAGCGCGCCCACGCCCCGCGCGTCACGCGTTTGCGGCATTGAACGGGGTTCGGGGACGGCGATTACGGCGCTAAGTTGGTTCAGTAGCAACAGTCCCACGAATACCATCGGTATCGGGCGCGACGGCAATGCATCCCCACACCGGGTATTAGGACGATGAGGCGTTTGGCGGCGGTAATGGGACGGGAGCGGTGGGCGCAGATGATGCATCCCAATATGGCGACGATAGGAAGGTAATTCATTCGACATATATCCTCCTATTAACATTCCCTGTTATTTGCATGATGAAGTATCTCGGGAGCATGAACGTCAGGGCACTATATCCCAGTTTTCATTCCCGCTGATGAATTAACTTTTTTCTGATGGCGGTCAACGACGCCTTCGGCGAAAATAATCACGCTGGCGAGAAATGAAAATACATTGACCGGCGAGATCGGCTGCGACGGCAGGCCAAAGCCCGCCGTCCGCCGCGCCAGGTCACCCCTGGCGCGGCCAGGGAACACCCTGGGTGGAGAAGCGCTAGAAGCGCCGCGGAATATTTACCTTATTCAAGGGTGAGAGTAAATGAAAGTTGAATGATGGCCGCACAATAGGAATGCCGCCACGCTTTATTGTTTATCGTGCGTGAAATAAGCGTGCATACCGCGAAGGTTTATTATTATTTCTTGCTCAACGGGCGCCAACGCGAATAATACCTTAGGGTGCGGTGAGCGCTGTACGCAATAAACACTCTCGCGACAGCGGGCGGGTTTACTCTCCCAGATTAGGCCGCAGAAAATAACTCTGGCCCGGCGTTAGCAACGCCGGCCGGAAAGCGGCGATGGGCATGAGGGCGCACCGTGACGATGACGCGGCGGCAATCCGCCGTTTCCGGCCGGGCGGAGACGGTGCCGCGCGCCAACAGATTGCAGCGGGCGCGGGCCCCGCGCCGAGTGCGGGGCATTGCCCTCAACGCCTCAGCGGCGGGCATTGACAGAAGGGCCTCGCGCGGTTGGCCGAAGTCACCGGGGCGCCGCCGCGTCAGCGGCGTATCGTTCGAGCAGCGCCGCAATACGCGGGTGCCGTCCGTGCTGCGCCAGCGTCAGCGGTGTACGTCCGGCGTTATCCCTTTGTTGGATAGTGACTCCCGCTACCGACAGCAGTTGTTGTACCGCCTCGGTATGACCCCTTTCCACCGCCAGCGACAAGGCGCTCATGCCGCTGATATTGCGCAGGTTTATCGCGATGGCGGGGTGGGTTAACAGTTCGGCGATCGCGGCGTGATGGTTGCCCTGCGCCGCACGCATCAGCGGCGTAAAGCCCAACTGATCCCCGCGGTTTATATCGATATCATTATGATTCAGCAATATCTGTACGGTCATCGCGTTGCCGCGCCGCGCGGCGTAGGCCAGCGCGGTGGCGCCGCGCCTGTCCCGGCGGTTGACGTTTACGCCCGGCGCGCGGACCATATTGATGACGTTAAGGGCGATATCGCTTTCGACCGCCTGCATCAACGCGGTTTCGCCTAATGCGTCGGCATTATCCAATGCGATGCCGGGGGCATTCAGAAGCCGCAACAAGCACAGTAGCCGATCCTGGCTGACGGCCAGGCTAAGCGCGCTCTGCCCGCCGTCTCGGGAGGCGTTGACGTCCAATAGCGGGTTTTTAAGTAGCTGATCGACTACTTCGGCATCGTTAATCTCCACCGCTCTCATCAGCGGCGTAAAGCCGGTCAGATCGGCATCATTGACGTTGATATTGGGCAATTTCAACAAGCGGAGGGCGAGGTCGCGCCGCTCACTGGACAGCGCCAGCGTCAGGGCGCTAAATCCCAGGTGGTTGTGCTGGTTATAGTCAATTCCGGGGGTATTGAGCAGCAGTTCCACGCAGCGGCGATGATTATTGCGTATTGCCAGCAGCAGCGCGCTATTGCCGTCATGCCGCTGTGCATTGACGTTGCAGCCGGGCGCGGAGGTGATAGCGCGTACGATACTGGCTTCGCCGTTCTCGGCGGCTATCATCAGCGCCGTCATGCCCTGTTGATTAGTGAAATTGATTGCGATGCCCGGCTGCGCCAGCAAGAGGCGCACCATCGCGCTACGGCCGTTCAGCGCGGCCTGAATCAGCGGCGTGCGCAGGTTGGTGTCGGAGAGATTGATTTGGATGCCCTTCGCCAGCAGCAGCGTTTGTAGGATCGCGGGATGATCGTCGCTTGCGGCCCACAGCAGGGCGCTGGCGCCATTGTAGTCCATCCGGTTCACATCAATCCGCCGTACCGCCAGCAGGAGCCGCACCGCTTCGGTGTCGTGACGCATCACCGCCATCATCAACGGGGTTAGCCCTTCGTTGTCGCCGCTATTGACCTCGATGTGCGGGACGCGCAGCAGGGCGGGAAGCATAGCGGTACGCCCTCTGCGTACCGCTATGGCCAAAGCCGAATTGCCGGCGACATCGCGCAGGTTGATATCAAGCCGCGACTGGCGCAGCAGCATAGGGACGATATCAGCACGGTTGAGTTCCAGTGCGTGCATCAGGGCCGTTTGTCCCTGCTCATCGACGGCATTGATATTGACGTCGCTTATCTTCAACAACATGCGTACCGCGGGTTTATGGCCCTGCATACAGGCTTGAATCAAGGGCGTGAAACCATGCTCGTCGGCGGCGTTGATCTCGCGATTCGGCATGACATTCAACGCCCGCAGAATACCCACATTACCCTTACCGGCGGCCCAGATGAGCGCGCTGGCTTCCTCGGTGTCCCTGAGGTTAATGTCGATGTCCGGTTTGGCCAACAGCAGGGTGACCAGCTCGCTGTATTCATGGCTAATCGCGTGCATGAGCGCGGTCATACCGCAGTTATCCGCCGCGTTGACATCCAGATGGGCAAAGGCCAGCAGGGCGCGGGAAACGGGGAGATTGCCGGTCTGCGCCGCCATGATGAGCGGCGTAATATCGCGCAGATCGCGGCTGTTAACATCAATGCCCGGCGTATGCAGCAGCAGCAAGGCGATATCGCTGCGATCTTGCGTAATGGCCAGGAGCAACGGTGAAATACCGTTATGATCGTCGGCGTTAATATCAAGGTCCGGTACCGCCAGCAATTGGCGCACACGGTCGATATAGCCGTGCTGAACCGCGTTTAGTAAAGCGAAGCTACCCTCATGGTTGACCGCATTGACGTTGATGTCCGGCCGCGCCAGCAGTGCGCTGAGCAGGGCGCCATCGCGATGTCCTGCCGCGATCAGGGTGGCGGTATTGCCTTGCAGATCCGTGGCGCCGGGGTCGACGCCTGCGATCGCCAGCAGGGGGGTAAGGAGATCGACACGCCCTTCTTGCACCGCAAACAGCGGCAGGCCGGCGGCCTGATCGAACCCGGCCACAGAGCCGCCATGGGCACTGAAAAATTGCACGGCCGGCACGTTGAAAGCGCGTGCCGCCGTCACCAATTGTGCCGCCTGGCGCTGAGCGCTGAATTGCTTCAGGCTATGCGCCGCCTCCTGCCGGTAGCGATCGTTAAGTTGCGCCACGGCGGCCAGGCTGGCCAAATCCAGCTGACGCAGAATATTTTCCACCACTTCGCCCGGTAGGTCATCAATGGATCGCACCTGACCGGCCACGTCCGCCGCCCATTTGCGCGCCGCCGCCTTGGAGCCTTTCCCTCCCAGCCCCTGGGTGCGGATATTGCGCAGATGAACGGCCAATTTTTTTGGCACTTCGCGCAGCACCCCTTCAGGACTCAATGTATATTTGATCCCGCAAACATCGCCGCTGTACGGGTTGATGCGCACGAACACCGTCTGCCCGCGATAGGTATCGCCCGCCAACGCCAGTAGGGGCACCTCGTGCTCCAGCCCGGGCAGACGCCCGGTGCGGTAGGCCGGTGCTGCCGCCGCCGGTAGCCGCGCGTCAACATGGCTAATCACATTGCCAAGCGTAGGCAGGGCCGGCTGCAATTGACGCGCGACCTCCATAAGCCGCGCCGCGCCGACCCGCCCGATGTACCCCGCCAATTCAAACCCGGGATCCAGGCTGCGCAAGGTTGCGATGCCGAGCGCGGCAAACGCCCGCGGCGTTAATTGCCGCGCGGCCGGCAAGACGCCGTGGCGCACGAAGACCGCGCCGCCCTGTTTAAGCGCCGACGCGAGCAGTTGTTCGCAGGCCATGACTTTCACCGCGCGACGGACGGCAAATAAGCCACCGCGTCCTAGCGCAGAGCCGAAATGCAAGCTGATCGCCGATGCCTCGCCAACAACCGGCACCAGCGCAAGCGCATCGAAGGCGCAGGGCAGCAGCGCGTTGGCCGTCTCGCCGCGGCTCAGGAGGCGGACACAGTCGTAGAAGGGAACCAGCGACAGCAGGAAGTCCAGCGCCTGTTCGCGAAAGGTGGCGTCATAGCCTTGTTGATACAGATGGGTGCTGAACTGCGTCTGGTGGTGGGTGGCTAAGGTCATCGCCAGCGCTTCCAGCGGCGCGCCGGTCTGCTTTAGCCTTTCTTGCTGCTCGTGTATTTTTAAATCATAACGTTTGTAGCGATAGTGGCGCGGCGCGGGAAACAGAGTGTGATAGCGACTATCGTCACGGTCCACGCGGCTTAAAAGATACCTGCCCTCCTGGAGCTGCAGGGCATAAATTCGCTCTTCTTGCTGATGACGTGCAAGCAGCAGTTCCACGCCGGGTAGGAGCTCCAGCACTAAATCGACGACCGATTGCCCGCTATGATGCAGGCCGCTTAGCTCAAAAGCGGAAAACGCGGCAACCGGTGAGCGCTCCGCCCGCGCGAAGGTGACCTGCGCCAGACGGATAAAATCCCTCTCCACCTCGTCCAGTCGGGCAAAGGTATTGCTCAAGATCAAAAGATCAACGGTAGCGTAATGGCGGGCCAGTTCAGCGTTTTGTTCTTCAAAACGCCCGTCGATATCGGGCAGCGGCGGCAAATCCGCTTCTCCCGGCGGTGGGCAGGAACAGTGCCAGGGGCCGTGGGCGTTGAGGTAACTTTCCGTATCGGCCTGTAACGCCGCCGCCGCGTCGGCGCGGGCCAGCTCGGGACAGCGGTTGACGATGGCGTCTTGCGCCAGCTGGCGGCGGCTGCGCCAGGCGTCCAGCGCCATACCAAATTGACGTACGGGATCGTTGGCCAGCATCTCGGCATCCACATCGAGGATGAAGCGTTCCAGCGCGCGCGTACGCAGCTCCTCTTCCGGGTAAGCGGCATCGGGAAAGTGATAACGATAGCGCAGCAGGGCAGGGAGCTGAAAAATTTCCAGATATTCCGGCGGCAGCGCGCGTTTCTCCAGCAGCAGCGCCAGCGCGAATCCAAGATCGACGGCTTCATCCACCGAGAGGGCATGAGGCGTGGCGCGCTGTGCCTCATCAGCACGTGCCATCCTCGCCAGCCGCAGCCCCGCATGGGCATAGGCCCAGCGTAAATCCACCACGGGGAGGGCGCTCCAGCGGCGATCGTGAGGCCAGCTCATCAGCGCCGGCGCTGACTTACCGGCCACCTCTTCCAGCAAATATTTACGCGCCGGGTAGTTTAACGTGCCGCCCTGGACGTCGTGTTGGTGCATCAACTGATGCAGCCAGTGGCGCAACTGCCCGACCAGGGCGGCATGCGGCGTTAGCTGCCGCCCGGCGTCGGCCAATGTGTCCGCCAGCAGCGCCTCGAAAGTTTGGTTGAAGAGGACGCCCGTTAACCAGCCGTTAAACAGCTGGTGTTGCGTGTCGGGGCTGAGCCACTCCCCAGGGTTGGCGCCGTATAGACCCGCGGGCCGCAGCAGCTCTTGTACCAGCTGTGATAGGTGCGCCGGCCGGCGGACGAATTTCACCACCAGATTCACCCGGTGTCGAAGCGATAACACCGCGTCGTCCTGCGGATCAAGCCGGCGATGCTGTAGCAGTAGGGTATGAATGGCCCGCGTTTGCGCCTCAAGTCGGGTGGAGGTCATTTCCAGCGGCGTTATGGCCGCGGAATCGGAACTCAGGGCGGCAGGCGTCCGCCCGCCGCCGGAGAAGAACGGCGCCGCAATGCCGGCCGGCGCCGGGCCGGCGGACGATGGCCCCGGCGCGCTATCATCCCGCGGCGGCAAGGCCGTGACGGCATCTTCATCGCCCGCGCGCTTCAACGCTGGCGGCACCGACGCGCCGATCCTCGATGATGTCGGGATAGCGGGCTGCGGCTCAGTCCGCCCGGCGGCGGACGCTACCGTTTCCGGCGGCAGGCGCACCAAGGCGGTTTTATCGTTTCGGGGTGGCGCTGCGCGGAAGGGAGAGGTTGCGCCAACCGGGAACGTCTGACGAAAAGCGGCCGCGGCGCTGGTCGAGGATGCCGCGTCGGAGGGGGACGTTGCACCGGCAGAGAACGCCGTCGTGGCGCGAAGGCCGTCTGCCTGGGTTGTGGTTCGCGTCCTCGTGATGCCTATGTCTTGCGCCGCGGGCGTCGTCGCTGCCGGAGGTGAGAGGCTCGCCATCCCGGCCGGGTCCGGCGTTAGCGCACTCACCCGCCAGAGCCCCGATCCTTTGCCAAGCGCCGACCCCTTGCTAAAAATTGCGCCCTCCGCCGGCGGATCGCGCCTGGGCACCTTCAGCACAACGGGGCGTCGTCCAAGGGCTTGTACCGGTTGTAGCTGTACCGAGAGGAGCGCCAGAATAAAAATATTCGCCATGGCTTTATGATAGCCGCTGTAATGCTCACGATGGGGAGATGGGTCAACGGAAGACCATCGTGACCCGCGCGGACGCGTGGCGTTTTTCGACGCGCGGCTTACTTGCAAATCATTATAGTAATGCCCAATACATTTACGATGGCGATTAATACTGGTTGGCATAAGCGATCTCCAGACTATTAACGCTAAGGCGCAATAAAATGGCCGGTAAGCGTCAAAATTGAAACGGTTAAATTCGCTAATTACGCTTCGCTGCACGTTCAGCGCGGCAATTAAAACGCGTTATAGACCTGTTGCCAACGACGATCGTTGGGCTGCAAGCGGCGCCGATGTGTAGCCTCTAGCTGCCATTACCCGCTGCGATAGGTGGAGAGATAACGATGCCGCACGATCGGCTGAGTTAATTTTAATGACTCAGTTGGCAATAACATCAGCCTGAATATCGCGTATGTTTCTGCGTCCTTACAATTCATTGGTGTATTATTGAGTTAAGGCGTTACCCATTAACCCATCAATGGTTAATGTCCTCGTCATTAATAAGGTTATCCCGTAGCTTGTCAATAATAAATTGAATTTTTACGGCATTAATCGATTCGTTTATCATTAAACTGCTATTGCTGACAGCAAATAAAATAGACGATCATTATTCAAGTTTTGCTACACGGCGTGCGAACGGCAGAGGAGTAACGTTGATAAACGACAGGACGAGGTAAATTGCGGTTGCCCTCCGGCCGATACCCTCGACCCCATGACCTACCGCCGTTCTGCAACCTTGCCTGGCGCTTCGCAACCATCGCCCGGTGAGGTGCAGCGATTAACGCCGGTGGCTGCTGGCAAAACCGAACGGCGATGGCGGGCATCGCCGCTGTTTATCACATTGTGTCCTTACCAGAGGGTGAAAAATGTTTTTCTTTTATTGCAACTTGACGGCCGATGAGAATAAAAGGGGATGCGTCGACCGGTTTATTTCTCTCTGCCGCAGTATGACTGTTAATAATCCGAAAGTTCTGTTAGGCAGGCGCAAAAGTTTTTTCCCAGGAGAGTAAGGAAGAATGAGTGAAATATTAAAGTCAGAAGGCTTGATGATGCATTGCGGTGCAAAATACGCCATTGGTCATGATCTCTTAGCGCCTTTTTTTTATTATTTCCCTTCTCTAATTCGCTATAATTAATGCCGTATATCGTCTCTTATGCTGTGTTTTATTCTATTTTTCGCTTGGCTGTTGTCGTGTAAAAATGTTAATTCATTTCGGCGGGTGAGGGTTGAGGTATAGTCCCTTCCTGTTAGCGTATTGCATAGCTGAAAGACAGCTGTGATCCCTGGAAATAAAGGAGAGACATGATGATTACCGAATTATCGTCGTACCGCCGGCAGATTGGCTGCCACCATAATCGCCAATTACCAACGAGTAATATCCACCGCAATTCCGCGGCCAGAAATGACGAAACGACTGCCCGCACCGTGCCATCGCGGTGTATGCCGCTATTGATAACGGGCTTGTTACTCACGAGCCAAATCGCCCAAGCGCTTGCCGCCCCGCCTACCGTTGCCCGGGGGCAGCACGGTCCTCCATCGCGCGGCGCTGGCGCGTTGCGCACCGTCAGACAGACAGCTGCAGCGCATTCCCCGAGCAAAAGCTACGCGCCCGCAGCGCCCGCCTTGGGCGTGGGACATGCGCCTGAGCCACCCGTTTTTCCCAGCCGGTTAGACCGGAACAGCGTGCTTGCTGGGCTTGACCTTTTCTCTCACCCGGGCGAAGCGCAAGCGCCGCCGGCACGCGCCGCTGCACGTAAAAAACGCGACTTCCTGAGAACCCCTAGCTTAATCTCTTTTCCTGGTTGTGACGCTTCAGGACGCCTCAATCTGACCGCCCCCGCGTCGCAATGTCGGGATGTCACCGTTTCGCAGTGTCCGGCCCGGCACCTCGACGAGGCCGCAGCGTCCCCCGCGCGGTTACCTTTCTCTCTGGCGCAAGCCGCCAAAGAAGGGGATCTCGGTTGCGTTAATGCCTGCTTACGCGCGGGTACCGCCGTCGACCAGCGTGATGAAAATAATTACACGCCGCTACAGTTGGCCATAACACATGGCCACTTCGCCGTGGTAGACACTTTATTGAGCCATAACGCAAGCCTTGCGGTGGTCACTCGGGACAAGAACGCCACCGTGCTGCATTTGGCCGCACACGCCGGTTGTCCCGAGGTGTTGCTACTGCTGACTGATGTTGACAGAGGCTTAGTCAATCAGAAGGATAGCTGTGGATGGACTCCATTGATGATTGCCACGCAATGGCCCGACCCCACGCTGTGCTCAACCCTGCTTAACGTCACGGGAATCAATGTCAACCTTACCAATGCTTATCATCAAAGCGCCTTGTGGTTAGCAACCGCCCATGGCAGCAAGAAGGTCTTTGATCGGCTACTTCAATGCCAGGATGTTGACGTTAATATTGCCGATATCTATAACAATACCGCGCTAATGGAGGTGGTCAAAAAGGGTAAAAATTACCGCCTAAACCAACTTCTTAACAACACTAGTATAGATATCAACCGGCAAAATAATTGGCACAAGACGGCGCTAATGCTGGCGATTGAACACAACAAGCCCCGGATGTTTGATTCATTACTTGCGGCTAAAGGGCAAAACCTCAGCCTTCATGGGTGGCATGGCGAAACGGCGCTACATATGGCGGTGAAATCGGGCAATTTAAGCTACGTTCAGAAACTGATGGCCAAAAGCACTGACGAGATCAACGCGACGGATTATGACGACAACACCGCGCTGCATATGGCGGCCTACGCCGATGAACCGGCCATCGTCGAGCAGTTACTAACGGCTAAGAATATCAACGTCATGCTTACAAACCGTCATGGGAAAGATGCCCTACATTGGGCTACGAAATCTACCGAGGCGTATTGGGTGCTTAGAAACTATACGAAGCAGCATCAACTCGGCCCCATCGACGATGTGACCGACGACGAGATCGCCCTAGATCTGCGTTGGGCGACCCCGGATCCGTAGGACTAAGCTGCCCGCTTTGCGTCGGCAAACCGCCCAGTAGCGCGCATTGAGCGGCGTGCTGTGAGGCAGACAGGCGGCGCGCATTGCGCTGCGTGCTGTGAGGTAGGCAGGCGGCGCGTGCTAGGGCATCCCCGTGCGAATGCGGTCTCGACGGCGCGTGGCAACGCGGGTAAGCGGACACCACGCGCAACGGGATAACGCAAATCCAGCGCAATGGGGTATGGGGTAACAAGCACAACGGGGTATGAAATACGCGACGCAACGGGGTAAAGGGAATAACAAACCAAACGCCGGGACCCGAGGGTCGCCGGCGTAGGGTAAGGCGAGGACTTATTTCAGCAGCAAACGCGCTTTGCTCAGCACGTTATCGACGGTAAAGCCGAACACTTTAAACAACTCTTCCGCCGGTGCCGATTCACCGAAGGTGGTCATGCCGACAATCTGCCCGTTCAAACCAACGTACTTGTACCAATAGTCGGCGATACCGGCCTCTATGGCGACGCGCGCCGTCACCGCTTTCGGCAATACCGACTCGCGATAGGCCTCGTCCTGCGAATCAAAGACGTCGGTGGAGGGAAGCGATACCACGCGCACCCGGCGCCCTTCATCCTTCAACTGCTGATAAGCGGCCACCGCCAGTTCCACTTCCGAACCGGTGGCGATAAGGATCAGTTCCGGCTGCCCGTCGCAATCTTTCAGCACATAACCACCGCGGGCGATATCCGCCAGCTGCTGGGTTGTGCGATCCTGCTGCGCGAGATTCTGACGCGACAAAATAAGCGCGGTAGGACCGTCATGGCGCTCGATGGCTTTCTTCCAGGCAACCGCCGTTTCCACCTGATCGCAAGGGCGCCAGTTACTCATATTCGGCGTCATGCGCAGGCTGGCCAATTGCTCCACCGGCTGATGGGTCGGACCGTCTTCACCCAGGCCAATGGAGTCGTGGGTATATACCATGATGTGGCGCGCCTTCATCAGCGCCGCCATGCGCACCGCGTTACGGGCGTATTCGACGAACATCAAAAAGGTGGCGGTATAGGGCACGAAGCCGCCGTGATGGGCGATACCGTTACCAATGGCCGTCATGCCGAATTCGCGCACGCCGTAATGAATATAGTTACCGGCGGGATCATCGGCGATAGAGGTGGATTTCGACCAAATGGTCAAATTACTCGGCGCCAGATCCGCCGAACCGCCCAGGAATTCCGGCAGCATGGGACCAAAGGCCTCCAGCGCATTCTGCGAGGCTTTACGGCTGGCGATCTTCGCCGGTTTGGCCTGGAGCTGCTCGATGATTTTCTGGCTCTCCGCCTGCCAGTTTGCCGGCAGTTCACCCTTCATCCGACGTTTGAACTCGTGCGCCAGCTCGGGGAAAGCGTTTTCATAGGCGGCGAATTTATCATTCCAGGCAGCTTCTTTCTGCTTGCCCGCCTCTTTCGCATCCCAACCTTGGTAGATTTCCGCCGGGATCACGAACGGCGGCTCGTTCCAGCCGAGCGCTTTGCGGGTAGCGGCGATTTCGTCGTCACCCAGAGGCGCGCCGTGGGCGCCGTGAGTGCCGGCTTTGGTCGGGGCGCCGAAGGCGATAACCGTTTTACACATCAGCAGCGACGGCTTATCGGTGACGGCGCGGGCGTTCTCGATGGCCGCTTTGACCGATTCACTGTCGTGGCCGTCCACGCCGCGCACAACGTGCCAGCCATAGGCTTCAAAACGGGCGGCGGTGTCATCGCTGAACCAGCCTTCGACGTCGCCGTCGATGGAGATGCCGTTATCGTCGTAAAACGCCAGCAGTTTTCCCAGCTTCATGGTGCCGGCCAGCGAGCAGACTTCATGGGAGATGCCTTCCATCATGCAGCCGTCGCCGAGGAAAACATAGGTATGGTGATCGACAATCTCATGGCCAGGACGATTGAACTGCGCCGCCAGCGTGCGTTCGCCAATCGCCAGACCCACGGCGTTGGCGATGCCCTGGCCCAGCGGCCCGGTGGTGGTTTCCACGCCATCGGTGTAGCCATATTCCGGATGCCCCGGCGTTTTGGAATGCAGCTGCCGGAAGTTTTTCAATTCTTCCATCGGCAGATTGTAGCCGGTAAGGTGCAACAGGCTGTAAAGCAGCATCGAACCGTGCCCGTTGGAAAGAACAAAACGGTCGCGGTCGGCCCATTTCGGATTGGACGGATTATGGTTCATGTAATCGCGCCACAGGACTTCGGCGATATCCGCCATGCCCATCGGCGCGCCGGGATGGCCGGAATTGGCTTTTTGCACAGCGTCCATGCTTAACGCACGGATAGCGTTGGCCAGCGCTTTTCTTGATGTCATTAGATGCTCCAAAGGTTACAGTTTTGCCGCCAAAAGATCTTCCAGGCTTTGTTGGTCAACCGCGAACTGGCGGATGCCTTCGGCCAGTTTGTCCACGGCCATCGCATCCTGGTTGTGTTCCCAGCGGAATTCCGATTCAGACAGCGGCGCCGGCTGATGAAAACCTTCGGTAGAGGGAGACAGTTTACGCTCAACGCGCCCATCGCCTTTGTGCAGCTCTTCCAGCAGGGCGGGGGAAATGGTCAGACGATCGCAGCCGGCCAGCGCCAAAATCTGCTCCACTTTACGGAAGCTGGCGCCCATGATAACGGTCTGATAACGGTGCTGTTTATAATAATCATAGATTTTGCGCACCGACACCACGCCCGGATCCTCGTCGACCACGTACGGATCGAGCGGTTTACGCTGGTTATACCAGTCGTAAATGCGGCCGACAAACGGCGAAATCAGATACACGCCCGCTTCGGCGCAGGCGCGTGCTTGCGCAAAGGAGAATAGCAGCGTCAGATTACAGTTAATGCCTTCTTTCTCCAGCTCTTCCGCGGCTTGAATTCCTTCCCAGGTGGAAGCAAGCTTAATGAGAATACGCGATTTATCAATGCCCTGTTCCTGATAGAGTGCCACCAGTTTACGGGCCTTGGCGACACACATGCCGCGATCGAAGGAGAGGCGCGCATCCACTTCGGTAGAGACACGTCCAGGCACGCTTTTCAGAATTTCCACGCCGATATTGACCGCTAATTTGTCGCTGGCGTTAATAATCTGGGTTTCGCGGGTGCCGCCCTGCTTGCGGGCGTAGGCCAGCGCGTCTTCAAACAGCGGCTGATAGGCGGTGAGGCTGGCGGCTTTCAGGATCAGGGATGGATTGGTGGTGGCATCTTGCGGTGTGTAATGACGGATGGACTCGATGTCTCCGCTGTCGGCCACGACGGTGGTGAATTGTTTCAGACCTTCTAACTGGTTCATTTCTCTACTCCATGAATTGAATACTATCACCCGCATAAGTGACGGTTAACGTTAGGATAACACTGCATCAACAAGACGTAGAATGAAATACGCTTTTTCTGATTATTATGATGACTCTAATCGATGGCCGCGCGGAAGGCAGCGTCCGGGGGGCCGGCGCTGTCGCGTAAGGTCATCAATCTACTGTATCTTGTCATAAATAATTGTGAAAGAGTGCTATATATTCGCGTCGCGTTCAAACCTGATGCAGCCATTTATCCAACTGACGCGCAAATTCCTGGCGTTCTCGCTGCCCGAGCGGCGGCGGACCGCCCGTCTGTATGCCGCTGCCGCGTAGCGTGTCCATAAAATCCCGTAGGGTCAGTTTTTCGCGAATCGTAGCCTGCTGATAAAGCTCACCGCGCGGATTAAGCGCCTGTGCGCCCTTCGCCAGTACTTCCGCCGCCAGCGGAATGTCGGCGGTAATGACCAGATCGCCCGCGGCGGCGCGTTTGACGATTTCATTGTCCGCCACGTCGAAACCGGCGGCCACCCGCAAGGTGCGGATAAAGCGTGACGGCGGCACTTGCAGCGATTGATTGGCCACCAGCGTGACCTGTATTTCATGCCGCCCGGCGGCGCGAAACAGAATGTCTTTAATCACCCGGGGACAGGCATCAGCATCCACCCAGATTTCCATGGCGTTACTCCTGCAGCCAGTCGCGGACCGGCAAAAAGTCGCGATATAGCGCGGCTTCAGGGCTATTGGGCGCCGGCTCGTGATGATATTCCCAGCGGGCCAGCGGCGGCATCGACATCAGAATAGACTCGGTGCGGCCGCCCGATTGCAGACCGAATAACGTGCCGCGATCGCACACCAGATTGAACTCGACATAGCGGCCGCGGCGATAGAGCTGGAACTGCCGCTCGCGTTCGCCCCAGGTATGGGACTTGCGCCGTTCGACGATGGGCAAATAAGCGTCCAGATAACCCTGGCCGACGGCGCGGGCAAAAGCGAAGGCCTGGTGAAAACCGGGGGTATTCAAATCATCGAAAAACAGCCCGCCGATACCGCGCGCTTCGTTGCGGTGCCTGAGAAAAAAATAGTCATCGCACCAGCGTTTGTAGCGGGGGTAGACGTCGCCGCCGAACGGCAGGCAGAGCGCTTGCGCCGTGCGGTGCCAGTGCACGGCATCTTCGTGAAAGCCGTAAAACGGCGTCAGGTCGAAACCGCCGCCAAACCACCAGATGGGTGCCGTGCCCGGTTTCTCGGCGATAAAAAAGCGCACATTGGCGTGGCTGGTGGGGACGAAAGGATTTTCCGGATGCACCACCAGCGAGACGCCCATGGCTTGATACGATCGTCCAGCCAGTTCCGGTCGGTGGGCGGTGGCGGAGGCCGGCAGGGCGCCGCCATACACCCGCGAAAAATTCACCCCGGCCTGCTCGAAGACCCGGCCCTGGCGCAGTACTCGCGTCCGTCCGCCGCCCCCCTCGGCGCGCTGCCAGAGATCTTCATGGAAAACGGCGCCGCCGTCGGCGGCGGTCAATGCAGCGCAAATCGTCTCCTGCAGCCCAAGGAGATAGGCATTGATATGTTCGATATCCGGTTGTTCCATCGCTAAATCCCTGTATGTGAGCGGCGAAAAGGTGAAGCCACGCCAGTATAACGCCGCCGCGGCCGTAACACTAACCGTTGCGGGCCAAAACGGCGCTTAGGCGCGGTGTAGACGCCGCGGCGGAGGTAAACGACGTCGAAAGAGAGGGGATTTCGAGCGAAAGCGCGCGAAAGAGTCATAAACCGCGCCGGAGTTATTTGCCTTCATCGCAAATAACGTGATAATCAGTTGAATCATTCATTACTCTGTAGCGGCGGCGGCAATTATGGAAATTCGAGTATTTCGTCATGACGATTTTGAAGAGGTCATTACGCTATGGGAACGCTGCGATTTGCTGCGATCGTGGAACGATCCCGAAATGGATATCGAGCGTAAGCTGAATCATGATCCCGATCTTTTTCTGGTGGCGGAAGTGGCCGGGGAAGTGGTGGGGTCGGTAATGGGCGGTTATGACGGCCACCGCGGTTCCGCATACTACCTGGGGGTGCACCCGGATTATCGCGGCCGCGGTATCGCCAATGCGCTAATAAGCCGGCTGGAGAAAAAATTGATTGCCCGCGGCTGTCCAAAAATCAATTTGATGGTGCGCGGCGAAAACGACGCGGTGATTAGCATGTACGAAAAGCTGGGATACGAAATGCAAGATAGCGTATTGCTGGGCAAACGGCTTATTGAGGATCAGGAGTATTAAAGCGGAGCGACACCGGCGGCCCTCCCGCCGCGGCGTCGCGTCGCGCGATTATTGTTTTTGCAGTTGCTCAACCTCCACCGAGGTCCCCTGCGGGCCTTTATGCAGCCTACCGCTGACGGTAATGAGATCGTCGGGGGAGATATCGGCCCCGTGCCAACCGTCCGGGGCGATATGCAGCGCCAGCGAGCCGGTTTTGTCGTGAAATTCATAGTTATCCTTGCCCAACTACCGGTGAATATTCCCGGTCAGCGTTACCCACGCGCCGTCGCGCAGGGTCTTCACCTGTTTGATCGGGGTAGGGCGCAGGTCCTCGACGCCGCGAATGCCGTCGTCCTGCTTTTGCGGCGGCGGTGGGGCTTTGTCGGGGTGGAAGCCGCCGTCGGGGGCAGCCAGAACGGCGGGGCTAAACAAAGCCAACAGCAGCGCGAAAGTGGTTCTCTTCATCCGGACTCTCCTTTTATATCAACCTGATTTGTCTGGCTGCGGCCGGCCAGGAATAGTAACATCGTCAGATTGAGGCCATGTCGATACACCCTTAAGCATGGCACAGCGGCGCCGATTTGCGAGCCGGCGTCGGTTTCAAACAACAAGGAGAAATGATGAAGTCGTTCCGTCCGTTAATCATTGGACTGCCGCTCCTGCTGGCCGGGTGCTCGACGCTATCCGACCTTTCCTGGTCAAGCTTTTCCCCTTTCCATTGGTTCGGCGAAAGCCGCAAGGTGAGCGATCAGGGCGTCGGTGACATCACCGCCGCCACGCCAATGACGCAGTCGGCCCTGGAGAAGGCGCTGGGAGGCGATTACCGATTGCGCGGCGGTATGGAAACCCGCGACGGCGATATCGTCAGCGTGTATCAGGCGCTGAGCAAGGGACAGGTCAAACTGACCGTCTACGGGCCGTCATCAGGCCGGGTCGCAGAGGTGGCGGTAGCCGATGACGCCATCGAAAGCGCCTGGGGCGTCAAGATCGGTACGCCGTTTAGCGCTGTTTTTCAGAAAGCCTATGGTGCCTGCCACAAGGGAAGCGGCGAGGATCGCGAGGCGGTGGTATGTCAGGCCCCGCAAAGCGGCCACGTCAGTTACGTATTCAAGGGCATCTGGCACGGTCCTGAATCGCTGATGCCGGCTGACGATCAGCTGCAAACCTGGCAGGTGAGCAAAATCATCTGGCGTGCGTCCGCCACGCGCTAACGCCCCCTGGCTCTTTTCAGCGCCTTGCCCGCCGGGCGACGCTGCATGTCATTGTTTGACGCTGTCTATAAAGGGGCGCACCTTTCACCTGACGCGCGCTTCTCGGCTTTGTCTCGGCGGCCGCGGCGCCAGGTGACCGCCGGGCGCCGAGCGACGCTTGGGGGGGCGCGCATCAGCGCTCGCGCGCTTCGCCTCTTTGCCATAACCCCCGGGCGGCCCGTCGTGCGCGAGCGCTGACGTTGACAACCTCGGGCGTGGCTTTCCCGTTCGGCCGTTCCTCTCCCGCGCCCCTCGCCTTATGCTTTTTGAGACTTGTAAATCACCAATCGATATATAAAAGCGTTACGGGTTATCCCTCCGTTATAAATAAACTGTAAGGCTATCGGGGCGGCCTTTTTGTCCTTCACCAATAGGACACTTTATGACCTTTACGCTTTTTTCCGGCCGGGCGGTGCGCGGGTGCGTCGCGGCGGCGATGCTGGCCTGCGGACCGGCGCAGGCCACGGCATTGCTTAACAGCTCCTATGACGTGGCCCGCGAGCTGTTCGCGGCCCTGAATCCCGGCTTTATCGCGCAATGGCAGCAGGCGCATCCCGGCGATACGCTGACCCTTCGTCAGTCGCACGCCGGATCGTCCCGGCAGGCGCTGGCTATCCTACAGGGGTTTCCGGCGGATGTGGTGACCTACAATCAGGTGACCGATGTGCAAATCCTGCACGATCGTGGCCAGTTGATTGCCGCCGATTGGCGCGATCGCCTGCCTAACCAGAGTTCGCCTTACTATTCAACTATGGCGTTTCTGGTGCGCAAAGGAAACCCCAAAGGGATCCACGACTGGAGCGATTTAGCCCGGGACGGCGTACGGCTGGTGTTTCCCAACCCGAAAACCTCGGGGAACGGCCGCTATACCTATTTAGCCGCCTGGGGCGCGATGGAGCAGGCGTTTAACGGCGACCGCGCCCGGACCCGCGCCTGGATGCAGAAATTTCTCGCCAACGTCGAGGTCTTCGATACCGGCGGGCGCGGCGCGACGACGACCTTTGTCGAGCGCGGGCAGGGGGATGTATTGATAAGTTTTGAGTCGGAGGTCAATAGCCTGCGCGATCAGGCCGGCACCGGCGATTATGACGTTATCGTGCCGGCCACGAATATCTTGGCGGAGTTTCCGGTGGCCTGGGTGGATAAGAACGTGGAGAAAAACGGGACCGCCGAGGCGGCGAAGGCTTATCTCAACTATCTCTATAGCCCGGCGGCGCAACACATTATCGCCGGGTTTTATTATCGGGTAAACGATACGCAGATGATGAAGGCAAACGAAAGCAAATTCCCGCCGACCCGGCTTTTCAGGGTTGAAGATCGGTTCGGCGGTTGGCCGTCGGCTATGGCGACGCATTTCGACCGCGGCGGCGAACTGGACCAATTGCTGGCGGCGGGGCATCGCTAATGCTGGCCATGACCACCAAACGGGTCCTGCCCGGCTTCGGCCTGAGTCTCGGCGGCAGCGTGCTGTTCGTCTGCCTGATCCTGCTGCTGCCGTTAAGCGCGCTGGTCATGCAGCTGGCGCAGATGAGCTGGTCGCAATACTGGGAAGTCATCACCGGCCCGGAGCTGCTGGCGGCGTATAAGATAACGTTAATCTGCGCCGGGGTGGCGTCGCTGTTTAATGCGATTTTCGGCATGCTGATGGCCTGGATCCTCACCCGCTACCGTTTTCCGGGCCGTGCGCTGTTAGATGGCCTGATGGATTTACCGTTCGCACTGCCTACCGCGGTGGCGGGGCTGACGCTGGCCACGCTATTTTCCACGACCGGCTGGTACGGCGGCTGGCTGGCCCAGTTTGGCATCAAAGTCTCCTATACCTGGCTCGGCATCGCCGTGGCGATGGCCTTTACCAGCATCCCGTTCGTGGTGCGCACCGTGCAGCCGGTGCTCGAAGAGCTCGGGCCGGAATATGAAGAAGCGGCCCAAACCCTGGGCGCGGGGCACTGGCAGACGTTTCGCCGCGTCATTTTGCCGGAGGTCGCGCCGGCGCTGCTGGCGGGAACCGCACTGTCGTTTACCCGCAGCCTGGGTGAATTTGGCGCGGTGATCTTTATCGCCGGCAACATCGCCTGGAAGACCGAGGTCACCTCGCTGATGATTTTTATCCGCCTACAGGAGTTTGATTACCCGGCGGCCAGCGCCATCGCCTCGGTGATCCTGGCGGCGTCGCTGCTGCTGCTGTTTATCATTAATGTGCTGCAATCACGCTTTGGCCGCCGGCTGGGAGGGCAATGATGACGGATATCTCCGCCTTTAACGGCGCCGCGCGCGCGCCTTTCCCGTGGGGAAAATGGCTGTTGGTCGGCCTCGGCGCGCTGGTTTCGCTGCTGTTGCTCCTGGTGCCGCTGATTTCGATTTTCGCCACCGCGCTGGCCGAAGGGGTGGCGGCGGTGGGGCGCAATCTCAACGATAGCGACATGCTGCACGCCATCTGGCTTACGGTGCTGATCGCGCTGATAACCGTACCGGTCAATGTGGTTTTCGGTACGTTAATGGCCTGGTTGGTGACGCGGTTCAATTTCCGCGGCCGCCAACTGCTGCTGACGTTGATGGATGTGCCGTTCGCGGTCTCCCCGGTGGTGGCGGGCTTGTTGTATCTGCTGTTTTATGGCACCAACGGCCCCCTCGGCGGCTGGCTGGACGAGCATAATTTGCAGTTGATGTTCTCCTGGCCGGGAATGGCGCTGGTGACAATATTCGTCACCTGTCCATTTGTCGTGCGCGAACTGGTGCCGGTGATGCTCAGTCAGGGCAGCGAGGAGGATGAAGCCGCCATTTTGCTCGGCGCATCCGGCTGGCAGATGTTCCGCCGCGTTACGCTGCCCAATATCCGCTGGGCGTTGCTGTATGGCGTCATCCTGACCAACGCCCGCGCCATCGGCGAGTTTGGGGCGGTATCGGTGGTGTCGGGGTCTATCCGCGGTGAAACCTATACCCTGCCGCTGCAGGTGGAATTACTCCATCAGGATTACAACACCGTGGGCGCGTTTACCGCCGCCGCGCTGCTGACCCTGATGGCGATTGTGACATTATGCTTGAAGAGCGGGCTGCAGTGGCGCCTGGCGCGCCATCAGGCGGAGCTTCAACCGGGGGAATCTCAATGAGTATCGCGATCGATAAGGTCAGTAAGTTTTTTGATAACAGCAAAGTACTGAACGCTATTTCGCTGGATATCAACGCCGGGGAGATGGTGGCGCTATTGGGACCTTCCGGCTCGGGCAAGACAACGCTTTTGCGTATTATCGCGGGGCTGGAACACCATAATAGCGGCCATTTACGTTTCGGCGGTAAAGACGTCAGCCGGGTGCACGCCCGCGATCGCCACGTAGGGTTTGTGTTCCAGCACTACGCCCTGTTTCGCCACATGACCGTCGCCGAAAATATCGCCTTCGGTCTGACGGTCCTACCGCGACGGGAGCGTCCCGGGCGTGCCGCTATCAAACAGAAAGTCGCCAGCCTGCTGGAGATGGTGCAGCTGGGCCATTTGGCCGCGCGCTATCCTTCCCAGCTTTCCGGCGGTCAAAAGCAGCGCGTGGCGCTGGCGCGCGCGCTGGCGGTGGAGCCGGAAATCCTGCTGCTCGACGAGCCGTTTGGCGCCCTGGATGCGCAGGTGCGTAAAGAGCTGCGCCGCTGGCTGCGTCAGCTGCACGAAGAGCTCAAGTTCACCAGCGTGTTTGTCACCCATGATCAGGAAGAGGCAATGGAAGTGGCGGATCGGGTGGTGGTGATGAGCCAGGGCAACATCGAGCAGGTGGGAACGCCGCAGGAGGTTTGGCGCGAGCCGGCAAGCCGCTTTGTGCTGGAGTTCCTGGGCGAGGTCAACCGGCTGGACGGTGAAATCCGCGGCGCCGAGCTCTTTGTCGGCCCGTACCATTGGCCGTTGCCTTACGCGCCGGTTCATCAAGGGCAGGTAGAGCTGTTCCTGCGGCCGTGGGAAATGGCGTTAAGCGAAAAACCCACCGCCCGCTGCCCGTTGCCGGTACAAATTATTGATGTCAGTCCGCGCGGCCACTACTGGCAATGGGTAGTACAACCGCTGGGCTGGCACCCGCAGCCTTTGACGGTGGTGGCGGCGACGGAGTCGGCCGGCACGCCGGCACGGGGCGATCGTCGCTACCTCGGTGGCCAGAACGCCCGCCTCTACACCGGCGATAAAGCCCTGCAACCGATAGCCTTCGCCGAAAGCGCCTAAAGCCTCCTCTTTTCATGACCCGTGCGTTGCGCGGGTCTGTCCGCCGCCGACGTTCCGTTGCCCGTCACCCGTTGATTTGCCGCGGCATTTCACATCGAAAAAGCCCGTGCAGTTAAAGCCCCCGGCGGCGTTTGCGGCTTAATAGTGAGGAAATAAATCTCATCATACACCAACCTGACGCGGGCTGCGGGCTGCGGGCTGCGGGCTGCGGGCTGCGGCCGGTGGCTGTCGCGTCAGCGGTCGGCACTCTATCCCCCTTAACGAGGTAAGTCATGGCTGAACTGTTTGAACCCATAAAGATCGGCGCTATCGAGCTGGCTAACCGCATCGTGATGGCCCCGCTCACCCGGATGCGCGCCGACGACGAGCGCGTGCCCGGGGCGCTGGCGCAGGAATACTATCGTCAGCGCGCCAGCGCAGGGTTGATTTTCACCGAGGCGACGTCGGTGTCGCCGCAGGGCGTCGGTTATCCCAATACGCCGGGGATTTGGTCGCAGGAGCAGACCCAGGCGTGGGCGAAAGTGACCGCGGCGGTGCACCAGGCCGGCGGTAAAATCGTCAGCCAACTTTGGCACGTCGGGCGGATATCCGATCCCCTTTACCTTGACGGCGAACGGCCGGTCGCCCCCAGCGCCATTGCGCCGGAGGGCTTTGTCTCGGTTATCCGTCCGCAAAAAACCTATGTTAACCCGCGGGCGTTGGAAACCGACGAAATCGCCGGGATCGTAGAGGATTACCGGCAGGCGGCGGAAAATGCCAAGCGCAGCGGCTTTGACGGCGTGGAGCTGCACGCGGCCAATGGCTATCTTTTCGATCAGTTCCTGCATGACGGTTCCAACCAGCGTACCGATCGCTACGGCGGTTCGATAGCCAATCGCGCCCGCTTTTTGCTTGAGGCGGTGGATGCGGTGCTGACCGTCTGGCCCGCCGATCGTGTGGGGGTGCATCTCAACCTGATGTCGGACACCCACAGCATGCGTGATTCCGATCCCAAGGCGATGTTCAGCTATGTCGCGCGAGAATTAAACGCGCGCGGGCTGGCGTTCATCTTCGCCCGTGAGGCGCTGGACTTTCCCAACCGCTTGGCGCCAACGCTGCGGCAGCATTTCCACGGCGCGTTAATCGTCAACGAAGGGTTTACCGGCGCAAGCGCCGCCGCCACGGTCGCCGCCGGTGCCGCTGAGGCAGTAGCGTTCGGCAAACTGTATATCGCCAACCCGGATTTGGTGGAGCGCCTGCGCGGCCAGGCGTCGCTAAACGAGGTCAACCCGCAGACCCTCTATGCCCGCGGCGCAGAGGGCTATATTGATTATCCGGCGCTCAAGGATCAGGTCGCCTATTAACGACGGTGCGCAGAGGAGGGGCCTGCGGCGGCCGGTGTTCCGCGTGCGGCGACGGCGTGCAATGGCGCCGTCAAACGGTTTCGTGCAGCGGCCCTGCCATGGCAAAGGGCAACGGCGCGGTGCAATGCCTGCGCGCGATGGCCATGCGCCGCCCCGACCCCGCTTTTTTTATGGCGGGAATCTGATACTATTTAAAGAAGACGGTGTATAACATTCGCTAAGCGCTTGATACTTCACTGCACGATAATGACCAACAAGGGCGGCCGCACGGTCGCCTGTTTTTTTAATGGAACCCAGGCCGTGACCACGCTCGAACAGTGCATAGGCAATACCCCGCTGATAAAGCTCCAGCGCATGGCCCCCGCCGGCGGCGGCGAGATTTGGTTGAAGATGGAAGGCAATAATCCGGCGGGATCGGTGAAGGATCGCGCCGCCTTATTTATGATTCAACAGGCGGAGCGGCGCGGCGAGATCGCCCCCGGCGATATCTTGATTGAGGCCACCAGCGGCAACACCGGCATCGCCCTGGCGATGATTGCCGCGCTGAAGGGTTATCGTCTGAAACTGCTGATGCCTGACAATATGAGCATGGAGCGGCAGGCGGCGATGCGCGCCTACGGGGCCGAACTGATCTTGGTGGATCAGGGGCTCGGGATGGAGGGCGCACGCGACCGCGCGCGCGCGCTTGCCCGTGCCACGGGCGGGAAAGTGCTGGATCAATTCAATAATCCAGATAATCCGCTGGCGCATTTTACCACCACCGGGCCGGAGATCTGGCGTCAGACCAACGGGCGCATTAGTCATTTTGTGTCCAGCATGGGCACCACCGGCACCATTATGGGCGTCGGCCGGTTTTTGAAAGCGCGCCGTGCGGACGTCACTATCGTCGGGCTTCAGCCGGCGCCGGGAAGCAGTATTCCCGGCATCCGGCGCTGGCCGGCTGCCTATATGCCGGCTATCTTTCAGCCTGAGCTGGTGGATCGAACCCTGGATATACTTCAAGACGAAGCGGAAACGACGATGCGCCGACTGGCGCGGGAAGAGGGTATTTTCTGCGGCGTTAGCTCTGGCGGAGCGGTGGCCGGCGCATTGCGCGTGGCCGCAGAGGCCCCGGGGAGTCTGGTGGTTGCCGTCTGCTGCGACCGCGGCGACCGCTACTTGTCCACCGGCGTATTCGATTAGGCTGATGCTGCGTCAGCGCTTTTGCCGCATTCTGGCATTATCGGCAGCACCTTTTGCTCACTCGCGGGTCAAACAGTGGCAGGCCTGTGGCCTGATGGATGATGCAAGGCTGTCTGGCGCTAACGCGGGAGAGCAATGGCGACGTTTGTGGGGAGAAAAAAATGAAAATTTTGCTGGTTGATGACGATCGGGAACTGGGCAAAATGCTGAGCGAATACCTGACCGCGGAGGGTTTCGATACCTCTTTGGCCCTAACCGGCCAGGAAGGGGTGGACGGCGCGCTTTCCGGCGACTATACCGCTATGATTCTGGATATCATGCTACCGGATATGAGCGGCACCGATGTCTTGCGCCAGGTTCGCAAAAGCAGCCGTATGCCGATTATCATGCTGACCGCGAAAGGCGATAATATCGATCGCGTCATCGGCCTGGAAATGGGTGCAGACGATTACATGCCCAAGCCCTGCTATCCTCGCGAGCTGGTCGCGCGGCTGCGCGCGGTGTTGCGTCGTTTCGATGAACGGCCGGAGCAGCCTGCCGAGGCCGGCGTCGCAAGCTTCGGCGATCTGATACTCAATCCTGCCACCCGCACCAGCTTATGGCGAGGGAAAGCGTTCGATCTTACCGCTTCGGAATTCAATCTGCTGGAGCTTTTGATCCGCGCGCCCGATAGAGTGGTGTCAAAAGATGACCTGTCGGAAAAGGGGCTGGGCCGTCGCCGTGAGGCGTACGATCGCAGCGTCGACGTGCATATCAGCAACATCCGGCAAAAATTGTCGCTGCTGCCCGGCAGCAGTTTGGGCATTGAAACGGTACGCAGTATCGGCTATCGGATCCGCTGATGAGAATACCGGGGCGGTTGTTCTGGAAGATCCTGCTCGGCTTTTGGCTGATATTCCTGCTGATTACCCAGGCGCTGTGGGTCGGTTTTATCCTGTATGGCAATCGCCACGAACCGCCGGAAGAGTCTATCGCCCGACGTTTCATCCGTTTGCAGATGGTGTCGGCCGAGTCGGCGCTGAAAACGGGCGGACTACCGGCATTGCAGGCGCTGATGGCGCAGTGGCCGGACGGGGAACAAACGCTGCTGGTCGCCAAACCGTTAACGCCCGCCGACAGCAAACCCGGGGCGGCGGCAGAAAACGCTGCCTTTTTCGCCGACAAGGGGATTCGTCCGGCGACGCCCGCGGGAGACGAGGAGGCCGGCGCCCCGCCACAGCGCGGGCCGTCGGGAAACTCCGCGCTGCCGCCGCTGGAATCCATCGCCAACCGGCAGGTAACGGCGGCCGATGGTCGGCAATATCTGCTGCGCTACGACTTTGAAAGCTTACGCAGGCAGTATCACAACGGCCATAGGAGCAATATCCTCAATATGCCCAGTCCGTTGTTCTGGCTGGGGATGACGGTCGGGCTGCTGTTCAGTTTGCTTCTGGCTTGGAACCTGACCCGCCCCATGCGCCAGCTGCGCCGGGCCTTTGCACGCGTATCCCTGGGGGATTTAACGGTGCGCCTCTTTCCCGTTATGCGCCGCCGTCACGATGAGATAACCGAGGTGGCGAAGGACTTTGACGCCATGGCCGAGCGGCTGCAGGTGCTGGTCGCGGCGCGCGAGGCGCTGCTGCACGATATTTCCCACGAGCTGCGTACGCCGCTGGCCCGATTGCAATTGGCCATCGGACTGGCGCACCAGAATCCGGCTAATGTGGAGACTTCCCTGGCGCGCATCAAGCAGGAAGCCGAGCGTCTGGATCGCATGGTGGGGGAGCTGCTGGCGCTTTCGCGCGCGGAGCACCAGGGCATGCTGGCGGAGGAGTATTTCGATTTACTGGGGCTGGTGGAAGCGGTGGTCAACGACGCACGGTACGAGGCGCAGCTCACCCGGGTGACTATCACGCTGACCGCCCAGCAGCCGGCGGACTATACCGTCAAAGGCAACGCGGAAATGATGCGCCGCGCGGTGGAAAACATCGTGCGCAATGCGCTGCGTTTTTCACTCCCAGGGCAAGAGATTGCGGTAAAGCTAGCGGTGGAAGATCGCCTGCTCACAATTAGCGTAGCAGACCAGGGGCCGGGGATTGCCGAAGAGAAGCTGTCCAGCATTTTCGATCCCTTTGTGCGGGTGAATTCCCCGCAAAGCGGCAAGGGCTACGGCCTTGGGCTGGCGATTACCCGCAAAGTGCTGTTGGCGCACGGCGGGTCGGTCGACGCCCATAACGGGCGCGAGGGCGGGCTGCAAATTTATTTGCGGCTACCGCACTGGCAGTAACCTCACTGGCAGTAATCCCACTGGCAGTAATCCCACTGGCAGTAACCCCACTGGCAGTAACCGTTTACGGCCTGGCCGCCGACGGCAAAAATGAACGGCGCTCATTGAGCGCCGTTATCGTTGTTCCGGCCGCAGCGGCCGGAAAGGAAGGGGAGGGGCTACTTGCGGATACGGATGATCGGCGTTTCACCGACCACAACGCTGCCGGACAATTTCACCAGCTCTTTGATTTCATCCATATTGGAAATCACTACCGGCGTCAGGGTCGATTTCGCTTTTTCTTCCAGCAACGGCAGATCAAACTCGATCACCACGTCACCTTTTTTCACACGTTGACCTTCTTCAGCGATACGGCGGAATCCTTCGCCTTTCAGCTCAACGGTATCGATACCGAAATGGACGAACAGCTCAATGCCGCTGTCGGATTCGATGGAGAAAGCGTGATTAGTCTCGAAAATTTTGCCGATCGTGCCGTCTACCGGAGCGACCATTTTATTGCCGCTGGGCTTGATGGCGATCCCATCGCCCACGATCTTTTCAGCGAAAACCACGTCAGGAACATCTTCAATGTTTACAATTTCCCCCGAAAGAGGTGCAACTATTTCAATGCTTCCCGTGTCTTTCTTGTCATCGGAAACCAGAGATTTCAGTTTATCGAACAAACCCATGATCTTCTCCTAAGCATTTATATCGGGTCAGCGTCGTGAAATCAGCAGAGCGTTTTTTCTTCAATAAATTTGTTGACCAGATTCATCAACTCTTCCGCTGTTGGCTGAGCTAATGCTTCCTCTGCTAATGCCTTTGCATCGCCAAAATTGGTATTGCGAATAATTTTCTTGATGCGCGGGATAGAGATAGCACTCATGCTGAATTCATCCAGTCCCATCCCTAATAACAGTAGTGTAGCACGTTCATCTCCCGCCAGCTCGCCGCACATACCGGTCCATTTGCCCGCAGCGTGAGACGCGTCAATGACTTGCTTAATTAATGTCAGTACCGCCGGAGACATGGGATTATACAGATGAGAAATAAGCTCATTACCGCGATCCACGGCAAGAGTATACTGGGTCAGGTCGTTTGTCCCAATACTAAAGAAATCGACTTCCTGGGCCAGATGGCGGGCGATCACCGCGGCGGCGGGCGTTTCCACCATCACGCCGACTTCGATGCCCTCGTCGAAGGCCTTGCCCTCTTCGCGCAGTTGCGCTTTCAACAGCGAGAGTTCCTGCTTCAGGGTGCGCACTTCTTCTACGGAAATGATCATCGGATACATAATGCGCAACTTACCGAACGCCGAGGCGCGCAGAATGGCGCGCAGCTGGGCGTGCAGCATCTCTTTACGATCGAGCCCGATGCGGATAGCGCGCCAGCCGAGGAACGGGTTGTCCTCTTTCGGCAGATTCATATAGGGCAAATCTTTGTCGCCGCCGATATCCATGGTGCGCACGATAATCGAACCGGTGGGCATGGATTCCGCCACCGCTTTATACGCCTGGAACTGCTCCTCTTCGCTGGGCAATGAATCGCGGTCCATAAACAGGAACTCGGTGCGATAGAGACCCACGCCTTCCGCGCCGTTGCGTTCGGCGCCCGCCACGTCGCGCACGGTGCCGATATTGGCGCAGACTTCCACCTGATGGCCGTCAAGCGTGACGGCGGGCAGATCCTTGAGCTTGGCCAGTTCGCTCTTCTCGGCGGCGTATTGGCTTTGCAGCGCTTTCAGTTCTTCAATCACCGCCGGTTCAGGATTGATATAAATCTGGTTGTTGATAGCGTCCAGAATCAAATAATCGCCGTTGGCGACCTGCTTGGTGATGTTACCCGTCCCAACAATCGCCGGCAGCTCCAGCGAGCGCGCCATAATCGAGGTATGGGAAGTCCGGCCGCCGATATCGGTGACGAAGCCCAACACTTTATCCAGGTTCAGCTGCGCGGTTTCCGACGGTGTCAAATCCACCGCGACCAGCACGGCTTCCTCGCTGATGGCGCTCAGGTCGATAATCGGCATAGCGAGAATATTGCGCAGTAAACGTTTACCGATATCGCGCACGTCGGTGGCGCGCTCTTTGAGGTATTCGTCGTCGAGTTCTTCCAGCGCTTTCGCCTGCGTTTCAATCACGGTATACACGGCAGCATCCGCGCTGGCGAGGTCTTCTTTGATAAGGGCTATGATGTCCTGCTCAAGCTCTTCGTCTTCCAATAACATGATATGGCCTTCGAAGATGGCTTCCTTTTCCTCACCGAAGGTTTCACCCGCTTTGGTTTTGATCGCTTCCAGCTGCGCGGAGGCTTTGGCGCGTCCGGCAAGAAAACGTTCAACTTCCGGTTCGACCTGGTCCGCGGTGATCTTTTTCCGGTTGATGACAATCTCATCTTCCTTCAGTAGCAGCGCTTTACCAAAGGCGATGCCCGGTGATGCTAAAATGCCTGAAATCATAACCCTACCTTACTCATGACACATATTAACTAAAAAGACCGGGCCGTATGTTACTCAAGCTCTGCCATCAGTTTAACCAAATGTTCTACCGCCTTTTGTTCATCCTCGCCTTCCGCGGCGATAGTGACGACGGTACCCTGCGTCAGACCAAGGGTTTGCAGTTTGAACAGGCTTTTCGCGCTGGCGCTTTTGCCATTAGAGGTCACGGTGATTTCGGAACTAAAGCCTTTGGCTTCCTTGACAAACTGGGCGGCGGGACGGGTATGCAGACCATTAGGAGCAGTAATCGTAACTTCTTGCTGGTACATTTTATTTCCCCAACTTATTAGATGATATCAGTGTTATGGGGCTAAAGTTTAGCCTAAAAGGTTCACTTTAGCCTATATGGTTGTGGCGGAGTCTGTGGCGCGATCGTAGGCGATACTCGTCCTGACGGGGCATCACAGCATTAATTGCTTAATCACGCCGTTTGAGGCATGAATGCTTTTGACATTAATCATTATGCCGCTTTTCGTCGGAAATCCATAGGCCGGCGAGCGTTTCTGTTGACTGTATAATAAATAGCCTGATTAATTTCATACTCCGAAATAATTGTCCGCTTAAATACAAGACAGGACCAACAAAATCAATTCGTGGTGGGTTAAAAGTATGATCCAGTCCACAAAAAAGCACCCTGGCGGGTGCTTTTTTCAACAAACCGGCTATAGCGGGCGCTATTGTAATTCAGGCGAAGTAAACAGATCGGCAAACAGCGCGGTGCTGAGATAGCGCTCGCCGGAGGAGGGCAGGATCACCACAATATTTTTGTTGGCGAAGTCTTCCTCTTCTTGCAGCTTCAGCGCTGCCGCAACGGCGGCGCCGGAGGAGATGCCGGCCAGGATGCCTTCCTCTTCCATCAGGCGACGCGCGGTGCCGATCGCTTCGTCGTTAGTAATTTTCTCGACCCGGTCGATAAGCTTCAGATCCAGATTATCGGGAATGAAACCGGCGCCGATCCCCTGGATTTTATGCGGCCCAGGCTTGATTTCGTCTCCGGCCAACGCCTGGGTGATGACGGGGGAATCGGTGGGCTCCACCGCGACGGTAAACACGTTCTTACCCTGCGTATTTTTCAGATAACGGCTAACGCCGGTGATGGTGCCCCCGGTACCGACCCCGGCGATAAAGACGTCTACATCGCCGTCGGTGTCTTGCCAGATTTCCGGGCCGGTGGTCTGCTCATGGATGGCCGGATTGGCCGGATTGCTGAACTGCTGGAGCATCAGGAAGCGCTCGGGATCGGTCGCGACAATTTCTTCCGCCTTGGCAATGGCGCCTTTCATCCCTTTCGGGCCGTCGGTCAACACCAGGTTGGCGCCCAGCGCTTTTAGAAGCTTACGGCGCTCGCTGCTCATGGTTTCAGGCATGGTCAGCGTCAATTTATAACCGCGGGCCGCCGCGACATAGGCCAACGCAATGCCGGTGTTGCCGCTGGTGGGCTCCACCAACTCCACGCCCGGTTTAAGCACCCCCCGCTTTTCCGCATCCCAAATCATATTCGCGCCGATGCGGCATTTGACGCTGAAGCTGGGATTGCGCGATTCCACCTTCGCCAGGATGCGGCCATTGCCTATACGGTTTAGACGGACCAGCGGGGTGTGACCGATAGTCAGTGAATTGTCTTCATAAATTTTGCTCATGACCAGTCCTATAGTTCGGGTGCGAAAGAAAGGGGATTTTCAGCAAAGCATACCCTTTCAGCATAGGGGTGGAAGTGACAGAATCGTATATCGTTATGTTATTAAGACATAAGTTTTTAAGAACCGGATAAAGTATGGCCGGCGCGATAGTTGTCTACCCACATCGCCGTGGCGCCACATACCGCCACCGGCAAAATCACCAGATTGACCACCGGTATCAGGGTAAACAGGCTCACCAGCGCCCCAAACTGCAGATTGGCGACCTTGTGACGGCGCAGCGCGGCGCGCATCGCCGGAAAGGGGACCTTGTGATTATCAAACGGATAATCGCAGTATTGAATTGCCAGCATCCAGGCGCTAAAGAGGAACCACAGCACTGGGACCAGCGTTTGGCCGAGGGCGGGAATAAAATGCAGGGCCAGTAATATCAGCGCTCGGGGTAGGTAATAGCACAGCTTCACCCATTCGCGATGCAACATGCGCGGCGTATCGCTCATCAAAGCTACCATGCCGCTGTCCGGGGCGTCATGGCCCGTCAGGCGCGATTCCAGCCGTTCGGCCAGCAGCCCGCTGAACGGCGCGGCAATCACATTGGCCACGGTACTGAAGAAATAACCGAACACCAGCAGTACTGCCAGTACGCATAAAGGCCAGAGGAGGTAATTAAGCCAGTGCAGCCAATGGGGTACGTAGCTCATCAATTGCGGTATCCAGACGCTGAGCTGGCGATACAGCCACCAAAAAGCGCCTCCCAACAGCGCGATATTGACCAATAGCGGTAGCAGGACGTAGCGTTTAATTCCGGGTAGCATGATTAAACGCCAGCCGGCGAAAAAATAATGCACGCCGCTGCGGGAAGTTGTCTCGTTTTGCATGTCGTTTTGTGCCATTTTTGTCCGAATAGATAAAGGTATAACCCAGGTTTTAAGCGTTTATGGCTGCCGCTTGGCTCATTTTGTCTGAAAAAGCAGCAAAAAAAATAACTTGCCAAACTCTTTTTGCCAGAAAGTACCCTGTAGACTTGCACTTGTCTACGCAGGCAAATACAGTTAAGAGAGTAAATGTTTGCCGCTATGGCAATGTGCAATGAATTAGAACAGCTGAGATGGCAATGATGCAGGATTTGCGTCTGATATTAATCGTCGTGGGTGCGGTCGCGATTATAGCGTTGCTTTTACATGGTCTGTGGACCAGCCGTAAAGAGCGCTCTGCGGTTTTTCGCGATCGCCCGGTCAAACGACTGAAACAAGAACGTCAGGATCAGGACGAGCCGCCGCTGTCTGAGCGGGATGAGGGGGTGGGCGAAGTTCGCGTCACGCGCGTGCGCCACCACGACGACGCGGATGTTGGTCGCATCGACGACGACGCGCCGTTCTCACGTCCCGCCGCGCGCCCCGCCCACGCCGGTGAGGGTCAACGGGATGATGATGTCGATCCTCTGCTGGATGAAGGTTTCGGGCAGTCCGCTCCCGGCGCCGCCAGACCCCACCGCGAGCCGCCGCAAATCCGCACCGCCGAGCCCGCAATGCCCGCGCGCGCGCAGTCCGCGCCGGGCGACGATGCGGAATATGACGACGACCCGCTACTGCCCGCCGCCGCTCGCGCCGCGGCGCCGCAGAATGAATACCGACCGTCGGCGCCCTCCGCCGCGCTTGATCCCGTAGACGAGGACGCGGCGCAGCCGTCGCCGGTGCGGGAAAAAGAAACGGTGCTGGTGCTCCATGTCGCCGCCCACAACGGGACGGTGTTAGGCGGCGAAGAATTGCTGCAAAGCGTACTTCAGGCCGGTTTTCAGTTCGGCGAAATGAATATTTTCCACCGCCATCTCAATCCCGCCGGCAGCGGGCCGGTGCTGTTCAGCCTGGCCAATATGGTCAAGCCCGGTTCTTTCAATCCTGACGATATGGCTGACTTTACCACCCCCGGTATCTCCATGTTCATGATGGTGCCCTCCTATGGCGATGCCCATCAGAACTTCAAACTGATGTTGCAATCCGCCCAGCGTATCGCCGATGATTGCGGCGGCGTCGTGCTTGACGACGAGCGACGCATGATGACCCCGCAGAAACTGGACGGGTATAAAGCGCGCATTCGTCAGGTGCTGGACGCCAACGCCGGCGCCTGAACGCGTGAGCGATCCGGCGCGCCGCCGGTGTACCTCGACCGGTCGAAGAGGCGTCACCCGCGCCCACCGCTCGCGGTGAAGCCCGAGCGTCAGGCGGCGGGTGACAGCGTTTGACGGCCGTGGCGAGCCGGCCCCGCGATGGCGTGTCGCCCGCGCCCGCCGTCTGCGGCTACGCTTATCCGGTCGGTTACTGCTAAAATAGCGTTACTCCTCAGCCCCCGCTTGCGGGGGTTTTTGCTGCTGATGGTGCATCATGGAACAGATAGAACAACAGATCCTGCGGCTGCGTGAGCAGTTGCGACATTGGGAATACCTCTATTACGTGGAATCCGCCCCTGAAGTGCCCGACAGCGAATATGACCGGGTCATGGCGGAACTGCGCGAGCTGGAGGCTAACCGGCCGGACCTGCTGACCGCCGATTCTCCCAGCCAGCGCGTTGGTGGGCAGGCGCAGAATAGCTTCGGCCAAGTGCGCCATGAAGTGCCGATGCTTTCGCTGGATAACGTTTTTGAAGAGCCCGGTTTCCTGGCGTTCGACAAACGGGTGCGGGACAGGCTTAAGCGCGATGACGATATGACCTACTGCTGCGAACTCAAACTGGACGGTCTGGCGGTTAGTCTGTTGTATGAAAACGGCGAGCTGGTGCGGGCTGCCACCCGCGGCGACGGCACCACCGGCGAGGATATCACCGCCAATGTGCGCACCATTCGCACCATTCCGCTGCGTTTAAAAGATAACGGAGACCTGCCGCGTCTGCTGGAGATCCGCGGCGAAGTGTTTATGTCGGAAGCGGGCTTTCAACGGCTGAATGAAACCGCCAAACGGGAAGGGGGCAAAGTTTTCGCCAATCCGCGCAACGCCGCCGCCGGCTCCTTGCGCCAACTGGATCCCGCCATCACCGCCAAGCGGCCGCTGACGTTTTATTGTTACGGCGTCGGCCTGCTGGAAGACGGCGCGCTGCCGGAAAGTCATTGGGAGCGGTTGCAGCAGTTTAAAGCCTGGGGCGTACCGGTCAGCGATCGCGTCAGCCGCTGTACCGGCAGCGCCGCGGTGCTGGCGTTCTATCAACAGGTGCACGAGGCGCGCGCGACGCTCGGCTTTGATATCGATGGCGTGGTGATTAAAGTGGATTCGCTGGCGCTACAGCAGCGCTTGGGGTTTGTCGCCCGTGCGCCGCGCTGGGCCATCGCCTATAAGTTTCCGGCCCAGGAGCAGTTAACCCGGGTGCGGGACGTGGAATTCCAGGTGGGACGTACCGGTGCCATCACTCCGGTGGCGCGGCTTGAGCCGGTGCTGGTGTCTGGCGCCATGGTCAGCAATGCCACTCTGCACAACGCCGATGAGGTCGAGCGGCTGGGACTGATGATTGGCGATACGGTGATTGTCCGCCGCGCCGGCGATGTCATCCCGCAGATCGTCGGTGTCGTCGCCTCCGAACGGCCGGAGGGTGCGCGGCCGGTGGCGTTTCCGTCCCATTGCCCGGTCTGCGGCTCGGATGTGGAGCGCGTTGAGGGCGAGGCGGTGTTGCGCTGTACCGCGGGTCTGGTCTGTGCCGCGCAACGAAAGGAAGCGCTGAAACATTTCGTTTCTCGTCGGGCGATGGACATCGACGGCATGGGGGATAAGATTATCGATCAGCTGGTGGAGCGTGAGCTGGTGAAAACGCCGGCCGATCTGTTCCGACTGACGAAAGAGATCCTGACCCGGCTCGAGCGAATGGGGCCGAAATCGGCGCAAAATTTGCTGGATGCGCTGGAGAACGCCAAACAGACCACCTTCGCGCGTTTTCTCTACGCGCTCGGGATCCGCGAGGTGGGCGAGGCGACGGCGGCAAATCTGGCTGCCGCTTATGGTACGCTGGACGCGCTGACAGCCGCCGATATTGACTCGCTGACGGGGGTGCAGGACATTGGCAAGATTGTGGCAACCCACGTACGCCACTTTTTCGAGGAAAGCCATAATCTTGAGGTCATTAGAGAGTTGCTGAGCCCGACGATAGGCATCCATTGGCCGGCGCCTGTGGCCGCATCCGTCGCGGCGGGGGATAACCCGTTTGCCGGTAAGACCATTGTGCTGACCGGATCGCTCAGCACCCTGTCGCGGGATGAGGCCAAAGATCGGCTCGTGGCCCTCGGCGCTCGGGTCAGCGGCAGCGTTTCCGCCAAGACCGATCTGCTGATCGCGGGAGAGGCGGCCGGTTCTAAACTGTCCAAGGCTCAGCAGTTGAATATTCCGATCATGGATGAGGCGGAAATGATGCGTCTTTTGGGGGATTAACCTGACGTGTAAGGGGGCGAAAATGGAAAAAGAGGATCTGGTGGCCATTGCCAATACCGCGATGCCGTTTGGCAAATATCAGGGGCGGATGCTTATCGATCTGCCCGAGCCCTACCTGCTCTGGTTTGCCCGCAAAGGGGAGTTTCCGGAAGGGCGGCTGGGCCAGCTCATGAGTCTGGCGCTGGCGATAAAGATAGAAGGGTTGGATAGCCTCATCACGCCGCTAAAACAGCGGTAAAAGCCGTCTCAGGCGGCGGTGGCGGGGGGCGTTAAGGCGCCGCGCCCATGGCGCTGGGTTGGCGGACGCGCCGGGGAGGCTTCTCCTTGGCCACGCCCCTCGGCCGCCGATGCTGGCGTGCCGTCCCTGGACCTCGCGTTGAGACTCCGCGCGCCATTGCTGTCCCTCGCGTGCCAAAACCTAATGCCGTTAACGGCCCAGGGTGGATAGCTGATGCGCGCCATTCACGTCCTGCGCGCGAATGCCTGATGCGCGCCGTTAACGTTCCTCGCCTGCGGAAGGCCTGATGCCGTTAACGCGCTCCCCGGGTCCAGAGGGTGCCCAACGCGGCGGGTAGAGCCGCCC
Organism: Sodalis praecaptivus; assembly: GCF_000517425.1. Lineage (NCBI taxonomy): Bacteria > Pseudomonadati > Pseudomonadota > Gammaproteobacteria > Enterobacterales > Bruguierivoracaceae > Sodalis > Sodalis praecaptivus. The sequence continues at coordinate 1,409,083 of NZ_CP006569.1, forward strand.
GGCGCCCGAAAACGACGAGTACCAGCATCACGGTGATGAAGGGCAGCATCTGAATGACATCGGTAGGGAGATTCACCCCCAGCACCTGTAGCGCGGTGGTCAGCGACAGGCACGTCCCGAACAGCAGCGCGCCCGCCAATACCCACAGCGGGCGGCCGCGCGCCAGCATTGCCAGTACAATAGCGATAAAACCGTTGCCCTGCGTCATGAACGGCACGAAGATACCGGCGCCGATCTGCGCCATGTAGGCGCCGCCCAGCCCGGCCAGTGCGCCGGTCGTTAGCACCGCCAACGTACGCGTTCCCTGCACGCTGACCCCGGCGGCGTCCAGCGCGGCGGGCTTATCGCCTGCCGCCTGTAGCGCCAGTCCGGCGTTGCTGGCGCGATAAAGCCAGGCCAGCAGCGGCACGCATCCCACGGCCAAATAGACGACCAGCGGCTGCACGAACAGGGCTTTGCCGAACACCGGCAGATTAGCAAGCCACGGCACGCTGAGAGTGTTGACGCCACCCAGACGGGGATAGCTATGGCTGAAGGCCATTTGCTGTAGTAGCGCGGTAGCCCCCTCGGCGCCAAGGGTCAGGGCGATCCCGATGACTATCTGATTGAGCCGCAGCCACAGGCACAGACCCGCCATGAGCGCCGCCACCATCATCCCGCCTGCGGCGCCGGCCCATAAGCCCAGCGCCATGGAATCATGGCGCCAGGCCACCAAGAATCCTAACCAGGCGCCGGCCAGCATCATGCCTTCCAAACCGATATTCAGCACGCCGGCCTTTTCCGACAGTTGCTCACCCAGCCCCGCCAACAACAGCGGGATGCCGGCGACGATGGCTCCCATCAGTAAGGAGGTGACAAAACCGCTGGTTAACCCTTCCATGTATTCTCCTTCGCCGACGCTAAGCGCCGTCCTGAGGGATATTACGCAGCGCGCGATGGCGCAGCGCCTGCCGCAGCCTGGCGACCGCCAGACGGGTCAATCCCGGCACGATCAACAGCAGCGCTACGGTCAACAAGGTGAAATGGTTGGGGACGCCCATCCGCCGCGCCGCGCTTTCGCTGCCGATGGACAGCACCGAGAAGACGAATACCAGGGCGATACTGCCAAAGCCGTTGAATTGGGCGAGAAACACCAGCGGCACGACGACCAGGCTATAGGCCGGATTCCAATCGGCGCGCACGTTGCCCTGTATCCCGATGATTTCAACCGCTCCCGCCAGCCCCGCCAGCCCGGCGGACAGCGCGAACACCGCAAGCGTCAGCGCGCCGACCGGCAGTCCGGCATGTATCGCCGCGCGCGGGTTGGCGCCCATCACCCGTATACGCAGGCCGAACGCAGTATGGTTTATCACTGCGTGGGTCAATAATACCGCCAGCAGACCGAGCAAAAGGCCGCTGGAAACCTGACCGCCGAACAGCATCGGCAGCCGTTGTTCCCAGGGCAGATTGCGGGTTTGCGGCACGGTGGTGGCCGGATCCGCCAGCAGTAGCTTGACCAGCACATTGGCCAGCGAAACGCCGAGAAAAGACATCATCAGGCTAGTAATGATTTCGTTGATGTTGCGCCAGATTTTTAGCGCCGCCGGCAGCAGACCCCACAGCACGCCGGCCAGCGCCCCGGCCAACAGCGCTAAAAACAGGGTGATGCTTAGGGGAACGCCATGGGACAACAGCGCGGGCGCGATGGCCGACGCCAATACGGCGCCTAGCATAAACTGCCCGTCGCCGCCGAGGTTCCACAAACCGGCGCTGAACGCCACCATCAGGCTGGCGGCGATCAGCAGCAGCGGCCCCATGCGAGTCAGCGAAGCCTGCCATCCAGAGGGGGCCAGCAGCCCTTTACGTAGAATAAAGCCATAGTAGGCCAGTGGGTCGACGCCCATCAGCCAAAGCAGCAGACCGGCCATCAAAAGCGCTAATCCGATCGGTAGCAAAGTCAATCCCGTTTCCAGGCATAAGCGCCTTAACCCGGCGGCGGTGCCGTTGCGGCGGGGAGACGGGGCCCTCATCGCGCTTCTCCGCTTATCAACATGCCGATGCGCCGACGGGCATCGGTATCATTTGCGACCATGCCCACGATCTGTCCCCGGCGCAGGACCGCTACGCGATTGGCCAAGGCCAGCAGCTCGTCGAGATCGGTGGAAATAAGCACTACCGCCACCCCCTGCGCCGCAGTCTGGCGTATGCGTTCACGAATGGCCAAGCTGTTGTGCAAATCAAGGCCATAGGTGGGTTTGGCAAAAATCACCGCTCGGGCGCGGTCGTTGAGCTCGCGCGCCAGCAGCACTTTTTGCCTGTTTCCACCGGACAGCGTGTCGATAAGGGTGCCGGGGTCGGGGGGACGGATATCGAACGCGCGGATACGCCGGCGGGCAAAAGCATTAATACGTGCCGGGCGGCCTATGCCGCCGCGCCAGAAAGGGGGGGCGCCTATCTGCTTGAGCAAGAGATTTTCCGCCACCGGGAATGCGCCAACCGTGCCTTCGCCCAGCCGGTCATCGGTGATGTAGCTCAACCCACGCCGACGTCGCTCGCGCACGCTACAGTCGTGCAGCGACTGCCCGGCCAGCCAGATCTGCCCGGCGCTTAGCGCGCGCTGTCCCGCCAGGGCTTCCGCCAGTTGCGTTTGGCCATTGCCGTCGATGCCGGCGATCGCCAGGATCTCGCCGCCGGCAACGCTAAAAGTGATGTCGCGCAACGGAACGCGTGGATCCGCCACTGACAGGTGCTGCGCCACCAACAGCGGCGTTGCACCTGTTATCCCGCGGAACCGTTCCGGCGTCGTCTGCGCGGCGGCTTGCTCGCCGTCGTCCGGGAGTGATACCGATGTCGCGTCTGCGGGCGGGGGGGCGTCCTCGCCGGTAGGATGAAACATCCACTCTAGCACTTTCCCTCTGGCCATCTGCGGGGAGAGGGCCTGCAGGCGCGCCGGCGGAATTTCCCCCACCTTGCGGCCGCGCCGTAGGACACTGAGGCGGTCGCCCCAGGCTAACGCTTCATTGAGCTTATGGGTGATAAACACCACCGCCAGACCCTGCGCCACCAGACGGCGCATCAGCAGGCCCAGCCGCTCGGCGTCTTGCGGCGTGAGCAGGGCGGTCGGCTCGTCGAGGATCAGCACCCGGCTGCCGCGCAGCACCGCGCGCAGAATTTCCGCCTGCTGCTGCTCGCCCAGCGATAGCGTGCTCACCGGCACGCAGGGGTCCAGCGTTACGCCGAGACTGGCGCCCAGGCGAGCGATAGCGGCGGCGTAGCGCCGCCGGGCGGGGGGGCGCCACCAGGCATCGCCCAGCGCTAGATTTTCCGTTAGCGTCAATGTCGGCACCAGCATCGGGTGCTGGAACACCGTGCCGATGCCGAGGGCCAGCGCCCGGCGGGGGGAATCTATCTGCCGCGCCGCGCCGGCCACCTCAATGCGGCCGCTATCGGGCCGCAGCATGCCGGACAGCAGCGCCACCAGCGTCGATTTACCCGCGCCGTTTTCCCCCAGCAGCACATGCACTTCGCCGGGCCACAGCGCCAGGCTGATAGCCTTATTGGCGATGATGCCGGGAAACGCCTTGGTGACCGCGTGCAGCCTGACCAGGGGCGCGCCGGCGGGGAGAGCATCGTCGGTGTCGGCGGTGTTAGCATCGGCCATGCCGCTATTGACCGGCCAGCAGCGCATGCAGCGTACTGGCGTCATAATCCGCCGGCACAGTGATCTCGCCGCTGATAATCCGATCGCGCACCGCCTGGACCTGCGCCCAGATATCATCAGGAATATGCGGTGTTTTCAGGAGCCCTATCGCGCCGTTGGCCAACGAGGTCTGGTAGTTATGGCTACCGAATTGGTTATTTTTCAGATCCCTTATCATGGCGGTATAGACCGGCGTCAGATTCCATAGCACCGAGCTCAGAAGGTGCCCTTTGTCGATGGGGGATTTGTCGCCGATGACGTCGATAAACCAGACTTTACCGCCGTCCTGGGCGGGCGTGGTTTCCACCGCCTGCAGCATGCCGAAGCTTGAACCGTTGCCCTCGCCGAAAATAACGTCGGCGCCGGCGGCGATCACCGATGCGGTGACGCGTTTACCGCCGGCGGCATCGCTATAGGCGGCAGGACCAATAACCGCATAGCGGATCTTAATCGCGGGCCGCGCCGCACGGGCGCCGAGCACAAAAGCCGCGGCTTGGGCATTCCAGGCCGGCGGCTCGCCGGACACGACGATGCCGAGCGTGCCGCTGCGCGACATTTTAGCCGCCAGGGTGCCCGCCAGCCAGGCCCCTTCTTGGCCGCTGACGGTATAATCGGCAACGCGGCCGGCCTTCAACGAGGAGGGGCTGTCGGTAATGGCAACCGGTATGCCGGTCTGGGCGCCAATTTCCGGCGCCGCCTGGTTATAGCCGCTGGCGTGGGCGATAAACAGCTGCGCGCCGTCGTCGGCGAGATCCCGCAGGGTGGGGCGCACATCGCCATAACCAAGATTGTCGGCCACCAGCACCTTAACGCCCTCTTGTTTGCCCGCTTCACGCGCCGCGTTGATGCCTTGCTGATTCCAGCCGTAATCCGTGCCGGGCTCTGGCGTCAAAATAGCGATGGTGTTAATTTCTGCGGCGTAACACGCCGGGTACAGCAGCGACGTCAGCGCCAGGGCGCCCACGCCGATTTTCCAACCGGTAAACTTCATTGTTCGTCCTCAAAAAGCGTATGATAACGCCCACAATCCAGTACGCCGCCGGCCGTTGCCGGCGCTAATCGTCTTGTTTGACGGAGATGTCGATGAACGCGCGGGGAATACTGCTGTCCGGCCTGTTGTTGCTGACCCACACCGCCAGCGCTGGCGATAAGGTAAATTACCACCGCGGCAACGCCGGGCTACAGGCTTTTTCTGTAACCGTTAACAATCAGGGCCATCTCCCCCTGGCCTGCCAGGCGACCACCGCCCATTGGTATTCGGTAGAGTTGGGCACCCTGGCTCCCGGTGCTACATTGTCCACTCGCCTGTGGAAAAATCCAGTCACCGGTGAAGTTTTTATTCTCAACCAGTCTCAAGACCGCCTGCCGCTGCAGCGCGCTTGGTGCGGCATCGCGGGCGATGCCTGGCGCACCCGCGCCGATATCGCGCTGCCGATACGGCGCAGCCCGACCGTAGCGGCTATCGCGCTGCGCTGCGCGGCCGACGCCGACAGGGTAGCCTGTCGCGCCGCCGCGCCCGCTGCCGAAAAGTAGAACGTCGCGCCGCTAGGGACAACGTAACATGTCGTACTGCTGCGAGACGCATCGACCCTGTAAAATGTCATATCGCCGCGACGCGCGTCGCCCCAGTAAAATGTCATACTGCTGCGACACGCATCGATCCAGTAAAATGTCATACTGCCGCGACGCGCGTCGACCCACCAATGTGTCGTATTGCCGCGATGCACGCCACCTATGCTTGATGGTGACGATGCGCTATCACCTCCGGTGTCCAAGCGGCGCGCGTTGGCGCACCGACGCAGGCGTTTTTAAGTCAGGAAACCTGCCGGTAAACGCGTTTCGAGGCGACATGCCGATGTGATGGGCTTGAGACCCGGTGAGGGTGGCTTAGCTGACGCAGGCACGCCGTAGCGCTGTCGCCGATGTTCAGCCCACTGGCCGATTGAGGGCGCGCCCTGTGTTAATCTGCCGTTTTGACCGAACTGGCCGTGTAAAAACACCGCGGCCAAAACGCGAGGCGGGTGACACTGCGGCATCTTGCATTTTTTGCTGACACCTTACCGAGTGACGCCATGATAACCATAAGAGCACGTACCGTTACCGATAATCCACCGTTGGTGGCCCTTTGGGAGCGCTCCGTCCGCGCTAGCCATCATTTCCTCCGCGAAACGGATATCGACGCGCTACGCACGCTGGTGGCGCAGCGCTATTTGCCCGCGCTGGACGTTTGGGTGGCGGAGGAGGGGCAACACGGGCTCCGAGGCTTCATTGGCTTATCGGATAACCACGTCGAGATGTTATTTATCGAGGCAGCGGCGCGCGGCGGCGGTATCGGCCAACGGTTGTTAGACTATGCCGTGGCTCTGCGTGGCGACCTAACGTTGGATGTCAATGAACAAAACCACCAGGCGCGAGGATTTTACCAGCATTATGGGTTTGTCCAGACGGGCCGATCCGAGGTGGATGCCCAGGGAAATCCCTTTCCTTTACTGCATATGCAATGGCAAAAGCGCTAACGCATACGTCCCCTTCCATTTCTCTATCCTACCGCTCGCCGGGCGCGAGCACCGCGTCCAATGTTCGGTCAGGCATTGGGCGGGCGTTCAAAGGTCCAGCCCGCGATTAGATGCCTAGATTTCAAGCTACCGTGCGGCGTATGGGCAGGCATTGGGCGGGCGTTCAAAGGTCCAGCCCGCGATTAGGTGCCCAGCTTTCATGCCAACGTCCAGTAGCGTCAGGTAGGCGTTCTGCGTCACCCACCCCCGAACAGGCGCGACGCCCATAGGGACGGCCGCCCGGGCCGCCGACAGCCTTGACGGGCGTCGTTTTTTCGCCGGCGGCGGCGCAAAGGCGGCCGTTTTGCCGAGTTTTGTCTGTTTTCGTAAATACCTGGTTACAAAACTGACTATTGTTTACTTTAATTAATAGGGCTATAGTTGCCCGCGGAATAGCTGCCTAGGCATGGATTAAGATGAAACACTTCGCGCCGGAGCAGTTGGAAGAGGTCTTTCAACTGGGCCGCAACATTCACCGGCTCAATAGCGATAAAGATCGGTTATTGGAAACCTGGTTGCTGCCCCACGACATTACCGCGGCGCAGTGCAAGGTCATGCTGCTGATGTGTCGGGAAGGGTTGGAAACGTCGGCGGAGCTTTGCCGCCGAATGAACCTGGACAGCGGCGCCACCTCGCGCATGCTGGATCGTCTGGAAAACAAAAATTTAATTGTGCGCGTGCGCTGCACCGACGATCGCCGCCAAATGCGGCTTTCTTTGACCGATACCGGACGCGTTTTTTGTCGGCAATTGCCGTCGATTATCACCCACACCCTAAATGATCTTATGGCGCCGCTTACCCCCGCCGAGTTTAAAGAATTTGCCCGTCTGCTGAACAAGCTGGTGGGTCCTGCCGGTATTTAAGGAGTTACTAACACTATGCCGTTGCGCATTCGTTTATTACCGCTCTTAAGCGCGATGATGCTGGCGGGCTGCGCCTTGCCTTACGGTTTACATACCGAAGGCCGGGCGCTGGACGCCAATACCCTCGCCGGGCAACAAACCTTTTCATCGGCCAAGCTTTCCAGCGCCAGCTGGCCGACCGCCGATTGGTGGAACAGCCTGGGCGACAGCAACCTGGACGCCCTGATCCGTCGGGCGCTACAGAACAGTCCCGATTTGCAGGTGGCTGACGCGCGCGCGCGCCAGGCCAGCGCATCGGTGATGGCGGCGGAAGCCGCACGCATGCCGACGCTGGACGCCAGCGCCGGTATTACGCGTGCCCGTAACGCCCGCGTGGATGACTATAACGGTCAAGGTAAGCAATACGGCACCGTCAGAACCTTGTCCGCCGATTTTAACTACACCTTTGATTTATGGGGCGGCCAGCGGGCCGCCTGGGAAGCGGCGGTTGGGCGCGCCAACGCCGGCGAAGTGGATCGCCAGGCGGCCCGTCTGACGCTGGCGGCCAATGTGGCGCGCGCCTATAACAACTATGGCGAAGCCCACGCGATGCTCGATTTGGCGCAGCAGGACCTAAACCGCACCCACACCATGCTGGGGCTGGCGCAGCGCCGGTTCACCGCCGGGCTTGACAGTAAGTTCCAATATCAGCAGACCGAAAGTCTGGAAGCGGCGGCGCAGGCGACGCTGACCGCCGCGCGTCAACAGGTGACCGCCGCAGGGATCCGCCTGGCGGTACTGCTGGGCCAAGGCCCCGACGCCGCCCGTACCCTGCCGCGTCCGCAGTTGATTGCGCCGGCCGCGGTGAGCCTGCCGGCAACGCTACCGGCGGAACTGCTCGGCCGTCGTCCAGACCTGATCGCCGCCCGCTGGCGGGTTGAAGCCGCCGCCAAGGATATCAAGGTTAGCCGAACCGCCTTTTATCCCAACTTGAATCTCAGCGCCGCGGCCGGAACCAAATCGCTGTTGGGCGATGCGTTTTTCGGCGCGCCCAGCCGCTTCTTTACCATCGGACCGGCGCTGTCGCTGCCTATCTTTGACGGCGGCCGCTTGCGCGCGGATCTGGCGGGCAGCAATGCCGACTACGATCTGGCGGTCGCGCAATATAACCAGTCGCTGGTCAGCGCCCTTGGCGATATCGGCGATGCCATTACGCGCCTGGCGTCGTTGGAAACGCAAGTGCAACAGCAAACGCGGGCGCGGGATATCGCGCGCGCGTCCTGGGACAACGCCATGCAGCGCTACAGCGCCGGTATCGGTAACTATCTCGATGCGCTGAGCGTGGAACAGCAACTGATTCAGGCCGAACGCGATCTGGCCAGTATCAACGCCCAGCGTACCGATACGGCCATTGTGCTGATGCAGGCCCTCGGCGGCGGTTTCCAAACACCCGCATCTCTCCCGGCCGCGCCTGTCGTGGCGCAGAATAACTAAAACAGACTGAGAACTCATTTTATGGCTGAATCGCAAACTACTCCGCAACAAAATGCGGCTAACACCAGGGCTGATAACGCCGGTGCTGCGCCGGCGCGCAATAAAGGCAAGCGCAAAATGATGCTGCTTCTCCTGCTGGCGATCGTCGTCATCTGTCTGGTCGCTTTTGGCCTGTATTACTGGCTGCACGGCCGGTTCTACGAAAGCACCGACGACGCTTATGTGACCGGCAACCTGGTGCAAATTACGCCGCAGGTGGCGGGTACCGTGACCACTATCGCGGCCGATGACGGCGACTACGTCAAACAAGGGCAACTGCTGGTGCGTCTGGATCCCAGCGATACCATCGTGGCGCAGGAAAGCGCCGAGGCCAATCTGGCCCGTGTGGTGCGCCAGGTGCGCGGGATGTACAGCAACGTGGATAATTACAAAGCGATGGTCGCCGCGCGTAAAGTGGAACTCCAGCGCGCGCGTACCGATTATCAGCGCCGCGCCAATCTGGCGCGCGACGGCGCCATCTCGCAGGAAGAGTTGTCCCACGCCCGTGATGCCCTGACCTCGGCGGAAACCTCGCTGACGTCGGCGCAGCAACAGTTGAACACGACCTTCGCGCTGGTGGACGATACCACTATCGCCTCCCATCCGGACGTCAAAGATGCCGCCGCCTCGCTGCGCAGCGCCTATCTCAACCATGTCCGCAGTACGCTGGTGGCGCCGGTCAGCGGTTTTGTCGCCAAACGCTCGGTACAGGTGGGCAGCCGGGTTCAGCCGGGCGCCGCCTTAATGGCCGTGGTGCCGCTGGATGATGTGTGGATCGACGCCAACTTTAAGGAAACGCAGCTGCTGTCGATGCGTATTGGTCAGCCGGTGGACATTAACGCCGATCTGTACGGCGGCGACATTACTTACCACGGCAAAGTGGAAAGTTTGGGCGTCGGTACCGGAAGCGCCTTCTCGCTGCTGCCGGCGCAGAACGCCAGCGGCAACTGGATCAAAATCGTGCAGCGCCTGCCGGTACGTATCCGCTTGGATCCGGACAATCTGGATCACCACCCGCTGCGGGTCGGTTTGTCCACCAACGTGACGGTGGATATGCACAACCAGGACGGACCGGTGCTGGCGCCGCGGCCTTTGGATAAGCCCCGATACAATACCGACGTCTACGAACATCAGCTGCGTGAAGCGGATAGTCTGGTGACGCGCATCATTCATCAAAATGGCGTCCAGGCACGCGATGCCGGCCAAGGTCAACAGTGATGCGGGGTTGCCATGAGTGAGCAAGGCTTTCGTCCGCCCAGCCTGGTGCTGGCCACCATCGGCCTGTCGCTGGCGACCTTTATGCAAGTGTTGGACACGACCATCGCCAACGTCGCGTTGCCCACGATTTCCGGCAACCTGGGGGTAAGTTCGGAGCAGGGGACTTGGGTTATAACCTCGTTCGCGGTGTCCAACGCCATCGCGCTGCCGCTGACCGGCTGGATGTCGCGGCGCATGGGGCAAACCAAGTTATTTTTGGCCTCTGTGCTGCTGTTCATCATCACCTCCTTTTTGTGCGGTATCGCGCAAAATATGACGCAGCTGGTTATTTTCCGCGCGCTACAGGGCTTCTTCGCCGGGCCGCTTTATCCCATGGCGCAAACGCTGCTGCTGTCCATTTATCCTGCCGCCAAGCGGGGGATGGCGCTCTCGCTTCTGGCGATGGTCACCGTGGTGGCGCCCATCGTCGGTCCGCTGGCCGGCGGCTGGATAACCGATAATTATACTTGGCCGTGGATCTTCTTTATTAACGTGCCTATCGGCGTATTCGCGGCCATGTTAGTGCTGGCGCAGCTCAAGGATCGGCCGGAGACGACGGTGACCCAGCCGATTGATTATGTCGGCCTGGCGCTGCTGGTGCTGGGGGTGGGCTTGTTGCAGGTGGTGCTGGATAAGGGCAACGATCTCGATTGGTTTGAGTCGGTATTTATCATTGTCGGCACGTTGATTTCGGTGATTTCGCTGGTGGCGCTGGTTATTTGGGAACTGACCGACAAACATCCGATTATCGATCTCCGCCTGTTTAAATACCGTAACTTTTCGTTTGGTACGCTGGCGCTGGTACTGGGCTATTCCGGTTTCTTTGGCATCAACCTGCTGCTGCCGCAATGGCTACAGACCCAGCTTGGCTACACCCCGGTCTGGGCCGGCCTGGCGGCGGCGCCCATTGGTATTTTGCCGGTGTTTCTGTCGCCGCTGGTCGGTCGCTACGCGCATAAATTCGATCTCCGGCTGTTGGCGGGCGGATCGTTTTTGGTGATTGGCATCTCCTGCTTCATGCGTTCCGATTTCACCACCGACGTGGATTACTATCATATCGCGATGATTCAAGGCTTCATGGGGATCGGGGTGGCGCTGTTTTTTATGCCCACCACCAGTATTCTGCTCTCCAGTTTACCGCCGAAGGATATTGCCGAAGGCTCCGGTCTGGCGACCTTTTTGCGGGTACTGGGCGGCAGTTTTGCGTCCTCGTTGACCACCTGGATTTGGCATCGGCGCGAGATATTCCACCACGCGCATTTGACGGAGGATATTACCGCCTACAGCCCCGCGACGCAGTCTTACATCGAGGGGTTGGGGGGCAATAGCCAAAGCACGATGGCGCAGCTGGACAAATTGGTGGAAGGGCAGGCGTATATGCTGTCGACCGTGGACTATTTTACGCTGTTGGGCTGGATCTTTTTCGCGCTGATCCTGGTCATCTGGTTGGCAAAACCGCCGTTCAGTCCCCAAGGCGGTGGCGGCGGCCATTAAGGGGGCTGGCGCCAGCGTCTTCTCGCCATCCTGGCAAGCACGCCGGCGGCATTTCTCCCGCCTGGCGCCTGAATGTGAAGCCGTCGCCCGTTGCCGGCCGACGGTTTATTATGCCCTTAAATCCCCCCTTTCGCGTTTTATCTCTGGCGGTGAGGGCAGTGAAGCCGACGCGCAGCGGCGAAGCCTAGGCTCACACCCGTACGTTTGCCGCCTGCGTTAGCGCGGCGGGCGCTTTCTACGCCGCCGACAAAGCTTCCGGCGCCAGTCATGTCTGGACAGCGCCGTCTGCGCCGTAAAAAAACTGAATAAGAGGGACCAATGCGGCAACATTGGCCGGGGAACAAGACTCTTGTTAAATGTCGATGCGCTCCAATCCTACGGTGGTGATGCGATAATGTTGTTGCTTGCCCCTTTCGGCCAACCGCACGTGCTGCATCTCGTTAGTAATGATTAAACGGTCGTCCGGTTCCTCATGAAACAGGCGTATCACCTCGCCACCGTAGCCGGAGAGGGGCAACACTATTGAGCGCGCCTGCTGATTCTGGTTGCCGATCACCGCTTCGCGATAGAGGCTATTGCCGTCAGCATCTTCATAAGCGATTGAAGCGTATACGCTGGAAAAATAGCTGTGTGGGATCCCTGCTGAGATTTTAATCGTTAACGTCTTCTTAACCAAGTCAAGGATACCGCCCAGAAACTGACGGTCATTAAACCCAGCGCCGATAAACATGAATTTATACCCTACGTTATCGCTTGGAGGCGTATTATCGGCGGGAAGGCAGTCCTTATAAGCTACCAATAATTGCTCACGTTCCGGGCTATCAAAAGCCTGGATGGCCAGATAAATGTCGTCTTTGAAAGGTGAATATGCGGCGTGGTAGGCCTGATAAAAGCCGCGCAAACGTAAAGCTGCATTATCCAGCCGCGTTAAGAGCGCCTGCCCAGGATCTCCCTGCAAGTCCGTATTTATCAACCCGTATTCGGCAATGGTTAAGACGTTCGTCAGGTTTTTGCTATCGATGATGTCGGGATAAGGCGGGTTGACCCGTAAGCGCGTCGGTTCTTTATGAAATATCTCAATCTGATCGCCGACGCTGAATATCAGTTCATCATGGCTTAAGGTTGCTTCGGTGCCAGGGATTTCCTTGGTGAAGGTGATTGTCCCTTGCGGATTGCGCACGACAATCTTCGCATAGGTTACACCTGGGAAATAATAATGCGGCGTGGTGGTAAAGACGTCGATGATCAGTTTGCCTTGTACACGATCAACTAATAGCGTGGCGAAAAGCTCGTCTGATATGCCCAAGAAATTTATTTCTTGCGAGATGATCGGCGATACATGTTTTCTGACAAAGGTAATTTCCGCTGCATTATCCCCCTGTTTCACTGTAAGATAATCCGTTGTTGGCTGGTATTTACGATCTTTACCGGTAGGCAAGCGCAGGGTGTACACACCAATCGGCAGCTCTCGCAATGTTAACGTCGGGCTGTCTATACCTATTTTATAAGCGTAACGCGCCCCCTCCAACAGGATCAGGTCTTTACCATAAATCTGCGCAAAGTCATCGATGTTAAAACGCAAGCTGACATTGCCTTTCAGGCCGGTAGCTTTTAACTGAGTTGCATCAACTAGACGGAGGGTGGAGTCAAGCTTCAATTGGTTTTTCACCGCCTCCAACTGCGGTTTATCAACTAATTGATACAGCGGGTAAACGGCCTTAGCGTGGCTAAACTTATTGCGATCGCGCTGCGGTTGCGTTACATCGCCGCCGGTAAGCTGTATAAAAGGCGTTACGTCCACCTGCTCTCCAGCTACAGCGAAACTTTCAGACAGCAGATCCAGCAGTGAGTGTTCGTAAGGAATAAAGTCTGACGTATTACAGCTTTTACGGTACTGCTGGTTGAAATGCGTAAAGGCATTCTTACCCGCCTTGTCCACCATTAACATGAAAAAGTAAAGCTTGGAACGCAAATCCCACTGATTAAGCGGCTTCCCTTTGGCGATCAGTTGAAAGATGGTCTTCTCCACTTTCGCTTTATTGCCGTAATTATATAGCCAGCCATCTTGATATTTACGTTCACCCAGCATCATATCCTGGTAGCTGGCGGCATAAATGTTATTCCATACCTCACCGACGGAGAAATGTTTACCCGTCATAAAATGCCCCTCATAGCCATGGGCAATTTCATGCAGACTACCCCAGTTGCTGGCCTGCGGTGTTAGCCAAAAATTGCTAACCGAGGCGGAAGATTCCGCTGTCCAATTACCGCCGTAATAGCCGCCGTTGCTGTCATCTTTGTCGGCTTTCATTAAGTATCGATTGGTAATATTCCAATCCGAGTCGTGCTCGGCCTCGAAGGAGAGGCCGCACAGCGCATTATAGAAGCTAAAAATACCTTCATAATAGGTGATAAGAGCATCTATACTTCCAACATTTCCCGAGGCCTGCAGTGCTGGTTTGCTGACCTTCGGTACCAGGATCAGCGCGTACCCCGAATCGACTATAGCCAATTCAGCGTCCTGTGAGTTCCACCGCTCGAAAAAGGCCGCTTCATTCTCGCCTTTGCGGTATACCGGCAATATTTTGGACGTCTCGGGATACTCGAATTCCACCACCGGGGCACCCGTCACATAAGGTGTTTCGATGAAAGGAACTGAGGCCGCGTTGACGCTGGCTTCTACCCAATCACGGCCGACGTTGTAGCTAGCCTCAGTTTTACTGCCGTCGTTTAATAATCGTAGCGTCAACATGCTACTGAAAGCCGTATCGACCTGGCGCACTCTAAGCGTCTGATTAGCGCCGAGAATGATGCCTAAATGCTGGTGATCGTGGTGAATTCCTTTACTCATGCCAGCAGCGTCTAACCAATCAGGTCTTGTCAGCGTATAAATTGATTTCAATTGGGTAACACTATGCATTTTACTTTCCTCAATGGTTTCGGTCATTTTGAAAACATTGAGAAATTAGCCTATCACGGATTTTTTTAACAATTAAGTGTGCCTGGTGATATCTTATAAAGAAAACAGAATGGTAAATACTTGGGTAATTGAACTGGGGAAAAAGAGAATCAATTCAGCCAATTTTCAATAGCATTAATGCCGCCACGGTAAATGTCTTTGCCCTCGAGAACGGGATACATATTTCAAGCGTTGCGGCGGTGTTGCTAGGGATCAAAAGTGGGGTAAGTTTCGGCCGGACGCCACGTTTATGAGCGTCATTCTTACATTTCTGATTACTTTTGGGCCTAAAGCACGCTGTTTCCCGCAACGATAGCCATTCCCTTATTCTGCTCCGTCGTGGGTGAATTATTTACTCGTTGATATAAAGGCATGCTATTGATTACGTTATCCTCTCAATACTCCTTGAACGATCAAAAGATTGAGTGAGACGATAGCCATCTATTGTTGGGCATTTACCCTTAATGCATTCATTTCACTGGCATTAAGCCATCGCGGTATCATAAACGTGATATTACCGGGGGTTAACATTATCAGTTATCGCCGGAGGATTTTATAGCAATGCCATAGGCATAAGGTTATGGGTAAGCTATTATCCAGCAATGACATACTGTGCAATTTTTTACCTTAACATTTGTGCTGTAGGGGCCGAGCAGCATTACCCGCCGATTAGCCTGCTGTGGAATCTGACGCTAATGTAACGAGCTAGTGAATGGTAAGCAACTTAACCACGCGTTGCCTATGACAGATAGCGTTGCCATTTCGGCGTCTTGACGAGCGAGAGGAGAACGGGGCACAGAGACGTGCCGTCTGCGGCAGTCAGCATCATAACCTGGCTGCATGGCCGTCATTGCAGCCTGCCGTCTGCGGCGGCGAACAGCAACCTGAACGCACGGGCGTATTTGCAGCGTACCTTTGACAGCGGCGCGACAGGTTAGGCGACGATGGATATTGATGAAGACAACGCACTGAGAAAGGGAAAACGGAAAGTGGTGGGTCGTGCAGGATTCGAACCTGCGACCAATTGATTAAAAGTCAACTGCTCTACCAACTGAGCTAACGACCCACTTAAAGACGTCAGAATTGGTGGGTGATGACGGGATCGAACCGCCGACCCCCTCCTTGTAAGGGAGGTGCTCTCCCAGCTGAGCTAATCACCCATTCTGAAGCGAACATCAAAACAATAGCCATCAAAGAAGTGGTGGGTGATGACGGGATCGAACCGCCGACCCCCTCCTTGTAAGGGAGGTGCTCTCCCAGCTGAGCTAATCACCCACTTCTTAGAGCATATTACTTCTATTTCTCACTGCGGGACACGAAATGCATCGTGGTGGGTGATGACGGGATCGAACCGCCGACCCCCTCCTTGTAAGGGAGGTGCTCTCCCAGCTGAGCTAATCACCCCCGCTGTGTGGAGTCGCATTATAGGGAACCGCCGCAATGAGTCAACGATTTTTCCCGTGAATTTGCGTGTTCGTATTAAATTTAGCCATCCCGGGCGGTTTTGCGCCATGATGCGTGAAAAAACCGCCCCGATGAGGACAGGCGTTGAGGATTCGGCCTTAAGTGGTAGACTATTACCCACTTTTTATTATGGGCCGGAAGCGCCGTTCCGGCTCTTCGCCATGCGTAATGAAGGCAATATAGCTGATGAAAATTAAAACCCGTTTTGCGCCCAGCCCCACGGGCTATTTGCATGTTGGTGGCGCGCGTACCGCGCTCTATTCGTGGCTGTTCGCCCGCAATCTGGGCGGCGAATTCGTGTTGCGCATTGAGGACACCGATCTTGAGCGCTCAACGCAGCCGGCGATTGAGGCCATTATGGACGGTATGAACTGGCTCAACCTGGACTGGGACGAAGGCCCCTATTTTCAGACTAAACGTTTCGACCGCTATAACGCGGTCATTGACGATATGCTGTCCCATGGCAGCGCTTATAAATGCTATTGCTCCAAAGAGCGGCTAGAGACGCTGCGCGAAGCGCAGATGGCCCGCGGCGAAAAACCGCGTTACGACGGACGCTGCCGCGACAGCCACGACCATCACGCCGCAGATGAACCCTGCGTGGTGCGTTTTAGCAACCCGCAGGACGGCTCGGTGGTCTTTAACGATCTTATCCGCGGGCCTATCGAGTTCAGCAATCAGGAGCTCGATGATCTGATAATCCGCCGCACCGACGGATCGCCCACCTATAATTTCTGCGTGGTGGTGGACGACTATGATATGGCGATAACCCACGTCATCCGCGGTGAGGACCATATCAATAATACGCCGCGGCAGATCAATATCCTCAAGGCCCTGGGCGCGCCGGTGCCGGATTATGCCCATGTCTCGATGATTCTGGGCGACGACGGCAAGAAGCTTTCCAAACGCCACGGCGCGGTGGGGGTCATGCAATACCGCGATGACGGTTTTCTGCCGGAAGCGCTGCTGAACTATCTGGTGCGCCTGGGATGGTCCCATGGCGATCAGGAAATTTTCAGCGTCGACGACATGAAGCGGCTATTCAGCCTTGACGCGGTAAGCAAATCCGCCAGCGCGTTCAACACCGAAAAACTGCTGTGGCTTAATCATCATTACATTAATCATCTTCCGGCCGACTACGTTGCCACGCATCTGGTCTGGCATATTGAGCAGCAGGGGATCGATACCCGTACCGGGCCCCAATTGGCGGAGCTGGTGAAACTGCTCGGCGAGCGCTGTAAAACCCTCAAAGAGATAGCCGCCAGCTGCCGCTATTTCTACGAAGATTTCAGCGAATTTGATGTCGATGCGGCCAAGAAGCATTTGCGCCCGGTGGCGGCTCCGGCGCTGCAGGCGGTTCGCGCCAAGCTGGCGGCGCTCGACGCGTGGACGCCGGCTTCGGTGCATGCGGCCATTGAACAAACGGCCGAGGAACTGCAGGTGGGCATGGGCAAAGTGGGTATGCCGCTGCGCGTTGCGGTAACCGGCGCCGGTCAGTCCCCGGCCCTCGATGTTACCGTGCATGCAATAGGTCAGTCGCGGTCTCTGGCGCGCATCGATTTGGCGCTGGATTTTATCGCCCAGCGGGCGCAATAAACGGCCCGTCAGCGCTGATTTGACGGCTTTTTCAGCGTTTGACCCGTTTGGCGAATTTAGCCGTTGACAGAGTTTGTTGGAATTCATATCATGCGCCCCGTCCACCAGAGACGACATCATGTGCACGGGGCTATAGCTCAGCTGGGAGAGCGCTTGCATGGCATGCAAGAGGTCAGCGGTTCGATCCCGCTTAGCTCCACCACTCCATACGGAGTTGGCAAGGATGATGTCTGTTCCAGCTTAAGGTGTGATACCCGCATTCGGGGCTATAGCTCAGCTGGGAGAGCGCTTGCATGGCATGCAAGAGGTCAGCGGTTCGATCCCGCTTAGCTCCACCAATAAAAAAAACCGGCCTCGGCCGGTTTTTTTACGTCTGGAGCGGGCGTCTTCAAGAAAAAAAACGGGCCAGCCAGGCTGACCCGTCCCGACCGACAGGCCGGAGTGCATCTCACGCGGCAGGCGTGGCGTTAAATCACCAGGCCGGCGATGGCGGCCGACAGCACGCTGACCAGCGTAGAGCCATAAACCAGTTTCAGGCCGTAGCGGGAGACCACGTTGCCCTGATGCTCGTTCAGGCCCTTGATTGCGCCGGCGACGATGCCTATCGAGGAAAAGTTGGCGAACGACACCAAGAACACCGACAGAATCCCCACCGAGCGCGGCGATAATTCCCCGGCGACTTTCTGCAAATCGATCATGGCCACAAATTCATTCGACACCAATTTGGTGGCCATAATGCTGCCCACCTGTAGCGCTTCGTGCGCAGGCACGCCCATCACCCAGGCGAACGGGAAGAAAATATAACCGAGGATGCCCTGGAAACTTATGCCGAACAGCAGGCTAAACAGCGCGTTAACGGCAGAGATCAGCGCGATAAACCCGATAAGCATCGCCGCGACGATAATGGCCACTTTAAACCCGGCGAGGATGTATTCGCCCAGCATTTCAAAGAAACTTTGTCCTTCGTGCAGATGGCTCATCTGCAAATCTTCTTCTTTCTCTACCCGGTAGGGATTGAGCAACGATAGAACGATAAAGGTACTAAACATATTCAGCACCAGCGCCGCCACGACATATTTGGGCGCCAGCATGGTCATATAAGCGCCGACGATGGACATGGACACCGTCGACATCGCCGTGGCGGCCATTGTGTACATGCGCCGTTCGGACATTTTGCCGAGGATATCTTTATAGGCGATGAAGTTTTCCGACTGGCCGAGGATCAACGAACTCACGGCGTTGAACGATTCCAGTTTGCCCATGCCGTTGATTTTCGACAGCACCGTACCGATGATGCGGATAACGAAGGGCAGCACGCGGATATGCTGCAGGATGCCGATAAGCGCCGAGATGAACACAATCGGGCAAAGGACGTTCAGGAAGAAGAACGCCAGGCCCTGTTTATTCATATTCCCGAACACGAAACCGGTGCCTTCGGCGGCAAAACCCAGCAGCTTATCGAACAGGGCGGAGAAACCCTGCACGAAGCCCAGACCTATGTGGGAATTGAGGAAAAAGTAGGCGAGTAAAATTTCAATCGCTAACAGCTGGATAATAAAACGCACGCGAATGCTTTTACGATCGCGGCTAACCAACATTGCCAGGATCGCCACCACGGCGAGCGCCAGGACAAAGTGCAAAGTGCGGGACATAGTTGCTCCAAAAATGAGGCAGGCAGAATTCGCCGCTCATTCTATGTAACGGGGCAGGTAAAAACGAGTTATAAGTTGCAAATATAGCAAAATCCTCTTTCTCTCCTGCGCGGCTATCGTCCACACCCAGAATTTTATGCATTTTTGTTAATTATTAGGATCGAAAGGTTAAGATCTGTGCTAGGCTAAAACATAGCCTGTGCTATACTTTTAGCGTCAAGGTGAAACGACGATGAGCCCGGGCCGTCCGACCGTGGGACATGCGGTGCATTAATAGCTGCTATCGCAGAGATAAGCAGAATCGCTCTAAATGCACTTGATAATCATTATCATTTGTATATTCTCATAAACATGTTTGTTGATAAGGGTTATTACTATGGTGGACAGCCGTGCTGCGGATAACGCCAATCGAGCAGCGAGAAAAGTAAAGCTCTCCCTACTCGGACCGGCTTTTATCGCCGCGATTGGGTATATCGACCCCGGTAATTTCGCGACCAATATTCAAGCCGGCGCCAGTTTTGGCTATCGGCTGCTGTGGGTGGTGGTATGGGCCAATATTATGGCGATGCTGATTCAGCTTTTGTCCGCCAAATTGGGGATCGCCACCGGCAAGAATCTGGCTGAACACATCCGCGATCGTTTTCCCCGTCCGGCGGTCTGGGCCTATTGGGTACAGGCGGAAATCATCGCGATGGCCACCGATCTGGCGGAATTTATCGGCGCCGCCATCGGCTTTAAAATGCTGCTGGGGGTAACGCTGCTTCAAGGCGCGATCATTACCGGCGTTGTCACCTTTTTAATCTTGATGCTGCAAAATCGCGGGCAAAAACCGCTTGAAGTGGTGATAGGCGGCCTGCTGCTGTTTGTCGCCGCCGCCTATATCGCCGAGTTGTTTTATTCCCGTCCGGTGCTAAGCGAATTGGGCGCCGGCATGCTCTGGCCGACGCTGCCCAACGGCGAAGCGGTATTCTTGGCCGCCGGCGTGTTGGGCGCCACCATCATGCCGCACGTAATTTATTTGCACTCCTCGCTAACCCAGAATAGCCGCGAGGGCAGCCGCGCCGAACGTTACTCTTCCACTAAACTGGATGTGGCCATCGCCATGACGATTGCCGGGTTCGTCAATCTGGCGATGATGGCGACCGCGGCGGCGGCGTTCCATTTCAGCGGACATACCGGTATCGCTGATTTGGATGAAGCCTACTTGACGTTGTCACCGTTGCTCAACCATACCGCCGCTACGGTGTTCGGTTTGAGTCTGGTCGCGGCGGGGCTCTCCTCCACGGTGGTAGGCACGATGGCCGGCCAGGTGGTGATGCAGGGGTTTGTGCATTTCCATATCCCGCTGCTGCTGCGGCGGGTGATAACCATGCTGCCGTCGTTCGTCGTCATTCTGCTGGGGCTGGATCCGACGCGCATCCTGGTGTTGAGCCAGGTACTGCTCAGCTTCGGCATCGCGCTGGCGCTCGTGCCGCTGCTGGTCTTCACCGGCAACCGCCAACTGATGAACGAATTGGTTAATCGGCCGCTCATCAACACGCTGGGCTGGCTTATCGTGGCGGTGGTCGTCACGCTGAATATCTACTTGTTGATCGGCACCGCCATGGGACATTAGATCAGGCCAGGATGGCCTCGATCTCGGCCAGCTCACGCTCGCTAAATTGCCGGTTGGACAACATGGCGACCGCATCGTCAATTTGTGCGGTTTTGCTGGCGCCAATCAGCACTGACGTGACCCGATCGCCCCGCAGCACCCACGCCAGCGCCATTTGCGCCAATTTTTGCCCTCGTGCGGCGGCCACCGCGTTGAGGCGGCGAACTTTCGCCATCTTCTCCTCGGTCAACTGCGCGCCGGAGAGAAAGACGCTCTGGCTGGCGGCGCGCGAGTCTTCCGGGATACCGTGAATATACCGATCGGTCAGTACTCCGCCCGCCAGCGGCGAAAAGGCGATTGCGCCGACGCCATGGCTGGCCAGACTGGATAATAATTGCGGTTCCACCCAGCGCTCGAACATCGAATATTTCGGCTGATGAATAAGACAGGGCGTGCCCAGTTCACGCAACAGATTGAATGCCCGCTCCGCCAGCGGCGCCGGGTAATTCGACAGACCGATATACAGCGCCTTACCCTGGCGCACCAGGAGATCCAGCGCCGCCATGGTTTCCTCCAGGGGCGTGTCCGGATCCGGCCGGTGATGATAGAAAATATCCACATAATCCAGCCCCAGGCGCCGCAAACTCTGGTTCAGGCTAGCCACCAGATATTTTTTCGATCCCCAATCACCATAAGGCCCCTGCCACATGGTGTAACCCGCCTTGGTGGAGATAACCAGTTCATCGCGGTAGGGCGTAAAATCCTCGCGCAGCAGCCGGCCAAAGTTTTCCTCCGCCGATCCCGGCGGTGGACCATAATTATTGGCGAGATCGAAATGGGTAATGCCCAGATCGAAGGCATGACGCAGCATTTGGCGGCTGGTGTCCAACAAAGTGGCATCGCCAAAATTGTGCCAAAGCCCCAGCGAGACCGCCGGCAGTTTCAGTCCGCTGTTGCCACAGCGGTGATATTCCATCGTTTCGTAACGGGACGGGCTGGCCTGATATACCATAGAGATTCCTTACTGTTCGCCAAAATGAGAAAAAAGGCGTCAGAATGACGTGGGCTAACGCTGCGCCAGACGGTATCTTTATCGAGCGCCGGGAATAACACAAGAATTATCCACACGGAGACCCTATTGAGCCGGGTACTCCTCACCATGGCGACGCACGCCAAAGGAAAGCGGATGAAAACATTGGGATTGCTAGGCGGCATGAGTTGGGAATCCACCGTGCCGTATTATCGGTTAATCAATCAGGGCGTCAGCGAGCGCCTGGGCGGATTGCACTCCGCCTCCCTGGTTCTGGCGAGCGTGGATTTCGCCGATATTGCCCGCATGCAGTCCGCAGGGGCATGGCAAGAGGCGGGAGAGGTTTTGTCCGAGCGCGCGCAAGCGCTGCGCCAGGCCGGCGCCCAGGGCATCGTCCTTTGCACCAACACCATGCACAAAGTGGCGGATATTATCACGCAGCGCTGTTCGCTGCCGCTGCTGCACATTGCCGATGCCACCGCCGTCCGCCTCCATCGCGCGGGGGTGCGGCGGGTTGGTTTGCTCGGCACCCGCTTTACCATGGAGGAGGCGTTTTATCGTGACCGGCTATCGGCGCCCCACGGGCTGGAAGTGGTGGTTCCGGGGCCTGACGAGCGTCAGCGGGTGCATGACATCATTTTTACCGAACTGTGTTTGGGTATTTTACGCGACGATTCCCGGCGGGCGCTGAGCCAGATTATCGCCGGATTGCAGTTTGAGGGGGTGGAAGGGATAGTGCTGGGATGCACGGAAATCGGCTTGCTGCTCAGCCAGGATCAGGTCTCGGTACCGCTATTCGACACCACGGCGATTCATGCCGCGGCGGCGGTAGAATTTGCCCTTGGCTAAGGGGACGGTCGGCGGCGGCACGCCCGTTGCCGTCATTCCTAAATGGTTATCTCGCTTATAGCAATGAAGGCTATAAATGTTATTATTCTACTATTGAGAATTATTAAAGCTTGTTGTCCGGCGGACGCCTTGCGGCAAGCGATTGAGTAAGTGGAGCCTGAAACGAATGACAAATTATGTCCTGGTCGGCGATGTTGGCGGAACCAATGCCCGGCTGGCGCTGTGCGATGTGGACACGGGAGAGATCTCACATATCCATACCTATTCCGGCGATGATTACGACACCCTGGAACGGGTTATCCGCCATTATTTGACCGGCCAAAACGTCGCGGTCAAAGAGGCCTGCATCGCTATCGCCTGCCCGATAACCGACGATTGGGTTGAAATGACCAACCATTCCTGGGCGTTCTCCATCAACGCGATGAAGGCAAGCCTGGCGTTGGAACAGCTCGAAATTATCAATGATTTTACCGCAGTATCGATGGCTATTCCGATGCTGACCGAAAAAGACGTCATTCAGTTCGGCGGCGGTCAAGCCATCGCCGGCAAGCCGATTGCGATTTACGGCGCCGGCACGGGGCTAGGCGTCAGCCATTTGATCCAGGCGGAGAAGCGCTGGATTAGCCTGCCGGGCGAGGGCGGCCATGTGGATTTCGCGCCTAACAGTGAAGAAGAGGATAATATTCTGTCGGTGCTGCGCGCGGAGTTAGGGCACGTTTCCGCGGAGCGGGTACTGTCCGGCCCGGGACTGGTGAATTTATACCGCGCTATCGTCAAAGCCGATGGACGCTTGCCGGAGAATCTGCTGCCCAAGCAGGTGACCGAGCAGGCGCTGGCCGACAGCTGTATCGACAGTCGCCGCGCGCTGTCGCTGTTCTGCGTACTGATGGGCCGTTTCGGCGGCAACCTGGCGTTAAATCTGGGGACCTTCGGCGGCGTATATATCGCCGGCGGCATCGTGCCGCGCTTTTTGGATTTCTTCCGCGCCTCCGGTTTTCGCGCGGCATTTGAAGATAAAGGGCGTTTTAAGGATTACCTGCTGGATATTCCGGTGTATTTGATCCGCCATGAGCAGCCCGGATTGCTCGGCGCCGGCGCCCATATGCGCCAACTGATGGGCCATCAGCTTTAACACGCGCGCTGCCCGTGCCCGCCACGGGCGGTACCCTCCTTCCCATCGGCGTGTTTTACGTCAGCGCAGGCCGGCGTCCTTCGCCGCGTTTGGCACCACGGGCGGCGAAAATTTACCTCGTGCGTTTTCTCTGCCACAGCGCAGGCCGGCGTCCTTCGCCGCGTTTGGCACCATGGGCGGCAAAGATTTACCTCGTGCGTTTTGCGTTTTCCCTGCCACAGCGCAGGCCGCCGTTCCGCGCCTTGAGTCTCTGGGGGATTGACCGTCACGCCTGGCTATGCTTTGGCTTTTGCATGCCATGGCCGGCGCTGTGCCGGCCGATGTCAGAGCCCCATCATCAGGCGAAAGGCTTTCACCTTGCCGCGGCTGACCGGCACCTCAAACTCCAAATCGTTAAGGCGCAGCAGGTAGGTATTATTAAACCAGGGCACAATTTCGCGGATCTTATCTCTGTTGACGGCATAAGAGCGATGGCAGCGGAAAAATACGTCATCCGGCAAACGGGCGCAAAATTCCGTTATCGCCATCGGCATCGTGTAGATTTCGCGGCGGGTATAAACCCGCGTGACCTTCTCCTGCGCGACGGCATAATAGAGATTATGTATGTCGGTGACGATAATGCGTTCATCTTTGATAAGATTAACGGTATGGCTGCTGCGGGCGCCGGGAGTACTTAGCGCGGCCTGGGTAAGGGGCCGGTTGGCCTCCAGCTTTTGCAGCATGGTGACGATGCGCTGCTCGTGGTAGGGCTTGAGAATGTAATCAAACGCTTCCAGCTCAAAGGCTTCTACCGCATGTTCTTTATAAGCGGTAATAAAAATAATCGCCGGTCTGCGGCTGAATTTACTGATGCTTTGGGCTAATAAAACACCGTCCAGCGACGGTATATTGATATCCAAAAACACCACATCCACCTCGTTGGTTTGCAAATAGCGCAGCACGTCCAACCCATCGTCAAAGGTGGCGACGATGTCCAGGTGACTGTGTTTTTCCACTAAATAGCGTAACTCTTCCTGAGCCAGAAATTCGTCTTCAACAATAATAGCTTTCATTCTGTCTCGCTTGTCAACCGCGAAAAATAGTCATACGTCAGGCAGCCTGCTTGCGGCCGTCGGTGGTCAGATAAAACCAAATCTCAGTGCCGGGCTCCCGGCGACGGATGTGTAATCCTTCGCCGTAAAGCAAGGCGACCCGTTGATGCACATTGAGTAACCCGATGCGCCGCGACGGCTGTTCGTTGCGCCGCACCTGCTCAATTACCGCCTCGCTGATGCCGCTGCCGGTATCGGTGACGGAAATGCGAATACGCTCCTGCTCGGCCTTAATGGCAATCACCACCACGCCATTACCGCGGCAGGGCTGAATACCGTGTACGATGGCGTTCTCCACCAGCGGTTGAATGAGGAGACTGGGAAGGGTGAACGACAATTCTTCATCAATATCGTAGATGACGGTAAGTTTACTGCCGAAGCGCGCCTGCTCAATCGCAATATAATCCTGAATTTGGTACAGCTCTTTTTTGATATCGATGTGTTCGTCGTTCAATTCCAGGTTGTAGCGTAGATAGCGGGACAAATTGATGACCAGCTGGCGCGCGGTATCCGGCTTACCGCGGATCGAGGAGGAGATAGCGTTCAGAGCATTGAAGAGGAAATGCGGGTTGATTTTACTTTGCAGCGCGCGCAGCTCGGCGCGGTCGGCCATTTCCCGCAATTGTTCGATGCGCGACACCTCTATTTGCGTAGAGATGATTTGTGACAGGCCCACCGCCATCACTTTAAGCGAATAGGTAATCTGATGGGCGTGGCAGTAGTAAATTTTCAGCGAGCCGGTGACAACGCCTTTTTCCCACAGCGGGATGATGATCAGCGAGTGGATCTGCGGGGTGCGGTCCGCCTCGTCGTTGTTTTTGATAGTGATTTTGCCGCTTTCAATACTTTCGCGGGTCATCTCGCTGATAATTTCATGGCCGATATTATAGTGCTCGGCGCCAATGCCGACGTAGGCCAGGATATTCTGCTGATTGGTGATGGCGACCGCGTCCGCCTTGATGTCGGTACGGATAATATCGCAAATATGGGTTAAGGATTCACTGTTGATATGGCGAAAATAGGGTAGCGTCTTATTGGCAATGTCCAGCGCCAGTTTGGCCTGCCGCGCGGCTATCACCTCTTTTTCATCTTCAACGCCCTGTACCAGTAAAACAATCAGGCCGATGCTGACCGCCCCCAAAATCATCGGCACAGCTATTTTGGCAACAATATCCAGACCCAACGAGGTAGGCTCCGCCCACACCACTACCAACAGCATAGTGAGAGACTCACACAGCATGCCGCCCAGGATCCCCAAGCTCCATCGGCGTTCTTTCGTGACCCGCAGATGAATCAATCCAGACACCACCCCCGCCACCACGCTACTAATTAGACAGGGCACCGATGTCGGGCCGTGGATGTCGATGGCGAAGCGGTGCAGGCCGGCAACCGCGCCGGTAATGATCCCGACCCAAGGGCCAAAGAGGATCCCGCCGGACATGACCGCAATAACGCGTACGTTGATAAGCGATCCTTCCACATGGATCCCGGAATAGTTACTAAAAATCGCAAACAGACAGAAGATGGCGGTGACCACCACCTGCTCCTGACGGCTGTGCTCTTCGGTTTGCAGTAACTGACGGAAACGGCGGGTGCGGGTCAGCAAAAATAGGCAGATGAGCATCAACGCGGCGCGTTCATACACCGCGAGTAGCATTTCAAAAATTTCATTCACAACGGTAATCCGGCCGATGGCAGACCCTTACTATAGGCAAAATGTGATCTCTGTTCCATAACTGAGGTCAAACTCCGCGCCGCGTTAGGGGATTATCCGCGTTTAAGAGCGCCATTGATCCCGGCTGTCCGGGTTAAAAGAGGAAACCTGAGTAAAAATTTAAGGAAACGTAAACCGCGCTAAAAGGGATGTCCATCGGCGAATTTCCGCTTTAAAAGAGGATGATTTTATAAAAAGATAAATATATTTCCCCTTTTTCCTAACGTACCGATAGCTGTGGCGCGATGATTTGCCAGAGCCAGCGGCCCCTGATGCCTGTGCCTCGCCTGGCTCGGGGCCAGATAAGGCGCCGCGCCGCGGTCAAAACCGCGGCTTTTCGGCGGTCGCCACCTTAAGGCGCGATGGCGTGCGGAATGAAAGCGCCGACCGCAAAAAAGTTATCTTTCCCTACTCGACAGCCTGTAATGAATGGGATAGTTTCATTGATGACCCCGTTCAGGGGTAGCGTCGCTCGGACGGTCCGGGCGCTTACGTCATCAGAGGATAATATGGCTGAATTCGGTTCTGCACGCCGCTTTACGCGCATTGAACGTCTCCCCCCCTATGTTTTCAACATTACCGCCGAATTGAAAATGGCTGCGCGCCGGCGCGGCGAGGATATCATTGATTTCAGCATGGGCAACCCGGACGGCCCGACACCGCCGCATATCGTGGAAAAGCTATGCACGGTCGCTCAGCGCGAAGATACCCACGGTTATTCCACCTCTCGCGGGATCCCGCGCCTGCGCCGCGCTATTTCGCGCTGGTATGCAGACCGCTACGCGGTTGACATCGATCCGGAAAGCGAGGCTATTGTCACGATCGGTTCCAAAGAGGGCTTGGCGCATTTGATGCTGGCGACGCTTGATCACGGCGATACCGTGTTGGTGCCGAATCCTAGCTATCCCATTCACATTTACGGTGCGGTGATTGCCGGTGCCCAAGTGCGGTCCGTTCCGCTGGTGGAAGGCGTGGATTTTTTCCGCGAGCTGGAGCGCGCGATCCGTGAAAGTATTCCCACGCCCAAGATGATGATCCTTGGCTTTCCGTCGAACCCCACTGCGCAATGCGTTGAGCTGGACTTTTTCGAGCGCGTCGTGGCGCTGGCGCGTCAATATAATGTACTGGTGGTGCATGATTTGGCCTATGCCGATATCGTTTACGACGGCTGGAAGGCGCCATCCATCATGCAAGTCCCTGGCGCCAAAGATATTGCGGTAGAATTTTTCACGCTGTCGAAAAGCTACAATATGGCCGGCTGGCGTATCGGTTTTATGGTAGGGAACCCGGCACTGGTCAACGCTTTGGCGCGTATCAAAAGCTATCATGATTACGGCACCTTCACGCCGTTGCAGGTGGCGGCTATCGCCGCGCTGGAAGGCGACCAAGAATGTGTGCGCGCTATTGCCGAGCAGTACCGTCAGCGGCGAAATGTGCTGGTGCGCGGCCTGCACGAAGCGGGCTGGATGGTGGAAAACCCTAAAGCGTCGATGTACGTCTGGGCCAAAATCCCCGATCATTATGCCGCGTTGGGATCGCTGGAGTTCGCTAAAAAGTTGCTGGCCGAGGCAAAAGTGTGCGTATCGCCCGGGATCGGTTTCGGCGATTACGGCGATACTCATGTACGTTTCGCGCTAATTGAAAATCAGGATCGCATACGGCAGGCGGTGCGCGGCATCAAAGCCATGTTCCGCGCCGATGGGGTGCTTAAGGCGCAGGCGGTGAAGCAACCGGGCGCCGTAAAAACGGGTTAACGACGCTTCAGGTTAATGGTGCCTGAGGTGCGTAATCATCACCCCAGGCTCTCGGTGAGTCACTCGCGGCAACACGGTCTGCGGCGCCGCGAGTGTGCCGCTTATTCAAGCAATAGAAAGAAGGTACCTACCCACAAGCACAGCATAAATGAAATGCCCATCACAAAATATCTCACTGTACCAATTCCTTACTGATACCACGCAGGCTTTGATTCTGCTATGGCAGGGGTTGAAGGGACATCATCGACAGTTGCCCGCCCGCCGGCGCATCCTGTTCCGGGCGACGCGCTGAAAAAGCGCCACAGGATCGGCGCATAATGTACTCCCGACGCCAAGCAAA
The DNA here is from genome assembly GCF_000517425.1 of Sodalis praecaptivus. NCBI lineage: Bacteria > Pseudomonadati > Pseudomonadota > Gammaproteobacteria > Enterobacterales > Bruguierivoracaceae > Sodalis > Sodalis praecaptivus. Next base: position 1,437,618 of record NZ_CP006569.1, read on the forward strand.
ATTCAATAGATTCAGTCGGCTGCGGCCCGCAATTCGCAAAAAAAGATATTTGCGCGTCGCGCTTCGTTGCGCCATGTGATTATGCTGCCGCGGGCGCTAGCGCCGTTATTTCCTGTCAAATCGGCGTCGAGCGGGCCCCCCGACGTTATGGGGTAAAATATTTGAGCCCGGCAATACCGGCAATTAGCAGACACAGGCTGATAACCCGACCGGCGGTCACCGCTTCTCCCAGCAAACTCATGCCCACGAGCGCAGCGCCGACGGCGCCGATGCCGCTCCAGACGGCGTAAGCGGTACCCGCCGGCAAGGTTTTCATGGCCCACGATAACAGCAAGAAGCTGATACACAGGGCGCCAATGACAATGAGACTAGGGAAGGGGCGGGTGAAACCCTGGGTATATTTCAACCCGATGGCCCAAATCACTTCAAATAGGCCGGCGATAAATAATATGAACCAAGACATGGGACGCGTTCCGTTTCGGTCGGGTCGTCCCGTGGGGTAAGGCAGGAGGCTCAGGTCGTCCTGAGCGCCGTGATAACGATTGCAGATTAGCACAGTGGCAGTGGTTGCAGCAACGTGGGTTTTGACGCACTCAGCGCGAGCGAGGCTAAGAGGGGCAGAAGCACAGGACAATTGTTAATGAGGCCCAAGCGCGGGAGCAGGAAGGATAGGCAATATGACTTCGGTATCACCGAAGCGATGCTCTATGAACCTCGGGGAAAGCCCTAAAGCCATCAAAGATGGGATTTACACTAGCTTAAGGGAAAAGCTTAAGGAAAAGACCCATTCCGACATTAAGCGAAACCGGCCTGGGGTAAATTTCCATCGGAACCTGGGGTTCCATCGGAACCTGGGGTAAATTCTATCTGAACCCCGGTCTGCGGCGTCGGAACAAGCCGCACGCCGCCTGTATATTATTTTTCGCCTAAGTGGCTGACGGTCCCTCCAATTCATTGGCTATTAACGACCGCCGCACGGAAAATTAGACGAAAAAACCGAGTTTAGGAAACCGATAGGGCGATATTAAGAATTACGCCCACCGCTATGGCTGTGTTGCCCGCCTTTTTTACCCGCTTCAGATGCCTTTTGTGGATCATTTTTAAAATTGCCGCCGCTCGAGCTGCTGCTGCTTTGTCCACCTTTCCGACCGGCTTCGGATGCTTTCTGTTTATCTTCTGCGAAGTTGCCTGAACCGCCACGATGTTCTGCCATGGTTAATCTCCAACTTATATAAGAAAATCAAGAATTCATCGTATCCCAAAAAATTGCTGATAATAGTCTTTTTTTGGGATTCATATTGATGCGGTAATAAATCACTCAACATCAATGTTATTAATAGTAGGTAGGGGTAAGTAGGTTAGCAAATTCATGAAGTGCCTTTAAGAATAATCCCACTAAACATAGTAACCATTTGATTTTATGACAATTAAAATTGGCTGTCATAATTTATTCAGCGTAATCAGATAATTAAAAACGCAGAATTTTATTAATAAATTTTAATAAAACCTAACGTTTATTGAGCGAAATAAAAGACATTAACAAAAGGGGTAAAAGGATCCTCTGAAAAACAGCGGGTTAAAGGCAAGGGTAGGCGCGCCAGTTATATTTCAAGGTGTTTCACGCGCGAAAAATTTAGGGGCAAAAAGGCGGGTATTTAACGGCAGGATGCGTTGCTGCGATGGATTATCACGGCAAAAGTAGGGCTGCAAAACGGAGCTACTGATGTCAATAGGGCCTGCGGCCGAAGGTTTTATGGATCCTTTGGCTTACGGCTTAAGCTAAAGCACGCTTATCGACCTCTAATCATGACATTGATTAGTGAACACATCGCGGCCATGGGGACAAACATCGCCGGCGTTGGGTAAATTGAACAGGATCCCCCCCATGCCGCTGCAGCCCGTCAATAATAGAACGGTGAGTAGCAGCCAATATGCTTTCATCGGATCTCCTGTTGCCATCGTTTCCAGGAGCAGCATAACATGCGACGCTGGCCATTATGCTACTTTCATCGGCATTGTATCTCAACGGGACGCAGGGTTATTTGCTACAGATACCGTTTTTACCCGGTGTGAGGATATTGACCAACGCCCAAGCGGGGTAGAGGCTAATGGCTGAGCAAGAACCTGCATGGCGCGGCGGTGAGATAAACGCGCAAGCGTCAAAATAAATGGTTACGCTGTGAAAAGACTGCCCGATGATGCCGGGCAAAGGTCGTGCATAATTCCCAGGATGGAAGGGATGACTCAAGTTGTTATCTTACCCGCAACCCGGATGGGCGACTCTCAGGTATTTCGCCTATTTTCGGGCCTAGCGCATCACCGTGATGTTATCGTTACGGTTTTTCAGCGCTCGCTAGCTGACCGACCTGCCTAGCTTGCTGCTTGTGGTGTTCGAGTAACGATGCGACCTGCCGAGCAACGAAAGCGACAGGGATCGGTGCATATACAATTAAGAGATGACGGGAAAACGTCAGTTAACATCTTCACAGTAACCTGAATTAAACGTCGCGGCCGTCCGTGGCGTCATCGTCGCCGGAGAATTGATAAGACTCAAAAAAGGGATCGCTCCCATGGGGGCCAAAAAAGCCTATGGCACTGAGTTCATCGAAATTCATTGCCAGGGTGCCATTATCAAACAATAGGCTGGTTTGCCCTGTGGCCCGCAGTATTTTCACGAACGCTTTAGCCGTCACGCAATGTTTTTTTTTATTTCCTTGAGAGCCGCGCTCAGCAGCCGTTCTTTATAGACTTTCGCGTAAACAATCTTTGGCATAGTACCTCCTGTTGCGATGAATAAGGAGTGTACGATCCGTACAGGGATAGCGGCTTGCAGAATCCGCCGGCGTTCGCGCGTAATAACTGTTTTAACCAGATGTGACGCGTTATATATCGTGCCAGAGCGAGATAGTCGCACGGCGGCTCACCGAGCAGGCGTTAACAGCGTTTTAGCGGCACGGTTGTCTGCGCCGGCCGTGAACATCCACTTTAGGCGCGGGTAGTCTGGTGACGCAAGCACAAAAAAGCAACGCTCGCCCGCGCGGGTTTTGGCAGGCGAGGGGCACTTGTCCGATCCACGGCTTACCACAGAAAATTGACACCTGGTTTAAGGAGTTTTTTAGGAACATAACAATTAAGCCCCGTCTCATGGCAATACTCGATAAGGCCATTTAGAGAAGTTGCCTGGACTTTACGATAGATTTTACACAAGCTGTTTTCAATCGTACGATGAGAAACGAATAATTTTGCAGCGATTTTCTTTACACTCATTTTTTGGATTGCATAGAAAATAATACGGTGCTCTTTTTCTGTAAAGAGGGTGACGGGCGGCGTAAGGGTAATAATGGAGGGCTTGATAGGGTTGTGAAGCTCACCAAGAGAGATGAATTTAAACTTCTGTGCGTACCAAATATTTCCTAATATCTCTCCGCGCTTATCAAAAAGTGGAAATTTGATGATATGATAAGGTGCTAACTGGGCGTCCCGGCCATAATAGGAAGTTGCAATGATTTCCGCACCGGCGGGGCTCGTTTCGGCTTGGCGATCGTGGGCGGTAAATTCAGGCGCCAGCTCTGACCAAGGACAGGGACATTCGTCGTCGCTGCGCCCTGCAAAATCGAACCCGTCGGGAATATTGAGGAACGCCATACCGGCCTGATTGGTATAGAGATTGTGTGAGGTGCTATCGCGAATACCCCATGGCACATGACAACGCTCCATAAATGAAACCAACGGAATCGTGTTGAGCGAATCAAGAATTAATTTTTTTCGATTCGCGTCAGATTTTTGCACCATGCAATGCCTCCCGTTGCAATGATTTATTCAGATAATCAATTTTATCTTTACTGTGGGAGCAAAAATCACATATTTTCCACTTTTCGTAAAGACTATTTCGCCATGAAACGAGGAAGGTAATAATAATGCGGTAAGTATAAGAACAGGCGTCGGCGAGGGGGACTGGGTGAGAGACGGAGTTAATTACTTGCCGCCTGGCTTGATGAAGCGTTATGACCGCAATGGATGAATGATGTTTCGCACCGCGGATATCATGTTCAACCCACGGTTACGGCGTATAACCCTTGGCAAGTCGGGTTTTATTTCCTCGCCGCGCTGCGTGACAGCATCGTATAAAATAAAACGGTTTAGCAGATGCCGACTGCATGCGGCTAACAGAGCCTTTCATTTGTGTCTGAAAGGCCCTGAACATTATCAAACGTGACGGGTTACCTTGACCGCGATGACGGTCATCACCACAGCATAGGCGACGAAAGCAAATACTACAGCCATAATGACACCTCATAGAATGTGTATGCGTATTTTAGCGCTCTAACATTAGCGGCATTGAACAAAAGGTGTCACGGTTGCACCATAAATGTGATGCAGTTAATGAAACGATAAACGCTGCCGTCCCGATTCATCCTGGCGTTGCCTTCTGCCTTGTGCCTTGTGCCTTCTGCCGATGTGGCGATGGGGCCGTTGTGTTGACGATCGCGATTGTAGGGTGGCGGATCTTGAACGCGTGTTGGTGATATCAAGGCCCACGCGAGCTGAGCGGTGAGCGACTCTGTCGATCGGTTGCGGGCTTTCCCCTGCTCTGTATTAAACCCATTACACACGCCTAAGCATTTCATCTCCAGTGAAGGCAATGTCAGAGTGCTTCATTAGTTTTTATTTGGCCAACATCACGGAGGCGGATGGCCTCGAGGGGAAGTCATTACTATAGGGTGGTGCTTACAGGAGATATTCCGGCTTCAGGGGCGACCTCATCAACGCCGAGGAGGGACGCGATATTCACAACAAACTGGCGATAACGGCTGAATATTACGCGCTGGCGAGATCGAGCAACGTTCGCTCAGCGACAGTTTACGAGTAAGTAGAGAAGTGGTGTCATAACAACGATGCGGGCTGCAGAGAGTTTTCAGCGCCACATCAACCTTAGCCGCTAGTGGACTATTTCCAGCGCCAGCGGAGCGACGCTCAGGTCAGGACCCTTAGTGCACCTGACTTCTTTTCCATTATGGAAAATGAAATAATAAAAATTTGCGGAACTATCTGCGATCAGCGTGTCATGGTTAAGAAAGCGATATATCCGCTTTTTTCCATAGCTATCTTCTAGCACATTTGGCAATGGCGCAACGAAGAATTCATCATCCCACATTAATGTCGTAATTCTATAATGCGTGTGCATCACCGTCATCTCGTTGCGTCCGGGGCAAAGCAAGGTGTATTTTGATATGGCGTGAGCTGATAACGAAAAGAAATATAACAAGATGAGAAAATAGGCGGTTTTAATCATGTTGTCATCCTTGTATGTTTTTACCATAAAATAAAAATGAGAAGGTTTTGGTGTGATAAAATGTGTAGGGTATTTTATAATTCGTTATCGTAAAAAATAGCGTTAACGGTTTTTTCTGCCGCTATAGCGTTAAGGACGATAGAGTTGATGCATGATAACCTATTAGATCGAGAACGCAACGCGCTTCATTGACTTAATACTCGGTATTTACCCAGTATTAGTCCCCGTTAGTGATAAAAAGACCCGCTAGAGTAACTTGTATTATGTTACCCCTTCTTATTTTTATGTATTAATGAAAATCTTTCTAGAACGAGGTCATCGCGCATTTCATATAGGTGGCGATGGCCGTACTTAACCCGCAGGACCGACCCCTTTTCAAAGGGGTGGAGGAATGCTTTCTCTTTCTCAACTGTCGTTCTGGTTCGAGAGGGTCAGATCTCATTGCGCGGCATTAAAGGCGAGTCAGGTTCTAGAAAATACCACCGTTGAAAGTAAGCCCCACGTTGCTCAGTGCTTGTAACCTATGCTGCCATAGCGCGTTTCGACAATGGCGCCAAAGTCTTTACATTAGCTCTATTGCGGTCATGAGCACATCTGTCTTCGCCGCCAAATCCTTGACGCCTTGCTAAGACGAAAGCCCAACTCCCGGCCAGTGTTGTAGCTTTGATGATAACCGCTTATAAGCGCGCTAGACATGGCAATCATGCTGCACCCTAAGTTGAAATAGCATCATAGAGATCAATAGCTTGCCAGCCGGATCATGGGTGGAAAAGTGATATATATCTATGATTGCCGAAGGCACAGTCTTATTACCCATGTGTTCCCTTTTTTTGGCCAATTATGGAGATTGATAATGGTCTTCGGGTTAATATTAATCAATCCTCAAAAGCGGCTATCTGTTATGAATTACATTGATATCGAGAATATTGACCTCAATCTTTTAAGAGTTTTCGAGGCGCTCATCGAAGAGGGAGGAGCGGGCCGGGCAGCCATCCGCCTGGGTTTAACACAACCCGCAGTGAGCGCCGCTCTCGGGCGATTGAGGCGAATATACGCCGATCCGTTATTTGAACGGACGGGACGGGGGTTGCGCCCAACGGTGAGAGCAAGGGAACTTGCACCTCTCATTGAAGAAGCCCTGACCCAATGCCGGCAGGCACTGGCATTGAGCACCGTCGGCAAGGAGCGGAAGGGGCGTACCATGACCGTGGGATTATCGGATGACGGCGAAATAGCCTTTGGCCAAAAAATACTCAGCAGCGTAGAGAAAACGCTTCCGGGACTCCATATTATTTTCAGGCAAACTCACAGCGGCCTGGCCCAAGAGATGTTAATGCGCCATCAAATAGACATTTCCCTCACCGCCGGTGGCCTGGCTTCGCATAGGGTAATGAGTCAACGCTTAGGTAAAAGGAATTATTTATGTGTGGCAGATAAAAATACCCCCGTACCTGTAACGGTTGAAGACTATGCTCAACGTCCTCATTTGCTGGTATCCTCCGGCGGTTTTGTCGGTGTGGTCGACGAAGCGTTAAATGCTATAGGCTTTAAAAGAAGTATAAAGGTCTCCACGACGCATTTTGCAGCGGTGCCTTTTCTATTGCATGAGACAGCGCTGATTACGACTATCCCTTCACATGCGGCGCGAGCGATTGAGAGCAATACGCAGCTGAAAACATTTCCATGTCCCATAACCATGCCTTGCTATGAGCTGGAAATAGGGACGAGAATGGGCAGTAAGCATGATAGTGTGTTGCATGCGTTAAAAGCCATTCTCGTTGAGGTATGTGAAGCGCCAAATGTGTTGACATAAACCTCGTGTGTCTATTTTGCTTATACCAGGGCAAGCTCGCTTCGATTAAATTACTACCGTTACTCTTTATTATCTGCACTTGCACGTAGAGTAGCGACTGCAACGATTACGTCAAAAAGGGCAGTTGTGCGGTTTTTTTTTGAATTGACCTTACACCGCGTTGCGATATAAATCAGATTTATGGTAGTTATACTGAAATCGGTGTTGATTTATCGCGCTGTTGTTAGTTAGGCTGCTGTGCTTTGACTTAACGGGTCAAATACATGCACGCTATCTTCTATGTATGATTAGTGCTATGGCGTCATGTAAATAAAATCACTCGGTTCATAATAAGTAAGCAGGCGTAGTATGGAAGAATTGAAGGCAACAGAGTCCATTGGTAGCAAAAGGAAAAACAATAACAAGAAAAAACAAACGTTTTTCAAAAAAGCTCTATTAGTGCTGACTTGCCTGATGGCGTTAGCACTGATCTACTTGTTTGACTTAGCCAAGGATATTGATAATAAAATCAATGAAAAAATGCGTTACGGCTTTTGGGATTTGCCCGCCCAAGTCTATGGCAAATCCTATACCTTCACCGTCGGCGATAAGCTGAGTCAGGAAAAGCTCACTCGGATTTTGCAGGGAGCCCGCTATCGCAATACTCGCGCCTTACATAGCCCTGGCGATTTTAGCGTCGAGGGGAACCAGGTCTATATCTATTTACGCCAATTCTCCTATCCCAACGCCATTTCTGAAGAAAAAAAGGTTGAGATGACTTTTGCCGCGGGAACGATAACTCAGATCGTTGATGTGGAATTGAATTCGACGCTGGATGAGATGACCATCGAACCCCGGTTAATTGACGTTATTTACTCACCTAGTGATGAACAGAGGATATTTTTATCTCTGAAGTACTTCCCTGATGATATGGTAAAGATGCTTATTACCACAGAAGATAAAGATTTTCATCATCATTACGGAGTCAACCCGCTCTCTGTGGCGAGGGCCTTTTATAACAACATCAGAGCAGGAAGACGGGCGCAAGGCGGTAGCACCATCACCCAGCAGGTTATCAAAAATATGTTTCTATCACATGATAGAACAATCAGACGAAAGCTGATAGAAGCATTCATGGCGGTCATTTTAGAACTGAAGTTCAGTAAGAGTAAAATCTTAGAACTTTACCTTAATGAGATATACCTTGGACAGAATGGTTCCTACGGCATTTTTGGCTTTCCTCTTGCAAGCATCCATTACTTTGGGCGTCAGGTCAATGAGCTCTCTTTAGAACAGCAGGCGCTGCTGATAGGGATGGCAAAAGGTGCTTCATTATATAACCCGTGGTCAAAGCCCGCCGTGGCGAAAGCAAGAAGGGATCTGGTTTTGAAACTTGCAAAAGATAACCGGGTTATCACTCATAAGGACTATGCAGCCTCCATAGCAAAAGAGCTTAATGTGCAAGCAAAGGGCGCCGTATTCACTAAACATCCTGCGTTTATGAAAATGCTAAAAGAGGAAATCAGGCACAGTAACGCTATCGCCATGAGTGATTTATCAGGTGCCAAAATCTTTTCTACCCTAGACCCCGTATCACAAGAGGATGCAGAGCAGGTTATTTTGACAATGATGCCCATGCTTGAGAAAAAAACAGGTATTGAAGATCTGCAATCCGCTATGCTTGTTGTCGATAGAAAGAAAGGTCATCTTTTGGCCGTTATTGGCGACAAGAATGTTGACTACAATGGTTTCAATCGCGCATCAGATAGTAAGCGTCAGGTCGGCTCTCTCATTAAACCAGCCGTGTATCTGGCGGCGTTGAGTCATCCGCACTATTTTGGCCTAAATACCCTCGTTGAGGATGAGCCAATCAACGTCGATCTGGGTCAAAAAAAATCCTGGTCACCGAGAAACCCGACAAGAACTTATCAAGGGAGCGTGATGTTAATGGATGCGCTCGCTCACTCTATCAATGTTGCAACTGTCAATATTGGCATGTCAGTTGGTATTGATAAAGTAGCGGAAACCTTACGCCTTATTGGGATACCCGAACCAAGAATACAAAAAAATCCTTCTATGTTGTTAGGTACCTTGGACATGGCGCCAGTGGAGCTGACAGAGGCTATACAGACGATCGCTAATCTTGGTAAGCATACCGGTATCCATAGTTTACTTTCCATCCAAGATAAAGACGGCGAGGTGATTTATCAAAGAACCGAAAACACTGAACAAGTCGTCCCGCAACAGGCAGCGTGGCTGACACTGTATGCGATGCAAGAGTCGGTGCGTGCGGGCACTTCAAGGAAATTAGGCACAGGGTTTAAAAATGATGATCTTGCAGGTAAAACGGGATCCTCAAGTGGCTTACGCGATAGCTGGTTTAGCGGTATCGATGACAATAAAGTGGTGCTGACATGGATAGGTCGGGATAACAACCAAACAACGAAACTTTGGGGAGCCAGTGGCTCGTTAGTCTTGACTAAAGAATTCCTCAAAATCAATGGCGTCAAGAAGTTACAGATGACTAACCCTGAAGATATTTACCTGGTCGATGTGAGTTCTCGTGGTGATATTTTATGCAACAGCGAGGCTTTAGCCCAGCAAGAATCGGCCAGTTCCAAACGCCAAATCCCCATATGGGGGAAAGACATGACGACGATATGCCATACCCTGCCGCAATTTCTTCCTGTATCTACCAATAAGGCATACGCTCATGAAGTGTTGGACTCCCTTTTTTAGAGCGAGAGCTTATTAAGCTGTTGTGTTGGACGAGAGAGGCGCCTGGAGGGGCTATTGCAACCACAGGCTTACTGATATTGATAAGCGCCCCAGCGGGGAGGGGTATTGAGGCATAAAAGAGGGCTCATTGTTCTCATTGTCTCGTGCTCACATTGGCCAAGCTAAAAAGTTGTAAGTGCTACCTAATAGTGACTTATCTCGACGTGTGTGAAACGGGAAGTGATATTTCCCTTGCTGAAAACTACAGTTAGGTATGCATGTGCAGTCTTGCGGTGCAGAAATAGGTTCTGAATAAGGGCGCAGGGCGTCGCGTCGAATGCGCAGGTTAGCGCCAGTGCCGCAAGGTATTGCATTCGCTCAGGTTGCCGCATTGTCAGTGCCGGCATGAGAGCAGGGGCAGTGCGGGCGGTTGACTCACGGCCCCGCCTGTACTCTGCAAAGTCGCAATAACTGGAGTAAATGAGCGCTATGTGATGCGCCAGCGACTGCTACGCGAACGGCCAGCGCTAAACTATCTGGATAGGTTAATAGTTTGCTAGACGGAGAGTCAGTTAGAAAATGAACTGCTGGGAGGACATGCTGCGCATATCGGTGGGATCGCATACATCATCTACGACGCGAGGATAAAGAAACTTGATGCTAATCCGTGCAATAAGGAATTAGCCCGCTTAAAAATGGCGGGCTAACGGTGCATTAACTTTTTCATGGGCATTACCAACAAAAGTTTACGCCTTCTCTAAGGAGTTTTTTTGGTACGTATTTATCTAAACCTACATTATGGCAATACTCTATTAGGCCATGTATGGAATTCACGTCAATTTTTTCATAAATCCTTAGTAATCTATTCTCTACCGTTCTATGAGAAAGAAATAATTTGGTTGCTATTTCTTTAGCCGGCATGCGTTGTACAGCGAAAAATATTATCTCAAGCTCTCTCTCGGTAAAGATGTCAACAGGGGGGGTAAGCGTAATCACTGATGGCTTCATGTTTGAAAAGAAATCAAACACTGAAACAAAATTAAGTTTTTTTGCATAGTAGATAGTGCCTAATACTTCACCACAAGTATTGTATAAAGGAAATTTTGGACAAAAGTAGGGTTCCAACGTAGGGATCTTGCCATAATGACTGCAAGAGATAATTTCCGCGACACTCTTATCCTCTTCAGCCTTTCTATCCTGCGCCTTAAATTCCTCACTGAATTCAGACCATTTGCATGGAAATTCTTCATCCTTTTTATCTTCAAAGTTAAAACCTGACGGGATTGATAGGAAATCTTGGCAAGCCTCATTCATATAAACATGCTTTGATTCCGTGTCTTTTATGTTCCAGGGTAACGTTGACTTTTCAAGAAATGATATTATAGGTAGCTTGCTAAGTGATTCGAGCCTAAATGTCTTGGCTGAGGCCGTGATTTTATCGTCCATAGGGTCATCTCCTTTAACTACTCCGTTGAGTTTGAACAGCCAAGAGTAAAAGTCACATATTTAAGCACATGGGGAAAGAGTACATTTCCCCACTAATACAGGATGTTGATGTCAGATTATCAAGCTAAAAATTATCGTGGAAAGTTTTGGGACCCAGCTGGCTTGTGTGCCGGGGTGGGCTTACAGTTATGCGTGAAATGATGGAGCAGGGGGTTGATCTCAACGGGCTAGTCAGCGCCAGCGCTGCTGCTTACTACATGGGAGCGGGTGGCAGCTCTATCAATGCGGCCATCCGAGAAGGGGCGCTGTTGGTGGTTGATTGCTCTTTAACGCCGGTTTACGGCAGCATAGTGATAGCTGCTGTATATGGGCGCTACGTGATGCGCCAACTGCTACTGCGGAAGTTGCCGGCGCTGCAACACTTAGACAGGCTAAATGATTTGATAGACGCGGAATCATTAGAGAATGCGCAACAGGACGGAGATGCAGCAATTTTTGGCGTGATCATGTATATCATCAACGAGGCACAGACCCACGAGCTTGATATTGATCCTTGCATTTAAGACAAAAAATCTATAAAAAACTATTAACTGGTACATCGTGAAAAGGTCAAGCGTAGCGCGGCACCTATTGCTTCGGGTTTACTATCGATAGGAATGGTAATGTTATCAGCATCAGTAAAACCATCGCCATTCCAGTAGTCAAGTTTGACATGATGCGTTGGCATCATGATAATATTTTCATTTGTGGCTTCAATACTGCAATAATGCAGGTTTTTATAAATTTGTTTTTCGTTTTTGTAATTAAACTTAGACATAAGCATAGTGACCCATTCTAAGTAATTTTTTTTCATAATTGATTTGTCATATAACTCTTTGTCATATAAGGTATCTGGGTGTACCCAAACATCGTCACGCGGCTCAGGCAACACAAGACGACTGTAAGATAAAGCATCAACGATGCATTTCCCTAATTCCAAATTGGTATCGTCTAGAGATTTGATATGTTGGCTTCCATTTGGATCGCGCCTACTTGTTCTGTATCCTGAAAAGGTTTCAATACAAATAAAATCAGCGTTTTTAAGCGCGCGTGCCCAAGATTTTTTTTAAAACTGATGTCTTCAACCATATCATTTAACCTTCACTATTGTCACTTTAACCCCGTTATTAGCACCGTATTGAATTGCTTTGTCAATCTGCTCCCATTGCAACTCATTAGTTTTCTCAGGAATGGCTACCATAACTTCACGTGATGTTATCTGGTTTTTATTGAATTGAATATCATTTTTTGCATCAATTGGAATTTTATTGTATCATCAATGTTATTCTTGATTGAACTGTATATCCTCTTCGGATCGTTAATCTTGCTGTTTGACAAGGTATTTAAGGTCTTAACACTAACCGCCGAGCCGGTAGCTTCATCAAAATAATCAAATGTCTTAAACGTATCAGGTGTACGGGTGCTTTTAGAAAAATACTTGTTACCAACAAATTTCTCAAATGGATCACCTTGATCAAACTTGATGTTCCCTCCCCATTTCATGCTTATTTCTTCAATCTTAACGGTTGGGTATTGCGAAGACCAATGGGTGGACTTTTTCAGTATATTTTCACTTAGATTGATGCCAGCCTCTATAGCCTTGCTTCCAGCTTTTACCGCACTCGTACCACCCATGACGATGCTTGCTAGGTCTACTATGGGTGTCGCGCCCTCCAATCCCGCTTTAAAAAAACCTGCTGCGGTGCCCTGTTCTTGTGCTGTCGACATAGCGTCAAAATGTGAACGCCATGACTCCTTATAGGATTCAGCGATGTTTCCCAATATGTTGCCGCTATTAGCCAAATCCTTTAGCGCCTTCAGTGTGTTTTCATAATCCATACCGGCTTTGACTATGCTATCAACGGCGTTGTATAACGACACAGGAATGCTGGCAAGCATGCCACCGGCATAAGCCATGATTCGCATGGTTTCAATTGATGCCCAATGGGTTTGTGTTGCTATCTGTTGAGAAAGGGTAGGCGCGCTCGCCAATTCTTTTGCTTTCAAAGACAGTTGTGATGTACTGAGAAAGCGAAATTTATCTGACAATGAGTCCGTGGTTAATACAGGCTCAACGTTTTTGTTTGCAACAACATTTTGGGACATGAGCAAAGCCCTACGCGTTTCCTCATGCGCTTTGTCTTGACGTTCTTGGCGCACACGTGCCAACTTATTTTTGGCCGCATCATAAATAAAACGCGCCCTGTCCCGCTGCATAAGGCGATCATGGTAGATAATCTCGCTATTGGTTAAATCATCAATGGCGCGGGTCATTCTCGCTTCATCAATATGCTGCAACAGGCATAGCGAATGTTTATTCTCTTGATTAACGTGGATTTGATGCTTCCAGTGCTTCACGTCATGCTCAGCTTCGTGCGTAAGTACCGTGGCATGATTTAGCCAAAGGTGGGCCGCATGCTCAGGATCGTGAAGCATGGTCAATATCGATACATTGCGCGATGATCTGTTGGGAGAAAGGATGGGTTTTGCCCTGCTCGTCAAGTCGATTAATTTCCGCTACTTTCCGATTGTGTGCCGCAGTTTCTTGAGCGCGCACAGCCTTTTCGGCGGACTTGCGACGTTCACTCTCCCGCTGTTTTTCTCTTTGCTGTGCTTCTTTTAGGATCGCTGAGTGTATACGATGAGAATTATGATGAGGTATATTATGCACTGAATGAAATCGCGGAAAAGGCCGCCTAGAAACAACGTTATTCGTATAATGAGCAATGCAATGACCTGGCTCAGACCCATAGAAATTAGGAGCGCAAGTCCTCGTCAACCCGTTGCCAAGATAAGTAGAACTGCCGGGGAAATTATTCATGATTCAATCACGAAGTAATTATAAGTTAAAGATTACCAGTTATTATTATTTATTTTGGCTCTTCAGCATTAAACAGTAACTCAAGAATTGGCTAATACACGGAAATGTCTTATTAATCTTATCAATAATCGTTCGTGATTGATGAGTCTAATGAAAAGGTAACAGATTTACGAAATAAGTGTGTTTATGTATGGTGGATAAACAGTGCATTAATGTTTTTTTACCAGCAAAAATTAACGCCTTCTCTGAGGAGTTTTTTCGGTACGTAATTATTCAATCCGACATTATGACAATATTCAATTAGACTCTTTATCGAGTTTGCGCCGGCTTTTTCATATATCTTCAATAGTCTATTCTCAACCGTTCTATGAGAAATACATAGCATAGGTGCAATCTCTTTAGCGGGTATTTTTTGAATGGCATAGAAAATTATATCAAGCTCTCTTGCGGTGAAAATGTCCACTGGAGGATTAAAGGTTATTACCGACGGCTTGAGACTTTTGAAAAAATCAAAAACTGATATAAATGTGAATTTTCTGGCAAAAAATATAGTGCCGCTAGCATTTCCATCATCGCCATAAATGGGGAATTTGATACAGTACCACGGCTCTAGAACTGAATTGCGCGTATAGTAAGAGGTAGATATTATCTCGGCTCCTGACTTCATCGTTTCAGCTTTTCGGTCATGAGCTTTGTACTCTGCGGCCAATTCAGACCACGGGCATGGAAAATCCTCATCATACCTTCCTTCATAATCAAAATTATTAGGAACGTTATGAAAATCCTTAGATGCCTGGTTCATATATACAAAGCTGGATTTGTTGCACTTTATCCCCATTGCAGCATTTGAATGTTCCATGAAATTGAGCAGGGGTATTCCTGTAAGCAGGTTTGATTTTATAGTAAGGTCATCCATAATAATTCTCCGTTTAACAAAATTAGAGAGAAAAATCCAAGAGTTAGGATTACATTATTTTTTATTCAAGTAAAGAGTACATTCCCCCATTAATACAGGAAGTGAATACCTAATTATCAAGCTTAAAATTATCTCTAAATCTGTGGTATTGATTTTATTTGTCTATCAACTGCATCGAGCCGGCTCGCTTGCAGAGGTGGCAGGGGTCAATGGTTTGTTGGAGAAAAAGAAAAATATCACGATCGTGATGATGACACGCTGGAGTGAAGTGCTATTCAGCCCATCAAGATAATCAGCATACCATTGCATCAATTCTCTTCGCTTATCGAGATATTGTGCAGGGTTGTATATGCCTCGGATGTTGTTGCTTTCTGAGTGAGCTAACTGGCGCTCAATGGCATCTTTAGGCCATCCATTCTCGTTTAGTAGCGTGCTGAGTAGGAGTCGGAAAACATGCCCGCTTGCAATCCCTTAATAACCTAAAGGACGAATAACAAGCAAAACGGCATTTCCGCTGATAGATTTCTTCTTATCGTTCTTACCAGGAAACACTAATGCCGAAATTTCTGTTATTGGTCTCAATATTTTCAGAATCGCAATAACCTGAGCTGACATGGGTACGACGTGTCTACGTCACCCCTTCATGACTTCGGCATCGATAGTCATCATCCTGTTGGTAAAATCGACGTAGCCCCATTTCATACTGCGCAATTCATTAATACGCAAAACGGTATAGTGAAGCACTTGTGTAGCTGACCTTGAAACTGTGCTACCCAAATAGGGCGA
Organism: Sodalis praecaptivus; assembly: GCF_000517425.1. Lineage (NCBI taxonomy): Bacteria > Pseudomonadati > Pseudomonadota > Gammaproteobacteria > Enterobacterales > Bruguierivoracaceae > Sodalis > Sodalis praecaptivus. Next base: position 1,453,429 of record NZ_CP006569.1, read on the forward strand.
TAATGCTTTGTTGAAATCAGGATTTGTTTTACTTGCAAAAAGGAATAATTACTTTTCCGGTAACCCTTCATTGCGTCAGCCAGATCGGGGGCAGGATGGTATTTGGCTCTGCCCGTAATAACTGCATACCTAAAAACTTCCCCGCATCTTCTCCTGGCCTTAGTTGCCCTCTCCATTGCGCCACGGTCCTCGAACCTACGGATCACCCTTAGCAAAACTAAAGGATCAATCCCGTTATGCGCATATGGGCTATGGATGGGAGAATGTCATCAGTGAACATGCACTTTAGCTCAAGAGCAAAGCCATATGACCATACCCGCATCTTATGCTCATACCATTCTTGATATATCGAAGCAAAATTCTCTTTTTCGGCAACATCCTTTTTTTCTTGATATCTGGCTGATGCCTGCGCACAAATCTCGCTTTGCCTGAAAAGCTGCGCCCCTTGTTTCAGACGAACTGACTTCAGGATACTTACTTACAGTATAAGTTTTTTCTCTGCCACCCAGTTGATAAAGCAGCTGTCAGACTTTGTTACCGCTAGCCGGCACGTAGAGATAGAGACTGCTACCATCTCAAATCCGGTAGGGCTTCTCTTTAGGTTTGGCCGTTTCAATCTGTTTGATGGTGAGCATTGGGTAAAAATCATTTACCCAAAACTAAGCGTGGCGGTCAACGAACGGTAGTGAACTGTTGCAAACGATAAGTTGCGGCGTAAGCGCGATAGAGGGAGGCTTTGGGGACTGTTACGTACTTTTGCGGGCTGTGTAATGGTGTCCCCGACAGGAATCGAACCTGTAACTAGCCCTTAGGAGGGGCTTGTTATATCCGTTTAACTACGGAGACACGTCGAGCGGCGGCCAGTATAGCCTATCTGGACCCGGAAATAAGCACCCGGCGGCGCGTTTGCTCAATTCATGGTCAAAGCGCGGCGTTACCCGCCTCATGGCGAGAAACCTGTAAGCTTGCGACGGTATCCAGGCCGCTGGCGCGGGGGAAACCGCGACGACGTAGCGCTGAACGCAGCGGCGTGTTATCGCAACACGCGCCAGAGAGGGGCTGACGTTGACGCGCGACGCGTGCCTCAGCCGGCCGAGGGGCATCGCGCGCGCTGCGCGACTCAAGCCGTGGGCGTCACGCGAAGGGCCTGCCGCGGTGCCGAGGGGGCAGGGGCTAATCTTGCTTGGCGGAGGCTGTTTTATTGCCGCTGGCGGCAGATGTCCGCCGGTGATGGCTCAAGTCGTTGCGTATTTGGGCGTGGCTTATCAACGCGAAAATAAATGTACCGCCAACGATATTGCCCGCCAGCGTGGGCAGTGCGAACGGATAGAAAAATTGCCACCACGGGATATCGCCGTTGAAGACCAGATACAGGATTTCGACCGATCCCACCACGATATGGGTCAAATTGCCGATGCCCATTAAGTAGGTCATCAGGATAATGATGAGTAACTTATTGTGTTTTGCCGAGGGCATCATCCAGACCAGCGATGCGATGATCCAGCCGGAGATAATGGCGTTGCAAAACATCTCCCCAGGGGTGTTGGCCATCACCTCTTGGGAGAGCGAGACAAAAGCCGCGCGCGTAGCGCTGTCAAACACCGGCAGGTGAATAAAGGCGAAAGCCATCAACGCCGTGCCTATCAGGTTGCCTACCAGCACCACGCCCCAAAGCCGCATCAGAATAGCAAAATTATGGCGGGTCGGTTTGTGCATAAACGGCAGCACGGCGGTCAAGGTGTTCTCCGTGAATAGCTGCTGGCGCGCCATAATGACAATCACAAAACCAATGGTGTAGCCCAGATTTTCGACAAAAAAACCGATCGCGCCTTCAGGGAGCCGCGCATGAAAAATGCCTTTTGCCATTAGCGAGGCGCCCATCGACAGGCCGGCCGCCAGGGCGGACCACCCTAATGCCAGACTGTCACGTTCAAGCTCTTTCTCTCCTTCCTGGCGGATCTCTTCATGTACCGCGGCGGCGGGGGAAGGAAGGTTCTCCTCCTCCACCTCAATGTCGGTTCCTTCTTCATTCTCCTGGCTTTCGACTTCATGGTCTTTGCCGACGGCGTGGGAAAGCGCGTCGTCCCGATGCGGGCCAGGGGCATTTTGCTGAGGGGCGACAAGATTTTTTTCGCGTTTCTGGTGCATAAATGGGTCTCTTTAGCAGCGGCGAGGATAGCAAACCTCATAAGCGTAGCGGTTAGGGCGCAATCAGTCGCGTGCGTGCGGTGAGGGCGTCGAAAAAAATATGTCCCGCTATAATTTGGGGTTAATGAGTAACAAAATTTTAACGTTACTGGTTTTTCATGCGTTTTATTGATCTAATACAGGCTTTCGATAATAGGCAGGCGGGTAGCGTCGGCGACGGCCTTTTTCCTGTGGCGCCCCGTGTTATGATGCGGGCCATTGTTAATAAAGAGTTTAATTTCTAATGCTGGCAATCCACAATCTGGCCTGTGTCCGCGATGATCGCCCCTTATTTAGCGGATTGAACGATGAGATCGGTCCCGGTGATTGGGTGCAAATAGAGGGCGCGAACGGCGCCGGCAAAACATCGCTGCTGCGGATCCTGGCCGGTCTGGCGCCGCCGGATGACGGCGAGATCCGCTGGCGCCAGCGCCCGCTGCGTCAGTGCCGGAGCGACTATTATCGTGAGCTGCTATATATCGGCCATCAGGCGGGCATTAAGGCCGCCCTGACGCCGTGGGAAAATCTGCTATTTTATCAAGGCATCAATGGAGCGCGACATGACGCCGACATCGGGCGGGCGCTTGAGCAGGTTGGGTTGTTGGGCTATGAAGATGTGCGCGCGGCGGGGTTATCGGCGGGGCAGCAGCGGCGTATCGCCTTGGCTAGGCTATGGTTGACGCCGGGGACGCTTTGGATCCTGGATGAGCCGCTCACGGCGCTCGACCTTCAGGGGGCCAAGGCGTTGACCAGGCAGTTTGAGCAGCATTGCGCCGCGGGCGGCATGGTGATTCTGACCACCCATCAACCGTTGCCGCCCTCGGCGTGCCGGGTACGTAAGATAGCGTTGGACAGGGCGGAGACGGCGTCATGTTCTGGTTAGTGTTGCGCCGTGAGCTGCGGCTGGCGTGGCGCCATGGCAATGAGCTGGCGAATCCGCTGTGGTTCTTTCTTATTGTCATTACGTTATTTCCTTTGGGAATCGGGCCGGAGCCGGCGTTGCTCAAACGTATCGCGCCGGGCGTCATTTGGGTGGCGGCGCTATTGGCCTGTCTGCTCTCCCTTGAACGGTTGTTCCGCGACGATGCGCAGGACGGCTCGCTGGATCAATTGCTGTTATTGCCGGCGCCGTTGCCGCTTACGGTACTGGGTAAAGTCTGTGCCCATTGGCTGGTCACCGGCCTGCCTCTGTTGTTGATGTCTCCGCTGGCGGCGCTGTTGTTGTCGCTTGACCTGGCTACCTGGTGCGCCCTGGCGCTGTCGCTGCTCTTGGGGACGCCGACGCTGAGTTTGCTCGGCGCGATAGGGGTGGCGTTAACGCTGGGCGCGCGCCGCGGCGGGGTGTTGCTCAGTTTACTGCTGCTGCCGCTGTTTATCCCGGTGCTGATTTTTGCGACCGCCGCCGTGGACAATGCCGCGTCAGGGTTGCCCGTGGACGGCTATCTGGCGGTGCTGGGGGCGTTGCTTGCCGGCAGCGTAACCCTGGCGCCGTTCGCTACCGCCGCGGCGTTGCGGTTCGGCGCGCCGTGATGGCCGGCGGACCTTGCAAGTCACCTTATTATGCCGATACCCCGGACAAGGGGTTTGCCTTGTTAATTGTGAGCAATAATTATCATGTGGAAAGTGCTTCATCAGTGGGCCAAACCGGAACGGCTATACCAAATTTGCGGGTGGTGTCTGCCCGGGCTTGCCCTTGCCGCGGCCATCACGTTGCTGCTTGGCTGGGTCTGGGGCTTTGGCTTTGCGCCGCCAGATTATCAGCAGGGTGACAGCGTGCGTATTATGTATTTGCACGTGCCGGCCGCGATGGGATCGATGGGCATATATGTCGCTATGGCGATAGCCGCCTTTATCGGTCTGGTATGGCAAATGAAAATGGCCGATTTGGCGGCGGCGGCAATGGCGCCGGTGGGGGCGGTGTTTACCTTTATCGCGCTGGTAACGGGATCCGCCTGGGGCAAACCCATGTGGGGGGCCTGGTGGGTATGGGATGCGCGCCTTACCTCGGAGTTGGTGCTGCTGTTTTTGTATTTGGGCGTGATGGCGTTGTATCACGCCTTCGACGATCGCCGTACCGCCGGCCGCGCCGCCGGCATCCTGATCCTGGTCGGGGTCGTCAATATTCCCATCATTCATTTTTCGGTGCAGTGGTGGAATACCCTGCATCAGGGCTCCACCGACATGCAGCAAACCATTGATCCCAGCATGCGAACGCCGCTGCGTTGGGCCATTGTCGGCTATCTGTTGCTGTTCATTACCGTGACGCTGATGCGTTTACGCACGCTGATTTTATTCCAGGAGCGTAAACGTCCTTGGGCCATCGCGCTGGCGCATAAGGAGCGTAGGCGATGAACGCGGCATTTTCTTCCTGGCCGGCCTTTCTGGTGATGGGCGGCTACGCCTTTTACGTTTGGCTAGCGGTCGCCGTCACGCTGCTATCGCTGGCGGCGTTGCTGGGACATACCCTGGTGGCGCGCCGCCAACTGCTGCGCGCCATCCGTCGGCAGCAGGCGCGCGCCGAACGGAGGCGACAGGGCGCCCTGCGCGCTACGCCGGCGATCCCCCCGGAGAAAGTTCAGTGAACCCACGTCGTAAAAGCCGCCTCTATCTGGCGATGGTGGTCGTTTTCGGAGCGGCGGTGACGCTGGCTCTTACGCTGTACGCGCTGCGCGCCAATATTGATCTGTTTTATACGCCTAGCGAAATTCTCGGCGGTAAAGGGGAAGATCACCAGTTACCTCACGTCGGCCAGCGCTTGCGTATCGGCGGTATGGTCATGCCCGGCAGCGTAAAACGCGATCCGCAAACCTTGCAGGTGACCTTCAAAATTTATGATGCCGCCGGCGCCGTGGCGGTCAGCTATGTCGGTATTTTGCCCGATCTATTTCGTGAAGGGCAGGGGGTAGTGGCGCAGGGCATCCTGGCGCCGGGGAATAGGGTGGAGGCCCGGGAAGTGCTGGCGAAACATGATGAAAAATATACCCCGCCGGAAGTGGCCAGCGCCATGTCCCCGGCCCGTCGGCCGGCGGCGCTGTTGACGGCGGCCGCGCCGCCCGCCGCGAGGGACGCCAGCGGCGCCCCCCTTCGATCGCCGGCGCAGAGCGGGGAGCAGCCATGATCCCGGAACTCGGCAATTTTCTCCTGTGCCTCGGCACCGGCCTGGCGCTGCTGCTAAGCATCTATCCTCTGTGGGGCGCCAGCCGACAGGATGCGCGCATGATGGCGGTGGCGCGGCCTTTGACCTACGGCGTGTTTCTTTCCCTCGCCGGCGCCTTTGTCTGTCTGGTTCAGGCGTTCATCGTTAACGATTTTACCGTCGCCTATGTGGTGAACAACTCGAACAGCAGCCTGCCCCTTTACTACCGTATCGCCGCCACCTGGGGCGCGCATGAGGGTTCGCTGCTGTTGTGGGTGCTATTGCTGAGCGTCTGGATGCTGGCGGTGGCGCGGTTTAGCCGCAACATGCCGGCGGAAGCCGTTGCGCGGGTGCTGGCGGTAATGGGGATGATCGCCTGCGGTTTTCTCGCCTTTATTCTGCTGACTTCTAACCCGTTTCGCCGTACGCTGCCGGATTTTCCCATTGATGGGCACGACCTTAATCCCGTATTGCAGGACATCGGTCTGATTTTCCATCCACCTTTACTCTATATGGGCTACGTGGGGTTTTCAGTGGCGTTTGCCTTTGCCATCGCGTCATTGATTGCCGGCCGTTTAGACACGGCCTGGGCGCGCTGGTCGCGCCCCTGGACGCTGGCGGCATGGATTTTCCTCACCATCGGCATCGTACTCGGCTCCGCCTGGGCCTATTATGAACTCGGCTGGGGCGGCTGGTGGTTTTGGGATCCGGTGGAGAATGCCTCGCTGATGCCCTGGTTGACCGGTACCGCCCTGTTGCACTCGCTGGCGGTCACCGAAAAGCGCGGGACGTTTAAAGCCTGGACGGTACTGCTGGCCATTGCCGCCTTCTCTTTATGCTTACTGGGGACGTTCCTGGTGCGATCCGGGGTGTTGGTCTCAGTGCATGCTTTCGCGTCGGACCCGGCGCGCGGGATGGTGATTCTGGCCTTTTTGGTGTTGGTCATCGGCGGTTCACTGCTGCTGTACGCCATCAAAGGGGGGCAGGTTCGCAGCCGCGCGCAAAACGATGTGTTTTCACGCGAGACCTTCTTGCTGGGCAATAATATTTTGCTAATGGCCGCCATGCTGGTGGTGCTGCTCGGCACGCTGCTGCCGCTGGTGCATAAAGAGCTGGGCATGGGCAGTATCTCTATCGGCGAACCCTTTTTCAACAGGTTGTTTACCTGGCTTATGGCGCCGATGGCGCTCCTGCTCGGGATTGGCCCGCTGGTGCGCTGGCGGCGCGATGAGGCGCGAAAGCTGCTTAAACGTCTGCTGCTGGCGATGGTTGCCACCCTGATATTGTCCATCCTGCTGCCTTGGGCGCTAGAGGACGATATCCGCGGTATGACGGTGGTGGGACTGATGATGTCGCTCTGGGTGATTATCCTGACGCTGCTGGAGCTGCACGAGCGCGCCACCCATCGGCACGGTTTCTGGCGCGGTCTCAGGCATTTGACCCGCAGCCATTGGGGCATGGTGCTCGGCCATCTGGGCGTGGCGGTGACGGTAATCGGCATCGCCTTCAGCCAGAATTACAGCGTGGAGCGCGATGTGCGTATGCGTCCCGGCGACAGCGCGACTATCCGCGATTATCAGTTCGTTTTCCGCCGGTTGGAGACGCTGCGCGGGCCGAATTATACCGGTGCCGCGGCGGTCATTGACGTCAGCCGCCGCGGTCGGCCGGAAGGGACGCTACAGGCAGAGAAACGCTTTTATACCGTCGCGCGCGCCGTGATGACCGAAGCGGCGATAAGCGGCGGCATCACCCGCGATCTGTATGCGGCGTTGGGCGAGGAGCTTGACGGCGGGGCCTGGGCCGTGCGCCTCTATTACAAGCCGTTCGTGCGCTGGATTTGGCTGGGCGGATTATTTATGGTCGCCGGCGGTATTTGCTGTTTGTTGGACCCGCGCTATCGGGCGGGTAAAAAGGCCCGTCTGACGGGAAGCGGGGCGCCCGTATGAGCCGCAAGCTGCTGTTTGTGCCTTTAGCGCTGTTTTTGCTGTTGACGCTCGCTTTCACCGTGCAGCTGACGCGCAGCGCCCACGGCGACGATCCCACGCGCCTGGAGTCGGCGTTGATAGGAAAACCGCTACCGGCCATGACCCTGGCGTCTTTGGCAAACCCGAGTAAAACCTACGATCAAGCGCTGCTGCGCGACGGGCGTCCCTGGCTGCTTAATGTCTGGGCCACCTGGTGTCCCACCTGTCGCGCCGAGCATCAATTTCTTAACGGCCTCGCCGCGCGGGGCGTGCGGATCCTCGGCATCAATTACAAAGACAGTCGCCCGCAGGCCTTGGCCTGGCTGAACACGCTCGGCAACCCCTACACCCTAAACGTGATCGACGGCGACGGAATGCTTGGTCTGGATCTTGGGGTGTATGGCGCGCCAGAAACCTTTCTTATCGATGGGCAGGGGATTGTGCGCTATCGTCACGCCGGCGATATGAACGACCGGGTCTGGCGGCAGGAGGTTGCGCCGCTCTACCGCCAGTATGGCGGGGGAAAAGAATGATGCGCGCAGCAATTTTGGCGGTGTTGGGCGGCCTGCTGCTGAGCGCTTACGCTGCGGCGGCGGTTGATATTCATCAATTTAGCAGCGTGGCGCAAGAACAGCAGTACCGCGAGTTGATAGGCGAATTACGCTGTCCGAAATGCCAGAATACCAGCATCGCCGATTCAAATGCCGTCATCGCCGGCGATATGCGCGATAAAGTTTATCACTTGATGCTGCAAGGCCAGAGTAAGCAACAAATCATCGACTATATGGTGGCGCGCTACGGCCGTTTCGTCACCTATACGCCGCCGCTAAATCCGCTTACGCTCTTGCTGTGGCTGGTGCCGTTGCTGTTTGTGGCGGGAGGGGCGACGATAGTCATCGCTTCGGCCGCCCGCCGCAAGCCCGCCATCAGCGCGCTGTCGTCGGCGCAACGGCAGCGTTTGGCGCGATTAATTCCGCCTGCCGATAGGGATGCGCCATGATAGCTTTCCTTCTTCTGGCCGTCCTGCTATTGCTGCTGGCCTGCGCGCTTTTCGTGCTACCGGCGCTGCGCTATCGCGGTGAAACCGAAACCGTTAGCCGCGATCAACTCAACAAGCGCTTCTATCAGCGCCGGCTCCACGAGCTGGCCCACGACGAGCGCGAGGGGGTGGTGAGCGAACGGGCGCGACACATCGAGGATTTGCAGCGTGCGCTGCTAACGGATATTCCGGCGGCGGCGCCGCCGCCGCGGTCCCCGCTGCCGCGTTGGGTGCTTATCCCGGGGGTGGTGGTGCTGTTGGCGGTGGCGCTGGGGCTGCATGGCCTGACCGGCGGTGCGAGTCAGGTACTACGCTGGCGGCAGACGGTAAACGAATTTCCGGCGCTGCGCGCGCGGGTCTTAACTACCCAAGGGCCACCCTTAAGTGCCGAGGCGCTTAGCCGTTTCGCCGTCGGTCTGCGCGCCGAGCTGCAACAGCATCCGGCGAACAAACAGAACTGGCTGATCCTCGGCCGTCTCGGCGTGGTGCTCAATAACGCCGATATGGCGACCCAGGCGTTCGCTAAGGCCTGGCGCCTGGCGCCGGGGGATGATGCCATCGCGCTGGATTACGCCTCGGTGCTGACCCGTTCCGCTGATCCGGGGGACAACGGCGCGGGCAATCGGCTGCTGCGTGAGATTACCGCTAAACAACCGCATAACCTACAGGCGCTGGATTTACTGGCGCTGAATGAATATCAGCAAGGCCATGATGCCCAAGCGATCGCGCTGTGGCGCGAGGTGCTGGGGCGCCTGCCGGCCGCCGACCCTCGCGCTGACGCCCTCCGGCAGCACATTGAGCAGGCCAAGGCGCAGGGCGGGCTGGAGCAGGGCGCTTTGAGGGTTGTCGTTACCCTATCGCCGGCCGCCGCGGCCGCGTTGCCCCCCAGCGGGACGCTATTTATTTCCGTCAGCGATGGACAAAGTCCAATACCTGTAGCGGTAAAACCTTTGCCGATGAGTCGCTTTCCGTTATCGTTATCGCTCGACGATAGCAATGCCATGATCCCCGAACGTTTGCTTTCCGCCCAGCGGCAGGTAAAAGTACGGGTCCGACTGGCGCGCGACGGCACCGCACAACCGCAACGCGGTGACTGGTTCGGCGAAAGTACGACGCAGCCATTTAACGGTAACGGCCGGGTAGCGGTTGAGATAGACCAGCAGCTTCCCTAGCGATGGCATAAGAAAATACAACGGAGTTTTATAATGAATTTCCGCCTGTCAGGTGTGGCGTTTGCCAGCGTCCTGCTTCTGGGGTGCGCTACTCATCAAAATCAGGACGACCAAGGCCGGTCGGATCCTCTGGAGGGTTTCAACCGCAGCATGTTTAATTTCAACTATAACGTGCTGGATCCCTACGTGGTGCGCCCGGCGGCGGTGGCCTGGCGGGATTATGTGCCGAAGCCGGCGCGTAACGGGTTGAGCAATTTTTTCACCAACCTGGAAGAGCCCGCCACCATGGTCAACTACTTTGTCGAGGGCAAGCCCTACAAAGCGATGGTGCATTTCAACCGCTTTTTCCTTAATACCCTGCTTGGCATGGGGGGCTTAATCGATGTGGCCTCTATGGCGAACCCAAAACTGGCCAAAGAGGAGCCTCGGCGCTTCGGCAGTACGCTGGGTCATTATGGCGTCGGTTACGGCCCGTATGTGCAGTTGCCCGGCTACGGCAGTTTCACGCCCCGTGAGGACGTCGGCGGGCTGGTGGATGATCTCTACCCGCTGTTGAGCTACCTGACCTGGTGGATGTCCGCCGGCAAATGGGCGTTGGAAGGCCTGGAAACCCGCGCCCAACTGCTGGATTCGGACGGCCTGCTGCGCAATTCGCAGGATCCTTACGCCATGGTGCGCGCCGCCTATTTCCAGCGCCATGATTTCCTGGCCAGCGACGGCGTGTTGACGCCGCAGGAAAACCCGAACGCCGCCGCGATCCAAGGCGATCTTAACTCGATAGATGCCCAATAAATGGAGCTGCCCCCCGTGGTCGATGGGCTAACGCCCGGACGGCAGGGGGGACCGCGCGCCGGCCGGGGAGGGCGCGTGAACGAGGGCCGGGCCGACTGACGGGGTGACGACCCGCCGGGGGCGGTGATGTTAGCGCGGTGCGCAGGGTATGACGTTCCGTTTACGCGCTTGCTACATCGGTAACGCGCTGGAAATAGCGAGCGATTTCCGTTTACCTCGGGCGATAAAAACGCGTCTTTGACGGCCCTATTGTCCGCCGGATCGGCTGTTAACCCTGGCGCAAGGGGCGTATAATTGTTCCCTATAATGAGTAAGATTGATGACTAGCGCCACCCCGGATCGCCGGGCAAGGAGAACACAATGGCTAATTCACTGAACAAATGCAGCGCAAATGAAACGGCAGCCTGCTGCTGTGTTGACGTTGGCACCATCATTGATAATGAAGATTGTAAGGCGAGCTTTAGCCGCGAGTTTGCGGTTCGCCAGCAGGCGGAATCGATGTTGGCCACGCTGACGGAAAAAGCCCGCGCGGTGGAATCCGATCCTTGCCAAATCGATGCTAGGATTGAACCGCAGGACGACGGTTTCGTGCTGGACGCGGATTTTACTTTTTGCTGTCAGGCGGAAACGCTGATTTTCCAACTGGGTCTGCGTTAACGCCCGCGTCGAACCCCGCGGCTGAACGCTTACGGCGCGGCGGGGAACCGTTTTTGTTCCGCGTTGAGAATATTCCCACGGTGTTTATGCACCATTCGGCTAAAGTGTTGTCATAGCCTGATAGTCATCGTAAAGGCGCGGCGCGTTTTCACCCCGAAATCGCGGCTCGCGTGCGAATGACCCTGCGCGTGATATTGACTCCCGGGGTGGAGTTGATGTAAAAAACAGCGTTTTGGTCAGATGAGACTGCTCATCTGGCACGGTCGTTATACCGCCACCGCGGGTGGATGGCGGCACGACCCGTGCGTCAGTGGCAGGCTGTGGGCATTCCCCAGCCGACCGGGCGCGTTTTTCCCCAACAACAACGGTGCATTATGCAAGTTCTAATTATGCGGCATGGCGATGCTGTTTCCGAGGCCGCCAGCGATGCGGAAAGACCCCTGACCGATCGGGGCCGTGACGAATCCGGCCTGATGGCGCGCTGGCTTAGCGGCCAAGTGGCGGATATCGATCGGGTGTTGGTCAGTCCCTATTTGCGCGCTAGGCAGACGCTCGATACCCTGCAGGCATATCTGGTGTTGCCGGATGGACATGAAGTGTTGCCGGAGCTGACGCCGGGCGGGGATGCCGGACTGGTATGCTGCTATTTGCAGGCGCTGGCGAATGAAGGGCTGAACCGGGTGCTGGTCATCTCCCATTTGCCGTTGGTGGGATATCTGGTGGCGGATTTATGCCCCGAGGAGCAGCCGCCGATGTTCGCCACTTCCGCCGTGGCGGGCGTGGATCTGGACGCCGTCAGCGGCAGCGGCAAGCTGTGCTGGCAAGTAGGGCCAACGCAACTGCTGTCGAAAGTCTGAACACAGGGCGTGCGGGCGCGGCGGAGGTTGTCCCTGAGAAGTGGATTATGACCTTTCCCCCTGCTAGACGCGTCGCCGCGACGTTTTCGGACGCTGACGCCGCTAATCGACAATGCTATCACTAGGCTTACCTCGAACGGGTTTGCCGCGCTCTGCTTATCGGTTTACCGTCCTGTCGCGCCGGTGCAAGACCGAGTGGCGTTTTGGCTGAGATAGCCGCTTTCTGCGGCCGTTATCTTCCCCGACGCGGGTTAACAGGCCCGTCGTCAGCGTCAGGATCGGCAGCAGAAGTCTTATCTAGGCGGGACAGACCGCCCTTTTCTTACCGCTTACCGTATTTTGTGCGCCAGACTTGCCCCCCCCCCCTGCCGGTGCGTCTTCGTTCATCTTTTTAAGAAGCATTAACCCTCAAACCGTCCCCCCACAAAGCTCACCCCGAACGCGTTTTTGAGCAACCGTATTCGCGATAAAGCGCGGTTTGCGCGGTGAATCCGCGGGTGCCATCACCGCCGTGGTCAGGGGCAGGCCGTCGGTACCGTGCGGTCTAGGAAGGAGATGAGGGGGACGACTCACTTGAGCGAAACGATATCTGTACATATTCTCATTTATAACAGGAAAGTTAAATAAAAAGTATATAAATCATATCGTTAACAATGATTAATACAATCGTAAAGAGCGTGCAAATTTTGTGTGTATTTACAGATTAAATTAATTATAATGGTTTCTCATTGTCAAAGTTGCGAAGAAGAGATGACATTTTTGACAAGCGGGAAAACAGGGGTTTCAGGGGGATAAACTGAAAATTCAGGCAATCAAGCGCTGCGGACCGTTCCGTTTATTATCCCGTATTCCAGATAATTCGCTCACACAAACGGTAAAATTTTGTTTGGTCGGGTTACTCAATACCGCGCTGACAGCGGCGGTTATTTTCACCCTTATTCATGTTGGTACCAACATTTACCTGGCTAATTTCATCGGTTATGCGGTTGGTATAGTTTGCAGTTTCATTTTTAATTGTCTCTTTACCTTCTCAACCTCCCTTTCTTTTCGCCGTCTAGGCAAATTTTTAGTCACGTGTTTAGCCGCCTATCTTGTTAATGTCGGCGTTATCTGGTTAGTCGTGCATAGTAATTCGAGTTTGATTTATTCAAGCCAAATTGCCGGTATGGCATCCTATACCATAACAAGTTTTTTATTATCTAAATTATGGGCTATGAGATGAATCTTAGCACTCCACCTTTGTTAGCAATTGTCGTGCCTTGTTATAATGAAGAAGCGGCCTTTCCCTTTTGTTTACACTCCTTGATGGAAGTGGTGACGGGTTTACAACGCAGCAATAAGATCCAACAGGGTAGCCACCTGTTATTTGTTGACGACGGTAGTCGAGACAGTACATGGCAATTGATTTGCAGCGCGGCGGCAGAAAATAAAGCCGTGCACGGCTTAAAGTTATCGAGAAATTATGGCCATCAGGCCGCATTATTGGCGGGCCTTAACCTGGCCAACGCGGATGTTATCATCAGTATCGACGCAGATCTGCAAGACGATACCCAGTGTATCGAACAAATGATTGACTGCTATCTAAAAGGCAATGAAGTCGTCTACGGCGTGCGTTCGCGACGAGACAGCGACAGTTGGTTTAAGCGAACCTCCGCTACCCTGTTTTATCGGGTCATGGCCGCGATGGGGGTTGAGCAGATTCAAGATCATGCCGATTTCAGACTTCTCAGCCGGCGTGCATTAAAAGCATTACTGACATTAAAAGAGAAAAATATTTATCTGCGTGGCATGGTGCCGTTGGTTGGATTTAAAAGTGAAAAGGTCTTTTATTCACGTGCGGTGCGCGTGGCTGGCGATACGCATTATCCTCTGACCAAGATGATCTCTTTGGCGGTTAGAGGGATCACGTCTTCTTCCATCTATCCCTTGCGCATTATCTTCCACACCGGCTTTATCATCTGCCTGCTGTCAGCGTTGATGATTATCTATACCCTCTGTCAAAAAATAATCGGCAATACGGTTGAGGGATGGACATCGATATCGCTTGCTATTTTGTTTTTCGGCGGCGTGCAGTTACTTTGTCTCGGTGTGGTGGGGGAATACATCGGCAAAATATACACTGAAGTCAAAAACAGGCCGCTTTTCTTCGTAGAAGAAGAAATAAACTCTGAAGTTACTACCAAGGACAGTGAAGCAGCGCAGGCGGCTGATGCTCTCCAGGTAACGTATAATACTTTAAATAATAATGCTAAATAGAAGACGACCCGTAATGAGTAATCTTAATTCTTCCACAGCACCGAAGACACAATTACTGAACGGTAAGCTTGCCATGCTCATCGCCGTTTTGTTGATTGGGTTTGCTATCGGATTTATCCATCAGCATTACATCTATCCTATCTATTTTCATGGCGACTCCGCGGCTATGCAGGTGCTTGCGCGCGCTATCGTAGAAAAACATAGCCTGCTGCCGAAGGATTTTTCCTATGGCAATCAGATTATTTTCCTCCGTTCTAGTTATTTCATCGCGCTTGTCATGCTGCTGGGGATGTCTGGCTATAAAGCTTATATCGTCGGCTCTGCGCTCAGTATTGCCTTTTGGTTTGTTATTACTTACCTCGCTCTCTCCTCGGTGTTCCCGCGTCGTTCTAAAGCGCTGGCGCTCGCTGTGGCGTTGTTCATCCCGTTGGGTTACAACGATCTGGATATGGTATTAGGGCAACAATCGCATTTGGCAAATATTGTATTAGCGCTTGTCGCGGCGATTATGGCGTTTCAAGCATCGCAGCGCCCGTGCCGACGCTATTTGATTTTGAGTTTTTTGCCCATAGCGCTGATGGCTTTAGAAGCACCCATTAGAGGTGCATTGGTGGCACTGCCACTGATTGTGGTGTTATTCATTTGTTTCGGTGTCCGCAGAAGCATTTATCCTTCGGCGTTATCATTAGCGGGCATCATCGTCGGTTTTGTTGGCAACGCGCTATTGCTTAGACACACCGGCCCCCTCGAAGTAAATTATTTGCAGTCGTTAACGTTGTATAATTTGCCCGCTGTCATGGCTAACCTATCACAACTCGTGATTGTCCTGCTTAGCTCAACAATGGCCACGGATGTTTTTGCAGGGATGAAGATAGTCAGCGTGGGTTTCCTGCTGTATATCCTAAGCATCGGAATACTACTCTGTTACGTGGCCGCATTTATTTATGGCATCGTAAGGGCTACGGAAAGAGTGAGGGTAAAGCTAGCCGCCGTTAATGATAATGAGCCTAGTTTGCTGGACTTTTTCTTTATTCTCGCAGCGATAGGTATTGTCATCGGTTTATTCGCGGTGGCAAGCCTGAATCCTGACTCCCCCCGCCACGTGCAATGGGCTATGTCGCTGCTCAAAATAACGTTATTCCTGTGGCTTTATGAACAATTATCCCGCATTATCAAAACCAAAAGCACGCTGGCGATCATAACAATCATTGTTGCTCTCTTGACATCGTGCTGGTATCCCGTAGTCAGCAATAAACACCTTAGTCTCAGCATTCATATCACGTTCCATCGCAATCGCGATTTCAATCGTGAAATTCTCACGTTGATGCGCCAGAATAATATCTATCAAATTTATAGCGCAGACTTTTGGGGGATATTACCGCTGAATGCGATTGATAATCGGGTAAACGCCGGTGAACTTGCCATGAATGGCGACAACTTTGTTCCTCGACATTGGCTGTCGCGCCCAAGTTGGTTCTGCGCCACGGGGGAGGTGTTTTACTATTTAAACCAGGATGTCGAAGCAGACAGGTTGATAAAAGATCGGATAGTGAAGCGCCATGGCGAATTACTTCTCACAAAAGGGGATGTGTCGATTTGGAAAGGACCCGTGATTTGGGAAAACGACCGGCAATGCGTTAACTGACCCCCGATCGACTACGGGCGCAAACGCTAGCGCCCGAACCTCGCACCGGGTGGCTTCGCTATCGCAACCCTCATCTTTTAGGACGCCAGCTCCACCAGAATCAATAGCGCCGCGCTGCCGCCAAATTCCTTCGGCGCCTGATGAAAACCTTTTATATCAGGATGTTGCGCCAGCCAGAGGGGCGTCTGTTGCTTCAAAATATGTTTGCCGTGTCCATGCATGACGCAGGCGCAATACACATGTTCTCGCCGGCAGGCGGCGATAAGCGCGCCCAGTTCCTGTTTTGCCTCCGCCTGCGTGAGCCCGTGCAGATCCAAAAACAGCTCCGGCGTATAGTCACCGCGCCGCAGCTTTTTCACCTCATAGGGGCTCACGTCCGGGCGGACATAGCGCGGCGGCCCCTCTTCCTGAAGCAGCGGCTGGAATTCATCGGAAAAGTAAAAACTGGCGTCCACCTGCTCCTGAATCAATCGTCGCGGGGGCAGGGCGGATTTCGCGCGCCGCGGCGGGGGCGGTCTTACCCGGTCCTGGGGCAGCGGCTTGGCGCCTACCACCGTCTGCCTGAACAGCAGCAGATCATCCTCCGCCAGTGTAAATCGTTTCTTCATTGTTTCGCTCTGCGCCTAGCATTTATCTCAGTTTACCCTTTCCTTACCGTTGACGGCGAAAAAAGTGGCGCCGTTTCCCTCCAAGGCTTACTGGCTGCTGCTTTGTCCGTCACTTCATGGCACACTAGCGCTTGTTGAAGAAAGTGAAGGCCGCGGAGGGCAGATTGGACAAAATTTTTGTGGATGAAGCGGTAGCGGAGATGCATACCATACAGGATATGCTGCGCTGGACGGTCAGCCGGTTTAACGCCGCGCAGCTCTATTACGGCCACGGTACCGACAATCCCTGGGATGAAGCGTTACAGCTGGTGTTGCCCAGTTTGTTCCTGCCGCTGGATCTGCCGCCGGAGATGCACGGCGCGCGCCTGACCTCCAGCGAGCGTGCCCGCGTGGTTGAGCGGGTGATCCGCCGGGTCAATGAGCGCATACCCGTGCCGTACTTGACCAACAAGGCCTGGTTCTGCGGACTGGAATTTTATGTTGACGATCGCGTGCTGATCCCGCGTTCGCCCATTGGCGAACTGATTACCGATCGCTTTCGCGATCTGTTGCCCCATCCCCCGGCGCATATCCTTGATATGTGTACCGGTAGCGGTTGCATTGCCATCGCCTGCGCCTACGCCTACCCCGAGGCGGAGGTGGACGCGGTGGATATTGCCCCCGGCGTATTGGTGGTGGCGGAGCAAAATATCCAGGCGCACGGCGTTGAGCATCAGGTCACCCCGATTCGCTCTGATTTATTCCGTGACTTACCGCCGCTGGCCTATGACGTGATCGTGACCAATCCTCCCTATGTGGATGAAGAGGATATGAACGATTTGCCGGCGGAGTTTCATGCTGAACCGGTGCTGGGCCTGGCCGCCGGCAGCGATGGCCTCAAGCTGGTGCGGCGTATTCTGGCCTGTGCGCCCGATTATCTTGCCGAGAATGGCGTGTTGATTTGCGAAGTGGGCAACAGCATGGTGCATTTGATGGCGCAATACCCGCAGGTGCCGTTCCGCTGGCTGGAGTTCGCCCAAGGTGGCGACGGTGTATTCATGTTGACGCGGCAACAGTTGATCGCCTGCGGCGAACTTTTCAAGCTGTACCGTGATTAAAACCCCTGGCCCGGCCGCAGAACTCGCGTGCGGCCGTGGCGTGTCTGTTTTATATATCAGGAATTGGTAAGGAGTCCCGATGGCAGGGAACAGTATTGGACAATTTTTCCGCGTTACCACCTTCGGCGAATCCCACGGGCCGGCCCTGGGCGGGATCGTCGACGGCGTACCGCCGGGTATCCCGCTTAGCGAGGAGGATCTGCAGCGCGATCTCGACCGCCGGCGGCCCGGCACGTCGCGCTATACCACGCAGCGGCGCGAGCCGGACCGCGTGAAGATCCTCTCCGGCGTATTCGAGGGTGTCACTACCGGCACCAGCATCGGGCTGCTTATTGAGAATACCGATCAGCGCTCGCAGGATTACAGCGCTATCAAAGATCTCTACCGTCCAGGCCACGCCGATTACAGCTACGAACAGAAGTATGGCCTGCGGGATTATCGCGGCGGCGGTCGTTCATCGGCGCGGGAAACGGCGATGCGCGTCGCCGCCGGCGCCATCGCCAAGAAATATCTAGCGCAACACTGCGGCGTGCAGGTGCGCGGTTTTCTGGCGCAAATGGGCGCTATTCGCTGCGATCTCAAAGATTGGGCTCAGGTGGAACAAAATCCCTTCTTCTGCCCGGATGTCGACCGTCTGGAGGCGCTCGATGCGCTGATGCGCGATTTGAAAAAAGCCGGGGATTCCATTGGCGCCAAGGTTACGGTCGTAGCAGAGAATTTGCCCGCCGGCCTGGGTGAGCCGGTGTTCGATCGCCTTGATGCCGATCTGGCCCACGCGCTGATGAGCATTAACGCGGTGAAAGGGGTCGAGATAGGCGATGGCTTCGCGGTCATCGGCAAGCGCGGCAGCGAAAACCGCGACGAGATTACCCCCGAAGGTTTTCAAAGCAATCACGCCGGCGGCATTCTTGGCGGCATCAGCAGCGGCCAGCCGGTTATCGCTCATCTCGCCCTGAAGCCCACCTCCAGTATCACGGTGCCCGGTCGGACGGTGAACCGCAGCGGCGAGGCGGTGGAAATGGTGACCCGCGGTCGTCACGATCCCTGCGTCGGCATTCGCGCGGTGCCGATCGCCGAGGCCATGATGGCGATCGTGTTGATGGATCATCTGTTGCGCCAGCGTGCGCAGTGCGCGGACGTTGTTGCGGCGGCGCCGATATGGTGACCATGATGCGTAGGCTAATCCCGGTCTGGCTGGCGCTGGCGGCATTCGGCGCGGGCGCCGCGCAGACGCCGTGGCAAAAAATCGAGCATCCCATCGCCGGCGCGCCCAGCGCCATCGGCAGCTTCGCCAACGGCTGTATTATCGGCGCCCAGCCGTTGCCGCTGGAGGCGGGGAATTATCAGGTGTTACGGCCGGATCAGCGGCGCTACTTCGGCCATCCGGATCTGCTGTTGTTCATCCAGCGCCTGAGTAATCAGGTGAAACATTTGGGGCTGGGAGAGGTGCTGGTCGGTGATATGGCGATGCCGGCCGGCGGCCGGTTCAGCAGCGGGCACGCCAGCCACCAGTCGGGACTGGATGCGGATATCTGGCTACAGACGCCGCGTCAGCGCTGGAGCGCCTCCCAACTGCTGAAACCCCAGCCGCTGGATCTGGTGTCGGCCAACGGCCGCGGCGTAGTGCCGCGCCTGTGGCAGCCGCAAACCGCCGCGCTGATTAAACTGGCGGCGGAGGATGACCAGGTCACCCGTATTTTTGTCAATCCGGCCATTAAAAAGCAGCTGTGCCTGGATGCGGGCAGCGATCGCGACTGGCTGCGCAAGGTCCGGCCCTGGTTCGGTCACCGGGCCCATATGCACGTTCGGCTGCGCTGTCCGCCGGGCAGCCGCGACTGCGTCGATCAGCCGGCACCGCCGCCGGGCGACGGTTGCGGCGCCGAACTGGAGAGCTGGTTTCTGCCGGCCAAACCCGGCACCGGCGCACCGGTGAAAAAAACGCCGCCGCCGCTGCCTGCCGCCTGTCAGGCGCTGCTCGACCAACATCGGGTATTGCCCTGAAAAGTAGGCCGCCGCGCCAGCGTCGCCGGGGCCAGTGATGGCCCCGCGCTACCGTCATTAGGGAATTGAGTATGGATTGGTTCGTGGTTTCGCCCTGGCTGCTGGCGGGGCTGTTTTTGGTCGCGGTACTGGCCGGGTTTATCGATACGCTGGCCGGCGGCGGCGGGCTTATCACCATCCCGGCGCTGCTGGCCGCGGGGCTGCCCCCAACGCAGGCGCTGGCGACCAATAAATTACAAAGCGTGGGCGGCAGCTTCTCCGCCAGCCTGTATTTTGTGCGTCGCGGGACGGTGAAGCTCGCCGATCAGAAACGCAATATCGCCATGACTCTGCTGGGAGCGGCGGCGGGCGCCGTTCTTATTCAACATGTGCGCGCCGATTTGCTGCGCCAACTGCTGCCGCTGCTGGTGATAGCGATAGGTCTCTATTTCCTGCTGATGCCGCGTATCGGCGCCGAAGATCGGCAACGCCGGTTATCCGGCTGGCCCTTCGCCCTGGCGGCCGGCGGCTGCGTGGGGTTTTACGATGGCTTTTTTGGGCCCGGCGCCGGCTCATTTTACGCTCTGGCTTTTGTTATGCTAAGCGGCTATAACCTCGCCACCGCCACCGCACATGCCAAGGTGCTGAATTTTACCTCCAATTTCGGCGGTCTGATGCTGTTTGTCCTTTCGGGCAAAGTGATATGGGCGGTCGGTCTGGTGATGCTGGCGGGACAAATTCTGGGCGCACGGCTTGGCGCCCGCATGGTGCTGGCGAGAGGGCAGCAGCTGATCCGGCCGATGATCGTGGCGGTGTCGCTGTTGATGAGTATCAAACTGATTTATGACAATCACGGCGCCGCTATTGCGCACTGGCTGACCGTGTGGCTGTAAAGGTAAAGCATGTCCGTACAAACCCATCATTATCAACAGTTGATTGACGCCTTCGACGGCTGTTTTGCCGACACGTTGAATACGCGGTTAATTAAAGGCGACGAAGAGCCCCTCTATTTGCCAGCCGACGAGGCGGCGCCCTATCATCGCATTATCTTCGCCCACGGCTATTATGCCAGCGCGCTGCACGAAATCGCCCACTGGTGTATCGCGGGCGCTCGCCGCCGGCTTTTGGTCGATTTCGGCTACTGGTATTGCCCCGACGGGCGCGATGCCGACACGCAGGCGCAGTTTGAACGCGCCGAAATCAAACCGCAGGCGCTGGAGTGGATGTTTTGCATCGCCGCCGGCTTCCCCTTTCATGTCAGCTGCGATAATCTCAATGGAGATTGTGAGCCTGATCGCATTTTATTCCAGCGGCAGGTGCATGCGCAGGTCATGTTGAATCTGGAAAACGGGGTAGGGCCACGCCCGGCGGCGTTTATACAGGCGCTGCATCGCTATTATCAAACGCCGCCGCTGGCGCAACAGCAGTTCCCTTTGCCATCAGAGCTAAACGAATAGCATTACAACATCATCAAGAGGATGAGTATGATCGCGGATTTTGAAGCGCGCATTCTGGCGCAGATCGATGAAATGGTCGAGCATGCCAGTGACGATGAACTGTTCGCCGGCGGCTATCTGCGCGGTCATCTGACGCTGGCGGTCGCGGAAACCGAACAGAACGGCGAGCATACCCTGGAGGCGCTGCATAGCCGAGTGCAGGAAAGTCTTGAGCGCGCCATCAGTAAAGGGGAGCTGTCGCCGCCGGATCAGATTTTGGTCAAAACCATGTGGCAAACGCTCTATCAGCGCGCCGCGGGCTGAGTCGCGCCACCGTGACGCTGACCCGCCCCCGGTTTCGCGTCGCATGGGACGGCGGTGGAGCAGTAGCGCGGTTTCGCGCCGCGCAGGACGCCGATGGACGTCGATGGGGCAGTAGCGCGGTTACGCGTCGCGCGGGGCGCCGATGGACGGCAGTGGAGCAGTAGCGCGGTTTCGCGCCGCGCGGGGCGCCCATGGACGGCGGCGGGGGAGTAGCGCGGTTTCACGTCGCGCAGGACGCCGATGGACGGCGGTGGGGCAGTAGCGCGGTTTCGCGCGGCAATCAGCGGCGGTAGCGGACGTCCAAGGTTCAGCCGTCCCGCGCAGCGGCTTACAACAACGGCTGTTCAGTAGGAGAGGGTGAATGTAGCCCTCCTTGCGCCCAGCGCCTGCTTCACCCGCTTATGAGTCCTCTGCGCGCGGGGAGGTAGGCCGCCGCTGGACGATCTCTCTCCCCTTCAATAATTTGCGTATCCAGAAACGGTTGGGATTCAAGGCCTGTGCCACGGTGCGGTTAACCGGCAAGGGCTCGCCGAATATCTGGGCCGCCACGATTTCCGCCGCCAGCGGCGCGCTGCACAGGCCGCGGGAACCCAATCCCCCCAGCATGAATAAATTGGCATACCCCGGGGCCGCCGGCAGCGGCGCACGGTCCGGTGGCTGCTGCGCCAGGTTAGCGTAGGCGCGCAAGGTCGCCTCGAAATCCGGCACGTTGCCCACTAACGGCAAATGGTCGCGGACCGCGCTGCGAACGCCGCAACGCGCCTGCTGGCCGCTGATATCCACCGCGTCCAGCCAAGGCGCCTCCGGCAGGCAATCCCGCAATCGTTGCAGATTTTGCTGCTGTTCGCTTTCACGGTAATCCGTACCGGCGTCGCCGCGTTGATAGCTGGCCCCCAAGCAATGGCTTGCGTTGCCGGGGCTTTGCGGCGTGAGATAACCATCAAAACACAGGACCTGGCGCAGCGCCGCCAGCGGCGCCGTTGCCGGTATATGACTCACTTGACCGCGCGCCGCATAAAGCGGCAGCAACGCGGTAGGGGCCAGTGCGCTCATCCCCTGTCCGTTGGCCAACACGACCGTGGCGTGGCGCGCTTCGACTCCGTCGGCGAACCTCAGCCTCCAGCCGCCGCTGCCGTCGGCGCTTAGGCCGTTGACCGGCCTGCGGTAGTGTGTTTGCAGCCCCTGGCGCGCGGCAAGCTGTAGCGCGCCGGCGGTCAACTGCGCCGGATTGAGCCAGCCTCCCGCCGGATACATTAGGCCGTCCCGGCCGGTTTCTACCCCGACCAGAGCGGCCATGTCCTTACGCGCCACCGGCCGCACCAAGGTGGTTGGCCAGCCGGCGCCAAGGATCTGGGCAATTTTGGCGGCGCTTTTCTCGTCCCAGGCCAGCTGGGTGACACCGCACCAATGATGTTCAAAGACCAGGCCTTGCGCCGCCAGCTGTTGATAGCAGCGCAGCGCATAGGGAAAGGCGGTGGCGTAAAATTGGGCCAAGGCATCATACCGGTGATTGAGCAGCGGATAGAGTGCGCCCTGACGATTGCCGGACGCGCCTTGCGCCGGTTGACCGTCGGCGCAATAGAGCGTGACGCGGGCGCCGCGCCGTTGTATCGCCAGCGCGGTAAGCGCGCTGGCGATACCGCCGCCGATAATCGCTACATCGTCAGGAACCGCGGCCGCGGGACGGGCGTACCAGGGCGCCGCGCCGGGGACGGGACGCGGCAGGCGCGTGCCGGTAAGCATCTCCCGCTTACGGCCGAACCCGTTAACCTTCGTCACGGCGAATCCGGCCTGCTGAAGCCCGCGGCGAACAAAGCCGGCGGCGGTAAAGGTAGCGAAACTGCCGGTCGGCGCCGCTAACCGGGCCATGGCGGCAAACAGCGTTTCCTGCCACATGTCGGGGTTTTTCGCCGGCGCGAAGCCATCGAGAAACCAGGCGTCGACGCCACCGTTAAGGCTGGGATCCAGCGTCGGGATCAGCGCGTTTACATCGCCGAAGCCGATATCGAGAATCACTCGGCCTTGCGCCAGCTCCAGGCGATGATAGCCGGCCAGCGGCTGCGGCCAGAGGGTTTGCAGTTCGCGCGCCAGCGGCGCCAGTTCTTCCCAGGGCTCAAGCGCGCTGCGCAAATCCTCAGGAGCGAGGGGGAATTTCTCAAAGCTGATGAAGTGCAGGCGCCGCGCGCCCGTTATTAGCTGTTGCCGGCAATGTTGGTCAAAAGCATGCCATAACGCCAGAAAATTGAGGCCGGTGCCGAACCCGGTTTCCGCCACCCTGAAAACCGGGCGCGGATGATGGCTAAAGCGGGCGGGCAAGCCGTTTCCGTTGAGAAAAACATGGCGCGTTTCCGCCAGACCATCCTGATTGGAAAAGTAAACGTCATCAAATTTTTGGGATACAGGTGTACCCTGTTCGTTCCAGCGCACGACGGCGGGTACAATAGCGTGGCGGTTCACGGCAGCAGGCTCACGGCAGGGAAAGTGGCACGATTCTAACCACGCGGGCTTTCCGGTGCAAATTTTGCTAACATCCGCTGATCGGACTTGTTCAGCTTACATCTGTAAGCTAAAGTGCGTGACTGAAACTCAAATATTATTACAAGAGGTATTAAATGAAACGTGCTGTGATTACCGGCCTGGGGATCTTATCAAGTATCGGTAACGACCAAAAAGAAGTCCTGGCCTCGTTGCAACAAGGCCGCTCCGGGATTACCTTTTCCCAGGAATTGAAAGATTCCGGCATGCGTAGCCATGTCTGGGGCAATGTCAAACTCGATACTACCGGGCTGATTGATCGCAAAATGGCGCGCTTTATGAGTGATGCCTCTGTCTACGCCTTCCTGTCCATGGAGCAGGCGATTGCCGATTCCGGCCTAACCCCCGACATGGTCTCCAACGATCGTACCGGCCTTATCGTGGGCTCCGGCGGCGGCTCACCGCGCAATCAGGTTGCCGGATCCGACGGCATGCGCGCCCGCGGTTTGCGCGGCGTGGGGCCCTATATGGTCACCAAAGCCATGGCCTCCGGCGTATCGGCGTGTCTGGCGACGCCTTTTAAAATCCGCGGCGTCAATTATTCCATCAGTTCCGCCTGTTCGACCTCCGCGCACTGTATCGGCAATGCGGTGGAAATGATCCAGCTCGGCAAACAAGATGTGGTCTTCGCCGGCGGCGGTGAAGAGCTGTGCTGGGAAATGGCCTGTGAATTCGATGCCATGGGGGCGTTGTCCACCCGCTACAACGAAACGCCGCAGAAAGCGTCGCGCACCTATGACGTTAATCGCGACGGCTTTGTTATCGCCGGCGGCGGCGGTATCGTGGTCGTGGAAGAGCTGGAGCACGCCCTGGCCCGCGGCGCCCATATCTATGCCGAAATCATCGGTTATGGCGCGACCTCCGACGGCGCGGACATGGTAGCGCCGTCCGGCGAAGGCGCCATCCGTTGTATGCAGATGGCGCTGAAAGAGGTAGATACGCCGGTGGATTATCTTAACGTGCACGGCACCTCCACCCCGGTCGGCGACGTGAAAGAGCTGTGGGCGATTCGCGAAACCTTCGGCAGCCAGCATCCGGCGTTCTCCTCCACCAAAGCGATGACCGGCCACTCGCTGGGCGCAGCAGGGGTGCATGAGACGATCTTTACGCTGCTGATGTTGGAGCATGGTTTCATCGCCCCGAGCATCAATATTGACGAACTCGATCCGCAGGCGGAAGGGATGAATGTCATCACCGAGCCGACCCAGCGCACCTTGACTACCGTGATGAGCAACAGCTTTGGTTTCGGCGGCACCAACGCCACGCTGGTGATGCGGAAATACCGCTGAGCCGCGTCGGATGCGGACGCGCCGTGGGATAGCGGCCTTCGCGGCCCTTTTGCCGCACACCGGCGTAAGCCTTCACGCTAACCAACGCTTCCCTCTCTACCGTGACGGCCTCGGCAGGGAAAGGGCGTTGGTTTTTTTATGCTCTCTATGCCGTTAATTGTCAGGAGCAAGCCCGCACTATGCACGCTGAACCGACTACATTGGGCACCATTCCGGCGAATAAGACGCTGTTCTCGCTGTGTAGCGCGGTGTTTCTGTGTTATTTGACCGTGGCGTTGCCGCTACCGGTTATCCCGCTTTACGTCCATGACGAGCTGGGGCTCAGTAATACCCTGGTGGGCGTCGCGGTCGGTGTTCAGTTCCTGGCCACGGTACTGACCCGCAGTTACGCCGGCAGGCTCGCCGACCAGTTCGGCGCCAAGCGATCGGCGCTACAGGGGATGGCGGCATGCGGACTGGCCGGCGTGTTCTATCTGCTTTCCGCCCTGCTGCCGTTGCCGGTTTATCCGCGCTACGGGCTGCTGCTGATAGGGCGCGTGATGCTGGGTTTTGGTGAGAGCCAATTGCTGACCGGCACCCTAAGCTGGGGGTTCGGTTTACTGGGGCAGGCGCGGGCGGGTAAGGTCATGTCGTGGAACGGCGCCGCAATTTATGGCTCGCTGGCGGTGGGTGCGCCGGTCGGTCTGCTGCTCTATCACCGCTCCGGTGGTTTTATTACTCTCGGGTTAACGACGCTGCTATTGCCGCTGCTGGCCCTGGCCTGCAATGCCCGCGTTGCGTCGATTCGACCGCATCCCGGCAATCGGCCGTCCCTCAAAGCGGTGCTCAGATTGATTTGGCTGCCGGGGATGGCGCTGGCGCTGCAGGGGGTGGGTTTTGCCGCCATCGGGACCTTCGTTTCACTGTATTTCAATCTGCGGCATTGGGATCATGCCGGTTTCGCTTTCAGC
Organism: Sodalis praecaptivus; assembly: GCF_000517425.1. NCBI lineage: Bacteria > Pseudomonadati > Pseudomonadota > Gammaproteobacteria > Enterobacterales > Bruguierivoracaceae > Sodalis > Sodalis praecaptivus. Next base: position 1,479,353 of record NZ_CP006569.1, read on the forward strand.
GCCTTCGGTATTGCTTTCGTCGCCCTGCGCTTTTGGGGCAGCCATTGGCCGGATCGCTTAGGCGGCGTACGGCTGACGCTCATCTCGCTGGCGGTGGAGGCGCTCGGCCTCGCGCTGCTGTGGCTGGCGACCGATCCCGGTTTGGCGCTGCTGGGGGCGGGCTTGACCGGCGCCGGATGCTCATTGATATTCCCCGCCATGGGGGTGGAAGTGGTGAAACGAGTACCGGCGCAGGCGCATGCGACGGCGGTAGGCGGCTACAGCGCGTTTCAGGATGTCGCCTATGCCCTGACCGGACCGCTAACCGGCATGCTGGCGACCGCCTTCGGTTACGCCTCGGTATTTGGCGCCGCCATGCTATGCGCGCTGGTGGGCGTTGTCGTAACGCTGCTTTTCGCCCGGCAGCGATGGCTGGACAGCGGCGACTCCGGCCTTTGACCGGCACCTGGGCGCGCGCGTCAACGGCGCGCCGGCCTACCAGGGTAACGGCCTCCCGCGCGCCGCTCTGGCGCTTCGGCGCGCGGTGCTAACCGCGCAAAACCGCGTTTGCCGCAGCAAAAAGGCGTTGTCGCCCGCGTCGGCTCGCCGCAGGCCGGCGCGCGTTGCGCCCCGCGCAGTAACCCTCTCAGCCGCGCTCATCAGTCAATCTTTCCCCGCGCCTATCCTGTCGCACCGCGCCCGGCTATGAGCGGGCCAGCAGCCAGACAACCAGCAGCACCACGGCGACGAACACCCCGATCACCAGCGGCGAACGCGCCGCGCGGACGGGCCGCGGCTCGTGTTCCGTCGCGATGAGCGGATGGGTCACCGGCTGGAGCAGCCGGACATCGGGGGTTTGGTGCTGGCTTTGGGTGCGGCTCAGGCGATAAATAAACAGATACTGCATCACCGCGTTGACCTGGGCGCTGGTTAAGGGCGTCTGGCTGTCGGCGGCGAAATGTTGCCGGCAGTATTGTTCCACCGCCTGCTGCTCCTCGCCGTGAATGGGGTGCTTGAGCACCGCCGTGAGCGTCGCCAGCGTGGGATGCCCCTGCTGCGACAGCGTAAGATGGCTTTGTAAAAACTGGCTTAACAGCGGGAAATGGCGGGCGGGAATCGGATCGCCGGATTTCAGCCCCATCATGCGGTGCAGACTTTCCCAAAGCTCGGTCGGCGTTTCGCCGGTCAACGCCGCCAGCCTTGTAATGAGCTGACTGATGGCCTGGTGTTCCGCCGGCAGCAGGGTGCGATCGGTCATGGCGGCCTGCTGCGGCGCTGGAATATCCAATTGCCCGCTTTGCAGTAATTGCAGCACCTGACGCAGTTGGCCGGCGTCCAGTTGGCTTAATACGGTGTGGCCGAACTGGCTGCGAATATAGTCACTGACCGCCTGCCGATTATTGCCCTGGGGCAACAGATCGGTTAGCTGCTGCAACAGCTGTCGACCGGCGAGCGTCTCCTGCGCCGTCAACAATCGCCCCTGTAGCATCTGTTCGGCGGCGATGAAATGCCGCACCCGTAACTCGCCGTCGCCGGCAATGTGCAGATGATGGAACAGCGCGGCCCAAATTTCCGCGGGTTTACTGGGACTCAGGGCCAAGATGCGGGTAATCAGCCGCTCAAGCGTGGTGCGCTGGGCGGTGGTCAACGGCTGATCCGGGCCGGTTGGCGGCGGCGTCTGACCCCGTGGCGGCGTACCGGGACCGGTAACTGGTTGCATAGTACATGTCCTCTCGGGATGGCAGACGGTGAAAATCCGACGCGGCGGCGCGAACGCGCGCGGCTGTTGGGGGCTGATCATAGCAAGCCCCCGCCGGCAGCGGTAGCCTCTGGCGCCGAGATGGCATTTTCTGCCGGACTGGCATCATTAGACCGTGCCCCCGCAAGCTTAGCGGGTTGCGCCGGCGGCAATGGCAAAATGAAGCGTGATAGGGTTGGGATTCTTGTGCATTCGGTGGCAGAATATTCCCCCTTTAACGTTTGATGGCAGGGTTCTGCCGGAGCCTGATGTGAAAATCCTGGTGGATGAGAATATGCCCTACGCCGAGGCGTTGTTCGGTCGCTTGGGCGACGTACAGGCGGTAGCGGGCAGGGCTATTCCCGCGCCGGCGCTGGCGCAGGCCGACGCGCTAATGGTGCGTTCGGTGACCCGCGTCGACGGCGCCCTGCTCGACGGCAGCCGGGTCGCGTTCGTCGGTACCGCCACCGCCGGCACCGATCATGTGGATGAGGATTGGCTGGCGCAGGCGGGAATTGGTTTTTCCGCGGCCCCGGGCTGCAATGCGATTGCGGTAGTGGAGTATGTTTTTTCCGCGCTGCTGTGGCTGGCCCAGCGCGATGGTTTCGCCTTGCGCGATAAGACCGTCGGCATTGTCGGCGCCGGTAACGTCGGCGGCCGTTTACAGCGGCGGCTGAATGCGTTCGGCGTGCGTACCCTGTTGTGCGATCCGCCGCTGGCGGAAGCGGGGGCGCCGGGCGACTGGCAGCCGCTGGAAAAGCTAGTGGCTGAGGCGGATGTGCTGACTTTCCACACGCCGCTCACCCGCGCCGGCCGGCATGCGACCTGGCATCTGGTCGACGAGACGCTGCTGGCGGCGCTGCCGGCCGGCCGTATTATCATTAATGCCTGCCGCGGCGCGGTTGTGGATAACGCCGCTCTGCTGCACGCGCTGGAGCAGGGTAAGCCTCTGGGTGTGGTGCTGGACGTCTGGGAGCCGGAGCCGGCGTTGTCGCTGCCGCTACTGGCCCGCGTTGATATCGGTACCGCTCATATCGCCGGCTATACGCTGGAGGGCAAGGCGCGCGGCACGACGCAGGTCTTCGATGCCTACAGCGCCTTCGTTGGCAGCGACGCGCGCGCGAGCCTGGCGGCGCTGTTGCCGCCGCCGGCGGTGGAGCGTATCCGTCTGCGCGGCGCCATTGACGAAGAAGCGCTGCGCCTGTTGGCGCATCTGGTCTATGATGTGCGGCGTGATGATATGCAGTTGCGTCGCGCGGCCGGTCTGCCGGGCGAGTTTGATCGCTTGCGTAAACACTATTATCAGCGTCGGGAGTGGTCGTCGCTCTGCGTAGAGACCGACGACGACGCCGGCGCGGATACCCTGCGGCAACTGGGATTCCAGGCCCGGCCGGTCGTCGGTTAAGGCTGCGCAGGGCGCAGGAGGCCTTTGCCGTCGGTTCAGGCCGCGCAACGCCCCTGAGGCCTTTGCTGCCGGTTAAGGGCGTGCAACGTACAGGACGCCTTTGCTGCCGGTTAAGGACGCGCAACGCCCAGGACGCCTTTGCTGCCGGTTAAGGGCGCGCAAGGCCCAGGACGCCTTTGCTGCCGGTTAAGGGCGTGCAACGTACAGGACGCCTTTGCTGCCGGTTAAGGGCGCGCAAGCCACAGGACGCCTTTGCTGCCGGTTAAGGCCGCGCAACGCCCAGGACGCCTTTGCCGTCGGTTAAGGCCGTGCAAGGCACAGGACGCCTTTGCTGCCGAGTGAGACCGCGAGGCGCCGGCGCGCCCGTACCCGCCCGTGCATCCTCGGGCCCGTGGCGGGCGGCGCATGCGCCAAGGGTGTCCCACCACATTTTGATGACGGATGCCGCCGCCGCAGAGCGCCGCGGGGCATCCCAATAACGGGAGATGAGATGATGTCTGACGGCTGGAATATCGCCCTTCTTGGGGCAACAGGCGCAGTCGGTACGGCGCTGCTGGATATTATGCAGGAGCGCCAATTCCCGTTCGGGGAACTTTTTTTATTGTCCAGCGAGCGTAGCGCCGGTGAGACGGTGCGGGTCAACGGGCAAAGTTTCCAGGTCAGCGAAGCGGCGCAATTCGACTGGTCGCAGGCGCAGTTGGCGTTTTTTGTCGCCGGCGCTCAGGCCTCGGCGCTGTACGCGGCTGATGCCGCCGCCGCCGGCTGTCTGGTTGTGGATGTCAGCGGCCTGTTCGCCCTGGAGCCGGACGTCCCGCTCGTGGTGCCGGGGGTCAATGACGATGTGCTGGCCGATTACCGCAACCGTAACCTGGTGGCGGTGGCGGATGCCTTGACCAGCCAATTACTGCTGGCGGTAAAACCCCTTACCGATTTGGCGGGCCTGAGCCATCTGCACGTCAGCACGATGCTGTCCGCGTCCACCCACGGTAAGGCGGCGGTAGACGATTTGGCGGGCCAGAGCGCGCGCCTGCTGAATGGTTTGGCCGCTGAGCCCGGTTTCTTTCCGCGTCAGCTGGCGTTCAATTTGCTGCCGCTGCTGCCCGATGACGCGGGATCGGTGCGCAGCGAGCGCCGTCTGGTAGACGAAGTGCGCAAAATCCTGCGCGATGAGGGGTTACCGATTTCGGTCAGCAGCGTGCAGGCGCCGATATTCTACGGCCATGCACAGCTGGTGCATCTGGAAACGCTGCGGCCGATGGCTGCGGAAGAGGCCCGCGTGGCGCTGGCGGCCTGCGAGGGGCTGACCCTGAGCGACGAGCTGGACTACCCGACGCCGGTGGAAGATGCCTCGGGGAACGTCGCGCTGAAGATTGGCTGTTTGCGTAACGATTATGGCATGCCCGATTTACTGCAATTCTGGTCAGTGGCGGACAATGTTCGCTTCGGCGGCGCGCTGATGGCGGTACTCACCGCGGAAAAACTGATGGCCGAGGCCAGCGCATGGTAACGGCGCAAACGGCGCCGCTCCCCGAGGTGGACGAAGCGATGCCGGCGGCGGCCAACGATGGCGCGATGAGGCTGGCGCTCGGGATTGAGTATGACGGCAGTGCGTACTACGGCTGGCAGCGGCAGCAGGAAGTGCCCAGCGTGCAGGCGTGCCTTGAGCGTGCGCTCTCGACGGTCGCCGACCAGCCTGTCGCGGTCCACTGTGCCGGCCGTACCGATGCCGGCGTGCACGCGACGGGGCAGGTGGTCCATTTCGACACCCGGGCGCGCCGGCCGGACGCCGCCTGGACGCTGGGCGTCAACGCCAATCTGCCCGCCGATATCGCCGTGCGCTGGGTGGCGCCGGTGGCGGACGATTTTCATGCGCGTTTCAGCGCCACCGCCCGGCGCTACCGCTATATTATTTATAACCATCGCCTGCGTCCGGCGCTGCTCGGCCGCGGGCTGACGCACTATTACCACCCCCTTGATGCGCCATCGATGGCGCGCGCGGGCCAATGTTTGCTGGGGGAGAACGATTTCACCTCTTTTCGCGCCCTGCAGTGCCAATCGCGCACTCCCTGGCGCAACCTGCACCATTTGCACGTCACGCGCCAGGGGCAATATGTGGTGGTGGATATCAAAGCGAATGCTTTTGTTCATCATATGGTTCGTAATATTGTAGGCAGTCTGCTGGAGGTAGGTTGCGGCAACCGGCCGGAAAGCTGGATAGCCGAACTGCTGGCGTGCCGCGACCGGACGCAGGCCGGCGCTACCGCCCCGGCGGAGGGGCTTTATCTGGTGGCGGTGGAGTATCCATCGCGTTTCGCCCTGCCTGCGCCGCCGCCGGGGCCGTTATTTCTAGCGGAGTGACCGCTAATGTCTATCGCGTTGCGTTACCGGGATAACTGAATGGAATATATAAAATTTACTATCGATTTTATTTTACATATCGATGTCCACCTGGCAGAACTGGTGGCGCAGTACGGTGTTTGGGTGTATGCCTTTTTGTTTCTGATTCTGTTTTGCGAAACCGGTCTGGTGGTCACGCCTTTCCTGCCGGGGGACTCGCTGCTGTTTGTCGCCGGCGCGCTGGCGGCTTTACCGAGTAACGGGCTTGATATTCATGTAATGGTGCTTTTGATGGTCCTGGCGGCGATCGCCGGCGATGCGGTCAATTATACCATTGGCCGCCTGTTCGGCGAAAAGCTGTTCAGCCGCCCCGACTCGAAAATATTCCGCCGAAGCTATTTGGAAAAAACCCACCAGTTCTACGCCCGCCACGGCGGTAAAACGATTATCCTGGCGCGTTTTGTGCCTATCGTGCGGACTTTCGCGCCGTTCGTGGCCGGCATGGGACATATGCGCTACCGCCATTTCGCGCTGTATAATGTCGCCGGCGGCCTGCTGTGGGTTCTACTGTTCAGCTATGCCGGCTATTTCTTTGGCAATATGCCGATGGTGCAGCAGAATCTGAAGTGGCTTATCGTGGCGATTATCCTGCTCTCGGTGCTGCCGGGCGTAGTGGAAGTGTGGCGCCAGCGCCGACTGGCCGCCAACGGTAAAAGTGAGTAATTTCCCGATGCCGGCGGGCAAAATGTGTACAAAGTACAGAGTTTTCTGTGCCAAGTCGCTGGCCGTTATGGTTTAATGGGCAACCTTTGGCGCGCCATCCCCGGCGGGGAGCGCGCAAAACGGCGGCCTTCTCGCCGCGGTAAAAGGTCAAGTAGATATAGCGGACTGGCGGATGCCAGGTTCAAACAGAAAGGTTATCGATGAGCTGGATTGAACGAATTCTCAATAAGAGCACTATCACCCCGGCGCGCAGGGCGAACATTCCCGAGGGCGTATGGACCAAATGTGATAGCTGCGGCCAGGTGCTGTACCGCGCGGAGCTGGAGCGCAATCTGGAGGTCTGCCCCAAGTGCGATCACCACATGCGTATGACCGCGCGCGCGCGCCTGCACGCTTTCCTGGATAAAGGAAGCGAGTCAGAACTCGGTAGCGAGCTGGAGCCGAAAGATATCCTGAAGTTCAGGGACTCGAAGAAGTATAAGGATCGCCTGGCGGCGGCCCAGAAGGCCACCGACGAGAAAGACGCGCTGGTGGTGATGAAAGGCACGCTGTACGGCATGCCGGTGGTCGCCGCGTCCTTTGAATTTGCCTTTATCGGCGGGTCGATGTCCTCGGTGGTCGGCGCGCGTTTTGTGCGCGCGGTGGAGCAGGCGATGGCGGACGACTGTCCGCTGGTATGCTTTTCCGCCAGCGGCGGCGCCCGCATGCAGGAAGCGCTGATGTCGCTGATGCAGATGGCCAAGACCAGCGCCGCGCTGGCGCGGCTGCGCGAACGGCGGTTGCCCTACATTTCGGTGCTGACCGATCCCACCATGGGGGGCGTTTCGGCCAGTCTGGCAATGCTGGGGGATTTGAACGTCGCCGAGCCGAAAGCGCTGATTGGCTTTGCCGGTCCGCGCGTGATTGAACAGACGGTGCGTGAAAAACTGCCGGCCGGCTTTCAGCGCAGTGAATTTCTGCTGGAAAAGGGCGCCATTGATCTCATCGTGCGTCGCCCGGAAATGCGTCTGCGCCTTGCCAGCCTGCTGGCGAAACTGACCAATCGGCCGCAGCCGCAGGATCCATTGCCGCACGAACCGCGCCCTGATGCGGTCCCGGAGGATCATCAGGACGGGGCCTAAACGGGCGGCGCAAGCCTGCCCGTGGCCATCTGCCGGGGCGGGGCAGGCTTAGTGAGAACCCAGCATAAGCCAATGAACGGACGTATGGAAAATCTGCCTATCCCTCAAGCCACGTCGCCACTGGCCGCGTGGCTTCATTATCTTGAACGTCTGCATGCCAAACCCATCGATCTGGGCCTGGAGCGGGTAAGCCATGTGGCTACCGGCCTGAATCTGCTGCGCCCGGCGCCCTGGGTCATTACCGTCGGCGGCACCAACGGCAAAGGCACCACCTGCCGGCTGCTGGAAGCCATCTTGCTGGCCAGCGGCATGCGGGTCGGGGTCTATAGTTCGCCGCATTTACTGCGCTACACCGAACGGGTGCGTATCCAGGGCGACGAATTGCCGGAAGCCGCCCATAGCGAGGCGATGGCGGTTATCGAAACCGGCCGCGGCGCTACCTCCCTCAGCTATTTCGAGTTCGGCACGCTCGCGGCGCTACAGCTATTCCGGCAAGCGTCGCTGGATGTGGTGATCCTGGAGGTCGGGCTGGGGGGACGGCTGGACGCCACCAATATCGTTGACGCCGACGTCGCCGTGATTACCTCCATTGCCCTCGATCATACCGATTGGCTGGGGCCGGATCGCGCCAGCATCGCGCGGGAAAAAGCCGGCATCTTCCGGCGCGGCAGGCCGGCGATTGTGGGTGAGCCCGATCGGCCGGCGACGCTCGACGCCGCCGCGGCCGATAGCGGCGCCGTCTTGTATGCCCGCGACCGCGATTGGTGGTGGCACCAGGACGGCCAGCACTGGCGCTGGTGGGACGGCTTGCGCGAGCTCACGGCGCTGCCGCTGCCTGCCATTCCCCTGGAAAATGCCGCCACCGCGGTGGCCGCCGTCGGCCGCCTGCCGTTCGCGGTGTCGGAGGCGGCGGTGCGCCAGGGGTTGCGCGAGGCCGCGCTGCCGGGACGTTTCCAGTGTATCGGCCGAGCGCCGCTAACGATACTGGACGTGGCGCACAATCCCCACGCCGCCGGCTACCTGGCCCGGCGTCTGGCGGCGCTGCCCCGCACCGGCAAGGTGCGGGCGGTGGTTGGCATGCTGGCGGATAAAGATATCGCCGGCACGCTCGCCTGTCTGCGCGGGCAGGTGGATGTCTGGTATTGCGCCTCCCTCGATGGGCCGCGCGCCGCCAGCGCCGCACAGCTGGCCGCCCATCTTGACAGCGACGCGCAACGGTTCGAGGATGTGCTAAGCGCCTGGCATCAGGCAATAGCGGACGCCGCGCCGGAGGATTGTGTGCTGGTTTTCGGCTCTTTCCATACCGTGGCACCGGTCATGGCGCTGGCTGATAGGGAGAAATATTGTGGCGAGTAAATTTCAGAACCGCCTGGTGGGGACCATTATCCTTGTCGCCCTCGGCGTCATTATTTTGCCCGGCCTGCTAGACGGTAAAAAGAAACACTATCAGGACGAGTTCGCCGCCATTCCGCTGGTGCCGAAGCCCGGCGACAGCGATGAGCTTGATGCAACGCCGCCGGCCAGCCAGCAACTGCCGAGCCAGCCGCCGGAAGGGGCGGGGGAGGCGGTAGAACAATCCAGCCGGCCGGCCAACAGCGGTCAGCCAGCGGCGCCGCTGCCTGATGCCGCCAGCGGTTCCCGCCAGCCGGAAACGCTGGCGCCGCCGGAGATGAAAACCACGCCGCCCGCGCCGGTTAAACCCGAGCCCAAACCGGTCGCGCGGCCTGAGAGCAAACCGCTAGCCAAACCGCAGGCGCCGAAGGTTGAGGCGCCCAAAACGCCGGCGCCGAAGCCCGACAATGGGCCGGCCGCCGAGCAGGCGCCGAAAGGGCAGGCGTGGGTGGTGCAGTTGGGCGCGCTGAAAAACGCCGATAAAGTGTCGGAGATTGTGGCTAAGCTGCGGCTGTCGGGCTACCGCGTTTATACCTCGCCGTCGGCGCCGGTTCAGGGGCAGATTACGCGGATATTTGTCGGCCCGGATGCATCCAAGGAAAAACTGCAATCCGCGCTCGGCGAATTGAATCAGTTGAGCGGCCTTAACGGCCAATTGCGGCCCTATAGCGTACGCTAGACTTTTGCCGTTCCTAATCGCGGGTGCGGCCCGATGCCTGCGACCGATATAAAGCGCTGCTCTGGCGCGGCAGGATGCTCAGCCTTCCACGGGGGGCGCTGGGCGTCTGGCCGGTGAATCGCTTCGCGCTATCTCATTGCGGCGATTGGCTTTTTTTAATCGCCGTTATTTATTTAAACGGGGGGGATAAATCCCCTACGCAAACGTTTTCTTTTTCTGTTAGAATTCGCCGCGAACCAGCTGACCGGGCGAATGATCAAGGGATGCATGCATGATCTGGGTTGATTACGTCATTATCGGCATCATTGTTTTTTCCGCTTTGGTGAGTCTGATTCGCGGGTTCGTGCGCGAGGCATTATCTTTAGTCACCTGGGCCTGTGCATTTTTTGTCGCCAGCCATTACTATAGTTACCTTGCGATATACTTCACCCGTTTTGAAGAGCAGATGGTACGCAACGGCATTGCGATTGCCCTGCTGTTCGTGGCGACCCTGATTGTTGGGGCGATCGTCAATTATGTGATTAGCTCACTGGTGGAGCGGACCGGTTTATCCGGCACCGACCGGGTCCTTGGCGTCTGCTTCGGCGCGCTGCGGGGCGTTCTAATCGTGTCGGCGGCGCTGTTCTTTCTTGACACCTTCACCGGTTTCTCCCACAGCCAGGAGTGGCAGCAGTCCCAGCTGATACCGCAGTTCAGCGGTATCATCAGATGGTTTTTTGACTATCTGCAAAGCACGTCGAGTTTCTTACCGAGGCAGTAGTTGTCCCGGTAACGCTGATGAGGAAATGACCACATGTGCGGTATTGTCGGAATCGCCGGTTTTATGCCGGTAAACCAGTCTATCTATGATGCATTAACGGTGCTGCAGCACCGTGGGCAGGATGCGGCAGGCATTGTTACCATCGATGCATTAAATTGCTTTCGCCTGCGTAAAGCCAATGGACTGGTTAAGGATGTTTTCGAGGCCCGGCATATGCAACGCTTGCAGGGCAATATGGGGGTGGGCCATGTCCGCTACCCGACCGCCGGCAGCTCCAGCGCCTCCGAGGCGCAGCCGTTTTACGTCAACTCCCCGTTCGGCATCACCCTGGCGCACAACGGTAACCTGACCAACGCCCACGAATTGCGTAAAAAGCTGTTTGAAAACGGGCGGCGCCATGTCAATACCACGTCCGACTCGGAAATTCTGCTTAACGTTTTCGCCGCTGAGCTGGATCGTTTCCCGGATTACCCGCTGGAAGCGGACAACATCTTCGCGGCGGTGGCGGCGACCCATCAGCAAATTCGCGGCGCCTACGCCTGCGTCGGCATGATAATCGGCCACGGCCTGTTTGCGTTTCGCGATCCCAACGGCATCCGCCCTCTGGTTATCGGTAAACGCACGCTGGCGGACGGGCGCAATGAGTATATCGTGGCCTCCGAAAGCGTGGCGCTGGATACGCTGGGCTTCGATTTCCTGCGCGACATCGCGCCGGGCGAGGCGGTGTACGTCACGGCAAAAGGGCAGCTGTTTACCCGGCAGTGCGCCGAGAACCCCCGGCACCATCCGTGCCTGTTCGAGTATGTCTATTTCGCCCGGCCTGATTCGTTCATCGATAAAATTTCGGTCTACAGCGCCCGCGTGCGCATGGGCCAGATGCTGGGCGAAAAAATCGCCCGCGAGTGGGAAGATCTCGATATCGATGTGGTGATCCCGATTCCAGAAACCTCCTGCGATATCGCGCTGGAGATCGCCCGCATCCTGAATAAGCCGTATCGTCAGGGATTTGTGAAAAACCGCTACGTCGGCCGCACCTTTATCATGCCCGGTCAGCAGGTTCGCCGGCAGTCGGTGCGCCGGAAGCTTAACGCCAACCGCGCCGAATTCCGCGACAAAAATGTGCTGTTGGTGGACGACTCCATCGTGCGCGGTACGACCTCGGAGCAAATCGTTGAAATGGCGCGCGAGGCGGGCGCCCGTCACGTTTACCTGGCTTCCGCCGCGCCGGAAATCCGCTTCCCGAACGTCTACGGCATCGATATGCCCAGCGCGTCAGAGCTCATTGCCCACGGTCGCGAGGTCGACGAAATCCGGCAGCTTATCGGCGCTGATGCGCTGATATTCCAGGATTTGGCCGATTTGGAACAGGCGGTGCGGGAAGATAATCCCGACGTGGAACAATTTGAATCCTCGGTCTTTAACGGTATTTACGTCACGCGTGACGTGGATCAGCGCTATCTTGATTATTTGGAGTCGCTGCGCAACGACGATTCCAAAGCTCTGCGCGCCCAGACCGAGGTCGAAAACCTGGAAATGCATAACGAAGGTTGATCGCTAGCGCGCGGGTGCAGTAGGCTGTGCCGCTGTACCCGCGCTTGACGGCAATTGGTCATCTCTACCCGGGCGGTCAAACGCGCCGGGTTTTTTTTTCGTCTTTCCTACTGGCGGGAGTTGAGGTATGAAACGTCTGATTGTTGGTATCAGCGGCGCCAGCGGCGCCGTGTATGGCGTCCGCCTGCTACAGGTGCTGAGCACGCTGCCGGAGATCGAAACCCATCTGGTCATGAGCCCGGCCGCGCGGCAAACCCTGGCGCTGGAGACGACTTATAGCCTGCGCGAAGTGCAGGCGCTGGCGGATGTGGTGCATGATTCCCGCGACATTGCCGCCAGCATCAGCTCTGGTTCATTCCAGACCCTCGGGATGGTTATCCTGCCCTGTTCGATGAAAACCCTCTCCGGTATCGTCAATAGCTACAGCGATGGGCTGCTGACGCGCGCGGCGGATGTGGTGCTAAAGGAGCGGCGCCGGTTGGTGCTCGGGGTGCGTGAAACGCCGCTGCATCTGGGCCACCTGCGCCTGATGACCCTGGCGGCCGAGCTCGGCGCGGTCATCATGCCCCCGGTCCCGGCCTTTTATCATCGGCCCGCCCACATCAGCGACATCATTGACCAAACGGTCAACCGCACGCTGGATCAATTCGATCTGGTGCTGCCGCAAGATCTGTTCCAGCGCTGGCAGGGCGGCTGACGCCTGCGGCCAGCCATATATTCAATTAAATAATTATTCGCATGATAATGGTGCATGAAAATAACATTGCACCAATAATGAACATGCTGGGTAAATGGATGGTGCAGCGTCGCCGACGGCGGCCGTGCGCGGCGGGTGGCGTGCCTGATGCAGCACGCGATCGCGGCGCAAAGGGGTGGGTTACGGCGGGTCTCGCCGCGTTCAGCGCCATGCGCCCAGACAGCGCGATACATGGCATGAAATGTGCAATGGTTCCGGCGGAAAAGGACACACGCTATGCCGGGCAACGAATAATTATACTGAGGGTCATTTATGAAAAAGCTGGTAAAAGTTCTTCCTTTAGTGGCGGCGCTGGCTTACGCGGGCAGCGCGTTTGCCGCAGTACCCAAAAACATCAAAATTGGCACCGATCCGACCTATGCCCCTTTTGAATCGAAAAACGCCAGCGGCGAGCTGGTCGGTTTCGACATCGATTTGGCCAAAGATCTGTGTAAACGTATTGAGGCCAAGTGTACCTTCGTCGAAAGCGATTTCGATGCGCTGATCCCGTCGCTGAAGGCGAAAAAAATCGACGCGATTATCTCCTCGTTGTCGATCACCGAAAAACGCCAGCAGGAGATCGATTTTACCGATAAGCTTTACGCCGCCAACGCGCGCCTGATCGCCAAAGCCGGCAGCCCGATTACTCCGACGCTGGACTCTCTGCGCGGCAAACGCGTGGGCGTTCTACAGGGGTCGACCCAGGAAGCCTACGCCAATGCCATGTGGCAGCCGAAGGGCGTGGATGTGGTCGCTTATCAAAACCAGGATCTGATCTACGCCGATTTGACCTCCGGCCGTATCGATGCGGCATTTCAAGACGAGGTCGCCGGCAGCGAAGGCTTCCTGAAACAGTCCGCGGGCAAAGGTTATAGTTTCGCCGGTCCAGCGGTGAAAGACGACAAATTCTTCGGCGTCGGTACCGGCATGGGGTTGCGTAAAGACGAAACCGATTTGAAAGCGGCGCTGAATAAAGCCTTTGCCGACATGCGCAAGGATGGGACTTACGAGAAATACGCTAAACAATACTTTGATTTTGACGTCTACGGTGGTTAACCCTGTCATAGAGCAACGGCCCGTGGTCTCACGGGCTACGCCGGTATTTCTCCTCCGCCAGGACAGGTATGATCGATGCTTTTTGGTTATTCGCAATTAATTATCAACGGCGCGCTGGTGACGCTTGAGCTGGCGCTCAGTTCCGTTTTACTGTCGGTGGTGATCGGTCTTATCGGCGCCGGCGCCAAACTTTCCCGCAGCCGCGTGCTGGCGGGCTGCTTTGAAGGCTATACCACTCTGATTCGCGGCGTGCCCGACCTGGTGCTCATGCTGCTGATTTTTTACGGTTTGCAAATCGCTCTGAACAGCCTGACGGAAGCCGTCGGATGGGATCAGATCGATATCGACCCGATGAGCGCGGGTATTATCACACTGGGCTTTATCTACGGGGCCTATTTCACGGAAACCTTCCGCGGGGCGTTTTTGGCGGTGCCGCGCGGGCAGATCGAAGCGGCTACCGCGTTTGGCTTCAGCGGCGTGCAGACCTTCAGGCGCATTCTGTTTCCCGCCATGATGCGCTTCGCGCTGCCCGGTATCGGCAATAATTGGCAGGTCATTTTAAAGGCCACCGCGCTGGTGTCGTTGCTCGGGCTGAATGATGTGGTGAAGGCCACCCAACTGGCGGGCAAGGGTACTTATCAACCGTTTTATTTCGCCATCGTCGCCGGCGTGGTGTATTTGTTGTTCACCACCCTCTCCAACGGCGTACTGCTGTGGCTGGCGCGGCGCTATTCGTTGGGCGTGAAGAAGGCGGAATTATGACGGAAATTCTGCAACAATACTGGCATGCGCTGCTGTGGAGCGATGGCTACCGTTTCACCGGGCTGGCGGTTACCCTGTGGCTGCTGATTATTTCTGTCGCGCTGGGCGGTCTGCTGGCGGTACTGCTGGCGGTGGCGCGGGTTTCGCCGCGGCGCTGGATAAGTTTGCCGGTGTGGCTGTTTACCTATATTTTTCGCGGCACGCCGCTGTATGTACAGCTGCTGGTATTCTACTCCGGGATGTACAGCCTGGAAATCGTGCGCGGCACCGATCTGTTAAACGCGTTTTTCCGCAGCGGCATGAACTGTACCCTGCTGGCGCTGACCCTGAATACCTGCGCCTACACCACCGAGATTTTCGCCGGCGCCATCCGCGCGGTACCCCACGGGGAGATCGAGGCGGCGCGCGCCTACGGTTTCACTCCGTTCAAACTCTACCGCGCCATCATTTTGCCCTCCGCGCTGCGCACGGCGCTGCCGGCCTACAGCAATGAAGTGATTTTAATGCTGCACTCCACCGCGCTGGCGTTCACCGCCACGGTGCCGGATATATTGAAAATAGCCCGCGATATCAACTCGGCGACCTATCAGCCGTTTTATGCCTTTGGCATTGCCGCGGTGATGTATCTGATGATCTCTTTTGTTTTGATTAAGCTGTTTAAACAGGCGGAAAAGCGCTGGCTGCGCCATGTCAAACCGCAATAACCCACGTGCAGGATACGTTTATGCCAGAAATCAAATTGTCGATCCAGGAGCTGCACAAACGCTATGGCGACCATGAAGTATTGAAAGGCGTGTCGCTGGAAGCGCGCGCCGGCGATGTGATCAGTATTATCGGATCCTCCGGGTCGGGCAAAAGTACCTTTTTGCGCTGCATCAACTTCCTGGAAAAGCCCAGCGAAGGATCGATTGCCGTGAATAACGAAAATATTCATATGGTGCGCGATCATGACGGTCAGCTAAAAGTGTTCGACAAGAAACAGTTGCAGCTGCTGCGCACGCGGCTGACGATGGTCTTTCAGCATTTTAATCTCTGGAGCCATATGACCGTGCTGGAAAACGTCATGGAAGCGCCGGTGCAGGTGCTGGGCCTCAGCAAAAACGACGCGCGCGAGCGCGCGGTGCGCTATTTGGACAAAGTCGGTATCGATGAACGGGCGCGCGCCAAATATCCCATCAACCTCTCCGGCGGGCAGCAGCAGCGCGTTTCCATCGCGCGCGCGCTGGCAATGGAGCCGGAAGTGCTGTTGTTTGATGAACCCACCTCGGCGCTGGACCCGGAGCTGGTCGGCGAAGTGCTGCGTATCATGCAAAAGCTGGCCGAAGAGGGCAAGACCATGGTGGTGGTGACGCACGAAATGGAGTTCGCCCGCCATGTTTCCAATCACGTCATCTTCCTGCATCAGGGGGTTATCGAAGAGCAGGGGCCGCCGTCGGCGGTATTCGGCAGCCCGAAGAGCCCGCGGTTGCAGCAGTTCCTCTCCGGGGCCCTCAAGTAACCGCGCCGATGGTTATACGGCGTTGACGATTTCCGTCAGCGCCGCTTCCAGTTCGCTGAAACAAAAAGTGAAACCGGCCTCGGTCAGCCGCCGCGGCATTGCCCGTTGGCCGCCGAGAATCAGCGAGGCGCCTTCGCCGAGAAACAACTGCACCGCCCGCGCCGGCACGCGGGTGAAGGCGGGCCGGTGCAGGACCCCCGCCAGTACGCTGCTAAAATGTTCATTGCGCACCGGATAAGGCGAGCAGACGTTAAACGGGCCCGCCAGGCCGTCGGTGGTCAGCATGAACAGCAGCGCGTTGACGATATCGTCGATGTGGATCCAGGACATAAACTGGGTGCCGTCGCCGATGGGGCCACCCAGCCCGACTTTGTACAGCGGCAAGAGCCTGCCCAGCAGGCCGCCGTCGGCGGCCAGCACCACGCCGGTGCGCGACAGACACACGCGGGTTTTCTCGCTGCGCGCCCGTAGCGCCAAATCCTCCCAGCGCGCGCATAGTGTGTGGGCGAAATCGATAATCGGCGGTTCATCCTCGTCCACCAGCGCATCATCCTGATCGCCATAATAGCCGGTGGCGGAGCCGGAAATGAACACCGACGGCGGATTGTCGCTCTGGCGTATCAGCAGGCTCAATTGGCCGGTAACGTCCCAGCGGCTCTGGCATAGCTTGTTTTTTTGCTCGTCGGTCCAGCGGCGCTCGGCGATAGGCTCGCCGGCAAGGTTTATCACCGCATCGAACTCGTTGAGGTGCGACAGCGGCGCCAGCGTCGTCATGGTGGCAATCTCCGGCCCCAGCGTCTGCTGCGCGCGCTGGGCGTCGCGGGTCAACACGGTAACATGGTGCGATAAGGTCTGTAGTCTCATAACCAGGTGCCGGCCAATCAGCCCGGTCCCGCCGGTCACTAAAATTTTCATGGTGGTGTTCTCCGCCCGACGTTAATCGCTGCGTGCGGACCGCGGGCGGCCGTGGGCAGCGATAGCAAAACTCCATTCTGCCTAAAGCATAGGCCACGGCGGCGGTAAATGCCCAAAGCGGACGCAGCGTCGGGATCTGCGCCCGCTACCGCCGGGCCGGCAGGGTTTAGCCGTTGGCTCGCCGCCAGGCGCGCTCCACCGCCGGACGGGTGCGAGTCTCGTTAAACCAGCGCTGTACCGCGGGATAGTCCGCCAGGTTGATATCTTGTTTCTCATGGGACACCGCCCAGGGGTAAGTGGCGATATCGGCAATGCTGTACTGCTCACCCGCGATATAGCGATGGTCCTGCAACTGCTTGTCCAACACGCCGTACAGCCGTGCGGTTTCGGTACGGTAGCGATTGATGGCGTAAGGCACTTTCTCCGGGGCGTACTGGCTGAAGTGGTGGTTTTGGCCAAGCATCGGACCGAACCCCGCCATTTGCCAGAAGAGCCATTGCAGGGTGGTGTGCCGTTCACGCAGTTCATGCGACAGCAGCTGGCCGGTTTTTTCCGCCAAATAGAGCAGAATGGCGCCCGATTCAAACAGGCTAAACGGCGCGCCGCCGTCCGCCGGCTGGTTGTCGACAATCGCCGGGATTTTGTTATTCGGCGAGATGGCCAGGAAGGCCGGCTTGAATTGATCGCCGGCGCTGATATCCAGGCGGTGAAGCTGATAAGGCACCCCGGTCTCTTCTAAAAACAGCGTAATTTTATGGCCGTTGGGCGTGGGCGCATAATAAACGTCGATCATAAAGCCTCCTCTAGGATAACGCGAGTGGCTTAACTGTAGTGCAAAAGCGCAGGGGATAAAAGCGAATAAGCGGCGGGGTGTGAGCGGGCTTTATGGCGCAATAACGCCGCAATCGGCCGCCGGCGACGGGATAGCGCTGACGCAGACGGGGTGAAGTTTGTTAAGCTTGGGCTGCTGCGCCGTCTGTGCGGGCGGCGGGCCGACACGCGCAACAGGAGAAGAGAATGAGATTGATGATAGCGTCAGATATTCATGGTTCGCTGGCCGCCACGCGCCGGCTGCTGGCCGCGTTTGACGTAAGCGGCGCCCGCTGGCTGGTGCTGCTGGGCGATTTTCTGAATCACGGTCCGCGCAATCCGCTGCCCGAGGACTATCGACCGGCGGACGTCGCCGCCGCGCTTAACGCTTATCGCCAGCGCATTATCGCGGTACGCGGCAATTGCGACAGCGAAGTGGATGAAATGCTGCTCGACTTTCCCTCTAGCGCGCCCTGGCAGCAGGTTCTGCTGGGGGAGACGCGGCGGCTGTTTTTAACCCACGGGCATCTCTATCATCCGGCGCATCTGCCGCCGCTGGCGCCCGGCGACGCGTTCTTGTACGGCCATACCCATATTCCGCAGGCGGAGCGAGCGGGGGAGCATATTCTGTTCAATCCGGGGTCGGTCAGCTTGCCCAAAGGCGGCTTTCCGGCGAGCTACGGTCTACTGGCGGACGGCCGGTTACAGGTACTGTCATTAGATGGCGGGGAAACTATTGCGCAAGTCGCAATAACCTTCTAAGTTATGACAAAATACGTCAGTGGGTTTTTCCGTTTAACCATACCGCGCGGGCAGCCCGCGCCATTGCATAAGGGTGTCATAGGATGGAGCAACAGAGTCAGTCTGCCGGTGAGGAATGGGTCGACATTGTCAATGAAAACAATGAAGTCATCGCCCAGGCCAGCCGCCAGCAGATGCGCGCGGAACGTCTGCGTCACCGCGCCAGTTATATTGTGGTGCATGATGGTGCGGGCAATATTCTGGTTCAGCGTCGTACCGCCAGCAAAGACTTCTATCCGGGCTATCTGGATGCGACCGCCGGCGGCGTGGTGCAAAGCGGTGAGGGGATGCTCGATTCCGCCCGCCGTGAGGCGGAAGAAGAGCTGGGCATCGCGGATGTGCCGTTCGCTGAACACGGGCAATTTTATTTCGAGAATGACGCCTGCCGGGTGTGGGGATCGCTGTTTAGTTGCGTGACCCATGGCCCGTTCGCGCTACAGGAGAGCGAGGTGGAGGCGGTCAATTGGCTGACGCCGGAGGAAATTACCGGCCGCTGCGACGAATTCACCCCAGACTCCCTGAAAGCGTTGTCGCTGTGGCTGAGCCGCAATAATGCCCAGAGCTTTGGTAAGCCCCTGGCCGCGCAGACGTCGGACGATAGCGCGGCACCGTAGCCAGCGAGGGGGGCAACCTTCGCGCACGGGCTAAATGTAGGCGGGCGTAGCGGCGGTAGCGCACGGGCTGAGCCGGCGCAAGCGCTTGGTAAAGCCTAACTCCCCGATGGGGTTGAACCGGCGCAAGCGCTTGGCGAAGGCCGGACTTTCATTGGTTCTGAGCAGGCGCAAGCGCTGGGGAAGGGTGAGTCGGTCCGCGCAGGGCAAAAAAAACGCCGGCCTCAGGCCGGCGTGGTCATATCTGGCGCCGCAAACGCGGAATTAGCCTTCCGCCTGTTTCGACTGAATGGCGGTCAGCGCGACCGTATAAACGATATCGTCCACCAGCGCGCCGCGCGAGAGGTCGTTGACCGGCTTACGCATCCCTTGCAGCATCGGGCCGATTGAGATCAGGTCCGCCGAACGCTGTACCGCTTTATAGGTGGTATTACCGGTGTTCAAATCCGGGAAGATAAAGACCGTCGCCTGACCCGCTACCGGCGAGTTGGGTGCTTTCGACAGCGCGACATCGGCCATAATGGCGGCGTCATACTGCAGCGGACCGTCGATGACCAGATCCGGGCGCTTTTCCTGCGCCAGGCGCGTAGCTTCACGCACTTTCTCGACGTCGCTGCCGGCGCCGGAGTTGCCCGTCGAGTAAGAGATCATCGCTACGCGCGGCTCAATACCGAAGGCGGCGGCGGAGTCGGCCGACTGAATGGCGATTTCCGCCAGCTGCTCGGAGGTCGGATCCGGGTTGATGGCGCAGTCGCCGTACACCAGCACTTGCTCAGGCAGCAGCATGAAGAACACCGACGACACCAGCGAACTTCCCGGCGCAGTCTTGATGAGCTGTAGCGGCGGGCGGATGGTATTAGCGGTGGTATGCACCGCCCCTGACACCAGGCCGTCCACCTCGCCCTGCTCCAGCATCAGCGTGCCCAGCACCACGTTATCTTCCAGCTGTTCGCGCGCCACCACTTCGGTCATGCCCTTGCTTTTGCGCAGCTCGACCAGGCGCGCGACATACTTCTCGCGCGCCACTTCCGGATCGATGATTTCGATGCCGTCGCCGAGCGTAACGCCCTGTACCGCGGCCACGCGCTGAATTTCATCGGGGTTGCCCAACAGCACGCAGTGGGCAATACCGCGCTCGGCGCAAATGGATGCCGCTTTGACGGTGCGCGGCTCGTCGCCTTCCGGCAGCACGATGCGTTTACCGGCCTGACGCGCCAGTTCGGTCAACTGATAGCGGAACGCCGGCGGCGACAGGCGGCGCGGACGTTCGGAGCTGGCGGACAGGGATTCGATCCAGGCATTATCGATATGGCCCGCGACATAGTTTTGCAGTTTTTCCACCCGGCTATGGTCGTCGGCCGGCACTTCCAGGCTGAAGCTCTGTAGGCTAAGCGAGGTCTGCCAGGTATTGGTCTGCACGGTAAACATCGGCAGACCGGTCTGGAAGGCGCGTTCACATAACTGCTGAATGCGCGGATCGATGTCATAGCCGCCGGTCAGCAGCACCGCGCCGATTTCCACGCCGTTCATCGCGGCGAGGCAGGCGGCGACCAGCACATCGGGACGGTCGGCGGAGGTCACCAGCAGCGAACCGGGGCGGAAATGCTCCAGCATGTTCGGCAGGCTGCGCGCGCAGAAGGTGACGGATTTCACGCGGCGGGTCTGAATTTCCCCTTCGTGGATAATGGTGGCGCCCAAATGGCGGGCCATGTCGATAGCGCGGGTGGCGATGAGATCGAAATTCCACGGGATGCAGCCCAGCACCGGCAGCGGGCTGTTTTCAAACAGCAGGCTCGGATCCACGTTGGCAACGCTGGCCTTGCTGGAATCGTCGAAAATTTCCGACAGATCCGGACGGGTGCGGCCTTGTTCATCCACCGGCGCGTTCAATTTATTGACGATAACGCCGGTAATGTTTTTATTTTTGCTGCCGCCGAAGCTTGAGCGTACCAGCTCGATGCGTTCTTTCAATTGGTCCGGCGAGTCGTTGCCCAGCGAGAGCACGAAAACGATTTCGGCGTTCAGCGTGCGGGCGATTTCATAGTTCAGCGCGGTGGCGAACTGATGTTTACGCGTGGGCACCAATCCTTCCACCAGCACCACTTCCGCTTCTTGGGTGTTGGCATGATAGCGGGCAATGATCTCTTCCATCAGCACGTCTTGCTGGTTGGAGCCCAGCAGGGATTCCACATAGCTCATGGCCAGGGGTTCGGCGGAGGGAATAGTGGAATTGGCGCGGATAATACGGGTGGTGGCGTCGAGGGTGTCCTCACCGGATCGGGGCTGCGCGATGGGTTTGAACACGCTTAGGCTCACGCCTTTTTGCTCCATGGCGCGGATCACGCCGAGGCTGACGCTGGTCAGACCGACGCTGGTGCCGGTTGGGATCAACATGATTGTACGGGACACGGCTAAACCTCTTTCAACGGTTGCTCGTTAGTCAAAAACAGCCCCGCCGGACAAAGCCGGCGGGGAGATGAGAATTACGCGGTCAGACGCGCGGCGTCCTGGGCGATGACCAACTCCTCGTTGGTCGGGATGACGATAGCCGGGCGGCTGGCGTCGGTGGTGATCACGCCGGCGTGGCCAAAACGCGCGGCCAGGTTGCGTTCATGATCTACCTCGAAGCCCAGCAGCGCCAGTTTTTTCAGCGACAGCTCGCGCACCATCGCGGCGTTCTCGCCGATGCCGCCGGTGAAGATCACCGCATCCAGCCGTCCGTCCATTAGCGCGCTATAGGAGCCGATGTACTTGGCCAGACGGTGGCAGTAAACATCCATGGCGCGGCGGGCGTCGGCTTTATCGCGGTAGTTGTCCTCGACATAGCGACAGTCGCTGGTCACGCCGGTCAGGCCCAGCAGACCGGACTCTTTGGTCAACAGGGTGTTGATACGGGCGACGGACATGCCTAATGCATCGTGTAAATGGAACACGATAGCCGGGTCGATATCGCCGCTGCGGGTACCCATCACCAGGCCTTCCAGCGGCGTCAGTCCCATGGACGTATCCACGCACTGTCCGTTGCGGATGGCGGAAACGGAGCCGCCGTTGCCCAAATGGCAGGTAATCACATTAAGCTGGTC
The DNA here is from genome assembly GCF_000517425.1 of Sodalis praecaptivus. Lineage (NCBI taxonomy): Bacteria > Pseudomonadati > Pseudomonadota > Gammaproteobacteria > Enterobacterales > Bruguierivoracaceae > Sodalis > Sodalis praecaptivus. Next base: position 1,501,310 of record NZ_CP006569.1, read on the forward strand.
AACCGGCTTGTTAAGCATCTTGGCCGCTTCGCGGCTGACATAAAAGTGGCTGGTGCCGTGGGCGCCGTAGCGGCGGATAGCATGTTCTTGATATAAAGAGTAGGGCAGGGCATAAAGATACGATTCTTCCGGCATTGTCTGATGGAAAGCAGTATCAAAAACCGCTACGTTCTTTTGTGCCAGCTGCGGAAACTCTTTCAGGGCTTCGCGGATACCGATAAGATGCGCCGGATTATGCAGCGGCGCGAACGGGATGGAATCCTCGATGCCTTTTAATACATCGTCATTGATAATGGCGGACTGGGTGAACCGTTCGCCACCGTGTACGATGCGGTGACCGATGGCGGTTAATTGTGCGGACAGTTCCGGTTTTTGTGCCAAAATAGTATTAACGATAAAGTGCAGCGCTTCACTGTGCGCGCTGCCGGCACCCAACGCCGCTTCTTGCTTGGCGCCGTCCATCTTCCATTTGATACGCGCTTCCGGCAGATTGAAGCACTCGGCGAGACCGGAGATATGTTCTTCACCGTTGGCGGCATCGATAATGGCGAATTTCAGAGATGAACTGCCACAGTTAAGAACCAGTACTAGCTTACTCGACATGGAAGTACCTACTTGTTATGCGTGGTTAATAATTCGTCAAACAGGCTTTAATCGTAGCGCATTCCGCCGCTGACATTTATGATTAACATCATGGATGCGGTGAATTCGCGGTTATGATGTCGGCAATGCGCTCACGCGGCCCTGATACGTTAGCCCTAGGCGGCTTTGCCCCTGGCTGTCGCGGTCGACCTGAACGCGGGCGGCGGCGCATGCTAAGCCCCGCAGCGCGGAATAGGATAACGAGAGACCGCGGTAAAGACAAAATATATTTAAATGTTATAAAATGCTTAGTGAAATTGCGCGAAAATTTTAATCATTGCTCATAAAGTTGAGGTCCGCTATGTCGACACTCCCTTCCGGTTCGGTAAGTTGGTACAAAATTTTCCAGCGCGGACAACACTATATGAAGGCCTGGCCCGCCGAAAAAAGCCTGGCGCCTATCTTCCCTGAACACCGTGTGGTTCGCGCCACCCGTTTCGGCGTGCGCTACATGCCGGCGGTCGCGGTCTTTACCCTGAGCTGGCAAATCGCCCTCGGAGGGCAGCTCGGTCCCGCGGTGGCGACCGCCATCTTTGCCTGCAGCCTGCCGATGCAAGGCCTGTGGTGGCTCGGCAAGCGGTCGATTACGCCGCTGCCGCCTTCGTTACTGAACTGGTTCCACGAGGTGCGGCAAAAGCTCAACGAGGCCGGCCAGGCGCTGGCGCCGGTGGAAGGGGTACCGACCTATCAGATGTTGGCCGAGGTGTTAAAAAGGGCGTTTAAGCTGCTCGATAAAGCGTTTCTGGATGACTTGTAAAGTCTAAAGGCCGCATTTGTACCCGCCGCCATAAATATTTCATCCGGTCATGGTTTACATCAAACAAAGCGGGGTTTGCACTACCCCGGCGTCCAGCGCTATGCCATGCTGACGCCTGCGAACTTTCCTGGCGCGGCCAGGCTTTTAACACCAGGAGTGCTTTATGGACATGACCAACGCCCAACGGCTTATCTTGTCAAATCAGTACAAAATGATGACCCTGCTTGACCCCGACAACAGCGAGCGCTATCGCCGGTTGCAAACCATCGTCGAGCGCGGCTACGGTCTGCAAATGCGCGAGCTGGACCGCGATTTCGGCGCCTTGAGCGAAGACGTTTGCCGCAGCATTATCGATATCATGGAAATGCATCACGCCATGCAGGTGTCCTGGTCCAATTTGAAGGACCGCCAGGACATCGACGAACGCCGCCTGGCGTTTCTCGGCTTTGATGCCGCCACGGAAGCCCGCTATCTTGGCTATGTCCGTTTCATGGTATTTACCGAAGGGCGCTACACCCACTTCGACTCCGGTACCCACGGTTTCAACGCCCAGACAAAAATGTGGGATAAATATCTGCGTATGCTGGCGGTCTGGCAGGCCTGCCCGCGTCAATATCACCTGAGCGCGGTGGAAATTTCGCAAATCATCAACGCCTGAAGACGAAGTTAAGGAGCGGCTTGTGCGCGGTTTAGGCTTTTTGTTTGACCTGGATGGGACTTTGATCGATTCGTTGCCGGTGGTGGAACTGGCCTGGGGCAACTGGGCGCGGCGCCACGGCGTGCCGGAGGCAGAGGTGTTGGATTTCATCCACGGCAAACAGGCGATTACCTCATTGCGCCACTTTATGCCGGGGCAAAGCGAAGAGACGATACAGCATGAATATCGTCTGCTGGAACGCTTTGAAGCCGAAACCATCGACGGCGTAAGCGCGCTGCCGGGCGCCCGCGAGCTGTTGAACGACCTTAACCGCCTACAGCTACCCTGGGCGATTGTGACCTCCGGATCGCTGCCGGTCGCCTCCGCCCGGGTGCGCGCGGGGCGGCTGCCAACGCCGCCGGTGCTTATCACCGCGGAGCAGGTGCCGCGCGGCAAACCGCAGCCGGATCCTTACCTGCTCGGCGCCAAGACGCTGGGCCTGCGGCCTGCGGAGTGTATTGTGGTAGAGGACGCCATCGCCGGCATCCAGTCTGGGCTGGCGGCGGGTTGTCCGGTGATAGCCGTTAATCCGCCGCCGGAAACGCCGCAAAAAGAGGCGGTGGGCATGCTTATCGATTCGCTGCACCAATTAGCGGTGACCCGGGAAGGGGACTACGCCCTGGTGAGTCGCCGCGAGGCCGCCTGATCGCGCAAAAAAATGGTTTGAACCCCGCCTCGCCGGGGTTTTTTTATGGCATGCTGTGGACGAAATGTCTGCTATCAGGACTGGGATGTTGGCATGAACGACGAACTCCTTTGGGTGCTTGGCCTGCTGCTGGCGGCGGTGGTGCTGTTTATCACTGGGAAAGTGCGCATGGATGTGGTGGCGCTCTTGGTCATTGTCGCCTTTGTGCTGAGCGGGACGCTGACCCTGGCTGAAGCCACCGCCGGTTTCAGCGACCCTAACGTACTGCTTATCGCCGCGCTGTTCGTCATCGGCGACGGGTTGGTGCGTACCGGTATTGCGCTGTCGGTGGGGGACTGGCTGGTACGGATGGCGGGCAACAGCGAGCTGCGCATGCTGTTGCTATTGATGGTCACGGTGTCCGCGCTGGGCGCGTTTATGAGCTCAACCGGCGTGGTAGCCATTTTTATTCCGGTCGTGCTCAGCGTCGCGCAGCGCATGAAAACCCCGCCGGGACGGCTGATGATGCCGCTCAGTTTCGCCGGGCTTATCAGCGGCATGATGACGCTGGTGGCGACGCCGCCCAATATGGTGGTCAATAGCGAACTGTTGCGCAACGATCTGCCGGCGTTCGGCTTTTTCGCGGTGACGCCGATAGGCTGCCTGGTGCTGGTGCTGGGCATCGGTTATATGGCGGTGGCCCGTTTCTGGCTGACGGCGCCTGATGACGGCCGCGCCGGCGAAACCTGGCAGCGCCGCACTTTCCGCGATCTTATCCGCGATTACCGACTGGCGGGACGCGCCAGGCGCCTGGCGCTGCGCGCCGGCTCGCCGCTTATCGGTCGCCGGCTGGATGATTTGCGCCTGCGCGATCGCTATGGCGCCAACGTGGTGGGCATTGAACGCTGGCGTAAGTTCCGCCGGGTGATGGTCAGCGCCGGCGGTAATACCGAGCTGCGCCCGCGTGATGTACTGCTGATCGACATGTCCGCCGCCGAAATGGATTTGCGTCAGTTTTGCAGCGAACAGCAACTGGAGCCGATGGTGCTGCGCGGCGAATATTTTTCCAGCCAGGCGCGCGACGTGGGAATGGCGGAGGTCAGCCTGATCCCGGATTCCGCCCTGTTGGGCCATAGCCTAAGAGAGGTGGCGTTTCGCAGCCGCTACGGACTGAATGTGGCGGGCATCCGCCGCAACGGCGAGGCGCTGCCGGGGGTGCTGATCGACGAGCCGTTACAGCTGGGGGATATCCTGCTGGTGATAGGCGACTGGAAACGCATCCGGCAGTTGCAGTCGCGCACGCGCGATTTCATCCTGCTCAATCTGCCGGCCGAAGTGGACCAGGTCGCGCCGGCGGCCAGTCAGGCGCCCCATGCGCTGTTGGCGCTGGTGCTCATGGTCGGCATGATGATAACCGATCATATTCCTAATCCTATCGCCGCCCTCATCGCCTGTCTGCTGATGGGCAAGTTCCGCTGTATCGATATGAACAGCGCCTATAAAGCGATCCACTGGCCGAGCCTCATTCTGATTGTCGGCATGATGCCGTTTGCGCTGGCGCTGGAGAAGACCGGCGGCGTGGATGTCGTAGTGCGCCTGCTCATGCGCCTGTCGGGCGGGGCGGGGGCGCATATGATGCTGCTGAGTCTGTTTATTCTGTGCGCGGTGACCGGGCTGTTTATTTCCAATACCGCCACCGCGGTGTTGATGGCGCCCATCGCGCTCGGCGCGGCGCATCAGATGGGCGTCTCACCGTATCCGTTCGCCATGATTGTCGCCGTCGCCGCCTCGGCGGCGTTCATGACGCCGGTCTCCTCGCCGGTGAACACGCTGGTGCTGGGGCCGGGGGGCTACAAGTTCAGCGACTTTGTTCGTATCGGCGTGCCGTTCACCCTGCTGGTGATGGCCGCCAGCGTGCTGGTAGTGCCGCTGCTCTACCCTTTCTGACGGGCCAGCGGCGGGTCATCGCTTCAGGCGAAGGCGCGTTTTAGCAGGGTGACGCTACAGCGGCGAATCCTGGCTAATTTCGTCCAGCGACAGGCTGAAGCTTGGGATAAACACCGCCTGGAAATAGTCCATCGCGGGGCTGCGCCGCTCGTTCAGCGTTTTTTCCAGGCGCGCCATCGCTAGGGTAAATTCGGTATTGCCGGCGGAAATCTCCTCCAGACACTTGAGATAGGCGCACAGCGCATCGGCCTGCTTGACGACGGCTTTCTCCGCCGGCAGGTAGTGTTGCTCGTCGATGAGCAGACGAAAATCCTCGCGCAGGGCTTCCGGGACCATATCTATCAGCTTTTGCTGAGCGATTTTTTCAATGTTTTTGTACTCGTGGGCGATTTGGGCGTTGTAATACTTAATGGGCGTCGGCATATCGCCGGTCAGCACTTCGCTGGCGTCGTGATACATTGCCAGCAGCGCGATACGCTCGGCATTCAGGTCGGCGCCGAACAGGCGATTATTGATGAGCGCCAGAACGTGGGCGACAAACGCCACCTGCAGACTGTGCTCCGAGACATTTTCGGTACGCACATTGCGCATCAGCGGCCAGCGGTTAATCAGTTTTAGGCGTGACAGATGGGCGAAGAAGTGGCTTTGGGTCATATACGTTTCCAGAAAGACGCGACAACGGAAACGCTATTGTGCGCACCCAGCGGCGGATATGCAAATCTCCCGATGCCAATGCCAATGCCGATGCCGATGCCAATGCCAATGCCAATGCCAATGCCAATGCCAATGCCAATGCCAATGCCGATACCAATGCTGATGGCGGGTAATAGGGATGCCAATGCCGATACCAATGCTGATGGCGGGTAATAGGGATGCCGATGCCGATGCTAATGCTAATGCCAATGTCGATATCAATGCCGATGGCGGGTAATAGGGATGCCAATGCAGGGCGGCGCTGCCTGCTCCACGACGCCGGAGACAACATTGGGCATGCAGCATGCCTGGCACCAGCGCGGTCAGGCAAAGCGTATTCGCCGGCGCGCAGCCCTAACGCCCGGCGCAGACCCGCGGCAGCCCTAGGTGTCTTCGCCGCTGCGGCATCGGCAGCACGCAGCCCTAACGCCCGGCGGCGACCCGCAGCAGCCCTAGGTGTCTTCGCCGCTGCGGCGTCGGCAGCACGCAGCCATAACCGCCGGCGCCGACCCGCGGCAGCCCTAGGTGTCTTCGCCGCTGCGGCATCGGCAGCACGCAGCCCTAACGCCCGGCGGCGACCCGCAGCAGCCCTAGGTGTCTTCGCCGCTGCGGCATCGGCAGCACGCAGCCCTAACCCCCGACGCCGACCCGCGGCAGCCCTAGGTGTCTTCGCCGCTGCGGCGTCGGCAGCACGCATCTCTAACGCCCGGCGCCGAGCCGCAGCAGCCCTAAGTGTCTTCGCCGCTGCGGCATCGGCAGCGCGCAGCCCTAACGCCCGGCGCCGACCCGCGGCAGCCCTAGGTGTCTTCGCCGCTGCGGCATCGGCAGCACGCAGCTCTAACGCCCAGCGCCGAGGCGCGGCAGCCCTAGGTATCTCCGCCGCTGCGGTATCACCGGTTGGGCGCTATATCGGCTTGCCGTGGGCTTATTGGTGATAATGCTGCATAAAGCGGCCAAATTTGCCGATGGCGGTTTCCAACTCGTCTACCCGCGGCAATGTGACGATGCGCAAGTGATCCGGCCAGGGCCAGTTAAAAGCGCTACCCTGAACCAGCAGTACTTTTTCCTGTAACAGCAGATCGAGCACCAGCTTTTGATCGTCATGGATATTGAAGCGTTTGGCATCATAGCGCGGGAACATATACAGCGCGCCGCTCGGCTTTACGCAGGAGACGCCGGGGATGTCGTTGATAAGCTCCCAGGCCCGGTTGCGCTGCTCATAGAGCCGCCCGCCGGGTTGAATAAACTCGCTGATGCTCTGATAACCGCCCAGGGCGGTCTGGATCGCATGCTGCATCGGCACATTGGCGCACAGGCGCATCGATGCCAGCATCTCCAGCCCTTCGATATAGCCTTTGGCGTGTTTCTTCGGGCCATTGAGTACCATCCAGCCTTGCCGGAAACCGGCGACGCGGTAGGTCTTCGACAGGCCGTTGAACGTGACGGTCAGGAGATCCGGCGCCAGCGCCGCGATAGAGTGATGTTCCGCGGCGTCGTAGAGAATTTTGTCGTAAATCTCGTCCGAGAAGATAATCAGATTATGCTGTCGGGCGATTTCAACCAGCGACATCAGCATGTCTTTACTGTAAACCGCACCGGTCGGATTATTCGGGTTGATAATTACCAGCCCGCGCGTGCGGGGCGTTATTTTGCGGCGGATATCGTCCAGGTCGGGAAACCAGCCCGCTTCCTCATCGCACAGATAATGCACCGCGTTGCCGCCCGACAGCGCAACCGACGCCGTCCACAGCGGGTAATCCGGCGCCGGGATCAGCATTTCATCGCCGCTGTTGAGCAATGCCTGCATGGATTGCTGAATCAATTCCGAGACGCCGTTGCCGATATAGACATCCTCTACGGTGAGATCCAGCATCTCGCGCGCCTGGTAATGTTGCATAATGGCCTTGCGCGCGGAATACAGCCCCTTGGAGTCGCTATAGCCCTGGGCGGTGGGCAGATTGCGAATCACGTCCACCAGGATCTCGTCCGGCGCTTCAAAACCGAACGGGGCCGGGTTGCCGATATTCAACTTAATGACTTTGTTGCCTTCTTCTTCCAGGCGTTTCGCCTCTTTCAGCACGGGGCCACGAATGTCATAACAAACGTTTTCCAGTTTGCTGGATTTTTCTACGGGTGCGACCACGATATTAACCCTTCTGCCAGATAGCGTATTCCCACCATGGATACGCATGATCTGCTTAATGTACTCTTGTCCCGCGCGCTTTTGAAGGATGAAACCGCGCGGCGCGGGGGATTTGCGCGCCGCCGGCGACGAAAATGTAAGAAGGGGTATCCCTATTTAAAATAACCCTTATAAAATGCGGGATAATAATTCTCCAGAATAATGCAAGCTGCGGCCCGCGCGATGAAATTAAACGCCGGGATCGCTCGTTTTTTATACAATCTTACCCACGAATAGGTTATGGTGTGAAGCAAAAGCCGGGCCTCAGCGGCGATACGCGGCCAGTAAGGGCGAAAAGCCGCGATTGTGCCGTTGCCGATCGGCGGGTGGCGTGAATGCGGTCGCGGTGGTCCGCCTAAGCTATTGGGCAGGCAAATGCCGAAATCGCCGCCTCGTTGAGGAAGCATTTCATTTAGTTCGTCGTCTAGCGCACGAGGCGAAATTTAACTTCTTGACCGTCGCGGGGTTATTTATGGTATACCTTTACAGGCGGCCACATTTAGAAAAGAAGAACACTTTTTTTCGTTTAAACAACAGTTAAGAGAAATTTATGTAAATAAGCGGCGCCGTAAGATAAAAATAACGCTTAATCATTAATATCTAACATTTATTGTCATTGCTGACCCAGCGTTTAATTAATTAAATTAACGTTTGTTGTAAGCCACCAGCTTATTTTGTTTTATACATCAAGGGGAACAAATGTTATCCTTAAGAAAGCAAATGTATTGACCGCATTGGTGCTTAGTTTCAGTTTCGCGGCAGTCTTTTATTTAAGTGGTAGCGTGATTGTTGAAGAATGAACCATCCGGCACAAATAGTGCATATCGTTCGAGGCGCCTGGCCTTACGGACGGCACGATATGCTCATGGCCGGTTTTGACAATACGATGGAGTTACCACCTTTTGCAACGCCAGGACAGTAGTTTGTAATTAGAATTCAAACAGTGAAGACAATATATGACCAATGCAAATCGTCCCGTACTCAATCTTGATCTCGATCTGTTGAGAACGTTTGTTGCCGTCGCCGATCTTAACACCTTCGCTGCGGCAGCGGCCTCAGTTTGCCGCACGCAGTCTGCGGTTAGCCAGCAAATGCAGCGATTGGAACAGCTTGTGGGGAAAGAGCTTTTCGCCCGTCATGGTCGTAATAAGCTTTTAACTGAACATGGAATTCAACTGCTTGGCTATGCCCGCAAGATTTTACTGTACAATGACGAAGCCTGTACCTCCCTTATGTTCAGCAATATCCAGGGTGTGCTGACCATAGGCGCGTCCGATGATACGGCCGACACCATCCTGCCCTACCTGCTTAACCGCGTTACCCGAATTTATCCCAAACTGTCCGTGGATGTCTGCGTGAAGCGCGGTCCGCAAATGGTGGAAATGCTCAACAACGGCGAAGTGGATTTGGCCATCAGCACCCAGAGCGATCGCTACGCCTTCGCCCATCCTGCCGTGACGCTGCGCACCTCGCCCACGCTTTGGTATTGCGCGGCGGATTATCGCTTCACGCCCGGCGAGGTGGTCCCGCTGGTGGTGCTGGACGAGCCTAGCCCGTTTCGCACGCTGGCCGTGGAAAGCCTTGATACGGCGGGAGTGCCGTGGCGTATCGCCTACATCGCCTCGACGCTCGCCGCCGTGCGCGCGGCGGTCAAAGCCGGCATGGGCATCACCCTGCGGCCGGTGGAGATGATGAGCCCCGAGTTACGCGTGCTGGGGGTGAGCGACGGTCTGCCCGAGCTGCCCGCCACGCGCTACGCGCTGTGTAAAAATCCCCACGGTGAAAACGAGTTGGCGTTGGCGATTTTCAATGCCCTGCAGTCGGGCAGCGATACCTATACGCCCAAACCCCCGCCGTCGCTGGAAGGGGAAGGGGAAAGCCCTTCACTGGAAGATGAATGATTGTTACGACTTAAAATAAGCTCCTGATCAGGGAGCTTATTTTTTGCAAATAAGATAATAACCTCTGTTTCCCGCTTTTTAGGCTTTCAACCCGTTAAAACCCGCTCTTTACCTCCCCGGTGCCTCCTGGATATTTCCTCGTGGCTTACGCCCGCGCTCGCTGTCTATTTAACGGGCATATCAATAAATTAGAAACACCATTTCAAATCTAGTCCCTGCAAAAAGGTGGTTATTTGCACAATAAAACCCTAGAAAATCTGTTGAAATGTGTCCTGGATCATAAAAAGGGTTTACCACAAACGTCGATCCATAGGATTTTTTGCGAAAATGGTATAATTGAGCGCAGCTTTTCCTAACAACAGGTCCGCAGGCCGAAATCCCGTTTTACTGACTGACACGATTTAGCTCATTTCTTGCGCATCCTATGTTAAGCGGCTATTGCAGGTGTAAATTAACATGGAGTTCATGATGTCTAAGTTGACAAAAGGTTATAAAAAGGAGTAAAAAACCCCACACAATGGCTGTGTATCTCATTACCACACGGCTTTTACGGTTTCTTACTTCCTTCCCGTAAATCGATGTGATGCGTAAAACTGCCTATGTCTAAGAGCAGCCTGCAAATCGCCACTTTTGATGAGTAGCATAGAGAATGTCGATAACCACTGAAATTACCGCTCATTATTGGGCTTTCGCCGTATTCCTCCTGGGTGCGCTGGGACTGTGCGCCTTTATGCTCACCGGCGGCTTCCTGCTGGGCGGCCGCGCCCGCGCGCGCTCGAAAAACGTGCCGTTTGAATCCGGGATCGATCCGGTGGGCACCGCAAGACTGCGCCTTTCAGCTAAATTTTACCTGGTGGCGATGTTTTTCGTCATTTTCGACGTTGAAGCCCTCTATTTATACGCCTGGGCCACCGCCATCCGCGAAGCGGGCTGGGTAGGCTTCATCGAGGCAACCATTTTCATTCTTATCCTGTTGGCGGGTTTGGTTTACCTGGTGCGCATTGGCGCGCTTGACTGGACGCCGGAACGCTCCCGGCGTTTGCGCCGGGCAGGCCCGATTGGCGAAACCCCCCGTCATCAAGAGTAACAGCGAGGCAGCAAAATGGATTATACCCTCACCCGCGCGGAGCCGGACGGCGACAACGAGCGGTATCCCCTGCAAAAACAGGAAATCGTGGCGGATCCGCTGGAGCAGCATGTCCATCGCAGTGTTTATCTCGGCAAGCTTGAGAGCGCGCTGCACAATGCGGTGAACTGGGGACGCGGCAATTCGCTTTGGCCCTACAACTTCGGCCTCTCCTGCTGCTATGTTGAAATGACCACCTCGTTTACCGCCGTGCACGACGTGGCGCGGTTCGGGTCGGAAGTCATCCGTGCCTCACCGCGCCAGGCGGATTTCATGGTGGTGGCGGGCACGCCTTTCACCAAGATGGCCCCCGTCATCCAGCGGCTGTACGACCAGATGCTGGAGCCGAAATGGGTTATCTCCATGGGGGCCTGCGCCAATTCCGGCGGCATGTACGATATTTATTCCGTGGTGCAGGGGGTCGATAAATTCCTGCCGGTGGACGTCTACATTCCCGGCTGTCCGCCGCGCCCTGAGGCCTACATCCAGGCGCTGCTGCTGCTCAAGGAGTCTATCGGCAAAGAACGCCGTCCGCTCTCCTGGGTCGTGGGCGATCAGGGCGTCTATCGCGCCAATATGGAGTCGGAACGTCAACGTAAGCACGGTGAACGCATCGCGGTCACCCATCTGCGCACGCCCGACGAAATTTAACGCGCGGATACGCATGCCGGCCGCGGCGGATAAGCGCGGCGGCATGCGCCGGCACAGCCAAATGTGGTGAAGATAACTATGACAGAGTTGATGACGCAGAATTCCGCCCTGCCGGCCTGGCAAACCCAGGATCATCTTGATGATCCGGTGATTGGCGAGTTGCGTAACCATTTCGGCCCGGACGCGTTCAGCGTGCAGCCGACCCGCACCGGAATTCCGGTCGTGTGGGTGAAGCGCGAGCAGATCCTCGAGGTGCTGACCTTCTTGAAAAAGCTGCCGAAGCCCTATGTGATGCTCTATGACCTGCACGGGGTGGACGAGCGCCTGCGTACCCACCGCCAGGGCCTGCCGGCGGCGGATTTTACCGTTTTCTACCATCTGATTTCCATCGATCGCAATCGCGATATCATGTTGAAAGTGGCGCTGCTGGAAAAAGATCTGCGCCTGCCCACCTGTACCCGCATCTTCCCCAACGCCAACTGGTATGAGCGCGAAACCTGGGAAATGTTCGGCATGACCTTCGACGGCCACCCGCACCTGACCCGCATCATGATGCCGAAGAGCTGGGAAGGGCATCCGCTGCGCAAAGATTATCCGGCGCGCGCCACGGAATTCGATCCTTTCGTCCTCACCAAGCAAAAAGAAGACTTGGAGATGGAAGGGCTGACCTTCAAGCCGGAAGAGTGGGGCATGAAGCGCGGCACGGAAAACGAGGACTTCATGTTCCTCAACCTGGGGCCGAACCACCCCTCCGCCCACGGCGCCTTCCGCATCATCCTGCAGCTCGACGGTGAAGAGATCGTCGATTGCGTGCCCGATATCGGTTATCACCACCGCGGCGCCGAAAAGATGGGCGAGCGCCAGTCCTGGCATAGCTATATCCCCTATACCGACCGCGTCGAATATCTCGGCGGCTGCGTCAACGAGATGCCTTATGTGCTGGCGGTAGAAAAGCTGGCCGGCATCGTGGTGCCCGATCGCGTCAACGTGATCCGGGTGATGCTGTCGGAGCTGTTCCGCATCAATAGCCACCTGCTGTACATCAGTACCTATATTCAGGACATCGGCGGTATGACGCCGGTGTTCCTGGCGTTTACCGACCGGCAGAAAATTTATGATGTCGTCGAGGCGATTACCGGTTTTCGCATGCATCCCGCCTGGTTCCGCATCGGCGGTGTGGCGCACGATCTGCCGCGCGGCTGGGAAGGGCTGCTGCGGGAATTCCTCGACTGGCTGCCGAAGCGTCTGGACAGCTATGTCAAAGCGGCGCTGCGCAACAGCGTGCTGCGCGCACGCGCCGAGGGCGTGGCCGCCTATGGCGCGAAAGAGGCGCTGGACTGGGGCGTGACCGGCGCGGCGCTGCGCGCCACCGGCATCGATTTCGACGTGCGTAAATGGCGTCCCTATTCCGGTTATGAAAACTTCGACTTCGAGGTGCCGGTAGGCGATGGCGTGAGCGACTGCTACAGCCGCGTGATGCTAAAAGTGGAAGAGATGCGTCAAAGCCTGCGCATCCTTGAGCAGTGCCTGAACAATATGCCGGCGGGGCCGTTTAAGGCCGACCATCCGTTGACCACGCCGCCGCCGAAAGAGCGCACCCTGCAGCATATCGAGACGCTAATCACGCACTTCCTGCAGGTTTCCTGGGGACCGGTGATGCCGGCCAACGAATCATTCCAGATGATCGAGGCCACCAAGGGCATCAACAGCTATTACCTGACCAGCGATGGCAGCACGATGAGTTACCGGACGCGCATCCGCACGCCCAGTTTCCCTCATTTGCAGCAGATCCCCTCGGTTATTCGCGGCAGCCTGGTATCGGATTTGATCGTATATCTGGGCAGTATTGATTTCGTTATGTCAGATGTGGACCGCTAATTATGCAGCAACAGCAAGATACCCCCAAGCATGCGGCGGCGGCGGGGCTGGACGCCGCCACCGAAACGTTCGAGCTGAGTCGCGAGGAGCGCGAAGCCATCGAGCATGAGAAGCACCATTACGAGGATGCGCGCGCCGCCTCGATCGAAGCGCTGAAAATCGTGCAGAAGAACCGCGGTTGGGTGCCGGACGGGGCTATCGCGGCCATCGCCCAGGTGCTGGGCATTCCCGGCAGCGATGTCGAAGGGGTGGCCACGTTCTACAGCCAGATTTTCCGCCAGCCGGTAGGTCGCCACGTTATCCGCTATTGCGACAGCGTGGTCTGCCATATTACCGGTTATCAGGGAATTCAGGCCGCCCTTGAGCAGTCGCTGAATATCAAGCCGGGCCAGACAACGCCCGATGGCCGGTTCACCCTGCTGCCCACCTGCTGTTTGGGCAATTGTGACAAGGGGCCGACCATGATGGTGGATGACGATACCCACGTGCATCTGACGCCGGAAGGCATTGGTCCGCTGCTGGAGCAATATCGATGACCAAAACCATTGTCCGCTTGGCGGAAACGCACCCGCTGACCTGGCGGTTGCGTGATGACCATCAGCCCGTGTGGCTGGATGAATATCAGAGCAAAAACGGCTATGCCGGCGCGCGTAAGGCTTTAAGCGGCATGGCGCAGGACGATATCGTCACGCTGGTGAAAGACGCCGGCCTGAAAGGACGCGGCGGCGCCGGCTTTTCCACCGGCCTGAAGTGGAGCCTGATGCCGAAAGATCCCGCCATGAACATTCGCTATTTGCTGTGCAATGCCGATGAAATGGAGCCGGGGACCTATAAAGACCGTCTGCTGATGGAGCAATTGCCCCATTTGCTGGTGGAGGGGATGCTGATCGCCGCCTTCGCGCTGAAAGCCTATCGCGGCTATATCTTCCTGCGCGGCGAATATATCGAGGCGGCGGCGAACCTGCGCCGCGCGATAGCCGAGGCCACCGAGGCCGGCTGGTTGGGCAAAAATATTCTGGGCAGTGGTTTTGACTTTGAGCTTATCGTCCACACCGGCGCCGGCCGCTACATCTGCGGCGAAGAGACGGCGCTGATTAATTCGCTGGAAGGCCGCCGCGCCAATCCGCGCTCAAAACCACCGTTTCCCGCCAGCGCCGGCGCCTGGGGTAAACCCACCTGCGTCAATAACGTCGAAACCTTGTGCAACGTGCCGGCTATCCTTGAGCATGGCGTGGATTGGTATCAGGGCATCACCGCCGGCAAAAGCAACGACGCCGGCACCAAGCTGATGGGCTTCTCCGGCCGGGTGAAGAACCCCGGCCTCTGGGAGCTGCCGTTCGGTATTACCGCGCGCGAGATCCTCGAGGATTACGCCGGCGGTATGCGCGATGGCTTGACTTTGAAAGCCTGGCAGCCCGGCGGCGCCGGCACCGATTTCCTGACCCAGGATCATCTGGATCTGCCGATGGACTTTGAGAATATCGGCAAAGCGGGCAGCCGGCTCGGTACCGCGCTGGCGATGGCGGTAGACAACGAAATCAACATGGTGTCGTTAACGCGCAATTTGGAAGAGTTTTTTGCCCGGGAATCCTGCGGCTGGTGTACGCCGTGTCGCGACGGCCTGCCGTGGAGCGTCAAACTGCTGCGCGCGCTGGAAAGCGGTCAGGGCCAGCCGGGGGATATTGAGACCCTGGAGCAGCTGTGTCGCTTCCTTGGCCCCGGTAAAACTTTCTGCGCGCATGCGCCGGGGGCGGTGGAGCCGCTGCAAAGCGCGATTAAGTATTTCCGCTCCGAGTTTGAGGCGGGCATCAGCGCCGAGTTACTGGGCAATACCCGCGCCATTGCCGGCGTGCAGCCCAACTTATTAAAAGCGCGCTGGTAATTGTCCATGCGGCACGAGCGGGTCAGGCGGGCGCACGCGCTTTGCACCCTGAACGCATTTTTGATTAACGCCCGTCTTTGGCGGGCCTCACCTGAGCATGCTGACTATGGCTACCATTCATGTAGACGGCAAAGAGTACGAGGTTAACGGGTCTGACAACCTGCTGGAAGCCTGTCTGTCCCTCGGCCTGGATATTCCTTACTTTTGCTGGCATCCGGCGCTCGGCAGCGTCGGCGCTTGCCGCCAGTGCGCGGTCAAGCAATACCAAAACGCCGAGGATACCCGCGGCCGGCTGGTGATGTCCTGTATGACGCCCGCCGCCGACGGGACCTTCATCTCTATCGCCGACGATGAAGCTAAACAGTTCCGTCAAAGCGTGGTGGAGTGGCTGATGACCAACCACCCGCACGATTGCCCGGTGTGCGAAGAGGGCGGCAACTGCCACCTACAGGATATGACGGTCATGACCGGCCAGAATTTCCGCCGCTACCGCTTTACCAAGCGTACCCACCGCAATCAGTATCTCGGGCCGTTTATTTCCCATGAAATGAACCGCTGCATCGCCTGCTACCGCTGCGTCCGCTACTACAAAGATTACGCCGACGGCGGCGATCTCGGGGTGTATGGCGCCCATGATAACGTCTATTTCGGCCGTCCTGAGGATGGGGTGCTGGAGAGCGAGTTTTCCGGCAATTTGGTGGAGATCTGCCCGACCGGCGTGTTCACCGATAAAACCCACTCCGAGCGCTATAACCGTAAATGGGATATGCAATTCGCCCCCAGCGTCTGTCAGCAGTGCAGCATCGGCTGCAACACCAGCCCCGGCGAACGCTATGGCGAACTGCGCCGCATAGAAAACCGCTACAACGGCAGCGTCAACCATTACTTCTTGTGCGACCGCGGCCGCTTCGGCTACGGCTACGTCAACCTGAAAGATCGCCCGCGCCAGCCGCTGCAGCGCCGCGGCGACGATTGGATCGCGCTGAACGCCGATCAGGCGATGCAGGGGGCCGCCGATGCGCTGCGCCATGCGCGCAAAATGATCGGCATCGGCTCACCGCGCGCCAGCGTCGAGAGCAATTTCGCTCTGCGTGAACTGGTGGGCGCCGAGAATTTCTACACCGGGATCGCCGGCGGCGAACAGGACCGGCTGGCGCTGATGCTCAATGTCCTGCGCAACGGCGGTATCCGCACGCCCTCGCTGCGCGAAATGGAAAGTTACGACGCCGTGCTGGTGCTGGGGGAGGATTTGACCCAGACCGGGGCGCGTATTGCGCTGGCGGTGCGTCAGGCCGTGAAGGGCAAGGCGCGCGAAATGGCCGCGGCGCAGAAAGTGGCCGATTGGCAGATAGCCGCCATCATGAACATCGGCCAGCACGCCAAACACCCGCTGTTCGTCACCAACGTTGACCGCACGCGTCTGGATGATATCGCCGCCTGGAGCTACTGCGCACCGGTGGATGATCAGGCGCGGCTGGGTTTCGCCATCGCCCATGCGCTGGACGAGACGGCGCCGGCGGTAACCGGCCTTGATGAGTCGCTCAAGGGTAAGATTGACGTGGTGGTGCAGGCGCTGGCCGGCGCCCGCAAGCCGCTTATCATCTCCGGCAGCAATGCCGGCAGCGAGGCGGTGATCGCCGCCGCCGCTAACGTCGCCCGCGCTCTGAAGGGGCGGGGGAGCGATGTGGGGATTAGCTTTATCGCCGCCGGCGCCAACAGCATGGGGCTGGCGATGATGGGGGGCGGCAGCCTGGACGATGCGCTGGACGCGCTGGAGCAGGGGGCTGCGGATAGCGTGATTGTGCTGGAAAACGACCTTTACCGCCATGCGCCGGCCGCGCGCATCGATGCCGCGCTGGCCAACGTCAATAACCTTATCGTGCTCGACCACCAGCGCACCGCCCTACAGGAGAAGGCCAATCTTATCCTGTCGGCGGCGAGCTTCGCCGAAAGCGACGGCACCCTCATCAACCAGGAGGGCCGCGCGCAGCGCTTCTTCCAGGTCTATGATCCCGCCTACTACGATGATCAGGTCGTCATGCTGGAAAGCTGGCGCTGGCTGCATTCGCTGCACTCCACCTATTTGAACCGCCAGGTGGATTGGACCCAGCTTGACCATATTATCGATGCCGCGGCCGCGGCGCTGCCGCAGCTGGCGGGGATCAAGCACGCCGCGCCGGACGCCGGTTTTCGTATTCACGGCCAGAAACTGGCGCGCGAGCCGCACCGCTACAGCGGACGCACCGCGATGCGCGCCAACATCAATGTGCATGAACCGCGCGTGCCGCAGGACCAGGACACCATGTTCGCCTTCTCCATGGAGGGCAACAATGCGCCCCAGGCGCCGCGCCAGCAGGTGGCGTTCGCTTGGGCGCCGGGCTGGAACTCCCCCCAGGCCTGGAATAAGTTCCAGGATGAGGTAGGCGGCCATTTGCGCCACGGCGACCCCGGGGTGCGGCTTCTGGAAGCGGGTGAGGGCCGGCTGGATTATTTCAGCGCGATTCCACCCGCGTTCGCGCAGCCCGAGGACGGCAGCTGGCGGATCGCGCCCTATTGGCACCTGTTCGGCAGCGAGGAGACCTCGCAGCGCTCTCCGGTCATCCAGGAGCGGATGCCGGCGCCCTATGTGGCGGTGAGCCAGGCGGACGCCGCCCGGCTGGGCGTCAACAGCGGTACGCTGCTCGCCTTCACCTGCGCGGGTCTGGAGCTGCGTCTGCCGGTGCGGTTCAGCGATAGCCTGAGCCCGGGACAGGTGGGGCTGCCGCTGGGTTTGCCGGGCATTCCGCCGATGCTTGCGGGACAGAGCGTTGTTAATTTGCGGGAGGCCGCGCTATGAGTTGGTTGACACCGGAGGTCATCGATATCCTCCTGACGGTGGTGAAGGCGGTGGTTATCCTGCTGGTGGTGGTCACCTGCGGCGCCTATATGAGTTTTGCCGAACGGCGCCTGTTGGGGCTGTTCCAAAACCGCTACGGACCCAACCGCGTAGGCTGGGGCGGATCGCTGCAACTGCTGGCCGACGTGTTGAAGATGATGTTTAAAGAGGACTGGATCCCGCCGTTCGCCGATCGGGGTATTTTCACCCTGGCGCCGGTTATCGCCTTTACCTCATTGCTGATTACCTTTGCCATTGTGCCGGTGAGCCCGACCTGGGTGGTGGCCGATTTCAATATCGGCGTCCTGTTCTTTTTGATGATGGCCGGGCTGGCGGTTTACGCGGTGCTGTTCGCCGGCTGGTCGAGCAACAATAAATACTCCCTGTTGGGCGCCATGCGCGCCTCGGCGCAGACGCTGAGCTATGAAGTGTTCCTCGGTTTATCGTTGATGGGGGTGGTGGCGCAGGCCGGCTCGTTTAATCTTGGCGCGATCGTCGAGTCGCAGGCGCACCTGTGGAACGTGGTGCCGCAATTCTTCGGCTTTGTCACCTTTGCTCTGGCGGGGGTCGCGGTATGTCACCGCCACCCCTTCGATCAGCCGGAAGCCGAGCAGGAGCTGGCCGACGGTTACCATATTGAATACTCGGGGATGAAGTTCGGCCTGTTTTTCGTCGGCGAATACGTCGGCATCGTGACCATTTCGGCGCTGATGGTGACGCTGTTCTTCGGCGGCTGGCAGGGGCCGTGGTTGCCGCCGTTTATCTGGTTTGCCATAAAAACCGCTTTCTTTATGATGATGTTCATCCTGATCCGCGCGGCGCTGCCCCGTCCGCGCTACGACCAGGTGATGGCGCTGGGCTGGAAAATCTGCCTGCCGCTGACGCTGCTCAACCTGTTGGCGACCGCAGCGGTCATCTTGTACAACGCGCATTAAGGGGTGGATGAATCATGACGTTAAAAGAGTTAGCGATTGGCTGCGGGACCACGCTGCGCAGCATCTGGATGATAGGCATGCAGGCGTTCAACAAGCGCGAAACCCGCATGTACCCGGACGTACCGGTCAATCCGCCGCCCCGTTTCCGCGGCCGTATCGTGCTGACGCGCGACCCTGACGGCGATGAGCGCTGCGTAGCCTGTAACCTGTGCGCGGTCGCCTGCCCGGTGGGCTGCATTTCGCTGCAGAAAGCGGAGACCAAAGATGGCCGTTGGTATCCGGAATTCTTTCGCATCAATTTCTCGCGCTGTATTTTCTGCGGCCTGTGCGAAGAGGCGTGTCCTACCACCGCCATCCAGCTCACCCCGGATTTCGAGATGGGCGAGTTCAAGCGCCAGGATCTGGTGTATGAAAAAGAGGATTTGCTGATTTCGGGGCCGGGTAAATATCCCGAATACAACTTCTACCGCATGGCCGGTATGGCGATCGCCGGCAAGGATAAAGGCGAGGCGGAAAACGAAGCCAAACCCATCGACGTAAAAGGCTTGCTGCCCTAAGGAGACTGGCATGGAACTGGCGTTTTATCTTTCCGGCCTGGTGGCGGTGCTGGCGACGTTACGCGTCATCACCCATACCCAACCGGTACATGCGCTGCTGTACCTGATTATTTCGCTACTGGCCATCGCCTGCGTATTCTTTTCGCTGGGGGCCTACTTCGCCGGCGCGTTGGAGATTATCGTTTACGCCGGCGCCATCATGGTGTTGTTCGTGTTCGTGGTGATGATGCTCAACATGAGCGTCGGCCGCGATAAACAAGAACGCGCCTGGTTGCGTCCCCGGGTCTGGATCGGGCCGTCGCTGTTGTCGCTGGTGCTGCTGGCGGTGCTGGTGCGCGCGCTGGCCGGCGCGGGCGATCACGGCATCGCGGGGGATCTTATCGCGGCTAAAACCGTCGGCATCGCGCTGTTCGGTCCTTATGTGTTGGCGGTGGAGCTGGCCTCCATGCTGCTGCTGGCGGGGCTGGTGGTCGCGTTCCATCTGGGCCGCGACGAGCGCGACAGTGTCGATGCGCTTTATAAGGGGCCGAAGATGACCGACGCCATCAAGAGAAGAGGGGAGGAGCAAGCATGATCCCGTTATCACACGGTCTCATCCTGGCCGCTATCTTGTTTGTGCTGGGCCTGACGGGGATGATGATCCGCCGCAATCTGCTGTTTATGCTCTTGGGGCTTGAGATCATGATTAACGCCTCGGCGCTGGCGTTCATTGTGGCCGGCAGCTATTGGGGCCAGGCGGACGGGCAGGTGATGTATATCCTGGCGGTTACCCTGGCCGCCGCCGAGGCCAGTATCGGCCTGGCGTTGCTGCTGCAATTGCACCGTCGCCGCCGGACCCTAGATATCGACACTGTCAGCGAGATGCACGGATGAACCTACTCTATTTAACCCTAGTATTCCCCTTGGCGGGTTTCCTGCTGCTGGCGTTCTCCCGCGGTCGCTGGTCTGAAAACCTGGCGGCGACGGTGGGCGTTGGCAGCGTTGGGCTGTCGGCGTTGACCACCGTTTGGGTGGCGCTGGATTTCTTCGGCGCGCGCGGCGACGGCGCGGCGGTGTTTACCCAAACGCTGTGGCACTGGATGGCGGTGGGCGATTTTCAAATTCCCATCACCCTCAGCCTGGACGGCCTGTCGCTGACGATGCTGTCGGTGGTCACCGGCGTCGGCTTTTTCATTCATCTCTACGCCTCGTGGTACATGCGTGGGGAAGAGGGCTATTCGCGCTTTTTTGCCTATACCAATCTGTTTATCGCCAGCATGCTGGTGCTGGTGCTGGCGGACAACCTGCTGCTGATGTATCTCGGCTGGGAAGGGGTGGGGCTTTGCAGCTACCTGCTGATCGGCTTCTATTACAGCGAGTCGAAAAACGGCGCCGCGGCAATGAAGGCGTTTATCGTCACCCGCGTGGGGGATGTGCTGTTGGCGTTCGCGCTGTTTATCCTTTATGACCAGCTCGGAACGCTGAATTTCCACGATCTGATGGTGCTGGCGCCGCAAAAACTGGCGGAAGGCTCCCCGGCCATCACCTGGGCGACCCTGATGCTGCTGGGCGGCGCGGTGGGGAAATCGGCGCAACTGCCGCTGCAAACCTGGCTGGCGGACGCTATGGCCGGTCCGACGCCGGTGTCGGCGCTGATTCACGCCGCCACCATGGTGACCGCCGGCGTGTATCTTATCGCCCGCACCCACGGCCTGTTCCTGATGGCGCCGGAGGTGTTGCATCTGGTGGGGATCGTCGGCGCGGTGACGCTGGTGCTGGCGGGGTTCGCCGCGCTGGTGCAGACCGATATCAAACGGGTGCTGGCCTATTCCACCATGAGCCAGATAGGCTATATGTTCCTGGCCCTGGGCGTTCAGGCCTGGGACGCGGCCATTTTTCACCTGATGACCCACGCGTTTTTCAAAGCGCTGCTGTTCTTGTCCTCCGGTTCGGTGATCCTCGCCTGCCACCACGAGCAAAACATCTTCAAAATGGGCGGCCTGAGAAAGTCGATTCCGCTGGTGTATATTTGCTTTTTGGTGGGCGGCGCGGCGCTGTCGGCGCTGCCGCTGGTGACCGCCGGCTTCTATTCCAAGGATGAAATCCTCTGGGGAGCGCTGGCCAATGGCCATAGCGTACTGATGCTGGCCGGCCTGATGGGGGCGTTCCTCACCTCGGTGTATACCTTCCGCATGATCTTTATCGTGTTCCACGGCAAGGCGCAAATCCAGGCTCACGCCTGCCGCGGCATCAGCCATCATCTGCCGCTGGTGGTACTGATGGTGTTGTCCACCTTCATCGGTGCCTGGATTACGCCGCCGCTGGCGGGCGTCCTGCCGGCCGGGGAGTTCGGTCATGACGGTAAACTGGCGCTGGAAATCACCTCGGGCGCGGTCGCCATCATCGGTATTGGCCTGGCGGCGGCACTGTGGCTCGGCCAGCGCCGTTGGGTCAACGCCGTGGCCGCCAGCGCGCCGGGACGTTTCTTCTCGGTCTGGTGGTTCCACGCCTGGGGATTCGACTGGCTTTACGACAAGGTCTTCGTCAAACCCTACCTGGCCATCGCACGGCTGCTGGCGCGCGATCCCCTTAACGCGGTGATGAATCTTCCCGCGCTGCTGGCGCGCTGGGCCGGACGCGGCCTGACGGTGAGCGAAAACGGGCAGTTGCGCTGGTATGCGACGTCGTTGGGTTTGGGTGCGGTTGTCGTGGTGGCGCTGTTGGTATTCGTTTAAATACCCCGAGCTTCGTTTCCGGCTTAGGGCGGGGCGGCGGGCAGAATGCCGCTCCGCTGATACGCAAGTTTATTGATTTTACAATTAGGGACGCAAAACGCCATGCTACTACCTTGGCTAATTCTTATCCCCTTTATCGGCGGTCTGCTGTGTTGGCAATGTGAGCGTTTCGGTACCCGGGTACCGCGCTGGATAGCCTTGATTGCCATGGGGCTGACACTGGCGCTTTCATTGCTGTTGTGGCAGCAGGGCGGATACACCCTGGCGATGGCCCAGGGGTTGCCGCAATGGCAGGTGGAGTATCTGCTCCCCTGGATCCCGCGCTTCGGTATTAGCATCCATCTGGCGCTGGACGGCCTGTCGCTGCTGATGGTGGTGCTGACCGGGCTGCTCGGGGTGCTGGCTATCCTCTGCTCCTGGCGGGAAATTCAGCGCTACCAGGGCTTCTTCCACCTTAACTTGCTGTGGATCCTGGGCGGCGTTATCGGCGTGTTCTTGGCCATCGACATGTTTCTCTTCTTTTTCTTCTGGGAAATGATGTTGGTGCCGATGTATTTTCTCATCGCGCTCTGGGGGCATAAAGCCTCCGACGGCAAGACCCGTATTACCGCCGCGACCAAATTCTTTATTTATACCCAGGCAAGCGGCCTGGTGATGCTGGTGGCGATACTCGGCCTGGTGCTGGTGCACTATAACGCCACCGGCGTCTGGACCTTCAATTATGAAGACCTGCTGCGCACGCCGATGTCGGAACGGCTGGAATACCTGCTGATGCTCGGGTTCTTTTTGGCCTTCGCGGTCAAAATGCCGGTGGTGCCGCTGCATGGCTGGCTGCCGGACGCCCACAGTCAGGCGCCCACCGCCGGTTCGGTGGACCTGGCGGGGATATTGCTGAAAACCGCGGCCTACGGGATGCTGCGCTTTAGCCTGCCGCTGTTTCCTCACGCCTCGCACCAGTTCGCCCCCATCGCCATGTGGCTTGGGGTGGTGGGCATCTTTTACGGCGCCTGGATGGCGTTCTCGCAGACCGATATCAAGCGCCTCATCGCCTATACCAGCGTGTCCCACATGGGCTTTGTGTTGATTGCCATCTACAGCGGCAGCCAGCTGGCCTATCAGGGCGCGGTGGTACAGATGATCGCCCACGGTCTGTCGGCCGCCGGCATGTTCATTATATGCGGTCAGCTGTATGAGCGCCTGCACACCCGCGATATGCGGCAAATGGGCGGTCTGTGGGGCCGGCTGAGCTTTATTCCGGCGCTGTCGCTCTTTTTCGCCGTCGCGACCCTTGGCATGCCGGGCACCGGCAACTTTGTTGGCGAGATTACCATTTTGTTCGGCAGTTTCCCGGTGGTACCGGTGATTACGGTGATTTCCACGTTCGGTCTGGTGTTCGCATCGGTCTACTCGCTTATCATGATGCAGCGCGCGTATTACGGCCCGGCTAAATCCACCGAGCCGCTGCCGGGTATGACGCTGCGCGAACGGCTGATCATTTTGCTGCTGGTGGTGCTGCTGGTGCTGCTCGGGTTCTTCCCGCAGCCGATTATGGATACCTCGGCCGCCGCCATGAGCAATATCCAGCACTGGTTCGCCGCCGACGCCGGTTCCACTATTTCAACGACAAGGCCGTAATTCGCCATGACAATAACTCCTCAACAACTGATCGCATTATTACCGCTGTTGATCGTCGGATTGACGGTGGTGGTTGTGATGCTGTGCATTGCGTGGCGACGCAACCACTTTATCAACGCAACGCTGACGGTCATCGGGCTAAACCTGGCGCTGCTGTCGCTGTGGTTCGTGGCGCAGAATGGCCCGATGGACGTGACGCCGCTGATGCGCGTCGACGGTTACTCCATGCTCTACACCGGGCTGGTGCTGATGGCCAGCCTGGCGACCAGCACGCTGGCCTACGCCTGGCTGGCGGGCTATCCGGGCAACCGCGATGAATTTTATCTGCTGGTGCTGATTGCCGCGATGGGCGGGATCCTGCTCGCCTGCGCCAACCATTTGGCGGCGCTGTTCCTCGGTATTGAGCTGATTTCGCTGCCGCTGTTCGGGATGGTGGGTTATGCGTTCCGCCAAAAGCGCTCGCTGGAAGCCAGCATTAAGTACACGCTGCTGTCCGCGGCGGCGTCCTCCTTCTTGCTGTTCGGTATGGCGCTGGTGTATGCCAGCACCGGTCACCTGTCTTTCGCCGGCATTGGCCAAACACTAAACGACGGCATGTTGGCGCAACCGGTGCTGCTGGCGGGTTTGGGCATGATGATCGTCGGCGTCGGCTTCAAACTGTCGCTGGTGCCGTTCCACCTGTGGACGCCAGATGTTTACCAGGGCGCGCCCGCGCCGGTGTCCACCTTCCTGGCGACCGCCAGTAAAATCGCGATTTTCGCGGTGGTGATGCGCCTGTTCCTCTACGCGCCGGTGACCCATAATGAAGTGGTGCGGCTGGTGCTGGCTATCATTGCCTTCGCCTCCATGCTGTTCGGCAACCTGATGGCCCTGAGCCAAAGCAATATCAAGCGGGTGCTGGGCTATTCGTCCATTGCCCATCTGGGTTATTTATTGGTGGGATTGATTGCGGTGCAGGCCCACACGCTGGCGCTGGAAACCGTCGGCGTTTATCTGGCGGGTTATGTGTTCGCAAGCCTGGGGGCGTTCGGCGTCGTCAGCTTGATGTCCAGCCCCTACACCGGCGAGGATGCGGATTCGCTGTATTCCTACCGCGGTCTGTTTTGGCATAAGCCGCTGCTGTCGTCGGTGCTGACGGTGATGATGTTATCGCTGGCGGGCATCCCCATGACGCTCGGCTTTATCGGCAAGTTCTACGTCATCGCGCTCGGGGTGAATAGCCATCTGGGCTGGCTGACCGGCGCGGTGGTAGCCGGTAGCGCCATCGGGCTGTTTTACTACTTGCGTATCATGGTCAGCCTCTACCTGTCGCCGCCGGAAAACCTGCGGCGCGATACTCCTTCCAACTGGGCGCTGACCGCCGGCGGGGTTGTGGTACTGATCTCCTCGCTGCTGGTGCTGCTGCTCGGGCTGTATCCGCAGCCGCTCATCACGCTGGTGCAGTTGGCGCAGCCCATTCTCTAACCTAGCGCCGCGGGGCGTTTCCTCGCGGCCTCCCCCTGCCAAGTGCGACATCAGCGATACGCGCGTTTTTTCGGATTGCTCCGGCGAGAATAGTCCTCCGGCGGGGGCATTTTTTGCCTATAGTTAGTCTGACGCCTTTCATCAGAACACGGAGAATAGTGATGACTACACCTAACGATCCCCTTCAGCCGCACGAAACGCATGTCGACGATGACGTGCAGCTCCTGTCCGAAACGCTGGAAGAGGTGCTGGCTTATTCCGGCGATAAAACCGATCAAAAGTATGTCGAGCTGAAGACCCGCGCGCAGCAGGCCCTGGATGATGTTAAAACGCGGGTGAGCCAGGCGTCCGACACCTACTATCTGAAAGCCCGGCAGGCGGTGAGCGCCGCGGATGACTATGTGCAGGAAAACCCCTGGCATGGCGTTGGCATTGGCGCCTCGGTTGGGCTGGTGGTGGGGCTGCTGTTGGCGCGCCGATAACCGCGGACGGCTTGGCGGCAGCGCTAAGGCACTACGGCCGCGGCGCCGTCGATCCCGCATTTCAGCCTGAATGCGCGCAGCGTCACATGTTCGTGACCTGCGCGTTTTTTTTATGTGCGCCGCACAGGGTTGGTCACACATCGCACTTTGCGTAGTCTCAAGGCGCGCAGCGTCACCTGCCCGTGACCTGCGCGTTTTTTATGTCCGCCGCGGCGCACGGCGGGTTTGGTAATCGCTGGCGCCATACGTATAATCCCTCTCATTATTCCGGTATTGAAATAAACGGCCCGCTATGCTGTCACTGCTTGTTTCCACCCTGCTTCAACACCTCGATGCCGGTTCGCTGCCGGCGGCGCCCGGCGTTCGGCAAGTGATGCTGCCTTGGGCGGACGGCGCGGCGGCGCCGATGCTGGATTGGCTCAACGCGTGGCCGCTGTATCCGCAATGCTATTGGCAGCACCGCGACGGTCATGAAGAGGTGGCGAGCTGCGGAGCGGTGCGCCATTTCTCGCGCCTTGGCGATGCGCAGCGCTTCCTGGCCGCGCAGCCGGCGGTAAGGGATTTGCGGATTTGGGGGCTCAATGCCTTTGGTGCCGACGCCGGTGAGCCGGAAAGCGCACTGTTTCTGCCGCGCCTGAGCTGGCGGCGTCTGCGGGATCGGTATCAGATAATAATGACGTTTTACAGCGAGACGTCGCTGGCCGCCGACGCCGCCGATTTTCTCGCCTGGCTTGAGGCCCACGGCGCCGACGCGCCGGCGCCCCTTCCGCCGCTGACGGCCACGGTGACCGGCGTGACGCATCTCCCCGAGCTGCCGGCGTGGCGACGCCTTGTCGCGCAGGCGCTGGAACAATTCCGCCAGGGCGGGCTGGAGAAAGTGGTGCTGGCCCGGCGCTCCACGCTGCGCGTGGATATGCCCCCTTCGCCGCTGGCGCTGATGGCGGCCAGCCGCCAGGTAAACCACCGGTGTTTCCATTACCTGATGGCCTGGTCGGCCCATGAGGCCTTTTTGGGATCCAGCCCGGAGCGGCTTTATCACCGCGAGGATCGCAGTCTTAATACCGAAGCCCTCGCCGGCACCGTCGCCTGCGATCCGGATCCCCGGCAGGCCGCCGAGCAGGCGGCGTGGCTGATGGCGGACGAAAAAAATCAGCGCGAGAATCTGCTGGTGGTAGACGATATTTGCCAACGATTGCGGCAGGCCGCGCGGGCGCTGGATGTCAGCGGCCCGGAAATCATCCCCCTGCGCACCGTACAGCATTTGCGACGGGGGATTCAGGGAGATTTGCAGCACGCCGACGACAGCCTCTGCCTGGCGCTGCTGCAACCGACGGCGGCGGTGGCCGGCCTCCCGCGGCAGCCGGCGGCGGCGTTTATCCAGCGTCACGAACCCTTCGCCCGCCGCTGGTACGCCGGGTCGGCAGGCTACCTGACCCTTGATGAGAGCGAGTTTTGCGTGGCGTTGCGCTGTGCCCGGGTGTCAAGTCACCAGATCTGGCTTTATGCCGGCGCCGGTATTGTGCCGGGATCCGATGCCGATCAAGAATGGCAGGAAGTCGAAAATAAAGCCGCCGGTCTGCAATCGTTATTTACCGGTGCGGCGCGGGAGTAGCAAACGCCGCAAATCGGTGTTTACATCAATATCCGCTCCCGCAGAGGACTTACAATAGGGTGTCACCCTCACCACCTAAGCGCCAGGCCCATCATGTCCCGTATTGTGTTTAACCGTCGCTGGGCGACGTTACTGCTGGAAACCCTGACCCGACACGGCGTAGGGCATGTTTGTATCGCCCCCGGTTCGCGTTCAACGCCGCTGACGCTCGCCGCAGCCGCCCATCCGCGCCTGACCCTCCATACCCATTTCGATGAGCGCGGGCTCGGACATCTGGCGCTCGGTCTGGCGAAAGCCAGCGGCCAGCCGGTGGCGGTGATTGTCACCTCGGGCACCGCCGCCGCCAATCTCTACCCCGCTTTGATAGAAGCCAGCCTGACCGGCGAGCGGCTGGTGCTGCTTACCGCGGACAGGCCGGCCGAACTTATTGACTGCGGCGCCAATCAGGCGATCCGCCAGCCCGGTATGTTTGCCGGTTTTGCCGTTCGCGCGCTGGATTTGCCGCGACCGACGCCGGCTATTCCGGCGCGCTGGTTGGTCAGCGCCGTGGATGCGCTGCTAGACGAGGTCGCCCACGGCGGCGTGCATATCAATTGTCCGTTCGCCGAGCCGCTGTACGGCGCGCAACAGGAGCAAGCGGACGATTGGTCGCAGGCGCTCGGCGACTGGTGGCAGAGCGAGCAGCCTTGGCTGACGGCCGCGACGTCGCCGGTGCTGCGGGCCGAGGCGGATTGGCCGGACTGGCGCCAGCGCCGCGGCGTGGTGATCGCCGGCCGGACCGGAGCGGCGCAAGGGGAGGCGATTGCGCGCTGGGCGCGGACGCTCGGCTGGCCGCTGCTCGGCGATGTGCTCTCCCATACCGGCCAGCCGTTGCCCCATGCCGATCTTTGGCTTAACGCTTCGGCGGCGCAGGAGATACTTGCCCGTACCGAGTTGGTGGTGCAGTTTGGCAGTAGTCTGACCGGCAAGCGTCTGCTGGCCTGGCAGGCCGATTGTCCGGCGCAAATGCTGTGGCTCGTGGATCCGCTGCCCGGCCGGCGCGATCCGGGCCACCACCGCGGGCGGCGTATTTTCGCCGATGTCGCGCCCTGGCTGGCGCGCCATCCGGCCGTGGTCAATCCCCCCTGGGCGCCTGCCCTAGATGACCTGGCCGCCGCCGCGGCGCGGCGGGTGCGTCAGGCGCTGCTGCCGGCGGCCGCGGCCCGGTCCGTCGTCGGCGTTGACCCGGCTTATTGCGCCGCTGGCGAGGGGCAACGCGGCGCTGAGTCGGTGTATCCTGGCGCGAGCAGGGGGGCGATTCACGCCGGATCGGCTGGCGGGGCCGCTACCGCATCGGCGGCCTGGGAGACGGCGCCGGTCTGCGAGGCTCGGCTGGCCTATGGGTTGCCGGCGCTGTTGCCCGCGAAGGGAGGGGTCTTCCTCGGCAATAGCCTGACTGTACGATTAGCGGATGCGTTAGCGCAACTGCCGGCCGGCTATCCGGTCTGGGGCAACCGCGGCGCCAGCGGGATTGACGGTTTGCTGGCGACCGCCGCCGGCGTCGCGCGGGCCACCGCCCGGCCGCTGCTCGCGTTACTGGGGGACCTTTCGGCGCTGTACGATGTTAATTCGCTGGCGCTGTTCCGCCATTGCCCGGCGCCGGTGGTGATCCTGGTGGTGAATAATAACGGCGGTCAAATCTTCTCGCTGCTGCCGACCCCGGAGACGGTACGCCAGACCTATTATGTCATGCCGCAGCAGGTGGACTTCCGCCACGCGGCGGCGCTGTTCGGTTTAGACTATCAGCGGCCGCGCGATATGGGCGCGCTGCGGACGGCCCTGGATACCGCCTGGCGCAGGCAGCCGGCGGCGGGGGCGGCGACCCTGGTCGAGCTGGTGGTGCCGGCGGAGCAGGGCGCTTCCCTGCTGCGCGAGCTGGTGGCGGAGATGGCGCGATGACACCCTGGGCGGTGCGGCACAGGCAACCGGGCAGCCGTCGGCGGCCTTGTCTGGTCTGGCTGCACGGCCTGCTCGGCTCGGGCGACGACTGGTTGCCCGTTCTGCCGTATTTTGCCGGCTGGCCGCAGGTGACGCTGGATCTACCGGGCCACGGCGACAGCGCCGCACTGCCGCCGCAGCCGTTTGCCGCGCTGTCGACGGCGCTCAGCCAGACCCTGCGCGCCCTGGACATTGGTGAGTATATCGCGATCGGCTATTCCCTCGGCGGGCGTATTGCGCTTTATCACGCCTGCCATGGCCAAGATCCCTTTCTGCGCGGGGTGTTTGTCGAAGGCGCGCATCCCGGTCTGACGGAGGCAACGGCGCGCCGGCAGCGGCTGCGGCACGATACGGCCTGGGCGCGCCGCTTTGCCGGCGAGCCGCTGACGACGGTGTTGGCCGATTGGTACCGCCAACCGGTATTTAGCGATTTAACCCCGTCGCAGCGCGCGGAGGTGATCCGGCTGCGCGCCGGTAATCGCGGCGCAAGCGTGGCGGCAATGTTGATCGCCGGCTCGCTGGGCCGCCAGCCGGATCTTCTGGCGCCGTTGCGCCGTTTACCTTTGCCGTTCGGTTATCTGTGCGGCGCCCAAGACGCCAAGTTCTCGGCGCTGGCCGAGCAGGCGGGCCTCCCCTGGTGGCCGGTAGCGGCGGCAGGGCATAACGCCCATCGCGGCAACCCGCGGGCGTTTGCTGAACGACTTCACTCTTTGCTGGCTCCGTTTGAATAAAGGAATGCATGATGCTTGAACCTAATGAAGACTCCTGGTATGCCCCCGTCGACTGGCGTGATTGCAGCGGCGACTTCACCGACATTCGCTATCACAAATCCGCGGACGGGATCGCCAAAATTACCCTTAACCGTCCGCAGGTGCGTAATGCCTTCCGGCCGTTAACGGTCAAGGAGATGATGCTGGCGTTGAGCGATGCGCGCTACGATGAGGGCATCGGCGTGATCATTCTCACCGGGGAGGGGGAAAAGGCCTTCTGTTCCGGCGGCGATCAAAAAGTGCGCGGCGATTATGGCGGTTATCAGGACGACGGCGGCGTGCATCATCTGAACGTGCTCGATTTTCAGCGCCAGATCCGCACCTGCCCCAAGCCGGTGGTGGCAATGGTCGCCGGCTACGCCATCGGCGGCGGCCACGTACTGCATATGATGTGCGATTTAACGCTGGCGGCGGACAATGCGGTCTTCGGCCAGACCGGACCGAAAGTCGGCTCGTTTGACGGCGGCTGGGGCGCGTCCTATATGGCGCGCATTGTCGGCCAAAAGAAAGCGCGGGAAATCTGGTTTCTGTGCCGCCAGTACCATGCCGAGCAGGCGCTGGAAATGGGGCTGGTGAATGCCGTCGTGCCGTTGGCGCGCCTGGAAATCGAGACCGTGCGCTGGTGTCGAGAGATGCTGGCCAATAGCCCCATCGCGTTACGTTGCCTGAAGGCGGCGCTCAACGCGGATTGCGATGGTCAGGCCGGTCTGCAGGAGCTGGCGGGGAATGCGACCATGCTGTTTTACATGACCGACGAGGGGCAAGAAGGCCGCAATGCCTTTGTCGAAAAGCGCCAGCCGGACTTCAGCCAATTCAAGCGTAATCCGTGATGCGCCGGGCGACGCTGTACCGCTATCGTCTCCCTATGCAGCCCGGTGTGGTATTGGGAAACCAGCGTTTTGCGGAGCGCGAGGGGCTGCTGGTCGCTCTGGATGACGCGGGACGGCGCGGCGTGGGCGAAATCGCGCCGCTGCCGGGGTTTAGCCGCGAGAGCCTGGCGGATGCCGGCGCGGCGGCGCAGCGCTGGCTGGCGCGCTGGACGGCGGGGGAGGCGTCGGCGTCGACGCTCGACGCCGCCCCGCCCTCGGTCGGTTTTGGCATCAGCTGCGCGCTGGCGGAGCTGACGGACGCGCTGCCGCCGCAGGCGGACTATCGCAGCGTGCCGCTGTGTACCGGCGACCCCGACGAGGCGCTGGCGCATCTGGCGGCGATGCCAGGCGCGCGGGTGGCCAAGCTTAAGGTGGGGCTGTATGAGGCGATCCGGGACAGCCTGACGGTGAATATGCTGTTATCGGCCTTGCCCGATTTGCGCCTGCGGCTGGATGCTAACCGCCGCTGGACGCGCGATCGCGCCTTGCAGTTCGCCCGCTATCTGGCGCCGGACTGCCTGTCCCGCATCGATTTTCTTGAAGAGCCCTGCGGCCGCCCTGACGATTCGCTGGCTTTCGCGGCGCAAACCGGCATCCCCATCGCCTGGGACGAGAGCGCGCGCGAGCCGGGCTTTACCCTGCATGCCGCTCCCGGGGTGGCTGCGTTAGTGGTGAAGCCCAGCCTGACGGGGACGCTGGCGCGCTGCCGCCAGACGCTGGAGTGCGCCCGGGCGCTTGGTTTGACGGCGGTTATCAGCTCCGGCGTGGAATCGAGTCTGGCGCTGACCCAGCTTTCACGCCTGGCGCAGTGGCTAACGCCCGCGGTGACGCCGGGGCTGGATACGCTGTCGTTGATGCAGGCGCAATTGGTGCGGCCCTGGCCGGGCTGTGATTTACCGCTGCTGTCTTGGGCGCAGTTGGAGCCCATCGGGACAATGCCATGAGCCAAGGCCACGGGAGCGCGATCGATGCCTGAGCATTTTGATGATTGGCCCTGGCGCCAATGGGCGCAACGTTATCCGCATGCGATCGCCCTGCACGGGCCGCAAGGGGAGCTGAGCTGGCGGCAGGTGGCGGCGGCCGTGCAGCGGCAGGCGGCGAGCTGGCGGCGGGCGGGCGTGGTCGAGGGTTGCGGCGTGGCGCTGAGGGGGCATAATTCCCTGGCGCTGCTGTTCGCCTATCTGGCGGCGCTAGAATGCGGGGCGCGGGTGGCGCCGCTTAATCCCCGCCTGCCGGCGGAGCTGTTGGCTCGCCGGCTGCCGACGCTCGATCTGGCCTTTGGCTGGAGCAGCGAGCCCGCGGCGTGGCCGTCAGGCATGGTGCCGCTCGAGGTCGACGTTGCGCGGCTGCTGTTGTCAGACCCGTCCGCCGCCGAGACGCAGCCGCCGCTACCGCCGGCGGACACGCCATGGGATCCTAAGCGGCTGGCTACCCTGACGCTGACCTCGGGGTCGAGCGGGATGCCCAAGGCGGCGGCGCACCGCTATGCCGCCCATTTATGCAGCGCGGCCGGGGTGGTCACGCTGCTGGATTTCCAGCGCGCGGGCTGCTGGCTATTGTCGCTGCCGCTGTATCATGTTTCCGGTCAGGGCATCGTCTGGCGCTGGCTGTATGCCGGCGCGCGCCTGGCGGTGCAAGACGGCGTGCCGTTGGCGCAGGCGCTGGCGGGGTGCAGCCATGCTTCCCTGGTGCCGACGCAGCTATGGCGGCTGCTGGACGGATCCCCTACGTCGCTCACGCTCAGCGATGTCCTGCTCGGCGGCGCGATGATCCCCGCCGAGCTCACTACGCGGGCCGAGGCGCAGGGCATCCGATGCTGGTGCGGATACGGACTGACCGAGTTCGCCTCCACCGTTTGCGCCAGACGCGCGGACGGCGCGGGGGGCGTCGGTCTGCCGCTGGCTGGACGCAGTTTGCGGCTAGTACAGGGCGAGATTTGGCTGCGCGGGGCCAGTCAGGCGGCGGGTTATTGGCATCAGGGCACGTTGCTGCCGCTTGATGAGGGCGACGGCTGGTTTCACACCCGCGATCGCGGCACGCTGCACGCTGGTGAATTGCGCATCGCCGGCCGGCTGGACAATTTGTTTTTTTGCGGCGGCGAAGGCGTGCAGCCCGAGGATATCGAACGCCTGCTCGCCCGCCATGACGGCGTGCGCCAGGCGTTTATTGCGCCGCTGGCTGACCCGGAATATGGCCAGAGGCCGGTGGCGGTGGTGGATTCCGACGTCCCGCTTGCGGCGCTGCGCGCCTGGCTCGAGCCGCAGCTGTCACCGTGGCAGCGTCCCGTCGCTTGGTATTACTTACCGCCAACGCTCAATCAGGGCGGCATAAAAATCCCGCGGGGCGCTATCCACGCTTGGCTGGCGCAAACCCCTGCGCCGTAAGCGTGGGACGGCGTGTTTTGTTCCGCGTCGTTCTCAGGCAATTATCGCATTTCGTGAAAATCCCTTGAACAGGTGTTGTGTTTGTCGATGCCGCTTTTTAAAGTGGCGGTACAGGATCACAGGAGAAGAGCATGCTTAGGGTAGAAATGCTGTGCACGGGCGATGAAGTGTTGCACGGGCAGATTGTCGACACCAACGCCGCCTGGCTGGCGAACTATCTGTTCGAGCAGGGGATGCCGATGTCGTCGCGCATGACCGTAGGCGACAATCTGTCGGCGCTGGTGGCGGCGATGACCGAGCGCAGCCTGCGGGCGGATGTGTTGATCGTCAATGGCGGCCTGGGTCCGACCAGCGACGACCTCAGCGCGCTGGCCGCCGCCACCGCCGCCGGCGATGAACTGGTGGAGCATGCGGAGTGGCTGGCGAAAATGGCGGCCTATTTCGCCGAACGCGGCCGCGACATGGCGCCCAGTAACCGCAAACAGGCGCTGATTCCCGCCAGCGCCGAGCTTATCGATAATCCGGTCGGCACCGCCTGCGGTTTTGCGCTACAGCTCAACCGCTGTTTGCTGTTTTTTACCCCGGGCGTGCCCTCGGAATTCAAGGTCATGGTGGAGCGCGAAATCGTGCCGCGGCTGCGCGAGCGGTTCGATTTGCCGGATCCGCCGCTTTGCCTGCGCATGACCACGTTTGGCCGCGGCGAAAGCGATCTGGCCAATGAGCTCGACGGCCTGCCGCTGCCGGAGGAGGTGGTGCTCGGCTACCGCTCCTCGATGCCGATCATTGAATTGAAGCTGACCGGCCCGGCCCACGAACGCGAGGCGATGGAGCAGGTATGGCAGCAGATTCGCGCCGTGGCCGGCGACAGCCAGCTTTATGAGGGGACCGACGATTTGCCGACCCGGCTGGGGCATCAGTTGCCGCAACGGGGGTTGACCCTGGCGCTGGCGGAGCAGTTCACCGCTGGGATGGTCACCTGGCAGTGCCGGAGCGCCGGCGTGCCGGTGACGGGCGGCGAATGGTGGCCTGAAGCAGCTCAGAGCGCTGGGCCGAGCGTCGATTTAGCGGCGCTGGCGCAGCAGGCCGCGCAGCTGGCGCAGCGTCACGGCGCCTCGCTGGGGCTGGTGGTAGGCGCTTTGGCGCAGGATCATTTCAGTGTGGCGCTGCATACGCCGGGGCGGGATTATGCGCAAACTATCGTTCTGCGCAATAATTTGGCGCGCCACCCGCTGCGCGCCCGCCAGGAGGTGGTGGCGCTGATGGCGTTAACGATGCTGCAACGCTGGCTGCTGGGGCGGGAGGTCTATGTAGAATATGGCTGGGTGCGCCTTGCCGCCACGCTTTAGAACGCGCTGGGACCTGCGGCGCCACGGGGCGGTCACGGCGCCGCCAAGGCGTTTACATCCTAATAAATAAAAGGGGGCAATCGTCCGGCGACGCCCCCTTATGCATCCTAATGCGTCCTACCGTGCAAGCTTAATCTACAATGCCGTAATAACCCTTGGTGCGGGCTTAACCCTTGGCGCGGGTCTAAACCATGGCGCAGACTTAAGCCGCGGCGCGGGCTTAATCCTCAGCGGGGGCTTAACCCTTGGCGCAGGCTTAAGCCACGGCGCAGGCTCAACCCTGGGCGCGGGTTTAAGCCATGGCGCGGGCTTAACCCCCCGCGTAGGTCAATTCCTTCGCAATGACTTATCCCGCAGCGGCGGTGGACGGCGACGCGAAATCTTCCGCATCCACATCATAGCCCGACGGCTCCCAGCGAAGGGTCAGCAAGGCAAGTAGGCCCGCCAGCGGCGCCAGCGCAATTACCCAGAAAACGCCGGTGCCGAGCAGCGCCGTGAGTACCGGGAACAAAAACAGCGACAGCGTTGAACTGGCACGCATCAGCGTCTGGTTAAAGCCGACACCCACGCCGCGCAGCGAGGTGGGGTAGCTTAGCGAGGCGAACGTCATGCTGTGCGAACCGGGGCCGACCCCTTGTCCGAACAGGAACAACGCCAGCATGGCGATGGCGAGACCGGCCTGAATGCCATCGTGGGGACGGCCGATAAGCGCCAGCCCGATGAGCGACAATAGCTGTAGAGCATAGCCCAGCACGGTCATGGGCCAGGCGCCGAAGCGGGGGACAAAACGCACCGCAAGCAGCCCGCCGACAAACGCGAACAGGAGATTCAGCGCCAGCGAGAACAGAATGGTGCTCAGCATGGACTGCTCGAGGAAACTGCTGAGGATGACCGGTAGACCAAACGCCACCGCATTATAAGCAAACGAGGAGGCCACGGCGATAAGGGTGGCAAGCACCGTCCGCCGCAGGTAAACGCCACGCAGCAGCGCGGCGTAATTGCGCAAACCGGCTTTGGCGCGGCGGTTGATCTGCGGCGCCGGTGCGTCCGTTGCCACCTCGGCATTGATTCCGTAGGAATGGCGCAAGATTTTCGCCGCCCCGGCCAAATCGCCCTGGTTAGCGGCCCAGACGGGCGATTCGCTCATATAGCGGCTACGGATGGCGATAATCACCAGCGCCGGTACGGCGCCGAAGCCGAGGATCAGCCGCCATAGCCAAGCGGTATGCCCTTCCGGCAGTACCCCGTACAGCAACAACACCAGAAGATAGGAAACGCTGATAGCGGCATACCAGGTGGGGCACCACATGGCAATGCTGGCGGCTTTGTTACCCCGTCCGCGCAGGCGGGAAAACTCTGCCAAAAACGCCATCGCCACCGGCAAATCAATCCCCACGCCCAGGCCCATCACAAAGCGTGCCGCGGTGAGTACCCATTCATTGGGGGCGAAGGCGCAGGCCAGCGCCGCCAGCACAAAAAACAGCATGTCCGCCATGAATACCCGATAGCGGCCAATTTTATCGGTCAGATAACCGCCGAAGAACGCGCCGACGATAGCGCCAAACGTAATGGCCGATGCCACCATGCCGGTGGCGGCCGGAGTCAGGTTGAACTCTCGCGCCACGTCCTTGATGCCGAACGCCAGCGCACCGAGATCGTAGGCATCGAGAAACACGCCGCCGAGCGCGATGGCAATAATGATGGAGGCATGGGAACGATTATCGGTGTGATGATTGACCAGGCTAGAAACATCGCTGGCGCTGCGAATCACATGCCGCTCGCCGGTGGCGCTATGGCCATCGGCCAACGTGGCGACATGCGCCGTAGTGAGAAGTAAAGACATAGACGTGAAGGCTTAGCTAATAAGTTTGCGGTAGCCAAGCATACCGATTGGCGCAGGGAAAACCAATTCCGTTACGGAATAAGTTACAACTAACGGTTTAATCGGTCCTTTCGTCGCCCTTTATGTCAGGAGCGTGATGTCGGGAGAAAGCTGCTTCAGCCACGTCGGCAGCGGATGGGATGGATTGGGGGTGATGATCAAAAGCGACAGGTCGGGAAGCCGCGCAAAATCCTCCGTTGACGCGTGCTGGATAAGTTTCGCAGACACCCGCAGGGTATGGAGGCTGGGCGGCAGCCCCCGTGGCCATTGAGTAAAGCCGTCACCCGTCAACGCTAAGCTGGTTAACGCCGGCAGGTGTTCTTGGAGATTGTCCAGACTTGCAGGCGACATCGGGGCATGCTGGGAAAGGCTGACGTGCGTCAGCGTTTTGGGTAATTGCTGAGGTAAGCGCGGCATGTCACAGCCTTTGAGGCTGAGATGGATGTCACAGCCTTTGAGGCTGAGATCGGCCAAATGAGGGGTTCGCGCCGCCAGATTGTCGAGCGCGTTGTCCGCTAATTGCGGCGAATCAATGATGCCGAGCGTCGCCAGCGCGGGCGGAAAATGGTCGGGAAGACGCTGAATGCGCGTTGCTTGAAAGACTTCTACGGTCTGGGGAACCTCACCTTCACACTGCACGTCAGGATAGCCGCGGACGTTAAGTGCGATAAGCGCTTCCCGCGGATTGACCGAGCATAACAGAGGATTCGGCATCGGCTCGAGAGGTGTCTCGGGCGTGAGCGGCGTCGTACGCCGCGGCGTAACACGCAAGCGGTGTGCGGGCGGTTGGGTTGCGGTGACGCTCTCGCCTTCCGGCTGGCGGAGCAGGGCGTGCGCTTTGTCTTTGTCACCGGCTTGCGGCGTGGTTTCAGTAAGGTGCGGGGGCGTATGGAAAGGGAACGTCTTTTCATAAGCATAATCGGCGTCCTCCTGGTAATCCGCCTGCACGGTATAACACGCTTTTTGCAAGTTCAGCGATAACACCGGTTTAAAGTCTTTATCGGTTAGGGTGAACTTCAAATCATTTACTTGGGTAAAATGAAGCCTGTCGCCGCAATTTGCCATCCCCTGCAATTGTTCAAAATAGATTTTGATGTCGCGTTTTGTGATGTCGGCGGGGGGATGACAGAGTTCATTTAAGATGAAGAGACATTTTTGGGTGTCGCCGTTAAAGAAAAAGTCTTTGATCTTTTCCCAGAGGGTCATCGTCGGTAATGACTCACCGTTATTTTCCATAATTTTCCCAATGCGCGCCGCGCTGAGGGTATTTGCAAAAAAAGCATTTCCGATACTTATTGCCATAACGCACCCCTACTGGTCTATCAGTTTGATGAAAATGACTGCCGGCATTTTCATGCATTTCTAATCATTCGCTAATACGGTGTTTTGCGTATCATGGCGCTGCGCGCAGCGGGAAAATCAATTTCATGGCGCATTTATCCCGTGCAATGGCGGCAGGCGCATTGGGGCTGGGCGGGAAGAAGGAGAAGCCTGTGGGGGAAGGGGAAGACGTCGGAGGAAAAGGGGGAGACGTTAAGGGAAGGGAAGACGTCGGAGGGGAAGAGGGAGACGCGGGAGGGAGACGTTAACGGAAAAGTGAGATGTTTAGGGGCAGGGGGAGACGTTGAGGGTGATAGGGAAGCCGGAGGGAAAATAAGGGCCTCCGGCCCTGCGGCCGGGACTACAACTCCAGCTCGATATCGTCGACCGGCAGGCAGCAGCAGGGCAGAATTTCCCCGCGGCCGACAAACGCCAGCGGCTCCTGGTGGTATTTCACTTCTCCCGCCAGCAGGCGCAGGCGACAGGCGCCGCAGTAGCCGGAGCGGCACTGGAATTCCACCGGCACCTGATGCGCCTCCAGCGCGTCCAGCAGCGAACGATGCGCCCCGCCGCAGGAAAGCGCTGAGCCGTGTTGGCGCAGGTGGATAACAGGCTGGGCCATGTTACAGCTGGAAGTCGCTGAGGTCGTCGCTATTAACTTCGGCATCAATCTGCCCCACCAGATAAGAGCTGACTTCCACCTCCTGCGGCGCCACCTGAACGTTATCCGACACCAGCCAGGAGTTAATCCACGGAATCGGGTTGGAGCGGGTGGTAAAGGGCAGATCGAGACCCACCGCCTGCATGCGGATATTGGTGATGTATTCCACATACTGACACAGAATATCTTTGTTCAAGCCGATCATCGACCCGTCGCGGAACAGATAGCTCGCCCAGTCTTTCTCCTGTTGCGCCGCCAGCAAGAACAGATCATAGCTTTCCTGCTGACATTCGCGCGCAATCTCGGCCATTTCGGGATCGTCCTCGCCGGAGCGCATCAGGTTAAGCATATGCTGGGTGCCGGTCAGGTGCAGCGCTTCGTCGCGGGCGATGAGGCGAATGATTTTGGCGTTGCCCTCCATCAATTCGCGCTCGGCGAAGGCGAACGAGCAGGCAAAACTGACGTAGAATCGGATCGCCTCCAGCGCGTTGACGCTCATCAGGCACAAATAGAGCTTTTTCTTAAGCTCATGCAGATTTACCACCACCGTTTTGCCGTTGACCTGGTGCGTGCCTTCCCCCAGCAGATGATAATAGCTGGTCAGCTCGATAAGACCGTCGTAATAGCCGGAAATATCCTTGGCGCGTTTCAGGATCTCCTCATTGGTGACGATATCGTCGAACACCAGCGACGGATCGTTGACGATGTTGCGGATAATGTGGGTGTAGGAGCGTGAATGGATAGTTTCTGAAAACGCCCAGGTTTCCACCCAGGTTTCCAATTCCGGTATTGAAATCAGCGGCAGCAGCGCGACATTGGGGCTGCGGCCCTGGATGGAATCCAGCAGCGTCTGGTACTTGAGATTGCTGATAAAAATATGTTTTTCGTGCTCCGGCAGCGCTTGATAGTCGATGCGATCGCGCGATACATCCACTTCTTCCGGACGCCAGAAGAACGACAATTGTTTCTCAATCAGCTTCTCAAAAATGTCGTATTTCTGCTGATCGAAACGGGCGACATTCACCGACTGACCGAAAAACATCGGCTCCAGCAGTTGGTTATTTTTAATTTGTGAAAACGTGGTATAGGCCATGGGGACTCCCGTTACACGCGGGCGGCATCGTTACCGCCCGCGTCCATGTTCAAATCTTGCAGGCGCCGCTTTCGCAATCGTCCTGCTGCGTCGACTGCATGTCTTCCTGAGCGTCTTCCGCCCCGTCGCGGGTATTCTGGTAATACAGAGTCTTCACCCCGAACTTGTACGCGGTCAGCAAATCCTTTAATAGCTGCTTCATCGGGACTTTACCGGCCGGGAACCGGGACGGGTCATAATTGGTATTGGCGGAGATGGCCTGATCGACGAATTTCTGCATCACGCCCACCAAGTGCAGATAACCATCGTTGCTCGGCATTTCCCACAGCAGCTCATAGGCTTCCTGCAAACGGATGGACTCCGGCACCACCTGGCGCAGAATACCGTCTTTAGAGGCTTTAATGCTCACCAGGCCGCGCGGCGGCTCGATACCGTTGGTGGCGTTGGAAATCTGCGAAGACGTTTCCGAGGGCATCAGCGCCGACAGGGTAGAGTTACGCAAGCCGTGCTGCTTGATATCCGCGCGCAGCGCTTCCCAATCGTAATGCAGCGGTTCGCTGACGATGCTGTCGAGATCTTTTTTGTAGGTGTCCACGGGCAGGATACCCTGCGCATAGGTGGTCTCATTAAACCACGGGCAGGCGCCGCGCTCACGGGCCAGATCATTTGAGGCTTTTAACAGGTAGTACTGAATGGCTTCAAACGTACGGTGAGTCAGGTTATTGGCGCTGCCGTCGGAGTAGCGTACGCCATGCTTGGCCAGATAGTACGCAAAGTTAATCACCCCCACGCCGAGGGTGCGGCGACCCATGGCGCCGCGCTTGGCCGCCGGGATCGGATAGTCCTGATAGTCGAGCAACGCATCGAGGGCGCGCACCGCGAGCGTCGCCAGTTCGCCCAAATCATCCAGGCTATCGATTGCCCCGAGGTTGAAGGCCGACAGAGTACACAGGGCGATTTCGCCGCTGTCGTCATTAACATCCTCAAGCGGCTTGGTGGGCAGGGCGATTTCCAGGCACAGGTTGGACTGGCGGATCGGCGCCACCGCGGCGTCGAACGGGCTGTGGGTGTTGCAATGATCCACATTCTGCACATAGATACGGCCGGTAGAAGCGCGCTCTTGCATCATCAGCGAGAACAGTTCCACCGCCTTGATGCGGCGCTGACGGATGCTGCTGTCCTGTTCATACTGGGTGTACAGCCGCTCGAACTCATCCTGATCGGCGAAAAAGGCGTCATACAGCCCCGGGACGTCGGAGGGGCTAAACAGCGTAATGTCCTCACCCTTGACCAGGCGCTGGTACATCAGTTTGTTAAGCTGGACGCCGTAATCCATATGGCGCACCCGGTTGGCTTCCACGCCGCGGTTGTTTTTCAGCACCAGCAGGCTTTCCACTTCCAGATGCCACATGGGGTAGAACAAAGTGGCCGCGCCGCCGCGCACGCCGCCCTGCGAGCAGGATTTGACCGCGGTCTGGAAATGTTTATAAAACGGAATACAGCCGGTGTGGAAAGCCTCGCCGCCGCGGATCGGGCTGCCCAGCGCGCGGATGCGGCCGGCGTTAATGCCAATCCCCGCACGCTGGGAAACGTATTTCACAATCGCGCTGGAGGTGGCGTTAATGGAGTCGAGGCTATCGCCGCATTCAATGAGCACGCAGGAACTGAACTGACGGGTCGGGGTGCGTACGCCGGACATAATCGGCGTCGGCAGCGAAATTTTAAACGTCGACACCGCGTCGTAGAACCTTTTGACGTAGTCGAGGCGGGTCGCGCGCGGGTAGCCGGAAAACAGGCAGGCGGCCACCAGCATATAGAGAAACTGCGCGCTCTCGTAAATCTCGCCGGTTACCCGGTTTTGCGCCAGATACTTCCCTTCAAGCTGTTTGACGGCGGCATAGGAGAAGTTCATATCGCGCCAGTGATCGATAAACCCGTCCATCTGCTCGAATTCGTCGGCGCTGTAGTCCGTTAGCAAATGTTTATCGTATTTGCCCATCTCGACCAGACGCGAGACGTGATCGTAGAGTTTCGGCGGCTCAAATCGGCCGTAGGCTTTTTTGCGCAAATGGAACACCGCCAGCCGGGCGGCGAGATACTGGTAGTCGGGCGCCTCGCGCGAAATCAGATCCGCCGCGGCTTTGATAATGGTTTCGTGGATATCGGCGGTTTT
This sequence comes from Sodalis praecaptivus, assembly GCF_000517425.1. Lineage (NCBI taxonomy): Bacteria > Pseudomonadati > Pseudomonadota > Gammaproteobacteria > Enterobacterales > Bruguierivoracaceae > Sodalis > Sodalis praecaptivus. The sequence continues at coordinate 1,543,040 of NZ_CP006569.1, forward strand.
GATGCCGTCGTAGAACTGGATATGGGAACGTAATTCCACCTGGGAAACGGAAACGTTTTCCAACCCTTCGGCCGCCCAGTCGATGACCCGGTGGATTTTATCGAGGTTAATGGTTTCTTTACGTCCGTCGCGCTTGGTGACTAGCAGACTCTGGTTCATGCGGCTTTATACCTGTCTGTGTGACCCGCAGACGCCCTGCTGGCGCGCAGGCAAAATAGTGCCTTGCCAGGGGCAAATCACTATATATGGGGTCTTTTCGTTAGTTTGGTAACAAGATAGTGACAAAGCCACCGCAATGCAAGTGAGTAACTTGCCAACTTTTGTGGATAACGTTGGGGAGAAACGGTCAGCAAACGGGTAAGCCGCTATTGTGCCTGCGCTTCGCGCTTGTCAATTACGGGGGATAAATTTTTCTAAAATAATGCGATCGTTGCTTAATTGAACGCCGTCTGTTTTTGACGGCGCCGCACGCGGGCGCCAACGGCCCGGCAGTTGACGGATCCCGGGGAGAAACGGCAGCTCCAGACGCGTTAGGCGGCCCAACAGGGAGGATTACGTCGTCGTCGTCGTGACGGGCCTCCCCGGGAGGCGGTCAACGCCCTCGACCTGACGAAGACGTCTGAAGGAAGCGCGCGCGCCTGTGCCGCGGCGGCCTGCGCCTTACGCTTGCCGGCGCGTATGCAGCATATAATTCACATCCACGTTACCGCCCAAATAGAAACGATCCCGCAGCGGATTGTAATGTAAACCGATAATATGCTGCTCGCGCAGCGGGGTGTCGTCCACCCAACCCAGTAGCTCGGCGGGTTTGATGAATTTATTGATATCGTGCGTACCCCGCGGCACCAGGCGCAGCACATATTCGGCGCCGACGATGGCCATAAGCCAGGCCTTCGGATTACGGTTCAGCGTCGAAAAAAACACCTCGCCGCCCGGTTTCACCAACCGCGCGCAGGCGCGGACGATAGACGCCGGATCCGGCACATGCTCCAGCATTTCCATACAGGTCACCACATCATAGGCGCCGGGATGCGCCTCGGCGTGCGCCTCGACCGTCTCTTGGCGATAATCCAGGGCCACGCCGCTTTCCAGGGCGTGCAGCCGGGCCACCGCCAGCGGTTCTGCGCCCATATCCAGACCGGTCACCTTCGCCCCTTCGCGCGCCATGCTTTCCGCCAGAATGCCGCCCCCGCAGCCGACGTCCAGCACGTTTTTTCCAAACAGCCCGCCGGCGCGTTCGAGAATATAATCCAAGCGCAGGGGATTGATGCGGTGCAGCGGCTTGAATTCGCCGTCAAGATCCCACCAGCGGGCGGCGACGGCGTCGAATTTGGCGATTTCGCCCGGATCGACATTTTCCTGACGGGGCGGGGCGTTATGGTCCGCTTCTTTACTTACTTCGGGGGTCATGTAAAAGCTCCTTATACATATATCGGCTAAGTATACGCGCAACCGGGCCGTACGGCAGCCCGTTTGCCCGCAAAAGCCTGCATTAGCGGCGCGCGGGGAGCGTCGGCGGCTGCCGGTGGGGACATGAGATGATTCCGCTACGCCTTTCAACGGTGACTGTGCCCTTTCACAGAAAAAAGATGGTATACTTTGACACCTTTAAATCCGGGTAGAAGCTTCATTTAGTAGAGGGATAGCGGCTCCATGAGCGACCTTGCCAGAGAAATTACACCGGTCAATATCGAAGAAGAGCTGAAACGTTCTTATCTGGATTACGCCATGTCCGTCATCGTCGGACGCGCGTTGCCGGATGTGCGGGACGGACTCAAACCCGTACACCGTCGCGTGCTGTTTGCGATGAGCGTGCTCGGTAATGACTGGAATAAACCTTATAAAAAATCGGCGCGCGTTGTCGGCGACGTCATCGGTAAATATCACCCCCACGGGGATACCGCTGTCTACGACACCATCGTGCGTATGGCACAGCCGTTCTCGCTGCGTTACATGTTGGTGGATGGCCAGGGCAACTTTGGTTCCGTTGACGGCGACTCCGCCGCGGCGATGCGTTATACCGAAGTGCGCATGGCGAAAATTGCTCACGAATTGCTGGCGGATCTGGAAAAAGAGACCGTCGATTACGTGCCCAACTATGACGGCACCGAGCAAATTCCCGATGTCATGCCCACCAGGATCCCCAACCTGCTGGTCAACGGCTCTTCCGGCATCGCGGTGGGGATGGCCACCAACATTCCGCCGCACAACCTCGCGGAAGTCATCGACGGCTGCCTGGCCTATATCGACGATGAGAACATCAGCGTCGAGGGCCTGATGGAGCATATCCCCGGTCCCGATTTTCCCACCGCCGCCATCATCAATGGCCGGCGCGGCATCGAAGAGGCATACCGCACCGGGCGCGGCAAAATCTACATCCGCGCGCGCGCCGAGGTAGAAACGGACGGCAAAACCGGCCGCGAAACCATCATCGTGCATGAAATTCCCTATCAGGTGAATAAAGCGCGCCTGATTGAGAAAATCGCCGAGCTGGTCAAAGAAAAGCGCGTCGAGGGCATCAGCGGCCTGCGCGATGAATCCGACAAAGACGGTATGCGCATCGTCATTGAAATCAAACGTGACGCGGTTGGGGAGGTGGTGCTTAACAATCTGTACTCCCTGACCCAACTGCAGGTGTCGTTCGGTATCAATATGGTGGCGCTGCATCAGGGGCAGCCGAAAATCCTGCCGCTGAAGGACATTTTATCCGCCTTTGTGCGCCATCGCCGTGAAGTGGTGACCCGCCGCACTATTTTTGAGCTGCGCAAGGCCCGCGAGCGTGCCCATATACTGGAAGCGCTGGCGGTGGCGCTGGCGAACATCGACCCGATTATCGAACTGATCCGCCAGGCGCCGACGCCGGCGGAAGCGAAAGCCGCCCTGGTGGCGCGTTCGTGGGCGCTGGGCACCGTCTCCGCCATGCTGGAGCGCGCCGGCGACGACGCCGCCCGGCCCGAGTGGCTGGAGCCGCAGTACGGCATTCGCGACGGCCAATATTATCTGACCGAGCAGCAGGCCCAGGCGATTTTGGATCTGCGACTGCAAAAACTGACCGGTCTGGAACACGAAAAACTGCTTGATGAATATAAGGAGCTGCTGACCCAGATAGCGGAACTTATCCGCATCCTGCAGAATCCGGACCGCCTGATGGAAGTGATCCGCGAAGAGCTTGTCGCCATTAAAGAGCAGTATAGCGATCCGCGCCGCACCGAGATTACCGCCAATACTTCGGATATCAATATCGAAGACCTGATTAATCAGGAAGATGTGGTCGTCACTCTGTCTCATCAGGGTTACGTGAAGTATCAGCCGTTGACGGACTATGAAGCGCAGCGCCGCGGCGGAAAAGGCAAGTCGGCGGCCAGCATCAAGGAAGAGGACTTTATCGACCGGCTGCTGGTGGCGAACACCCACGACACCATCTTGCTGTTCTCCAGCCGGGGACGGATGTATTGGATGAAGGTCTATCAGTTGCCGGAAGCCAGCCGCGGCGCCCGCGGCCGGCCGATAGTCAATCTGCTGCCGCTGGAGTCCAACGAACGTATCACCGCCATTTTGCCGGTGCGTGATTATGAAGAAGGACGCCACGTCTTTATGGCGACCGCCAGCGGCACCGTGAAGAAAACCTCGCTTATCGAGTTCAGCCGCCCGCGCAGCGCCGGGATTATCGCCGTTAATCTTAACGATGGCGATGAGCTGATCGGGGTGGATCTGACCGACGGCAGCAACGAAGTCATGCTGTTCTCCGCCTATGGCAAAGTGGTGCGTTTCCCGGAAAATCAGGTGCGCAGCATGGGGCGGACCGCGACCGGCGTCCGGGGGATCAATCTGGCGGACGGCGACCGGGTGGTGTCCCTGATCGTGCCGCGCGGCGAGGGGCCAATATTGACGGTCACCCAGCACGGCTATGGCAAGCGTACCGCGCAGGCCGAATACCCGACCAAGTCCCGCGCGACCCAAGGCGTTATCTCCATTAAGGTGAGCGAACGCAACGGCGAAGTGGTGGGGGCGGTGCAGGTGGATGACTGCGACCAGATCATGATGATAACGGACGCCGGCACGCTGGTGCGCACGCGGGTTTCCGAGGTGAGCATCGTCGGGCGCAACACCCAGGGCGTGACGCTTATCCGCACCGCGCAGGATGAGCACGTGGTGGGGCTGCAGCGCGTCGCCGAGCCGGTGGACGATGAGGATTTGGATTCGGTGGCGATCCCGGATGCGGCGCCTGAAGACGACCTCATGGATGCCGATGAAGCGGATGACGGCGTAAGCGATGACGATGATGTCGACGGTGAACGCGAATAACACCCTTGACCGGCGACGCGCCGGTGCGTAAAGGTGACAAACAAGTGCCAGCGCGGTTGCGCTGGCCTTTTTGATTCTGGCTGGTTTTCTTTATCTGAACGGTACGGGTTTGAAATATCTCACTTCGTTTCGCACTACGGTCAAAATCTCCCGCTACCTGTTCAGGACGCTGGCGCTAATGCTGTGGGCGCTCGGCGCGCTATTATCCTTCCTTTATTTTGTCAGTCTGCTGCATCAGCGGGAATCCGTGCTGCGGCAGGAATACGACAATAGCTACGAGCAGGCGCAGAATTATATCCGGCACTCGGCGGATATCACGCGCCAGCTGAGATACATGGCGGAAAACCGGCTGACCGGCAGCCTGGGCGGGCTGGATAGGCTGGACGCCAACGCCGGCGGCAAACTCACCCAGCCGCGCTACAGCGCGCTAATCCCCAATGGTGATTGCGCCAAAGAAACGCCGCGTTTTCATGCCGCGGTCAGCGCGCTGACCTATTTTCTTAGCTATTGGAAAGACAATTTTTCCGATGCCTACGATCTCAACCGGGTGTTTTATATCGGCGGGGAGAGCCTGTGCCTGGCCGATTTCAGCATGCGCAGCGTAGAGAACGGCAACGACGCCGTGCCGAAAAGCCTGGTGCGCCAGGTCATCAAATTTCGCAATGCGCGGCTCAGCGACCGGCAGGGCACGCAATATTGGGTTGCCCCCGGTAACCGACACGACAGCGGCAGCTATTATGTGCTTATCCCCCTTTATAGCGGCAATAAGCTGGAAGCGCTTATCGGCATCGAGCAAACAATAAGGCTGGAGGATTTTGCCAGCGCCAGTAATCTGCCTATCGGCATTACGCTGCTGGACCAAAACAATCTGCCGCTGCTGAGCCTGACCAGCGGCGAACGCAGCGCCGCGGCGCTGGGTATCTTTCCGTCGCAGCCGGCGTTTTTTGGCTATAACCATGGTTTTGCCAATCTGGTGATGAAAAAACCGCTGTCGCAAACCGCGCTGAGCATGGCGTTTTCGCTGCCGCGCAGCGCGGTGATAGACAATCTCAACATGCTGCTGTTTAAACTGGGGCTGCTGAATCTCTTTTCCGCTGCGGCGCTGATGTGTTTAACCTGGCTGTTTGAGCGCAGGATGCTGGCGCCGGCGGAAAAGAACGTTTATCAGTTGGAAGAGAATGAACAGTTTAACCGCAAAATCGTCGCCTCTGCGCCGGTGGGCATCTCCATTCTGCGCATCAGCGACGGCGCCAATCTCATTAGTAATGAGTTAGCGCATAATTATTTAAGCATGCTCACCCATGAGGATCGCCAGCGCATTACCCATATCATCAGCGGGCAGCAGGTTAATTTTGTCGATGTCATTACCAGCAACAATACCAACTTGCAAATCAGCTTCGTCCATTCCCGCTATCGTAACCAGAACGTCGCTATTTGTGTGCTGGTGGACGTCAGCGCCCGCGTGCGAATGGAGGAGTCGCTGCAGGATATGGCGGCGGCCGCCGAGCAGGCCAGCCAGGCCAAATCGATGTTCCTGGCGACCGTGAGCCACGAGCTGCGCACGCCGCTGTATGGCATTATTGGCAACCTGGATCTGTTAAAAACCAAGGTGCTGCCGGACGGCGTCGACAGGCTGGTCATGGCGATGAGTAACTCCTCGGCGCTGCTGCTCAACATCATTAGCGACATCCTTGATTTCTCCAAAATCGAATCAGAGCAGCTGAAGATTGAACCGAAAGACTACTCCCCCCGCGAGACGGTGAGCTATATCGTTGGCAATTACCTGTCGCTGGTGGTGAAAAAGCGCCTGGGATTGTACTGCTTTATCGACCCCGACGTGCCGGACAGCCTGCGCGGCGATCCGGTGCGTTTGCAGCAGGTACTGTCCAATTTATTGAATAATGCCATTAAATTTACCCGCAGCGGCAGTATCGTGGTGGCGGTGTACTGTCGGGACGGCTATTTGCAGTTTAGCGTGCGCGATACCGGCGTCGGCATGCAGCCGCGGGAAGTGATGCGCCTTTTCGATCCGTTTGTGCAATTGGGCGACGGCGGCCAGCGCCCGACCCAGGGTACCGGCCTGGGGCTGGCAATTTGTGAAAAACTGGTCAATTTAATGGACGGTGATATCGCCGTGGAGTCCGAACGCGGCATCGGCAGCCGTTTCACCATCCGGCTGCCGCTTTATCAGGCGGTCACCCGGCCGGCACAGACACAGGATGCCGCTGGGCACACCTGCTGGTTGGCGGTGCGCAATAGCGCCATGGGACGCTATTTGCAGCTGTTATTGCGTCATCAGGGGCTGACGGTGCTGGACTATCATGACGAAGCGTTAAGCGTCGACGATATTTTCCTGTGCGATGACCCGCAGCAGCCGGAAGGGACGGCGCGCGCCACGATTTGCTTCTCCAACGAGCATATTGGTCCGGCGGAGGAGATCCGCCCCGGCTATTGGCACGTCAGTCCGGCGTTCACCGGGGATCTGCCGCTGTTGCTCAACTACCTCTATCGCAGCGAACAGGCGGTATGTCCAGCGTTGCCGGCGCCGCAGGTGATGCTACCCGCGAGCGTTGACAACGACGATATCCTGATTTTGGTGGTGGACGATCACCCCATCAACCGTCGGCTGCTGGCGGATCAGCTGGGTTCGCTGGGCTATCAGGTCATAACCGCCAACGACGGGCTGGATGCGCTGAATGTCATAAGCCGGCAGGCGGTGGACATTATTTTGAGCGACGTCAATATGCCGAACATGGACGGGTATCAATTTGCCCGCGCGCTGCGTACCCAGGGCAGGGTGACGCCGGTAGTCGGCGTCACCGCCAACGCGCTGGCGGAGGAAAAACAGCGCTGTCTGGATGCGGGTATGGACAACTGCCTATCAAAACCGGTGACGCTGGAGGTGCTACAGCCGGTGCTTACGGCCTACAGCCAAAAGGTACGCCAGGCGCGAAAACCGGCTGAGGATTGAGGGCGAAAGTTGCCGCGGGCGGTATAAAACCCGCCGCGCACGCAGCGGTCGAGAGCGGAGCGCTCCCAGGAGCGATGGTCGGTCAAGGTGGATGCGAAAGTGTGCTGTGTCGCTGTGCTGCATCATCTGGCGCAAGTAACGTGAAGACGCTTATGCCGCATCATCTGGCGCGGGTAGCCTGAAGATGGCTATGCCGGATAACGCGAGGCGGGTGCGATGGGCGCCCGTGGCGACGCCCCTTAAGGCGGCGCGGCGGCAGGCTATGCCGCGCGTCCGAAAAGGGGGATTACTCTTTATCCACCGGAGCCATGCTTACCGACGAGAGGTAATTCAACAGGCCGATATCGTTTTCCACGCCCAGTTTGAGCATGGCCGATTTCTTCTGGCTGCTAATGGTTTTGATGCTACGGTTCAGTTTTTTGGCGATTTCAGTCACCAGAAAACCCTCGGCAAACAGCCGCAGCACTTCGCTTTCTTTGGGTGACAGGCGTTTGTCGCCGTAACCGCCGGCGCTGATGCGTTCCAGAAGCTTCGCGACGCTCTCGGGCGTGTATTTCTTGCCTTTTTGCAGCGATGCCAATGCCTTGGGCAGGTCGGTAGGCGCGCCCTGCTTCAGCACGATACCGTCGATATCCAGCTCCAGCACCGCGCTCAAAATCGCCGGGTTGTTATTCATGGTCAGGACAATGATCGCCAGGTGCGGATAATGGCGTTTGATGTATTTGATTAACGTGATGCCATCACCGTACTTTTCTCCCGGCATGGAGAGATCCGTCACTAAGACATTCGCATCCAATTTGCCAAGACTATTAATAAGGGCGGTGGAGTCCTCGAATTCGCCAACAACGTTGACCCATTCGATTTGCTCAAGGGATTTCCGAATGCCGAACAAGACGATCGGATGGTCATCGGCAATGATGACATTAAGGTTATTCATAGTTAAGGCTACCTTGCATGCTGCAGCATTTTAGTGACAAAAACATCAATCTGATGGATTTCTGATCCCATCTTCGCTATATCTTGTTGTTTAATATATAACTCAAGTGACTCACAGGCACGTTTGCCAGGCTCTAGGCCGAGCATCGCGAAAACCCCTTTCAAACGATGAGCGGTTTGCGCCAGCGCGTTCAGATCGCCGCTTTCCGCTTCAGTATACAACCTCTTTACGTCGTCGGGTACTGTCTCAACAAACAGGGCATAATAGTCGCTGTCCTGTAACCGGTTTTGGTAACCGCCGGCGCTCATCGGCTCGCCGGTCGCCTGATCCCGCTCGTCCTCCGGCTCCCCCAGCCGCTGCTCTATCAGCTGCAAAATCGCCTCAAGCATCGGTGCGCTAAAATTGTAATTTACCTTGATACGCCGGGTGGTGAGCGCCATGACACCCTGAGCGTCGCCGTCCAGCAGCAGCGCATAATCCTCCATGCGCGCCGGGTCGTCCGTCATCAGTAAATCATGTTCCTGGCCGAGATGGTGTTCATCGACGTAGACGCATTCGGCGCCCCATTGTTCCAGCATGCCGCTCACGATAGCGCGTATTTCTTCGTTGCGAATGTCCAGTAAGACTAATGTATCTTCCAGCAACTTCTCGGCTTCGTCTCCGGCGTCGCCCTCCAGCGGGGCCAGCGGCAAGCTGAGGGTATAACGCGTGCCGATATCCACCCGACTTTGTATCGCCAGCCGGCCGCCCATGCGGCGGCAGAGCTGATCGCACAAGAACCAGGTCAATCCGGAACCGCGCTGATACCGGTCCTGCTGCGCCGCGCTGACAAACGGCTGGCTGAGGTTGGCCAGCTCTTGCTCGCCGATGCCGCTGCCGGTGTCGCTGAGGGCAAAGGTAATCGCGCCGCCGGCGTCATCGCCGCTCACCCGCAAGGTGATTTTGCCGAAATGGGTGGTGGTGATGGCGTAATCGAGAATTAGCGCTATCACTTTGCTCACCGCCTGCGCGTCCCCCGTATAGTGCCGGTCGAACGGCAGCAGGTAGTGATGAAACAGCCCCAGCCCTTTTTGACTCAGCAGCGGTAACCGGTCCCGCAGCACATCGTCGCACAGCTGATGCAGATTGACAGGCGCGCTCGCCGGTTGCCACTCCTGCAGCTCCAGACGGGTAAGCAGCTGTAGATTATCCGTGAGCCCCATCAGGCGTGAAGACTCCTGGCGCAGCTGCGCCAATAACGCCACCTGCTGCTCCTCCTGGCTGGCGGTGATACGATCCACCAGCAGCCCAATCGCGGCCAGTGGCGCGTTCAGTTCCTGCTGAATGTTGTTGAGTATCGCCTGCCGCGCCTCATGATTTTTATCCAATTCCCGCTGGGCCTGCTGCAACTTTTTATTGACCAACACCTCTTTGTCCTGATCAAGCAATTGGAACAGCCAGGTCTGCGGGGCGATCTGGCTCTTGAACATCCGAATTTCATACACTTCGTTGTTCACCGTGGCCTGGATCACGCCCTGATGGCCTTCGGCCAGATTAGCGATTTTCTGTAAACTCAGATGGGGTAGAAGGTGATCGGCGATTTTATTACTCGCCACCAGGGTGTTGTCGCTGAAATTATAAATCAGCAGGCCCAGCGGCAGATTGGCGATCACTTCCTGTCCCAGCGTTTGATGGGATTTTAGCTGCTGTACCATATCCGTGTTGGGGCGTAATAAGTTTTTGCGCACCAGATAAATGCCGAGCAGCGCGAAGGCCATTAACACCAGGTCGATAAGCACCAGCCACAGATTATTATGCAGCAGGTCAAGCGCCAGACTGATAAGCGAAACCCGGTAGGTTATGGAGAGCGGCGCATTGGATAACGGCGCGGTTATTTCGAGCATGGCGCCGCTCATTCGGCTGTAAACGCGCGGCGTCTGGGCGTCATCGATATCGTCATCGTCCGCCTCGCTGTCCGTGGCGTTTCTGTCGGGGGTGCGATTGAGAGCGAAATTGGCGCGCGCCATATTCAGCGGGATAATATCGTTGATGGGCAAATCGAAGGCGATAATGGTCGCCAGATGGCCTGGCTGATTGAATATCATGCGCTGCGTGAAATAGTAGTCGTTGAGAAAACGGTATTTGCGCAGGGGAGAGAAACTTTCGCGTTCATCCAGGATGTTGGCCTGCTGCAGCATTTCGCCGCGGCGCGAATCCACCAGCGAGCCGATATAGCTGTCGCGAAAGCGAGGATTCGTGTCGCGCAGCGGCTGCGTGGAGATGAGTGTCAGGCTGTTGTCGCTGCCGTTGAGGTAGTACAGGGTGAAGCTGTTATTCTCGGCCCCCCACAGAACGTCAAGATAGCGCGACATCGCCAGCGCGCGGGTGTAGGTCGCGCTTTCATGGCTGCCGAAAATCATCGCGTCGGTTTTCTTATGGGGTTTATCCACAAAATAGACGTCTGGACGCAGCCGCACCTCCTGAGCGCCGTTGGGCTGCAGCGCCTGCGGGTCGTTTTTGCCGGTAGCGTCATAAAGCTGATAGGCCGCGACGCGATATTTGTCGATGCGTTTTTGCATGGAGCCGGCAATGGTGCTCAGACTATGCTGCTTTTCCACCACATAGGTACTGAACACCTGATAACCCAGGACCCATAGCGATAGCAATAATAAGAGGATAAATACCAGAAAACCGCGCAGCAGCGCAGTCGAGGTTAACGCGATTTTTTTAATTTGCATAACGGCCCGGCTCGGATTGTCCTTTAATGGGTCACGCGGCGCGCGCTGGCGCTGACCAGCAGTAATAATACCGCTACACAGCCAAAAGCGACATACAGGCTGGTTAATTGGGCGATGAAACCAATCAGCGCGGGACCGGTCAACAAACCGGCATAACCGACCCCGGAAACGGCCGCCAGCGCCAGGTGAGGCGGCATGGCCCGCTGGTCGCTCGCCGCGCTGAACAGCAGCGGCACCAGATTGGCGGCGCCGAAGCCCAGCAGTAGAAAGCTTAGCAGCGTCACCGCCGGCACGTCGATGGCGATAGCCAGCAATAACCCCATTGCGGCGCACAGGCTGCCGCCCATTAGCATGCGAAAGCGGCCGATGCGGTTGATCAGCCGATCGCCACAAAGCCGACCGAGGGTCATACTGATGCAGAACAAGGCGTAACCCAGCCCGCCGGACGCGCTGTCCATGCCCCGTTCATGGGTAAGGAACAGAGCGCTCCAGTCCAACATGGCGCCTTCGGTTAAAAACAGCACGAAGCACAGCAAACCGATGGCCAGCACCCGTCCGTGGGGACGGACGAACAGCGGCGCGCTCGGGTTGTCGCCCGCGACGGTCACGAGGTGACCGGCGGCCATTGTCAGCAAAATGACCAGCGCCGCCACGACCACCAGTACGCTCGCAAGCGGCGTCAGGCCGCACGCCAGGAGCGCGCTGACCAGACCGGCGCCGGCAATGCCGCCGATGCTGAAAAAGCCGTGAAAGCCGGACATCATGGCGCGGCCGCTGGCTTTCTCCACCGCTACCGCTTGAATGTTCATCGTGATATCCAGCGTGCCCAAACCGGCGCCGAACAGCAGCAGCGCCAGCGCCAGCAGCGGCGCACTTTCCAGCCATGCCAGCATCGGCAGCGTCACGCCCAGCACGCAGACCGCCGCGACGATCGGCCGTTTGCAGCCCAGCCGGTGCGCCCAGGGCGCCGCCAGGGGCATCGCCAGCAGCGAGCCGATACCCAGACAGAGCAGCAGCAGGCCGAGGGAGGCATCGTTAATCGCCAGCCGCGCTTTGGCGAAGGGCACCAGCGGCGCCCAGGCCGACATGGCGAAGCCGGCGATAAAAAACACCACGCGGGTGGCGACACGCACCGGATAGGTGGCGTGAAGTTCGGGGGGGAGGGCAATGGTCATCATAATGGGCCGCGAGAATGAGTCCTGGTTAGAAACGCGGCCAATGCGGGCCGCAATCGAATATTTGCTGCTTACTGCGACGGCATCAATCCTCCTTTGGCCGCCGTAGCGTGGGCGTTTCCCCGTAGGGAGCGGGCGCGTGCCGCCATCAATTGCCGTCGCGCCCGGCACGGCGCGAACCGACGCTGCTGTTGCCGGGCGGAATCGTCGCGGCCGGCTTGGCGCCCGCCGTTGCTGAGCCTGCCGCGGTGGCTCGCGCTTATGTCGCGCCGCCGCGGCGTTCCAGCCATAGCGCGATCATCGCCACGATAAAGGCCTGCTGCGCCGCGGTAAGCGCCACGCCGCGCGGTATGCCGTACCATTTCTCAAGACAGCCGCGGCAACAGGTGGCGGTGGCGTGCTGGGCGACAAACACCGGATGACCCCGCCACGGCGTTTGCTTACCGTCTTTGGCCGGCAGCGCCGGCGCCAGCCGGCTGGCGATAAAATCCCGCGCATGGCTTAGCACGACCGCCATACCCTTGGCGCGCAGATAAGCGTCATCGCGCGGGTTTAAGGCGAAACGGCGCCGAAAGGCTGATTGCTGTAGGCGTTGCCACAGCTGTTCTTGATTCCTTTCGTCTTGCATCATCGTTTTACCTTGCTCCGACTGGCTCCGTTTGGTATGCGCAGGGCGCACAGTGTAGCACGCCGTACGCCGGCAAACGATGGAGGGCAGTCAGACAATTTACGCTACCCCTCTCGCCCCTCGCGCGATAATGCGGCGTGAGGGGCGCAGCAAAACGCTGGCAGGAATGACCATTGCCGGAAAACAGGCGGCGGCAGGGCGGAATTATGGAGTAGTGGCTCTATTTATTTTATTATGCACTATTGATTTTAAATATAATTCCACTTACCTCACTTTTACAATCCAAAGCATCGTTGATGCTCGGCATGGTATTCTCGATCTCTCTCACACTCTCGCTAAAAATTAACGACGAATACCATCATGAAAAGCGGTTTGTTTATTTCGATTGCCGAGAATTTTATTGCGATCATCACGTAAAGTTTGAGAATGTTTATTTGTTAAAGTTATGTTTTTATAGATTTTTTTAATTTTACCTTCGCTATTTATTAGCCGATTAATAGGGTGCTTTTAGTATTTATTATTTTTATCATTATGATGTATAACGGTTATTTGTTGCCCTCCAATGGCTTGAAAGGTCAAAAACCATCGAGTATGATTCTGCGGTCAGTTCAATATCCGATCTATCAATGACATCAAGATCTGTTGAATGCTCGTTTTTATTTGAGCCTCTGCGGATATCAAATTATTAGTGGCAAAATATAATAAATATAGAGGGTATCAACATGAAACTACAGTATCTGTCTGTACTCGTTTCGGCTATGGTGATGGCCGGCAGTGCCGGGGCCGCCGAAGTGTATAATAAAGACGGCAATAAACTGGATCTGTACGGCAAACTCAACGGCATGCGTTATATGTCCGGCGATGATGATAAAAACGGCGATCGTTCTTTCATTCGTTATGGTTTCCGTGGGGAAACCCAGCTTAGCGACGGGCTTATCGGATTCGGTACCTGGGAGCATGAAGTCGGGCTGCGCCACGCCGAAAGCGAAGGCGCGAAAAGTACCTTTACCCGCCTGGGTTTCGCCGGGATTAAGTTCGACGACGCGGGCAGCATTGACTACGGCCGGAACTACGGCGTGTTGTATGACGTCGGCGCCTGGACCGATGTGATGCCGGAATTCGGCGGCGATACCACCGTTACCGATAATTTCCTTTCCGGCCGCGCTAACGGCGTGCTCACCTATCGCAATACCAATTTCTTCGGGATGATGGATGGCCTGAACTTCGCGCTGCAATACCAGGGCAAAAACGACAGCAAGGAGGGGGATACCACCGGCCGCGGCCTCCAGGAGGCCAATGGCGATGGCTATGGCCTGTCCGTCACCTACGATTTGGGTAACGGCGTGTCCGCCGGTGCCGCCGTTAGCAGCAGCAACCGCACTCTGTCTCAGCGATCGCCGACGGTCGCGCGTAATCAGGGCAAAAAGGCTGAGGCCTACGCCTTCGGCCTGAAATATGACGCCTATAACCTCTACCTGGCCGCGCTGTACAGCGAAACCCGCAATATGACGCCCTACGGCAACTTCTCGAGCGGTTTACACGGCTTCGCTGAAAAGGCGCACAATCTCGAATTGGTGGCGCAATATCAGTTTGATTTTGGCCTGCGTCCCTCCCTCGGCTATCTGCAATCGCGCATTGACGGCGACCAAGACGGTAAGAGCCACGATATCAAAAAATACCTCGAGGTGGGCGCCAGCTACAACTTCAATAAGAACATGCTGACCTTCATCGATTACCGCATCAATCTGCTGTCTAAGGACGACTTTACCCGTGCCGCGCAGATCTCTACCGACAATATTGTCGCATTGGGTATGACCTATATGTTCTAACGAATCCGCCGCGACAAATTATAGGGTTCGTAATAAACGGGGTGTGCGGTGTGACCGCACGCCCCGCTGTTTGAGACCAGCCCGCCGTCGCCTCCGCCCGGTGCGAGTGGGGAGACCTGCGGCTAAGGGATACCGGCGAGCAGGATTGCCTCGCGGAGGTGAGGGGCGTGGTGGGGAGGTGAGGCACTAACGATGGCGCTGATTAATCAGCGCTTTTTTGCGCATCTGTCTGACCGCTTTAATCAGCGAAAATACGGCAAAGCCGAGCAAGACGGCTATGAGAATCAGATTCATCATCTCTTTGCTCTCCTTCTATCCTGAAAGGCGCCTATTATCGGCACAGAGGTGGATGAGGGTAATAGGATGATTCCGCAAGCGGGCGTTGCAACGCCTGATACTTTCGCCGTGCTAATGGGTATGGCGTTTTAGGCTTTTGGTTTGCCAATCGGTATGGCGCCTTGGGTTTTCAGCAATGCCGATCGGTATTGCGCTGGCTTCCGGCGTTGCCCATCGCCCTAGCGTTTTCGGTTACCGGCTTGCCAATCGGCATGGCGCTTTAGGCTTGCGGTGTCGTCAATCATTACGGCGCCTCATGTTTTCGATGTTAACGACCGCAACGGCGTGTCGGGTTTTCGCCGCGCCGGGGGGAGGCCCGTCTCATGTTTCAGCAACGGCCCCGCCAGCGTTCGAGGTGTTTTCTGCCGCCTCGGGAATGTGATTGTCTTTTGGCTAAACAATACTTTATTCTATTTACATTCCCCTCTTTGCCGACAGGATGCCCCTATGTACCGATTAAGAACGTCTCCGGCTTCGCCGTTTGGTCGCAAAGTTGCTTTGGCGGCGGCGGCAACCGGCCTTGCCGATCGGCTGGTTATCGAGCCGGCGGACGTCAATGATCCCAACGATAGCCTGCTTGAGCAAAATCCGTTGGGCAAAATTCCGACGCTCATCACGCCGGAGGGGCAGACGCTGTTTGACTCGCGCGTCATCATCGAATTCCTGGATGACAAAGCCGGCGGCGGCGTGGTAATTCCGCGCGACGATTCCCGCTGGGCGATTTTACGTCAGCAGGCGCTGGCGGACGGCCTGATGGATGCGGCGCTGCTGGTGGTCTATGAGGAGCGTTACCGCCCGGCTGAGGAACGTTCGCCGGGATGGGTCGCGCGCCAGCAGGAAAGGATGGCGCGCGCGCTCGATTACGCCGAATTACATTATACTCTTGCGCCGGGCGCCAAAACGCCGCACGTGGGGGAGATTGCCCTTGCCGCCGCGCTGGGCTACCTGGATTTGCGCTTTGACGGCGCCTGGCGCCAGCGCTATCCCAAGTTGCTCTCCTGGCTCAATCTGTTTCGTCAGGCGCTACCGGCCTATGACGCCACCGGCGGCAAAACGTCGGTGTGAGTATCAGCGCCTGTCAGCGGGCGCTGCCCGACTAAAGGCGCAGCGGCGTGCCCGGCCGCCGGGCGTGTCATGTTCCCGTTGCAAACAAGGATAATAGGTTATGTCGAACCGTTGGCTGTCGAAAGGCGCGGCGCTTGCCGTCGCCGCGGCAATGTGGATGGGATGGCTTTGCGCGCCGGCGTTTGCCGCCCCGGCGCCGGTAAAAGTCACCTTTGTACAGGAATGGCCGGTGGCGGATGGTTTTTGGATCCCCTGGACATTGGGGATCGGTAAGGGGTTCTACCGCGACGAGGGCATCGATCTGAACGTGGTGGCGCCGCCGACCGTGGCCGATACCATGAAATTCCTCGGCACCGGCCGGGCGGATGTGGCGTTTACCACCGTCATGGACATCATCTTTGCGAAAGAGCAGGGGGCGCCGGTCATTTCCATCGGTCGCTACGGCACCGGCAATAACTGGGGCATTTTTACGCCCGAGGGACAATCGGTGACGCTTGCACAGTTAAAAGGCAAGCGCATCGGCATTTATAACGACGCCTGGACCAAAGCACAGCTCTCGCTGATGTTAAAAAGCGCCGGTATGACGTTGGACGACATTCAGATGGTCGCCGCCGCCGACGATACCGTGCCGCTGCTATTGCAAAAACGGGTGGACGCAACGACCGGGATTACCAACGCCGAAGGGACGGAAATTGCGGTGGCTGGCAAGCAGACGCCGGAATTTATGCCCGCGACACGCCATGGCGTGCCGGATACGCCGATATTTATGTTCGCCGGCAATCAACGCTGGCTGGAAAAGAATCCTCAACTGGCGAAGGCGTTTATGCGCGCGACCGCGCGCAGTCTGCGCTATGCCATCGAGCACCCCGATGAAGCCACCGCCGCCTTCGCCGCTAAGTACAGCAAGTCTTATGACGAGAATTTCGTCAAACGCCAATGGCGCGACACAATGCAAGTGCTGGGCGCGCCCGGCGACGATCAACTAAAGCAAAATGATAAAGCCTGGCGTGATGTACTGGATGCAGCGACCTCGCTCGGGATTGTGAAAAGCGTCCTGCCGGTAGAGGAGTACTATACCAACGCCTATTTAGCGCAGGGGCAATGAGAGTAACGACCCGCGCCTGAAACCCCGCGGCAGCGCGCTCCGTCGCCGCTGCCGTCCTCCTTTCGGCCACCCGGCGTTAAGCGCGCTGGTTATGCGTTCACCGCATCGACAAAGCCATTTTTTTGCTTAGCATTAAAATGTATAACTTACCGCTTTTTTTTATTTGTCGATTATATGTAACGCTTGTAGAACTGTAACTCCGAAGGAAAATTAAGGAGTGAACAGGCGTGAACTTTCAGCAACTGCGTATTATCCGCGAGTCAGCCCGCTGCAACTATAATCTGACCGACGTTGCGAGCATGCTGTTCACTTCGCAATCGGGCGTTAGCCGTCATATTCGTGAACTCGAAGATGAACTTGGGGTGGAAATCTTTATTCGCCGCGGCAAGCGGCTGATTGGTATGACGGAGCCGGGCAAGACGCTGCTGTCGGTAGCCGAACGCATTCTTAACGAGGCCAATAATATTCGCCGGATTGCCGATGTGTTTGCCAATAAAGATTCCGGCGAACTGTCCATCGTCACCACCCATACCCAGGCGCGCTACAGTCTGCCGGGCGTTATTAAGCAGTTTCGCGAACTGTATCCGCGGGTGCGGTTGGTGCTTAACCAGGGCAGCCCCGAGGAAATCGTTGCCATGCTGCAATCCGGCGATGCCGATGTCGGTATCGCCAGCGAGAAACTGATGACCGAAGAGCAATTGGCGGCATTTCCCTATTACCACTGGCATCACGCGGTGCTGGTGCCAGAAAATCATGAGCTGACCCGAGCGCCGCAGCTTACCCTTGAGACCCTGAGCCGCTACCCGCTTATTACTTATCGGCACGGCATTACCGGCCGATCGCGAATCGATGTGGCTTTTCAGGCGGCAGGGCTGCATCCCGAGGTGGTAATAAGCGCGCAGGATTCAGACGTTATCAAGACCTATGTCGAACTCGGGCTGGGGGTGGGTCTGCTGGCGGATATGTCTTATAACCGCGAAAGGGATACCGGCCTGGTCAGCCTGAGCGTGGAGCATTTGTTTGAGGCTAACACCGTCTGGCTGGGGGTAAAACGGGGTCAGTTGCAGCGTAAATACGCCTGGCGGTTCATCCAACTGTGCAACCCGCAACTGTCGTTGACCGAAATAGAAGAGGCGGTGTTTGCCACCGCCGCGCCCGCTGCCGCGCTCGATTATCAGATTTAGCGCGTTTCACCCGCGGGTTGGGCCTGCGGTAAACGGTGTTATCGGAGGCGGGCAGGGATCACCGGTATTGTGATAATTATCACTGTAAGTAAACTCGGACTAATCCTATAATCGCACATCCTTTACAGAGCTAACGCCATGGGCCCCCTCATGAGTGCCGGAGATAAGCGCCGGAAAGGATAAACGCAGTATGCCCCACACGATGGGGCTTTTTTTCAGCAGAAAAGCGCATCGGCAACTTACCTCCTCGCGAGAGGGAGTACAGCAAAGGTCGTCGGTGCGCTTCTCTGTCACGCCCTGTCACAACCTGCGCCGTTAAGCATACATCACCGATACGAAGCCGATGATGGTCAGCGCCAGTCCAATCAAAAAAGCAATATCGTTGGTATGCATAATATCACCTCCGCACTATCACTTTCGTTTCCTTATCAATATCATGGACCCGGCCTGCGCTTGAGGCTGTGATGGGCTTTCCATTTTGATTAAAAGCTGCGCACTTTATCCCCCACGGGGTGAGAACGCTCAGTGACCTACCCAGCGGGGGGCGCTGTTCTCCGCCGCCATAGGGGAGCCGTTTTCACCTTCACCGCTGTCCTTTTGATGAGGTGGCCGCGTTGTTTCCTTCGGCCCGCGGCAATGATTCAGTGCATCGGGCGTATTCCGTTGGCGGCCATGATGTTCCTTTACGTCTGTTAAAGGGTACCCTTGCCTTGGGACGCACCCGGTAAAGCGTGGGCCCCGGGGCGCGCCTGTCATTCGTTGCGATGAACCGCGCTCGAAGCGCGGCGCCTTAAAATTAAGCGCGAACCGGGGCATCCTCTGGCTCGATTTTCCAGGCATAGGATCGTCGTCGCCGCGCGGTTTACATGCCGTTTTGGTTAGCATAGATATAATGCGTTCCTTTATTTTTTCTCTGGTAGTGATTTGCCTTAACTATGCTGAAAAAGACGATGCATTAAAAAAGTCAGTAAGGAGTGGGTTGTGCGGTTGCTTTATCAACGTATTATTGTGTTAATCAGTCTGTGTGCTTTGTTTTCTGCGGCATCGGCATCGGCATCGGCAGCGACGTCGGCGAACGACAGCCAGCCGGCGCCGTCTACGGGTCTTTGGCAGCAATTTTCGCAGAATGTGGCCGAGACCTGGCGTAACTCCCCCCATCAGGATCTCTACGTGCCGGCCATTACCTGGCATAACCGTTTCACTTATGACGACGAACATATTCGCCGCTACAATGAACGCCCCTGGGGCGCCGGCTATGGTATCTCGCGCTATGACGAGAAAGGAAATTGGCACGCCCTCTACGTGATGGCGTTCAAGGATTCATTTAATAAGTGGGAGCCGTTCGGCGGCTATGCCTGGGAAAAACAGTGGCATCCGTTTGACCGCTATCAGGATATCCACTTTGGCGCCGGTTTTACCGCCGGGATAACGGCGCGGGATAATTGGAAATACATCCCCGTACCGGCGCTGCTGCCGCTGGCATCGGTCGGTTATAAGCAACTGACGTTCCAGGCCACCTATATCCCCGGCACCTATAACAATGGCAACGTATTCTTTGCCTGGCTGCGTTATCGTTTCTGACGCGGGTCCCACCGTGTTGCCCTCGCGATAAAAAGCGGTTGATCCCGCACGGCGGCTTTGTATACTCGGACAAGGTTGCCGCCCGCGGCGCAACCGAACGCATCGCGCCTGACGAGCCGCCGTGGCGGGCTGGGCCAGGCCGGTCGACCTGTCAGGGTAATCACTTGCGGGGAGCAGGCTATGGCTAAAACACGCGTCGGGGTGGTATTCGGCGGTCGCTCGGCGGAGCACGAAGTGTCCCTCCAGTCGGCCAAAAATATTGTCGATGCTATCGACCGGCAACGATTTGACGTCGTGCTGCTGGGCATCGATAAACAGGGGTGCTGGCATCTTCATGATGCCGCCGATTATCTTCTGCACGGTGATGATCCCGCCCGTATCGCGCTGAATAACAGCACGCGGGAAATTGCCTTGTTGCCCGGCCGCCGTCAGCATCAGTTGATGCAGGCCGACCGCCCCGACGCGCTGTTTCAACTCGACGTCATTTTCCCTATCATCCACGGCACGCTGGGCGAAGATGGCTCGCTACAGGGACTGCTGAGGATGGCCAATATGCCCTACGTCGGCTCGGACGTGTTGGGCTCGGCCATCAGCATGGATAAAGATATCGCCAAGCGATTGTTACGCGATGCCGGTTTGTCGGTGGCGCCATTTCTGACCTTGTCCCGCGCCCAGCGCGCGCGCTGCCGCTTCGAGGAAATAACCGCTGCCCTCGGGCTACCGCTGTTTGTCAAACCGGCCAATCAGGGATCGTCGGTGGGCGTTTCCAGGGTTACCGACCGGGAAAGCTTTGAGCAGGCGCTGATGCTGGCATTCAGCTTCGATCACAAAGTGTTGGTGGAAACCGCCATCGTCGGCCGCGAGCTGGAATGTGCCGTATTGGGCAACGAGACGCCCGAGGCGAGTCTGTGCGGCGAAGTGGTGCTAAGCGACGTTTTTTATTCCTATCACACCAAATACATTAACGAAACGGGCGCGCAGGTGGTGGTACCGGCCGACATCAGCCAGGCCGCCAGCGATGAAATCCGGCGTATCGCGCTACAGGCGTTCACCGCCCTTAACTGCGCCGGCATGGCGCGGGTGGATGTTTTCTTGACCTCTGACGGTAAGGTGGTGGTCAATGAGGTGAATACGCTACCGGGTTTTACCAATATCAGTATGTACCCAAAATTGTGGCAGGCGAGCGGCCTGAGTTATACCGACCTCATCACCCGCCTGATTGAATTGGCGCTGGCGCGCTACCGGCAGGATCAGACGCTTACCAGCTCGCTGAACCTAAGTGGCCCGGGCACGCCCCGATAAAGCGCCGCCGTGGCCGAGGGCTATTTTCCGTTAGAGGCACCGACCATGAGAGGCTACTGACGGCCCCCGAGCGCCAATTTGCAGGCCAGGCCGGCATACACCGAGGCCAACAAATAGCGCGGCCACTGCGGCGCGCGGCGATGGGGGGACTGCAGGCTGCGACCAAGACGGCTGGCGGTAAGGATCACGGCCCCGTTCACCATGAAGCCGATGGCATTGAGCACCGTGGCCATCAGCAAAATCTGTAGCGCCACCGACCCCGCCTGCGGCTGCACAAACTGCGGAAACAGCGCCAGAACAAATAACGCCATCTTGGGATTGAGCAGGTTGGTCATCAGGCCCTGACGGAATATCGTCCCCAGCGGCCGGCGGCGGGCGACCGCCACCGACGCCGCACCTTCGCGACGCCAGAGTATTTTCCACGCCAGATAGAGCAGATAGACCGCCCCGGCGCCCCGCACCAGCTGGTAGGCCAGCGGCGCCGCCAGAAACAGCTGCGACAGCCCAAACGCTGCCGCCAGGGCATGGCAATAAGTCCCGGCCATAATCCCGCCGAGCGTGGCGAAACCGGCTCCGCGCCCCTGGCTGAGGCTGCGCGATGCAATGAGCAACATATCAGGCCCCGGCGTCAACGTGAGCGCCAGGCAGGCGGCGGAAAATAACAGCAGTGAAGAGGTGAGTAACATCCCGTGCTCTCGCCAAACAGAAGAGAGCACCAGCATAAAAGCGCCGGCGGCGCAGCACAAGCCGTTTTTAGCCGCAAGCGAAGCGCCCCGTGCCGCTTGGTCATCCCGCAGGCCGCGCCGGCGTTCAGTGAAATAGCCGGTGCGCCAGTTCGAGCAATTGTGCGATAAATTCCAATAGCAGCATCCGCTCCCCCGAGCTGGCGCGCAACATTAGATTACCGGGTCGGTAATCGGCCGAATCAGTTGCGCGCTGTCATTGTAGATATTGCTGACCGCGGAGGAAACCGGGTGCCAAACAAAGGCCGTGGGCGGTAGCGCGCCCGCCTCCGCCAGCGCGCAGGCGTCATCCCTATCGAGCGCGGGATCGAGCCATTGCCGCGCGCTTTCTCCGGTAAACACCAGCGGCGGCCGGCTCTGCGTATCCACCGGTCCGCGTTCACCCGGCCCGGTCAACAAAACGACACCGTCACCGTCATGGTCGGCAGGGGAGGCAGAGTCAAAACGGCCGATGGCGGCAAAAAACAGCGGACGCCGCGCGATGTGGTAAATAAAGTAGGGCTGCTTACGCGTCGTATGACGGGGATCGGTGCGCCACTCATACCAGCCGTCGGCCGGAATCAGCGCGCGACCGCGGCGCCAGAGGGGTTTGAACAGCCTGCTATAGGGTGCGGTCTGCGAGCGGGTGCTGACCATGGCGGGCTGATGGTTCTCTTTCGCCCACTGAGGATGATAGCCCCACGTCACCGCATCGAGGTGCAGCTCCGCGTCGCGCCGATGCAATAATAACACCCGGCTTCCCGGCGAGATGTTGTAGCGCCCGATAGGTATTTCAGTCTCCGCAGCCTGGCACGCCAGCGGAGAATTCAGCGCGGCAAGATAGTCCGAACGCGCTTCATATTGGACAAAACGTCCGCACATAGTGTGCCTCCTGTTTCGTGCTTACAACAGTAATGAGTATAGATGAGTCCGGCTAAAAAAAGGAAAGCGGTTCCAATTATGGGAAACGAGACCCGTTAGCCCGCGACCTCAGTGCGGCGCAAGGCACACTGCCGCGGACCTTGGCGGCATGACGTTGAGCGTGAGTCGGGTGGCGACCCCCATCGTCCCCTTGCTGAGCCGTGATGACCTCACCGCAGAGCCACCATGCTTTCACCAGTACATTCGTCAATAAAAACTTTTCTTTAATCCGTTATATTTCAATATGTTGAAGTATTTATCGTGAACGTTATCACAAATCGAGCACGGATGTATTGTCCGTTTTAAAAATCTCTAATAGATTGCTGCTTCGAGTTAGCAAAAATTAAATAAATCTTCGTTTACCCATTGCGCATTTCAAGTCCCGTTTTTGACTGTGATGTAACAGCTTAAGTTACTGTTTGCCGTGAAGCTTTGTGACGCACCGGCGAGGGAGGGCAGGCTTTCCCAACGCTTTGTTCAGTCCATATCAAGCTAATGGAGAAAATCATGTCGCAGAAAATCAAAAAAATAGCGGTACATCTGGTTTCCCTGCCTGTTGCCGCCGGCCTGGCGGATGCTACACGCAAAGTAGAATCGGTGGGTTACACCGTGGTGAGAATTACCACCGACCAGGGGCTTGAGGGGATGGGGCTGACCTACCATGAGGTGGGCGGCGAAGCCACCAAAGCCCTCATTCTGAACAATTTCGTCCCCAAACTCCTCGATTGCGACCCCTTTGCCACCGAGGCGCTATGGGAGCAATTTTTTCATTATCTGCGCGGCGTGGGGCGTAAAGGCCTCACTTTTGGCGCCTTGAGCGCTGTCGACATCGCCCTGTGGGATCTCAAAGGCAAGATCCTGGGCCTGCCGCTGTTTCGTTTGCTCGGCGGCAACAAAACGTCGGTGCCGGTCTATGCCAGCGGAGGATGGACATCCTACAGCGACGACCAATTGGTGCAGGAAGCGCAATCAATGGTGGCGCAAGGGTATCAGAAAATAAAGGTTAAACTGGGCGTGGAAGGGGGCACCAAACCTCGGCGCGATATTGAACGAATGCGGAAAGTGCGTGAGGCCATCGGACCCGAGATTGATTTACTGGTGGATGCCAATAATTGTTGGGATGCCGCGACAGCGATACAAGTTGCCAATAATATTCGTGAATATGATATTTATTTGTTTGAAGAGCCCGTGTTTGCCGATGACATTACCGGCCTAGCCAAATTCAAACGCGGTACCGATATCCCGCTGGGTACCGGCGAGCATGAATATACCAAATTTGGCGTTCGGGATTTAGTCATGAATAATGCTGTGGATATCGTACAGGTGGATGTGGCGCGCGTAGGTGGCTACACGGAGATAATAAAAGCGGCCGCTATTACCCAAGCGTGGAATTTAAAATTTGCCCCGCACGCTATGGAGCATATGCATAGCCACCTCGTGAGCGCGTTACCCAATGCGCTGTTTCTCGAAAGGCTGATGATGTTTGAGGAAATCACCAATAATCTCTTTATCGATCCGCCCATGCCGACTAAGGGTTTTCTGGCGGTCCCCGAGGCGCCGGGCTTGGGGCTGCGGCTGAATATGGACTTTATCCACGACCATGAGGCGTAGCCGTTTCGGCCGTTCGGGCTAAACCCGATCTCCTGCGGCAAGCCTTCGCCGGCCTCCGGGGGCTTTTCCCTTTCATCGCGCGCATGGCGGTCGGCGCTGTCCCTGCCGAGCTAAGGTATGCGGCAGCATTAACGTGGGCAGCGCAGTAGTTGTACAAGTATGACATGAGAACGCTGAGGTGAAATGACCTTAATGACGAGGCTTTTTTTGCTAATAAGCGCAATACCGCCGGGTGAATCCCTATTAGCGTAGGCCAGTGTCAGTATCAGAGAAGGGTTGCGTCCATCATTCTTTGCCGTCGGAAGAGTGACATTATAGCGATAATAGAGGAATGCATAATGAATACATTAGCTTCTGTTGCCGGTAAACGCTCTGATGATATAGAAAGCAAGGTTGTTAAAAAAATAATGTTAAGGATATTGCCTTTTTTGATGCTGGGCTATTTTATTGCCTTTATGGACCGCGTGAATATTGGTTTCGCCGCAGTACAAATGAATGCGTCGTTAGGTTTTACCTCGGCGGTATACGGGGTGGGGGCCGGTATCTTCTTCATCGGATATTTTCTATTTGAAGTCCCCAGCAATCTGGCGATGCACCGCTTTGGCGCTCGCGTCTGGATTGCCCGAATCATGATAACCTGGG
Organism: Sodalis praecaptivus; assembly: GCF_000517425.1. Classification (NCBI taxonomy): domain Bacteria; kingdom Pseudomonadati; phylum Pseudomonadota; class Gammaproteobacteria; order Enterobacterales; family Bruguierivoracaceae; genus Sodalis; species Sodalis praecaptivus. Next base: position 1,568,071 of record NZ_CP006569.1, read on the forward strand.
GATTAATCTCCGGTCTGACCGCCTTTGTCAGGGGCGAGTACTCTTTCTTCATCATCCGATTTCTTTTGGGCATGGCCGAAGCGGGGTTCTTTCCCGGCGTCGTCTACTATTTCTCCTATTGGCTACCGGCTAAAAACCGGGCCAAGGTGCTCAGCGTATTTTACCTTGCGGTTCCGTTTGCCGTGGTTTTCGGCTCCCTCATCTCGGCGCCTTTGCTAATGATGCATGGCCTCGGGGGATTGGAAGGCTGGCAATGGTTGTTCATTATCGAAGCCCTGCCCGCCGTCATTTTGGGTGTCTATCTCTTTTTCCGCTTAAAGGACAAACCGGAACAGGCCACCTGGCTGGACGATGAAGAAAAAGCCTGGTTGACCGAGACGCTCAGTAACGAAAAGGCCAATCTGGCCACCCCCGGCCAGCATCGCTTGGGCCAGGTATTTTCCGATCCTCGCGTCATCAAACTGAGTCTTGTCTATTTCGGCATGAATTTCGCCGGCGTCGGCCTAATTATGTTTTTACCGCAAATAGTCGCGGGTTTTGGTTCGGCCCTCTCCTGGGTCGGGGTGATCGCCGCCATACCTTACTTTGTCGCCGCGGTATTACTGCCTTTCATCGGACGTTATTCCGACAGGCATCCCGGCAGCCGTGCGGTTCACTCCGGTTGCAGCGCCGCGGCGGTGGCTATCGGTTTGGCTCTATGCGTCTTTATCAGCCATCCGGTTGCGATGCTGCTGCTTATTTGTCTTGCCGCGGTGGGCATCTATGCGTTTGCGCCGCCTTTCTGGGCATTATGCTCCAATCTGTTTGCCGGTTCCGCCTCGGCGGCGGCCATCGCGGTCATTAATTCCGTCGGTAATTTAAGCGGATTTGCCGGCCCGTTTGTTATGGGGTGGCTGCGGGATACCACGGGCAGTTTTGCCTTTTCCCTGTTGGCCATTGCGGCGGGACCGGCGTTAGCGGCTATCGGATTGGTTCTCATGAAGCGGCGCAATACCGCCGCCTAGCGCGACGCTCACTCTGGGAGGGCTGCTGATAATGCTGGGGGGGCGTGTCGGTAAAAAGCTAACTCGACGCAGCCAGTGATGTTTTGCATGTGCTAGGTGGCATTGAGCAGGTAGCGACATCAAAACAGGCCCGCGCCCGACGGGATTAAGGCCGGGGGCAAATCGGTTTTTCAATCAATAACGCACTCGCGCGTTAGGGTCCGGCAGAGGGCAAGGACGGCCGCCCGATCACGACGCGCGCCGGGCATTATCACGGGCGCTTGCGCGTCGGCGTGATAATGGAACGCAACACCAAAAGCAACATTGGCACACCCTGTAAGGAGAAGTGGATGAAGCGCCATTCTTGGCGAGCGCCCATCCGGTGGCGTTAAGGCCCACGAATGAACGCCCAACGGATAGGCGCTATCAGAACTCAACACTTTTCATCTACCTCCCTACAGAGGGTTAACGGGAGTTTATATGTCTCAGTACGTCAATATCGAGGGGTTGATTCTTGCCGCCAAAAAACGGCTGGATTTACAGGAGGCCCCCGGCTCTACCCGGGCAGGATGGTTAATGATCACCGCGCTGCTTATCGAGTCGTGGGACATCTATTCCATGGCGTTTATCATCTACGCCCTGAAAGACATCTACCATCCCAGCAGTTGGTTATTGGGTTTTACCGCTGCCGGCACCCAGTTTGGCGCCATTATCGGCGCCATGCTCGGGGGATGGTTGACCGACCGCTTTGGCCGCCGCAAGATTTTCCTCGCGTCCATGCTGCTTTTCGCGGTATTTGCCATCCTGCAGGGGTTGGCGCCCAATATCGTCTGGTTGGCGATTATCCGCTGCTTTGCCGGTATTCCGGTGGGCGCGGACGTGGCCAACGGTTTTACCTACATCATGGAGGTGATGCCGAAGGGGAAACGGGAAGTGATGGCCAACCGCTGGCAGTTTATGTTTTCTCTCGGCATCATCGCCGCCATTCTGTTGGTAACCGTGTTGGTGGTGCTGGGGGTAGAGAAGGATCATCTCTGGCGTATCGTTTTGGCGGTGCCGGCTATTCCGGCTGTCCTTTTGCTGCTTATGCGGCGCGAATTGCCTGAAACCCCCGTCTGGTTTGTGGAGCGCGGCAGATTCATTGAAGCACGCCAGGCCGCGCGCCAGTATTACGGCGATCATGATGGGCGGCTGCTTGACGACCTGTTGCCGCAGCATAATGTGACCATTGAACCGACGAGCGTCGGTGAAGCGCTTAGGGATCTGTTTAGCCGCAGTTTCTCGCGCCGGACCACGCTCTTTGGCTGGATTTCCTGCGCGGTTCAGTCGTTTGAAAACTACGCCTTCTCCTTCTACTTACCGTTGATCTTGGCAACGATAGGTATTTCCGGCCAGATACAAAACAACCTGGCGCTGCTGGCGGTGAACTGTGTCGCGGCCTTGTCCGCCTTTGTCGGCCCCCTGCTGCTAAACCGCCTGGGGCATCGCGGGTTGAGTCAATACGGCTTCCTGTTTGTCACCTTGGGCATACTGATTGCCGCTTATGGCGTGTATTCCCTCAACTATCTGATGATTACCAGCGGCGCCGCTCTGATGCTCTGGGGTCATTACTGGGACGCGGAAAGCGGCATGACCGTTGTGTCGCTGGTGGCCAAGCCCAAATACCGCGGTGTGGCGTCCGGCATCGGCTATACCATTGTGAAAATCACCGCCTTCCTGACCACCCTGGTTTTTCCGCCGCTGTTCGATGCACTCGGCGTGCCGTTGGCCTCGGCGCTTATCGCCATTGCGCCGTTCCTGGCCTTTCTTGCCGCGACGTTCCTGCTTCCCGAAGTTTTCGGCCATGTCGCCGGCGACAATGAACACGACGATGCCGGGCACGCGGCTGCCGGTTCGGCACCGGGTTTCGTACACCCCGACCTTATGAATGAAATGAAGAAAGAGGATTGATCATGACTATCACCAAAATGCCCATTATTGAACATATCGAGTTAATCACCGCGCGCGTGCCGCTGCCGGAAGGGCCCTGGGGGGATCAAATCCATCACGTTACCGATATAGAGGTGGCGATTGTCGATGTGCATGCCTCCAACGGTCTGATGGGAACCGGTTTCAGCCATACCTCCGGCTGGTGTGGCGCCACCATTTCGGCTCTGATTAAAGAAATTATTCCTGATGTTATCGGACAGCGCCTGTCGCCGCGCGCGCTGTGGGACCGCAGTTATAAATATATTCATGATGTTGGTGGGGCGGGTGTGACCACCCATGCGCTGTCCGCGCTGGATATTGCCTATTGGGATTTATTAGGAAAAACGCTGAATGTACCGATTGTCGATCTCCTCGGCAGGGTGCGCGATCGCGTACCGCTGTACGGTAGCGGTATCAACCTGCATATGTCGGTGGAGGAGGTTATCGATCAGGTGCGTCGCTGGAAAGCGAAAGGCTACCTCGCAGCCAAGGTCAAAGTAGGGAAACCCGATCTGGAAGAGGATGTGGAACGTTTACGCAAAATTCAGCAGGCGGTGCCGGGCTTTCCGCTGGCGGTGGATGCCAACCAGGGATGGAATTTCCCGCAGGCCTTACGCGCATTCAAATTGTTTGAGCCGCTGAACCTGCTCTGGATTGAAGAACCTCTGCCGTCGGACAATATCGCAGGCCATAAACAGCTGCGTGAAAGAACCAATACCCCGATTGCCTTGGGGGAAAATGTCTATAACTTAAGCCAGTTTACCCACTATATCGAAAGCGGTGCGGCTGATTTTATCCAGGCTGATTTAGGCCGCGTGGGTGGTATTACCGGTTATATGGATGTGGCGACGGTCGCCCGTGCGCACAATCTGCCCATGACGCCGCATTTTGTGCTGGAACTCAGCGCGAGTTTATTAGCGGCGGTGCCGAATGTGTCTTATGCGGAGGTGACCGACGGCGGCCGCTGGCAAGATTTGCGTATCGTCTTATCCGCCGGTGAAGAGGTTGATGGTTATTACGTTCCCAGCGACCAGCCCGGCCACGGAATTATTCTGGATAGAGACTATCTTCAGGCCCACATAATATAAGCATCGCGAGCGGTAGCGGAGAAGCAAAATGGAAGATACCTTATTTTCTGTTAAAGATAAAATCATCATCGTCACCGGCGGCCTCGGCCAACTGGGTGCCCAATATGTGCAATCGCTCCATGCGCGGGGGGCCAAAGTGGCGGTCTTTGCCCAAAACATCAATCAGGAAAAACGCGAGAAAGCGCTTGGCGACTGCAATCACTCCCCGCGGTTGGCGTTCTACCCGGTGGATATTACCGACGGGGATAGCGTCAATCGGGCGCTTGACGATATCGAGCAAAAGTGGGGGACGCCGGACGGTCTGGTCAATAATGCCGGTATTGATACGCAGCCCAGCGCGCCGCCGGAAGTGTCCGGGCCGTTTGAGCACTTCCCGTTAGACGTTTTCCGCAAGGTGGTCGAGGTCAATTTGGTGGGCACCTTTCTCATGACCCAACAGGTGGGTGGGCGGATGAAAGCGGCGGGAAAACAAGGGTCAATCATCAATATCGGATCTATTTATGGCGTGGTGTCGCCGGTGCAGGACATTTATAGCTATAAAAAAGAGGACACCGGGGTGCCTTTTATCAAGCCAGTGGCCTATTGTGCCGCTAAATCGGGTATTTATAACTTTACCCGCTATTGTGCGACCTATTGGGGGCGGGACGGGATTCGGGTAAATACCCTGACGATTTCCGGCGTGGCGCGGGAAGATCAGGATCCGCGATTCCAGAAAAATTATACCGCCCGCATGCCGATCGGCCGTATGGCCCACGAGGATGAATATAACGGGACGGTGATATTTCTCCTTTCCGACGCCTCGGTCTATATGACCGGCGCTAATGTGGTCGTGGACGGAGGGTGGACAGCATGGTGAAGCAGGGTAAGTGGGATGAATATCGGGGGATCATCTCGGCCCTCGTTACCCCGATGCATGATGATGAGTCCCTCAACGTCGACGCGTTGGCAACCGTAGTCGAGAATCAATTGCAGCGTGGCGTGGAAGGTTTTTATTGCTGCGGCTCGTCTGGTGAAGGCCCGCTCCTGAGCCTGGAGGAAAGACAACGCATCTTACGTACACTGGTGGGGCAGGTTAACGGTAAGGTTCCCGTGATTTCTCATGTGGGCGCCGTCAGGACCGCCGATGCGGTTTATTTGGCGCAGCATGCGGAACTGGATGGCGCGGACGCCGTGTCGCTGGTGCCGCCGTACTATTACAAATTCTCCAAAGCGGAAATCATTGCCTATTATCGCAAAGTGCTATCCGCGATATCAATACCGGTCATTATCTACAATATTCCCCAATTTACCGCGGTGGAGCTTGATGCGGAAATTGCCGGCGCGTTATTAACCGATGAGCAGGTTCTCGGCGTGAAGCATACGTCGCACAATCTTTATTCCCTGGAACGTATGGTGGCGCAATACCCGGAGAAAGTGTTTTTCAACGGTTTTGATGAAATCTATTTGTCGGCGTTATCCGCCGGTGCCACCGCCACGATTGGCACCACGGTCAATTTACAGCCCGAGCGCTTTATCGCCGTGCGCGATGCCTTTCGGCGGGGTGACTTTGCCTTGGCAAGGGCGTTACAGCAAATGATAAATGACGCGGTGGCGTTTATGGTCGAACGCGGGATCTTTCAGTCCGCAAAATACCTGGCGGGACGTCATCTGACCGATCTTGGACCGGTGCGAGCGCCGTTCACCCCTCTGACGCCGGCGCAAAAAAAGGCGCTGGACGCGCTCGACGACACCATCAGGGAGACTATTGCCCATGGCAAAGGATAGCGATGCTTTTAGCGCCCGCTCGACGCTTAATGATAAAGCGGCGCTCAGGACCGTCACCGATCTGATTGAGTCCACGTCGGCAAACCCCGACACCACCGGGCTGGCGGTGGCGATTGTGGGCGTTTACGGCGAACTGGTGGCCTTCGGCGCACATCACACCTGCCCGCCGTTGCCGCGGCTGCTGGCCCAGCGCAAAGCCTATACGGCGCTCATGCTGCGGCGGAGCACCCGCCTGGTGTCCGAAGAGGTCCAGCGCGGTTCTCTGACTCTCGGTGTATTGAATGACGCGCAGCTATTGCCGATGCCGGGCGGTATGCCCATTCGCCTGCAGGGTCGGGTCGTGGGCGCCATTGGCATCAGCGGGCTACCGGTTGAGCAGGATATCGCGCTGGCGGAGTATTGGGCGGAACGGTTCGGCTGACAGCGGCGAATGACCGTCACGTCGCCGCACCCTGGCGACACCTTTACGCCAGGCAAAAAAAAACCAATCACAAGTGATTGGTTTTTCTCGGGATAGATTGGTCGGCATGAGAGGATTCGAACCTCCGACCCCCGACACCCCATGACGGTGCGCTACCAGGCTGCGCTACATGCCGAACTCATGGGCGCTTATACTACCCGTTCCTGCTATGAATGCAATAGCCGACCCTAACGACTGCTTTAGTTTTAAGCGTTTAGTTAGCAATAAAGCGTTTTTCATTGGTTAGCACCTGCAACAGCAGCGTCAGCTGCGGTTTTTGCTGCGGCAGCGCCTTGCCGTTGACGTCAAAAGTGCGATAACTGCCGTTATTGTCCAGCAATAGCGTTTCGTTTGCCGTGGTGATGGCCAACTGATGTCTATCCGCGCTCAGGACCCAATCATTTCGGCGGCGCGGGGCGAAAAGATCCTCTCCCTGTGCATAGTCGCTGGCGCGGTTGCTGACATGCAGCAGACGCTGCATAAGCGTCACGGTCACGTCGTTGTGATTGGTGAGTTTCGCCACCACCTGCGCCGGCGTGCCGGGCCAATGCACCACCAGCGGCACTTGCAACTGCGCGCGGTTGAAACGGGTGCCGCTCTCGCGCCGCACGCGGCCGTCGTCGTCCAATTCCAGCCCGGTAGCGGCGGTGATAATGACCACGGTGTGGTCCAAATCGCCGCGATCGCGCAATGTAGCTAACATTTGCGCCAGACTATTATCCAGGCGCTGCGCCCCTTGCTGATAGCGACGTGTGATATCCGACGTGTTAGCCAAGTCGGCGCTGACGCGGGTGCCGTTGAACGAAACATAAGAAAACCAGGGCGAGGTGCCGCTGTAGCCGTCTCGCCATTGCTGCCATTGTTTGGCGGTTTGCGCATCGCTCTGGCTGACGGGTTCAGGGAGCGTAAAGTCGGCGAGCAACGCCTGGCGGTAGAGCGGATCGCGAAAACCGTCGGAGGGGAACAGGCTGAGCTGATAGCCCTGTTTGTTGAGGGCGTCCAAGAGCACCGAAGATTTACGCGTCGCCAGAATCCCGTCCAGATAAGAAGCCGAAATGCCGTAGAACAGCCCGAATAACCCCGTGTCCACCTGATTGCCGGTGCTAAAATGCTGCGTGAAGCGGATGTTTTGTTGGGCGAAGCGCTTCAGGGCCGGCATTTGCTGGTCCAGGGTGTCATTACGTAGCATGCCGGTGGTAATAATAAGCAGATTGAGGCCGCTGCCCTTGTCGTTAAAGCTTATTGGACTCAAGGGATACTCTACCGCCGCCGCTTCCGGGTTGCCCTGCTGGACCAGCCGCCGCTCGAAGTCCTGAGCGTCAAGCAGGCCATGGCGCTCCAGAAAACGGCGCGCGGTCATCGGATAGGACAGCGGCAAATTGGCGCGCTGCATTGTGATGGGGCGGTAAAAATTCGCATCGGCCCAAATATAAGCCACATGCGAGGCGCAAAAGGCGGCGATAAACAGGGTGCTAATGGGTTTACCGATGCGATAGCGATTAAGGCTGCGCAGTTTTTGCCAGCTCCAGGTGCCAAACAGCATCTCCACCAGGAAGATTACCGGAATACCGATAAACATCAATTGCCAGTCGCGCGCCAGCTCTGTCTGGTCCGGGTTTATCACCAACTCCCAGACCATGGGGTTCAAATGCTGATGAAAACGGATAAAAACTTCGGTATCCACCAGCAGCAGCGTCAATCCGGCGGTGGCGATAATGGCCGACAGAAAGCGCAACAGCCGCTGCGACATCACCACGAAGGTGAGGGGAAACACCACCAGCAGATACAGCGTGAAGCCGAGAAAGCTGAAATGGCCGAGCCAGCTGGCAAACGCGTACAGCCGGCCCGCCAGCGAGCCGGGCCAGTCCGCAATGAACAAATAGCGACTGCCAAGCCCCAAGCTGAGCAGGATATTGAAAAGGGCGAACCAGTGACCCCAACTGATCATTTGGGATACTTTGTCACGGTAGCGCTGACTATTTGTCACCATAGCTCTGTCTTGGCTTGTGCTTAATGCGTGTCGGGAAGCGGCACCGAAGCATGCAGGGCATCGGTGAACGATTTTACCAGCGTGCCGCGCATCTCCGGCGCGACGCGGGTGCTAATCACATGGGTAACCATATTCCCCAGGACCATCAGCGCGAGATCGGTCGGCGTACGATGTTTTTCCAGTACCGCTGCCAGCTCGGCAAGCAGGACCTCTATCTGTTCGTCACTGTAACGGGATGCTTGTGGCATAATATCATCTATGTGGCCTGTCAAAGTCCGGTATCTTACCGTATCAACTCCCCTTTTTCCGCACTTTTATCGTTTCTAACCCTTGTAGCGTTTCAGGCTCAGTTCGCGGCGGCGGCAACGGAGTTGCAGCGGCGGGCTATTCGGTGTTTGAATACGCACCTGACCAGAATGGAGAATAGATCATGAGTCTGGATATTGACCAGATTGCCCTGCATCAAATGATTAAGCGCGATGAACAGACGCTGGAACTGGTGCTGCGCGAATCACCGCTCGAGGTTTCGCCGGCGGTGCAAGACATGATGGCCGAACTGCACCGCGTCTATAGCGCCAAAAGCAAAGCTTATGGCTTTTTTACGCCGCAAAGCGAACTGGCGGACGCGGTACGCGGCTGCCGCAAGGGGAATGACGACTTTCTCGGTTTCAGCCGCGCCGCGACGGGGCGACTGCGCGATGAGTTGGCGAAATACCCTTTTGCCGAAGGGGGGATCGTCCTGTTTTGCCAATATCGTTATCTGGCGGTGGAGTATCTGATTATTGCGGTACTTGGCACCTGCCACAGTATGCGGGTGAATGAACAGCTGGATATCAGCAGTACCCACTATCTGGATATCCATCATGCCGATATTGTGGCGCGCATCGATTTGACCGAATGGGAAACCCAGCCGGACTCGACACGCTATTTGACGTTTTTGAAAGGGCGCGTCGGACGTAAAGTCTCCGATTTCTTTATGGACTTTCTCGCGGCCGTCGAAGGGTTGGACACCAAGGCGCAAAACCGCGGGCTGCTACAGGCGGTGGATGATTATTGTACCGAGGCCCATCTCGATAACCACCAACGGCAAGATGTTCGCCAGCAGGTACATAGTTACTGTAAAGAGCAGTTACAGGCCGGCGAAGAGATCGCGCTGGCGGGGCTTTCCGCGACCCTTGCGCCGGTAGGGGAAAAGACTTTCCAGGCTTTCTCCAGCGAACAGGGCTATGCGCTGGAGGAAACGTTCCCGGCCGATCGCAGCACGCTGCGCCAGCTAACCAAATACGCCGGCAGCGGCGGCGGGGTTACCCTGAATTTCGATGCACACTTGCTCGGCGAGCGTATATTCTGGGATGCCGCGACGGACACCTTGACCATAAAAGGAACACCGCCGAATTTGCGCGACCAACTGACCCGTCGGCGTAACGGCAACTAACGCCAATAAACCTTAAACCACCGCCCAATATTTGGCGATGGTTTAAGGTGGCTATTTCACACCTCTGATCGTTAGGGGGACGTCCATCATTGGCGTAAATTTGCCTTAGGCACCCAAGTCTCTTCTTACCTCTTTCTGGCGGGTGCGTTTTTGTTGCAATGTCGACTGACGCTATGCTACCTTTCTGAAAAAATAACATTAGCCCAGTCCTGGCAACTATTATAATGAATTCAATATATGTCTGGTGATGTGATGGTCTTTTGTCGTTGGTTATTGAATGCTTGCCAGAATCTTATTTTCCTCTTTATGTAATATCATCCGCCAAGTGTTCTGCGCTTTATTCTTCCGAATACAGAATGGGACCTAAATAGCACAGGAGGTTTATGATGCCCATATCATCTGTTGCATTGCAAAACAACCTAGTCGGTAAATATTATAATGCGCGTCACGATAAGAATAAAAAAATATTTGCCGCAAACCGCAGAGACCGGATTTTACTTGCAAACCCGGCAGGGGATAATAACGCCGCTGGCCGACGAATTTTCGGCTTCATCAATGGCAGAAATGAAATGAATGACGGCCCCCCTAGGTTAAAGCAGAGCAAAATCGCAAACCTGCTCACACTCTTGTCGCTTCTCCACCAAACCCGTGTCATTGACAATTTGCCTCCTGCGGCAGCCCATGTGGGCATGGACTCAACCGCACTGACCCTTGAGGGATCACCGCTGGCGACGGCTGCCCCTTTGGCCGGCCTTTATCTTCCCGCGCAAAGTAACGTCTCTCAGCATAATCGGCGAGGGTTGTCTCTGGGTAACCTCAGGACCAAACGGTCGGCGGATACGGCTTTACATGAACGCATGGATGACATCTTGATTTTGAAAACGGCGGAAAACTCATATCCTACCGCCGTCAATGCGTTGAACAGGTTATACCACTCAATAGCGATGATTAGAAATGAAACGATAGCCAATGAATCTTATGGGCTGTTGATTGTTGCCAAACGGATGTGTAAACAGGCCGAAAATCTCCTTGAGGCCGCCCGATTGGTAAAACACGTTCTCGATAAGCAGGAAAGCCATATTAAAGAAAACAATTTTTCACCGCCCCACATACTCATGATGAAAAATATCTCCGAGGATTTACGCAATGACGCCGTCAAAAAGGCGTGGAATGCCTACCAGTCATTTCGGATTTGCTATACGATTGCCTGTTCTGAAGAGAAATTCCAGATATTATCGAGGAGAATCAGTAAGACCTATGCGTCACAGCAAGAGGTGGCGGTCGCCGTGGTGGAAGAGGAGTTAAGTAAAAACAGTCATGTTCTCGGATTGAGCGATGAGAAATTAAATCACATCCTCGATGATATTAAAAACGCCATTAAAGCGTATGCTAAGCTGGACAAAGCGCCTTATTACCAATCATTAATAAATCAGGGCTATCCTGGCATTGCGGTGCTGTCGATTGCGAATAAACACTTTCCGCTCACTTCCTCATTGACGGGGATAGATAACCAAACGTCTACGCCATCCTTAATGGATAAAGCTAACCAGGAATTCATCGCTCGCTATGTTATGCCCTGTGAGGAGAAGGCCAAACTCGAGGCCCAGAAAAATCAAACCCTTCCTCATACCCTTAGTGCAGCCGGCGGTGGCGCCGCTGGTGCAGTGGGGGTAGGCGGAGGCGCCTACTACTTGTTTAACAGAAAAAAGCACACTGGCTCGCCCACCGACGTGGCCACTGAAATGCAACAGGTTAACGGTGGCGCCGCTATCTCCCCGGAGGAAGATCTTGGCGCAGACATCGCTGAGGGGAGGGTTATGGAACCCCCAGCGGAAACGGTTGCACAGATCGAAGCGGATGAGGTCATGGCATCGGCGGAGCAAGCGGATAGCCGAGCCGGCGCGGCGGGGGAAATGGCATCGGCAGCGCGAGGGGATATCCAAGCCGATGCGGGTTGGATCCGGGAGCCGGCTGGGGGTACGGTTATAGAGGTTGACGCCGAGGTGGCATTGGCACCCGCTGCGGAAACGACATTGGCAGAGGACATCGAGATAGTCGCGGAAGCCATGGAGGAGCTAGCCGTTGAAAATCTTGAGATTGGTGCCGAGGAAATAGGGACGGCGGTCGCGGGGTCGGCTGGCGCCGTTGCCGCGGTGGCGGCCTATGAAGCGGTTAAAGAAGTGGGCACTGCCTTCGTCGAAACTTTAGCCGAATCGGCGGCAGAATCGTTAAGCGAAGCGATGCAAGAAGCGGTGAGTGCGGTGTTCAAATCGGCGGCCGGGGCCATGTTGGACGAATCTACGGTTGATGCCGTGGGCGTAACGGCGGGCGAGGCGATGATAGAGTCGGCGGTGGATAAAATAAACGCCAAGATAGAAAGCAGGCTGGCGAACAAACTCAAACAACCGCTGCGAATGCGCTAAATACCACACGGGTGACCGTGCGCAGGCTCCGGTGGTCGCAGCGATTCCCCCGGCGGTCAATGCCACGGCCGGCGCCGAAAGCGCAGCGCTCCCCTGATGCCACAGTCTGAAAGGGGGCGGTTTACCGGCAGGGTTAAAAAAAAACGCCGCAGAATGCGGCGTTTTCTCACGAGGTAATTCGCTTAAGCGCGAACGAAGTCGATATGGGTCAGTTTCGGTTTGAACGGATGACGCTGCACCGCCTGTACCTTCACTTTGCTTTCTTTACCGTCGATGACCAGGGCCAGAACGTCAGTGTAAAAGCCTTCTTTGGTCTGGGTGTTCAAAACGATATCATGATCCAGCTCGATGGCGACCGGTGCTTCAGCACCGCCGTAAACGATGGCCGGGAACTTGTTCGCGAGACGCAGGCGGCGGCTCGCACCCTTGCCCTGGTCTTTGCGGATTTCAGCGTTGATAGTTAACATAATTTTTCTCAAAACCTGGAATTGAACCTGCTACAGGCGACCCAGCAGCAGGCAGGATAAACGTGCTTGTGAGTAAGCGGGCAGGATTTTACCGGAATTACCGGCGCGGGGCAAACAAAACCCGGTCAGCCGTGTAATTCATGGGCGCGGCGGAAGCGGCCCTGGTAGTCGAAGACCTTCTCGCGCACCTGCCAAAAGTGGCCGCGCCGGCGGGCGACGACAAAATCCGGCGCCCGGAGTTTATCCGCCGCCGCCTCGATATCCGCCGCGCCGCGCCAGGCAAAAGGCATTCCCGCGGCGCGCAGGTGTAAGGGCAGAAACCGCAGCGCAAACAGCCGTCGCTGTGCCGGCGTGTGTAGGCGGAAACGCTCGCCGACGTCGGCGCCGTCCTCATCAAAATAGGTGACCTGTAGCCATTCCCCCTTCTCATCCTGGCCCGCGCGCAGCGACATGCCGCTACAGCGCAGCACCAGCGCATCTTTCAAACGCAGCGCGGCCTTCAGCATATCGTCCGGGTCCAGCAAAATCCGCTGGCAATGATGGCAGCGGCGGGCGGCGATATCGTTCTGGGCGTCGCAATCGGGACACTGTTTAAAACGAAAACGATAATCGCACTGCTGGCGCGCACCGCTTTCGTCCTCGAGCCAGCCCTGGCAGCGACGGCCATAATGTTCGATAACCGTGCCGTCGCCGGCGGTTTTGCCCCAAAACAGATTGGCGAAACCGCAGGCGGGACAGAAGACCTGGACCGGTTGGCTCCCTGCGGCCGGTTTTGTCTGCCCGACTTCCGGCGAATAGAGATCGTGTCCATTCCCGGCATAATCCAGGATCAGGCACCCGGTTTTGCCGGGATAAAGGCGCAAGCCACGGCCGACGATCTGTTGATATAGGCTTACCGATTCCGTCGGGCGCAGGATGGCGATGACGTCAACGTGCGGCGCATCGAAACCGGTAGTGAGCACCGACACATTGACCAGGTAACGCAGGCGCTGCGCGCGGAAGGCATCAATGAGGCGATCGCGCTCGGCGGCGGGCGTCTCGGCGCTGACCAGCGCCGCCTGATCCGGCGGCAGCAGGCTGAGAATTTCGCCGGCGTGCTCGACGGTCGCGGCAAAGATCATCACCCCCCGGCTGGCGGCGCCGTAATCGCGGATCTGCGCGACAATCAGCGGCGTGATGCGGCGCTGGCGCTGCAATTCGCCGTTGAGGTCGACCGCGGGATAGTCGCCCAGCGCGTTGGGGGAGAGGCGGCTGAAATCGTAATGGCGCACCGGCATATCCAACCGTTCGGGCGGCACCAGATAGCCATGCTTCACCATGTAGTGCAGCGGCAGTTCAAAGATGCAGTCGCGAAAGAAACAATGCTCATCGCCGCCTACCCTCCCGTGGTAATGGAAATGATAAATCCATCCCTTGCCCAACCGGTAAGGTGTTGCGGTAAGACCGAGAACGCGCAGCCCCGGATCCACCTCGCTCAGATGGCGGATCACCTGCTGATATTGGCTGTCGTCGTCGTCCCCGAGGCGGTGGCATTCATCGATAATCAGCAGCGAGAAAGGGGTGGTGAACGCAGCCAGATTGCGCGCGACGGATTGTACGCTGCCGAAAACCACCTTGCCGGCGCTGTCGCGCAGCTTCAGGCCGGCGGCGAAGATTGCCGCATCTAGCCCCAGGGCGCGGTATTTTTGCGCATTTTGCGCCACCAGCTCTTTCACGTGCGCCAACACTAGGACACGGCCGCGCGCCAGGCGCGCCAGCTCGGCGATGACCAGGCTTTTGCCGGCGCCGGTGGGCAGTACAATCAGCGCCGGCGTGCTGTGGCGGCGAAAGTGCTCAACGGTGGCTTTGACCGCTTCTTGCTGATAGGGGCGAAGCGTCAGTGCCATCAGCGCCGAACCGTTAATGGAAGCGGAGAGGGGAAATTGATCCTGATAATCGCTGTCTTCATAATGAAATAGGATGGAAGCTAATAATTCAAGTGGATGCCTGCTAGGCGCGGCGGGCAAGCCCCGGTATACTCATAGCATAAACAGCAACGGCTGTTCCGCCTGCGCGAGGGGCTGAGGTTTTTTCAGCCGCGACGGCTCCCCAGCGAGGGTGTCGCAATCGCCAGGCGCTTCCCAAGATTACAGGCAAAACAACGTTAATGCGACTGGACAAATTTTTATCTCAACAACTGGGCATCAGCCGGGCCCTGGTGGCGCGCGAGCTGCGCGCCAAACGCGTCACCGTGGATGACGAGGTGATTCGGCAAGGGGCGTTCCAGCTGCTGCCTGAACACCAGGTGCGCTTTGACGGTAATGTGCTGCAGCAGATTCTGACCGCGCGCTATTTCATGCTGCACAAGCCCCAGGGTTATGTCTGTTCCACGGACGATCCCGATCATCCCACTCTCTTGTATTTCATTGATGAACCGGTGCCGGATAAGCTGCACGCCGCCGGCCGGCTGGACATTGATACCACCGGTCTGGTGCTGCTGACCGATGACGGGCAATGGTCGCACCGGCTAACGTCGCCGCGGCATCATTGCGAGAAAGACTATTTAGTGACGCTGGAACAGCCGCTGGCGGCGGAGACCGCCGAACGTTTCGCCGCCGGGATAATGCTGCGCGGCGAAAAGCTGCCTACCCGTCCCGCCCGTTTGGAAGCGCTTTCGC
Organism: Sodalis praecaptivus; assembly: GCF_000517425.1. Classification (NCBI taxonomy): domain Bacteria; kingdom Pseudomonadati; phylum Pseudomonadota; class Gammaproteobacteria; order Enterobacterales; family Bruguierivoracaceae; genus Sodalis; species Sodalis praecaptivus. The sequence goes on from NZ_CP006569.1 coordinate 1,583,306, forward strand.
CGCAGCGGGTCCGTCTGACCCTCAGCGAGGGTCGCTATCACCAGGTTAAACGCATGTTCGCCGCGCTCGGCAATCGGGTGATAGCGCTGCATCGCGAGCGAATCGGCGCCATTGTGCTGGATGCGCATCTTCAGCCGGGGGAATACCGCGCGCTGACCGCCGACGAGATCGCCAGTGTAGGTCTGCCGACGGATTGAATCATTGAAACACTGAATCAGGCTGATGAAAGGAGTATGGAGAGTGCATCCCGAACGTAAAAAACATATCGGTATTGTGGTGATACTGGGACTGTTGTCCATGCTAATGCCGCTCGCTATCGATATGTATCTGCCCGCATTGCCGATTATCGCGGCGGAGTATGGCGTCAGCGCCGGCAGCGTGCAGATGACGTTGAGCGCCTATGTGCTCGGCTTCGCTATCGGCCAGCTGTTCTATGGCCCGATGGCTGACTGTCTTGGTCGCAAACCGGTCATTATGTTCGGCACATTCTGCTTTGCGCTGGCCGCGGCCGCCTGCGCGCTGTCGCAATCGGTCGAGATGTTGATTTATATGCGCCTGTTGCATGGCCTGGCCGCCGCCGCCGCAAGCGTGGTCATCAATGCGCTGATGCGCGACATGTTCACCAAGGATGATTTCTCGCGCATGATGTCTTTCGTGGTACTCGTCATGACCGTGGCGCCCTTGCTGGCGCCGATTATCGGCGGCGGCCTGCTGGTGTTATTGAGCTGGCACGCGATTTTCTGGACCATCGGCCTGGCGGCGCTGGTGGCGACGATATTGGTGCTGGTGTTTATTCGCGAAACGCTGCCGCGCGAACGGCGGCAGAAGTTTCGCCTCAGCACTACCATCGGTAATTTCGGCTCGCTGTTTCGCCACAAGCGGGTGTTCAGTTACATGCTAGCCAGCGGTTTCTCGTTCGCCGGCATGTTTTCCTTTCTCAGCGCCGGGCCGTTTGTCTATATTGACCTCAACGGCGTGTCGCCGCAGAACTTCGGCTACTACTTTGCGCTCAACGTCGTATTCTTGTTCATCCTGACGCTTATCAATAGCCGCTTTGTCGCGCGTTTCGGGGCGCAAAGCATGTTCCGGCTGGGCCTGACGATCCAGTTTGGCACCGGTCTTTGGATGATAGCGGTGCTGGCGCTGCATCTCGGTTTCATTCCACTGGTAGTTGGCGTGGCGCTGTTTGTAGGCTGTGTGGCTATGGTGACCTCGAACGGGATGGCGGTGATCCTGGAAGATTTTCCGCATATGGCCGGCACGGCGTCGTCGCTGGCGGGCACGCTGCGTTTCGGCGTCGGGGCGGTCATCGGCGCGTTGCTGTCGCTGGCGACGTTCGATAGCGCCTGGCCGATGGTGCTTTCCATGGCGGTTTGCAGCAGCGTCGCGCTGCTGTGCTATTTGTACGCCAGCCGTCCGCGCAAGAGCAAAGTGCGGCCTTCGCTGGGCTAATCGACGCCTTCGGCTGGCGCCCCACGTCAAGCCGGCCTGTGCGCTTGCTCTGCCGGCTGCCCCCCACATCAAGCTGGCCTGCGCGCTTGCTCTGCCGGCTGGCGCCCCGCGCCAAGCTGGCCTGTGCGCCGTGCGTTGCCGCTTCGCGTCCCCTATCACGCTGACTTACGCCGTGTTCGGTTAATTCCTGTTTATGCCGGCCTGAACGGGTCGCGATGGGCGGCTAAGGCGCGCTTTTCCCAGCGCTAAACCGGTTGCGCTCCGCCTGACGCGGCGGCGCTGTCCAGCGCGTTGCCCTTGACTCACAAGGGAGTGCTATCCGCCTCGCCCGGGCCCCATCCGGGCGCTAAACCGGTTGCGCTTCGCCTGACGCGGCGGCGCTGTCCAGTGCGTTGCCCTTGACCCACAAGGGAGCGCTATCCGCCTCGTCCGGGCCCCATCCGGGCGCTAAACCGATTGCGCTTCGCCTGACGCGGCGGCGCTGTCCAGCGCGTTGCCCTTGACCCACAAGGGAGCGCTATCCGCCTCGCCCGGGCCCCATCCCGGCGCTAAACCGGTTGCGCTCCGCCTGACGCGGCAGCGCTATCCAGCGCGTTGCCCTTGACTCACAAGGGAGCGCTATCCGCCTCGCCCGGGCCCCATCCCGGCGCATAGCCGGCCCGCGCGGCCGCCGCCTCTGCCGTCATTTCCGCTGTTTTTCCTTACTTTCCGTAGGGATTGAGCGCGGTAGCAAAGTTGCAATTTTGCCGTCGATCACCTTGTTTTTCTTCCTAGGTAATGATAATCAATATCGTTCTTATTGACGTTTATTTACAATGGTCTGCCCTGGAGGCGGATGAGGATAAATGATGTTTGTACCGTTTCTTATCATGTTCAGGGAAGGGCTTGAAGCGGCGCTGATTGTTAGTCTCATCGCGGGTTACCTGAAAAAAACCGGACGCGGTCAATGGTTGACAAGGGTGTGGCTCGGTGCCATCACCGCGGCGCTGTTGTGCCTGGCGCTGGGGCTGGCGATTAACGCCACCACCGGTGAATTTCCGCAAAAGGAACAGGAGCTGTTCGAGGGCATCGTAGCGGTTATCGCCGTCGCCGTATTGACCTGGATGGTACTGTGGATGCGCAAAATGTCCCGTTCGGTGAAAAATCAGCTGGAAATGGCGGTGGACCAGGCCCTGGCGCAATCCCAGCGTCAGGGATGGGCGCTCACCGGCATGGTGTTTTTTGCCGTGGCGCGTGAAGGCCTGGAGTCGGTGTTCTTCTTGCTGGCGGCGTTCAGCCAGGATGTGGGCATCGCCGCGCCGATCGGCGCGGTATTGGGTTTGGCCTGCGCCATCGCGCTGGGCATGGTGATGTACTGGACCGGTATCCGGCTGCCGCTGGCGGCCTTTTTCAAATGGACTAGCGTGTTTATTTTGTTTGTCGCCGCCGGGCTTGCCGCCGGCGCGATCCGCGCGTTCCATGAAGCCGGGTTGTGGAACGGCTACCAATCAATCGCCTTTGATTGGAGTCAGGTGCTGTCGACGCATACGCTATTCGGCACGCTTTTGGAAGGCCTGTTAGGCTACCAGGAAACACCGACGGTTAGCGAGGTGGCGGTATATTTGCTTTACCTGGTACCGGCGCTGATTTTGTTTTTCCTGCCGTCCCGGCACTCCCGGGCGGCGACGCTCGCCAAATAAGAAATTTTTCATCAGCCGCAAAACATCAGGATAATGTTATATGTCAACCCAACAACGTTTTGGCCGTCGCCTGGCGCCGGCGATGCTGTTCGCTCTGCCGGTATTCACGACAGCCAGCCTGCCCGCGCGAGCGGCGGATATCCCGGAAGTCAAGATCACCGTCAACGATAAACAATGTGAGCCGATGGCCTTGACCGTCAACGCGGGGAAAACCCGTTTCGTGGTCCATAATACCAGCCAGAAAGGGCTGGAATGGGAAATATTGAAAGGGGTGATGGTGGTGGAGGAGCGCGAAAATATCGCGCCGGGCTTTACCCAAAAAATGACCGCCAACCTGGAGCCGGGGGAGTATGACATGACCTGCGGGCTGTTAAGTAATCCCCGCGGTAAGCTGACGGTCACCGCCGACGGCAGCCAGAGCGGCACGCAACCGGATGCCATGGCGCTGGTGGGCCCCATCGCCGACTATAAAGTCTACGTCATCGGCGAGGTCGCGGAACTGGTCAAGGGCACCAAGGCCTTCACCGAGGCGATTAACCGCGGCGATTTGGCCACCGCCCAGCGTTTGTATGCGCCAACCCGCCAACATTATGAGCGCATCGAACCCATCGCCGAACTGTTCTCCGATTTGGACGAGAGTATCGACGCGCGGGAAGATGATTACGAGAAAAAGGCCGACGACCCGAAATTTACCGGCTTCCACCGGCTGGAAAAAACGCTGTTCGCTGATAAAACCACCGACGCGATGACGCCCTTCGCCGATAAGCTTTACCGCGATGTGCTGGAGTTGCAAAAACGCATCGGCGCACTGACCTTCCCGCCCAGTAAAGTCGTCGGTGGGGCCGCCGGCTTGATTGAGGAAGTGGCTTCGAGCAAAATCAGCGGTGAAGAGGATCGCTACAGCCGCACCGACCTGTGGGACTTCCAGGCCAATATCGACGGCGCGCAAAAAATTGTCAATCTGCTGCGCCCGCTGTTGACCAAAGCCAACGCGCCGTTACTGAGCAAAATTGACGGCAATTTCAGCAAAGTCGACACGGTGCTGGCAAAATACCGTACGGCGCAAGGTTTTGAATCCTATGAAAAACTGACCGAAGCCGATCGCAATGCGTTGAAGGGGCCGATCACCACGCTGGCGGAAGATCTTGCGCAGCTGCGCGGCGTGTTGGGGCTTGACTAGGGCAATGAGATTGATGCGTCGCAGTCACAAGAAGTCAGCCCGCCGGGACGGCACACCGTCCGCCACCCGTCGGCGTTTGTTACTCGGTCTGGGCGCCGCCGGCGGCGCGCTGGCGCTGAAGGCGGGCGCCGGCGAACCGGCGGTCAATGTGCCGCAGGCCGCAGAGGGCGCGTCGCCGGGAACGCTGTCGCCGGATGAGCGTTGGGAACGGCAGCCGTGCTTCGGCCTGCATCAGGCGGGCATCGTGACGCCCCAACAGGCGGCGATGATGCTGGTCGCCTTTGATGTGCTGGCGGACAACCGCCAGGATCTCGAGCGCTTGTTCCGGCTGTTGACCGCGCGTATCGCGTTTCTCACTACCGGCGGGCAGGCGCCGGCGGTGAATGAACGATTACCCCCTATGGATTCCGGCATACTCGGCGCGTCGATTTATCCTGATAACCTGACGATGACGGTCTCGGTGGGAGATTCGTTGTTCGATCAGCGCTTTGGCCTGACGGCACATAAACCGCTACGTTTGCAGCTGATGCGCCGGTTTCCCAATGACGCGCTTGACGCCGCGCTGTGCCACGGCGATCTGTTGCTGCAGATCTGTGCCAACAACAGCGACACGGTGATCCATGCGCTGCGGGATATTATCAAACATACGCCGGATCTGCTTGGCGTACGCTGGAAGCGGGAAGGGTTTATCTCCTCGCACGCCGCGCGCAGTAAAGGGCGCGAGACGCCCATCAACCTGCTGGGGTTCAAGGATGGCACCGCCAATCCTTCTACGGCCGATCAACCACTGATGGATAAGGTGATTTGGGTCGGCAAGCCGCCGGGCGAACCGGCCTGGACCTATGGCGGCAGTTACCAGGCGGTGCGGATTATCCGTTTTCGCGTGGAGTTTTGGGATCGCACCCCGCTGCACGAGCAGCAGCAAATTTTCGGCCGCGATAAGCGCACCGGGGCGCCGCTGGGTATGAAAAAGGAGCATGATGTACCCAATTTCCAGCAAGATCCTCAAGGGGCCATTATTCCGCTGGACGCCCATATTCGCCTGGCCAACCCCCGTCGGCCGGAAGATGTGGCCAGTACCATGCTGCGCCGCGGCTACAGCTACTCGTTGGGGATATCCAACGCCGGCCAGTTGGACATGGGGCTGTTATTTGTCAGCTATCAGCACGACCTCGAACAGGGATTTCTCACCGTTCAGCGTCGCCTCAACGGCGAGGCGCTGGAAGAGTATATTCAGCCCGTCGGCGGCGGCTATTTTTTCGTCTTGCCCGGCGTCCCCGACCAGGATCATTATTTGGCACAAGGGCTACTGGAGGCGTAACGCCCCTAAAGCGTCGACGTCGTTGCTCGCCCGCGCGAACCGGCGCGCAACGACGGACCGGTAGCGCGTTTGTCCGGGGGGATTTTATGGCAAGTCCGCTGAGACGGCCTCGGCCGTCACATCGCCGCTACCTCCCCAACATTTCACGCGAGAACACCCTCTATTTTCGCCTCCGCCCCGGCGTCAATCGGTCACGATGAGCCGACATTGCCTCACTTCCCGCCATCATTGATGCTCCTACATGATGTAACAGCTATGCATAAAAAAAGTTGTATTGCGTAGCCAAAAAAGGTTACATAGTGGTTAAAATGTCGATCTTTATCACACTTTAGACGCTAATAACGACCGGAATGTGACGTTTCTTATGCAGATGTCACGCTAACATTATGCTTATGTGATAAAATTGTTATGTGATGGCGCTTCTGGGGAGAGGCAGTGACGAATTTACAATTATCCGTGGTACACCGGTTACCGCATCACTACCGCTGGCTACAGGGGTATACCGGCGTCAAGGTCGAGCCGATCATCGCCGCCAGTCATGATGACAATGTTCTGATTGGTTTGACGCTGTTGAGCCACGGCGATGATACGGCCTGGCAGGTGATGCGCGAGCTTGCCCGGACGCTGGCCGAGATCGAAGTCAGTTGCTCCATCGTGGAATGCGAAGGCAAGCCCTGCCTGTTTTTGCATCGTGAAGACGAATGCGCCGGGTTGTGTCGCATAAAAAATATTGGCGTCGCGGTAGCTGAACCTGCGGCAGCGCCGTATATCGCCTCAGTATGAGGCTTTAGCCCATCAACGCCCGGCGCCCATGATTTCTGGCCTCTGTTCCCCCAGCGCCGACGTCGCAAACCTCACCTTTGTGCCGCCCCTTAAGCCCCTTGCCTATCGGGGCTACCGGGTCTATGCCGATGCGCCGCCATCGGGCTACCCCCCCGTGACCGCCAGGCGTCCGGCCGCCATTAACTCGCGGGTATAAGCTGCCCGCGGCGTGTGGAACAGCGCGTCGGCGCTGCCCTGTTCGATCACCTGTCCTTGCCGCAGTACCACAACCTGATGGCATATCGCGCGCACTACCTGCAAATCATGACTGATAAACACATAGGCCAGCCGGTGTTTTTGCTGCAACGTTTGCAGCAATGACAATATCTGGGCCTGAACCGAGCGATCCAGAGAGGATGTCGGCTCATCGAGGATAACCAATTCGGGCTTAAGAATCAACGCGCGCGCGATGGCGATACGTTGGCGCTGTCCGCCGGAGAATTCGCCCGGGTAGCGATGACGGCTATCGGCATCCAGACCGACCTCCTCAAGCGCGGCAATGACCCGCTGCTCCACGGCTTGAGCGCTAAGCTGTTGGTGGACCAGCAGACCCTCCGCGACGATTTCCGCCATTGATAACCGGGGATTTAACGCCGAGTAGGGATCTTGAAATACCACCTGTATGCGCCGGCGCAGCGGCAGCATCTGCCGGCGGTTGAAGCGATGCACAGGCAAGTCGTCAAACCAGATTTCCCCCTCGCTGGCGATGAGCCGCAGTAGCGCCAGCGCGGTGGTACTTTTACCGGAGCCGGATTCCCCCACCAAACCCAGACTTTCGCCGCGCCGCAGCGAAAAGCTAAGACTATGTAGCGCGGTTTTAGGCGCTTGGCGCCGCGTAAATAAGGCGCCCTTGCCGCCATAGCTGACGCCCAAGGCGTTTACCCGCAACAGGGTGGCGGCATCCTGCGCCACCGCCGCCGGTTGGCCCGACGGTTCGGCGGCCAGCAATCGCTGCGTATAGGGATGCGCCGGCGCGCTGAACAAGGTGTCGCAACGATTGGTTTCCACGCAGCGACCGTTTTGCATCACCGCGACGCGGTCCGCCAGCCGGCGCACAATATTCAGGTCGTGAGTAATAAACAGGAGCGCCATATTCAACTCCCGGCGCAGGTCCGCCAGTAATTGCAGGATCTGCGCCTGTACCGTCACATCGAGCGCGGTGGTGGGTTCGTCGGCAATCAACAGCTTCGGCCGCGTCAGTAGCGCCATCGCGATCATGACCCGCTGGCGCTCACCGCCCGATAGTTGATGGGGATAATCCCGCAGCCGGCTCGCCGGATGATGAATACCCACCCGCTCAAGGGCGGCCTGCGCCTCGGCGCGCGCGGTTTTGCCCCGCATACCGCGATGCAGCAGCAACACTTCGCTCAACTGCTTCTCCAGGGTATGCAGCGGATTAAGCGACGACATCGGCTCTTGAAAAATCATGGCAATGTCATTGCCGCGAATACGCCGCAGTACGGCCTCGTCGGCGGTCAGCAGGTTTTGCCCGTTAAACAGGATCTCGCCGCCGGGGTACGCTACCGGCGGCGCGGGCAGCAGGCGCAGCACCGATAGCGCGGTAACGCTCTTGCCGGAGCCGGATTCGCCCACCAGCGCCAGCGTTTCGCCCGCATCCAACGTCAGCGATACGTCTTCGACGACGCGGCGCGCCGAGCTTCCCTGGTGGAACGCCACGCTTAAGTGATTAATGGCCAATAGCGGAGTGCGGTTCATCTCAGTACGCCTTCCCCGGATCAAAGGCGTCGCGCACCGCTTCGCCGATAAAAATCAATAACGACAGCACCAACGCCAGCGTGATAAAGGCGGTAATACCGAGCCATGGCGCCTGTAAATTGTTTTTCCCTTCCAGCAGCAGGTTCCCCAGCGAGGGCGAACCGAGCGGCAGACCAAAGCCGAGGAAGTCCAGCGAGGTCAGCGTGGTTATCGAGCCGCAAAGAATGAACGGCAGAAAAGTGAGCGTCGCCACCATCGCATTGGGCAGCATATGACGTAGCATAATGCGCCGGTCGCTGACCCCCATCGCCTGCGCGGCGCGGATATAGTCAAAATTGCGGGTGCGCAGGAATTCCGCCCGCACCACGCCGACCAAGCTCATCCAGCCGAACAGCACGGTAATGCCCAATAGCCACCAAAAATTGGGCGGCACCACGCTTGACAGCAAAATGATCAGAAACAGCGTCGGCATACCGGACCACACTTCGATAACGCGCTGACCCCACAAATCCAGACGGCCGCCGTAATAGCCTTGGGTCGCGCCGACCAGGATACCTATCAGGCTCGACAGAAGCGTCAGCGCCAGCCCGAACAGCATCGACAGTCGGAAGCCATAAAGCAAATTGGCCAGAACATCGCGGCCGTTGCTGTCGGTGCCGAGCCAATTACCCGCGCTGGGCGGCGCCGGGAATGGCAGGGGGGAGGCGTAATTAATCGTGCGGTAGTTGAATCGCACCGGCGCCCACAGCGCCCAGCCTTGCTCGTCCAGCCGCTTCTCAAGCCACGGGTCGCGATAATCCGCCCGGCTGGCCAGCGGGCCGCCGAAATCGGCTTCGCTGTAATCATGAAATAACGGCCAATAGAATTGGCCCTGATAGCGCACCAGCAGGGGCCGGTCGTTGGCGATAAGCTCAGAGCCTAGACTGAGGACAAACAGCAGGATAAATAACCAAAGCGACCAATAGCCGCGGCGGTTGTGCCGAAAGCGCGCCCAGCGCGCCTGATTAACCGGCGACAAGGATTTCAATGGCGCCTCCCGAAATCGATTCTGGGATCAACCAGCGTATAGGTGATATCGCTGATGATGTTCAGCAATAGCCCGATAAGCGTAAAGATGTACAGCGTGCCGAACATGACCGGATAATCGCGCGATAGCGTGGCGTCATAACCGAGCAGGCCCAGGCCGTTCAGTGAGAACATCACCTCGATGAGCAGCGAGCCGGTAAAAAACATGCTGATGAAGGTGGCGGGAAAGCCGGCGATAACCAGCAACATCGCGTTGCGAAAGACGTGGCGATAGAGGATGGCGCTTTCCCCAAGACCCTTGGCGCGGGCGGTGACGACGTACTGTTTGCGGATCTCGTCGAGAAAAGCGTTTTTGGTGAGCATGGTCAACGTCGCGAAACCGCCAATCACCATCGCCAGCACCGGCAACGTGAGATGCCAGAAATAATCGGCTATTTTGCCGTACCAGGGCAGGGTAGCGAAATTGGCGGACACCAGGCCGCGCAGCGGAAACCAATCGAGATAGCTGCCGCCGGCAAACAGCACAATGAGCAGGACGGCGAACAAAAAAGCCGGGATAGCATAGCCGATAATGATAAGGGAGCTGCTCCAGGTGTCGAACGCGCTGCCGCTGCGCACCGCCTTTTTGATGCCAAGCGGAATCGATACCAGATAAATAATCAGCGTACTCCACACGCCGAGCGACACCGATACCGGCAGGCTGCCTTTAATCAGCTGCATTACGGAGGCGCCGCGGAACAGGCTGTCGCCAAAGTCAAAGCGAACATATTGCCACAGCAGGGTGAAATAACGCTCGTGCAGCGGTTTATCAAAGCCGTAGCGGCGGGTAATTTCGGCGATGACCTCCGGATCCAGCCCGCGCGCGCCGCGATATTGATTATCCCCCAATTGGCCGCCGTGCAAGGTCTGCGTGCGGGACAGGGGATCGCCGTGGCTGCCGCCAAAGCCGGCCGTTTGTCCCAGCTCGATGGCGGCAATCGCCTGATCCACCGGCCCGCCCGGCGCAATCTGTACGATAAAGAAATTGAGCGTGATAATGGCCCACAGCGTGGGGATTATCAACAGCAGGCGTTTTAATACATAGGATGTCAAGCCCGTCCTCCTCGTCAGCGCCGCTGGGCGGGCAATTGCGCCGCCTTATTGACATCATACCACCAGCTGTCGAATCCCAGGTCATATGTGGGGCGCTGGGCGGGCATGGCGAATTTGTCCCAATAGGCCAGGCGGATGTGGTGCGAATACCACAGCGGGATCATGAAATAATTCCAGGTCAGCACCCGGTCCAGCGCCCGTCCCAGCGGCAGCAGCGCCGCTTTATCGCCCTGGTGGCGCACGATTTGGTTAATCAACTGGTCGATAGCGGGGTCTTTGACCCCGGGACGGTTGTAGCTGGAATCCACATACGCCGACCCCCAGATGATTTGCAAATCGCTGCTGGGGAACGCATACGCGCCGTAGGAGGAAGGGATCATATCGAAGTCCCGTTTGCGCAGGCGGTTGGTGAACTGGGCGCTGTCCACTTCCCGCACCGTCATGGTGATCCCAAGGCGCGCCAGACTATGCTGAAAGGGCAGGATGTACTGGTTATTGCCGCCGCTCATCACCAATAGCTCAAAGCGGAACGGTTTCCCCTGGGCGTCCACCAGACGCTTATCGCGCAGCGTCCAGCCGGCCTGTTTAAGCAACGCCAGCGCCTTGAGCAGATTGCCGCGGTCATAGCCGCTGCCGTCGGATACCGGCGGCTGATAGATAGCGTTGAACACCTCCGCCGGCACCTGATTTTTCAGCGGCGCCAGTATCGTCAGCTCGGCGGCGTCCGGGTAGGCGCGCGCGGCATAATCGGTATTCATAAAGTAGCTGTTAACGCGCTGATAGCCATTATAAAACAGCGCCTTATTCATCCATTCAAAATCAAACGCCAGCGACAGCGCCTCTCTGATCCGACGGTCGGCGAACAGCGGTCGCTGAATGTTGAAACTCAGCCAGGGCGTGGATACCGGGGCGTTGTTCGCCACCTCGCGATGCACAATAAAACCGCGGTCGAAATTACCGCCGCGGTACTGGGTCGCCCATTTTTTGGGGGAGCCTTCGATGCGCAGATCGAACGCCCCGGCTTTGAACGCCTCCATGGCGACATTATCATCAAGATAGTAGTCATAGCGCAGGGTATCAAAGTTGTAGCGCCCAACATTGACCGGCAGCGTGGCCGCCCAATAATCCTTCACCCGGCTAAAGGTGACGGACTGGCCCGTGCGCCAGGCGGTTAGCCGATAAGGGCCGCTGGCGGGCGGCGGAAACGTGAGGGGATCGCTCAGTTTATGCTGCGACCAAAAACTTTCCGGCAGCACCGGCAGCGTGAGCAGCCCAAGTAAGACATCTTTGTTCGGCTCGGGGAATTCGTAGCGCACCGTCAGTCGGGAGATGGCTTTCACTTTCACCCCTTTATAGAACACCCGAAATTGGGGGACCCCTTCGGTCATAAATTTGTTGAAAGTAAACGCCACATCGGCGGCGGTAATCGGCTGGTGGTTATGATAGCGGGCGCGTGGATTAAGCGTGATTTCCGCCCAGGCATAGTTGGCGGGATAGCGTGCCGACTCGGCGATTAACGGATAATAACTGCCCACTTCGTCATCGGAGGTGACATACAAGCTGTCGTAAAGCTGTTCGGTGCGCGCCGCCGCCGTGCCGCGCGACGCGTAACGGTTAAAATTGTCGAACGTGCCGATAGCGGCCATGGTCACGCTGCCGCCCTTGGGCGCGGCCGGATTGACATAGTCGAAATGGGTGAAGTCGGGTGGATAGCGCGGCTCGCCCAGTAGCGCGAAAGCATAGCCGTCGCGCAGGGGCTCAGCCTGGGCGCACAGGCAAATCACGCTGAAAAGCAGCGCCAGCCAAACACGTGGAAACATCCGCTTATGCTCCTAGCTCGTCCGATATCCGCCGACGGGAATAAACAGATTCATCAGCGCCCGTTGGTGACTATAACGATTTTTTACCATAATTATTAGAACAATCAATCATGTCCCCGCCGTAGGCGGGTTGTCAGGAGAAAGACGATGCGTAAGGCTATCGCCACCGTCGCGCTATCGGGCACGCTACCGGAAAAACTTGAGGCCATCGCGCGCGCGGGCTTTGCTGCCGTGGAGATTTTTGCCGACGATCTGGAGGCCTTTCCCGGCAGCGCGCGGGACGTTCGTCGCTTGACCGACGCGTTGGATCTGGAGGTGGTGTTGCTACAACCCCTGCGCAATTACGTGGGCGCGCCAGCCGAACGTCGCGCCGAGGCCAATGAAAGCGCCCGGCGGTTGCTGGAAAACATGAACCAGCTCGGTTGTCGGTTACTGCTGGCCTGTAGCGCAACCGACGCGGCGTCATCCCCCGAGCCCGCGGCGCAAATTGAGGATCTTCGTCGCCTGGCGGACCTGGCGCAGCAGCACGGCTGCGCTGTGGCCTTTGAAGCACTGGCCTGGGGTAAGTACGTGAATCGTCTTAGTCAGGCGTGGGATCGGGTGCGCGCCGCCGCTCATCCTCATCTGGGCGTGATGCTGGACAGTTTTCACGTTTTGGCGCAAGGGGAGGGGGCGCGTGAAATCATGGCCATCCCGGCCGACAAGCTCTACTTTATTCAAATGGCGGATGCCGCCGCCCGGCCCTCGCCGACCATGCCGGTCGATCAATGGAGCCGGCACCACCGCTGTTTCCCCGGCAAAGGCACGCTGGCGGTGGCGGCGTTTGCCGCAGCGGCGCGGCGGGCCGGGTATCAGGGCGTCTGGTCGCTGGAGATTTTCAATGATCGTTACCGGCAGTCAGCGCCGGCGTCGGTGGCCGCGGAAGGTTTTGCGTCTTTACAGTGGTTGCAGCGGCAGGTAGAGGCCCTGGACTAACGCGATGCCCGCGCCTGTCGCCCTTACTGGTAAAACTGTTTTTTATAGGGTTATTCCGTTTGAAACCGGTAACACCGCCGCAGCGGTGCACCGCTGAGCATCGCGTCAAGATTTCACGCGGGCGCCGTAGGCGCCAGGCATCGGTGCGCCCGGCGGCAAGTTTGAACCACCTGGCTAATATCCTGGTCCGGCGGGGTAAATGCGCGTTTTTCGCGTCCCGCGCTGGCGCTAACCCGGCGAATTATTCTGTTTAGCCCTGCGGATAATGTCGGCCAGGCGGCGAAAAACGTTTGGCTTTATTCAGACGGAAGAGGGGATAACGCAGCGTTTTTTGCAACAATGACCAAACAATTAATCTACAGGGCGGCGATATAGCCAATAAGGAAAGTATTAATTAATTAACAGTCATTAATTGAATTGTAAATATCGAATTCAATTATTTTACATATTCATTAATTCATCATGGGGATGATTAAGGATAAAAAAAAGCCGCTTTTGCGCGGCTTTTTTTCTCTCATTGGGCAGTTCGGACGTTCAATAAATAACCAAATTAACTCTGCGCGCCGTTGGGAAGCACTCGGCGGGCTTCGCGGTAGCGGGTCTTCCAGTAACTTTCATTCAGACTAGATATCATTACGCCGCTGCTGGTGGACGCATGAACAAATTGATCGTTACCCAGATAAATGCCCACGTGGCGACCCGTTGAGCCGGCGCGGAACAGCACCAAATCGCCCGGACGCAGCTTACCGCGTTGAATTTTGGAACCTATTTCCCGCTGATCCAGCGTGGAACGCGGCAGGTCAAGGCCAAACTGTTCGCGGAACGTCATCTGCACGAAGCCAGAGCAATCAATGCCGCGTTTAGTACTGCCGCCGAGGCGGTAACGCACGCCTTTCCAATCGGCATATTGATCCATAATTTTGGATTTAATATCCACATTACGAACCATTTCTTCAAATTCATCCTGAGAGGCTTGCAGTAAAAAATGATTTGAATCGTTTACTGCACGCATGTCAGCGGTTTGTTTCGGACTATGAGAAGTACTGCAGGCGGATAGCATGGCCGCAACCGCCACTGCGGGGATGAGCCGCAGAACATATCTCAAGATAGGCTGAGATTTGACCATTATATGTGTTATCCCTTGAAGTCCTTAACGACAATGTCGTTATAAAATGCCAAACAATGAGAGTTAAGCGCGCGTCCTAATTGACCAGATTTCGTTCAGCAAATGTGTGGTATTACTCACACAATCGTTTCAAAGACCGAAAAATAACGGGCAGGACGTCGAGCGAATTCGAGGTTACCGTAATGAATAAAGGAAAGCGAGGATTTTTAGCCGTAATCTTATAACTTTTAATGATGTAATTATTTGTCAGCGTGCAGAGAATAACGTGGTGGAAATAATCGGCAGGGTTAGGCGAAATCGGCGCCGGCGCAGAGCGGTGGCGCGTGCGGCTGCATTTATCGGGGCGCAGCGTCGCGCCAGGCCGGTTGTTGGCGCGGCTGACACCCCTCGGCGGCGGATAATATTTTCTTATCCGTGCGGCTGGCGACGCCTGTTGAACTTCGCCGCGCGCGGCAGGTAGCGCTCAAGCCGCTTCACCAGCGCATCACAACCGCCGCCGGGCAGCCACAGCCCCAAGCCCACCAGAACAATGGACAGTGAACCGACCGCCACATCGGTGAACCAGTGCGCGCCGATAAGGATCCTCGGCGTCGAGAAGAGAAGTACAATCAGTACGCCCTGCAAAAACCCCTTACGGTCAAAGAAGTGCAGCATGAAGGCGGCGAAAATCATCAGCAGCATGCCGTGATCGCCCGGGAAGCTGTCGCTCGAATATTCTTTGGTGGGAATTTGCGTCAGTTCGGCGATGCTGACGACGCCGGGCGTGGCCTTGAAATAGCGCGACGGACTGACATGCGTCACCGGCACCAGATGGCCCAACTGGTTGAGCACCAGGGCGGTGATGATCATGGCCAGGCCAATGGCCAGCATGCGGCGGCGTCCGGCGGCATCGGCGCGCAGATAGTAACGCAAATAGACGATGCCCATCGCCAGCAATGAGCACAGATCAAACACGCGGTTGTTGGTAATAGCCAACAAATCGGCAAACAGCGGATGACGTACCGCCTGATGATTTACCGCATGATAGATGCCGCTGTCGAGTGCGAACCAGAAACCGTGATGCGCGGGCAGAAACCAGGAAAAAAACAACGCCACGCCGAGCAAGCTCAGCATCGCCATGGCCGGGAGGCGAGACATGGACCAAACCTTTCGCTAAACGAATAATCTTATTCAAATATAAGCGAGCTAACTTAAACGGAGTTTCAACAATGTACTCTGAAAGCGATTCCAGTCCGCGGCCTGGGGATGAATAAGCTCTATCCGGCTGTCCCTCGGCGGCTGCGGCAAGGTTTCGGTGTACAAATCATTACCCTGGCGGTTTATCCGCAGCGTGCCTTCGCTCACCCGCAGCACCCCTTTGATGCGTTCCACCGGCGCCAGACGCGTCCATTCCAACAGCCCCAAAGTGTCGAATTGGGTTTCACTATCAAATATCCAGCCACAGGCATAATAGCCCTCCCCCTGATTCAGCGCGCGGCGCCAGCCGTGATTGCCCGGCAGACGGAGCGCGGCCAGTCCGCTACGGGGGGCGGCGTGCTGATGTGCATGACCGGCGCCGGGCGCCGGCGCGCGCAGAATGGTCCTGGCGCGATCCAAAAGTGTCACCGGCACCTGTCCGCGGCTGACGGTGAACAGGTCTCGATCGTTCGCGCTGGCGCGGCGCCACGCCGCCAGCGTCTCCCGGTCCGCGTCGGTATAGGTTTCCTGCTTGTTGGCGATAATGATATCGGCCGCGGTCAACTGATCGCGGAAGTTGTCGTTGTCGCGATAGCGCGGCTGACTCAACTGTCGGGCGTCAAGCAGGCAGAGCGTGGCCCGCAGCGTAAGCCAGTTCTGATAGGTGTCCGAGGCCAGTAGGGCGAGGATTTGCGCGGGGTGGCCCAGACCGGTGGGCTCAATGAGTAGCCGATCGGGCCGGTTTCGCGTCAGCAGGGTATTGAGGCCGATTTGCAACGGCAGGCCGTTAACGCAGCACAGGCAGCCGCCGGGGATCTCTTTCAGCGTCGCGCCGCTGTCGGCGAGCAGGGCGCCGTCCACGCCGATTTCGCCGAACTCGTTGACCAGAATAGCCCACTTCTCGCCGCTGGGTTTCTGGCTAAGCAGATGCAATAACGTCGTGGTTTTCCCGCTGCCGAGAAAACCGGTTACCAAGGTGGTTTGGGTGGTCATGGCGGTTCCGCGTTAGTCGTTAAGAAGACCGGCGACCGTCGCCAGCGCACCGTGCTGCATCAGCGATCGGTAAGCCTCGGTGACCGCGGCGACAAATGTCGGATTTTCCGGCAGATCCTGGCCGAAAACGTTTCGCAACGCAAGCCATGCCCGCACCCGCCCCGGACCGTCTTCATGCCGGGCTGCGATGTCCGCCAGAGCGCTTTGCAGCGGGTCGCGGATATCGATAGGCTGCCCCCGCTCGTCAGTCCCGCCGGCATAGCGCATCCAGCCCGCCACCGCCAGCGTAAGCAGCGGGGCGCTGCTGCCGTGCCGTAAATGCCAACGCAGCGGATCGAGAATGCGCTGCGGCAGTTTTTGGCTACTGTCCATCGCGATTTGCCAGGTGCGATGCTTCAGGGCGGGGTTGGCAAAGCGCGTCAGCAACTGCCGGGCGTAGTCACCCGTGTCCACTCCCTCGATAGCCCGCAGGGTGGGCGCCTGTTCGTTGATCATCAATTTCTCGACCGCGGCGCGCAGCGTAGCGTCATTCATGCAGTCGCTGATATGGGGGTAGCCGGACAGATAGCCCAGCCAGGCGAGAAACGAATGGCTGCCGTTCAGCATCCGCAGCTTCATTTCTTCAAAGGGGGCCACATCGTCGACCAACTGGGCACCCGCCCGCTCCCACTGCGGGCGGCCGGCGACAAAGTGATCTTCAATCACCCATTGGATGAAGGGCTCACAGGCGATGGCGCACGGATCGCGCACGCCGAGCATCGCCGCCACGTCCGCCAGCACCTCCTCGCTGGCGGCGGGCACGATACGATCCACCATGGTGGCCGGGAAGGACGCGTGATCGGCTATCCAGCGGCCCAGCGCCGCATCCCGCGCCTGCGCTAACCCCAATACCGACGCGCGCACCACCTGGCCGTTGCCGGGGATGTTATCGCAGGAGAGAACGGTAAAAGGCGCCAGACCGCGGCGATAGCGCAGGTTAAGCGCTTCCACCAGAATGCCGGGCACCGTACCAGGCGCGTGTGGCGCCGCCAAATCCGCGATCACCCCCGGGTGCGTGCGGTCGAGTTGACCGCTGCCTGGTTCAATGCAATAGCCTTTCTCGGTAATGGTCAGCGACACGATAGCCACCTGCGGCTCGGCCAGCTTCGCCAGCAGAGCGTCGATACCCTGTTCGGCAACGACCAGCGAGTCGCATACGGCGCCTATCACCCGCGCGCGCGCTCCGTCGGGGCCCTTGACCAGCACGGTGTAGAGATGATCCTGACGACGCAGCGCCTGCAACAGATCGGCGCTGTGCAGGCTAACCTCGCATATCCCCCAATCGCCGCCGTGCCGATTAAGCACCCGGTCGGTCATCACGCCCTGATGGGCGCGGTGGAACGCGCCAAAACCAATATGGACGATTCGTCCAGCAAGGCGATGACGATCGTAGCCCGGTTGCTGCACCTGTTCCGGTAGCGACACTGAGGCGATAGTTGGCATGGGGTGTCCTTAGTAGAGGGGCGCTCCCGGCAACGGCAGGGCCGAGGCGAAAGTGACTTTTTTGTTAACAGAGTAAACATGAAAAGTTAATGCTGCAAGCCGGACCGTTTAAAACCGCTCAATTGGTCAGGATAACGACGGCGTAAAGGGCAATAGGCGGTTAACCCGTCGCCCGGCAAGTTTAACCGCTATCAGAAGCGCGGGCCGGCGCGCTCTTTCGCCAAAGTTAATCGCGTGGCCGGGGGCAGGCCAATGTGCAGCGAAGGGTCGAGGTGGCGGGCGGGCCAATGTGCAGCGGAGGGGCGAGGTGGCGGGCGGGCCAATGCGCAGCGAAGGGGGACGAATCGCGAGCTCAGCCCTTACGCCAAGGCTAGCCGCCATAGCGTGCTTGACCGACGCGTTGTGCCAAGCCGGCGAACCGCGTTAATCTCATGCGTCGCGGTTTGCCGGCGCGGTCGGGTTAACCGATGCGGTCCGGTTAATCGGCGCGTCCCATGTAGCGGCGTTCCGCCACGTGGATCCGAATACGCTCGCCGCTGCTGAGGTATTCCGGCACCTGGATTACCAGACCGGTCGTCAGGGTGGCGGGTTTGGTGCGCGCGCTGGCGGAAGCCCCTTTAATGCCCGGCGTGGTATCGACGATATCCAGATCCACGGTCTGCGGCAGCTCCAGCGCCAGCACCGCACCCTCCATCGTCAGCACCTGCATGCCGGGAATACCGCCCTCAGGGATAAACAGCAGCTCATCTTCAATCTGATCTTTTTTGAAGATGTAGGGGGTGTAATCCTCGTCGTCCATAAAGATATATTCGTCGCCGTCCACATAGGAGAACGTCACCGAGCGCCGGGTCAAGGTGATGGTATCAAGGATGTCATCGCCTTTAAAACGCTCTTCAACCTTCAAACCGGTACGGACATCGGCGAAACGCATTTTATATAGCGTACTGGCGCCGCGCGCGCTGGGGCTTTGGATGTCGATATCTTTAACCAGCAATAATTTACCATTGTAATTTATCGCCATACCGCGCTTTATTTCATTAGCTCTAGCCATTAACAAGGACCTGTAGTGTATGTCGTGATCATGGCGACACCTTACCGTTGCCGTCGGCGCCGGGCAGAGGGGACTGAAGAGTGTCGCGGGGCTGCGGCGAATCTACATCACGAATGCGCCACATGCAATATCCGGCGCCGGCAATCATCAGCAACGACAGCGAAAAGACACTGTGAAATTGGCCGATTTCCGCGACCAGACCCGCCAGCGAGCCGGCGATAATCCAGCCCACCCGCCCGCTGTTGGTAAACAACGTTGTGGCGGCGCCGGCCTGACCGGGCATCAAATCCTGAAAATAGATCATGCCGATGCCGGCAAGAATGCCGATAAAGAGGGCATTCAGCCACTGCAACATCAGTAGCGCCGTGGGATCGCGCATTGTCAGCATGCCCAGGTAAAACAGCGCCCCGGCCACCACCGCCAGGCGCATCAAACGCCGCTTCCCCCAGCGCCGGCTCAGCCAACCGGCCAGCAGCATGGTGGGGATTTCCAGACCGGCGGCGGTGCCCATCATCACCCCGGCGGTTTTCTCCGGCAGATGCAGTTCGTGCAGGATGTACAGCGGCATATTGATCAGATACATGCAATTGCAGGTCCACATTAATGTACAGGCGCTGAACAGCCGTAGCGTATCCTGCCGGTTGCGGCGCGGCGCCTCCAGTACTTCGCGGGCCTGCCGCTGCGTTTTTCGCATAGAAGGCAACATCAGCCAGACTAGGGCGCCGCAGAGCAGAAACGTCGCGCCGGCCATCAGATACATGGTTTTGAAGCCGAATCCCATCACCAGCGCGAACGCCAGCGGCGGACCGATGACCCAGGCCAGCGAAACCTGCGCGCGCAGCACCGAACTGAACATGACCGCTTCACGGCCGGTATTATCCGCATGTTCGCGTGCCAGGGCGAAAAGCTGCGGGTTGGCGGTGGAGCCAAAGCTGGTCAGCAGCACGCCCAGGCCCAGCAGCAGATAATAGTTGCGATCGTAAGCGAACAGCACGCAACCCAGCGCGCCCAGCAAGCAGCAATTAAAAATCAAAATCTTGCGATCGCCATGTTTGTCGGAATGGACGGCAAGGAATTGGCTGACGAAAATACCGATTACGGCGCTGCCGGTATAAAACAGGCCGACCATAAACGGACGGGCCTCAACTTCCTGCGATAAAAATAGGCTAAGCGTAGGGAGCTGGAGCGCACCGGCAATTCCGGTGAGAAAGGCTATCGCCAGAAAGGCCGCAGAGGTCATATCCGGCCGGCGTCGCGCCAGGGCGACAGAGGTAGGTATCATGAATAACGTTCGGGTAAAGGACGGGGACGGGCGCATCATACGCCGATGGCGGCAAAACAAAATAGCGCCAGAAAAAAAAGGTCGGGGCAACCTCGGTCGGTCGACGAGATACGGTGGGAAAAAAACGAGAGGCGTTTTTCTCCTTCAGCGCGGCTTCAGCCGACGCGTCAAATAACGGGCCGCCGTGAAGCAAAATGTGCGGGGCATCAAAGATTCATCATGAAATAGACGCGAACCCTTGCATTAAGCATCAACTGGTTTCACACTTCCTTGAAACGTTTCAGCGTGGCTTTTCGGTAGATAAACCAGAAGTCACGCGTTTTTTAACTCAATTAGCTGAAACGATTCAACTTCAGCCATTCAGCAGGTGAGGAGAACTATGTTCGAGCTGTCATTAAATGACATCCATCCCGGCGCCAAGGCCGAGAATAAAGAGCAGGCCATTCGTCAGGCCGCGGACGCGCTGACGCAGGCGGGTTGCGTTAGCGATGGCTATCTGGCGGGCATGTTGGAGCGGGAAACCCAAACGTCGACCTTTCTGGGAAACGGTATCGCTATTCCCCACGGCACCACGGCGACCCGCCATCTGGTACAAAATACCGGTGTGCAGGTCTTTCAGTATCCGCAGGGGATTGACTGGGGTGAAGGACAGACGGCCTATGTGGTCATCGGTATTGCCGCGCGTTCCGACGAGCATCTTGCCCTGCTGCGGCAGTTGACCCATGTGCTAAGCGATGAATCCCTGGCGGCGCGTCTGGCGAAAACCAACTCGGCCGAGGAATTGCGCAGCGTACTGATGGGCGAGCAGCAGCCCGCGGCGTTTTTGTTTGACAGCTCAACCTTACTATTAGATATCGCCGCCGGCGATCTGATGACGCTGAAAGCGCTTAACGCCGGTTTGCTTCAGCGCCTCGGCGCCGTGGAGCCCCGTTTTGTCAGCAACGTTATCGCCAGCCCGCCGCTTCATCTGGGACAGGGCGTTTGGCTGGACGATAGTGCGCAGGGCAATGTTATCAGCGCCGTCGCCATTAGCCGTCCGGCAAGTGCTTTCCAGCAGGATGGCGTGCCGGTCATGATGCTGATAACCGTGGCGGTGGCGGACGACCAACCGCTGCCGGTGCTGGACTACCTTGCCGCGCTACTGCGCCAGCAGCGCGCCGCTAGGCTGGCCGACGCCGACGCGCCGACGCTGCTGGCGCTGCTAACCAGCGAGGTGCCGGAGCAGGCGAATCAGCTGACCGCTGAATTCGTGGTGCGTAACGAGCACGGGCTCCATGCTCGGCCGGGCACGGCACTGGTGAGCGTGATTAAACAGTTCGACAGCGCCGTTACCGTCACCAATCTCGATGGCAGCGGCAAGCCCGCCAATGGGCGCAGTTTGATGAAAGTAGTGGCGCTCGGCGTCAAAAAAGGTCACAAATTACGCTTTACCGCTGAAGGCAATGATGCCGAACAGGCGCTGCAGGCAATAGGCGAGGCCATTGCCTCGGGTCTCGGGGAGGGAGAGGCATGAGCAGACGCGTAGCAACGATTACGCTAAATCCGGCTTACGATTTGGTGGGTTTTTGCCCGGAAATCGAGCGTGGCGAAGTCAACCTGGTACAAACCACCGGGCTGCACGCCGCGGGCAAAGGGATTAACGTCGCTAAAGTTCTGAAAGATCTGGGCATCGACGTGACCGTTGGCGGTTTTTTGGGGAAAGAAAATCAGGACGGCTTCCAACTGCTGTTTAGCGATCTGGGCATTGCCAATCGGTTTCAGGTAGTGCAGGGCCGGACGCGTATCAATGTCAAATTGACCGAAAAAGACGGCGATGTTACCGACTTTAATTTCTCGGGGTTCACGGTCACGCCGCAGGATTGGGATCGATTTGTCAACGACTCGCTCACCTGGCTGGGCCAGTTCGATATGGTGGCGGTCAGCGGCAGTCTGCCCGCCGGCGTGGCGCCGGCGGCCTTCACCGACTGGATGGTGAAGCTGCGCAGCCATTGCCCATGCATTATTTTTGACAGCAGCCGCGAAGCGCTGGTGGCCGGGCTGAAAGCGTCACCCTGGCTGGTGAAACCCAATCGACGGGAATTGGAAATCTGGGCCGGGCGCCCATTGCCGGCGCTCAGCGACGTCGTTGAGGCCGCCCATGCCCTGCGCGAACAGGGGATCGCCCATGTGGTCATCTCGCTCGGCGCCGAAGGGGCGCTGTGGGTAAATGCCTCCGGCGCCTGGCTGGCCAAACCGCCGGCCTGTGAGGTGGTCAGTACCGTCGGCGCCGGTGATTCGATGGTGGGTGGTTTGATTTATGGCCTGCTGATGCGCGAGTCAAGCGAGCATACGCTCCGGCTGGCGACGGCCGTGGCGGCGCTGGCGGTCAGCCAAAGCAATGTGGGCGTGACCGACCGTCCGCAACTGGCGGCCATGATGGCCCGTGTCGATTTGAAACCTTTTAATTAAGCGGGAGTGAGGATGAAAACACGTCTGATTCTGGACAGTGCATTGGGCCAGGCCCGCAGCCATATATTGCGGACAGTATTGGCTGATGCGGCGGGGAAAAGCGGGCTGCAGCTGGTCAACGACGACCCGGACGCCGAACTGTGGGTACTGGTGGGCGCAGAGGCCGGCGATGCGACGCTGAGCGGCAAGATGGCTTTTCAGGGAACGGTAGTGGACGCCGCCAACGACCCTGACGCCTTTTTGCAGCGCGCCCGCGCGCAGGCCGCGCCGTATCGGGCATCGGCCGCAGCACCTTCCTCCTCCGTCGCGGCGGCGTCGTCCGGTCCGAAGCGGGTTGTGGCGGTGACGGCTTGTCCCACCGGCGTTGCGCATACCTTCATGGCGGCCGAGGCTATTGAAGCCGAGGCGAAAAAACGCGGCTGGTGGGTAAAGGTCGAAACCCGCGGGTCGGTCGGCGCCGGCAATGCCATCACGCCAGAGGAGGTACAGGAGGCGGATCTGGTGATTGTGGCGGCGGATATTGAAGTGGATCTCGCTAAATTCGCCGGCAAACCCATGTACCGGACCAGTACCGGGCTGGCGCTGAAAAAAACCGCCCAAACGCTGGATAATGCAGTGGCGCAAGCCCAGGTCTTCCAGCCTGCCGGACAGGGGGCGGCCACCGAGGAGAAAAAGGGATCGCCGGGCGCTTACCGCCATCTGCTCACCGGTGTCTCCTATATGCTGCCGATGGTGGTGGCGGGGGGCCTTTGCATCGCGCTGTCGTTCGTGTTCGGCATTCATGCCGCCGACGAGCCGGGCACCCTGGCCGCGGCGCTGATGCAGATTGGCAGCAAATCCGCCCTGGCGCTGATGGTGCCGGTACTGGCGGGGTTCATCGCCTTTTCTATCGCCGATCGTCCGGGTCTGACGCCGGGGCTGGTCGGGGGGATGTTGGCGGTCAGCACCGGCGCGGGTTTTATCGGTGGCATTATCGCCGGTTTCCTGGCGGGCTATGTCGCCAAGCTTATCAGCAATAAACTGCCCCTGCCGCAAAGTATGGCGGCGCTAAAGCCCATCCTTATCATTCCGCTTATCGCGACCTTGGTGACCGGATTGGTGATGATTTATGTGGTGGGTACGCCGGTCGCCAAAATCCTGACCGCGCTGACGCACTGGCTCCAGGTCATGGGAACCGCTAACGCGGTGCTGCTGGGGGCTATTCTCGGTGCGATGATGTGCAGCGACATGGGTGGCCCCATCAACAAAGCCGCCTACGCTTTTGGCGTCGCGCTGCTCAGCACCCAGACCTATGGCCCGATGGCGGCCATTATGGCCGCGGGTATGGTGCCGCCGTTGGGCATCGCGGTGGCCACGCTTATTGGACGCCGTAAGTTCGATGACACCCAGCGTGAAGCCGGCAAAGCCGCGTTTGTGCTTGGCCTGTGTTTTATTTCGGAAGGCGCGATCCCCTTCGCCGCTCGCGATCCAATGCGCGTTATCCCGCTTAGCATGGTGGCGGGCGCGCTGACCGGCGCCTTGTCGATGATGTTTGGCGCTACGCTGATGGCGCCGCACGGCGGGTTGTTCGTGCTGCTGATCCCGGGCGCTATCTCGCCGGTGACCGGCTATATCATCGCAATTGCCGCCGGTACTCTGTTGCTGGGCGTGCTGTACAGTCTGCTGAAACGTCCTGACGTAGTGGGGGCGCCGGCCTGACTTTCGCTATCCCAATACCGGGAGAGCGAAAGCGCGCGGGTGAGGTAAACATGCCTAGCGGGCCTTTGCCGATGCTCTCATGCCGGCATTAAGAGGCGTGTGGGCGCAAACGTCCTGACGCGCCGGGCGAAGGGGGATTGACCCGTTCGCCCGCCGGTGCATCATCGCCCGCGAGGGCAGTGACGCTTAAAACGTCCTAACCGCGTGGCGCGATGGGACGCATTACGGCCCGCAAGGTTATCCTGCGGGCCGTTGTCGTTGGCGCTTAGCTTTCGGCCGGCGTTGCGGCGGTGTTGTCGCCGGCGGCCAATGCGTTCAGCCAGGCGATTTCCTGCGGCCAGATATCCGGATTCACCGTTTCCAGAATCATCGGAATGCCGTCAAAGCGTTTATCGGCCATGATCCAAGCAAAGGCGGTTTTTCCTATTTTGCCCAGGGCGAGGCTGTGGTGGCGATCGACCCGGCTACCGCAGTCGGTTTTGGCATCGTTAAGATGCATCCCGCGCAGATAGTGGAAGCCAACGATATCGGCGAACGCCTTAAAGGTGTCGGCGCAGGCCGAGGCCGTGCGCAGATCATAACCGGCGGCAAAGGCGTGGCAGGTATCGATGCAGACGCCGACACGGTTTTTATCGTCAACGCGATCGATAATCGCCGCCAGTTGCTCAAAACGAAAACCCAGGTTGCTGCCCTGGCCGGCGGTGTTTTCGATAACAGCGGTAACGCCTTGGGTTTTCTCCAGCGCCAGATTAATAGAATCGGCGATGCGCGCGAGGCATTCATCTTCCGCGATCTGCTGTAAATGGCTGCCGGGATGAAAATTAAGCAGGCTGAGCCCCAATTGCTCGCAGCGCTGCATTTCATCGATGAAGGCTTCGCGCGATTTCTCGAGCCCATCGCGCGTAGGATGGCCGAGATTAATCAGGTAGCTGTCATGGGGAAGGATTTGGCGGGAAGCATAGCCATAGCGCTCGCAGGCGGCGCGGAAATTATCGATAGTCTCGGTGGTCAGCGCCGCCGCTTTCCATTGCCGCTGGTTTTTGGTGAAAAGTGCGAACGCTGTCGCCTTAAGGTCGTGGGCGCGCGCCACCGCCCGATCGACGCCTCCCGCTACGCTAACGTGCGCGCCGATAAACTTGTTTTCGCTCATCCTGGCTAGGCTCCCGGTTAAAGTGATGAAGAGAAGAAAAGAAATGATTATAGTTGGTTATCTCGTTGAAATGTTGGATTACTAAAGCTATGGCCATTACCCTGCGCCAGCTGGAAGTCTTTGCCGAAGTGCTGAAAAGCGGTTCGACCACCCAGGCCTCACAGATATTATCGTTGTCGCAGTCGGCGGTCAGCGCGGCGCTGACCGATCTGGAACAGCAGTTAAAAGTAAAATTGTTTGACCGCGTGGGCAAACGGCTGGTGCTCAATGAGCATGGGCGATTGCTCTATCCGCGCGCCGTTGCGCTGCTGGAGCAGGCGGGAGAGATAGGCACACTGTTCTCCCAGGGCAATGGCGCGTTGCGGCTGTTTGCCAGCAGTACCATCGGTAATTATATTTTGCCGGAGCTGATTGCCGGTTACCGGCGCGCGGTGCCCGATACGCCGCTGTCGCTGCAGGTGGGCAATAGTCAGGAGGTGATAAACGCCGTGGCGGATTTCCGCGTCGATCTGGGGCTGATTGAAGGACCAAGCCACCACCCGGATCTGGTGACCCGCCCCTGGCTCAACGACGAACTGGTGATTTTTGCCGCCCCCGACCACCCGCTGGCGGGGCGCCGGCTGGAATTGCCCGCGCTGGCGGACGCCCCCTGGATTTTGCGCGAGCGGGGCTCTGGCACCCGCGATATCGTTGACCACCTGCTGCTCTCGCGCTTGCCGCACTTTCATTTAGAAATGGAACTCGGCAATTCCGAGGCCATCAAACATGCGGTACGCCACGGATTGGGTATTAGCTGCCTGTCGCGCCGAGTGGTGGCAGAGGCGCTGGCGCTCGGCACTCTGGTGACCCTGGCGCCGCCGCTGCCGCCGCTTTATCGCACGCTGTATGTGGTGCATCACCGGCAGAAACACCTCTCCCACGCCCTGCAGCGGTTTATCGACTATTGTCAGCACGCCGCCGGCGCGGACGCCCGCTAACCGCCTCCTTCCCCAGGGGGTAAAAGGTGAGCCACGTCTCCTTTATGGCGATAATCAACGGCAACGGCGCGGCGCAGCGGTGTAAAAAACGCCAAATTTGTCATATGGAGCTTATAATTGACCGTGCATTATGAAGCTGTCTTATAATTCGACTACTTGAGGGTGCGCGGCGGGAACGATTTGCTACAATCCCGCCTCGATTTTTGCAGAGACCCGTCAAACGCCATGTTTCACAAAACAACCCCTCCTTTGCCCAGCAGCGGCCTGCGCCGCGAATTAAAAGCGCGCCATTTGACCATGATCGCCATCGGCGGCTCCATCGGCACCGGCCTCTTTGTTGCCTCCGGCGCAACCATTTCCCAGGCGGGGCCGGGGGGGGCGCTGCTCTCGTATGCGTTGATTGGTCTGATGGTGTATTTCCTGATGACCAGCCTCGGCGAGCTGGCGGCCTATATGCCGGTGTCCGGCTCGTTTGCCACCTATGGCGCGCGCTATGTGGAAGAGGGCTTCGGCTTCGCCCTCGGCTGGAATTATTGGTACAACTGGGCGGTCACCATCGCGGTGGATCTGGTGGCGTCGCAGTTGGTCATGAGCTATTGGTTTCCAACGGTCCCGGGCTGGATTTGGAGCGCGCTGTTCCTGGGCATCATGTTTCTGCTCAACGTCATTTCGGTGAAAGGATTTGGCGAAGCGGAATACTGGTTTTCGCTGATAAAAGTCGTCACCGTGGTGGTGTTCATCGCGGTAGGCGTGCTGATGATTTTCGGCATTCTGCGCGGCGGCGAGCAGGCAGGCTGGCACAACTGGACGGTGGGCGACGCGCCTTTTGCCGGCGGCTTCGCCTCAATGATTGGCGTCGCGATGATTGTCGGCTTCTCCTTTCAGGGTACCGAACTTATTGGTATTGCCGCCGGCGAATCGGCGGATCCGGCCAAGAATATCCCGCGGGCGGTGCGGCAGGTGTTCTGGCGAATCCTGCTATTTTATGTGCTGGCGATTCTTATTATTAGCCTGATTATTCCCTATACCAGCCCCGACCTGCTGCGCAATGAGGTGAAAGACATCGCCGTTAGCCCGTTTACGCTGGTATTTCGCAACGCCGGGCTGTTGTCGGCCGCGGCGGTGATGAACAGCGTTATCCTGACGGCGGTCCTGTCGGCCGGCAATTCCGGCATGTACGCCTCGACGCGCATGCTCTATACCCTGGCGGTGGAAGGCAAAGCGCCTAAGATCTTTGCGCGCCTGTCGCAAGGCGGGGTGCCCCGTTACGCGTTGGCCATGACGACCCTGGTCGCGGCGCTGTGCTTTCTCTCTTCTTTATATTCCAACCAAAAAGTGTACCTGTGGCTGCTTAACACCTCAGGTATGACGGGATTCATCGCCTGGCTGGGGATCGCGGTCAGCCACTACCGATTCCGACGCGGCTACGAGAAGCAGGGGCGTAATCTTGCCGCGCTGCCCTATCGGGCTGGACTGTTTCCGCTGGGGCCGGTACTGGCGTTTATTTTGTGCCTGCTGATTACGCTTGGGCAAAACTATCAGGCGTTTTTGGCACAGACCATTGATTGGAATGGCGTTATCGCGACCTATATCGGTATTCCGCTGTTCCTGCTTATTTGGTTGGGCTACCGTTGGCGCCGCGGCAGCCGGCTGGTCCGTTATGAAGACATGGCATTTCCCGATAGCCGAGACAACTAGTGATCGCGCGCCACCGGCACGGTCTGGATGTGAGCTGCGGCGTGGCTGATCGGCGCCGTGGCGCTACCGCTATCCGGTAAAGGCTTAATATGATTGATAAAGCTTATTATTTGCTTTATCGTTAACGCCTCATGACTGCCGCCCTGTCCGGCCCTCGCGCCTTTTCCGGCCGCGAGCCGGCGTGCGTCGCGTCCGACATTTGCCCTGACGCCGCTGATAGCGGACCGCGCCGGCACGACAGCCCTAAATCAGCCTTTCAGATAGAGCGATGTGTATGACCTCCGAATCGACGCCCGCGGCGCCAAACATTCCGCAAACCGCCACGATGGGGCAGTATCGGCGTCTTTTGCGCCGGCGCCTGCTGCTGCTGGCGGCGCTGGTAGCGGCAATTATCGCCTGCGTGCTGGTGGATTTCACCTTGGGCCCGTCGGGGCTGGGGGTGGACGTTTTGTTGAAAACGCTGCTTCATCCGCAGTTGGCGGACGGCGGTACGCGGGTGATCGTCTGGGATATCCGCCTGCCGTATGCGTTGATGGCGGTGGCGGTGGGCCTGTCACTGGGACTGGCCGGCGCGGAAATGCAGACTATCCTCAATAACCCTCTCGCCAGCCCCTTTACCTTGGGCGTGTCGTCAGCGGCGGCGTTCGGCGCCGCGCTGGCGATTATCCTGGGCATTGGCCTGCCCGGTTTGCCCGAGACCTGGTTTATTGCCTTAAATGCGTTTGTTTTCGCCCTGCTGGCGGCGCTGTTGCTGGATGCCGTAACGCGCTGGACTCGGGTGGCGACCTCCGGCGTAGTGCTGTTCGGTATCGCGCTGGTGTTTACCTTTAACGCGTTGGTGTCGATGATGCAGTTTATTGCCAGCGAAGATACGTTACAGGGGCTGGTGTTCTGGACCATGGGCAGCCTGGCGCGCGCGTCCTGGCCGAAATTGCTGATAATGAGCGCGGCGTTTGCGCTGCTGCTGCCCTGGTCGCTGCACAGCGCCTGGAAGCTGACCGCGCTGCGGTTGGGCGAGGATCGGGCGATAAGCTTTGGTATCGACGTCAAGCGCTTGCGCCTGGGGACGCTGTTGCGTATCAGCCTCCTGTCGGCGCTGGCGGTGGCGTTCGTCGGGCCTATCGGTTTTATCGGACTGGTGGCACCCCATATTGCGCGGCTGATGTTCGGCGAAGATCACCGCTTTTATCTGCCCGCCAGCGCGCTGCTGGGGGCGCTGGTTTTGTCGATGGCGTCGGTGGCGTCTAAAAATATCGTGCCGGGCACGCTGATTCCCGTCGGTATCGTGACCTCGCTGGTCGGGGTGCCCTTTTTCCTTAGTATCATCTTGCGCCACCGGGGGAATTTGTGACCACGGGACTGCGTATCGCCGGCTTTTGCGCCGGTTATCCGAAACGTCGGGTGATCGACCATCTCGATGTTCCCTGCCTGCCGCGCGGTCAAATCAGCGTGCTTTTAGGGCCTAACGGCTGCGGTAAATCCACGCTGCTGCGATCGCTGGCCGGTTTGAATCCGGCGCGCGGCCAACTTTGGCTGGGGGATGAGGATCTGATGCAATTGCCGTTTGCCCGGCGAGCGGAGAAGGTGGTGTATCTGCCGCAGAGTCTGCCCGCCGGCGTCCATTTGCAGGTGCTGGAATCGGTCATCGTGGCGCAGCGCGCCTCCGGCGGCCGCGCCCACCAGGCTGATGAACACCAGGTCATGGCATTGCTGGCGCGGTTGGGCATCGCGCATTTGGCGCTCCACTATCTGGACAAGCTTTCCGGCGGCCAGAAGCAATTGGTGGGACTGGCGCAATCGCTGATACGCCAGCCGGCGCTGTTGTTGCTCGACGAACCCCTTAGCGCGTTGGATCTTAATTATCAATATCATGTTATGTCGCTCATCGGTAGCGAGACCCGGCGGCGGAATATGGTCACTCTGATGGTGGTGCATGATATCAATATCGCGCTGCGCCACGGTCACCATGCGCTGATGCTGCGCGATGGCAGCTTGTTGGCGGATGGCGCGCCTGAACGGGTGATTACTCCGGCAAGCCTTGCCAGCGTGTATGGCGTTAGAGGGCGTATCGAACGTTGTTCGCAAGGGCGGCCGCAGGTGTTGATTGACGGTCTGGTCAATCCGCCGGAGCCGATGTAGAAGATGAGATGCGGCGCGCCGAACGCGCGGCGCAAAACAGCCTTTTGGCGGCAAAAGAAACTCAGACGCCGCCGTGGAACCGCATCCATTACGGTTTTACTCCGCCGTCTTTCCTTTGTAGTCAAGCGATAGGCCGCCAAAGGCCCATTATAACGGCGTGTTGTTTCCTTAAGGCCGGGCGCTAACGCCTATCGCGCTGGCGTTAACGCTCCCTCTTCCTCTCGGAGCCTCCCTTTAGGGCAACGCGGCGGCGCTCGCCCCTTTATCAGGCATGCACGGCAGCGCCTTCGCCACCGCGAGAAAAACCGTACTCCCCTTTCTTTCACTACCGCCCGGGCGCACTTATAAGCGTAAGCGCTTTGGTGTCGCGAGCCCTTTGCGTTGCACGCCCATCGCGCGATCGCTAAACGCGCCGCAAAATCACGGGGCGCAACCGCTTTCCATTAAAGCAAATAGTTATGATAATGAGAGTGATTTTTATTTACATAAATAAGTATTTTCTTACAATGGCTCACGCAATTAAGGCAAAGTGGCAACACCATAAGGAAATTTTGTCATGCGTAACAGAGTCACGTCCCGAGCCATGCTCCTGTCGATGGCGACCTTAACCCCCTCGCTGGCCGGCGCAGCCCAGTCAGAACCGACCACGGACACCGTGGTAGTCACCGCCGCCGGCTTCCAACAAAAAATCGAGGATTCCGCCGCCTCAATTTCGGTTATTTCGCGTGAAACCCTGGAAAATAAGGCCTATACCGATGTCACCGACGCGCTGAAGGATGTCCCGGGCGTGGTGGTTACCGGCGGTGGTAGCCGCAGCGACATTAGCATTCGCGGTATGGCCGCCAAGTACACGCTGATCCTGGTGGACGGCAAACGCGTCGACACCCGCGGCACGCGTCCCAATAGCGATGGTCCCGGCATTGAACAAGGCTGGCTGCCCCCGCTGGCGGCGATTGAGCGAATCGAGGTGGTGCGCGGTCCGATGTCCTCATTGTATGGTTCCGACGCCATGGGCGGGGTGATTAATATCATCACCCGTAAGGTCGGCAAATCCTGGCAAACCTCCGTGCGTAGCGAAGCCATATGGCAAGAAGACCGTCGTTCCGGGGATATTTATCAATCCAATCTTTATACCGCCGGGCCGCTGATTGATGGCTTGCTGGGGGTCAAACTCAACGGCCAACTGTCGCGCCGCGGCGAGGATCGCATTATCGAAGGGTACAATGGCCAGCGTATGAAAAGCGGCGGCGTCACCTTCACACTGACGCCGGACGACGCTAACAGTTTCGATCTGGATCTGGGGCATTATGTTCAGGATCGAAACGGGTCTCCCGGTAAATCTCTCTCCCCCGGCAACCCTCCTAGCGATGCGCGCTATACGCGTAACAACTACGCACTCACGCATTACGGTAACTATGACGGCGGCATGACCACCAGTTATTTGCAGCGGAAGGAAACCCGCAATCCGTCTCGGAAAATGGAAACGGCTAACACCCTGCTGAATACCCAAAATGCGTTCTATCTTGGCAATCATACCCTCAGCGTTGGCGCACAATATCGTTACGAGACCCTAAAAGATCAAGGCAACCAATTAGCCTCTGCCCGTAGCCTCAACGAATTGAACCGCTGGAGCTGGGCGCTGTCCGCCGAGGATGAATGGCTGATGACCCAGGACTTTGCGCTGACCACCGGCTTGCGCATCAACCGCGACGAAAATTACGGTAGCCACTGGACGCCTCGGCTGTACGGCGTCTGGCATTTGACCGAAACATGGACGCTGAAGGGCGGCGTCTCCGGCGGCTACCGCTCGCCGGAGTTGCGTCAGGCCGTGGCGGAGTGGGGGCAGATCACCGGCGGGGGCGGCACGCCGGCCATCATTATCGGCAACCCCAATCTGAAACCGGAAAAAAGCCTCAATCAGGAAATCGCGCTGTTATGGGATAACCACCGCTATTTAAATGCCGGCGTCACGGTGTTTAACACCGATTACCGCGATAAAATTACCGAAGTACGCAGCTGCACCGATCCCAGCGGCACGGCCTCCGGCGCCTGCACCATTGGTGGCACTCAATATAAATTTATCAGCCACCGGGTCAACGTGGATAAAGCCCGGGTTCGCGGCGTCGAGGCGACCTTTAACTGGACGATAACGCCGGCGTGGTCGCTGGCCTCCAGTTACACCTTCACTGAAACCGAACAGCAGAGCGGCGAATTCAGCGGTAAACCGTTAAATGAAATGCCGAAGCATATGATTAACGCCACGCTGAATTGGCAAACCACCCCTGATATCGCCAGTTGGCTGCGGGTCAATCACCGCGGACAAAGTTCGGCTTATCTTAGTCGTACCAGCATGAGTGAAGGCCGGCCATCCTATACTTTTGTCGATGTGGGCGCCAGTTGGCGGGTGATGAAACAGCTGCAACTGCAGGCGGGGGTGTATAACCTGCTGGACAAGCGCGTGGATTATGTCACCTACGGTCGCGTACTGGACGGTAGACGCTACCTGCTCGGCGCCAATATCGACTTTTGATCGACAGCGCCGGGTGCGGGAGCGCGGCAAAGGGAAAGCCGGTGGGTAAACCGGCAGGGCGATGGCCCGGCGGCCCACCGCTCGCGGCCGGCGGTTTTCCTTCCACCGGGCGGAGCGGCCTCCATCGGGTTAGGCGTGCAGATAGCCGGCGTGAAAACGCAAATGATCGTCGATAAAGCTGGCGATAAAGAAATAGCTATGGTCATAGCCCGGCTGGATGCGCAACGTCAGCGGCCATTGGCGCTGGCGCGCCAGCGCGGCCCATTTTTCCGGCTGTAGCTGTTCCGGTAAAAACGGGTCGGCATCGCCTTGGTCAATCAACACCGGCAGCGGCTGCACGTCGTCGCCGGCAAGCAGCCGGCAGCTGTCCCATTGCCGCCACTGTGCCTCGTCCTGGCCCAGATACTCGCCGAACGCTTTGCGGCCCCAGGGCACCTCGCTGGGGTTGACGATCGGCGCAAAGGCCGACGCCGAGCAATACCGTCCCGGATGACGCAGCGCCATCAACAGCGCGCCGTGGCCGCCCATCGAATGCCCCATAATGGACTGCCGATCGCCCGTCCTGAACTGCTGGCGGATGAGCGCCGGCAGTTCGTCGCTGAGATAGTCGAACATGCGGTAATGGGATGACCAGGGCGGGATCGTGGCGTTGAGATAAAAACCCGCGCCTTGACCCAAATCGTACGCCTCATCATCCGCCACCGCCTCACCGCGCGGGCTGGTATCGGGCATTACCAGCAGCAAATTCAACTCGGCGGCAAGGCGTTGCGCGCCCGCTTTGGTGGTGAAGTTTTCATCGTTGCAGGTCAGCCCGGACAACCAGAATATCACCTGCGGTGGCCGTTTATCCGCGGCCTCCGGCGGCACAAAGACGCTATAAGTCATCGGGACGCCGGTTGCCTGCGACGGGTGCCGATAGCGATATTGCCATCCGCCGTGCAGGCGGTGGGCGGCAATGCGTTCGACGCTTGCGCTCATCGCACTCTCCTTTGGTCAATGGTCAAAATGGATGACGGAGCGGATTGATTTACCTTCATGCATGAGGCTGAACGCGTCATTAATCGCCTCAAGCCCCATGGTGTGGGTGATAAAATCGTTGAGCTGAAATTCGCCTTTCAGGTAGCGTTCGACGATGCCGGGCAACTGCGAGCGGCCTTTCACGCCGCCGAAAGCGGAACCGCGCCAAACGCGACCGGTCACCAATTGGAACGGCCGGGTGGCGATTTCCTCCCCGGCGCCGGCCACCCCGATGATGACCGATTCGCCCCAGCCCTTATGGCAGCACTCCAGCGCCGAACGCATCACATTGACGTTGCCGATACATTCAAAGGAAAAGTCGACGCCGCCGTCGGTCAGTTCAACAATCACCTCCTGGATCGGACGATCGTAATCCCGCGGATTAATCAGGTCGGTGGCGCCAAGCTTGCGGGCCAAATCGAATTTACTGGTATTGATATCGATACCGATAATCCTGCCGGCGCCGGCCATGTGGGCGCCGATAATCGCCGATAGGCCGATGCCGCCCAGGCCAAAAATGGCGACGGAATTACCCGGCTGGACTTTGGCGGTATTCATCACCGCGCCCATGCCGGTGGTTACGCCGCATCCCAGCAGACACACTTCCTCCAGCGGCGCGGCTTTATTGATTTTCGCCAGCGAAATTTCCGGGATCACGGTATATTCCGAGAACGTCGAGGTACCCATGTAGTGAAAGATGGGCTTGCCGTCCTTGAAAAACCGCGTAGTGCCGTCCGGCATCAATCCCTTGCCCTGTGTGGCGCGAATAGCCTGGCAGAGATTGGTTTTCCCGGAGCGGCAAAATTTGCATTCGCCGCACTCAGGCGTGTAGAGCGGGATGACATGATCGCCGACCGCCACGCTGGTCACGCCTTCACCCACCGCTTCCACCACGCCGCCGCCTTCATGACCCAGAATGGCCGGGAACACGCCTTCGGGATCCTTGCCTGATAGCGTATAGGCGTCGGTATGGCAGACGCCGCTGGCAACGATGCGTACCAGAACTTCGCCTTTTTGCGGCGGCATCAGATCGACTTCGGTGACCGCCAGAGGCTGGTTCGGCCCCCAGGCGACGGCGGCGCGGGTTTTTATCATTTGCATGGTGAAGCTCCTAAAGCAGAGTGAAAGACGGGCGCGTCGGCGGTGCGCGCCCCTTCGGTAACGCCCGTGCCGCGGCCGCTAGCGGGCGGCGGCACGGGAAAAGACGGCGACGGCGCTGCGTCAGCGTCGTCGGTGGTGGCATCGTGCCATTCGATGATAAGCTGTTTTAATGCCTCCACGTTGGGCCCGAAAGCGTCGCGACGCCAAATGAGCCAGGTCGCGGCGTCGGCGATGTGGCGCGGCAGAGGGTGTACTTTGACTCGCTCGCGGCCGGGCAATTGTTCCAGCACCGACAAGGGCAGCAGCGCTACCCCGGCGCCGCTGGCCACGCAGGCCTGCATCGCATGATAGGATTGAATTTCCATCACCGCGCCGGGATTGACGCCATCAGCGTAAAACCAGCTTTCCAATTTTTGCCGATATGAGCAACTGTGGCGGAACGCAAACACCGTCTGACCGGCGATGTCCCTGGCGGAGGCGATGTCGTCTTGATCCGGGCTTGAGATCAACCCCAGCGTTTCGCGAAAGCTGACGCAACCGTGGATATCGTCATACTCCACCGGGCCGTCAACCAGCGCCGCCGCCAGCGTACCGGCGCGCACTCCGGCGACAATCTCGCCGGAGGTGCCGGTAATCAGCGACAAGGAGACCTGGGGAAACCGTTGGTGGTACGCGGCCAGCAACCCCGGCAGCCGGGTGGCGGCGGTGCTCTCCATCGACCCCAGCGGGAAGCGCCCGCCCGGTTCGCCCGCTCGGCTCATCGCGATGGCCTCCTCGCTTAACGCCAGGATACGGGTGGCGTAGCACAGGAAATTATGCCCCATCGGCGACAGCCGCAGCCGCTGTTTCTCGCGGATAAACAGATCGGTGCCCAGTTCGTCTTCCAACTGACGCAGCCGGGTGGTCAAGTTGGAGGGGACCCGGTGAAGCTGCTCGGCGGCACGGGCCAGGGAACCGGTTTCAGCGACGCTGCAAAACATTTTCAGTTGGGTAAGGTCCATATCTTCTCATTTCGTCATCAACTTGGTCTGAATTATTCATTTTCCGTGATTGTAGCGATCGGGCATTCTTTTGGCAACAACAATGGGTAGTCACGGAGTTAAGATGGCCATAAAGGTGGCATTAAGCGGTTTTCTGGCGTTGCTAGTGGCCATGGGGATAGGGCGTTTTGCTTTCACGCCGCAGGTGCCGCTCATGATAGCGGACGGTCAGCTTACCCTGACCAGCGCGGCGCTGGTGGCGGCCTTCAATTATCTTGGGTATTTGCTGGGGGCCTTTGATGCAATGCGTGCCCGGCGCGGTTTGGAAAAACGGCTGTGGTTCGGGGTCTGGGGGGCGGTAGCCTTGACGGTGTTGTCCGCCTGCGCGCATCAGCTCTGGAGCCATGCCGCGCTGCGGCTTATCATCGGTTGGGCCAGCGGTTGGGCGATGGTGCTGGTGGCGGCCTGGACCAACGATCAACTGCTGCGCCTGCGCCGTCCGGCGTTAAGCGCGGCGGTGTTTGCCGGGCCCGGCGCGGGTATTTTTGTCAGCGGCATGCTGGCGATGTTGCTGCACTATTGTCGCGTGGACGCGGCGACCGCCTGGCTCGTCTACGGCGCCGTCGCCGCGGTGCTTATCGCTATCATTAGCCGTAATTTACCCCGAAGCGGCACGCTGGTGCATCCTACCCAAGCGGTAAGCTTGCCGACGCTGAGCCTGCCGTTAAAAAAACTGGTATGGAGCTATTCTCTGGCGGGCTTCGGCTATATCCTGCCCGCCACCTTCCTATCGCAGATGGCGGCGCAGCGCTTTCCCGGCAGCGCCTTTGGCCAATGGGTATGGCCGGTATTTGGCGCCGCCAGCGTTGCCGGCATCGTACTCGGTATCCTCACCCGCCACCGTTTGTCCGCCGGCCGCCGCCTGGCGCTGACGCTGTGGGCGCAGGGTCTCGGGGTTTTGCTGATGATTAGCTTGCCCGGTATCGGTAGCCTGATTGTCGGTGCGCTGCTGACCGGCGGCGGCTTTCTCAGCGTCGTGCAACTCACGCTCGAATGTAGCCGCCGACAGGCGCCGGACCACCTGCGCTACATGGCGGGTCTGCTGACCTGCGGCTATGCCTTAGGGCAACTGGCGGGCCCCGTGCTGTCCGCGGTGTCCACCTGGCTGACCGGGCGCCTTGAACCGGCGCTGCTGGCCTCGATGCTGGCGCTGGCCGTTGCCGGCATATTGGCGTGGCGCCAACCATAGCAGGCTAAGTTGTCCCGATTCAGCTATCATGAAACACATTCACTGGATTATCCCCGCGCACTCCACTAGAGTGTTGCCCATTCTGCGGTTAACCCCGCGGGAGCGAATCGCCTGCTGGAGAAGAATGAATATGGTAACGCTGACAAAAGAGGCCTCGCAGGTACGCGAAGCTTTACTGGCCCGAGGACTCGAAACACCGCTGCGGGGCGAGGTGCTGGACAACGAAGTGCGCAAACGTCTTATCGCCGAGCATATGACGGAAATTATGACGCTGCTTAACCTCGACTTGACCGATGACAGCCTGGCGGAAACGCCGCATCGCATCGCCAAGATGTACGTAGAAGAGGTGTTCGCCGGCCTGGATTACGCCAATTTCCCCAAAATCACGGTCATCGAAAACAAGATGAAAGTGGATGAAATGGTCACGGTGCGTGATATTACGCTGACCAGCACCTGTGAACATCACTTTGTGATTATCGACGGCAAAGCGACGGTCTCGTATATTCCCAAACACTGCGTCATTGGGCTGTCGAAAATCAATCGTATCGTGCAGTTCTTTGCCCAACGGCCGCAGGTGCAGGAGCGGCTGACGCAGCAGATCCTGCTGGCGCTGCAAACGCTGCTCGGCACCAATAACGTGGCGGTCTCCATTGATGCCGTGCATTATTGCGTCAAAGCGCGGGGGATCCGCGACGCCACCAGCACCACCACTACCACATCGCTGGGCGGACTGTTTAAATCCAGTCAAAATACCCGCCAGGAATTTTTGCGTGCTGTCACGCATCATAACGGTTAATCTGTTGTTAACCCTCAATTGCGGCGTCGCTGGCGCCGTCTGACAGAAGAGATTAGCCATGCGGCAGCGCATCGCGATGTTGGATTGCGCGCGCGGGATTGCCATTTTGGGCATCCTGCTGATGAACATCACCGCCTTTGGACTGCCGAAAGCGGCTTACCTCAATCCCGCCTATGCCGGCAGCATTACCCGCAGCGAAGCCTGGACCTGGGCCGTGCTGGATATGGTGGCGCAGGTGAAATTCCTCACCTTGTTCGCCCTTTTGTTTGGCGGTGGGCTGGTGCTGTTGTTACCGCGCGGAACGCGCTGGATCCGCGCACGGCTGTTCTGGTTAATGGGTTTTGGTCTCCTTCACGCCATCTTCTTTTGGGATGGCGATATTCTGCTGGATTACGGCCTGGTGGGCCTGCTGTGTTTGGGGCTGATTCGCCAGGCGCCCAGCGATCGCAATGTGATCGCCACCGGTATCGTGTTGTATCTATTAGGGGTCGTGTTACTACTGGTTTTTCAGCTGTTGCTGGGCTCTCAGCCTCCCGGCCGCTTCTGGCTGCCCGATATTGCCAACCGCGTCTATGAACATTATTGGCAAACCGTCGGCGGCCCGGAAGCCTGGCGTGAGCGGGTCAACCTGCTGCACGGCAGTCTGCTGGCGATGGCGTCGCAATATGGCTGGCAGCTGGCCGGCGCAATGTTGATTGGCGCGGGGCTCATGCGTAACGGTTGGCTGGCCGGCCGTCGTGCGCCGGCGCATTACCGACGAATGGCGCTGTGGCTTATCCCCACGGGCCTGATTATTAACCTGCCGGCGGTGGTGGCCCAGTGGCAACTGGGTTGGGATTATCGCTGGTGCGGCTTTCTATTGCAGATGCCGCGGGAAATGAGTGCACCGTTTCAGGCGTTAGGCTATGTCGCCCTGCTGTATGGATTCTGGCCGCGATTGGCCGATAAAACGGTGATCCGTCTCCTGAGCAATGTCGGAAGAATGGCGTTGACCAATTATCTGCTGCAAACCCTCCTCTGTACGCTATTGTTTAATCAGTTGGGGCTCTTCATGGCCTATGACCGGCTGCAATTGATGATGTTTGTGCCGGCGGTTTGGCTGGTGAATATGGCGGTATCCGCCCTGTGGTTGAGGCATTTTCGTCAGGGGCCCATGGAGAGCGTATGGCGCCATTTAACGCGGTTGACCGGCGGCGCGCCGCAGCCGAACGTGTCGTCCTGAGCGCGTGTTACCGTGCGCTGTCGACACCCCGGCGCGGCGCGAATGCTCCGGCCGCCGTGGGGCATGTCGCGGCAGCCGTCCGCGCCATCGTCCCCTGACGTTTTACCGAAGAATGCGCTTGCCGCCCGCTTTCGCGGCCAGGCTACCGGTTCGGTTGAACATGCCGGTCAAAATGCGGTCTATTACCCTCATCGACCCGCTATAACCGTGGCGACCCGGCGTGTTTCGTCACGCGCTGGCCTGCGCCGGTTAGCCGGTCGATGACACGGGCACCCGCAGGGGTGCCGAACGGATGACCTCTTGGTTACTGGGATCGCGGGTAATGAAAATTTTAGTGATTGAGGACGATAAACTCCTGCGGGAAGGGTTGCGGCAGGCGCTGGAGCAGGAGCGTTTCGCCTGTGAGTGCGCCACCGACTTGCGTCAAAGCGAGTCGCTATTGGGCGCCACGTCATATAGCTTGATTATTCTCGATTTAGGTTTGCCGGACGGCGATGGGATGACCCTGCTGGAAAAACTTCGCCGGCGGGGGAACGACGTGCCGGTATTGATACTGACCGCGCGCGACGCGATTGATGAGCGGGTACGCGGCCTGGATTTTGGCGCAGATGACTATCTCATCAAACCTTTTGCGTTAAGTGAATTGCTGGCTCGCGCCCGGGCCATTATTCGCCGCCATCAGGGCGTAAGTTCTAACGTTATCCGGGTCGACACGCTTTCGCTGGACTTAACCAACCATGATGTCACCGTTGACGGCAAATCGGTGAGTCTGACCCCGAAAGAGTTCGCGATCCTGTCCCGACTGATGCTGCGGGCAGGGCAACATATTCATCGTGAAATTTTGCACCAGGATTTGTACCGTTGGGATGATGATCCCTCCTCCAACTCGCTTGAAGTGCATATTCACCATCTGCGACAGAAAATTGGCCGTGATCGTATCCGTACGATGCGCGGTTTTGGTTATCTGCTCACCACCGCGGGTAAACCATGAGCGGCCCGCTTATTCGTACCGGCCGTTTTTATAGCCTGCGCTGGCGGCTTATTATTGTCCTCGGCGCAATTATGCTGGTCTGCCAGCTCATAAGCGTGTTGTGGTTATGGCATGAAAGCAAAGAGCAAATTGATCTGCTGGTTGATAAAACGCTCGCGGAAGCCGTGCGCAATCAACACGTCAATACCGAAATACATGAGGCGATCGCCTCTTTGAGCGTGCCGTCTTTGTTGATGATCCTGGTGACGCTGTTTTTTTGCTTCCAGGCGGTGAAATGGATCACCCGACCGCTATCGCAGCTGCAAACGCATCTGCAAAACCGCAGCGCTGAAGACTTTCAACCGCTGCCGGAGTCCGGGGATATCAACGAGGTGCTCGCCGTCACCCGCGCTTTGAATCACCTGTTGGCGCGCCTGAATACCACTTTGCAGCAAGACAGGCAATTTACCGCCGACGTGGCGCATGAACTCCGCACCCCGCTGGCGGGAATTCGACTGCATCTGGAACTGCATGAGAAGCGGCATCAGATTGATTGCCAGCCGCTGATTGAGCGGGTGGACAATATGGCGTTCACCGTGGAACAGCTGCTGATGCTGGCCCGTATCCGACATGACTTCTCATCGGGACAATATCAAGCGGTGCGGCTGGTGGCAGATGTGGTGCTGCCCCAGCAAGGGGAGTTGGAAGAGATGGCGGCGGCGCGCGGACAACGGCTGGATTGGCAACTGCCGGCGGTGGATCCGGTGATTCAGGGCAATGCGGTGCTGTTGCGTCTGTTGTTGCGCAATTTGGTGGAAAATGCCCATCGCTACTGTCCGGACGGGAGCACCATTACGGTCATCCTGCATCAGGAGAATACCTCGTCGGGGCGTCGCTGTATTTTGCAGGTGATGGATGAGGGGCCCGGTATTGACGAGGCGCGGGCAGGGGAGTTAACCCAACAATTCGTTAGAATGGACCAGCGTTATAACGGCATTGGCCTGGGGCTGAGTATTGTTACCCGTATCGCGCAATTACATCTTGGCCGCTTCAGCCTGGGAAATCGTCAAGATAGGCGGGGTACCCTGGCACGGCTCGAGCTTGACGGCTGATACAGCCCGCTATCAGTACACCCCCGTCAGGGGTGTTACCCGCCTGGGGCGGTGGGGCCAACGCGATGCTGATACCGGCAATCGTCGTTAGGCTGTCCTGCATAGCCATTTCGGCAGACAGGTGCCGGCCACGCAGCGAACCAGTAAAAACGTGGCTGAAAGCGCGTGCATTGACAGCCAAGAAGAAGTACGGCCAAATGCGCATAGGTCAATTGGCCAGGAAAAGTTTGGCCGTGGTGGTGCGCTTTTCGGCCAAGGAAAAGCTTGGCCGTGGTGGTGGGCTTTTCGGCCAGTGAAAGTTTGGCCGTGGTGGTGTGCTTTTCGGCCAAAGAAACCTTTGGCCTAATGTGCGTGCGGATATTGGCCAGGAATCAGCTTGGCCGTGTTGTTGGGCTTTATCGGCCCAGAATCAGCTTGACCGTATTGCGAATACTCTGTTGCAGAGGCGGGCGAATGGGATCAAGCAATGCTGAATTGACCACATAGTCCTGCTTACCGTCATCAAACAGCAATTTGCTGGAATCCACCACGCGATTTTCCCATTTCTGGTGAGTTTGTACCTGGCCTTGCTCGCGACTGATTCGCTTCGAGCTGTCAATGCGCTGTTCCCAATCCGCGCGAATTTCATGGCGGAATTGATTGTTGGCCGCTTTGGCGGTACGCAAATCTAGACGATGCTGGATCTGCTCAGGATAGCGATATTGGAAATGTTTTAACCGTATATGATGAGGCCAGATGAGGTTGGGGAACTTGCCGACCGGCCATAGGCTGTCTTCTTTCCACTCGCGGTTTCTATGCTTAACGAACCGCGCCTCGGAACTGTTACAGGCGAAAAATTTAAGTGCATCGATCGACGCACCATCACGATAGCGTTCCGGATGGAGCTGATATTCCTCAACATCTTTCTCGGTGAAATAATATTGAAAACTGGCACATTGAACAATATCGTATTGCTTGCCGACCTTGGCGAG
The DNA here is from genome assembly GCF_000517425.1 of Sodalis praecaptivus. Classification (NCBI taxonomy): domain Bacteria; kingdom Pseudomonadati; phylum Pseudomonadota; class Gammaproteobacteria; order Enterobacterales; family Bruguierivoracaceae; genus Sodalis; species Sodalis praecaptivus. The sequence goes on from NZ_CP006569.1 coordinate 1,625,557, forward strand.
AAATTCGCGCGGATCATCAATATAGAATTCATCAGAGTCCAGCCGGCACCACCAATCGCCATCCTGCGCCTGTTCACGAAATTGATTATAGGCGCGCGATCGTAGCCCGTCGGTAAATTCATCGGTGATCTGGCCGTAGACTTCCACTTTCTCCCAATGGCGGAATTTCTGATCGATAAGCTCCCAGGTTCCATCCGTGCTGGCATGATCAATCAGAAAAATTTTATCGACCCAGGGCAGCGCGGCGAGTAGCGCTCTTTCCAGGACGTCGATTTCATCTTTCACCATACAAATTGCGAATATTTTCATTTATATTTACACCAGTTGGCCGGACCGCTAAACAAGCCTAATCAGCACTAAGTCCGTTTCAAAGTAAAATCAATGAGTTGCAGTCAATAAATCCATTAAAAATTTCAGTATCCATTACGTTTCGTTATTGCTGGACCAAGTTTGGTATTGCGCATCACGCTACAGACTTTGTTACGACGCAATACGCATGTCGTTCATTGAAAATTATCACTTTTTGAGTATAACTTTTTGTCTTCAGGCACAACAGACGCGACCGGCAAAATCAGATTTTTCTTTGGCTTAGGTGTCAAGCAGAGCATGGGGGCATCGATAGCGGTGGCGTGATATTTTGGATTTCCCGCTGCACGGCGAAACTGGCCACGCATGATGGCGTGTGTCCTACATGACGCTCGGTCATGCTGACCCGCTTGAGATGAGGCGCGATATATCCCCGTGGCGGCGGCCTTTCCGCATCCGTTGCGCAATAGAGCCGTCGGTACACGCTTTCCGCATTTGGCGCGGAATACAACCCTGCGCGCGGACAATCGCAAGCCAACGCGCTATATCCGCAAAAGGGCTTTTCTTGTTGTCGCGCGATATACCCGCCTAGGTACTGCCTCTATCGGCCGGGCGTCATCGGCAATGCCCTGCGCTATCCCCTCCCAGCGCTCCACTTTAGCAATCAAGGGATAGGGTAATCAAAGGGAAATAGTTACAACATACTGTAACGTTTCATTTTTATCTTCTTTCTCCTGCTTGAAGCGGTCAGATAGCTGGCTTTAGTGATGTAAGCGTTTTCGGTCCTGTGAGCTGATTCACGCTGCGTTTAATTTAAACCCGTTAGGATAGGTGTAGATGTTTCGTAATTGTTATCACAAGGAGTGAGAAACATGAGGGAAGAGCTGATTGTATGACAACTATTCGTGATGTGGCCCGCCTGGCGGGTGTGTCAGTGGCAACCGTTTCTCGGGTGTTAAATGACAGCGCGTCTGCCAGTAAGCAGGCGAGGGAGCGCGTTCTCTCAGCGGTATCCCAATTGGGCTACCGACCTAACGCCAATGCGCAGGCGCTGGCTAATCAGAGCAGCGATACCATCGGGGTGGTGGTCATGGACGTCTCCGACCCCTTCTTTGGCGCGTTGGTCAAAGCGGTGGATGATGTGGCGCAGCGGCACCGCAAAAACGTCCTGATCAGCAACAGCTATCATCAGGCGGATAAAGAGCGCCACGCCATTGAGGTTTTGATTCGCCAGCGCTGCAGCGCCCTGGTGGTGCATGCCAAAATGCTCAGCGACGAGGAACTTATCGCTTTTATGCAAAGCGAGCCGGGGATGGTATTGGTCAATCGTATCGTGCCCGGTTATGAGCACCGCTGCGTCGGTCTGGACAATGTGGCCGGCGCATTGATGGCGACGCGGATGCTGCTTAAGCAAGGGCACCGCAATATTGGCTATATCGGCTCTAATCATGATATCGAAGACCAGCACCAGCGGCGCCAGGGTTATCTGCTGGCGATGAATGAGGCGGGCATTAAGCCGCAGCAAAGCTGGCAGGTCAGGGTGGATCCTTATCTCCACGGCGGCGAACAGGCGATGGTGGAGCTCTTGGGTCGGAACCAGCAGCTAAGCGCGGTATTTGTCTATAACGACAGTATGGCGGTAGGGGCGCTGGCGACTCTGAAAGAAAACGGTATCACCGTACCGGCGCACTTTTCCGTCATCGGTTTTGACGACCTTCCCATGTCCCGCTACACCAGTCCGCATTTGACTACGGTGCGTTATCCCGTGTGCATGATGGCGGTAGCGGCGACAGAACTGGCGTTGAAAGGGACCGCCGGGCAACTTGATCAGAGCCAAACCCATCTCTATATGCCGACGCTGGTACGTCGCCATTCGGTGGCGCCGCGTCAAACTGTGACGGCGATCGCTGCTTCGTCACAAGATGAAATGTAACCGGTTTCAAAGTGTGAGAACATTCACATTATATTAACATCCCTCCCGATATGCTGTAGCCGTTCTCCCGTCAGACATGGATAAACGCGTCGTTCGGAATGACTCCGGGTGGCGCGACTGCAACGGTCCGTGATGCCGTCTGGCGGGGCTATCCGGCCTGGCCCCTTTATTTGCCATGACCTGAAAGCATTGTGAGAGACTCACTGAGTGCTACCCTACTGATATCCGGAGAGACCAATGAATAAGAAGGCATTTTCCCTTACCGCTCTGGCAGCCGGCCTGATGTTTTCCATGGCCGCGCAGGCCGCCAACGTCCGTATTGGCGTGACTATCTATAAGTATGACGATAACTTTATGTCGGTGGTACGCAAAGCGCTTGAAAAAGACGCCAAAGACAGTTCAGGCGTGACGCTCTTGATGAATGACTCCCAGAACGATCAGTCCAAACAGAACGACCAAATTGATGTGCTGATTGCCAAAGGGGTCAAAGCGTTGGCTGTCAACCTGGTGGATCCCGCGGCCGCGCCTGTCGTGATTCAGAAGGCGCGCGGCAATGACATTCCCGTGGTGTTCTACAACAAAGAGCCGAGCCGCAAAGATTTGGACAGCTACGACAAGGCCTACTATGTCGGCACCGATTCTAAAGAATCCGGCATTATTCAAGGTGAGCTGATCGCCAAACATTGGAAAGCCCACCCCGATTGGGATCTGAACAAAGACGGCGTCATCCAGTATGTCATGCTGAAAGGCGAACCGGGTCATCCGGATGCGGAGGCGCGCACAAGCTACGTCATCAAAACCCTGAACGATCAGGAAAAATTAAAGACTCAGCAGTTGCAGCTGGATACCGCCATGTGGGACACCGCCCAGGCGAAGGACAAAGTTGACGCTTGGCTCTCCGGGCCTAACGCCAACAAGATTGAAGTGGTGATTGCCAATAACGACGCCATGGCCATGGGCGCCGTAGAAGCCCTCAAAGCCCATAATAAGAGCAGTATCCCGGTATTTGGCGTAGACGGGCTGCCGGAAGCCCTGGCGCTGGTTAAATCGGGCGCGATGGCCGGTACCGTGCTTAACGACGCCGACAACCAGGCGAAAGCGACGTTCGATCTGGCGAAAAACTTGGCGGAAGGCAAAGGCGCCGCCGACGGCACTCAATGGAAGCTGGACAATAAAGTTGTCCGTATCCCTTATGTTGGCATCGATAAAGACAACTTGGCGCAATTTAAAAAATAAAACCTGATACCCCCGCCGACCCCGGCGGGGGAATGAAAATTGTCTATTTTGAGCTGGTGTAACTATGGCCGACATTACGACCGAACAGCATCGCGAATGGTTGCTGGAAATGAAAAATATCAGCAAATCATTTCCTGGCGTGAAGGCGTTGGATAACGTTAATCTCAATGTCCGTCCCCATTCTATTCATGCCCTGATGGGGGAAAATGGTGCGGGCAAATCGACGTTATTAAAATGCCTCTTCGGTATTTACAGCAAAGATGCGGGAAGCATCATTTTTCAGGGACAGGAAGTTAATTTCAAAAACTCGAAAGAAGCGCTGGAGCAAGGGGTTTCCATGGTGCATCAGGAGCTGAACCTGGTGCTGCAGCGTACCGTGATGGACAATATGTGGCTTGGTCGCTACCCCCGCAAAGGGCTATTCGTCGACCATAAGAAAATGTATCAGGACACCAAGACTATTTTTGAAGAGTTGGACATCGATATCGATCCACGTGATAAAGTCGCCACCCTGTCCGTGTCCCAGATGCAGATGATCGAGATAGCCAAGGCGTTTTCCTACGACGCTAAAATCGTCATTATGGACGAGCCCACCTCGTCGCTGACCGAAAAAGAAGTCAATCATCTCTTCAGTATCATTCGCAAATTGAAAGCGCGCGGCTGCGGGATTGTTTATATCTCTCATAAAATGGAAGAGATTTTTCAGCTGTGCGACGAAATCACCATTTTGCGCGATGGACAATGGATTGCTACTCAGCCGGTGGAAGGGCTGAGCATGGACCAAATTATTGCCATGATGGTAGGCCGTTCACTGAGCCAACGTTTCCCCGATCGTATTAGTGCGCCGGGAGAGGTGATGCTCGAAGTGCGCAACCTCACATCGTTGCGCCAGCCTTCGATCCGCGATATTTCGTTTGATCTGCACCAGGGCGAAATTCTCGGTATCGCCGGCCTGGTGGGCGCGCGGCGCACGGATATTGTCGAAACGTTATTCGGTATTCGTGAAAAGTCCGCCGGTACTATCCGTCTGCACGGCAAAACTATCAAAAATAACTGCGCCAACGAAGCTATCAGCCACGGTTTCGCGCTAGTGACCGAAGAGCGGCGCGCCACCGGCATTTATGCTTTCCTCGATGTCGGCTTCAATTCGCTCATTTCCAATATTCGCAGCTATAAGAACAAGATGGGCCTGCTGAATAATACCCGCATGAAGAGCGATATTCAGTGGGTCATCGATGCTATGCGGGTGAAAACGCCGGGGCACGGCACCCATATAGGGTCGCTTTCGGGCGGTAATCAGCAAAAAGTTATCATCGGCCGCTGGCTGCTCACACAGCCGGAAATTTTGATGCTGGACGAGCCTACCCGCGGCATCGATGTCGGGGCCAAATTCGAGATATATCAGCTGATGACCGAACTGGCGAAGCGGGGTAAAGGTATTATCATCATCTCTTCCGAGATGCCGGAACTTCTCGGCATTACCGATCGCATTCTGGTTATGAGCAACGGTCAAATGGCGGGGATCGTCAACACCAAAGAAACCTCGCAGAATGAAATTTTGCGTCTTGCTTCCCTGTATCTCTAATTTGTAAGGGTTTAACGATGAATGCGCTGAAAAAGAAAAGCATGCTCACCTATTTGAAAGAGGGCGGCATCTATGTGGTTTTGTTGGTGCTATTGGCCATTATTATTTTCCAGGATCCGACTTTTTTAAGCCTAATGAACCTAAGTAACATCCTGACCCAATCCTCGGTGCGGATTATCATTGCCCTCGGGGTGGCGGGATTGATTGTCACTCAGGGAACCGACCTGTCGGCGGGGCGTCAGGTCGGTTTGGCGGCGGTGGTGGCGGCGACCTTACTGCAATCCATGGATAATGTTAATAAAGTTTTCCCTGATATGCACAGCCTGCCCATTCCGGTGGTTATCTTGATTGTTTGCGCCATCGGCGCCGTTATCGGTTTGGTTAACGGTTTGGTTATCGCTTATTTGAACGTGACGCCGTTTATTACCACTTTAGGCACCATGATTATCGTTTATGGCATCAACTCGCTTTATTACGATGTGGTGGGCGCCTCGCCGATAGCCGGTTTTGAATCAAACTTCTCGAGTTTTGCACAAGGGTTTATTCGTTTCGGCGATTTTAAACTGTCGTATATCACCTTCTACGCGCTGATCGCCATTATCTTTGTTTGGATACTTTGGACCAAAACCCGTTTTGGTAAAAATATCTTCGCCATCGGCGGCAACCCGGAAGCGGCCAAGGTCTCCGGCGTCAATGTGCCGCTAAACCTGATTATGATTTATGCCCTGTCCGGGGTCTTCTACGCCTTCGGCGGTATGCTCGAGGCGGGGCGTATCGGCAGCGCCACCAATAACCTCGGTTTTATGTATGAACTGGATGCCATTGCGGCCTGCGTTGTCGGTGGCGTGTCCTTTGCCGGCGGGGTCGGTACGGTATTGGGGGTTGTCACCGGGGTTATTATCTTTACGGTCATCAACTATGGCCTGACCTATATCGGCGTGAATCCCTACTGGCAATATATTATCAAAGGCGCAATCATTATTTTCGCCGTTGCGCTCGATTCATTGAAATACGCGAAGAAAAAGTAGCCTCTGCCCTACGCCTGGCCCGCGCAATCGTGTGGGCCAGGCGAGGGCGAGTCCCGGTGCGCGGTAATGTGCGCCTGCGCCGGGGCCCGCGTTTTGCGCCATGATCCGCCTCCCGCGCCGCGTTCCACCTAGATCCAGTGCAAGCTTTGCGACATTGGCGGAAAACGCCGGGGCAACGCTCACGGCTCGCCCCCTTATACCGCTTTCACCGGCGTGACCGCTGCTACCGCGGGCCGCTTTCGCCCGCCTCTCCCGTCGCGTCAATAACCTGTCGTTTGGCCGTACCGGGGGGGGCCGGTTTATCGTCATGGGGCTGCTTTTGTTGCATTTCCAACAGTTGTTCCGGTGACACCGCCGGATAACCCTGTGCTCCCTGCGGAATGTCGTGACGGGCGGGAATGGGAATCAAGGGGCCAAGAAAACGCGGTTCCCGCTTCATGAGATACAGATCGGACAGCGCGCCGAGCCGAGCGCCAATTTCCCGGACCCGGACCGACAGCATGTTTTTCGGCGAAGGCACCGCATAACATTGCGCCTGTATGCCCATGTTCAGCGCGATAAACAGCGCCCGTTCACAGTGAAAGCGCTGGGTGATGATCGTGAAATCGTTGGTATCAAAAACTTTCCGTGTGCGGATAATCGAATCGAGCGTGCGAAAACCGGCAAAATCCAGCACGATATCGGCGGCGGGCATGCCCTGGGCTATCAGATCGCGGCGCATGGTAACCGGTTCATTGTAGCTTTGCAGTGCGTTATCGCCGCTTAGCAGCAGGTAACTTACTTTGCCGCTGTTGTAGGCGTTGAGCGCGCCCTGAATGCGATAGAGATAATACTGATTGATAACCCCGGTGCGGTAATACTTGGCGGTGCCCAGCACCACCCCTACCTGACGGTGCGGCAGGGCGGTCAGATCGTCATAAATAAAGGGCGCGGTTTTCCAACTGATCCAGCGGTCAAGGCCCACCGCCGCCAGTACCAGAACGCCTGCGATAATTAACAGGGTTAAAATCAGGCGTTTCAACATGCTATAGCCTTTGCCGGTTCCCGCGAAAGTGTCATGGCTCCAAGGCTACTTTACCTGCCAAGCTGAAGCAAGGTGTGCAAGGGGCAAGTCAGGCCAATGCCGCAAAATTGCCCGTTTACCGGCCGGGTTTCCCCGACCGGTTGATGGCGGGTTTAAAATGAGGTGCGGCGATAATCGCGATACTGCGGCTGCCAGAAGTTATGCTCGATGGCAAGAGAAAGCGTCTCCTCGGAGGTCACCAGCGCCACCCCGTGCACCTGCGCCGCCTTGGCGACCGCCATGGCAATGACCCGTGAGACCGCCTGGATGTCGTTGATATCCGGCAACAGCGCGCCGCCGTCACCGTTGGCCAGCGGCGAGCAATCCGCCAGCGCACGACTGGCCGCAATTAGCATGGTGTCCGTAATCTGGCTTGCGCCCGAGGCCAATACGCCCAACCCGATACCCGGGAAGATATAGGCGTTATTGCACTGGGCAATCGGGTAGGTTTTACTCTCAAGCTTCACCGGCGTAAAGGGGCTGCCGGTCGCGACCAGCGCCGCGCCGTCGGTCCAGCGTAAAATGTCTTCCGGCGTTGCTTCCACGCGCGATGTGGGATTAGATAGCGGCATCACAATGGGACGCTCGCAGTGTTGGTGCATCTCCCGGATAATCTCTTCGGTAAACAGCCCCGGCTGGCCGGAGACGCCGATCAATACCGTGGGTCTGGCGTTGCGTACCACATCTTGCAGCGAAATGGTGTCGCTCTCCAGCTGCCAATCGCTAATACTCTCACTGGATTGGACTAGGCGACTCTGAAAATCCAACAGATTCGCCAGTTTGTCGGTCAGCAGGCCAAAGCGATCGACCATCAGGACGCGGCCGCGGGCCTCGTCTTCACTGAGACCTTCGGTGCGCATTTCCGCGATAATCTGTTCGGCGATACCGCAACCGGCGGAGCCTGCGCCGAGAAACACCACCTTTTGATCGCGCAAGCGTTTACCCGCGGCGCGGCTGGCCGCCAGTAGACAGCCCAGCGTTACCGCGGCGGTACCCTGAATATCATCATTGAAGCAACACAATTCGCTGCGATAGCGGTTTAGCAACGGCGTCGCGTTTTTCTGGGCGAAATCTTCAAATTGCAGCAGCACATTCGGCCAGCGGCGCTTCACCGCCTGAATAAAGGCGTCGACGAAATCGTCATATTGTTCACCGGTAATGCGCGGATGGCGCCAGCCCATATACAACGGGTCGTTGAGTAGTTGCTGATTATTGGTGCCGGCATCCAGCACCACCGGCAGGGTATAGGCGGGGCTGATGCCGCCGCAGGCGGTATAAAGCGACAGTTTCCCGATGGGAATGCCCATGCCGCCGATCCCCTGATCCCCCAGACCTAAGATGCGTTCACCGTCGGTCACAACGATGACTTTGACATTTTGCTTGGTAGCGTTTTGCAGCATATCCTCAATTTTGTCGCGGTTATTATAGGAAATAAACACGCCACGCGCGCGACGATAAATATCGGAAAACCGCTCGCAGGCATCGCCGACGGTCGGGGTATAAATAATCGGCAGCATTTCGGCCAGGTGGGCCGCAAGCAACCGATAAAAAAGCGTTTCATTGGTATCTTGAATATTGCGCAGGTAAATGTGGCGATCGATATTGGTGCGGAAATCCTGGTATTGGCGCCAGGCGCGTTCCGCCTGCTCCTCAATGGTTTCCACCGTATCCGGCAGCAAACCCTGCAAATTGAAATTGTCACGCTCTTCCAGGGAAAAGGCGCTGCCTTTATTCAGCAGCGGGAATTCCAACAGAATGGGGCCGGCATGGGGGATATACAGGGGACGTTTGCTTTCGTATTCCAGTTCCATTTTCTTCACTCATCGTTACTGATAATGTTGGCTGTAGGAACAGCATAAGAGATCACGGCGGTGATTGTCCGGCCGGAGTTGTAATATATTTTTCACCCCGCGCCGACAAGCCCATCCGTTAGGGACTTACGACGCGCCTCGAATCAAAGAGAGATTGCTAAATGATGCACCTCGTGGCAGCCCAGCGCGGCAAGAGTAGCGGCGGTGGCCGGCCATTGGGTTATCGGCGCATTTTGCCGCTCGGCCAACACCGCCCGCGTTATCTGACGGCTATCGTCGCCGCTGGCGTTCATTAAGATTAAAGCGCTTTGCAGCGGCGGCAGGCTAGGATTAAAGGCGGCGTTTTCCGCATAACGTCCCGCATAGATGCGGCCATCCCGCGTCTGTAGCGCGACACCGCTATGGCTTTGGCTGTAGGGTGCATGGCTCTGGCTGGCCGCACTTAGGGCCGCGTTGACCAAAGGCGCGTTATCGGCGGGTGAGGCCGCTTGCAGCCCATGGTCTAACCATGTCACGGCGGCGAAATGATGGTCTATCTCATCGAGTAGCAGGCTTTGAATGGCGAGATCACGCGGACCGAACGCGTCGGGAAGATAACTCGCAAGCGTTGCGGCGGGGCGCTCGGGCAGACAAAGAATCAAATCGGTGCCGCTGTTCAACTCATTCATGAACTGCCGGCAATGGCCGCAGGGGGTATAATTGACCGTCACTGCCCGCAGACGTTTCTCACCCCGCAGCCAGGCGTGGGCGATGGCGCTTTGTTCCGCATGCACCGTTTGCTGCAGCGGCGCGGCGTGAAATTCCATATTGGCGCCGAAATACAGATTGCCGCTGATGCCGCGTGCGATAGCGCCCACATTAAAATGGGAAAGCGGGGTGACGGCACAGGCGGCAGCGAGCGGCAGCAGCGAGAAACATAATGCGTCTTCGTCAAGGTCGCAGACCTGTAGAAGATCCTTGACCTGACCGGCGCTCAGCCAGCCGGCGAAGTCGTTATGATCGAGCAACGGCGCCAGCGCATCCCGTAAAGGTGGGTCGATCGCGGTCAGCGCCGGAGCAAAACGAGCAATCATAGGGGGTCCCTGTTCTTTAAGCAGACGATCATTGTAAACAGGGATAACGCGATTAACTACGATCGATATCTTATCGTTAACAATTAACCGAATAATTTAAGTAATAATGGAAACACAAAGGGGGCGATAAGGGACGTAATAATGCCGCAGATAACTAATGCCAGCGAACTGAATGCCCCTTCTTGAAAATCCAGCTCGGCGCAGCGGGCGGTGCCCAAAGCGTGAGACGCGGTGCCCATTGCCAGCCCACGCGACGCCCGCGTAGAGATCCGCAGCAGCTTGAACACGCTGTGGCCGAAAACCGCCCCAAGAATCCCGACGAAAATGACGCACACCGCCGTCACGGCGGGAATGCCACCAATGGATTGAGACACCGCCATGGCGATGGGGGTGGTGACCGATTTCGGCAATATCGATGCGGCCATTTCAGGCGAAACCCCCATCCACAGCGCAATGGCGGCGCCGCTTATCATGGCGGTCAGGCTGCCTGCAAAGCAAATGCTGATAATGGATTTCCAGCGGGCGCGAATTTGGTGCAACTGCTCATACAACGGATACGCCAGCGCGACCACCGCCGGCTGGAGAAGATCGTTGAGCACCTTGCTGCCGGCGAAATAACGGTTATAGGGGATGCCGGTGGCCAGCAGTAGCGTAATAATCACCACCATGGAAACCAGCAGCGGATTTAGTAGCGGCATGCGCACCCGACCGGCAAGACGGCGGGAAGCGAAAAAGACTCCCAGCGTTAACGGCAGCGACCACCACATATTTTGCAGCATTAACGATCTCCAACATCCTGCGGCTGGCCGGCGATGGGGCGCTCGCGATGCACATAATGGGAGCTGAGCCCTACCACTACCATCACCATGAGGGTACTGACGGCGCAGGAGACGACGATCGCCCCCAACTGGGCGGCAAGCTGCTGATAATAATTCATCACCCCGACGCCGATAGGAACAAATAACAGCGCCATGTAGCGGATTAATACATAGCAGCCGGGTTTCAGCCACAGCGGCGGCACCAGCTGAAAAGAGAGCAACAGAAAAAGCAGCAACATTCCGATAATGCTGCCGGGAATGGCGATCGGCAGCAGCGCGGATAAGAAGATACCGGCGTATAAACAGAGATAAATAAGGATAAATGCCCGGACAAAGGCCCAAGCGTTAGTCAAAATCTTGCGCATAGTAGCCATCCTAACGATGATGCATTTATCATACAATTAAACCTTAACCTATGCCAGCCTTCAAGGACGGTCGGCTAAGGCGGCCAGCGTAGCGGCGGTTTACGCCGCCGCTATGGTGATGCTCGGCCCTGACACGACGCCAGGGTGACCCCCGTACTGACGACAAAGGTACCCAGGTTGAGACGGGAACGCCAGGGGGCTATCGCTTGATCTCTGCCGTCGGGAGTCAGCATCGGAGCCTTTAGCGGTTATCGTCGATGCAGTGGTGAGGTAAAACATACCAAGCCCGACCGACGACTTGACCCTCGCTATAGTCGCGTATCATCAACATTAACCAGTCCGCGCTCGTCATCAAAAGCGCGTCTTTCACCTCGGCGTGGCGTTGGATAAACGCATTGACCTCCTGCTCTAGGGGCGGAGCTAAGTGCATGTTCTCGGCGTAGTGAGACAAATTGCCTAACAGGCCGTCGTGGTATTGCATGGCAAGCGGGGCGAGGTTCGCGCCCGGGTCCGCGGAACAGATCTTCGGCACCGGGGATCCGATATCGTGGCGTATGGAGATAAAACGGTTAGTCGGTGAAGAAAGCAGGATAATTTGCTTGAGCAATTCATCATGTACCAGAAGTTGCCGTTTATTCGCATCGCGGCAGCCGGAGCAGTTTAAAAGATGGAATAGGGAATCCGTGATAACCACCAGGCCCTTAACGTAAGCATCCTGGGCCGCGTAAAATGGCGGCGTTTTTTTCAGCATGGTCGGCGTTAGCCGCGTGATATTCGCCCTACGTTTACCGTCCCCCGTACCCACCATGGCGACATTGGTATAATTTAACTTACTGATAATCTCAAGAAAGTCGATGGCGCGCTGCACCACGGCATTGAAGGACGCCACATTATGGGCGAGCGCGCTAACATCGGACTGCTTGAGAAACAGGTTTAGAAACGCCGCAACGGCGGTTTCGTTCGTCGCGATATGGTGTTGTAACTGGCGTAAATGGACTTTGATGCCCCCCAAATACAAACCGGTATACTTCCGCGCCTCGCTAAATTCATGCGGTGTGGCCGTTACGTCCTGCGGCGACAAGCGGCGTATCAACAGTTTGTCGTTTTCCTCGCCCAGCAAGGGTTCATAAAACCTCGCTTTCTGAATACGGGGTTCCCATGCCATGGCTTGAGCATTGAGCTGGGCTTGCTGCTGCTCTTGGCGATGGGCGGGGGTACGTCCCGCTATGCCCGCGATTTTTTCCAAATTGCTGGCCATATCGCCCCAATAGAAAAACCGCTTGCTGTCGCTTTTATTGTCCAGCTCGTCGTAATAGGTACGCGCGGTGCAGGCCGGTGTGGCGTCACTGGCGATGGTGCAGGCCATCTGCAATTGCTCGAGCGTCAAACCGCGGGTCACGCCCAGCCAAAATACCGGCGGCAACCGGGCGTCGGCATCAACGATCACCCATGCGCTTTCCCGGCGCGTTAACCCGACTATCGCGGCTGTGCGTGCCGCCAATACCGAGCGCAATCCGGATGACGCGTTATAAACCCGCGCCTTGTCGCCGAGGCGGTGAAACAGCACAACGCCCTGTATCACCTGCTCAGGGCAAAGTTCCTCTATCATGGCCCGGCTGGGACAATCGGCGGGCGTCCTACAGGCAAGCGGCACCTTGTGGAGGCAGGTCGTATTAGCGCCGGCGGGCGGCGAGCCTAAAGAGGGGGGGGCCGGGGTAGCACAATGGCCCAAGGATACCCTAACGTCATTGAGGCTGAACGGATACCGCCAGTCCCGCAGCAGAGCCTCCAACGCGTCGGGGGAAATGACCGGGCTCCCGCTGGTGCCATTGCTTTTGACATAGACCAAGGTCGGTAACACTTGGAGATAGACCAACAATGCGGCAAAGCGCAGATCGAAGTCGAGAGCATGGGGATTGCCGATAAGTTTGCGGTATATTTCATACTGGCTCAGGTTGTAGTACTCATTTAAATGACGTTGTTTTTTTTTGAGAACCGGCCGTAGTGCTTCTAACGCGGTATAGAGCCCTTCGGCGGAATGAAACAGCGCTCGTTCCATAAAAGCGTTACGGGGGTGTCGGGCGCTTTTTATAGTCAACAGCCATGAAAGCGGGTAGAAAAACAATGTTGAAAGCATAGAGGAGCGTTCAACATTGTCCTGGACCGTATTCTGTAGGTATACCTCCAATTCGCACTTCAACGTCTCCGGGATAATACGCCCTAATTCTTCCTGATAATTATCCCGAAGGTCAGATAGTTTCATCGCACCAAACGAATAATCCCACAAAATACTGTGCTGCGGGTCGTTATCTGCTGCCGTGGTTTCGATCACCTCCCCCCAATCACGGCGCATGGCGAGAGAGAGGTTGTGCAATTGAAGAAGATACTGCCTTATCTCGTACGTTGATGCGATGTCAGCGCTCTGAATCTCCCTGACTTCAATCATTAATTTCTGATAAAGGCTCTGCAAGAAACGGCTCAAAAGCAATGGGTCGTCTTTCATTTCTTTATCTTTGGCCAGCGCTTCCATCATGAGGGGGTGAAAAATGCGGTTGAAAAAATCCCGGGAAACGTAAGCGCCAATGAATTCCGCCAATAACGGAACTTTGTGCACTTCAACGATGCCGGTATAGGTGAGTTGTGCGCGGTACAGCGGGTAGTCAATCAATTGCTTACGGGTCCAAATACGCGCTGGCGCGGTAGTGGCATCGGCGGTAAATGATTGCAGCGCGGCGGGAGAGGGGGGCGCCAGCTTCCTGTCGTCAACGTCTGGCGGGGAGTTGTCGGTCTCGCTATGGCTTGAGGTAATGCCGCGTTCGGCGCGAACGCCCGCGGCGGATAAGGACATACCCGCCAGCAGCAGCATTTTTTGCGGCCAACTGCCGCAGGGTTGAATGACCATACCCACGGCCGCCGTTAGCAGCGTATTTATGGCGCTCGACGGGTGCACGTCGCCGTGCGGGAGGCGCTCTCCGGCGTCGGGGGCGCGCGTGAGAAGCGCTGTGCAGCCTGGCGTAAGCGCGACATCATCGCGGTTGCTGTCGCTGGGGAAACGGGCCGCCGGCAGGTCCCTTTTCGCCCACGCCTGCCGCTTGTGCGGCGGCGAGATGGGGCAATTTTCCCTTGGTGACGGCCACGGCCGCGACCCTCCCGGCGGCGCGTTTTCCGCCGTTGGCCTAGAAGCAGCGCGGGCGTTGCCCTTTGGAACGTGAGTCAGTTGCGCCCTATAGGGTTCGGCTTGCCAATTGATTTCCTTTGCGGGCAGGGCGATATTGCCCAGCAACGACCAATAAACCCGTGCTTTGGCGAAAAGCTGACTTACGCCGAGCGGTAATTGCAGCCAGGGACGCTCGGGCAGAGACGGCGTGGACGGTAAGTGCGAATCCAGCGCTACGACCAGACAGGCAAGTGCCAGAAAAGTCGGATCCAGATTCTCCTCGTGATGTTCCTCATCGAATAAGCGAGTTAACAAATTATCCCCCAAGGCGTCGGCCACGACGTATTTGAGATAACTGGCAAGTACCGCCAGCGGATTGTTGGTTGCACACCAGTGATTAGAGGTCAGCGCAAGCCCTTCCATTATCGCCACAGCGATATCACGACGCTCGGTGATGGAAACATATATCGCCTGCGCCAAAGAAATAATCTGCAGCGGTAAAATAACGCGGGTATTGGCCAAGGCCTGGAACAGTAAGTACGATTTCTGTAATCCGGCAAATTGCTTAAACAGATGAAGCAAACAGCGACGACCGTCTTCCGTCAGCGATACTCGCTCGTCCGCAAGGGGGGGCCGGGGTTGTTCGACGCGTAACGCGCCGGGGATGGACCTCTCTCCATGGCCGCAGCAAGCGGGAACCTCGCTCGGCGCGGACGAGGAAAAAAGACGGGGGAATAAAGTCGAAACCAAACACGCGGGTCGATAAGGAGTAATCATAATATCATCCTTGATTGAATGAATAACAATAACGACAATCGTTGTTGGTACGTTAAAAGCCTAACTACTTTATTAACCGGGTTAAAAGCGCAAAGAATGATAATTCAATTCTCGCCATGCTTTTGAGCGATAATGAATGCCAAATAAGGTCTTGGATTTAATCTGCGTTGCAGTGCGGGCTCAAACAAAATGATGAACGTGACGGCCAAAACTGTAAAGAGGCCGTCTGGATTAGGGGCGTGGGGTGGGAATAATTATGGAAGCTGTTAAGCCTATGATGACCCAGCTTCATCGTGCTCTAGGCGAATTCCCGTTCGGGCTGGCCGGATAGCGATAATGACCACGCGGGAGCAGTGTAATGACCCGCGCCGAGCGCGCGGCGGGGGGCCGAAGCGCTGCGGGCGGCGCCGACGCCGGCGCCGGTAGTGCCGCTCGGGAAAGCGGTCGTATCACTGACGCCAAACCTACTTGATATCTCAACGGCGATGCAGAGAATCTCACCGTCGCGCCCTCAGCCGGCGGCGCTGCGCTGCGCCAGACGATACCCCCGGTAAAACAGCCCCAGGCTTAACAGTGTCGCCAACATCATTACACCGAAGATGGTCACCGGCGGCGTATAGGTTAATAACAATCCGGTCAATAACGGGTTGACTGCGCCGCCCAGGCTACTTAAGTTTTGCATGCCATAATAACTGCCTTTGAGGTGCGGCGGGGCGATGAAATCGACAAACATGTATTCTACGGGAATAATAATAATTTCGCCCAAAGAAAATAGAGCAACGGCCAGCACCCAAAGCGGCAACATGCGCTGTGCGAAAATAATCCCCGCCAGGCCCAGCAGAAAAAAAACACTGCCGACGGTCAGCCATTTCATGAGCGCGCCGCGCGTGATGTGGCGGCTTACCAGATATTGCAATGTCACGACAATGGTCGCGTTGACCGGCAAAATGATCCCCACGACTTTATAGGCAAAGTCGGGATTGAAGGCCACCATCAGATATTGGGAAATACAGCTGGCGAACTGACTGCCCACCAGGCTGCCCAAGGTACCGCCCAGGGTAAACCAGATGAGCCGCCGATCCTGGCGTAAAATGGTCAGAGTTTGACGGAAATTAGGCGTCTGGCGCTCCGTGGGGGGCCGCTGGTCGTCACTATTCGCCGGCGGCGGCCCGAAGCCCGGCATCGCTTTTCCCAATAGCAATGTGGCCAACAGGCTCAATATGCCGGCCAACAAAAAGGGGGATAAGGGATGCGTGCTGGCCATGGCTACACTCAGCGGCGGTCCGATAGCCCAACCGACATTGACCAGCGTATAGTTAGCGGAGAACGCCTTAATGCGCTCGCTCACCGGCAGCCACTCCGCCAGCGTAGCCTTGAGGGTCAGGCTGAACAGCGAATAGGCAAAATTAATCATACCCATTAAAACGATAAGCAATATGACTGACGCGGTAAACGGTAATAAGAAAAAGCTGACCGCAAAGCTTGTCATGGCGCACAGAATCAGCCGCTGCTTATTGAAGCGATCCACCCAATAGCCGCCATAAAGGCTTAACACTATGGCCAGCATAAGACTCATCCCCAGCACCAGTCCCGTCTGGCCGGGCGTCATGCCGCGCTGCTGCGAGAGGAAAATGGCCAGAAACGGCAGCGTGAGTCCGCGTCCGACGGTTAATATTAGCGATGTAAGCAGAAGCGCTTTGATAAGCGGCGGAGATCCCTTCATGACAACACACATCCATGATTATTTTGCATCGGCATTCAGAATAACGACTTTCCGGTAAACTGAACAGCGGCGGGCAGGAATAAGATTTGGGAAATGAGCGCGCGCGGGACGGCGGTGGAAACGAGGGGAGATTGACTGAACGAAAATGCCCGAGCGGCGGCGAAAACCACCGCCGCCCGAGTTAGCGCGGCGCGCGTTATTTTACCGGCATGCCGGGCAGCGCCCCGGCATCCGGGCTGAGCAGGAAGATATCCTTGCCGCCGGGGCCGGCGGCCATCACCATGCCTTCCGATACGCCAAAGCGCATCTTACGCGGCGCCAGATTGGCTACCATTATCGTCAGGCGCCCTTCCAGCGCTTGAGGATCGGGGTAAGCGGCGCGGATACCGGAGAACACCTGACGGCTTGAACCGCCGAGATCAAGCGTGAGCTTCAGCAGCTTATCGGAACCTTCCACGTGCTCGGCGCGCTTAATCAGCGCTACGCGCATATCCACTTTGGCGAAATCATCAAACGCAATTGTGGCGGCGATGGGGGGCTCGGTTTGCGCGATTTTCGGCTCTGCCGCCGGCGCGCCGGCCGCCGCCGCTTCCTGGCGCGATGCCTCGACAACGGCCTCCACTTGCGCCGGTTCGATTCGGCTAAACAGCGCCTTGAACGGACTGATGCGGTGGGACACCAGCGGTGTGGGCACCGCATCCCAGCTGAGCGGTGAAGCGAGGAACGCTTCCGCCCGCGCCGCCAGCGAGGGGAGTACCGGTTTCAAATAAGTCATCAGCACTCGAAACAGTTGGATCCCCATCGAACAGATAGCCTGCAGATCTGCCTCACGGCCCTCCTGTTTCGCCACTACCCAGGGTGCTTGTTCGTCTACATAGCGATTAGCCAGATCCGCCAGCGCCATGATTTCGCGAATGGCGCGGCTGGTTTCACGGCTGTTGAATGCTTCGCCAATCGACGTCGCGGCATTGACAAAGGTGGCATACAGCGCCGGATCGGCTACCGTGGCCGCCAACTGACCATCAAAACGTTTATTGATAAAGCCGGCGTTACGTGAGGCCAGGTTGACCACTTTATTCACAATGTCGGCGTTGACCCGCTGAATAAAGTCTTCCAGATTCAGGTCGATATCATCGATGCGCGACGACAATTTGGCGGCATAGTAATAACGCAGGCAGTCCGCATCCAGGTGCGCCAGATAGGTGCTGGCCTTGATAAACGTGCCGCGGGATTTAGACATCTTGGCGCCGTTGACGGTGACATAGCCGTGGACAAATAAATTGGTCGGCTTGCGGAACTGACTGCCTTCCAGCATGGCCGGCCAGAACAGGCTGTGAAAATAGACAATGTCCTTGCCGATGAAATGGTAAAGATCGGTTTGGGAATTGACCTCCCAGAACTCGTCAAAGCGAAGGTCGCTACGCTTTTGGCAAAGATTTTTGAATGCGCCCATATAGCCGATGGGCGCATCCAGCCAGACATAAAAATATTTGCCGGGCGCGTCCGGGACTTCAAAGCCAAAATAGGGCGCGTCGCGGGAAATGTCCCACTGTTGCAATCCTGACTCGAACCACTCCTGCATCTTATTGGCCACCTGCTCTTGCAGCGCGCCGGAGCGTGTCCAGGCGCGCAGCATGTCGCTAAAGGCGGGCAAATCGAAGAAAAAGTGTTCCGATTCCCGCATCACCGGCGTTGCGCCCGACACCGCCGATTTTGGATTGATGAGATCCGTCGGGTTGTAGGTGGCGCCGCAAACCTCGCAATTGTCGCCGTACTGATCGGGCGAATGGCATTTGGGACAACTGCCTTTCACAAAACGATCGGGCAGGAACATGGCTTTTTCGGGATCGAACAACTGAGAAATGGTCCGCGACTTAATATAACCGTTTTCTTTCAGCCGCTGATAAATCAGCGTCGACAATTGGCGATTCTCCTCGCTATGGGTCGAATGGTAGTTGTCATAGCTGATGCCAAAGCCGGCAAAATCCGTCTGATGCTCCAGATTCATTTCGTTAATCATCTCTTCCGGCGCCATACCCAATTGCTGCGCCTTAAGCATGATCGGCGTGCCGTGAGCGTCATCGGCACAGATAAAATAAACCTGATGGCCGCGCATTCGCTGATAACGGACCCAGATATCCGCCTGTATATGCTCAAGCATATGGCCGAGATGGATAGAACCGTTAGCGTACGGTAACGCACAGGTTACCAATATTTTTTTCGCGACTTGAGTCATGGTAGGAGTTGGCTTTCGTTAAGTGTCATAAGGGCAGTCGATGGTAACCGATAGCGATACCTCACGTAAACAAGAGGCATGCGCGCCCGCCGCCGGCGAACTTTTTTCCGCTGCGGCCGATGAGCCCTGTTATGCTAAGGCTAATGGTTACTCATCCTCTAAACAGAACCCAAAGGAGCCGGGATGAACCCTTTTGCGCAACAAACCACCCCAGAGGCACTGCGCGAGCAGATAAACCGCGTGCTGAGCGCCTTCAAACACCCGACGCTGAAACGCGATTTAACCGTGTTGAAAGCATTGCATCATAGCGCGCTGCTCGACGGTACGCTGCATATTGAGCTGGTGATGCCGTTTGCCTGGCAAAGCGGTTTCGCGGAGCTGCAGGAAAGCGCCAGCGCCGAACTGCTGCGTCTGACCGGCGCCACCGCCATCGACTGGAAGTTGTTACATAATATCGCCACGATGAAACGGGTCAAGGATCAGGCGGGCGTTAATGGCGTACGTAATTTAATTGCCGTAAGCTCCGGCAAAGGCGGCGTAGGCAAATCCAGCACCGCCGTCAATCTCGCGCTGGCGCTGGCGGCAGAAGGGGGACGCGTCGGACTGCTGGACGCCGATATTTACGGCCCCTCGATTCCCACCATGCTGGGCACCACCCACGAGCGCCCGACGTCGCCGGATGGGCAGCATATGGCGCCGATTATGGCCCACGGTCTGGCCACCAACTCCATTGGCTATATGGTCACCGAGGACAACGCCATGGTCTGGCGCGGCCCCATGGCCAGCAAAGCCCTTTTACAGCTGCTCACCGATACGCTGTGGCCGGAGCTGGATTATCTAATACTGGATATGCCCCCAGGCACCGGCGATATCCAACTGACGCTGGCGCAAAATATTCCGGTGACCGGCGCGCTGGTGGTGACAACGCCGCAAGACATTGCGCTGGCCGACGCGCGCAAGGGCATTGTGATGTTTGCCAAGGTCGGCGTGCCGGTACTGGGTATCGTGGAAAACATGAGCATGCATATCTGTAGTCATTGCGGCCATCTGGAAGCCATTTTCGGCTCCGGCGGCGCGGAAAAGCTCGCGGAACAGTACCAGTGCGCGCTGCTTGGCCAACTGCCGTTGCACATCAGCCTGCGCGAGGATCTGGATCGCGGCGAGCCGACGGTGGTGAGCCGCCCCGAGAGCGAATTTACCGAAATCTATCGCCAGCTGGCGGGGCAGGTAGCGGCGCAACTTTATTGGCAGGGAGAGGTCATTCCGACGGAGATTGCCATCAAAGCCGTTTAAAAACGTTCCCGCCGGGGGAACATGCGGGCTTTTTGTCGCGGCCTTGTCCCCTCTCAGCGCCGAGGCAAGCGTTGAGCTTGCCGGTGGCGGCATCGCCCCTTTGACCAGCGCCAGCCTCGGGAGATATTGAGCCTGCTGGCGCCGGCTTTGCTGGCAACGCCCGCGTAAGCGTTAGAAGCGTTGAGCTTGCCGCTTTGGCGAGCGCAAGCCTTGAGGGGCGTTTAGCTTGCCGGCGCCGGCCGCAAAGCGCGATCCGGCGTTAACGCCGGGCGTGCGCGATGCAAATCCTCGCGGGTATAGACTTTGGTAACCGGCGCCACGCTGAGGGCTATCTGTTCCAGCAAATTCTGGGTCGGCGCTTTTTTGCCCTGCGCCACCAGCAACAGCGGTAAAATAAGCATCGCCACGATCTGACCGTTGCTCAGAAAACGGATATGCGTATGCCGGCTATACTGCAACAGCAGGAAAGAACTGCTTATCAAGTAACCCAACGCCAGTCCGGACACGACTTCAGACAGCGAATGCGCCTGAATTACCAACCGTGAAACGCCAATCGCCAGCGCCAGCAGATAGCCGCCCACCACTGCCGCAACGCGCAGCGCCGGACGCGCGCGGCTAAACAGGATCCAAATCATGACCGGCCAGATACTGGCCGATAGCGCCGAATGACCGCTAAATCCCGTAAAATCATAAGCGCGGCTGCCGATACCCCAGCCCATAAAAGCCAATTTCGAGGCGCAAACGACGCCGCCGGCGAGGCAGAACAGCAGCAGCCATTGCCAGCAGGCCTGACGGGTATCCGCTTTCAGCAGTAAAACCACGACGATCAATCCCGCGCAAGGCAGTAACAGCATGCTGTCGCCAAAAAAAGTAAACCAGTGCCAACTCATGGAATCCCTCATAAGATACGGCCGGCCGACGGCCGTGGCCACGACGGGCAACTTTACCCGTATGACTTTAGCAGCTCCAGTATGAATAGTCTTAAACTGGGCGGCGCATACGCGCCCCGGCGGTAAAAAAATCCCCGCCCGAGCGTCTCGCGGCCCGGTAATGCTGGCGTGCGATTGCCCCGCACCCTATAATTGCCGCGTAAATTGCAGCCTCACCGCCGAGGCATTCTTATATTATCAGGCCCTTGATTGTATGACTGACAAGCCCCACCAGTGCGTTATTATCGGCATTGCCGGCGCATCCGCCTCAGGAAAAAGTCTTATCGCCAGCACGCTTTACCGGGAGTTGTGCGACCAGGTTGGCGATGAGCATATCGGCATCATTCCCGAAGACAGCTATTATAAAGATCAAAGCGGCATGACCATGCCGGAACGGGTCAAAACCAATTACGACCACCCGAGCGCTATGGATCATAGCCTGCTGTTTCAACATATCCAGATGCTGAAGGCGGGCTTGGCGATCGAGATGCCGGTCTACAGTTACGTAGAACATACCCGCCGTCCTGAAACCCTTCACCTGCGCCCCAAAAAAGTCATTATCCTGGAAGGGATATTGTTGTTGACCGATTTACGCCTGCGCCAGGAGATGAATTTCTCTATTTTTGTGGATACGCCGCTGGATATTTGTCTGATGCGCCGTATGAAACGCGACGTCAATGAACGCGGACGTTCAATGGACTCCGTCATAGAGCAATATCAGCGTACCGTCCGTCCGATGTTTTTGCAGTTTATTGAACCGTCGAAGCAATACGCTGACATCATTGTCCCGCGCGGCGGTAAGAACCGGATTGCCATCGATATTTTAAAAGCGAAGATCAGTCAGTTTTTCGAATAATTCCCGTGTAATATTTGAGACCTGACCGGCTGCCGCCGTGGCGGCAACCCCACATTCACGCCCTTATGGAGAGACAAGCGATGAGACTGTGCGACCGTGATATAGAGATCTGGCTGGATGAAGGCCGACTGGCCATCTCGCCGCGCCCGCCGCAAGAAAGGATTAACGGGGCCACGATGGATGTCCGGCTGGGTAACCAGTTCCGGGTCTTTCGGGGCCATACCGCGGCGTATATCGATCTCAGCGGGCCCAAAGATGAAGTAGCCGCGGCGCTGGATCGGGTGATGAGCGACGAAATTCAACTGGCCGAAGGCGAAGCCTTTTTTCTGCATCCGGGCGAGCTGGCGCTGGCGGCGACCCTGGAATCGGTCACATTGCCCGATGATCTGGTTGGCTGGCTGGACGGGCGCTCCTCGCTGGCGCGCCTGGGCCTGATGGTTCACGTGACCGCGCACCGAATCGATCCCGGCTGGCAGGGTAGAATTGTGCTGGAGTTCTATAATTCAGGTAAGTTGCCGCTGGCGTTGCGTCCCGGCATGCTGATAGGCGCCTTGAGTTTTGAACCCCTGAGCGGTCCCGCGGCCCGCCCCTATAATAGGCGTGAAGATGCCAAATACCGCAATCAGCAGGGCGCCGTGGCCAGTCGGATCGACAAGGACTGAATCGTCAGAGGCCTGTGGCATCGGGTAATAACGAAAGAGGACCGCATGAGAAGATTACTGACGACGCTGTTCATTTTGCTGGTGGTGGTGGTGGCCGGGCTGACGGCCATGGTGGCGCTAATCAATCCCAACGATTTTCGCAGCTATATGATCACCCAGGTGGAACAGCGCAGCGGCTATCATTTGGCGCTAGAGGGAGATTTGCGCTGGCATGCCTGGCCGCAATTGAGCATTCTCGCGGGACGTATGAAACTCACCGCCCCCGGTGCGAAGCTTCCGCTGGTCAGCGCGGAGAATATGCGCCTGGACGTGGCGCTGTGGCCGCTGCTGTCCCATCAATTGTCGGTAAAACAGGTGATGTTGAAGGGGGCGGTCATCACCTTGACCCCGGACAGCGCGGCCCGTCGTCCCGAGAATGCCCCCATCGCGCCGGCGGGTACGCCGGAGCCGGAAGAGGGCAGCGGCTGGTCCTGGAATATCGGCAGCCTGCAGGTCGCTGACAGCTTACTTATCTGGCAGCGCGATGATAATGAACAACTCAATTTGCGCGATCTGAATTTGCAAATGAAGCAGGACGACGCACGCAAAGCGAGTATCGAATTTTCCGGTCGTCTCAATCGCGATCAACGCGATCTGACGGTCTCCCTCAACGGTAGCCTGGATCTCAGTCAATACCCGCGCCAGCTTAGCGCCCATATGGATAAATTCAGCTATCGGCTACGCGCCAATGGTTTGCCGGAGCAGGGCATTGAAGGCGAAGGCGCCTTCAATGCCGATTATTCCGCCGTCAATCAGTCGTTAACGCTCGGTGAATTGACCTTCAGCGCCAACGACAGTGAGTTAAGTGGGCAGATAAGCGCCCGGCTGGGGGATGCGCCGGTATATCAACTGGATTTGGCGGCGAAGACCCTGAATCTGGACACTTTGCTGGGGCTGCAGCCGCCTGCCGACGGCAACGACGCGCGGGCGCAGAATCAAAGCGCCACCACGGGGCGACCGGTGATAGCCAACAGCGCCCTCACGGATAACGCGCTGTCCAATCTTAATGATTTTAGCGGTCAGCTTAGTCTACGCGCGCAAAACGTCATTTATCACGGTTTGACAATGACCGATTTCAACGTGCAGGCGGACAACCGCCGTGGACAGCTGAGCCTGAACACATTTACCGGCAAACTTGGCGAAGGGGAGTTTAATTTACCCGGCACGCTGGATGCCACCGGGAAACAGCCCCTGTTCCATTTGCATCCGCAATTTTCCCGCGTCGCGCTCGGCCCGCTGCTGAAAGCGTTTGCATTGCCCCAGACGCTGACCGGCCAACTTTCTTTGCAAGGAGAGGTGTGGGGACATAATTTCACCGCGATGGATTTTGCCCGCGGTTGGCAGGGTTCGGCCGCCGTGACGTTGGATAACGCCAAACTGGAAGGGCTGAACATTTCGCAGTTAATTCAAAGGGCGGTAACGCGCACCAACGGCAGTGTGGCGGCCGAGGAACGCGACGAGCGTTATTCACAAGTGCGCCAGCTTACCGCCAATGCCACCCTTAATCAGGGCAACCTGCGGCTTGACGATTTGGCGGGAGATTCCGAACTGCTGGCGCTTACCGGCAACGGTACCCTGAATCTACCGGAGCGCCAATGCGACGTGAATCTACAGATACGGGTATTGCAGGGCTGGAAAGGGGATCCGCAGCTGGTGAGCATGCTTACCTCCACCGCGATTCCATTGCGGGTGTATGGTCCTTGGGAGGGGCTGAATTATCAGCTCAATGTGGATCAACTCCTGCGTAAGCGCCTGGAGGATGAAGTGAAAAAAAGGCTTAAGGAATGGGAACGTCAAACCAGAGAAAGGTGAGACGCCCTAACGATGATGGCGTCGATGGCTACCCAGTGCGGCCAAGCGTTCGTTGCCGCGTTACAATTAGCGGTGAAAGAAAAGAGCGCGCGAGGCCGTGAGCGAAGAAACGAAGGGGTCATCTTGATGTAGATCATCATTTTGCCCACGGCCGGCCGGAAAGGAACAAGGAAGATAGGTCGGCCATCAAAAAAAACGCTGCCCGTCGGCAGCGTTTGAAGGTTACAAGCTGATATAAAGTTGATAGTGATTGATTAGAAAGATAATCAAAGTAACGACAATGGTTGTCGGCAACCAGTTACGTAAGTAGGGTAAAAGCCCCACATCCACAATAGGTTTGATGAAAAAGGGATAAACCAAGAACGAGATGGTTACCTGGGAAATGGACAATGCAGAGGCAATGACGAGAATATTTTTGCTCAGCAGGGCCAACGCCAAGATCCCGAGCATGACGACGCCGGCAATGATATTCCAATAAAATTCAATGTGGGTTTTACCGTTTGCCTGCGTGATTGCCCCCGTCAAACCCCCCATGGGTCTTAGGACGCCAAGCAGCAACATGTAAGGTATCAGTACCGCAACCTGCTCATGGTGAGCGCCATAGAGAATTCTCACGACCGTCGGCGCAAAGATGCCGATGATGAGAAACAGCAGTGCGCTAGAGGAGCAAATAGCGAACGTAGAATTAAGATAAATCTTTTTCAGTTCGCTTTCTGAACTTTGTTTCTCAGCGAAGCGGGGAAGGGCCAGACGATTTATTACTGGCGTCAGCAGTTTCAAAGGTTGCAGAACCAAATCTTTTGCCAGTGAGTATATCCCCAGCACTTCTGGCCCGAGGAATTTTGCCAGCAATAAAGAATCCGCCTGGGTGCGAAATTGATTGATTATCTGTGATCCTAATTGAAAGCTGCCATATTTCAACGCCGCTTTAAACGTGTCACCTGAAAATTCAAAGGTTGGATGCCAGCTCTTCTCGCTGAAATAAAGCATGCAAATGAGTTTAATCAACGCATTAGTAAATAATCCGAGAATGACTGCTGCCGGACGTAACGGCGTAAAATACAACAGCGCCACCGTCAACATAAACGCTATCAGCTTGGAGAACATCTCGATGCGCACCAGTAAAACCACTTTCTTGATTTTAATGAAGTGGGCTTGATATTGAGATAAGCCGCCTAAGATCAAGAAATTGAGGCTGGTTAATGCTATCAGACCGGTTAATTCAGGAATTTTGTAAAATAATGCTAGCGGATAGGCCATTAGCACTAATAAACCGGCGGTCATAGCGCCTAACATGGCGTTGACCCAGAAAATCGTGCTCTGTTCCTTGCGCGTTATTTGCTGGCGATGGATAAGATAGCTGCTCATACCCATATCTTGTAACACCATTGCAATAGCAAGGATGGAATTTATGATGGCAATAATCCCTAGCTCCCGGGCCCCTGTGGTCCTCGCCAGGACAGACAATTGCAGTATTTGCATAAGCGCAGCAAAACATGTGCCGCTAAAGAGCCAAATGGCCTGTTTCTTGATATCGCGCACTGAAGATTAACTCCCAATTGGCCGCATGAACATCTTGCCTGCTTACATTTTCATTGCCGTTAAACTAAACGCTACCTATAAAATGTAAATAAATCGCAAGCATCGTATCATAACCGGTTTGCACTGCGGCAAACCGGTCACAGGCATGACTTAAGCAGAAATCTTATTGATGAGATCTTGGTTGATAATTCTGCCTTTATCCTGCTCCTGCTCGACGGCGTTTTTAACCTGCAGTTCCAGAGAGGAAATGTTTTCTATCAGATTCTGATATTTTACAATGAGTTGACCGTTAATCAATTCATTGATATCGGCAGCTAATTCCGGCAAACCTAACTGCTGCATAATCCCCAGAGATTTATGCTCATAGTTGATGGCAATAGCCGGCGTGCCAAAGTTCATTGAAATAATGGCCGAATGGAGCCGGGTGCCGATAGTCATTTTACAATGTGAAAGTAAATCCCCCAGTTCCAGGTCATTAAACTCATCCATAATGACGTGAAATTTATCGGGACTTTCGACAATATCTTTCATCTGCAGCGCTATCATGCGGTCGTCATTGTGATAGCTATCAATGCCGGTACAGGTGGAAAAAGCGATAACCTGTTTGCCTGAACGGGTGATTTCGTTGATTAAATTGGCAAAAGCCGCCATATACTCCTGTTGGGTGATGCCGAGACGTTTGTCGAAAGGCGCCAATTTACGGAATGTCATGGCAATGCTGTCGTTGGCTTTTATCACTTCCCGCCAATGATCGAGGGCATAAGCGGCATGACTCTCGCTCAATCCCGGCTTGACCAGCCATGCGGTATCGATGCCCGCGATGACCTTATCCGTAGGAATGTGACTCTTTTTCATGACCTCTAGGCTGACACTTTCTCGCAAAATGAGCGCATCAACATTTTTAAACACATAGCGGGCGACATCGTTAAAGTTTTGTTTTTGGAAAGGGCCAACGCTATGACCCACCATAAAGATAGGCTTATTGGCCAAAAAAGCGCATAACGCATGGTCAAACTGATGGGTACCGTAAAGATCGACGAAAAACGAACCGCCGACTTGGATAATGGCATCATAGCGTCTGATATCATTGACGAATTCTTGATAAATAGGCGGGATTTTGAAGTTTTTGTAAACGCCTTTTTTCTCTATATGCGATATGATTATTTTATGGGTGAATCGGTTGGCGATCTTTTTGATGATTTTATGTACCAGGCCACCATTGCCGCTGCGCCCTGCCGCGCTGAGATTGTCTTTTTTAATGTCCCTTCCCATAAGGTAGCGGGAGCTTTGTGCATAGCGACTGACAATGTCAATCTGCGTGCCGGGCGCCAGTTCTTCTAATGATTGCACGATACCGCGCAGAATGGCGCTGTCTCCCCTATTGCCGCAGGTGTGATTACCAACTAAAAGTAATTTCATTTCTACCTCATTGAAAAATATCAGAAATCGAGCGCAAAAATTGTTTAACAGTCCACCAATATAAGCGTTAATGGCATAGCCATGAACAAAAGTGTTAATAAATGTGACAATGAAAATTTGGGCAACGTCAATATCATACTGAACGGCCGCGCCTTGACGCTAAGCGGCTATCCCTACCGCTTGTTCAAGGGGAAGATGTCGCGGGGAACCTGTTCACTTGAGCAACTCCGCCATGAAATTCCTCTAAGAATATCTAACTTGATGAATTTTGCTAATTTTCCCTTTGAATCTTTCAGGATTCAAGCGTTACGGCGCGTCAGAGGGGGTTTTTCAGATTATTACCCGCCTGATGTCCAGCGCGCGTTTATGGCGTTTACTTAACAGCCCGCGCCAGTAATAACGATCTTGGGAAGTGGCTTAGTTAACCTACTTACTTTGGCGTAGTACCTTGTTAACGGGATAACATAATAACCGGGCAATCTGACATTTAATTAACGTCAGAGGGAGCCGGTCTGCTGCCGTGACCGGCTTTAATGACTAAAACCCATCAAAAAGGTTAATGCGCCTTTTTCTTTTCCACCTGCGCCCGTTAGGCAACAGACGCTTCCTTTACTGACCAACGCCTGCATTACGTTTGCCTGCGCTTAGGCTAGAGATGGGGCGCGCTAATAGCGGCTTGTCCTGGGGGGATCGCATCTGTCTGCCATCGCGTGAAACGGCTTGGTCAAGGCGGCGTTTTCCCCTGCAATGAAAAGCGGGGGTAATGCGCGGACCGCGCGCATTGGGTCGGGCGTTGGTAAGACGCGACACGCTGGTGACCCGGCAATCATTGTCAGCAGGTGGCCGACTTAGGTAAAGGCTCAAGCTTGACTCCCTTCGTTCAACTACTTAAGCGATTACCTGCCAGGGCGGGAGGCGCGTAAAACACAAAAAGCCACCAGCAGCCGAATTCACGTGAATTTCACTTTTATCCCATGCGATGATGTTATTTTATTCTATGGTCACGGTTAAGTTCGACCGTTTTGCGTGACGCTTGATAGGGTATGACGGTGGATTGAGAACCAACAATGCACCGTCAGCGCAGAGGCCCTATCGGCTATTCGGGGGTGAAGAGAAACCCTAGCCGACATCGCTGACGACACTGGCAAATGGCGCGAGGCTTTATTCCGATCGTCGCTAAAATGACATACAGACTTTTGTCGTGACGAAAGAGTGGAATTTTTCAGATATTTTATACTTATAAGCTGAACACCGGCTATGCTTGCTAAATAATCTTCTAAACAACATTGTCGAATGATTCTACTCAGGAAGTGAGTTTATGCTAAATCGAGGAAAAAACGACCAGCACCGAGCAAAAACCAATTACCCGTGCTGTGCCGACGACCGCGCGAGCGTAGAAACAGGCCCAACGTCCTACTGATTAGGATAAAGACTCAAATACAAAAAAATCAATAAGTTATCTTATGTCAATCGGCCAATGTCCTTAGTGTGAGTTATATAACATAACGGAGGATGGACCCTCGCCTAGTCTTAATCCTAAAACGGGCGGGCGAAGCCAGCAATTTCTTGTAAAGATACAATTAACAATTAGTATAGCGATGATAAGATGCTTCAACGGTATCGCGGTGTTTGATGTCCTTTGGTTTTTTCCTTCGTTGTAGTGGAACAGAGGAAACATCGAGAACCCAGTAACGACATTGGTGGTGGGTGTTTAGCACATTGGTAGCTATGAACCAAGGGCGGTAGCGTGTTAATTGCGGCGCATGAAGAGGGTTGGGCATCAGGGGTGGATAGGATTTTCTTATCTCCTGGGCTTAACCGCTTATTTCAGCTCGGCCATCGGGCGATGCGCAAATTTTGACCCTAGCATAACCGCCGTTTATCTCTTTCCTTCGCATGGAATAATAACGGCGCTGTGTATAACAACCCCATTTTTTTGAAAAACGTATGTATTGATAAAAATGGCTCGGGCAAGGCAGAAAAGCCGATTTTATTGGAATTATCTCATTAAACCATTCAAAAAAAGTTGTCATTTTTCTTGTGAGCCTATGTTCAAGAAATTGACGGTGGTTTTAAATCACTTGTCTGGCACAATTCATGGCTTAATGAATTTTCCAACGTTTAATGTGAAGTGCCAACTCTCCTTTAATCGGACATGTTGAATAAAGAATGGTTCTTCGTGTTATTATTAACTTACTGGCTATTAGACTACATTATAGGACTTACCATATGCAAAAGAACGGGAATCAATGAGATAAGTGACAAAAAAATTAGGCTCGCACCTATTTTAGGGTATTAGTCCGCCGTGACGTGCGTGGCGAAGCGGATTAAAAGACGACATTTTATAATTTAATTGTGACAGTGATGATAACTCAATGATTAAAGCGAAATTAAAATTGGTACCGTCCATGTTGTTGTCGATCAGTGTCCTGAGTGGCTGTACGGTCGTACCAGGAACACATTTACCAACGGGCGATAAAACCATAATTAAATCGGATGATGCTGATTTTGATATCGGCAAATATGTAAATGTATTTGCCCTGACGCCATCCGTTATTGACCAATTGCGTGATAAGCCCACTATTGCTCAGCCGAATTCCTTACTGGAAAGAGAACTGCAAAATTATGAGTATCGTGTCGGCATCGGCGATGTTTTAAGCATCACCGTTTATGACCATCCTGAATTAACTACACCGGCGGGGACCTACCGTAGCGCTAGCGATTCAGGTAACTGGGTGCAGTCAGATGGTACCATATTCTACCCCTATATCGGTCGCGTTAGGGTGGCGGGCAAAACCGTGTCTCAGATCCGTAGCGATATCTCCGGGCGTTTAGCACAATATATCGAGTCGCCGCAAATTGATGTCAGCATTGCGAATTTCCGCTCGCAAAAAGTCTACGTGACCGGGGAAGTCGCGAAATCCGGCGAACAGGAAATTTCAAATGTGCCTTTAACCGTGCTGGATGCCGTTAACAAAGCCGGGGGGTTAACCTCTGATGCCGATTGGAGCAATGTCGTTTTGACCCATAACGGACGCGGTCAGAAAATCTCATTACAGGCGTTGATGCAAAATGGCGATTTGCAGCAAAACCGTTTGCTTTACCCTGGTGATATTCTGTTCATCCCACGTAATGACGATTTAAAAGTCTTTGTGATGGGTGAAGTTACCAAACAGGCAACGTTGAAAATGGATCGAAGCGGCATGACGTTGACCGAAGCGCTGGGCAATGCGGAAGGTATCAATCAGACCACCTCCGATGCCACGGGCATCTTTGTTATTCGACCCAATCCTGATAAGACGCCGGGATCCAAACTGGCTAATGTTTATCAATTAGATCTTTCAGACGCGACGTCTCTGATCCTGGCGACGGAATTCAGATTAAAGCCTTATGATATTGTTTATGTTACCACGGCGCCGATTACACGTTGGAACCGCGTTATCAGTCAATTGCTGCCCACCATCAGCGGCAGTCGGTCGATTTATTCTACTGGACATGATTCTGGTTGGTAATGGCAATGTTTAACAAAATTCTGGTCGTCTGTGTCGGCAATATCTGCCGTTCGCCCACCGGGGCCTGGCTTTTAAAGAAATACATTCCAGATAAGACCATCGATTCTGCCGGTATCAACGCGCTCGTTGGCAATGGTGCAGATGCCAAGGCAGTAGCGGTGGCACAAAAAAACCAGCTTGACATCATCGGGCATCAGGCCAGGCAATTAAACCGGCGGTTGTGCAAAGATTACGATCTCATCCTGGTCATGGAGAAGGGGCATATCGATGCGGTATGCCAAATTGCTCCTGAAGCGAGAGGAAAGGTCATGCTTTATGGGCATTGGATCGCGAAAGAGATCCCCGATCCTTACCGCAAAAGCCTTGAGGCTTTCGAGGCGACCTACTTGCTGCTTAAACAAGCTGCTCGTGAATGGGCGAGTAAACTGAGTTGAATAAGGATTGGAATGTTGAATAAAAATAATTTTTCCGTAGCCAAAGAGGATAGCAATGAGGTTGATTTGGGCAGAATTTTCGGCTCCATTATCGACTATAAGTGGCTAATTTTCTCCATCACATCATTGGCCGCCATTCTGGGCATCCTTTATACGCTTTTTGCTACCCCTATCTATCAAGCCGACGCCTTGGTACAGGTTGAGTCCACGACCGGCAGCCAGATTATTCAAAACATGAATAGCCTGTCGCTGGAGGCGAAACCCGTCTCCATGACGGAAATCGAACTCATCGAGTCCCGCATGGTGCTGGGTAAAACGGTCGATGATTTGGGGTTGGACGTTACACTGCAGCAAAAATACTTTCCGGTGCTTGGCAAAGGCTGGGCGCGATTGACCGGCAAAGAGCCTGGACGCATCGCGCTATCCCGTCTGCGCGTGCCGTCAGCTATGTATAACGTCCCCATGACCTTGGTCATCACCGATAAACAACACTATCAACTGAAAAATGATGATGGCGATGTTTTGTTAGAAGGGCAGGTGGACCAATTCGTCAATAAGGGCGAATACGGGTTATTGGTGAGCGGCATTGATGCCGAACCGGGTTCGGAATTCGAGGTTGTTAAACATCCGACGCTCGGGGTTATCAACAACATTGCCAATAACTTGCTTGTGGAAGATAAAGGCAAGGATACCGGCGTCTTGTCGATGACGTATACCGGGCCGGATAAAGAGCTTATACGCAAGACGCTCGATAGCATCACACAGAATTATTTATTGCAGAATATCGAGAGAAAATCGGCTGAAGCGGAAAAGAGCCTGAATTTCCTGCAAACGCAAATTCCAAAAGTCCGGGCAACGTTGGATGATGCGGAGAACAAGCTCAATACATTCCGCCAGCAAAATGACTCGGTGGACCTTTCCCTGGAAGCGCGTTCCGTGCTGGATAGCTTGGTCAATATCGATGCACAACTTAACCAGCTGACGTTTAAAGAAGCAGAAATCTCCAAGCTCTACACCAAGGAGCATCCTGCTTACCGCACTTTGCTGGAAAACAGAAAAACGCTGGAAAACGAAAAGTCGGAACTGTCAAAGCAAGTCAGCGCATTGCCGAAAACGCAGCAGGAAATATTGCGTTTAACGCGTGATGTTGATGCTAATCAGGCCGTCTATATGCAATTGCTTAACCGCCAGCAGGAGCTGAATATTACCCGCGCAAGTACCGTGGGCAACGTGCGTATTGTCGATCCCGCCGTAACGCTTCCGGGTCAAATCGCACCTAAGAGCGCGCTTATCATTCTCGGGTCCGTGGTGTTGGGATTGGTGTTATCCCTGATATTCATCATCCTTCGTACCATATTGCATCGCGGCGTCGAAAGTCCTGCGGAATTGGAAGAAGCGGGTATCAATGTTTACGCTAGCGTACCGCTGTCCGAATGGCAGCAAAAAGTCGACCGGGAGTTCACGCAAAGCGGCAGCAGAAAGCGTCACAGCGAGACGCTATTGGCGCTGAATAATCCGAGCGATCCGGCCATCGAGGCCGTGCGAAGCCTGCGCACCAGTTTGCATTTTGCGATGCTGGAAGCCAGAAATAACATTTTGATGATTTCCGGCGCCAGCCCATCCATCGGTAAAACGTTTATCAGTTCCAATCTGGCGGCGTTGATTGCTCAGGCCGGGCAACGTGTGCTGCTGATAGACGGCGATCTGCGCAAAGGCTATGTGCATGAAATGCTCGGTCTTAATAATCAGAAAGGGCTTACCGAGTTACTTTCTAACCAGACGACGCTTGAGGCCAGTATTCAGAATTCGGGCGTCAATCATTTTGATATTATTACCCGTGGCCAGGTACCGCCTAATCCTTCCGAGCTATTGATGGGAAATAAGTTGGAGGAGATCTTGGCGAAAGCTTCCACCCTGTATGATATGGTATTGATTGATACCCCTCCCATTTTGGCCGTAACGGACGCGGCGGTCATTGGGCACCATGTCGGCACTTCTCTGCTGGTAGCGCGCTATGGGGTCAATACGCTCAAGGAAATCGAAATCAGTATCAACCGCTTTGCTCAGAATGGTACTGAAGTCAAAGGGGTAATTCTGAACTCGGTATTCAAAAATGCGCGTAATGCTTACAGCAGTTACGGCTATTATGAGTACGAATACAAATCGGAAGAGAAATAATACTAATAGATTAGGCCCTATCACTTTCGATAGGGCCATGATGCGCTAACGGTGAGCGGACCGGGCAAACAAGTTGTTAATCCGCACAATAAATTTAAGTATGATAATAAACTTTTGATCGAGTGATTGTTGGTTTTTATTATTAAGGGAGATGATCATTGAAAGTTACTTTTTTCCTCGGCCGGTTTCCTATTCCCTCAGAAACCTTTGTCCTCAACCAAATCACATCGCTCATTGATTTAGGCCATGAAGTCAATATTGTTGCGGTATGGCCCGGCGCAAATGATTATAAGCACAAAAAATATTTTGATTATAATTTAAAAGACAAAACGCATTATCTACTGCCTGATGAAAAAAAAGGGACTTTGGCAAAAACGTTAAATCGCCTGTTGAGCATTGTGGGCCACATAGGCCGCAAACAGGTTCGGACGGCGATGGACAGCAAGCGATTCGGTGTGCATGCTAAGTCATTACTGTTGCCAGCGGTTATCGCCAAAAATACGCATCCGGTACAATCGGATGTGGTCATCGCCCACTTCGGTACAGAAGGGGTCCTGGCGATGAAATTACGCGAGCTGGGTTTGCTTAAGGGAGCCATTTGCACCGTCTTTCATGGTATAGATATATCGCAAAAGGAAATTTTGCAGCGCTATCAGGCGGACTACAGACGTTTGTTTAAAGAAACAGAATTGCTCATGCCCATCAGCTACTTATGGAAAAGCAAACTTGAAAAGATGGGTTGCCCGGCGGATAAGGTGGAAGTTTTTCGCATGGGTGTCAATGTTGATGACTATAACTATCAGCCACGCACATTAGCCCATGAGCGCTTGGAACTCATAAGCGTGGCGAGGCTGATGGAAAAGAAAGGTCTTGATGTCGCCATCAAAGCTTGTGCCCTGCTGAAAGATCGCAACGTTGATTTCCGTTATCGCATTATAGGGCATGGCCCTTTGACGGAGAAAATGCGCGCTCTGGTTGATGAATTAAACCTTAATGACCATGTTTCTCTTCTGGGCTTTCAGCCGCAGCACAAAGTCAAAGAATTTCTCGCGGAGTCCGATATTTTTATGTTGCCCTCCGTAACGGGTGCCGATGGTGATATGGAAGGCATTCCGGTCGCGCTCATGGAAGCGATGGCCGTGGGATTGCCGGTGGTGTCCACCTTCCATAGCGGTATTCCTGAGCTGATCGAACATCAAAAAAGTGGCTGGCTGGCGCCAGAGTATGATAGTGAGGCGTTGGCTGATATTATAGTCAATATCATTAATAATAAAGACTCACTGCGCCAGACGCTTGATAATGCACGTTTTAAAATTGAAACCGAATTTAATGAAGACATCGCTAATAAAAAATTGAGCCAATCATTAGCACGCAGCTTTACCTGACGTCGCTGACAGGTCATAGACAACAGTACAGATGGTTAAAATAAATCTCGTGTTTCTGCTTGCCAAGAGGTTTGACATGATTCCCCCAAGAAAGACTATGTCAGTAGTTGTGCCTATTTACAACAGTTCGTCCTATATTGAGCAGACGCTCAAAAGCATTGAAGATTCATGCGAAGGGTATGACATAGAGGCGATCCTGGTCGATGATAAATCCAACGATATCGAAGCAGTAAAAAACATACTCAAAAAATTCCCTTTCGCGCGACTCATTGAGAAAGAGGAAAAATCCAACGCTGCCCATTCGCGCAATATTGGATTTGAACATAGCCAATACGAAAAGGTTTTTTTCCTCGATTCCGATGACTGCTTTACGCCACAATATATATTGAATCGTAATCTTTTAATGGATGAAAACGAGTTTGGTGTCTATTTTGGCGGCTACACAACAGTCGTAAATAATCGTAAAATCATCAGTCCAAGGCCTGTGTATCAGAATGATGATATGCGAGATTATCTTTTTCTCCAGCGCGGTGATTTTCGGACGTCGACGGTTTCTATTGATAAAAAATACCATAAAGGCACCGTGTTTGATCCGGAAATGAAAAAACATCAAGACTGGGGCCTAGGTATACGGTGTTATGATGCGCAGGAAAAAATCTATTATGATGATTCAACCTATATGATCATTCACGAAGGGCGAAATGATCAAATGAGCGCGTCCATGAATATCGAGGCAAGTGAATATTTTGTGCAAAACTACCTCAGCGATAAAAAACACCTCTTGAATTTCGTAGAAGTTCATATCATTCGCGCTATATGTAATAAAGATTATAAAGCGTTAAAATTCTTTTTCCGACTGATAGATGAGATTTCACTATCGGGTAAAAAGAAGCTTATTTTTGATGTGCTTCGCTTGGGTTCCCAAAAAGGCATAATTCAAGTCACTTCGCCCGCGCTTTATTTATTACGACGGTTAAAAAAAGCGCTTCAATAAAAAAGAACAACCAGGTAGCATATGATGTATCGGAAAGGAAATAAAGTTGTCTACGTAATCAATGCTTTAAACCCAGGCGGTGCGGAAATGGGGTTGGAGTTATTACTGGATAATGGCTTGTTTGATGACACCGACCTGCATATCATTTGCCTGAGCCGAAGCCACTCTGATTTAGAAGAACGAATAGTCAATAAGTCGAAGCAGGCCGTTATCTTCCTTAGTGATACTCCCGTTAATAACAAAAAGTTATTTTACTATGCATTAAAACTTCACAAGTATCTACAGCAGCTGAAACCATCAGTCGTGATTACCTCATTATCGCAATCTGTGTTAGCGATAAGAATGATTAAGGCCTTCCATCACTTCCAGCATATTACTTTTGAGCATAACACCCAGTTCAAGAACCGTAGTGCCTGGCATTTGCTAAAGCTTACAGATCGCTTGTCCGACAGATTTTGGTGCGATTCTGTGGCGACACAAAAAGCGTTACTGGCAAGAGCGCCAGGCGTGGAAAACCAGATCGTCCCCCTATTTTATGTTAACGATACGGCAGCGGTAAAAAACGGCTACGTTGCGGGTGAGCCGTTTAGGCTAATGGCCGTTGGCCGATTAATGGCGCAGAAAAACTATCCTTTGCTCATTCAGGTCGTTAAGGCGTTGCATGAGCAGGGGGTGAGTATTGCGCTGGATATTTTTGGCGAGGGCGAACTCGCTGCCGAACTGCGCGCGCAAGCGCAGGGGTTAACCACTGTCGTCACCTTTAGAGGTTTCGTTAGAGATTGGCAGTCCGAGGCGCACCACTATGATGCTTATATACTGTTAAGCGACTTTGAAGGATTAAGCATCGCGACGCTTGAGGCCATGAGCGTGGGCTTGCCCTGCATTGTCAAGCCGGTAGGGGAACTTGAGAATTACATCGTTGATCGCGTTAATGGACTTAGGGTCCATACACGTGAAGACGCAGTTAATGCCGTATCGGAACTCCTCAATGATGCCGATCTGCGGATGACCTTGGGCAGCAATGCCAAAAGCTATGTCGCGACGCATTATGCTGAAAACGCGTTTCAAGCGCTCATCGAACAGGCAAAACGTACTTTGGAATAACCCTATGAGACCTACAAGATTTAAAATTACCTTTAATAAGGCTCAAAGTTACCTGTTAGATGCCCATTTGTCTTTTTTTATATGGGTTTGTGTTTTTCTTTTCTTCCCCGTTGTGGCTGAATTTAAACAAAACATTTTTCCTCCTTATTATTTTTGGGATGCCAATACCATAAATAATTTCATAATGGTAAAAAGCGGCTTCACAAAAGGGGATTCGTATGCCAGCACGGCGGCATTTTATCAGCTGATAAATGTAGGTAAAGGCTCGGCGATTTTTCCTATCGTCTCTTCACTCATTATCAGCGGCTTCTTCTTTTTGATGCTCAAAAAAGCCCGTGCGGATAAAATGACGGTGCTTGATTTTGCTATGTTGTTGTATTGCATGCTGTTAGCCAATGTTTATATGACGTTGCTGAGTAAAGATTTCATCGTCATGTTACTGATAATCCCCTTCGTCTTTCTGGCCAGTCGCGGGTTGATGGGATTGATTATTTGGAGTTTATTGGTATTTGCCTATGCCTACTATTTTCGAGTTTATTATATTTTGATCCTCTGTTTGTTCTGGGGGCTCTATATATTGTTTTCAAAAGTAAGAAAACCCTTAACCATCATTGTGATGATATTTCTTTTCCTTTTCTGTTTGTCCGTCGCGTTCAAAGCGGGATTAGGCGTAGATTTGGATAACTACCGGAATATGGTTAATGATGTCAGATCGGAAGCGTCGTCGTTTAAGGTGAATACGATGATTGTCAGTTATATTCCCGGCGGCGGCTTGATTATTGGTTGGTTGAATGTATTTGTAGTATGGTTATGCATGATGGTACCGATTCCTCTCATATTAACCTTTTCGCCATTCTATTTAATTATTGCTTTCTTTATCAGCATGTTGTTTTATCGCGTTTGGAAAGCCACCGCAGTAGAGTTGAAAAATAAGAATAATCCCCTTATGAAATCCATGCTTTGTTTCATACTAGCATTCACAACAATACAAAGTGTGTTTGAGCCAGATTACGGAAGCTATGTTCGGCATCTTTCACCGCTCTATCCTTTGTTCTTTTATGTGTTATTCGTCGCGCGGCGGCAGAATAATCCTAAACAGGTTATGGATAATTTAAATGAAAGTATTTCACGCGTCTGAAACGATTAAGGGAGGAGTTGCCACCGTACAAAAGCAGCTCGCTCAGGCCCAGATACTCTCAACGGCCGTCACCCAGGTTACCTGTTTGGTCCCTGAGGATCAGGTTTCAGAAATCGACGAAATTGATGCCGGCCACCTTCTGACCTTCCGTCGCACCGGCAGAGATGTGGGGTCTTTTTGGCGATTTTTAACAGCTTTTTGCGGCTATGTCTGGCGTGAAAATCCCGATATCGTTCATCTCCATAGTACGTTTGCGGGGGTGTTGGGGCGCTTGGCGCTGGTCGCTTTAAGGCCGCTGCGGAAACCTAAAGTCGTGTATTGCCCGCATGCGTTTGCTTTTTTGATGGATAACTCCCCGACCAAACGCAAGTTATATGTTTGGGTAGAGAAATTACTGCTGCCGATGACCGACAAGATAATCTGCGTAAGCGACTATGAAAAAACCAGTGCGGTCCAGCTGACGTTATCGGCGGAGAAGATGGTGGTTGTGCATAACGGTGTGCCGGACCGCGGTCATCCTCCTGAAGCATTGCGCGCCCATGATGAACTAAACCTGCTTTTTGTTGGCCGGCTCGATTTTCAAAAAGGCTATGACATCATCATCGATGCGATGCGCCAACTTCAGGGGAATCCTATTCATTTAACCATCGTAGGTGATAGCGTTAATGGGCAGCAGGAAAAGATTGCGCTACCGAATATCACCTATACCGGGTGGCTGCGGTCGCAGGAACTGGAGAAGTATTTTTTAGCGGCGGACGCGTTAGTGATTCCCAGCCGCTGGGAAGGTTTCGCGATGGTACCGTTAGAAGCCATGAGCTATGGCTTGGCTATCGTGGCGAGTGATTCCACTTCGTTGCCTGAGGTGGTCATCGACGGTAAAACGGGACGATTATTCAAAAATGGCAATGCCAATGATTTGAAGGATAAAATTCTAACATTACAGCATGCCGAGTTCAGAGAAATGGGAAGTGCGGGTTATAAATTATACAAAAGCAGCTTTACGTCTGAGCTAATGATTTCAAAGACATTTCAGGTATACGACGAGCTGTGGAAGAAATGTTGAAAGTTAAAAAAAGCAACCGTGAAGTCAAAACATTCCTCCCTTTTAAATTTTGGTAATTCTCATGCATCAGGTACCAGCTATGAACAGCATAATTTCTCATCGAACATCGACAAATGCGTCACTCATTTCGGTGATTCAACGTTTCTCTGACATTTTTATTATGTTTTTCGCGCTGTTTGCGATTTGTCAGGTTAACGGCACTCAAATGACCAATATGCATTTCTTTATCGTATTGGTGGCGCTGGTTGTTTTCCAAATGATAGGCGGAATCACCGATTTCTATCGTTCCTGGCGCGGTGTGAAGATAAGAACTGAACTGCTGCTTATCCTGCAAAACTGGACGCTGAGCTTGATTATCACCGCGGGGATTATCTCCTTTGTCGAGGTGATCAATATTACCTTTATGGTGTATGCCGAATGGTACGTGCTGGCGTCACTCGGGCTGGTTTTTTGCCGGCTATTGATTCGCCATATCATCGGCATGGTGCGCCATCGCGGCTACAATACGCGCAACGTCGCGATCGTCGGCAATTCACCCGTCGGGGTGGAGCTGGCGACCAGCCTGCTGGATGCCCCGTGGCTCGGTTTCAATATTGTGGGTATCTATAGCGATAATCCCGTGGAAGTCGATCAGCGCCTCAACTATATCAATAAGTATCGTCAGGTTATTGAGGATGCCAAAACGGGAAAAATTGAGCGTATCTATATTGCTATGCCGATGACGGAAGAGGCCAAAATTAAAGATCTTGTCGATGAGCTTTGCGATACGACGTGTTCAATCATGTTGATTCCCGACATTTTTACCTTCAGCATCCTACGTTCACGCTCAGAGGATATCAACGGACTGCCGGTTTTATCCATTGCCGACACGCCCTTGAACGGTATCAACATGGTGCTTAAGCGCATCGAAGATATCATCTTGTCTCTGATGATATTAATGTTTATCACACCGGTGCTGTTGGTGATTTCACTGATGGTGAAGTTCACCTCTCCTGGCCCGATTATTTTTAGACAAAAACGGTATGGCATTGATGGTAAACCCATTCTTGTGTGGAAATTCCGTTCGATGAACGTGATGGATGATGGCGATACCATTGTCCAGGCCAAGCGGGGAGACTCACGTTTGACGCCTATCGGCGGCTTTTTACGCCGTACATCCCTTGACGAGCTGCCGCAATTTATCAACGTGCTGAAAGGGGATATGTCCATAGTGGGACCCAGGCCGCATGCCGTTGCCCATAATGAGCAATATCGCAGCCTGATTAAAGGCTACATGCTGCGGCACAAAGTCAAACCGGGTATTACCGGTTGGGCCCAGGTCAACGGTTGGCGAGGGGAAACGGATTCCATCGAGAAAATGCAGCGCCGTGTCGACTTTGATTTGGAATATATTCGTGGATGGAGCATTTGGATGGATCTGAAGATTATTTTCTTCACTATTTTTAAAGGATTTATCGGTAAAAGCGCCTATTGAGCATCGATTCCTTGCCAGGGCGTTTGTAAGTAAAATCATTGCGCTTTGAGTTAAGAGGGCTTATGAAATTTTTTTTCCCGAAGATAGCAAAAAAAAAATCGTCGTCGTCTAGCAAACGACGAGCTTTTTTAATCCGAAGCGTCGTTGCTTTACCGCTGTTACCGTTATTGCTGAACTCGAAAGAAGGTAAGGCCGCCGAAAGAGCGGCCTCGCCACCTCCCACACCTCTTCCTCCCACATCCACACCCCCGACAGAGGCCACATCTTCTTCCGCGGGATTTATCCAATCCATTTTCAACAAGCTCTCCGCCGCCGATGGCGCGCAATATGTTGGTCGCTGTCCCGACCTTGAGACGCTGCGTCAGACCTTGCCCAGCCACGAGGGGCAAAAAATTGTTTTGGCCGGTCGGGAATCTGCGCCAGCCGGACAAAAATCGGTTGGCGGGGGCGAGCTTTACGCGTTAAGGAACAGTGAGCTCAAGGACGATGACGGCATCGTCTTTCGCGTTAATGCCGATTGGTGCTGGCAGCGGCCGGCGCAGCACAATATCGATGCGCAATGGTTTGGCGTCTATAACGATGGACGGGCGTGTGGCGATGCCTTTTCTCGTGCGCTGGACTATGTCGTGGCGCAGGGGGGAACGCTATTATTGCCGTTCGGCATCGTTAACCTCGGCACCCTGCGCAAGACGATCAAATGGTTTGACGGCATCAAGAAATTCGCTATCCGCGGTCAGGGGAAGAATACGGTTGTTACCTTTGATAATATCGACCCTCCCGAGCGTCCCAACAAAAAAAATTGGGTGTCTGAGCCGTACCTTTTTTCTTTTCTGGGGGCGAACGCCACACAATACATTGACTCGCTTGTGCTGGAGGATTTTTGCATTGATTATGCGCGTCAGCGTAATCAGGGCGGCACCAGCCTCGATACCCTTGGCGAATGTCATCCCACGCCACACTCCACCGGAGCCATCGCGCTGTACCTTAATTATTGCCTGAATCCCGTTATTAGAAATGTTTCGTTCTCTAATATCTACGGCAGCGGGATTTACTGCCGGCGAAGCTACTACCCGGTTTGTGAAAACCTATCATTTTTCAATGTCTCCGCCAATCAGATTGTGGCGCGCGATAAACGCATGGACCGTGATAATAGTGGCGGCGCTATCTTTTATTGGTCATGTTTTGGTGGGTTGATCCAAAGCTGCATTGCTTGGAATACCCGTAAATATACGGTGGATTACCTTTCGCCAGATAACAAACAACAAATCAACGGCACGTTGTGCGGTTACATCGGATTTTGGAGCGAGTTTAGCTTCCTGAGCAAAACGCGAGATAACGTCGGGCCGCCGCTAGTGGATTGGACTCCGCATACCGATAAAGATGCCGATACCGCTTCTCGCGGCGTGCAGATCAGTAATTGCATTGTCAGCGGCTATGTTATGGGAATCAAGGGGGAAACCCATACCGACATCTCTATTCTCAATAACATCGTTCTTAACTGCTATTTGCCTATTAACTGTAGCGGTGTCCGGGGCGTGGTGCAGCGAAACTATACCAATATGCTGCATTGCGAGGATATAAAATGTCCCCAAGGCGGGCTGGAACGCAAACGCTCTCATCTAGGCGGTATGACTTTCGCTAAAGAGGAGAACTATAATCTGAGTTTGGAAATTTCCAATAACTATGTCCGAACCCGCAAATATCCGCCGATAACCGTTGACAGGATAAATCTCAAGTTTCTTTATAATTATGTCGAAATGGGCGGTGTGGCCAATATCTTTAAATCTACCGGCCAGGGTAGGGTCTTCGGGCTGGAAATTCGTGGTAATACCTACTATTTCAACAAGCGCTCAAAGCCGCAGGAATCTATTTTAGCCCATAACGCCAACGCGCGTATCGCTGGCAATACCTTTATTATCAATACCTCGGAGCCGCCGGTATTGCGGTTTCTTGATACACAGGATGCGCAGTGTATCGATTTCATCGACAATACGGTGATGGGACCGATGACCATTTATGCCAACATCCGTAGTAACTTCACCGCCAACTACTTCAGCGCTCGTCAGCCGGTGCAGACCCTGTTATCGCTTAATGCGGCTAACGGCAGCGTGGAGAAAAATACGTTTGAGGTGCCGCGCGATTTCGCTAAAGCTGCGGTGACGGTGAAAGGAGAGCAATGGCGCATCAAAGACAACATTTTCAAGATAACCATGACGTCGCGCAGCAAAGGCAAGGCCCGATCGTTTATTGCCGTGCGTCAAGACTCCTCATTCATACACATCGCGGATAATACGCTATCCGGCAACGAGGATGATGTGGCGTTGCTCTCTGCCGAGGCGTGTGGCGTGGTGTCGTTATGTCATAATGTCTCCGATGGTAAAGCGCCTTTGGTGGCTACGTTGTCGCCGCTCAAAGGTCCCATTACCCTGCGCGGTAACAGTTTTGCCGGCGGGCTATCCCGCGCCGCGCCGGGTGAGGAGCCCAATCGCGCGGCCAACCTGGCCCCGCAATTCAAGCCGCTACCCGGTGAGCGGCTCTATTATTTGTTACCTGATGCCGGCGGCAAAGAAGGTATTGTCATGACAACGCAGGGCTGGAGAGAATTCGGCGCTATCAGCGCCAATACCTGATTCCGCCACGTGATCACCCATGTCGCCTTCACGCTGACCGGCGTGAAGGCGGGGCGTATCAGGGGGAAACGGCATTCGCTTTTCTAGCAGCGAGAGTGATTTTGATGCGTTTGTTGAGCGGCAGCTCAATATAGCGATAGCATAGCCAGCCGCTTATCACGGCGGAAAGGAGCAGGAACAGGCAAAATAGTAGCGGATAGCGGGTGAGATGCAATTTGTGGGCAATCATTGCGCATGGGCTGAGGATAAAACCGTGCACCAGA
This sequence comes from Sodalis praecaptivus, assembly GCF_000517425.1. Lineage (NCBI taxonomy): Bacteria > Pseudomonadati > Pseudomonadota > Gammaproteobacteria > Enterobacterales > Bruguierivoracaceae > Sodalis > Sodalis praecaptivus. The sequence continues at coordinate 1,669,395 of NZ_CP006569.1, forward strand.
TAGAGCGAATAAGAGGCATCTCCCATAGTTTCCAGTAAGTTAAGCAGCCTGCTGCGGAACTGCTGAATGCGCTGCTCAAAGCTTACCAGACCAAGGAAAACCAGCAACATCGGTAAGCCTGCATACAGCGTGCGGCTAAGAGGGGTGCTGATACTGCCGTTAAAATTTTCCCATACCAACATGCCGATACCCGCCGCCAACATGACTAACGCCACCGGCGCGGAAAGGGGTTTTTTTCGCAAAATGTCAAAAGCCAGGATGCCAAGAGCGAATTCGACCAGAATGATGTTGGTGATGAATTTGAGATAAGGGCTGCTGGGGTGCAAACTGAGTCCTACTGCGGCCAGTGCCAAGATAATGGCGACGATGATAGGTTTTTTATGGTGTCTGGATAAAAATAGCCCAAAGCCAAAAATAAAATAAAACAAAAACTCATAACTTAGCGTCCAGCCATTATTGACGAGAAAGCGCGTGCCGTCGGGAAGAAGGAAAAACGACGCGATAACGCTCGTCGTACCCCCTGAACTGTTCACAACGCTTGGCTTCACGATGAAAATGGCCAGCGCAAAGACCGTCATCAGCCAATAAAGGGGAAGGATACGTGTGCAGCGAGCGGAAATGAAACGGCCGAAGGTCACCTCTCTTTGCTCGGTGGTGGTGCACATGATATAAGCTGATATGATGAAAAAAAGGTCTACGCCATAATAGCCTATGTGAAACCAGGATAAAGAAGGAATGTCATACTGGCGCCCCTTGATGACCACATGATGCATGACCACCATCAGCGCGGCTATCGCGCGCAAGTATTGTACGGATTTGATCATCGTTCGTTCTCGTAAAGCAAATGTAATGGTTGCGAGTTCGGGTGAGAATAAAAAATCGTCTGCCTATTTTGTAAAACGAAATGACATTCCTTCAGGTAATACTATGAAAATCTTATGCATGCGCCACGTGTGAACGACGCGGCTTTGAACACTTGGCGTTAGCGACGTTTGCTTTGATAAAACACGCTCTTTTCGTCGTTTTTTCGATGCTTGCTCATACTAACAAAATTATAAATTTAGGCAATCCGATTCCTCTTGTTTACCTCTCTGGCCTGAAATTGCGGGCGCTTAGCATCGATTTGACTTTTCTAACGCGCGGGGTATATCAAAAAAAGGCTAATTTTCAATAGATAAGACAGGGTGAGTGCGGGAGTGGGATTTATCTTAAAATGCGGTATTTTTACCTGCTCATGTTGCGGCTGACACCGCCAGACGGTATACCAATGCCATATTTAAGAAAATGATTATACTCCCCGCATTGATGGCTATGATATTTTAGCAATGTGATTTATGACATAACCGATATGTGGGTGTCGCGCTGGCCGTGTTTTTGTTTTTTGGGATTTCGTCGTCGCAGTGCCATTTTAGATTTTGGAGAAGAACAATTGAAACTGTATTATTATAAGTCAGCTCTTGGGAATTTTGGCGATGATTTAAATGGTTGGTTATGGGAGACATTATTGCCTGGTTTTTTTGACGAAGATGACAGCGTCAGATTTTCCGGGATTGGTACCATCATTAACACGGAAATGCCCAGCGCAAAGAAATGGATAGTTTTCGGCAGCGGCATTGGTTACGGATACCCGCCGGCAGGCTTTGGTGATGCCGATTGGAATATCATTTGCGTCCGAGGACCTTTGAGCGCCCGGGTGTTGGGGCTGAACGAGAGTCAATTTATTACCGATGGCGCGGCCTTTCTTAATACATTAGCTGAGTTCAAACCCTTGGCTGAGCATGAGCGTGCGGGAACCATTTTTATTCCCCACCATAATGCGCTTAAGCAAGGGGATTGGGAAAAAAGCTGCCAGCAGGCGGGTATTACGATGGTGAGCCCGCGGGAAGAGGCACGTGCGGTGATACAGAAGATCCGTCATGCCAAGCTGGTCCTGGCCGATGCCATGCATGCGGCTATTATCGCCGACGCCATGCGGGTTCCTTGGGTTCCGATGGTCACTTCCTCGCAAATCAACACCTTCAAATGGCTTGATTGGACGCAAACTATTCGTTGTCCTTATATTCCGACCGTATTGGGTGCGGACTTCCTAAGCGATATCCTAAAAGCCAACGCCGTGCAATTGCCTGGCGCCCCCGCGATTCAACCGGGTGCCGATGTGGAAAAAGCGTTTGCGGTATTCAAAAAGCAGCAACAGCTTTCCGCGACGGGCGAAGGGAATCGGCATCTTAGACGATTGTTGAACTTACGCTATAAAGTGCCTAATAAGTTGATTCGGATGCGTGAAGAGCGCCACGCGCGCGGCTGGAACGAGCAAAGCGTGGCCAAAGTGGCGCAACGTATGCAAGTGGCGCAACAATCGGGTGGTTACCTCAGCGAAGACAACATTTTTCAGCATAATCTTGCGCGCCTACTGGAAGGGCTTGAGCGCGTGAAAACGTTACCGACGCGCTGATCGCTTTGCGATGGCCGAAATTGTACAGGTCGCGCGGGCGGCGGCCGTGTCGTCGCGCCGCGCATTGCTGACAGCCATTTCATCGCCTACGATTATGATTATCACTACTTAAACCCGGGTCAGTCACGGCCTGGAGAGATCCGCGCGCGTTTGCCCGGTCCGTATACTCTCATTGCGCTTTAATTCAAGTTAAGGTTGGTAAAATGAAAAATCTTAAGGCCGTTATTCCCGTCGCCGGGCTCGGTATGCATCTGTTGCCCGCGACCAAAGCAATCCCGAAAGAAATGTTGCCGATTGTCGATAAGCCGATGATCCAATATATTGTTGACGAGTGCGCCGCCGCGGGCGTTACGGAAATCATTTTGGTTACTCACGCCTCTAAAAACTCGGTGGAAAACCATTTCGACACCACGTTCGAGCTGGAGGCGCTGCTGGAATCGCGCAAGAAAAATGCGCTGCTGGAAGAAGTGCAAAAAATCTGTCCGCAGGGCATGACCGTCATGAACGTGCGTCAAGGCGAGCCGTTGGGATTGGGGCATGCGGTGCTCTCCGCCAAACCCATCATCGGCGATGCGCCGTTTGTCGTGGTGTTGCCCGATGTGTTGCTGGACGATAGCACCTACGATCGCGGCAGTGATAATCTGGCTTCAATGATCCAACGCTATCAAGAAACCGGGCATAGTCAAGTGTTGGTGCAATCCTTACCCCGCGATGAACTGCCCAATTATTCGGTGATAAGCTGCAATGAAGACGTTAGCCGGCCCGGCGATGCGGCTCTGGTGCAATCATTTATCGAGAAACCGCAGGATATTTCACAAATCGATTCTGACCTGGCGGCCGTTGGCCGGTATGTTTTGTCCGCGGACGTATGGCCTTTGCTCGAGAAAACCGAACCCGGTGCCTGGGGTCGTATTCAGCTCACCGATGCGATTGCGGCGTTGGTTAATCAACAGCCGGTGGATGCGGTCTATTTAACCGGCAGAAGTTTCAACTGCGGCCTCAAAATGGGCTATATGCAGGCCTTTGTTAGCTATGGATTGCGCAATAAGAAATTGGGTGCGGATTTCCGTACCGGAATTGAACGTCTTTTAGCTAAGTAAAGTTCAGGGCCACCGTTTATATCATAAGGAGAGACAATGGCTGTATTGGTCACCGGCGGGGCAGGATATATCGGCTCGCATACGGTTTTGGCGTTATTGGCGCGTGATGAAGAGGTGGTGGTGCTCGACAATCTCGCCAACGCGTCTGAGGTTTCTCTTGACCGGGTGTCTGAGTTGGCCGATAAAGACCTGATTTTCTATCAGGGGGATGTGCAGGATCCGCAGGTTTTGCAGCAGATTTTCGACGAGCATGAGATCAGCGCCGTGATTCATTTTGCCGGTCTTAAAGCGGTGGGTGAATCCACCCGGCTGCCGCTGCAATATTACCAAAATAATGTGAACGGCACCTTGGTGCTGCTGGACGAAATGCGCCGCGCGGGGGTACATCATTTCATCTTTAGTTCGTCGGCGACCGTGTATGGCCAGCACGCGCCGGTACCCTACATTGAAACATTCCCGATCGGCGGTACCGCCAGCCCTTACGGTACCTCAAAATTGATGGTTGAGCAGATCCTGGCCGACTTCGCTAAAGCGGAGCCGCAGTTTTCAATCATTGCTCTGCGCTATTTTAACCCGGTCGGCGCGCATGAGTCCGGGCTTATCGGCGAAGATCCCAATGGTATTCCCAACAATCTCTTACCTTTTATCGCCCAGGTTGCGGTGGGGCGTCAGCCGTCGTTGAAAATCTTCGGCAACGATTATCCCACCGAGGATGGGACCTGCGTACGGGACTATATACACGTTATGGATCTGGCGGAGGGACATCTGCAAGCGATGGATCATCTGGCCGGCAATGTCGGTTATAAAGCCTATAATCTCGGCGCGGGCGTGGGGTATTCTGTTTTGCAAATGGTGAACGCCTTTGAAAAGGCTTCTGGCAAAACCATACCTTATGAAATCGCTCCGCGCCGTGAAGGTGATTTGGCCGCTTTTTGGGCCGATGCAACGCTGGCGCAGCGTGAACTTGGGTGGACCGCTAAACGCGATCTCGACAGTATGATGCGCGATACCTGGCGCTGGCAAAGCCAGAATCCCAATGGCTATCGCCAGCCGTAGCCCGCTTAATCGGCCGTCGCGGCCCTGGACGAACCCATCCTCACCGGATGGGTTTTTTTTTGCCTGCCGCCGGCGCTTTTAGCGGTTAATTGCCATCGACACCGCGCCTTTTAGCGGCACGCTTATGGCAAGGGGAATCACGCTTATGGCAAGGGGAATAATGCAAGACGGGTAAAGTCACCGGGGTGCAAAAATTTCTTCACAATTATTTAATAATCGCCGTTTGCTATCGCCGAATCTGATCCTATATTCTATAGGGGAAACTTATCAGACAGTAACAGAAACAACTCTTTTTTTGTGGCAATGAAAGGGATATTGCGGCGATCTGCTTTTGTTTTTAATGCGCGGCAAGGCAGAAAACCGGCTTTCTCCGTAGTTAAGTTTTCTGAATGGCGTGTTTGATGACAAGTTTGTCGTCGCGCCTGCCGGATGACGTCTATAAATATTTTTTGGACCGGGATGATATGAACAAAGAAAGTCCTTCACGGACGATTGTAATAATTACCGCACTGTTCGCCGCGTTATGCGGGCTCTATCTGCTAGGCGGCGGCATTTGGCTGGCGTCGCTCGGCGGTTCGCTCTATTACATTATTACCGGCGTTTTGATGCTGGCGGTGTCCTGGCTGCTTTTTCGCCGTTCCGCCGCGGCGTTATGGCTTTATGCGCTGGTGCTTATCGGCTCGATGATCTGGGCCGTTTGGGAAGTCGGTTTCGACTTCTGGGCGCTTACGCCGCGTTGCGATGTGCTGGTGTTTTTTGGTATCTGGCTGTTGCTGCCGTTCGTTTACCGCGGGATCCTTCGCCGGCTACCGCTGGCGCGCGCCGCGTTGGCCGCCAGCCTGGTTATCGCCGGTGCGGTGTTATTGGTGGCGATTGTGCAAGATCCCCAAGACATCAGCGGGACTCTGAATAACGCGGCGGACGTGCCGGCGGCATCGTCGGTCCCCCCCGGGGATTGGCCGGCCTATGGGCGTACCCAGGCCGGCGAGCGCTATTCGCCGCTGCGCCAGATTAACGATAAAAATGTCGATAAGCTGAAGGTGGCGTGGCAATTTCGTACCGGCGATATGAAAGGCCCCAACGATCCCACGGAAATTACCGATGAAGTGACGCCGATTAAAATACGCGACACGCTTTATCTTTGCTCGCCGCATCAGATATTGTTTGCCCTTGACGCCGCGACCGGTAAAGAGAAATGGAAATTTGATCCGCAGCTGAAGCCCGATCCGACTTTTCAACACGTAACGTGCCGCGGCGTCTCTTATCATGAAATGCCGGCGGCGAGCGCGGCGCAGGATGGCCAGAGCCCGGCGCAGGATTGTCCGCGCCGTATTATTCTGCCGGTCAACAACGGCCATCTGTATGCGCTGAATGCCGATACCGGCGCCCGGTGCGACAGCTTCGCCGACAAAGGCGATTTGAATTTACAGGCGAATATGCCGGTGACCACCGCCGGGGAGTATGAGCCGACTTCGCCGCCCGTCGTCACCGATAAGGTGATTATCGTCGCGGGCGCGGTGACGGATAACTACTCCGATCATGAACCGTCGGGCGTCATTCGCGGCTTTGATGTCGCGACGGGGGCGCTATTATGGGCATTTGATCCGGGTAATGCCGAGCCAAACGCTATTCCCGCCGACGGTAAAAATTATGTTGCCAATTCCCCCAACTCTTGGGCGCCGGCCGCCTACGATCCACAGTTGGATATCGTCTATCTGCCGATAGGCGTCGCTACGCCCGATATTTGGGGCGGCAACCGCACCCCTGAGATGGAGCGCTTTGCCAGCGGGATCCTGGCGCTGAACGCCACCACCGGCAAGTTGGTCTGGTTCTATCAAACCGTTCACCATGATTTATGGGATATGGATGTGCCCGCCCAGCCGACGTTGGTTGATATTACCAATCAGCAGGGGGAAAAGGTTCCGGCAATCTATGCGCCGGCCAAGACGGGTAATATTTTCGTGCTGGATAGACGTACCGGTACGCCGATTGTTCCGGCGCCGGAGCGGCCGGTTCCGCAAGGGGCGGCCAAGGGGGATCATGTTTCACCGACGCAGCCTTTCTCTGATTTGACCTTCCGGCCGAAAAAGGATTTAACCGGCGCCGATATGTGGGGCGCGACGATGTTTGATCAACTCGTTTGCCGGGTAATGTTCCATAAGCTGCGTTATGAGGGGATTTTTACCCCGCCATCCGAGCAGGGGACGCTGGTTTTCCCGGGGAACCTCGGCATGTTTGAATGGGGTGGGGTGGCGGTGGATCCCCATCGCCAGGTCATGATCGCCAATCCCATGGCGCTGCCTTTCGTGTCGCGCTTGATACCCCGTAGCGCCAGCAATCCGATTCAGCCGGAAAAAGGCAAAAGCAGCAGCTCCGGTTCCGAGGCGGGTTTGCAACCCCAGTACGGGGTCCCCTATGGCGTAACCCTAGAGGCCTTTTTATCGCCCTTCGGTTTACCCTGCAAGCAGCCCGCCTGGGGCTATATCGCCGGTGTGGATCTGAAGACCCATACTATTGCCTGGAAGCACCGTATCGGCACGGTACGCGACAGTTCTCCGCTGCCGCTGCCTTTTAAAATGGGGATGCCGATGCTGGGCGGCCCGATCGCCACCGCCGGTAATCTGTTGTTTATCACCGCAACGGCGGACAATTACATCCGCGCGTTTGATGTCACCAGCGGTAAACCGCTGTGGCAAGACCGTTTGCCGGCCGGCGGCCAGTCCACGCCAATGACCTATGAGGTCAACGGTAAGCAATATGTCGTCACCGCCGCGGGGGGACACGGTTCTTTCGGCACCAAGCTGGGGGACTATATCATCGCCTACGCGCTGCCAGACGAGAAATAAGCGCCTGCCTAAGCCAGTGAAAACACCGGGCCGATAGCGATATCGGCCCTTTTTTCATCTGTAAAGGCACAAGTCGCCGGCGTGCGCACTGCCCCGCTGCACCGTGGCGGTGGCCGGCACGGCATGCCGGTCCTTGCGCCTTCTGAGGCGCACCCGGCACGCGCGTTGCAGGTTTTGCACGCGCAGGCCGGACCTTTCACCCGTCCTGGTGCCGATTTTCCGGCCGCGTAGGGCAGCAGGTTGCAAAAATCGCTTACGCTGCCCGAGACGCGCCACGCCCTCGTCCTACGCGCGTCCCGTCGTGGATTATAGTTAAAGGAATCAGCGGGTGAACCGGCGGGCGATGCCTGACGGCGGAACACCTTATGTCGCGCGATACCGCGCAAAAAGCGCAAGGGTACCCTGGCGTCTGGCGCTATTGGGCCTACGACCCGCGCCGCGCGCCCCGGCCGTAGCGGTATAGGCAATTGATCGTGGCGGTGTGCGAGTGTATGCTCAGGGCAATTTTTTTACCGTAACTCTTTTGGCTTGCCTCAAAGATGAGGGCAGCTCGATTTAGGCGCGCAACGTATGCCGATCGCGACGTTAGCCTGACGAGCCTCGTCCATCCTATGGCGAAAAGGAAATGTATGTTACTTCCCGTTATTATGGCCGGTGGAACCGGCAGCCGTCTGTGGCCGATGTCACGCGAGCTTTATCCCAAGCAGTTTCTCACCCTGCATGGCGATCATTCCATGTTGCAGGAAACGGTGCTGCGCCTGGAAGGGCTTAAAACCCGTCAGCCGCTGGTGATTTGTAATGAGGAACACCGTTTTCTGGTGGCGGAACAGCTGCGGCAAATCGACAAGCTGTCGCAAAATATCATCTTGGAACCGGTGGGGCGCAATACGGCCCCGGCCATCGCGTTGGCCGCTTTGAGCGCCATCGTCGACGGTGATGATCCGCTGCTATTAGTGCTGGCGGCCGATCACGTGATTGAGGATGAAAAGGCGTTTCATCGCGCTATTCAGCAGGCGCTCCCTTACGCCCGCAACGGCAATCTGGTGACGTTCGGTATCGTGCCCAGCGCGCCGGAGACAGGATACGGTTACATTCAGCGCGGTGAGGCACAAAACGATGCGGCGGTGTTCCAGGTGCATCGGTTCGTGGAGAAACCGGATCGGGCGACGGCGGAAGGTTATATCGCCAGCGGCGAATATTACTGGAATAGCGGCATGTTCCTGTTTCGCGCTAAAAAATACCTCAGCGAGCTCGGTAAATTCCGCCCAGATATTCTCGCTGCCTGTGAAAAAGCTATCGAATCGCCGCAGGCGGACAGCAATCAGGAGTTTATTCGCGTCGACAAAGACGAATTCATCACCTGTCCCGATGATTCGGTGGATTATGCGGTGATGGAAAAAACCGCCGACGCCATGGTGGTACCGCTGGATGCCGGTTGGAGCGATGTGGGATCCTGGTCGGCGCTGTGGGAAGTTAATCAAAAGGACGACAGGCAGAATGCCCTTACCGGCGATGTTTTCCTGCACAATACCGCCAATTGCTACATCAATACCGATGAGAAAATGGTGGCGGCCATCGGCGTGAACAACTTGGTGATTGTGAACACCAAAGATGCGGTGTTGGTCGTCGATAAGGATAAGGTGCAGGACGTCAAGAAAGTGGTGGAATATCTCAAAACCCACGCCCGCAGCGAATATCGCCGTCATCGCGAGTCCTATCGCCCGTGGGGACGCAATGACACCGTGGTCAATGAAGCCCGCTACAACGTCAATCGCATTACCGTCAAACCGGGCGGGATGTTTTCACTACAGATGCATCATCACCGCACCGAGCACTGGGTAGTGCTATCCGGCACGGCACGGGTGACGGTGGAGGACAAGTCTTATTTACTGACCGAGAACCAATCCACCTTCATTCCCGTCGGGTCGGTACACAGTTTGGAAAACCCGGGCAAAATTCCGCTGGAACTTCTGGAGATCCAATCCGGCTCCTATCTGGGTGAAGACGATATCATCCGTCTGCGCGATCCTTATGGCCGCTGCTGATTGCAGGCGCCGCGGCGGCGACGGCGGATTTCAGGATTAATCTGCTGTCAGGCCGGGGCGCCCTGTTTTACCCTCGCGCCTGCGGAGCCACGGAGCCACGGAGCCACGGAGCCACGGAGCCACGGAGCCACGGAGCCACGGAGCCACGGAGCCACGGAGCCACGGAGCCACGGAGCCACGGAGCCACGGAGCCACGGAGCCACGGAGCCACGGAGCCACGGAGCCACGGAGCCACGGAGCCACGGAGCCACGGAGCCGATAGCGGCAATGTCCTGATAAAAGAAATGCCGTATCTCTTTCCTGCGTATTGAGGGAACTATCTCGCCGTTCATGCCCGCGGCGTTCGGGCGATTCGCGCGCGGGCGGCAGGGGGGCGACTCGGTGAGGGCAGGGACGAGAAATCGACGTCGATAAAGACGCCGTCCGGCGGGCAGCAAGAAATCCCATCTGGTGACGCTGTCGCGGTAGATGATAGAATTGATTGAATGATACTGCTGTCGAAAACATTTTGAGGGAAACATGGCTGTTTTATCCTGCTTCAAGGCCTATGACATTCGGGGAAGATTGGGTGCAGAGCTCAATGAGGATATTGCTTATCGCATCGGCCGCGCCTACGGCGAGCTGCTCAAGCCGCGCAGTATGGTCATCGGCGGCGATGTGCGCTTGACCAGCGAGGGTCTAAAACAGGCCCTGGCGCGCGGATTGAACGATGCCGGCGCGGACGTCCTGGATATCGGCATGAGCGGTACGGAAGAGATTTATTTCGCCACCTCCCATTTGGGGGTGGACGGCGGCATTGAGGTGACGGCCAGCCATAATCCGATGGACTATAACGGCATGAAGCTGGTGCGCGCGCAGTCCCGTCCCATCAGCGGCGATACCGGCCTGCGCGATATCCAGCGTCTGGCCGAAGAGAACGCGTTCGGGACGGTGGCGCAGGTGCGCGGCAGCCTGCGTCGCGTCGATGTGCTGTCGGCCTATGTCGATCACCTGCTGGGGTTTATTGACCTCGCCCGGTTTCGTCGCCCGATGACGTTGGTCATTAACTCGGGCAATGGCGCCGCGGGGCATGTGGTGGACGCGCTGGAGGCGCGGTTCCAGGCCGCGGGCGCGCCGGTGTCCTTTGTGAAACTGCATCACCAGCCGGACGGTCATTTTCCCAACGGCATTCCCAATCCGCTGCTGCCTGAATGCCGCCAGGATACCACCGACGCCGTGAACGCCGCTGGCGCCGATATGGGCATTGCCTTCGACGGCGATTTCGATCGTTGCTTTTTATTCGATGAGCAGGGGGGGTTTGTTGAAGGCTATTACATCGTCGGTCTGCTGGCGGAAGCCTTTTTACACAAACATCCCGACAGCAAGATTATCCACGATCCCCGCCTGACCTGGAACACCGAGGATATCGTTACCCGCGCCGGCGGTACGCCGGTGATGTCGAAAACCGGCCATGCGTTTATTAAGGAACGCATGCGCGCGGAGAATGCAATTTACGGCGGGGAAATGAGCGCCCACCACTATTTCCGCGATTTCTTTTATTGCGACAGCGGGATGATCCCGTGGCTGCTGGTGGCGGAGCTGATGGCGGTGCGGGAACAATCTCTGAGCCAACTGGTGGGCGAACGTATGCGCGCCTACCCGGCTTCGGGTGAAATCAATCGCCAGTTGGTCGATGCGCCGGCGGCGATTGCCGCGGTGCTGGATCATTACCGTGATGCGGCACTGGCAATCGATCGCACCGATGGTATCAGCGTGGTGTTTGCCGACTGGCGTTTTAATCTGCGCAGTTCCAATACCGAACCGGTGGTACGGCTGAACGTCGAGTCGCGGGGCGATACTGCCCTGATGAAGGATAAAACCCGGGAAATTCTTGCCATACTGACTGGAACGCACTGATGCTCAATGCCCTATTCGGTAGCATTTCCCGCTACCGCGGCTTTATTATTGATAGTATCCGCCGGGATTTTCAGTCTCGCTATCAAAGCAGCTTTCTCGGTGCGCTATGGCTGATTTTGCAGCCGGTGGCCATGATTTCGGTGTATACGCTGGTGTTTTCTTCACTGATGCGCGCGCGTATGCCCGATATGAATACCCCTTTCGCCTACAGTATTTACCTGTGCTCGGGCGTGCTGACCTGGGGATTGTTTACCGAGACGTTAAACGGCTTGGTGAATGTGTTTCTCAATAATGCCAACATCCTTAAGAAACTCAATTTTCCACGTATATGCCTGCCGATCATCGTGTCGGTATCGTCGTTAATCAATTTTTTGATTATCTTCGCCCTTTTCGTGCTGTTTATGGTGGTTTCCGGCACGTTTCCCGGCTGGATCTTCTTTGCCATTATTCCCGTGCTGTTGGTACAGATGATGTTTACCGTGGGTTTGGGAATTATATTAGGCGTGATGAATGTGTTTGTGCGCGACGTGGGGCAGTTTGTCGTCATTTTGCTGCAGTTCTGGTTTTGGTTCACGCCCATCGTTTACGCCGCGCGTACGCTTCCGGAATGGGCCCGCGCCGCGATGCGCTTCAATCCGATGGCGACCCTGGTGGAGTCATATCAAAATGTCCTGCTTTATCATCATATGCCTGACTGGTTGGCGCTGGCGCCGGTTACGGCTGTCGCCCTGGTGTTGTTTGCCATCGGCTGGCGGATGTTTCAGCGACATGCGGCCGATATTGTGGATGAGATTTAATGACCCGTATTGAAGTCACTCAGGTCGGCAAGGCCTATAAATACTACGCCTCAAAATGGCATCGGTTAGTGGAAAAACTGGGGCCGCTTTCCGTCGAGCGCCATAGCAAAAAATGGGTGCTGAAAGATATCTCCTTTACCGTACAGGCCGGCGAGTCGGTAGGTATCGTCGGCGTTAATGGCGCCGGCAAAAGCACGTTGCTGAAGCTGCTCACCGGCACCACGAAACCCACTACCGGCAAAATTACCCTGCACGGGCGTGTCGCGGCGCTGCTGGAATTGGGGATGGGGTTTCATCCCGATTTCTCCGGCCGGCAAAATGTCTATATGTCCGGTTTAATGATGGGCTATAGCCGCGAAATGATAACGAGCCTGATGGCGGATATCGAGAAATTCGCCGATATTGGCGACTATATCGATCGGCCGGTGCGCATCTACTCCAGCGGTATGCAGATGCGGCTGGCGTTCGCGGTAGCCACCGCGTCGCGGCCGGATATACTTATTGTCGATGAGGCCCTGTCGGTCGGGGATTCTCGCTTCCAAGCCAAATGTTTTGCCCGGATCGCCGACTTTAAGCGTCAAGGCACCACGCTGTTGCTGGTTTCCCATAGCGCCGGCGATATCGTCAAGCACTGCGACCGCGCTATTTTTCTCAAAAATGGCGCCATCGAGCTTGACGGCTCAGCCCGTGATGTCACCAACCGCTATTTGGATGAGCTGTTCGGCAAACAAGCCGACGCAGCGGCGGAACCGGTACCGGCGGACAGTCCGCTGGGATTGACGTTGACCGACCAAGGCGATCTCTTCGCCAGCCGCCGCGGTTATCGCGCGGAAGAGTATCGCTGGGGGCAGGGGGGCGCGAAAATCATCGATTTCGATATTCAGGCGGGCGGCGAACATTACCCCGCCGCCATCGATAGCACTAGCCAGACGGATTTACATGTCAAAGTGTTGTTTGAGCGGGACTTTGACAGCGTAGTGCCGGGTATGCTGATAAAAAGTCTTGAAGGGCTATTCTTATACGGCACGAATTCATTTCTTTGCTCTCAGGGCCGAGAGCATATTTCGGTGAAAGCAGGGGAAGTCAGAGTGTTCACTTTTAGTTTCCTGATGAATCTCAATCAGGGCGACTATTTACTCTCTTGCGGGATCTCTGCCGGTAATCCCCTCGGCGAGATGGTGCCATTAGATCGGCGTTATGACGCGATCATGTTGCACGTCAGCCGCAAGGTGGAATTCTGGGGTCTTATCGATCTGGCATCGACATTTAAAAGTCATTCATAAAAAGGCTATGTGAAAGCAATGAGTAAAAATGTGCAGCAGCTGGTGGCGGAACTGCCTGAGGTGTATCAGACCATTTATGGGCATCCGGAATGGGCGCAGGCGGCGTCGCGGGACTGCTATGATCGCATTGATACCCTTGGCGCCATCTATGATCAATTGGCCGCGAAGCTCGGCCGACCCTTGCGGGTGCTGGATCTGGGCTGTGCCCAGGGCTTCTTTTGTTTGAGCCTGGCCGAGCGCGGCGCCACCGTCAAAGGCGTGGATTTCCAAGAGGAAAATATCGCGGTATGCCGCGCGCTGGCCGATGAAAACCCACAATTGGACGCCTCTTTCGCCACCGGCCGCATTGAGGAGGTCATCGATGCGCTGGAGCCCGGTCAATATGATCTGGCTATCGGCCTGAGCGTGTTCCATCATATCGTTCATCTCCACGGCGTGACGCGGACGCAGCGCTGGCTGGCCCGTCTCGCATCCTGCACCGAAGCCATGATCCTGGAGCTGGCGCTACGCGGGGAGCCGCTATATTGGGGACCTTCTCAGCCGGCGGACCCGCGCGAGTTGCTGCGCGATTGTGCTTTCTTTCACGAAATCGCGCGTTTTAACACGCATCTCTCCGCTATTTATCGCCCGCTGTACGTGGTCAGTCAACATTGGCTGCTGCTAGAGGGACATTGTGAGGTCATCGAGCAGTGGCGTGATGCGCCTTATACCGAGGCCCAGGAGGCCCACCACGGCAGCCGCCGCTACTATTTTGGCAAAAACTATTTCTGTAAGGTTATCAATTTCAACCTGGCGGACGGTAGCCTGCTGGAGGCGGAAAACCAACGTAATCAGGACGAACTGCGGCGCGAATGCGCTTTTCTTGGCGCACCGCCGTCGGGCTTCGTTGCGCCGGCTTTGCTCGGGCATGGCATAAGCGACAGCGAAGGATGGCTGATAACGGAACGGCTGGAGGGCGAATTACTGCGGGACCGGTTATTGCGCGAAGACGGGCTGGATAGGGCGCGCATCATCGGCGAGCTGCTGGAGCAACTGACGCTTTTGGAGCAGGCCGGTCTTTATCATGACGATTTGCGCAGTTGGAATGTCCTTATCAATCGTAATGACGCGGTGCGCCTCATCGATTACGGCTCGATTGGCGCCGAAAAAACCGATTGTGTCTGGCCGTACGATCTTTTTCAGTCCTGGTCTATTTTTGTCAACGAACTGTTCAATCCGCCAGCGACAAAACTTGACCTGCTTCGCCCCTTTGCCCTTAGCCCGTTCAATGTGCCGGAACCCTTTCGCCGCTGGCTGTTTGCCGCCTGGCGTCAGCCGGCGCAGACCTTAACCTTCGCCAAGCTACAGGCGCTATTTGCGCAGCGCGAACGGTTGCCGGCCTGTGCAGAGAACGAGACCGGCATGGAGCGCTGGGTGGCGGCCATGGAATCAGGTCTACAACAACTGCAACTGCATGTGCATCATCTGCCGGGTGAACGCGTGGCGCCGCCGCCAAGCAGCGATGTGGACGCCCCTTTTGCAGACCTGTTGCGCCGTACCGAGAGCCTCGAACAGCAAATGGCCGAGCAGCTTGAGCGCCAGCGGGACAGCGACGATCGGCTGGCGGCCGTTTTGCGCAGCCGATCCTGGCGTTTGATGGCCCCATATCGCTATGCGGGGTTGCAGTACCATTTGCTACGCCAGCACGGTGTCAAAGGCCGCGCCCGCCATGCCGCCAAACGGGCGTTACGAGCGGGTTACGCGCAGATTCACCGGCGTCCGGCACTGAAATCTTGGGTCATCAATACCCTCCATAAAAGCGGATACTACCCGCAGGCGCGGCAGCTTTTTCAGCGTTTATTTCCACTCTCTCATTCCGTAGAGGAAGGGATGCAGCAGGCAACACACGATGCCCAACGCGCGCGCTTATCGGCGCAATTGAACGAGATGGACAGCGTGCCCGAAGAGGTGCGAAATATTTATCAGCAGCTGAAAAAATAAAAGGTAACATCAGTGCACATTCTTATTGACGTCCAGGGTTTGCAGTCGGCAAGTAAATATCGCGGTATCGGCCGGAGCACGTTGGCGATGAGCCGAGCCATCATCCGCAATGCCGGCGAGCATCGGGTAAGTATTCTGCTCAATGGCATGTTCTCTCTGGATAATATCCGCGAAGTGCGTCAGGCATATCACGATGTGCTGCCGGCCAGTGAAATTTTTACCTTTGCCGCGCAGGGACCGGTGGCGGCCTGCGATGTCGCCAACGCAGAACGCAACCGCGCCGCGCATATCAGCCGCGATGTCGCTATTGCCCATATCAACCCTGATGTCGTGTTCGTCATCAGTTTTTTTGAGGGGCACGTGGATGAATATATCGTATCGATCCCCGACTATCCGGTGACATGGCGCACGGTTTGCGTCTGCCACGATTTGATCCCGCTATTGAATCCGGAAACCTATCTGGCTGATATCAATTTCCGCCAATTCTATACCCACAAGCTGCATGAATATGAACGCGCCGACGCGATTTTCGCCATTTCCGCCTCGGCGGCTGAGGAGGTGAAAGAATACACCGCTATCGATCCGTCGCGGGTAATCAATATCTCCTCCGCCGTAGAGCCGGAGTTTCGCGTGCTTTCGCTTACGCCAGAGCAAAAGCAGGCTTTCCGCCAGCGTTATCGCTTGCCGGATAGGTTTATGATGACGTTGGCCATGATCGAGCCGCGCAAAAACATTGAGGCGCTGATTGAAGCCTATAGTCAATTACCCGAACCGTTGCGCAATGACTGCCCCTTGGTGCTGGCCTGTAAAATCCGTCCGGCCGAACTGGCTCAGATTCAACGGCTGTGCGCGAAATGTGGGCTGACGTCCGAACAGGTGTTGTTTACCGGTTATGTGCCCGACAGTGATTTAATCACCCTGTATAACCTTTGTAAGCTGTTTATTTTCCCTTCACTCCATGAAGGTTTTGGTTTGCCGCCGCTGGAGGCGATGAGCTGCGGCGCGCCGACGCTTTCGTCGAATGCGACCAGCCTGCCGGAAGTGATTGGTTGGCCGGAAGCGATGTTTGACCCGACGAGTCGCCAAGCTATGCGCGATAGCATGCTACGTGCGCTTGAAGATGAGGATTTTTATCAGCGGTTGCAGGATCATGCCCTGACGCAGTCGGCAAAATTCTCCTGGGACCGCACCGCCCAACTGGCACTGGCGGGATTTGAACAGGTCATGACGCGCCAGGTACCGACGCCGGCGGCGGACGCCAGGCAATTTACCGCCGAAGCCATCCGCCGTTTAGCGCAAACGGTAACCCTGAACCCAGAGACCGACCGCTTGGGCCTAGCTTGGGCGCTGGCGCAGAATGCCTTCAGTGAGCAAACGCCACGGCTGTGGGTTGATGCCACCACGCTGATGACGCCGGGCGATACGGCGGCGACAGCCCAGACGCACCGGCTGATATCGGCATTGCTGGCGACAGAACCGTCGGATTACTCGGTACACGTCGTCTATTGCCTGCACAATAGCGGCTATCGACATGCCGTGGTCAACCCGGACGGCGGCCTGGCTCCCGCCCGTGCGCAAGATGTGCCGGTGCTTTTCACCCAGCAGGATGTGCTGCTGGTGGCCGAACCACAGGATCCTGTGAGCGCCAGGCAGCAGGCGGAGCTGGATGCGCTCATCAGGGCAGGAACGCAAGTGGTGTTCTGGCTTCCCGATGATGCATTTGCCGCGGCGTGGCTCGCGGCCCCGCAAGAGGCATGTCCGCCGGAGGGGGCAGGGCTACGCGCGATGCTCCGCTATGCCGACACTATTTTTTGCCCTTCAGACGCTATTGCGGCGGAACTGGAGCGCCGCAGGGCGCAATGGGCGAACGAGATTGCCCTGAACGCGACGCTCAAGATTGACAGTCTGGAGGCTGACGCTATCCCCGCCGCCGGAGACGACATCCATCGGTTGATTGCTCGGTTACCGCTTGCTGCCCCGAGGAAATAAGTGCGGGCGCACGACGGCCGGCGCGGCAGGTAAAACGATTGCTGGGACAACGAAACCAGCCCGGCGCCGATCGCTTTCAGGATTAGGATCTCACGCATGAAGATAATGTTTGCTACCGATGCGATAAAATATCCGTTAACCGGGATTGGCCGTTATGCATTGGAGCTTGTGCACCAGCTAGAGCGTATGCCGGAAGTGGAAGAACTGCGGTTTTTTAACCGACTGCAGGTTCAGACTTCCCTGCCGGACTACTCACCTGCGTTGGCTTCACCTTCCCGGCCTTGGCAACAATGGCTTCAGCGCCGTAGCGCGTTGATAGAAATGTACCGGCTCGTGTTTCCGCTAGGCCAAAGAGTGGGGTTGCGCAATTATCGCGATTACATTTACCACAGCCCTAACTATTATCTGCCGGTGGGCATGCCGCGTTCGCTTACCACTTTCCATGATATTTCTATTTTTACCTGTCCTGAATACCACCCGCCAGAACGGGTGCGGTATTTACGTAAAGCGATGCTATCCAGTCTGCGGCGCGCCAGCCGGGTGATTACCGTCTCCGACTTCTCCAAAAATGAACTGGCGGCGTATTTTAATTACCCGATCGAAAAAATTGATGTTACGCCCTTGGCCTGCGGCACGTCGTTTTATCCTCGCGTCGAGGATGCGGTGGCGCCGCTCTTGTCGCGATTGGGAATAGGATATCGTGGGTATACTTTATTTACCGGCACCATTGAACCACGCAAAAATCTATCGGTGCTGCTCAATGCCTATGAGCAGCTTCCGCTAACGCTGCGGCAGCGTTTTCCGCTGGTGATAAGCGGTTATAAAGGCTGGGGCAGCGACGCTCTCCATCAGCGCTTTGAACGCGGCAGCCGCGAAGGTTGGGTTAACTATCTGGGTTATGTGGCGCAAGAGGAACTGCCGATTTTATTTGCCGCCGCCCGCTTGTTTGTGTTTCCCTCATTGTATGAAGGATTCGGCTTACCGGTATTGGAGGCCATGGCGTCGGGCGTGCCGGTGGTCTGTTCCAGCGCCGCATCGCTGCCGGAGGTGGCGAATGATGCGGCGTTGATCTGCGATCCGCGGGATGTCGACGCCTTAAGCGCGGGGATCGCGCGGGGGTTGCAAGACGAGGCGTGGCGTGCGGAGGCCGTGAGCGCCGGTCTGGCGCGCGCGCAAATGTTCTCCTGGCAGCGCTGCGCTCAGGATACGATTAAAGCTTATCTTAAGGTTTAATGTGGTCTATGCTGAAAGTCTTACATTTTTATAAAACCTACTATCCCGACTCTTACGGCGGCATTGAGCAGGTGATTTTTCAGCTGTGCGAAGGCGGTCCGGCGTACGGTATCGATTCCACCGTGCTGGCGTTGAGCCCGCGCGGTCACTGTGAACCCAGGCCGCTGGGGCAGCATCATACCGCCTACAGCGCCGTCAATTTTGAATTTGCCTCGACGCCGTTTTCATTTGGCGCTATCGCGCGCTTTCGCCAGCTGGCGGCCGAAGCCGATGTGGTCCATTTCCATTTTCCCTATCCTTTCATGGATATGGTGCATTTTTTGGCGGCGAATAATAAACCGACCGTGGTCACCTACCATTCGGATATAGTAAAACAAAAATTTATCCTGCGGATGTATACTCCGCTGATGCGCCATTTTCTCGGCGATGTCGATCGTATCGTCGCCTCGTCGCCGAATTATGTCGCCACCAGCCCCATTTTGCAGCGCTACCTGGCCAAAGTGTCGGTGATCCCGTTTGGTCTCGACCGCGCATCCTATCCGCCGGCAGACAAGGCGCGCGAGGCGCAGTGGCGCAACCGGTTCGGCGAGCGTTTTTTTCTGTTCATCGGCGCGTTTCGCTACTACAAAGGATTGCATACGCTGATCGAAGCGGCGCGCAGCGCGCCTTATCCTATAGTTTTGATTGGCGTGGGGCCGATGGAGGCCGAGCTGAAAAAACGCAGCGCCGAATTGGGGCTGAATAATATCCATTTTCTCGGCGCCTTACCGGACGTGGACAAAGCCGCGTTGCTGGAGAGTTGTTATAGCGTGGTATTCCCGTCCCATTTACGGTCCGAGGCGTTTGGCATCACGCTCTTGGAGGGGGCGATGTACGGTAAGCCGCTGATTAGCTGTGAAATCGGCACCGGCACCACCTATGTCAATATTCATCGGCAAACCGGCCTGGTGGTGCCGCCGGCGTCGCCGGCGGAGCTGGCCGATGCCATGCGTCAGCTTTGGCAAAATCCCGCCCAGGCGCGGCGCTATGGCGAACAGGCGCTCGAGCGTTTCAACGCCTTATTTACTTCAACGCGGATGGTCAGTAGCTATGCTGATATCTACCGCGAGCTGGCGGGCCACGACAAAGGATAGCGTTCCTATCGCACCAATCACTACCCGCGAGACACTCGCTTAGGTTAACATATAATATACATATAGACCTGTCCGCCGCGCGGCGGCGGCAGGGGATCATCCTTACTACAGGAGTTGCTTAATGTCCACACAACAGATAGGCGTCGTCGGTATGGCGGTCATGGGGCGCAACCTGGCGCTTAACATCGAAAGCCGCGGTTACAGCGTATCCATTTTCAACCGGTCGCGCGAAAAGACCGATGAAGTGATCGCTGAAAACCCGGGGAAAAAGCTGGTGCCCTATTATAGCGTTGAGGAATTTGTTAATTCGCTTGAGAAACCGCGACGTATCCTGTTGATGGTCAAAGCCGGGGAAGGCACTGATAAAACTATCGAGTCGCTAAAACCGTTCTTGGAAAAAGGCGACATCCTTATCGATGGCGGCAACACCTTCTATAAAGACACCATCCGCCGCAACCGCGAGCTGTCGGAGGAAGGGTTTAACTTTATCGGCACCGGCGTTTCCGGCGGTGAAGAGGGCGCGCTGAAAGGGCCGTCGATTATGCCGGGCGGACAGAAACACGCCTATGAGCTGGTGGCCCCCATTCTGGAGAAAATCGCCGCGCGCGCCGATGGCGAAGCCTGTGTGACCTATATCGGTCCCGATGGCGCCGGCCATTATGTCAAAATGGTGCATAACGGTATCGAATACGGCGACATGCAGCTGATTGCTGAAGCCTATGCGCTGCTGAAGAATGCGCTGGGTCTGAGCAATGAGCAGCTTGCCAGCACCTTTAGCGAATGGAATAAAGGCGAGCTGAGCAGCTACTTGATTGATATCACAAAAGATATCTTCACCAAGAAGGATGAGCAGGGCCAATTCCTGGTGGACGTCATTCTTGATGAGGCGGCTAACAAAGGCACCGGCAAATGGACCAGCCAGAGCTCGCTGGATTTAGGCGAGCCGCTGAGTCTGATTACTGAATCGGTGTTTGCCCGCTACCTGTCATCCCTGAAGCAGCAACGCGTGGCGGCGTCCAAGGTGCTTACCGGTCCGCAAACGGAAGCGTTCAGTGGCGATAAAGCGGACTTTATCGAGAAAGTGCGCCGTGCGCTCTATTTAGGCAAAATAGTTTCCTATGCGCAGGGCTTTTCCCAGTTGAAGGCCGCCTCGGATGAAAACCAGTGGGATTTGAATTACGGCGAAATCGCGAAGATTTTCCGCGCCGGCTGCATTATCCGGGCGCAGTTCTTGCAAAAAATTACCGATGCCTATGCTCAAGATCCGGCGATCGCTAATCTGTTGCTGGCGCCGTACTTTAAGAAGATTGCCGATGACTATCAACAGGCGCTGCGCGATGTTGTGGCCTATGCGGTTCAGCACGGCATTCCGACGCCGACCTTCTCCGCCGCTATCGCTTACTATGATAGCTATCGTTCCGCCGTGCTGCCGGCCAACCTGATCCAGGCCCAGCGCGACTATTTTGGCGCCCATACCTACAAGCGTATCGATAAGGAAGGGGTGTTCCATACGGAATGGCTGGAATAAGGGCAACCGGCGCTACGCAGGCATGATAAGCGACTAACGAACGAAGCCAGGGCAGGGGATAATCCCTTGCCTGGCGGCATCTTGAACAGTGACACCGGCCGGTTATTCCGGCCGGTTTTTTTTTGCCGCGACGGCCGCGAAGGTGAATTGAAACGAGTCAATTAAGGTGAAACCGTGATATTTAAGGTCAACAGCCCTGGCTATACTGCCCGCCTTGGCCTGGAAAGGCCTTTCACAGAAAGGAATCATGCATGCTTAGCTCGTTTTTAACTTACCGCGGCGGCGCTCGGCATCACGCCGCACCCAGTGGCAGTGGGCCGGCAGAGCGTAGCGGCGGGGGCGCCGTTATCACCGCGCACGCTGGAGAAAAAAAACCACAAATCAGTACGCTACGGGCTTTATCGTTCATGCTCAGCGGCCATATCCGGCGCGTTGAACAGGGCAGCGCGGCGAGCGCTAGCGCGGGCGGTCACTTTCAGCGTGTAGCAGAGGGGCGAGCGGCGAGCGAGGCGCCGCTCGCTGAACGCGGCGGCCCGGCAGAAAGGGCGGCGGTTCGGCCATGGTCGCCGCAGGGGGAACGATCCGCTGACGCGCCTGCGCTGCCGGACAGGCGCATGGCTGACGGGGTTAGACGTCGCCCCCGGCTTATCCGGCAGGCCGACGCAGACGCCGGGCCAAAGGGGCCTGCGCCCGCATCGGCTAGCGCGAAGAGCGGCGACATAGCCGGCCGTGGCACCGCCAACGCGCTGCTGGCAAAGGTGGCGTCCGTAGCGGGCCGCTCGGCCTCTCTGCCGACCCAGGGCACCTTCTGCGGTGACCGCGCGGCCATTGCGTCGGCCGGGGGGGCGGTGCTGGGGGAGCGCGCGATTTCCCTGCCGGCCCACGGCGACGCTTTGTCGGGTCGCCCCATGCCATCGTCGAGCAACGCCGCTTTCCTCACCCGCCCGGTAAGGTTTTCACCCGCCGTTAGCGGCGGGATCTCCCCGCCGGCAGATGCGCTGGGCCACCCTCAGGAGGCATTCGCCACTACCCTGAACTGGATGTTTCCCCGTGCCGGTAGCGTCGCATCGCCGGCGCCGGCACGACGCGCGACCGCCGGCGATGTGCCACCGCCGCTGCCGCCAAAGCAGCGTAACCGCGCCGGCGTTTCCGCCCGGCCAGGGCGTGCTGCGCCATCGGCCGCCGCAAGGGCCAGCGGCGCGGCGCGATTCAGCGACGTGATGGCCTGGCTCGGTCGGGAGGGACATCGCGGCGCGGCATATCGGCTGTCCCCCGAACAACAGCATGCGGCGGTCGGGACGATGATGGGACAGGTTTTTCACGGACTCGATGGCCGGCAGGCGTCTGAGCTATATGATGCGCTGCTGGGCCTGATTGACCGCTGGCCGCATCATCTGCAGGCGGGAATATTGCGGGAATTGAGCGTGCAGGCCTTTCACGCCCTCCCTGAGCAGCGGTTGGCGGAGCATTGTCAGCGCTGGCTTAATCGGTTACCCGGATTCGCGCCGGCGGCCTATGATGATCTACTCGAGCATATCGCCACCTATTTTGCCGCCGTCCCCGCCGACGATGGTCTGGTTGTGTTCCAGCGGGTGGTGGCGCTCAGCCGCGCGTCAGAACGGCCGATTCTGAGCCTGCTGGCGCGGCGGTTGGGGACATTGACCACCGAGCTGCGCGGCCTGGCCTGGCAAATTCTGCTCGGCTGTCCGCATTTGCCCGCCGAGATGCGCACGGAACTTTCCGCTGCGCTGCGTGCGGCGGAGGAAGCGCAAGGCGGCGCGGCGGCTGGCGACGTCAACGCCGCGACCCGCGCCGCTTAAGCCCTGCGAGGCCCGAACGGCAGCCGCAAGAGCGGTGTATCGGCGGCGGTTCCCCGCCGCTTTCAACGCCTATCATCAGCGCTATCCCGCCGCGATGACGGGGACCTCCGCCCTCGCGCCGCCGTCCCCGGCCCGTCGCGTCGAGCGGGGTTTAGCGGTGACGTTCGCGCAGGCGGCCAATCACCCGGCTTAAATCGAGCTCTTGATCCTGCAACAGCACCAGCAGATGATAGACCAAATCCGCCGCCTCATTGGTCAGCTCCTCTTGGTCGTGTACCGTGGCGGCCAAGGCGGTTTCCACCCCCTCTTCGCCGACCTTCTGGGCGATGCGTTTGGTGCCGCTGGCGTACAGGCTGGCGGTATAGGAACTGTGTGGATCGGCGTTTTTACGCTCGCCGAGCAGCGTCTCCAGCGTATAGAGAAACCCCCAATCGCTGCTGGCTGGAGCAAAACAGCTGCTGGTCCCGTTATGGCAGGTCGGGCCTTTTGGATGAGCCAAAATCAGCAGGGTATCGTTGTCGCAGTCCGGGTGAAGGCTGACCAGGTGCAAAACGTGACCGGAACTTTCGCCTTTGGTCCACAAACGTTGTTTGCTGCGCGAATAAAATGTCACCTTGCCGGATTGTTCGGTTGCCTGTAGCGCGTCGGCGTTCATATAGCCCAGCATCAAAACCTCGCCCGAGACGGCATGCTGGACGATGGCGGGCAGCAGGCCGCCGTTTTTCTGCCAATCCAACTGCTGGCGCTGTTGTTCGGTTAACATAATCTGATTTCCACTCCCTCTGCCGCCAAAAACTGCTTCAACTCACCGATATTGATGATCTGCTTATGAAACACCGACGCCGCCAGGGCGCCGTCCACGTGCGCGTCGCGAAACGCCGCCAAAAAATGCGCCATCGCGCCGGCGCCGCCGGAAGCGATAAGCGGGACGTGGCAGCGTTCACGT
Source organism: Sodalis praecaptivus (assembly GCF_000517425.1). Lineage (NCBI taxonomy): Bacteria > Pseudomonadati > Pseudomonadota > Gammaproteobacteria > Enterobacterales > Bruguierivoracaceae > Sodalis > Sodalis praecaptivus. Next base: position 1,693,499 of record NZ_CP006569.1, read on the forward strand.
ACCTGCCGCAGTTGCTCCAAATCATAACCGTTACGTACGCCGTCCTGATTCATCATGTTCAGCACGATTTCCCCCGCGCCGCGCCGTTGCACCTCGTCTACCCAATCCAGGGTTTGCCAGGGGGTGATGCGGGTCCGGGTTTCGTCGCCGGTATATTGATTGACCTGATAACGCCGGTTGGCGGCGTCGAACCAGGTATCGATGCCGACGACAATACACTGCACGCCAAAGCGATCCGCCAGGCGGCTGATAAGCGTCGGGTCCGCCAGCGCCGGTGAATTAATGGAAATCTTATCGGCGCCGTAGGAGAGAATCTCCCCGGCTTGCTCGATGCTTTGGATACCGCCCGCCACGCAGAAGGGGATGTCGATGACTTCGGCGACCTCGGCTATCCAGCGTTTGTCCACCACCCGGCCGTCGGCGGAGGCGGTAATATCATAAAAGACCAGTTCGTCGGCCCCTTCCTCGGCATAACGGCGCGCCAGAGGCACGATATCACCGATAATCTCGTGATGGCGAAATTGCACCCCTTTGACTACCTGACCCTGCCGGACATCCAGGCAGGGAATTATGCGTTTTGCCAACATGTTAGCGCCTCCGCGACGGTAAATTTATTTTCCAGCAGCGCGCGGCCGACGATGACGCCCTGCACGCCGCTGTGGCGTAGCGCGGCGATATCCGCCAGGCTGCCGATGCCGCCGGAGGATTGAAAGGCAATATCGGGCCAGGTGTCGCACAGCGATTGATAAAGCGACAGGTTGCTGCCCGCCAGCGTGCCGTCGCGGGAAATATCGGTACACAGCACGTGTTTCAGACCCAACGGACGATAGTGCGCGATCACCTGTTCCAGCGTCGCGCCGGAGTCTTCTTGCCAGCCGCTTATCGCTACCCGCCGTTCGCCGTCGCCGTCGATGCGCACATCCAGCGCCAGCACCAGCGCGTCGGGGCCGAATCGCTCAAACCAGCGCCGCACCTCCTGCGGCTGCCTTACCGCGGTGGAGCCGACCACCACGCGGGTGGCGCCCGCCTCCAGCAGCGCCTCGACGTCCGCCGCGCTGCGAACGCCGCCGCCGACCTGCACCAGGGCCGGCGCCACTCCTGCCAGCAGCCGTGTCAACAGCGATATCTGGCGCGCTTGCGGGTCGCGCGCGCCGGATAAATCCACCAGGTGCAGCACCTCGGCCCCCTGGCGCAGGTAATCCTCAAGGCGCGGTAGCGGATCGGCGCCATAGCTGCGCTGTGTCTGATAATCGCCTTGATGCAGCCGCACCACGGCGCCGTCAATCAAGTCCAAAGCGGGTATAATCACCGGTTACATCTCCAAAAAGTTTTTCAGCAGTTGGCGGCCGGCGGCGCCGGAGCGCTCGGGATGAAACTGCACGCCGAAGAAGTTATCCTGCTCCACCGCGGCGGTGAACGGCGCGCCATAGCTGGCCTGGGCGATGGTGGCGGCGCACAGCGGCATGGCGTAGCCGTGAACGAAATAAAAGTAACTGCCGTCGTCTATGCCGCGAAACAGGCGATTGCCGGCCTGCGCCGTCACCTGGTTCCAGCCCATATGGGGCAGGGGCAGGCCGACGTCCGCCATGCGCGTCACCGGTGCGTCGATAATGCCGAGGGTGTTGACGCCGCCATTTTCATCGCTGGCGGCGCCCAGCAGCTGCATACCGAGGCAAATACCCAATACCGGCTGGGTGCAGGCTTTCACCAGCGCAATAAGTCCCCGCTCTTGCAACTGGTCCATGGCCGCCTGGGCGGTGCCGACGCCGGGCAGAAACAGTTTGTCCGCCTGCAATACCACCTCGGCGTCGCGGCTGACAATCGGTTGATAGCCCAGACGGCGCACCGCGGCGGTGACCGAGAACAGATTGGCGCAGCCGGTATCCAGGACAACCACGTTCATTACAGCACTCCTTTTGAGCTTGGCAGGGTATCACCCTCTACGCGGATGGCCTGGCGCAGCGTGCGGCCGAAGGCCTTGAACAGACTCTCTACCCGATGGTGGTCATTCTTGCCTTTAGTGCGCAGGTGCAGCGTGCAGGCCATGGCATACGAGAGGGAGCGGAAGAAATGCTCTACCATTTCGGTACTGAGATCGCCCACGCGCTGAAAACTGTATTCGGCTTTATATTCCAGATGCGGACGCCCGGAGATATCCAGCGCGCAGCGCGCCAAGCATTCGTCCATCGGCAGCACGAACCCGAAACGGCCTATGCCGCGTTTGTCCCCCAGCGCCTTATTCAGCGCTTCCCCCAGCGCCAGGGCGGTATCTTCCACCGTGTGGTGATCGTCGATATGCAAATCCCCCTGCACGGCAATATTCATGCGCAACCCGCCATGGGTCGCTATTTGATCGAGCATATGATCGAAAAAGCCGATGCCGGTGTTGATACGGCTGCCGCCTTCTCTGTCGAGCCAGACCTCGACGTCGATGGCGGTTTCCCGCGTCACGCGGTTGACGCGCGCATGGCGATCGCGGCGGGTGAGCTGCTCGCCGATAGCCTGCCAGTTGAGCGTCTCGCGTTGATAACGCAGCCCGCGAATACCCATATTGGCCGCAAGGGTCATATCGGTTTCCCGGTCGCCGATGACATAACTGTGGGCGTTATCCAACGCGCCCTGCTGTAGCCACGGCGTGACCAGCGCGGTCAGCGGTTTACGGCACGCGCAGCCGTCGGCGGGCAGATGCGGGCAAATCAACACCTCATCAAAAACGATGCCTTGCGACGTGAAAATGGCCATCATCAAATTATGCGGGCCATCGAAATCCGCCTGCGGGAAACTGGCGGTGCCCAGGCCGTCCTGGTTGGTAATCATCACCAGTCGGTAGCCGGTTTTTTGCAGCGCCAGCAGCGCCGGGATCACATCGGGCTCCAGCGCCAGCTTGTCCATACGGTCAACCTGGAAATCCTCCGGGGGTTCGCTGATAAGCGTGCCATCGCGATCGATAAACAGGACTTTCTGATTCACAGGGACTCCTTGCTGGATGAGGATGCGGGGGCCAGCGCCTTTAACGCCGCGACCACGCTTTGGCACTCCGCCTCGGTGCCGATGGTAATACGCAGACAGTCGGCCAATCCCGGCTGTTTGCTCTGATCGCGTAAAATCGTACCCTGATCCCACAGGGTTTTGAACACCTGATAGGCCGGATCGCAGCGGACCAGCAAGTAATTGCTGACGCTGGGATACACCGCGCGGATGCAGGGGCACTGCGCCAACTCGCGCGCCAGCGTTTCGCGATTAGCATTGATCTGCGCCACCCGCGTCCGCGTTTGCCGCAACCCGTCGGCAGACAGGGCCTGTTCGGCGATATCCGCTACCGGCAGCGCCAGGGGGTAGGGGGCAATAACTTTTAACAACAGCTGAACCACTTCAGCGTTGGCCAGCACAAAACCGCAGCGCAGTCCGGCCAAGGCGAAAGCCTTAGACAACGTGCGCAGGATGACCAGGTGCGGATACGCGGCAAGCCAACTCACCACGCTCGCCTGTGGGCAGAAATCGATATAGGCCTCGTCCACCACCAGCAACGCGCGATCGCGGGTCATTTCCAGCAGCGCGCGCAGGGTCTCGGGTTCGATAAGATTGCCGGTGGGATTGTTCGGACTGCAAATGTACAAAAGCTTCACGCCGTCGAGCCGCGCGTGAATGGCCGGCAGATCAAGCTGCCAGTCTTCGCGGGCCGCGACCGTGCGGCGCGCAATACCAAAGGTCTCGGCGCTGACGCTATACATGCCATACGTGGGCGGGCAAAACAGAATGGCATCGGCGCCCGGTTCGCAAAAGGCGCGGATCAGCAGCTCAATGCCCTCGTCGGCCCCGCGGCAGACCACCACGTTTTCCGCCCCCACACCCGCATAGTTCGCGTAACCGGTGATAACGCCCGCCGGCTGGCAGGCCGGGTAGCGGTTCAGATCGCCGCCGCGCAGATCGTAAACCGGCGGCAGCGGGTACTCGTTGGCGTTCAGCCAGATATCCCCCTGGCCGCCCAGCCGGCGCGCCGACAGATAGGGCTCCAGCGCCAGCACGTTGGCGCGGGCTAAGTGACTAATACTCATTGCTGCTCCTTGAGCGCGGCGACGCGCAGGCTGATGGCGTTTTTATGGGCGGTAAGCCGCTCGGCCTGCGCCAGGGTTTCGACGGTCGGCGCCAGCGCCAGCAGGCCGGCGGGCGTGAGTTCCTGGACCGTCATGCGTTTTTGGAAATCCGCCAGACCCAGGCTTGAACAGGTGGCGGTATAGCCGTAGGTGGGCAGGACATGGTTGGTGCCGGAGGCGTAATCGCCCGCGGATTCCGGTGACCAGTCGCCGAGGAAAATGGAGCCGGCGCTGGTAATTTCTTCCACCCAGCGCTCGGCATCGCGGGTTTGAATTATCAAGTGCTCCGGCCCGTAACGGTTGCTGATGGCCACGCACTCGGCCAGATCGGCGGTGATGATAAGGCGGCTACTGGCCAGCGCCTGGCGGGCGATAGCGGCGCGGGAGAGTGATTGTAATTGGCGTTCGGTTTCCAGCGCCACACGCTGTGCCAGAGAGGCGTCGGGGGTCAGCAGGATCACCTGGGAATCGGGGCCGTGTTCGGCCTGCGACAGCAGATCGGCGGCGACAAACGCGGGATTGGCCTGCGCATCGGCGATAACCAGCACTTCGGACGGCCCGGCGGGCATATCGATGGCGGCGCCGTCCAGACGCTGGCTGACCTGCCGTTTCGCTTCGGTGACCCAGGCATTGCCCGGGCCAAAAATTTTGTCCACTTTCGCGATGGACTCGGTGCCGAACGCCATGGCGGCAATGGCCTGCGCGCCGCCGACCTGGTAGATGTCTGCGACCCCGCATAGCGACGCCGCATACAGGATTTCATCGGCGATCGGCGGCGGCGAGCACAGGATCACCCGCCGGCAGCCGGCGATGCGCGCCGGCGTCGCCAGCATTAGCACCGTCGAAGGCAGCGGCGCGGAGCCGCCCGGGATGTAGAGCCCCACCGAAGCCACCGGCCGGGTCACTTGACGGCAGCGCACGCCCGGCATCGTTTCCACATCGACCTCCGGCAATTGCTGGGCGCGGTGAAAACGCTCGATGTTTGCCACCGCCACCGTCATCGCGCGTTTGATTTCCGGCGACAGCCGGCGGGCAGCCTGATCAACGGCCGCTTGCGTGACGCGCAGCTCGGGCGTCTCGGTGCAGTCAAAGCGGGCGTTAAGCGCGCGCAGCGCGTTGTCACCTTCCTGGCGAACCTGTTGCAGAATCGCGCCGACGGTGGCGCTGACGTCTGCCTGGGCATCGACCGCCGGGCGGGTCAACAGCCGCGCCTGCCCGGCGGCATCGCAATCGCGCCAGCGTATCGGTTGGGAAAAAACAGTGGCGGTCATGGCGTTACTCCATCATTTTTTCAATGGGCAGCACCAGTATTGAGCTGGCGCCGAGGGCCTTCAGGTTTTCCATGGTTTCCCAAAACAGGGTTTCGGTGCTGACCATATGCATCGCCACGCGGTGCTGATCGCCCGCCAGCGGCAGGACCGTCGGACGTTCGGCGCCAGGCAATAGGCTGATGATTTGATCCAACCGCTCGGTGGGGGCGTGCAGCATGATGTATTTCGATTCACGGGCTTGAATGACCCCCTGAATACGGATCAAAAGCTTATCCACCAGCGATTGCTTGGCCACCGACAGTTCGCCATCGCGCTGAATGAGGCAAGCCTTCGAGCGATAAATGACTTCCACCTCGCGCAGACCGTTAGCCTCGAGGGTGGCGCCTGTGGATACCAGATCGCAGATGGCATCGGCCAGGCCGGCCCGCGGCGCGACTTCCACCGAGCCGTTCAGCAGGCAAGATTTGAAAGTGATGTCGAGTTTATCCAGATATTGCTTGAGCAAATGCGGGTAGGAGGTGGCGATACGTTTACCGCGCAGGCATTCGGGACCGGTCCAGGGGACGTCGAGCGGCAGCGCCATCGACAACCGGCAGCCGCCGAAATCCAGCCTGCGCAGGGTGAAATAGCGGGGATCTTCCCCTTGTGCGCGCCGGGTCAGCAATTCCTCCTCCAGCACGTTTTCGCCGATGATGCCGAGATCCACCACGCCATCCATCACCAGGCCCGGAATATCGTCGTCGCGTACCCGCATGATATCAATCGGCATATTTTCAGCAAACGCCAGCAGGCGCTGCTGTTGCAGATTGATCTTTATGCCGCATTGCTCCAGCAACTGCTGCGATTCTTTGCTTAACCGGCCCGATTTCTGCATTGCTATCCGTAACCGTGTTTTGTCCAACATGATGTCCTCTGCCGTCTCTGAATTATTTATCCAAGCCAAAAAAAAACCCTCGGAAGATATCTTCCGAGGGCTCTCTCTGACATTCTGCGCCGCTGGAAGATTAGAACGTCTTCCAGCACTCATCGCCTGAAAGACTAGTCAGGGTGATGGTGATGATGATGGTTGATCAGAATGTTTGTCATTGCCTGTTCCACACGTCGCGTTACTGAATTTTCAGTAAACAATGCCGATAACCTAACCATGTTTGATGCAGAGTGCAACACTTTTTTGTGTCGCTACCCGGCGCTTTCGCCGCCGCAACGCGTTAAGCTTATCGTAAGCGGGAGAACAAAAGGGGAGCGGGCGCGATGAAAAAAGTGGCGATTGTCGGATTGGGCTGGCTGGGCATGCCGTTGGCGCTTTCTTTACTGGCCCGAGGTTATCAGGTGGTGGGGAGCAAAACGCGGCCGGACGGCGTCGAGGCGGCGCGCATGAGCGGGATAGAGTGTTATCAACTGAACTTGACGCCGCTGCCGGAGGCCGATCCGGACGATCTGGCGGCGCTGTTCCAGGCGGACGCCCTGATCATCACCTTGCCGGCTAGCCGCACGGTGGAGGGAGCGGACAATTATTTCCTGGCGGTCCAGCAGGTGGTGGACAGCGCGCTGGCGGCCGCGGTGCCGCGCATTATTTTCACCAGCTCGACGTCGGTGTATGGCGAAGGTTCCGGCGTGAAGCGCGAGGAAAGTCCGACCGCGCCGTGCTCGCCGGCGGGCATGTGTTTGGTTGAGCTGGAAAACTGGCTGCATCAATTGCCCCACACGTCGGTGGATATTCTGCGGCTGGCGGGGCTGGTGGGGCCGGGCCGCCACCCGGGGCGTTTCCTGGCGGGTAAACAGGGGCTGCCGGGCGGTGGGCAGGGCGTCAATCTGGTGCATCTGGCGGACGTTATCAGCGCCATTACCCTGTTGCTGCAACTGCCCCGCGGCGGTCATCGCTACAATTTATGCGCGCCGGGACATCCCGCAAAGCGTGATTATTACCCGGCGATGGCGCGCGCGTTAGGTCTCGCATCCCCCGTTTATCTGGCGGACGCCGGCGACGTCGAGGGGAAGATCATTGACGGCAGCCGGATTTGCAAAGAGCTGGGGTTCGACTATCTCTATCCCGATCCCGCCATGATGCCGATGGCCTGACGCGTCGTCTTCCGGCGCAGATTTGCCAGCCGGCGGCCTTACCGCTATGGTTGATGAGGGGCGTGGTTTTTTGTTGCGCCGCGCTCGGTTCGCGTTCGCGCGACGGCCACAGGCCTCTGAGGTAACCTATGGAAAATCTGGCAGATAGCCCGGCGGTTTTCGACCCCGGACCGACAGTGAGTCGAACCAGCGCGTTCCAGCGCGAAGTCGAGGCGTATCTGGAACGCTATCCCCATACCCGGCAGGTGGATCTCCTGCTGACGGATCTTAACGGTAGTTTTCGCGGTAAACGTGTTGCCCTCTCCAGCGTGCGCCATCTGCGGCGCGGTTTTTATTTCCCCGCTTCGGTGTATGCCATGACCGTGACCGGCAAGACGGTCGCAACGGCGGGCCTGGCCGGCGAGGACGGCGAACCTGACCTGCTGTGCCTGCCGCTCGCCGGCACCCTCACACCCTCCGCCGCCGATCCCACGCACTGCGCGCAGTTACAGCTAACCATGCGCGATCGTGACGGGAAGCCCTATGACGTCGAACCGCGCAACGTGCTAAATCGCCTCTGGCAACAGCTGCGTGTGCGCGGCATCTTTCCGGTGGTGGCGGCGGAGCTGGAATTTTATCTGGTAGACCGGCGGCGTAACGGGGCGCAGATGCCGCAACCGCCCCGCCAACCCGACGGCCGGCAGCGGGAAAATCAGCGCCAGGTTTACTCCCTGGACCGCCTGGACCACTATGGGGCAGTCCTTGACGATATCGCCCGGCTGGCGCGCCTTCAGGGACTGCCGACAGAGGGCGCGGTGGCGGAGTCCGCCCCGGGTCAGTTCGAGATTAACCTCGCCCATAGTGACCAGGTGCTACACGCCTGCGATCAGGCGCTACAGTTGAAACGGCTGGTGCGCCGGGTGGCGGAGCAGCACCGCCTGACCGCCACCTTTATGGCCAAACCCTATGAAGCCTGGACCGGCAGCGGCCTGCACATTCACCTCAGTTTGCGGGATGCCGCGGGCAACAACGGTTTACTGGACTCCCTGGGACGCCCGTCGCCGCTGATGGCGCGCGCTATCGCCGGGGTGCTGGATCTGCTGCCCGCGTCGATGGCGCTGCTGGCGCCCAACGTCAACGCCTTCCGGCGCTTTCAGCCGGGCGGCTATGTCCCGCTGCGCGCCAATTGGGGCGTTAACAATCGGACGGTGGCCGTGCGTATCCCCTGTAGCGATGCCGAGAATTATCGCCTGGAATATCGCGTCGCCGGGGCGGACGCCAACCCGTATCTGGTGGTGGCGGCCTTGCTGGCCGGTATAGTGCACGGGCTGGACGGCAATGCGCCGCTGCCGGCGAGGGTGCGCGGCGACGGCGCGCTGGCGGGGGGCACGCCGCTGCCGCTGCGCCAATGCGAAGCCCTGGCCCTGTTCGCCGACGATGTTCGCCTGCCCGCCCTGCTTGGTGAGCGTTTTTGCCGACTCTTCCATACCTGCAAAACCGCCGAACTGAGCGAGTTCGAGCGACGGGTGACGGCCACCGAAATCGATTGGATGCTGAACAACGCCTGATACGGCGCGTATTGCCATCTTGCCATCGCTGTAGCAAAATACCGCCCGCAAAAACAACCGGCGCCGAAAGGTGCCGGTTTTTTCATCGCTGTTACGCGCAAAGGTTGCATGCGCACGACATGACCGTCACCCGATGAGGCACCCTCGCGCGTGCATGAGGACGTAAATGAGTATGGGGCAGAAAGTTATGGCAGGGCAGGCGTCAGGCCAACGCGCTACGTTGAGAAAAACCCTGACCCTGTTTCAGGTGGTGATGATAGGCCTGGCCTACCTGCAGCCGATGACGTTGTTTGATACCTTCGGCATTGTCTCCGGCCTGACCGATGGACATGTGGCCACCGCCTATGCGGTGGCGCTTTGCGCCGTTCTCTTTACCGCGCTCAGCTACGGTAAACTGGTGCGCCGCTTCCCCTCGGCCGGGTCGGCGTATACTTATGCCCAGAAAGCCATCAGCCCAGGCGTAGGGTTTATGGTGGGCTGGTCGTCGCTGCTCGATTATCTCTTCATGCCGATGATCAACATCCTGTTGGCGAAAATTTACCTTCAGGCACTCTTCCCGTCGGTGCCGGCCTGGATATTCGTCGCCGGGCTGGTGGCGATGATGACGCTGTTCAATTTACGCGGCATCCGCTTGGTCGCCCATTTCAACAGCCTGATCGTGGTGCTGCAGGTGGCGATTATGGTGGTATTCCTGGGCCTGGTGATCCACGGGGTAATGCAGGGGGAAGGCCGCGGCACTTTAGTGAGCATCGCACCGTTTTGGTCTGAAAATGCGCATGTTATTCCCATGATTACCGGCGCCACGATCCTGTGCTTCTCGTTCCTGGGATTTGACGGCATCAGCTCATTGTCCGAAGAAACGCCGGATGCCGGACGGGTGATCCCACGGGCGATTTTCCTCACCGCGCTGATAGGCGGCGTGATTTTTATTATCGTCTCCTACTTTTTGCAGCTGTTCTTCCCGGATATCACGCGCTTCCAGCATCCAGACGCATCGCAGCCGGAAATTATGCTGTACGTCGCGGGTAAACTGTTTCAGTCGGTGGTGCTGTGTTTCTCCTGCGTCACGGTGCTGGCTTCCGGTATGGCCTCCCATGCGGGGGTGTCGCGTTTATTGTACGTCATGGGGCGCGACGGCGTTTTTCCGGTGCGATTTTTTGGTTTCGTGCATCCCACCTGGCGTACGCCGGCCCTCAACGTGCTGCTGGTCGGCCTGATTGCCCTGTCGGCGGTGTCGTTTGACCTGGTGACCGCGACCGCGCTGATTAATTTTGGCGCGTTGGTGGCATTCAGTTTCGTTAACCTGTCGGTCATCGCTCAATTCTGGTTGCGGGAGCAGCGGCGGCGCCGGTTACGCGATCACCTGCACTACTTGCTGCTGCCGCTGGTCGGCGTGCTGACGGTCGGCTTGCTGTGGCTCAACCTGGAGGCCAGCTCCATGAGGCTCGGGCTCTGTTGGGGCGCCGCGGGCGTGGCGTATCTGCTGTTGATGACGCGCGGTTTCCGCCGGGCGGTGCCGCAGTACCGTGAAGAGCTGGCGGGGTAGCGTTTCGCCCCCGCCTTGCCGTTACAACGTTTGCAAATAGTCAAACAGCGCGCGCAGCAGCCGCGCTTTTCGCTCATCCCCTTCATGGGCCTGATACAGCGTCTCCAATTGCTGTACATAGGCCGCCAGCCGCGGCTCGGTAAAGCGGGTCTTGCGGTGCTCCAGCCAGCGTAACTGCTCATCGTGATCCAAGGTGTGGGGGAAATTGCGCGCGCGGTAGCGAAACAGCAGCGGCTTAAGACGCGAGTCGACAAAGCTGATATCCAACGCCGGCAGGTTTTCCGGGGCGGTGGCTTGGATAATATTCATCGCGGCGCGATCGGCATCGCTAAAAAAACCGTCATACAACTGCGCATCCACGTCGTCCGAAGGAGGAAAGGGCGCGCTTTCGGCAAACAGCGCCACCACTTTTTCCCTGACTTCCGGACGGCGCCGCAGCCAGGTAAGGTTATCGAGACAGCGCTGGCGCTGGATGCCAAGCCGTTCAGCATCCAGCGGCCGCAGGGTGTTGGCGGGCGCCAGCACCGGGCATTTATTGAGATGTACCAGTTTGAGCGGTACCGCGGCATCTTCCCCCAGCGCGTCGCGCCGCGTGTACAGCCGGGTGCGCAACGCATCGCTGTCCAGATCCTCAAACACCTGCAAATCGCCGCTGAGATCGCAGACGATGAGGGCGTTGGGGTTATCGGGATGCCAGGCCAGGGGCGCAATCCAGGCGGTATTGCCCCGGGCGGCGCCGAACATACCAGACACATGGACCAGCGGTTTCATTGTGGCAATGTCCACCAGCGTCTTTAACTGATGCTTGCCGCGGTGGCGGTAAAGATATTCAAACAGCTTCGGCTGCGCCTGGCGCAGCAATTTGGCCATCGCCAGGGTCGCGTAGACATCGGCCATGGCGTCATGGGCATTGGCATGTTCAATCCCGTTGGCGCGGGTCAAATGCTCCAGGCGAAAGCTGGGCAGACCCTGGTCATTCAACGGCCATTCAATGCCGTCGGGACGCAGGGCGTAGCAGGCGCGCACGACATCCAGTAGGTCCCAGCGGGAATTCCCCTGCTGCCAGCTCCAGCCGTAAGGATCGTAAAAGTTGCGGTAAAACAGGTTGCGGCTGACTTCATCGTCGAAGCGCACATTGTTATAACCCAGTATGCAGGTAGCGGGCACGCTAAATAATTGGTGGATACGACGGGCAAATTCCGCTTCGGTGACACCGTCACGCAACGCCTGCTGAGGCGTGATCCCGGTAATGAGCACCGCCTCCGGCTCCGGTAGATAATCGTCGGCCGGGCGGCAAAAAAACACTTCCGGCTCGCCTAAGGTCTCGAACTGGCTATCGGCGCGAATACCTGCGAACTGCGCCGGACGGTCTAGGGCGGGGTGTTTACCGAACGTTTCATAATCGTGGACCAGAAATGTGGGCTGTGCTAACGGATTAGCCATGGCGTGGTCCCCTCCTTTTAGGGTAGTGGCTTCCTTCATCGGTCATGTTTAAGACGTCCAGTATGTACACGGGGTTCCCTGTCGCGTGGTGTTGATGTTGAGATCATTGCGCCTCCCGGACCCGGTCACCAGGGCTACCATCGACGGGGGGCAAGGCGGTTATCACCGTGATCTTCCGTCATGGTAACGCATCTTTGGTGATGGCTGAAACGTTGACTCGCGTCCCGCAGTCGCCCAGCTTCTCGCTGTAGGGATTAACTTCTGTCGGTACGCCGGGAGGGAGGGCTTAACAGCACAGAGAGGCCCGTATTACCTTTTGCGAGGCCATCGGACAATGTTTTCCCCGCGATTTTAATTTAATCAGTCTGTTGTCGCGGCGTACCGGGTGGATTCACCCGCAGGACAACTTACATTAACCCGATTTATGCCGGCGCCAGCTTCATCCCCGGGCATTTACTTTATAGTTAATAGACGGTCTTCGGTAGCTTAGGTCCCAGAGCGGGACGGGTGCTGGCCGGAGCACGATAACTACAGTGCGCCCGGAAGGAACCGCAGGAAATAAAACAACGCGTCAGCATAAAAACGGAATATTACCTGTTCTTCAACCGATTTGGACGCGAGATGCCCGTGTCCGCTGCTAAATAAAGGGTGATAGTGATGACGTTTGAACAATTATTACAGGTGCTCTCTGTGGAAACCCATTTAAATCTCGACGAAGCGATTGACAGCGGGGGTTGCACGTTGGAATTCGATAAGCATATCCGGGTGACGTTGGAGCATCATAATGGCTGCGTCTATATTTTCTCGCCGGTCATGGCAATCACCGGTGAATTGTCGGGGGAGTTTTTCGCCTCTTTGTTACAGGTACAGCTATTTGGTATTGCCACGCACCGCTGTTGGTTTGGTTATGATGTGGGCGGCCAGCGTATTATCCTGTTTTTCCTGATGGATTTAGCTTACAACAGCGCGCAAAGCGCGCTGGAAAATATCGAGAATCTGATCGACCAATCCCATTACTGGCTCAAAACCTTGCCGGATATCGCTTGCCATCTTGGTGCTCAAGGTGGCGCTCCGCGGCCGGCAAACCACTTTGCACCGAGGTAAGTATGGAACCTGTCTCCCGCGCCGGTTTTGTTCTGCGCACCGCCACCTATGCCCTACTGGATAAGGCGACTTGGCTGGATACGTTGGCGAGCCGTATCTCGCGCGGTAGCATGAACCGAGATCGCCTGGCTTCTCGCTTGGTTGCCGACATGATGCATCTGGGCGGCGCTGCACTACACCAAACCCCCACGTTTAGAGATTACGACGCCGAGCTGGTCGCGTTCGGTCGCTCGGCCTTGTTGGCTGAAACCCACCAGCAATTTAAAGATGGCGCGGCGAATTTCGTGCGGCGTCTGCTGGCGTCCCGCGACTGTCAACCTTGGCTCCAGACGGTGGCCGCCTCCCTCACCGAGCTGCTGCCGCCGGAGGTGGCGGATCATCCCTTGGAACGGGTTCTAACGGCGTTGAGCCGCCAGGAGAACGGCGAGGCGGTGCTCAGAATGGGACTGCGCAATGCGTTGGCGGGGGTGGTCGGCGGGCGCCTGCTCACCGCGCCGTTAATGTCGGCGTTAAAGCGGGCAATACTGGATAATGGCAAGTATCCGCCCACGTTTTATGGCCATCATGCGGCCGCCTGGTATTTACGCCGGTTGCTGGCGCCTGACGATCATAGTCCGTTGAGCCCGCCCGTCAGCGCCTGGCTTATCGCGTCGGGGGGAGACTTATTCCGTTCGCTGTATCGACAAAAGGGCCTCCTCTATCAGCGTCTGGGCATCCAGCCGGCGGCGAGCGATATCGGGACTCTGTTTGTCCAAGGCTTCCCCTGCACGATCAAAGCCACCGCCGACATGACGCCGGCGGCGCTGACCCGTTTGGTGCTGAAAGCCTATGTGAGCGGCCGTTTGCCGGCGCTTGAGACGTCGTTGGCCACGCTGCCGACGTCGGTCGGCCAGGCTTTCCGCCAGCAGCGGGACACTCTCTTGGCGTTCATCGGCCGTTTGCCGGACGCGGAAATTACCGCCACCGCCGGCCTGCCGGATGAAATCACCGCGGTGACCGCCACTTTAGCGCGGGAAATCGCGCCGGCAGATAAACGTCCCCTTGATAAACACTGCGGCTTCCCGCTGCCGGTAAAACATCCGGTCATGCGCGGCAAATGGGCGGTGGATCCCGGTTTCGACCGGGCGTGGGATGAGGGTATGACGCTGGTCATCCGCCCGGCGGAGCATGAGCTGCGGCTGTGGGTGCAAAAGGGCGTGCGGGCGTGGCACAGCGCCTGGCAAGGCGCCGGCGGCGCCAAGGTCGCCCCAAACTGTGACGACGCGCTGGCGCGATTGTCCGCGCTGGTGCAAGGCAATGCGCTGGGGTTATTGGCCGTTACCCGCTTGCTTAATCCTGCGGGCATCGTGCAGGCGTTGGGGCAGCGCATTTTGTCGCCATTCGATGGCGGCCAGCCCGACCGGATATGTTACCAGGGGTTGTGGTTACAGTTGGCGAAGCCGACGGTAAGCTTTGAGGTGAGTTCGGAGGAGGGCGTCAATATCGACGCGACGCTGAGCTGGCCTATTGTGCGCTATGGCCCCCGTTCCCGCTGTGATATCACGCCGCTGGAGACGGGGGGAGCGGCAACGCTGTCCAGTACCGTACAGATACACCTGGCGGTGACAGCACGCGGAATCGAACAACCCAGCGTCACGCTGGGGCCCGTGCGGCTGCTGATCCGGGAAATCTGGCGCAACAGTGCGCCGCAAGCACCCCATGCCGCCGCCGCGCTGCCGGAATCGGGCAGCCCGCTGGTCAAAATGATGGGCGAGATCGATTAAGGCCCGTCCGCGTAACGGAACCACTACTGCGATGCCGACTGCGCCGCGCTACCGACGGGGAATCAGACCCTGTCGATACAGGAGGCGACATCGGATAGAGAGCGGAATTGAGCCGATATTAATAGCCGCGGCCGAGTGCTAAAGAAAAGCCTGATGATATCCATTAAGGGTACGGGTTACCGCGGCGCTTTGCAAATAAGTGCTTGATTTCAGGCCAGCCAGCGGAGGATAAGAGCAACAACAATAATCCAAAATAATAAACAGATAATAAATACCCCCCGCCAAGCAATATAGCGGGTCATTAAGATTCTATTCCGTAATTTATGTATGGGGTGCATAACAACTTAAACCAAAATGAAATGTCCTATGCCGGAAATACGGCTTACAGGTCGACATCATAAACATACCGACTTAAACCGCAGTTGAATATCAAATAACAATCCTGAAAAGCGACGATTAAAATAGACAAGGTGAAAAGATGAAGATGATAGCCCATCCGCCGGGCAATGACGGTTCCCCATGAAACGATAAAGATTTTTATCGCGGGAGAGGCTATTATTAAACTGACTTGGCGACCTTTTGACAATGGCTGTTTACGTTAAAGTTATTTTTCCCCAGAGAGAAAACGGCATCATCGTGGTCGTTGTTAACAGCGATGGGCTTTTTATCATTAAAGGGCATAACCGGTGCCAGCAGACACGTTACTTTTGCCCGTACTCATCCCACCGTCTAACCGTACCCATCCCACCGCCCAACCGTTATCCTCTTCACTTTCTCAGCGCGGCCGCCTTGCTTGGTGGCCGAACGCCGCGCAAAAGACGTTTGACGGCGCGTTGGCGCTGTGCTTTTGGCCACCCGGCGCAACCTTTGCTTCCCATTGCGGTGCCAGTTTGTCGTAGGCCGTCGCCCCCGCTGTTGCAGGCCGCGGTTAACACGGCGGCCTCAGGCTGTTGCAGGCTACCGTTCCCGCGATTAAAGGTTACCGTCCCACGGTGGCGCCTGCCTGTGGCAGGCTATCATCTCTACAGCGGTTTTCCCCTGTCGCGCTGCGGGTTAAGGCGGATCCCGCCGGCGGGTCACTCCTTTCCGACCCGGCGGCTTCCGTCCCGCAGGTGTGTAGATGGATAGGCGGATGGGTACATAGGCTGATAGGTGAATAGGTTGGCACTATAATTAGTTTGATAAATGATTTCGTGATTATTGATGTCAATGGTATTTAAATTGACTAAAATAGACCTTTCCCTGGTTCCTGGTTACTCCGGCGTGCGTCTCGACAAAAAAATCTCTCCTCTTGAATACCGTATCTACCAGCATTACCGTCTCGCCCATGGCCTGCGTATCAGCCTGGCGTTTGTGCTTACCTTCCTGATCGTGCGCCTGCTGGCGTTGCCGGAAGGCACATGGCCGCTGATTACTCTGGTCGTGGTCATGGGGCCTATCTCATTTTGGGGCAATGTATTACAGCGGGCGCTACAGCGCATTGCCGGCACGGTTTTCGGCGCGGCGTCGGGGCTTATCGCCCTGCGTCTTGAACTGTTTTCCTTGCCGGTGATGCTGGCCTGGTGCGGTTTGGTGATGTTTATCTGCGGCTATCTCACTCTGGGCAAACGCCCTTATATGGCGCTTTTGATCGGCATCACGCTGGCCGTGGTATGCGGCGCGGGCGCGGGCGATATGCGCACCGCCCTGTGGCGCAGCGGGGATGTGGTAATAGGGTCGCTGCTGGCGTTGCTGTTTACCAGCATCTACCCGCAGCGGGCGTTTATCCATTGGCGCATGCAAATGCGCTTTAGCCTGCTGGCCATCAGTAAAATTTACGCGGCCTATATCTCCCCCAACGTCATAGAGCGGCCGCGGCTGGAAGGCCGGCTGAAGACCGTGCTGAATGATGTCGTCAAAATTCGCGCGCTGCTGACGCCGGCAAGCAAGGAAACCGGCTTGCCGAAACCGGTAATGGAATCCATTCAAACGCTGAGCCGCAATATGGTCTGCGTCCTGGAGCTGCAAATCGAGGCGTGGTGGGCATCGCGCGAGAGTCATTTTCTGTTGCTGAACGCCACGTCTTTGCGCCATACGCAAATCAGGACCCTGCGAACGCTGGCGACGCTGGCGGAAGCGCTACGCGAGGGAAATCCAGAGCCTATCGTCGCCAACAGCGAGGAGTTGGCCTCCATCGCGGCGGAGCTGCATCAAATGCGGGAAAGTATCAATCAGCGTCATCAGATCGAGGCGCCTATCTACGGCTATGTATGGCTGAGTCTGAAACTGGCGCAACAGCTCGAAGAGCTGGCGCAGCTTCTATGTATCGCGTTACGCCGGCCAATGCCCTAACCGCGGTCGCGCGCCAGAGGGAGCGCGCCGAGCCGCGCGCGCGTGCAGATTTTTGCCAGCGCCAAAAAGCGGGTAGAATGGGAGCATGCCAAAGTGGTGCATAGCTGCTACTCTGTTAACACGCAGCATTGCAAAGAATTTAACGTATCAGCTAAGCAAGGAAACTGAAATGGATCACATTAAGCCTTCATTCCACGATGTCCTGGAATTCGTGCGCATGTTTCGCCGCAAGAACAAGCTGCAGCGCGAGATTGCCGACAATGAGAAGAAAATCCGCGACAACCAGAAGCGCGTGCTGCTGCTGGACAACCTGAGCGACTACATCAAATCGGGTATGTCCATTGAAGAAATCCAGGCGATTATTAGCAATATGCGTACCGATTACGAAGATCGCGTCGATGACTACATCATTAAAAACGCCGAGTTGTCGAAAGAGCGGCGCGAGCTGTCGAAAAAACTGAAGGCGATTGGGGAAGTCAAAGCCCTCAATTCCGTTGCCGATAGGCAGCCCTAACCGCGGCGCCTGCCGCATAGAATGCTGAGAAAGCGCGCGCTGGCCGGGGTTTCCCCGGCCTTTTTTTTCTGAAAATATAGCTTATGACATATTATGATTATTAATTGTTGATCATTAAATATATATAGCTGATGCAGATAAATAAAATAACGCCGCGGCGAAAATGATGATAGCATTATCACCTTGCCTGTTAGTTTAATCACTACCCAGGCGTCAGGGCAGAGAATAATGGGACTAAGCCACTGAATTAAATTATTGATTTATTATGAATCTCATTACTATTTTTTGTATTGATGACCGGGGCAAATGGAAGTTTCTGAGCCTGACAGGATTTTTACCGGTAAAAAAGGGCGTCAGCGGCGGCCTGGGTTCAAGGCGGATAAGTTCTCTCATGACCGTATATAAATATGATCCCGGTATAATATTACGTCCGGTTGTATTAATATTTTTATTGGTGGTATTACTCTATTGGTTAGGCAAATTGCCTGGCACATTTTCCCCTGCGGAAAAAAAAGGGGGAGGGGTATGTGATACGGCCGAAGCCCTCCCGACCGCACCGCACCGCGCCCTTGATCACGGTGCGGCGGCAACGGGGGCGATGCTGTCCGCAGCGGATCCGATCTATTCTCCGATACCGAACGCTTCGCAGGGCAATGGGCAGGCCACCGGCTGGCCTCGGGCAAAATTCACCCTCGTCAGCGTATGCTGTCAAAAGCTGTATTGTCGGATAAAGCAGAAGAAGATAATTTTTTTCAGCCATATGAAAAAAATACTAAAACGCGAAATCAGGCAGTTACTCAAATCAACTCGGCCAATTAAAGAAAATTAAAACGGCGTGTCGAATTAATTCTCAACCTTGGCGTTAATATAAAACCGCCCGCCACGGCATTATTATTGCCAAGAGGTTTTCCCGGTACGCTGTAAAGGTTGACGGCCATGACGGCCATGACGGCCCCGGCTTAGGGGCGAGTGACGCTGCGCCGAAAGCGGTCCGCAGGTAACGGCCGGCGTGCGGAGGCCGGCCGCCGTTGGCCGCAGCTCAATGGTGCTTCACCGCCAGCCGCCGGATGTGTTGCTCAATGACCGCCGCGGATGTCTCAAATTGGCGCCGCTCCTGCGGCGTGAAATCCAGCTCGATAATTTGCGCTACGCCGTCTTGCGACATCACCGCCGGTACGCCGATGGCCAGACCGCGCTGGCCGTATTCGCCATCCAGTACGCAGGAGACCGTTAGGGCGCGGTGACTGCCGGTTAGCAGGTTGCGGCAAATCTCGGCGATGGTGCCGGCGACGCCATATTCCGTGCAGCCCTTCTGGGCATAAATGTCGAAGCCGGTTTTGCGGGTACGTTCCGCCAGCGCGGCGAAATCCAGCGTTTGACCGTTCTTGCCGCGGCTGAATTCCTCCAGGGGCATACCGTATACCGCGCAATGGGACCAGACCGGAAATTGACTGTCGCCATGTTCCCCCACAATAAACGCGTCGATACTTTGCGGCGCGATATCCAACTGCTCCGCCAACAGGCGGCGCAGCCGGGTGGTATCCAGCCAAACGCCGGTGCCCAGGACGCGATGGCGGGGCAATCCCGACAGTTTCCATACCTGATAGGTAATAATATCGCAGGGATTGGTGGCGATGAGGAAAATACCGTTAAAGCCGCCCGCCATCATTTGCGGCACAATCTGCCCGACGATGCCGGCGGTGGCGTCCAGCTCATCCAGCCGGGTCTGGCCCGGTTTCAGACTGCCTCCTGACACGGTAATGACGGCGATATCGACATCGGCGCAATCCGCCGCGCTGCGGCTGCTGACCGTCACCCGGCTTGGCATATAGGCCGCCGCGTCGGCCAGATCTTTGCGCTGGCCTTCCAGCCGCGCCTGATTGATGTCCACCAGAATCAGTTCTTCGCCGATTTGCTGGTTCAACAGAGCATAGGCGGCGGACGCGCCGACATTGCCGGTACCGATGATCATGACCTTGCGTGGTTTCATAAAACGTCCTCTTGTCAAAAATGCCGGCGGTAGCCAGGCCACGCGCCGTCTAACCCTGACATAGTAAATGAATAATATCACTATTAACAAAATGATATGATTATCGCGGCATCTACTGCCATGACGTGAGCGCGAGGGGATCATGACGGCAATGTTTTTCGAGTACGGCAGCAAAGAAACCGATTGGCTGGCCAGGCGGGATAAGCGCATGGCGCAGGCCATTGCACATTTTGGCATACTCCGGCGGGGGATGATGCCGGATTTGTTTGCCGCGCTGGTCAGAAATATTGTCGACCAGCAAATATCCACCAAGGCGGGCCTGACGGTCAACGCCCGTCTCCTGGCGTTGGCCGGCTCGGTGACGCCGCAACGGCTGGAAGCGCTGCCGGCGCAGGCGATCCAAGGCTGCGGAATGTCGATGAAAAAGGCGTTATATATCAAGGGCGCCGCCAGTGCCGCCATGAGCGGCGAGCTGGATTTGAGCGCCATTCATCAGGCCAGCGATGAGCAGGTGATCGCCACCTTATCCCGCCTGCCGGGCATTGGCGTCTGGACGGCGGAGATGTTGATGATTTTCTCCCTGGGCAGGCCTGATGTGCTGAGCTGGGGAGATTTAGCCATCCGGCGCGGCATGATGCATCTTTATCGCCACAAAACGCTGCCGCGGGATCGATTCGAGCGGTATCGCCGCCGCTACGCCCCCTATGGCAGCATCGCGTCGTTTTATCTGTGGGCCATGTCTACGCCGGATTATGCGGCGGGGCTGGCGGCAGTCAAACCCGCGCCGCTCTAAACTTCGCCGGGGGCCGGCGCCAGATCATGGCCGCGTGGCGTCTTATCATCATTGAATGCGACGCTGACCCGCGGCACCGGTTGCCGCGATAGCGGGCTATGCCGCCGCAGGCGTCGCTTATCCGCGCAGCGGACCTCGTTTAGCATGCAGTCTTGGCCCGGGTAATGCGGCCCGTAGCGGTCTTTGAAAGGGGGAAAGGACGTCGCGGCAACCGCGGGGGTATTGGCGGTGAACGGGCCGCGCCGGCGATCGCCGGGCGGTCCGTAAACGGCATTAGGCGCTGAGCCAGCCCAGCTTGATGACAAACAGAATCGACAGCACAATCAGCGCCACGTTCAGATCGCGATAACGACCGGTCAGCAGTTTTACCAGCGTCCAGGTAATGAAACCGAAGGCGATGCCGTTGGCAATCGAGTAGGTCAGCGGCATGGTCAGAGCGGTAACGGTGACCGGGGCCGACACGGTGATATCTCTCCAGTCTATTTCCGCCAGCCCGGAGGTCATTAGCACCGCCACAAACAGCAGCGCCGGCGCGGTAGCGAACGCGGGGACGCTTGAGGCCAGCGGCGCGAAAAACAGGCTGAGCAGGAACAGGATACCGACAACGATCGCCGTAAGACCCGTGCGGCCGCCGGCGCTGACGCCCGCGGCGGATTCGACATAGCTGGTGGTGGTGGAGGTACCCAACAGCGAGCCAAAAAGCGCCGCGGCGCTGTCGGCCACCAGCGCTTTGCCCATTTTAGGGATATTGCCCTGTTCATCCGCCAGCCCTGCGCGTTTGGTCACGCCGATAAGCGTGCCGGAGTTATCAAACACGTCCACAAACAGGAAGGCGAAAATGACGCTCACCAGCGAGATATCCAAAGCGCCGCGGATGTCCAGTTGCAGGAAGGTCGGGGCGATTGACGGCGGCATGGAGACGACGCCGGCAAACGGGCTGATGCCCACCGCGATGGACAGAAAAGTAATCGCCAGAATACCGATTAACACCGCGCCCGGCACGCGCCGCGCTTCCAGCACCACGATAACAATGAAGCCCAGCATGGCAAACAGCGGTCCCGGCCGGGTGAGATCGCCCAGGCCGACCAGCGTCGCCGGATTATCCACCACGATGCCGGCGCCCTGTAGCGCGATGATAGCCAGGAATAAACCGATACCGGCGGCAATACCCGAACGCAGCGGCAGGGGAATGCTGGTGATGATCCATTCGCGGATTTTAAAGATCGACAGCGCAAAGAAAATTAACGCCGACAGGAACACCGCACCCAGCGCGATTTGCCAGGTATACCCCATATGCAACACCACGGTGTAGGTGAAAAAGGCGTTCAGCCCCATGCCGGGTGCCAGGGCGATCGGGTAGTTGGCGATAAACCCCATCAACATAGAGCCGATTGCCGCCGCAAGACAGGTCGCAACAAACACCGAGCCTTTGTCCATACCGGTGGCGCTGAGGATAGTCGGGTTGACAAACAAGATATAAGCCATTGCCAAAAAGGTCGTCAGGCCCGCGACAATCTCGGTACGTACCGTGGTGCGGTGGGCCGTCAATTTAAATAGTTTTTCCAACATGTGTTTTTAATCTCTGAGAAGATGTCTGCACTGCCCAAGCAATCGTTATGCCACTCTTCGGACACCGGCGCAGGACAGAAAAAAACCCGATTAAGCGTGATTAATCAGGTTCTCAACGGGCATATCGGTCCCGCAGGCATTAACGCTGCGCGCTGTTGCGATAATGCGGTGCGGCATTTTCACCATTCTGGTGCCAAAGCACCAAATGAGTGCGAACGTCCTCAGCCGGGCCGATGTGGCGGCGTCGGGTGACTGACATGCCGGAGCGGCCACATCATATCGCCGGTAACGCTCAACGTCGATCATATTCGTCTCTGCGCGATAACAGACCGCGCCTGCCGACCCAGCACAGCGAAACAACGCAGGGTCGGGCGGCGCCGGCGGCTATTCAGCGATAAATCCCAGCAGCAGGGCGGATTCGGGCTCCAGCACCGGCATCGCCAGGCCGACTTCGCCGAGCCATTCGCCGCTGAGGGTCAGGGTCTGCGTTAGCCAGGCGGGATAGCGTTTCATCGCGCTGTTGCGCGGTTGGCATAGGCTGTCGGGCTTATCCCAGACCTTAACCCGATACCGGCGCGCGGGGGTCAGCCCGGGAACGCGCAGTTGCCCACACAACGCATATTCCGGCAATGTCGGCTGGCTTATCAGCACTACCGCTGTCGAGGCGTCTTCCGCTACCACCCCGTGAATCAGCTGCCCCGGCTGCTCTGCATCAATACGGAACGCACGACCGTGATGCAGTAGCGGGCGCAGCTGTTTATACAGCGCGATATAGTGGGCAAAGCCGGCCTGCTGTTCGGCGTCGGCCCGCACCGGATCAAGTTCAATGCCCATATGGCCAAACAGTGCGGTCAGGGCGCGGAACTGCAACGTGTGTCGCCGGCCGGTGGCATGACACGGTGAATCGCCGATATGCGTGCCGAGCACCTCGGGGGGAAAGAAATAGCTGGCGCCGCGCTGAATCTGTTGTCGGTCCAGCGCATCATTGCTGTCTGAGGGCCAAAAACGGCAGCAGCGTTTCAGCATGGCGTAGTCCATCCGCCCGCCGCCCGAGGCGCAGGATTCAAACTCCACCTGCCCAAAACGCTGGTTCAACTCATCAAACAGGCGATACATCTGCCGGGTCTGACGGGTCATGCTGGCCTGTCCGCCATGGGCGGGCTGCACCACCTCGCGGTTGAAGTCCCATTTTACATAGCGGATATCGTGCTCGCCCAAAAGCCAACTCAGGCGCGCCAACAGGTAGCGATACACCGCTTCGTTGCACAAATCCAGCACCCATTGATTCCGTCCGAGCGGCCGGGGATAGGACGCCAGTCCCAGCACCCAGTCCGGGTGTTTGCGGAACAACAACGAGTCCTGGCTTATCATTTCCGGCTCTACCCAAATGCCGAACTGCATACCGGTGCGCTTGACCGCGTCGATGACCGGCGTCAGGCCCTGCGGGTATTTTTCCGGGTCGGTATACCAATCCCCCAGCGCCGTCGTGTCGCTGTTGCGGCCGCGAAACCAGCCATCATCGATAATGAATCGCTCTACGCCCAGCGCTGCCGCCCGTTGCGCCATTTGTTCAATATAGTCCGGCTGATGATCGAAATAGATCCCCTCCCAGGTATTGAGATGCACCGGGCGTGGCGTCGCCACCGCCGCCGGGAGGCGCGATTGGCGCAAGTAGCGATGAAAGGCCGCGCTCATACCGTTAAGACCCTCTCCCGACCACGTGGCGTAGACCCAGGGTGTGCTGAGGGATTCATCGGGCGCCAGAACGATTTCGCCCGGGAAATAGAGCGCTTCGGCCTGCACCTGCCGGCGTCCGTCGCTTTTACAATCCGCCCGCAGGCGGTGATTGCCGCTCCAGGCCAAATGCAGGCCCCAGAGCTCGCCTTGCTGTTCGCTAAAACCCGGCTGGCCTATCACCAGGGCCGGAAAGTATTCATGGGAGGTCCGTCCGCGGCGGTTTTCCTGTACAAAGCCGCCGTGCGCCAGGTTCAGACGATGGCGGCGGAATTCGCTTATCCAGCGCCCGTGGAACGCCATCACCTCGCGGGCGCGATCGGGTAAGGTCAAGGTGACCGCAAGGCGATTAACCCAGTAGTCTTCCTCGCCGCCGTTGGTCAGCAGCTGGCGAGTGCGCAGCACGCCGGTTTGTTTGCACAAGGTCAATTCGATGCGCAGCGTCAGTCGGGCGTGGGGATCCTCGCAAACTAGCGTCAGCGTTTGGCCTGTGTGTTGATAGGTCCGCGTCGTGAACACCGGCGACCAGTCCTGGCCCTGGCGGTGGCCTTCCAGCCCCGGCACGCTAAAGAGGCCACGCCCGTTCTCAGGACTCAGCGACACAGGGGCGTCCTCGTCGATGCGGCTATTGGGTATCGGGCGATCCAGCGCCGCGACCATCGCTGCATCGCCGTGGGCGAGTGAGCGCCCCCAGTAAATTAATTCCGGAAACGGCAGGCAACGGATGATGACCGTCACGCGGGGGCTTTGCAATTGGACCAGCGACTTTTCCATAACGGGCTCCTTAGTGAACGCGGTGGCGGCCAGACGCCTCGGTAGCGGCGGAACGGCCGTTGAGAGAAAAGGCGGCGATAAGGGTAAAGGTCAACACCACGCCCCCCAATATCAGGTAGGTGGATCGAAAACCGATAAGATCGTACAGACGGCCGGCGAAATAGGACATGAAGATCATCGACAGCTGTTTACTAAAACAGAAGCCGATAAGATAAACGGTGGCCGAGAAACGCACCTCAAACACGCGGGTAATATATTTAAATGATCCCACCAATAAAAAGGGGACCTCAAACATATGCAGCATCTTCAGGAGGATAACTTCGACAGCGCTCGTGGCGAAGGCTGAGCCAATGATACGAAACGCCATAATCCCGCCCGCCAGCAATAGGGCATTTTTACTGCCGATTTTGCCGATAATAAACGGGGTAAAAAACATAATCAGGGCGTTAAGCACTTCGCCGCCGGTGGTGACAAAACCGAAAATTTGCGTGCCGCGCTGGTGCGTGGTGAAAAACGAGGTAAAAAAGTTGGCGAACTGCTGATCGAAAACATCATAGACGCAGGGGACGCCGATTATATAAAGCATGAACCACCAAGCGTCTGGCTTTTTCAGCAGATCGGCGGCGGTTTTCAGGCTAAACGCTGGAGTAGGGTGGGAGGGCGTCGGCGCAGGGTTGACCCCGGCCGGGGCATGATCCGGCCTGGCAAGCCAAAGCAGCACCACCAGGATCAGCGCACAACCCGACGCCAGCCAGAACACCCATTGGCAATTAACGCTGAACAACAGGCCGACCACCGATGCGCACAGCGCCCAACCCAAACAACCGAAGAGCCGTGCCTTGCCATACTCGAATCCACAGTGGCGACTGACTTTTTCCACATAGGCTTCTAAAGCGTGCGATCCGCCGGTAAAGACAAAGCCCAAATAGGCGCCGCCGACCAGCGCCCCGAGTTTGATATTCTTGTGCAGCAGCGGGCTGAAAACATAAATAAAAAACGGTGCGGATAACACCAGCAAGCCCACGATGATGGCGATGAGCGTTTTGCGCAGCCCTAATTTATCCGAAAGGGGCCCCATAATCGGTTGGAACGCCAGTGCAAACAGGGCAATGCTGCCGAAGACCAGACCCGTATCGGATTTACTTAACTGATTGATGTCGAGCAGCCACAAGGGAAAAAAAGGGTAATAAGCCGCCATGATAAAAAAATAGCCGAACAGAAACAGGGCAAATAGCCAGAACGCGCCATTACGCAAATGGCTAACCTGAAGCGGTACCTGCATGATGACGACCTCGAAAAGGTGACGACTTGACGTGATAAAAAGGTGTGTAAAAGATAGAACCGAAACGTTTCGGATGTAGCGGAAACGTTTCGGAATTGTGATCTGGTTAAAAGTTATACCCTTTGCCCGACGCTCTCGTGCCGCGAATGCGCGCGCGCTTAAATTGGTCGGCGCCGCGGCTAGCGTTTGTTATGGAAATCTTTTAGATTGACGTTCTTATCTCCGTTCACCCTTACGGAACGCCATGTCGCTGAAAGCCATTGCCAAAACGCTCGGGTTATCCGTCACCACCGTCAGCCGCGCTATTAACGGTTATAGCGATGTCTCTGCCACCACGCGCGAGCGGGTGCTGGCGGAAGCGAACCGCTTGGAATACCGACCCAACGCGCTCGCCAGGCGGCTGAAGATGGGGAGGACCGAGGCGGTGGGGTTGGTGTATCCGCTACAGCCGCGGGTATTGAATAATGCCGCCTTTCTGGAAATGATAGGCTCCATTAGCTGCGAGCTGGCGCACGGCAATATCGATCTGCTCTTGGTGTCCGACAAATGCGAGACGCAGCCGCCGGCCTATATCCGGCTTATCGAAAGTCAGCGAGTGGATGCGCTTATCGTGGCGCATACCCTTGAGCAAGACGAGCGGTTGAGCCACCTGCGGCAACATGCTCTGCCGTTTTTGGCGCTGGGGCGCAGCGGTCAAGCGAGCCAGCATGCCTGGTTCGATTTCGACAATTACCAGGGCGGCGTGCTCGCGGTGGAACATTTGGCACGGCTGGGGCACCGGCGTATCGCCTGGCTGGGCAGCAGTAACCGCCAGATGTACGTTCAGCAGCGGCTCGAGGGCTACCTGGCGGCGATGCGCCAGGCCGGGCTGCCGTGCCCGGCGGAGTATCAGCGCCGGGTAGAGGCCAATCGCCGGGCCGGCTTTCTGGCCACCCGTGAACTACTGGCGTTGCCCGCGCCGCCGACCGCGATCATTACCGACTGCGATGCGCTGGGCGACGGCGCGGCCAACGCGCTGCAACAGGCGGGGCTGCTGGCGCGTGTGTCTCTTATCGTCTATGACGGCCTGCCGGTGGACACAGTGATCCCGTGCCACGTGACGGCGGTGGTGCAGGCGACGCGCGCCGAGGTGGGTAGACAGATAGCCGTGATGACCCGCGCTTTGATGGCCGGCACGCCGGCGACAGAGCTGCAAGTGTTATGGCAACCGACGTTGGAGGAAGGAGAGACCACCCGAGCGCCGTGGGCGCCCTGACCGGCGCGCCGCGGCAGCGTACGCCTTCAAAGCTACCAGCGCAGTTTATCGCGTGAATGAGGGATAGCGCGGGCGCCGGCTGTCATACCTGCCTTGCGCCGACGCCGCATGCCGTGCACCACAGGATATCGCTACAGCATCTCGGGTTTGAATTGGCCGCGCCGGCTGATGATGTCGCCTGCCACCATAAACACCCCCTCGCCGGTATAGTGCAGCGTTTGCGGATGCCGCGGCCGCGCGGCGACATGGGCTTTGACTATCTCGAAAATAAAGAAGTTGTAGCGGTCCACCAGTTGGTCATCGTAGAGGCGACACTCGAAGTTGGCGTGACATTCGGCAATCAGCGGCGCGCTGACCTTCGTTGCCTTGACCGGCGTCAGGCCATTTTCACGAAATTTATCGACGCTGGCGCCGCTGGTATTGCCTATCGCCACGACCTTATCGGTCAAGTCGGTGGTGGGCAGATTAATGACGCACTCGCCGCTGTCCCGCACCAGGGAGAAACTGTGATTGCCGGCGGCAATGACGCAGCCGAGTAGCGATGGCGAAAATTCCAACATCGTATGCCAACCTAACGTCATGATATTGTTTTGCCCGCGCCGGTGCGAGGAGAGCAGCACAATAGGGCCTGGCTCCAGGTATTGACGCGCCTTTTCGGTGGGGAAATCCCGTTTGCGGCTGTTCATGGGCTGTGCCTCCGGCTCGGTGAGCGTCACCGCGCGCCGGTCCGCCGGCGCTAAACCGGGCGCCGAGGCGCGCGATGACGTTTATTCGGCGATTATGGCCTCGTTCAAGACCCGACTCAACGCTTGGTATGCCGGCTGTTGCAGCGCGGCTTTATCCGTTATCAGCAGCGCGATATCGGCGGGCGGGGCGTAAACCGCGCGGCTGGTCACGCCGAGCTTGCCGTGGTCCGCCAGGATCACCAGTCTGGCCGCGCGCTGGGTCATTGCCCGCGCCACTTCGGCTTCCTGATGATCATAGCTGCTGGCGCCGTCGTTAGCGTCGATACCGACCGGGGAGAGCATGGCGAAATCCGCCCGGTAGCGATAAATGTTGGCGATCGCGGCGGCGCCGATTAGCGCATGGCCGCCGGGGGCAAGTTCACCGCCTATCACGATCACCTGATGTGCCCCGGGCGTCTGCTCGCTGGCCGCCGCCAGCTTGCGCGCGGCATCCAGACTGTTGGTGAAAATGGTTAAACCGGCCATGGCGCTCAACTCTTCCGCCAGCATCGTGGTGGTGCTGCCGGCGTCGAGAAAAACCGTTTGCCCTGGCTGCATCAGTCGCGCCGCGGCGCGGGCGATGGCGCGTTTTTCCCTAGCGCGCACCGCGCTGCGCACCGCCAGTGGCGGCTCGGATGTTGGTTTGACCGCCACCGCGCCGCCGTGTACCCGGCGCAACACGCCGAGCGCCTCCAGCGCGATGATATCCCGCCGCGCGGTCTCGCGGGAAATACCCAGCGCTTCACTGATGCGGCCGGTGGTCACGCGATCGAGCGTCGCCAGCAGCGCGCTTATCCGATGTAGACGGGTTTCCTGAAGCATAGTCAACCTTAAACCGATGGCGGCCCGCGCCATGACCTGCGCAATCCAACCGGACGCCGGTGCGTAGGGGACCGCGACCATTATGACAAACTTGCCCTCATGGGCATAGCCGTGATGTGCGTTTGGTTGCGTTTGTGGATTTTATTGCATTTTACCGCAAAGCGTTCATCATGAGAGGCATCATGACCGTCCGGTGACCCGAAGGCGAATGTCTTCAGCGCGGGCGATGCCGGCAAAAGGTTAACAGCGTTCAGGGGAAAGCATTATGGCGTCACGTTCTACCATCATGGATACGAACAGTTTTCGTGCGGAGCATGCGGCGGGTCTGGATGACGACGCCCGGCGGTTGACCGAGCGGCGCGGCAGGTTGCTGGGAGGATCCTACCGGCTGTTTTATCGCAAGCCGGTGCATTTGGTGCGCGGCAAGGGGCAATATTTGTGGGATGCCGCCGGACATCAATATCTGGATGCGTACAACAATGTCGCCAGTATCGGCCACTGTCATCCGGCGGTTATCGACGCCGTCCAGCGGCAGATGAGCCAGTTGAATACCCATACCCGCTATCTGCATGAAACCATCCTCGATTATAGCGAACGGCTGCTGGCCACTCTGCCGGCGGAAATCGACCGCGCCATGTACATGTGTACCGGCTCCGAAGCCAACGACCTGGCCATCCGGGTCGCCCGCGCTTGGAGCGGCGGCACGGGGATTATCGTCAGCCAGGAAGCCTACCATGGCACCAGCGATCTCACCTCTGGCGCGTCCCCGGCGCTGGGCAGCGGTCAGCCGCTGGCGCCGACCACCCGGCTGGTAGCGCCGCCGGATCGTTATCGCGTCGAGACGTCGGATTTAGGCGCCTGGTTCGCCAATGAAATTCAGCGGCAAATCGACGATATGGCGGCGCACGGCATTAAATTCGCCGGGCTGCTGGCGGATTCCATCTTCTCCTCGGACGGCGTCATGGTCGGACCGCGCGGATTCTTGCAGCCGGCGGTGGAGGTGGTGCATAACAATGGCGGCGTATTTATCGCCGATGAAGTTCAGCCCGGTTTTGCCCGCACCGGCGAAGCCTTCTGGGGATTCGCCCGCCACGGCGTGGTGCCGGATATTGTCACCGTCGGCAAGCCCATGGGCAATGGCATGCCCGTTTCCGGCCTGCTGGCCAAAAGTGAGGTGCTGGCTGCATTCAGCGATCGCATTCCGTATTTCAATACTTTTGGCGGCAATCCGGTATCGATGGCGGCGGCAGAGGCGGTGCTGGACGTCATTGCGCGCGAAGATCTCCAGGCCCATAGCCTTCGCGTCGGCAACCGGCTGCAGGAGGAACTGCGGGGGCTGGCGGCAAAATACTCTTGCGTGGGCGACGTGCGCGGCGCCGGGTTGTTTATCGGTTTTGAACTGGTGAGCGATCGCGAGCGCAAAACGCCGGATAAAGCGTTGGCGCTGGATGTCATTGAAAAATTGCGCGATCGCTTCGTGCTGACGTCTGTGGCCGGCCCATACGGCAACGTATTGAAATTGCGTCCGCCGCTGGCGTTTCAGCCAGGGGATATCGACTGGTTGGTGGGCGCGCTGGACGGCGCGCTGGCTGAGAGCGTGCAAAACGCCCGGCAAGGCTAACCCTGCGGCTGAACCGCTTGCGCCGGCGATAGCGGCGCCGGCGGTTATCATGCGGACCGTCTGGCGCCGTGTGAGCGGGAGGAGGCCCCAAGCCATTTGCAGCGACAATAGCGGGCTTGCCCCTGCGAAGATGTCACTCCATGCCGTGCGGGGCGAACAGCGCCCCGTCGGCAACGCTCTGGATTAGCGGCGGGGGGCCCGGCGCTCTCGGCAGAAGCATTCGGCGCTGTGATCGTTCACTATTCCGACGGCCTGCATCCAGGCGTAAACAATCGTCGGCCCTACAAATTTAAAGCCGCGTTTTTTCAGCTCAGAGGAAATCCGCGTTGAAAGCGGCGTCGAGGCGACCTGCGTGACGCCGTCGCCTTTCAGCACCTCCCCGCCGGTGAAATGCCAGCAAAAGTCGCTGAATGATTCCCCGTGGTCCGCCATGTGGCAATAGAGGCGGGCGCCGGCGATCGTCGCCTCAATTTTCGCGCGAGCGCGGATAATACCCGCATCGGCCAGCAGGCGTTGTACGTCCTGCTCGGTGAACGCGGCCACCTGGCGTGGGTCAAAGCCGCAAAACGCTTCGCGGAAAGCCGCGCGTTTTCGCAGCACGGTAATCCAGGACAACCCGGCTTGAAAGCCTTCCAGCATCAGCATTTCCCACAGCATACGGCCGTCATGCTGCGGCACGCCCCATTCCGTGTCGTGATAATCGCGCATGAGGGCATCATTACGTGCCCATATGCAGCGCGGGAGCGCCGGATCCCATGCCGTCATTTTCGCCTCCAGGGTGGATACAGTCCTGGGGCATCATAACCTGAAAGACGCGGGAGGGGCGAGCGCCAGCGCCGGGTCTATCGCCAGATTGCGATCAAGCTGCCAAGAATGACGGAGCGAAGCGATTATTGGTAAAGCAAGGCGTCGCCGTGTAGCCGATTTTTTCCGGTGGTGGCGATAATTACATAATATTTTGCGCCGGCCCGATCCGCTTTTTGCGCGATATTGCGCTCTAATTCATCTAAATTCGCGGCGCCGGTGACGGAGATGGTGCCCAAGGCCTGTTTATTGACGGCGTCCTGCCGCGTAATAGGCTGGGCGCCGAAAGCGGAAAGAGTCATGCCGGCCAACAATAGCGGCGTCATCAATAACAAAGATCTTTTCATGGGGTATTAACCTTATAGTATGTTTATATTGACGGCGTGATGCAGCGATCGCCGAAAGTGTTATAGCGTAATATTGTCAATACGACATTAATTACCGATTAAATGACAGGGGGATGCAATAAAGCCGCGTTCCTCGCCACCGTCCATTGCGCGCGCCGCCGTGGCAAAGCCGAACAGCGTAGCCGCACAGATTAGGCGGCGGGTAATAGCGTGCGTTAGCGCACTGATTGGGTTATTTACTCCTCCGGCAGCGGAGAATGATCCCGCTGTCGTTCAGCGTGGCGTAAAAATCATTATCGCCAAGGCCCTGTTGAGGCAAGAATACCTTTTTTTTCAACTGCTGCTTAAAACATTCCTAAAATTAAGTAAATAATTTGTCTGTAACGGTAACGGATATTGTCCAAAGCCGTATTAACGGCGGAAATAAAAACCGTGTGCACTCATTTAATGGCTGCGTTTATTTTTTTGTTGGTTTATTTATCCGTGCTTTTATTTCCTTTGTTAGCATAAGAAATTAATAAGCTATTTAACCAACGACAGTGCTGGCTGATAATCGCGAAGACGATCGCTAAAGGGCGCGCGCCAGGGCTAAACGGGTGGCCTCTGATTACTCAGCCGCCACCAACGTGCGTTTTCCCGCAGCAGACGCTGGTGGTAGCGCAGCAGCGTTTGGGGGCTGAGGGCCGTTGCCGCCTGCACCAGTCGCGCGTGGCGCTGCCGCCCATCCTGGTGCCAATCTGCCTTGGCCTGGGCGAGATTATCCGCCGGCGGCTGGCCCAGCGACTGCGTCAGCGAAGCGTTGAGAGCCGCCAGCTCGGCGGCGGGCAGCGTGGCCAGCGTTGCGGACATGTCCGTCAAAAAGGCGAGAAGATGGGCGTAGAGCGCCGCTGCGCTGCACCGTGGCGATTGCAGAATAAACAGTATGCCGTCCTGTTCCGCGGCGGTATAGAACCGGCAGCTAACAATATAGCCAATCTGCTGGTCCACCCGCAGGCGCTGGAAAAAACGCGGCTGATACAGCAGCGCCAGTAGCCGCCAGGCGGCGTTTGCCGGCACCGACCGCGCCGGCGCCGGGCAAAACAGCAGCAGCGCCGCTTCGCGATTGGCGGTGTTCACCTCAAGCCAGGAGGCCGGCGGCCGCGGCGCCGGGGTCGGACGGGCAGGCGGGACCACGCTGCCGGGAAACCTGGCGAGCAGACGCGCCACAGGGTCCAACTCGCCGCCGTAGAGCAGCGCTTCCCAGCGCATGGCGTCGATGCTGATAGTTTCCGGCGTGAGCGGACGCTCATCGGCCGCCGGCAAAGGCGCGTTCAGCCACAGCGACAGCGCATGCAGCAATGCCCGTGCCGGTATTTCCGCCTCCATGTGTTGCCGGTGCGCCTGCCGGCGCCAAAGCCCCTGTTGGATATCATACGCCGTCAACGACCGCAGACGGTCAATGGTATGCGCCAGTGCGGTCGGCATCTGCGCCGGCGTCGCGCTGAGCAGCAGCGTCCAGCGGCCCGCTTCAGGCTGGAACGACAGCAGCCCTCCCCGATGCGCCAGCGCGCCCGCTGCCGGTCGCAGGGCGCACTGCATACCGTAGACCAGGCGCTCGTCCCAGTGTCCTGCCGTCTGCGGGCGCAGCAACAGCACGGCGCGCCGGCGCGGTGCCGGGCGATAACGCAGCCTGACTGCGCGGTCGGGCTGTAGGTCAGGCGCTTTGGGTGCCGGGAAGGGGAAAAAACGAAAGGCGGGGTCGGGAGGCGGGGGTGATTCGGTCTTTAGACCTGCCGCTGCCGCGTGTGAATGCCCTGACGGCGCGCCAAAAGGGGGGGCCGACGGTGTAGCGCCGTCGTCACCCAGCCGCAGCGAGAAGCCCTGGCTTATTACCGTTCTGCCGGGCAGATCGGCGGCGATGCTCAGTTGCAGCGGCGCGCGGGCGTCCAGTTGTGCCAGCCAGCGCGCCCACGGCGCCGACGGGCAGGCCTGCGACGATAACGCCGGCGTCGCAGGCGGGATCAACGCCTCGGCACGCGCGCGCAACTGCTGCATCGGCGCTAAGCGAGCGAGCGCCGCGTCCGCCAATCCGGCGTAGTGCCGCAGCGAGCGGGGCGGTAATTCGCGCAGCGCGGCCAGCCAGCGCAGCAGTAGCGCGGCAATCTCTCCCTCACGCGTTACGCCGCCCGGCAGTAAAGAGAACTCCAGCGCCACGATCCCTTGATCGGCGTTCTGATAGCAAGGCAGCAGTCGCACTCCGTCGCATAACCCGCGCACGCGCAAGTGATCCAGCAGGCTGCCGGCGGCCTCATCCTGCAACAATTGCCTAAACAGCGGCAGCGGCGCGGGTGCCCCTGCGGCCATGTCCGTCACCGCAAAAGCCAGCACCAGGCGCGGCATGCCGGGACAACGGAGCGTCAGCGGGCCGGCCAGGCGCCAATTCAAGGGCGGCGGACCGGCTGGGGGGGGGCCTGCGGGACGCACTGCAAGCGTCGGGGCGCAGGCGACGGCGATAGCGCGCAGGGCTTGCTCGCTCTGCGGTCCCTGCAACCACAGCGTCATGTTGGCGGCATGAAAACAGCGCTGATGATAGGCGCGCAGCGCGCGCTGCAGCGCCGCAGGGCAGGCGCCCAACGCATCCCGGTTACCGGCGCAAAAACGGTGCAGCGGATGTCCCTCGGCCACCGCCCATGCCAGCGCCGCTTCGGTAAGAGTGTCACCGTCGCGGCCGCGGGCGCGGTATTCTGCATCAATCACCGCCACTTCCCGCATCGTGGCCTCTGTCGACAATGCTGGCAACGCCAGCATTGCCACCAGCCGACGGACGCCCTCCGCCAGCGCCGCTGCCGGCACCTCAAAGAAAAACTGCGTGCTGGCCGCCTCGGTGCTGGCATTGACCTGGCCGCCGGCGGCTTCCGTCCAGGGCATCAAACGCTCGGCACCGCGGTACTGCTGGCTGTCACCGAACAGGACATGCTCCAGGAGATGCGCGAGACCGGGCCACGCCTGCGGTTCGTTATGGCTGCCGGCCGCCACGGACAGCAGGGCGGCGGCGCGCGGCTTCCCCGGCGTGCTGAGCACCCGTACCGCCAGGCCGTTGGGCAATTGCCAGGCGGTACAGACCGCGTCACGGGAGACAGACGCACTCATGACGAGGCGCTCACGGCTTGGCAAACAGCTGCGACGTGGAGCGGTTGCGGAAATTCAGTTCGCCAATACGAATTTTGGTGGTGTAGGCTTCCTCGCGCGCGGCCAGGATTTTGTCGTGATGGGGCGATTTGGCGCAGACCGGATCGGCATTGGCGGCATCGCCCGTGAGAAGAAATGCCTGGCAGCGACAGCCGCCGAAATCCTTCTCTTTTTCATCGCAGGATCGGCACGGCTCGGGCATCCAGTCCTGGCCGCGATAGCGGTTGAAGCCGAACGAGTGATACCAGATATGGCGTAAGTCATGTTCGCGCACCGAGGGGAACCGAACCGGGAGCTGTCTGGCGCTATGGCAGGGCAGGGCGGTGCCGTCGGGCGTTACGCACATAAACAGCGCGCCCCAGCCGCCCATGCAGCCTTTGGGACGCTCTTCATAATAGTCCGGGGTCACAAACAGCAGCCGGGTCAAATTGCCTTCGGCTTTCATGCGCGTACGATAACGATTGACCACCTGTTCAGCCCGTTCGATTTGCTCGCGGGTGGGCAGCAGGCCGGCGCGATTGAGTTTGGCCCAGCCGTAAAATTGACAGGTCGCCAGCTCGACATCGTCGGCCTCCAATTGCAGGCAGAGTTCAATAATGCGATCGATCTGATCGATATTGTGTCGATGCAGTACAAAATTGAGCACCATCGGATAGCCATGGGCTTTTACGGCGCGCGCCATCGCCAGTTTTTGTTGGAACGCCTTTGCCGATCCCGCCAGCGCGGCGTTAAGCGTCTCGTCGCTGGCCTGGAAACTGAGTTGAATATGATCCAGCCCGGCGCGAGCGAAACGGGCGATCTTTTTCTCGCTCAGGCCGATGCCGGAGGTCAGCAAATTGGTGTAAAACCCCATTTGCGACGCCGCGCCGATGAGTTCGCCCAAGTCCTGGCGCACCAGCGGCTCCCCGCCGGAAAAGCCGAGCTGGACGCTGCCTAGCTCGCGTGCCTGGCGAAAAACCTCGATCCACTGCCCGGTGGTTAGCTCTTGATCCTGCTGGGCGAAATCCAGCGGATTGGAACAATAGGGGCACTGTAGCGGACAGCGAAAGGTCAGTTCCGCCAGCAACCACAGCGGTGGATTTACCTGTGCGGCCGCCTCAGTCGTCAAAGCGGATCCATTTTTGTTCATACGCCCTCTGCATAAATTCGTCGATGTCGGCGCCAATATCGCCCGCCGCCGGGAAACGGGCGGCAAGCTGGTCGATTATCTCGCTAATACGCCGTTCGCCATCCACCAGCAGCAGAATGGCGGCGGCGCTGTCGTTGAGCTTGACCATGCCCTCCGGGTACAGCACCACATGGCAATTCTGTACCGCTTCCCACTGCAGGCGAAAGCCGCGGCGAAAAGCGGGCACAGCCTCCCGACCCACCGGTTTCATACCAGCCCTCCGTGGTGCCAAACCGGTTGTGCGGTTACCGTGTGGTAGGGGGGGCGATGGAGTTCATAGGCCATGCTCATGGCATCAAGCATGCTCCAGAGAATGTCCAGCTTGAACTGCAGGATCTGCAGCATCCGCTGTTGCGATTCGTAGGTACGGAAGTACGTCAGCGCCAGCTGCAGACCGTGCTCCACATCGCGATTCGCCTGGCTCAGGCGGTTGCGGAAATAATC
This sequence comes from Sodalis praecaptivus, assembly GCF_000517425.1. Classification (NCBI taxonomy): domain Bacteria; kingdom Pseudomonadati; phylum Pseudomonadota; class Gammaproteobacteria; order Enterobacterales; family Bruguierivoracaceae; genus Sodalis; species Sodalis praecaptivus. Next base: position 1,729,687 of record NZ_CP006569.1, read on the forward strand.
GTAGCCGGCGCCGTCAATCCAGGGATAGTGCTGCGGCCAACTGTCTAGGCGCGACTGATGGATATGCGGCGCGAACAGTTCGGTCAACGAGCTGCAGGCCGCTTCTTGCCAGCAGGCGCGGCGGGCAAAATTGACATAGGCGTCCACCGCGAAACGCACCCCTGGCAACACCCGCCGCTGCGACAGCAGCTCCTCCGGCGCCAGACCGACCGCCTCGCCCAGCCGTAGCCAGGCATCCATGCCGCCTTCCTGGCCCTCGCGGCCGTCGTGATCCAAAATGCGCTGGATCCATTGCCGACGCACCGCAGGGTCGGGGCAATTGGCCATAATGGCGGCGTCTTTCAGGGGGATCGAAACCTGATAATAAAAGCGGTTTGCCACCCACCCCTGGATCTGCGCCCGTGTAGCCTGACCGTTGTGCATCGCAATATGGTAAGGATGGTGGATGTGATAGTAGGCCCCTTTATCCCTTAACGCCTGTTCAAAGGCAGCAGGGGAAAGCGGGGCGGCTAGGGTCTGGTCCATGGGCAATTCCTATAATTCGATGTGCATACCGTCCCAGCTCACCTCGATGCCCTGCTGCATAAGCCGCCGGCGCTCCGGCGAAGCATCGTCAAGGATGGGGTTGGTATTGTTAATATGAATAACGATTTTGCGCTCGGCGGGCATCTCGCTGAACATCGCCAGCAAGCCTTGTTCGCCGCCGAGCGCCAAATGCCCCATCTCCTGACCGCGATGGGTGCCCACGCCGGCGGTCTGCATTTCATCGTCCGTCCACAGCGTGCCGTCCAGCAGTAGGCAATCGGCGTGACGCATCCAGGCAAGTAAGGCGGGCGTCGGTTCGCCGAGCCCGGGGGCATAAAACAGCCGTTTGCCGCTGCGGCTGTCTTCCACCAGCAAGGCGATATTGTGGCCCGGCAGCGGCCGGTCGCGATAACGCGAGTAGGGCGGCGCGTTGCTCAGTAGCGGAATGGCGGTAAATCGGAGTGCCGGGCACACCTTGACGGTAAACGGCTGCTCTGGCGTTAAGGCATGGTGACGCAGGCCGCCGTTCCAGTGTTGCAAAAGGGTGAATACCGGAAAACCCTCGGTTAAATCGTCGTACACCTCGGGCGTACACCAGACATCGTGCGGACACCCTTCGCGCAGGCTGAGCAGCCCGGCGCAGTGATCGATCTGGCTATCGGTGAGAATAATGGCGCCAATGGCCGTGCCGCGCAGTACGCTATCATTGCGCAGGGCCGGGTTGGCGGCAATCTGCTGGGCAATATCCGGCGACACGTTACACACCACCCAGTCACGCCCATCGTCGCTGACGGCAATAGAAGATTGGGTGCGGGACGGGACATTCAGTTCTCCGCTGCGCTGGCGGCGGCAATTGCGGCAGTTGCAGTTCCACTGGGGAAATCCACCGCCGGCCGCGGTACCCAGTATGCGAATCTGCATGGCAGACTCCCTGTGAGAGGAAAAAAAAGTCCACAGGGGCGCTGTGGACCTGAGCGATTAGCGGTTGGACATGTACAGCGTCACTTCCAGGCCAATGCGTAGATCGATAAAGTCAGGTTTGGTCCACTTCATACTCTTTCCTCCTGTCGGTAGTGGATAACGTCAGCCTTACTGGCCAACAGAAGTATAACCACAATACTTTCGATGATCATTAATGGTGTTATTACAAAATATCTCGTTCGTTAACATTTCCAGGTGCGCTCCAGCACCCGCAACCAGTTACCGTAGGCAATTTTCTCCTGTAGCGCGCGATCATAACCCTGGCGCGCCAGCGCCTGAGCCAATAACGGCAGTCCCGCTACATCCGCCATCTCCCCCGGCACATTAACACCGTCAAAATCGGAGCCTAGCCCGACGCCATCCTCTCCCACTTTATGGAGTAAGTAATCGATGTGACGCACGATTTCATCCACGCCGGTGTCGGGGGTGCGCTTGCCGTCGGCGCGTAAAAACGCGGTGCCGAAATTAACGCCGACAAAACCGCCGCTCTGGCGGATGGCCGCCAGCTGCGCATCCGTGAGATTGCGCGGCTGCGGGCAGAGCGCATAGGCGTTGGAATGGGTGGCGACCAGCGGCGCGCCCCCCAGCTCGGCGGTTTGCCAGAAACCGGTTGCATCCATATGGGAGACATCCACCATGATGCGAAGCTGAAGGCAACGCTGTATCAAACGTTTACCGGCAGGCGTCAAGCCGGCACCGGCGGCGGGAGGTTCGGGAAAGCGTCCCTGGATGCCGGTGCCGAAGGCATTACGCCGATTCCAAACCGGGCCGAGGCTGCGCAACCCGGCGGTGTGCCACTCTTCCAGCAGCGACAGGGACGTGTCCAGCGCGTCGGCGCCTTCCAGGTGCATGACCATGGCAATCGTGCCTTGGGCCATACAGCGGCGAATGTCCGCCACGCTGCGACACAGGCGGGCGCGGGCGCCGGAGACGACCTCAATACGGCGCAGGATGGCCAACTGGGCGAGCGTGATGGCGCGGGACTCCGCCGGCGTGGGCAGATCATCGCTCCGCTCGGGCAGCGCTTGCGCCGGGGCGTGGCGGGCGAGGTAGCTGGGGGGCGGGACGAAGGCGGCAAACAGCCCGCCGGCGAAACCGCCGCGCAAACAGCGCGGTAAATCCAGATGGCCATCTGGCGTACCCTGCACGAAAGCGGCGGCGGGATCGCCGGCACCGTTAAGCCATAGGCGCAGCAACGCGTCGTTATGACCATCGAACATCGGCAGGGAGGGGGAGATGGAAGTTGTCATGGCTATGGGTCAATGTCCTGTCATGCGTCTCAGCGGCGTGCCCGTGCCCGCCGTTACATTTTTCTTTTCGCGCCCGCGTAGGCTGCGCCCGCGCGCCATCAGGCGTGGCCTCATCAGGACGGCGCGGGCGCGCGCCTGTCGGCTGACCTCGTCACGGTGCAACGGGCCATTGCGCTCGGGCGCCGAAAGCGTTTACTGGAAAGCGTTTTCCGTGTGCGGCCTATGATGCCCTAATTTTACGCTAAAGCGTAACTCCCCTCTCCTACGCTTCCTCTTCCCCTGCGAGAAGTGGGCGTCGTAAACCATACCGCGCAGGCCCTCCGGGTCGATAGCTCATCTAAAAAAGGGGGAAATGCGCGCAGCGTCCCCCTGTGCCTCGGCGGGGTTCAACCGCCTCGAAGCCGGCATAACGTGAAAATCAAAAGGCAGAATAATTCATTGTGAAAGATATATCTTTCAAACTGTGACCAATTTCTGATAAAGAACAATTTAAACAGGATATATTTCCTCTCGGTTCATTAGCGTTTTCGCCAGGTATGGCTTTCACACACCCGTGCAGAGAGGAGCAAGCAATGATTGACGTGATTACCCATGGGGCCGAGTGGTTTATCGGTCTCTTTCAAAAAGGGGGGACGGTTTTCGTCGGCATGGTGACCGGCATTTTGCCGCTGCTTATCAGTTTATTGGTCATCATGAACGCCCTTATCGTCTTTGTTGGCCAGGCGCGTATTGAACGCCTGGCGCAGCGCTGCGCGGGTAATCCGCTATCGCGCTATCTGTTGTTACCGCTTATCGGCACTTTCGTCTTTTGTAACCCGATGACGCTGAGTTTAGGGCGCTTTATGCCGGAGAAATATAAGCCCAGCTATTATGCGGCGGCTTCCTACAGCTGCCACTCCATGAATGGTCTGTTTCCCCATATCAACCCCGGCGAACTGTTCGTTTATCTGGGTATCGCCAACGGCCTGACGACGCTCGGGCTGCCGCTGGGGCCGCTGGCCGTCAGCTATCTGTTGGTCGGTTTGTGCAGTAATTTTTTCCGCGGTTGGATAACCGATCTGACCACGTCCATTTTTGAACGCAAGATGGGCATTCAGCTTGACCGTCAGGTCAGGCTTTGATTTAGGAGAGCACCATGAGCAGCGTGATACGCATTGTCAGAGGCGAGGGGGGCTGGGGCGGTCCCTTACTCCTTGAGGCAACCCCGGGAAAAAAAGTTGTCTATATCACTGCCGGCACGAGGCCGGCGATTGTCGACCGCATTAGCGAATTGACCGGTTGGCCGGCGGTCGATGGATTTAAAGAAGGGGAACCGCCGGCGCAGGAGATAGGCGTGGTGGTGATTGATTGCGGCGGGACATTGCGATGCGGCATTTATCCCAAACGCCGCATACCCACCGTGAATATTCACGGCACCGGCCAATCCGGCCCGCTGGCAAAATACATCGTGGCCGACATTTACGTTTCGGGCGTGCGGGAAAAGGATATTCAGCCCGTGGTCGCTAACAGGGCGCCCGGCGCGACGTCGGCGGCCCGTGGCGCGGGAGCGCGCGCGCGCGCTGAAACCGCCGGCGCGGCCTCGCCGCACGCCGCCGGTCCTGACGGATTTTCTCATGGCGCCGACGCTGGGTGCGTGGCGCAAACCGCCCCAGACACAGCGGTTTCGCGCGCCGTTGCCGCAACCGAGGAGCGGCCCGCAGCCGCCTTCGGGGCAACACCGGCGTTGGATACTGCCGGCTCGGGGGAGGGGCGGACCGCTGGCGCAGCGGCGTCTCAGCCAGGCGGCGCGGCGAAAGGCCGGCGCCCGGGCGAGGGGCCGTCTTCCCCCGGACGTGATTATGATAGCAGCCGTAAAATTACTGAACAAAGCGACGGCGTGCTGGCGAAAATCGGCATGGGGATGGGGTCTGTTGTGGCCGTCTTCTTCCAGGCGGGGCGCGATACCATCGACACCGTGCTGAAAACCATCTTGCCGTTCATGGCTTTCGTTTCTGCGCTTATCGGCATCATCATGGCGTCTGGGCTGGGGGATTTCATCGCCCACGGACTGACGCCCCTGGCCAACAGCGCGATTGGGCTGGTGACGCTGGCGTTGATTTGCTCATTTCCATTGTTATCTCCCTTCCTTGGCCCAGGAGCGGTAATTGCCCAGGTTATCGGCGTGCTGGTAGGGGTACAAATCGGGCTCGGGCACATTCCACCGCATCTGGCCCTGCCGGCGCTGTTTGCCATCAACGCCCAGGCCGCCTGCGATTTTATCCCGGTGGGCCTGTCGCTGGCGGAGGCGAAGCAGGATACCGTCCGGGTCGGCGTGCCTTCGGTACTGGTGGGGCGTTTTCTCACCGGTGCGCCCACGGTGCTGTTGGCCTGGGCCGCCTCGAGTTTTATTTACTGATGAGGGCTTGAACAGCCCTTTACCGAGCAGGGTTTTAATCAAGGAGTTGGCATGAAAACGGTTTATCACACCACCTTTACCCGCATCGGGGAAAACGCCCGGGAATCGCTGGCGGAAAATATGGTGATTCTGTTCCGCGAAGGCGCACCTGAGGATATTGAGGCGTTTTGCTTTATTCATCGCCACGGCGAAACCGTCGGCGAGCTGCGGGCCGGTGGGGCGATGATTCTAGGGGATCGCACCTTTCCCATTACGGCGGTGGGGGCGGTCGCGACGCAGAATCTGCGCGAACTGGGGCATATCACGGTCCGTTTTGACGGCGCCGGTCAGGCTGAATTTCCTGGCTCGGTGCATGTCGCAGGGCTCATACCTTCGGATATTGCAATCGGCAGTGAACTGACTATACAGGCATAAATGTCATCATACGGGAGGTAGTAATGGGACAGGTAGCGGTAGTAGTAGGTGGTGGGCAGACCCTTGGCGCTTTTTTAAGTCAGGGATTGGCCCACGCCGGATATCGCGTCGCGGTGGCCGACCTGCATGGGGAGCATGCGCGGCAGGTTGCCGAGGAACTGGACGAACAGGGGACGGGAGAGGTTGCCCGCGGCTGGCAGGTAGATGCCACTAACGAGCAGAGCGTCATCTCTCTGGCGCAGCAGGTGGATAAGGCCTGGGGGAGGGTAGATTTGCTGGTCTACAGCGCCGGCGTGGCGAAAGCCGCGCCGATTACCCAATTCAGACTGAACGATTTCGATATGTCGCTACAGGTCAATCTGGTGGGGTATTTTCTGTGCGCGCGTGAATTTTCCCGCCTGATGATCCGCGATAAAACCGCCGGTCGTATTATTCAAATCAACTCGAAATCGGGGAAAGTCGGCAGCAAACATAACGCCGGCTATAGCGCCGCCAAGTTCGGTGGGGTGGGGTTGACGCAGTCGTTGGCGCTGGATTTGGCGGAACATGGTATTACGGTGCACTCCCTGATGTTGGGCAATTTACTGAAATCGCCGATGTTTCAGTCGTTGCTGCCGCAATACGCCGAGAAGCTGGGTATCCCGGTCGAACAGGTGGAGCAATATTATATCGATAAAGTGCCGTTAAAACGGGGCTGCGACTATCAGGACGTCCTGAATACGCTGCTGTTTTACGCCAGCGATAAGGCCTCGTATTGCACGGGGCAATCCATCAACATTACCGGCGGTCAGGTGATGTTTTAAGGCGCCCTCCCCGACGGGCGTCGGGGAGGGCGTTGCCAAGGAGAGAAAACATGAGTTCGAGCTCGGTATTGATTATGTTTGCTCTGCTCGCCTGGTCCGGTCAGATTTTGCTAGGCTGGCGCCAGGTGCGGCGCTTTAATCAGGCGCTGATGCAATTACAGCGGCTGGGATGCGTCGGCGTCGGCCGCTCATCGGGGCGTTTTCGATCGCGGGTGGTGATGGCGCTGGCGTTTGACGGCCAGGGCAGCGTCCGCGGCGGGTTCGTTTTACGCGGGATGACGGTGTTTGCGCGGCCGCAACCGTTAACGCAGCTGATAGGTTTGCAGCGGGAACAGCTCAATCCGATTGTGATCTATCCTAAGGAACCGGCATGTCAAACCGCCCTGGCATTAGCGATTGAACCGAAATCATGATATTTTCATTTTAAAACATTCTTGCTTTCATTCGTCCGCCGCCGTTGGCGGCGGCCTGGCGGCAAGGGCATACTTCGTTTGGAAGAATATCATGATGAAACCCAGGCAGCGTCAGGCCGCGATAATCGACTATCTTCAGCTCCACGGCAAAACCTCCGTCGAGGATCTTGCCGGGCATTTCGCCCTCACCGGCACTACTATCCGCAAAGATCTGACCCAGTTGGAAGAGGAAGGGGCGGTGATACGCACCTATGGCGGCGTCGTGCTCAGTCGTGAAGAGGGCGACCAACCCATCGATCGCAAAACCCATATCAATACCGCCAAAAAGCGGCAGATTGCCCGGCGCGCGGCATTGCTGATCAAAGATGGCGAATCGCTGATATTCGACGCCGGCAGCACGGTGTTGCAAATGGTGCCCTGGCTGGCGCAATTTAACAATATTACCGTCATGACCAATAGCCTGAGCATCGTTAACGAGCTGGTCGAACTGGATAACGATCAGGTGATCTTGATGCCGGGGGGCACCTATCGGAAAAATTCCGCCTCTTTCCACGGCACGCTGGCAGAGGCGGCATTTTCCCATTTCAATTTCGATAAATTGTTCATCGGCGCCGACGGCGTCGATTTGACCGCCGGCGTGACCACGTTCAATGAATTGCATGCGGTCAGCCAGGCGATGTGCCGGGCCGCACAGCAGCGTATTTTGCTGGTGGATTCGTCGAAGTTCGGCCGTAAAAGTCCCAATATCGTCTGCGCGCTTAGCGCGGTGGACATTTTAATTACCGACAACGGTATCCCGCCGGCCACGCTCCAGGCATTGCGCGATAGCGGTATCGAGGTCGTCGTGGTGGATAACGAAGATGAGTGATGAACGGTTATTGGCCTTCGCCCGGGAGACGTTGGACATTGAAATCAGCGAGGTGCAGCGGATGCGCGATCGCCTCGACGGTAGTATTGTCACCGCCTGCCGATTGCTGCTGGCCTGCGAAGGGAAAGTGATTGTCGCCGGCATGGGTAAATCCGGCCATATCGGCAAGAAAATTGCCGCGTCGCTGGCCAGTACCGGCACGCCGGCCTTTTTTGTCCACCCGGCAGAAGCCCTGCATGGGGATTTGGGCATGATCGATGCCCGCGATGTGGTGCTGTTTATTTCCTATTCTGGCCGCGCGCGCGAGCTGGACACCTTGCTGCCGCTTTTGGCGGAAAGCCAGATTCCGGTGATTGCGCTGACCGGCAATCTGACGTCGCCGCTGGCCCAGGGCGCCGCCTGCGTGCTTAACATCAGCGTCGAGCGTGAAGCCTGTCCGATGGGGCTAGCGCCGACCTCCAGCGCGGTAAACACGCTGATGATGGGGGACGCGCTGGCGATGGCGCTGATGCGCCAGCGGGACTTCGGGCCGGAGCAGTTCGCCCGGTCACACCCTGGCGGCAGCCTGGGGGCGCAATTGCTCAACCGCGTGCATCATGTGATGCGCCGTGGCGAGCGTATTCCGCGCATCGCCGTGCAGGGTACGGTTATGGACGCGATGTTTGAACTCAGCCGCACCGGGCTCGGTCTGACCGCGGTCTGCGGCCCCGCGGATCGTGTAGTGGGGGTGTTTACCGACGGCGATCTCCGGCGCTGGCTGGTAAAAGGACGGGCGCTGACCGCGCCGATCGCTGATGCGATGACCACCCCCGGGTATCGGCTCCCCCTCGACTGGCGTGCCGGCGCAGCGCTTGAAGCCCTGCATCAGCAGCAAATCACCGCGGCGCCGGTGGTCGATGCCGATGGTGACTTGGTGGGGGCCATTAATATGCACGATCTGCATCAGGCGGGTATCGGCTAAGCGATATTGCCGAACCGTGGCGGATCCGGCTGCCGAACGCGCTTGCGCGGGTTGGGCCACCGCCGTGGCCCTGGGGGCCGTTAGCGGCATAGGTAGGTGGCTGCCCGGGGTGCCGAACGCGCTTGCGCGGGTCGAGCCGCCGCCGTGACCTTGGGGGCCGTGTTCCGGCGTGCGTAGGGTATGGCGTTGTCCGGGCTGCTGAGCGGCTCTTGCGCGGGATAGGCGCACCGTGGCATCGGGGACCGCTTGCGGCGTTCGGATGGCGTGTCCGCCGCCGCCGAGGGGCCTGCGCGGGCTGGGGCGCCGCGGCGGCCCTATGGCGTTAGCGTTGCGGCGTGCCGATCGTCTGTTGGCCGAAGGCCTGTTCCCACTCCGTTTTGAATTGCGCCACCGCGGCATCGACCGCCGGGCTTTGCAGTAATTGCTCAGCAATGTCGACCGCTAATGTCACATGGCGACACCCTGCCAGCATACAATCCAGCACCTGCCGCGGCGATTTGAAGCTGGCGGCCAGCATTTGGCAATCGGGGGCATGCTGACTCAGCAAGGATTGAAGCTCGCGCACACATTGCAAGCCGCTGCCGCCTTGGGCATCTATCCGGTTGACATACGGGGCGACATAGGCCGCTCCCGCCAGCGCCGCCAGCAGCCCCTGTATCGGCGCATACACGGCCGTCCCAAGCGTTGGAATACCGCTGCCGCGCAGTAGGCCGATAGCGGCGAGTCCCTCACGGGTGACCGGGATTTTGACCACCGTTGCGCGATCGCGCGCATACAGCGCGCGTGCTTCATGCACCATTTCCTCCGCCGTCTCCGCGAGTACTTGGGCAAACAGCGGTTTGTCCGGGCCAATCGCCACGCGAAGCTGCGTCAGGCATGTCTCGGGGGCCAACTTCCCGCGGGCGAGAATACTGGGGTTGGTCGTGACGCCGGCGATAGGCAGACTATACGACACGCGTTGCACCGCGGCGCTATCGCCGCTGTCGAGATAAATATTCATATCGATTCCTTTTGACTTCACGATTGACTCGCGTTTAACACTATTCGCGTGGCCGGCAAGGGCCAGGCACGCGACGACGCGGCACAGAGCCGCATCGTTAAGCAAGCAACGTCGTCCCAAGCAGCGCCTTGGCGCTCGGCCATCGAGGCCCTGCGTGTCAGGTGACGTCCGCGCTGAGCACTTCAGGGGTACTTTACGCGTAACGGAAAGCCGTGAACTTGCGGAGGCTCACAAACAAAATATAAATAAATCAAAATGAAATGTATTTGGTTTATTTTGATTAGTTTCATCTTCGCAATGATGATAATCGAACGGAGGAACGGAGGAACGGAGGAACGGAGGAATGGAGGAACGGAGGAGCAGCGGGGCAGAGGAACAGAGGAACAGAGGAACAGAGGAACAGAGGAACAGCGGGGCAGAGGAGCAGAGGAGCAGAGAAACAGAGGAAAAGTGGAACAGTGAGATAGCGGGATGGAATAATGGAATTTGGCAAGAAGAGAACTGATAATGGGAGAGAAAATGCAAAGAGGCAAAAGCCGTTCAATCGCCAAGGCAATGTCAGAGCGAAAGGGGAGAGGGGCAACAGTTGACGAGGACGCGACGTTTTAACCAAAGACCTTCAATCCGGTGAATGGCAAGGCGTAGCAATCGGGCTGGCGGCTTTGCGGGAGCCGCGCCTCAAATTAGAAGAGGGAGGGTTAGGAATTCAGGGTCATTGCCGTGAAATAGAATTAAATAGAAATGACGCCTGTGCCAACCTTTCGATTTTGACCAAGCGCTTAAGGCACTTCTGTCCGGCCAGGCATTAACCGGCCCCTTTTTATTAGGAAGCGAGAATATTGTAATCACGTTCATGTATTAGCTTCTCCTGTTTTTTGATGTTAATGGCAATGAGAACGTTTTGTCTGCCTACCCTCTATTACCTGTCGTTCGGAAGACAACGCTATTGCGCCCTCTGATCGCGTTGATAAACCTTAGGCGATGACACCCTCAAAATCTATTCGGTCCTCTGTCGATATAGATAAATCAAGGTACCAATATATTTTACAATCGGCTTGTCTTTAAGTATATTCCGCGGCCAGAAACAGCCAATAAGAAATAGGAAAAATCATGGTAACGCTATCAGGTTCAACAATAAATTATTATCCTCTACATAAAACCACTACACAACCAAGCAGTGTTTATGACCCATTACAGGATAAGCTAACTATTATAAAACGTTTCTTTTCAGAGGCAAATGTCGATGTCACCAACAATCCAGAGGCCTATTCGTTGCAAGAAGCCTTAAAGCATGCACTTATCTGTTCCGCGGAGGCTGAAAATATAGGTGTTCCGACGACAGTGATAATTGATGACTTCAAAGGACTTTTTGTCGAGTTTACGCGTTCGGAGCGCACGCATCCTCAAAAATCGGTGGCAATAACACTACTTTCGTTAAAATGTCCCTTGGTAGTCATAACCGCCTCGATTGAAGACACGCTGTACTCAGAAAAAATTATTAATCTTCTTGAAGAGGAGAGGCAAGCCATAAGGAAGAGATATAGAACAGAAGTGGAAAGTATGCATTACGCCGCCCTCCGCGCATTGGAAAGAAAAAAAACCGCATTGACTGCCCTGCGTAAGGACAAAAGCATTGAAGGATGGCGCGAGTATATAAGAGATGAATTACATCATTTCGATATAGAGGTGAGAGTTAATAATCTAGTGGAGTATAAGAGGGTATATAATTTACCTAATGTCTATCGCTATTTTTTTGACTTTAAAGTAATGGATTTTAATGACTTTATCTGCAAGCTAATGAAAAGCTACGATTTTGGCTCCCGTTACGAACATTATTATGACACGCAAACTTATGATGTTGACCAAAGGGAGTTTGCGGTAGTGCCTAAGGGAAGAGCGCTGGGGACGACGAATATCCGGCAATGTGTAGCGGTGATAATCAAAGGGAATAAAAGTACTGCTTTGGCGCATGTTGATTTGCATACGCTGCAACAGTCGCTTGAAAAAGCAATCATAGCAGCATTTCCCGATGATGATACATTGCAAGTTAGGGTTTATGGACCTACAGATAGGGTTAAAAAGGATGAAAAACCAGAAAGACTCAGCCGTCTGCAAAAGATCGCCAATGAAAATATCAGAACGGTATTGGAGAGCATCAAATCGCTGCGTTGTCAGGGGCGCAATGTTAACATCGCGTCGATACAGACGAACGTCAGTATAGAGGAAAAGCTTTTAAAGCAACTTGAATTTGAAAATCCACTGTTACCTGCCGACTGGACAGACATCATCACCACGGGTGACGACATTTATCAGGATGTCAATCCACCGACGCTCAATCCCTCAATCGCTCTGAGAAAAATGATTCGTTTCAATTCTAATGACTGGAAAATGTTTGATAAACCAGAAAGAAGTTCAAATTTGTTTAGATATAATATAAACAACTTTACTTGTATCGATGAATTCATAAAGGATAATCCGCAACATCATTTCTCTTTGTCGGCGGAAGATCTAACAAGCATTTTTTTATTAATGACCGACATCATGCTCGAAGATGTGAGCGAGCAGGATAATTATGACAAACTCGCGAATGGATTAACTCCCGCTTATATTGCTTATTTAATGACACAAAAAATGTTATAGGTGAGCGAGAGGGTAAAGCTAACCTAACGCCTGCTAACTTTCTGACTATCGTGCGTCAGGGAAGTCATTCAACCTGAAAATCTGGGTTGCCCTCCCTTAAATTTGGGCAAATGCCCGTTGCCAAACTGCGGCGGGCTGCTTAGCGTGCAGCAATGCCCCGAGAAATAGGCGGGGTGTATCAACATCGACCAACGTCTTATCTCCTATAACAACAAGAGAGGCTTACGATGATCACTCTGTCCCCTGCACGACGTTTTGCGCTGTCAGCGGCGCTCATTGCCGTCGGCACGCCCGCGCTGGCACAAACCTATGCCTATGTCTCCAACGCCGATTCCGGCACCATCACCCGTTATAAGCTCGATACCCAGACGGGAAAACTAACGCTGCTCGGCGCGACACCGGCGGCGGCGAAAGTGATGCCGATGGCGCTGAGCCCCGATCGTCAGCACTTATACAGCGCGGAGCGCACGCAGCCCTGGTCGGTCATCACCTGGCAGATCGACCGCCAAACGGGCGATTTACAGCAACAGGCGGTTACGCCGGTCGCGGCCAGTTTTCCCTACATCGCGGTGGATAAATCGGGCCGATATCTATTGGGCGCCTCCTATGACAGCGATATCGTCACCAGCAATCGCATTGATGCGCAAGGCAAGGTGACGGCGCTGGTGACCGGCTCTTATCACACCGGTCCGCATGCGCACTCCGTCATCCCCGATAACACCAACCGCGTATTATTCGTGGGCAATTTGGGCAGCGATCGGGTCTTGCAGCTGCGCCTTGCCGATAATGGCGCCATCAGCGCGCTCGGCGACGGTTACGTGCAGGATGAGAAAAACAGCGGCCCGCGGCATTCTGTCGTGTCACCGGACAACCGCTATTTATATAACCTGGCGGAAATGGCCGGCACCATCACGCAATATCGTCTCGGCGAGGAGGGGGCATTAAGCCGGGTTCAACGTTGGCCTAACGCCGTGGCGGCGCAATATCACCTGCAGCACGGCAAAGAACGCTCGGGAAACTATACCGATCCCACGCCGCGCATCTGGTCGGCGGATATTAAAATGACGCCCAACGGCCATTTTCTTTACGTCTCCGAACGGACCTCCAGCACGGTTAGCGGCTATCGTGTTGACGGGCAAAGCGGCGCCTTGACCTTGATCGGCAGTTGGGCGGTGGAACAGCAGCCGCGCGGCATCGCCGTGGACGACAGCGGTAAATGGCTGGTGGTGTCCGGTGAGAAAAGCCCGGTGGTCGGCAGTTATGCTATCGATCCACGCACGGGCGCCCTCGCGCGCGTTTCGGAGGCGCCGTGCGGCAAGGATGCCAATTGGGTGACCCTGGTCAGCGTGACGCTGTGATTTCGCCGAGAAAACGCGTTTTCTCCACTCGGTGCGTCAACAAGCCGCGGCTAGGATCCTGCTGGTGCACGGGGATACGGCTGCGGCTACACGCCTTGCTTACAAGCCAAACAGTGACGAGCCGCCGCTGGGTAGCGGCAGAAAAAGCCCTAACAACAAAGGCGGCTTGAACCCTCCCTACAGCGGACTGTCGGGGGGCGGCGGCCGTCATTTCCCGGTCGGGACGTTAGGACGGCGATTAAACGGTTTATGCTAAGTGTTGCAGCTGGCTGTTTTTTTGTGATTTATTGCGGGAAAGGAATTCGATGACGCTAAACTGCATCCGCAGCACGAGGGTATGACATGCTGTTGCGCAACCCTCGGTGCGCCTTACAGCCGCTTTTGGCCCACCAGGTTATTGGCGAGCACTTCAAACGCCTGTCTTACCAGTGCGCTGCCCATGCCGGGGCGTATCCACAGATAAAACTGGGTGTCCGGCAAACGCGGCAGGCCGTCGTTTTCCCCCAGTACCCGCATATCGGGGTCCAGCATTTCGATACTGCGCGCGGTTACGCCAAGCCGGGCCTTGATGGCGGCCTTGATGCCGAGCAAATTGGAGGTGGTATAGGCCAGGCGCCAGCGCACCTGAGCGGCGTCCAGCGCTGCCACCGCCACGCGGCGATAAATGCTGGGGTGGTCGGCGAGAATGAGGGGGATAGGCTCCTCTGGCAGATGCACGTAGTGCGCCGAGCAGATCCACACCGTCGGGGAGGTGCGTAGCAGCAACCCTTCGAGGGTGGGATCTTGCCGGGTCGAGAGGGTCATATTGATTTCCCCGCGGTGCAGTGCGTCCATTAAAAACCGGCTGCGGCCCACCTCCAGCTCCAGATTTAAACGGGGCGCCCAGCGGGCAATTTGACTCAATAAATGCGGCAACAGGGTTTCCGAGACGTCGTGAGGGGATCCGATACGCAGTACGCCGGAAAAACGGTTGTCCTGAAGAGAACGAAAGGCATCGTCGTTTAGCGTCAACAAATCCCGCGCGTAACTAAGCAGTTGGCGCCCCTGCTGCGTCAGTTGCTTGTTGCGGCCTTCTTTTTGAAAAAGGGCTATCCCCACCAGATTTTCCAGCCGCTGCATCTGCTGGCTGATAGCCCCCTGCGTACGGCCTATTTGCGCGCCCGCCCGGGCAAAGCTGCGCAGATCGGCTACCGCGACAAAGGTTCTCAGAAGTTCGATATCAAGGTTATCGGTATGGATCATGATTCTCTGCCGTAGGCCTGAACGCGGCTTTCCGCCGGTGACGGCGCAGCCCCCTATTGCATCTGCATCGGGGAGCGCCGGCTCGTTCTGCGGGCATGGAGCCATGCAGCAAGGCGTGCCGCCCACCGCGCGGCGATGAGGGCGAGGCGTGCGGCCCAGAGGTGACGCCGGGGTAGGTTAATGGTTAACCATCATAGCGGACTTTGTTACCCGGGCCAACATCACGATGCGCCGCGCGGAGGACCACAGCCGTCGGCCCGTTGACCATGGGTGAGCCGAGGCCGTTCGCTGATGGCGCCGCGACGGCGGCGACGGGCGGGCGACGCGTCCTTCGCCACCGGGCGGTGTGACCGAAGCCGTTAACGCCACCGCGAGGTGGGAGGTCTCTGCCGCGGCGGCATCAGCCCGTGCTGCGGTCGTCATAGGTCTCCTGAGCATCCAGTAAGTCGGGGCCGTGCTGATTCGCCCAGGCGATGAGCGTCGTAAAGGGGGTCTGTAACGTTTTGCCCAGCGGGGTAATGGCGTACTCCACGGCGACCGGTGAAGACGCGATAACGTGGCGGCTGACCAACCCGTTACGTTCCAGCCGGCGCAGCGCTTCGGTGAGCGCCTTATGGGTGATGGGATCCAGCCGGCGCTTAATGGCATTGAATCGGGCAGGCTGGGAACACACCACGGTGAGGATCAGCACCGACCATTTATTGGCGATCTGTTCCAAAATGGGGCGGGTGGCGTTGACGTCGTTGAGCATGGTCTCGAGGGCGGTGGGCATAGCGGTTACCTTGTGGATATCTAGGATAGATAAAGTGCGTAATTGACACTAGATATACAGAGTGTATCGTCTGACGTCAACGTCAATCACAAAACACCAGGAAAATAAGATGCAGGCATTACAAGGTAAAACCGCGGTGATCACCGGGGGGAATAGCGGTATTGGTCTGGCTATCGCGCGGCGTTTCGCCAGCGAAGGCGCTTATGTTTTTATCACCGGCAGGCGCCAGGGGGAGTTGGACAACGCCGTCGCCGCCATCGGCGCAAACGTGGAAGCGGTCGCGGGGGATATCACCGAGGAGGCCAATCTGGCCCGACTTTTTGCGGCGGTGCAAGCCCGGCGTGCGGGGCTGGATATCCTCGTGACCAACGCCGGCGTAGCCGAATACGCACCGCTGGAGGACATTACGCCGCAACATTTCGAGCGCACTTTCGGGTTGAACGCCCGCGCTACGCTTTTCACCGTGCAGGGCGCGCTGCCGCTCATGACCCGCGGCGGGGCGATCGTGCTGCTGGGCTCCATCGCCGGCACCACGGGCACCGCGGGCTACACCACCTACGGTGCGTCCAAAGCGGCGATTCGCGCGTTTGCGCGTACCTGGACGCGCGAGCTGGCCGGAAGGGGCATCCGGGTCAACACCCTCAGTCCAGGCCCGATTGATACACCGATGTTCGAGGGGGCTTCCGACGCGCTGCGGGAAAGCCTGGTGAGCCAGATCCCGCTTGGGCGCATGGGTCAACCGGAGGAGGTCGCTGCCGCCGCGCTGTTCCTCGCCTCGGATGAAAGCCGCTACATTGCCGGCGCGGAGCTTTGCATCGACGGCGGCCTGGCGCAGGTTTAGCGTATTGGGCGTTGTTCGGCGGCGGGGGAGCGACGTGATGCCAGACGGAGTAGAGCAGCGCGCCGCGCCGTAGGCAGGCGTGAAATGCTCGCAAAAGGTGCAATAACTGCACCTTTTTTGTTCGTTAAAGCAGCTAAATGAAGGATAACCCGGCGTTAATGGCTGTCTTCCACTTGGTAATCGATATGGAAATCCGGCCGGTAGTAAGATTCGCCGCAGACCAGCGGCTGACGATTATCGCCGGTTAGCACATAGTCGCGCACCAGCAGCGCGCTGCCTTCCTGCACCGCCATTTCCCGCGCGAGTCCTCCGTCCGCCAGGCAAGCGCGGATCTTCCCTTCCACCCGCCGCACCGGCAGAGCCAGCCCGGCAAGAATCTGATGAACTGATTGATTTTGCAGCATTTCAACCGTCATGCGCTGGCCAAGTGCCGCCGGGAGGATCCGCACTTCAAGACTCATTCTGCGCTGGGACACGATGCGCAAGCGGCGCAGCTGATAAACCGGGTCGCCGGTGCCGATGTGTAGCAAATGCGCCCATATCTCGCTGGCCGCCAGGGCGGAAAAGGCCAGAATGTGGTAATCAATCTGCGCGCCTTCGGCCGACAATTTATCCTCAAAAGAGTAGACGCGCGTGAGCTGTAGCGGGGCGGTAATCGCGCGGGTAGAAACGAAGCTGCCGCTGCCGGGCCGGCGTACGATCACGCCTTCATACACCAGCTGCTGTATCGCCCGCGCCACGGTCGCCCGTGAGGTGGCGAAGTGCCGTGCCAGCGTCAGCTCTGTCGCGATGCGATCCCCTTCTTGCAGTCGGCCGCTTTGGATCTGCTGGCGGATAAACTGCTGAATGCGAATATAAATTGGCGTATGACTGGCGTCGGACATCATTCCCTCGCTTAAATGCATAGTCAATATAAAATACACCTCTCCCGACCGGAACGCTAACCGTCTCGAACCCGCCGCTATCTTCGCTGCTGCCTGAAACGAACACAATCCTTTTTTTGCTGAAAATGTGAACGTTGGCGCGTTAAATGCATAGTCAATTAGTCATTATCGTTTTTCTAACGCATGATGAATAAGCAAGACGGGATCCACCTTGGCAAAATGAGGACGTCATGACACAGGCAGTAGACGATTTTACCCGACGAGGACCGCGTGACCGCCTCCGCTTGCTGTGCGGACAACGGCGCTATGGCTTGATCTACCTGGTTTCGATATTGGCGGGAATGATGATTTGGCTGGCGATATCGCGCCATTTCGCCGGTTTTATCCTGGCGCCGCCGCATAAAGTGATCGAACGACTATGGGAGTTGACCCTCTCGGCGCGGCTGCCGCTGGCGCTGCTGGACGCGAGCAGG
This sequence comes from Sodalis praecaptivus, assembly GCF_000517425.1. Taxonomy (NCBI): domain Bacteria; kingdom Pseudomonadati; phylum Pseudomonadota; class Gammaproteobacteria; order Enterobacterales; family Bruguierivoracaceae; genus Sodalis; species Sodalis praecaptivus. The sequence continues at coordinate 1,747,507 of NZ_CP006569.1, forward strand.
CATATGCTGTTGGGGTTTGCCATTGCGCTGGTCATCGCGCTGCCGCTTGGCATGCTAATGGGCCGTCATCGCGTTATCCACGATGTGTTTGACCCGCTGGTCACGCTGATTTACGCCGTGCCGAGCGTCGCCTGGGCGCCTTTTATCATGATTTGGTTCGGCCTGTATTTTGAGGCGCGGGTGGCGCTGGTGGTGATCATGTGCCTGTTCGACATGCTGATCATTATCGACGCCGGCACCCGCAACGTCGATCGCCGTTTGCTCGACGTCGGCCGCGCCTTCAATGCCACGCGCCGACAGCAGATCCGCCTGATCCTCATCCCGGAATCGCTGCCGTTTTTGTTTACCGCGCTGCGCATCGGCGCGGTGCGGGCCGTCAATGCCATGATTACCGCCGAGCTGTTCCTGGCGACCGTTAATCTCGGCGCCATTATGAAGCAGTCCGCCGCGCGCTTCGACAGCGCCGGCGTGTTGGGCGTGCTGTTCGTGCTCTGCGTGCTGGGTCTGCTGCTACAGGAAATATTGCTGATTCTTGAACGTCGGGTTTGCCGCTGGCTGCCGCGGGAGGCGCAATGAGACTGACCTACTCTCCTTTATTGATGAATCTGACGGGCTGCGCTCTGGCGCTGCTGGCCTGGCAGCTTGGCGGTATGGGGCTCGGCGATGCGCTGCTGGCAACGCCGGGAGCGGTGGCCCTCTCCTGGCTGGCGCTGCTGGGGGACGCCGTTTTTTGGCGCGCGCTGGTCACCATGCTGATGCAAATGCTGGCCGGTTATCTGCTGGCGCTGGCGGTGGGGATCCCGCTGGGTATCGCCATGGGCCGTTCCCGCTGGGTCATGGCGGCGGTGAAACCTTGGGCGTCGATGTTTATCGTTGTCTCCGCCGCCGCGCTGGTGCCGCTGTTCATCCTGCTGCTGGGGCGCGGCATGCTGATGTGTATCGCCATCGTATTTGTCGCTACCCTCTGGTACGTGGTGATGACGATGCAGCAGGCCGCCCGCGACCTACCGGCGCGCTACATGAACGTCGCGCTGTCGTTTGGCGCCAGCCGGCATCAGCGTTTCCGGCTGGTGATGCTGCCCGCGCTGTTTCCTTATTTGCTGGTGGCGGCGCGCATCGGCCTCACGCACTCCCTGCGCGCCATGGTGACCGCTGAAATGTTTATCAGTACCGATTTCGGCGGCCTGCTTAACGATGCCGGGCTGGAGCTTTCTACCGCGCCGCTGTTTGCCCTGATCGTCATGCTGATGCTGATAAGCGTGACCGCCACCGGGCTGCTGCGCTGGCTCGCCGGCCGGGTGGCGCCCTGGTATGCCAGCCGTACCGAACATTAATGGTCCATTTTCCCCACATTGCGAGGAGCTGAGAAATGTTACATGACATCAATCGCCGGCAGGCATTGCGCTTGGGCCTGGGCGCCATCGGCGCGCTGGCGCTGAATCCGCTGCGCTTGGCGCAGGCCGCGGAGGGCCGGGTGCTGAAAATCAACTCCCTGGCCTCGGCGGCGGCGGTAAACGTGCCGCTGCAGGCGGCGCTGCGCAGCATTCTGCCCACGCTGCCGGGCTACGGTCAGCCCGCCATGCAGCCGACCGCCAAAATCAACCAGATCGTGCAGGAGGTGGTAACGGGCGGCGCGGATCTGGGGGATGCGGATATCGCCTCGACGCTGACCGCCGCGGAGGCCGGCGCCGATGTGCGCATTATCGGTCTCTCCTACAGTAATACCTCCCAGGTGATTGTCGCCAACCTCGATCGGATCAAAACGCTGGCGGATTTGGGCGGCGAAGGGGTCTCGGTGGCGGTGAACAGCATCGGCGATTTCATGTATGTCATGTTGCAGGGCGTATTGGCCAAGCACGGTATCGACGCCGGGAAAATCAACTTTATCGAGATGGGCAGCTCCGGCGATCGCATGCGGGCGCTGCTGGCGGGCAGGGTAGACGCGGTGCCCATGCACGTAGAGCAGGCCGAGCAGTTAAAAACCGTTAAAGGGCGCGGCACCTTCGGCATTTTGGTGCGCCCCTGGCAGGAGTACGACAATTGGTTCAGCGCGGTTATCGTCACTACCGCCAGTTGGCTGAAGAGCAAAGAAAACCAGGACGCGGCGGTGGCGGTGCTCAAATCCATCCTGACCGCCTTCCGCCGGACCAACAGCGATTACGCCTGGTATAAGTCCCAGGTCGGGCAATGGGCCTCGTCGAAAGACTTAAAGGCGGCCGGCGATGATTTTCTTAAGCCGGTATGGCAGACGCTGACCACCGGCATCAACGCGTTTCCCGCCGATATGGGATCGCTGACGGTAGAACAGGTGGCGAAAGTGATCCCCGTCTATCAGCGCGCGGGGGCGCTCAAGGGGACGGTGGATTTGCAGACCCTCATCGATCGCACCTGGCTGGATCGCGCGTTGAAAGAGCTGGGGGCGGCATGACCCATCTTACCGTCACCGGCATCGATAAATCCTTTGGTGGCACGCCGGTGTTGTCCGGTCAGTCGCTGGAGGTAGCGGCGGGGGAGTTTGTCGCGCTGTTGGGGCCTTCCGGCTGCGGCAAATCCACCCTGCTGCAAATCATTAACGGCCTGCTGCCCGCCGACGCCGGTTCGGTCGTGCTTAACGGTGAGGATATCACCGGCCGACCGGGCAAAGGGCGCGGCATGGTTTTCCAGGGCTCGGATTTGCTGCCCTGGCGTTCGGCGCTGGAAAACGTGGCTTTCGGTCTGGAGCTGATGGGCGTGGGTAAAAAAGCGCGGCTGGCGCGCGCGCGCGACTATCTCAACATGGTGGGTCTACAGGGCTTCGCCGATGCCTGGCCGCATCAGCTTTCCGGCGGGATGCAGCAGCGCGTCGGTATCGCGCGCGCCTTTTGTATCCAGCCCTCGCTGCTGATGATGGACGAACCTTTTGGCGCGCTCGACGTGCAAACCCGTGATCTGCTGCAAGACGAGCTGCTCGGCATTTGGGAAGCGGAACCGAAAATGGTGCTGTTCGTCACCCACGGTATCGAAGAGGCGCTGTACCTGGCCGACCGCATCCTGGTCTACAGCAAGCGTCCGGCCCGGGTGCTCGAAGAAATTCGCGTTCCGTTTGAGCGGCCGCGGCGCGACGCCATGAAATGGGATCCGCACTTTGTGCAGTTGCGCCAGCATATCAGCGAACTGCTGCGTCATGACCGTATTGACTAAGAGGCTTGAAGCGTTATGGAATCACAATGGCCGTCCTGCGGACGGACGCTGGCGACACGGCTCGCCGCGCTAGATTATGAGCAACTGCCCGCGTCGGTGGTAGACAACGTCAAGCTGTTTACGCTCGACACCTTTGGCGTGATTGCCGCCAGCGCCCGCGCGCCGGGTATGGATGCGTTGATGGCGGCGCTTACCGAATGGGAAAGCGGCGGCTGCGCCACGCTGCTATTGAACGGGCGCCAGGTCAATCCGGTCAGCGCGGCGCTGGCCAACGGCGCCGCGGCCCACAGCCTGGATTTTGACGATCAGCATGATCCGGCGCGCGTCCATGCCTTTTGCGTCATTTTACCGACGGTACTCGCGGCGGCGCAAGCCCACGGCCACGTCAGCGGTAAAACCGCCCTGACCGCCCTGGCCGTAGGCGTCGAGCTGTTCTGCCGTCTGGGCCTGACCTGTTACAACTCGTTGGGCAAAGGCTGGCATCCCACCACCGCGCTGGGGTGTATCAGCGCCGCGGCGGCGGCGGCCAAAGTGTTCGGTCTCGACGCCGAGCAAACACTCAATGCCATGGGCCTTGCCTATGTGCAGATGAGCGGTACGACCCAATTTATCGCCGATGGCGTGCTGGCGAAACGCGTCGGCCCCGGCTTCGCGGCGCGCTCCGGGCTTCAAGCCGCCCAATTGGCGCGCCATGGTATTACCGGACCGGCACGCTTTCTGGAAGGGAAAGCCGGCCTGTTTACGCTCTATGAGCGCGGCGAAGTGTCGCCGGAGATCCTGCTCGATGGATGGGGGGAGCGCTGGCATTTGCTGGATCTCAGCATGAAACCGTGGCCCTGCTGCCGCTGCACCCACACCGCCATTCAATTGGCCCTGGCGCTGCGCGCCGAGGGTATCCGCCCGGAGCACATTGAGAGCGGCGTCATCGCGCTGGGACAGGTGAATCACCAGATTGTGGGGGCGCCGTTTTTGCAACAGCATCCGACGCCGACGGTGCATGCGCAGTTCAACGCCGCCTATGCGTTTGCGGCGGCCTTGACCGACGGTCAGGTGGGCATTGATAGCTTCACGCCGCAGCAGGTCAGGCGCGACGCGACCGCCTGGGCCAGCCGTCTGCGCTGCGAGGTGGCGGCGGATTTCCCCGCAACCGCGGTGCCGCCGGCCCGCGTCCGTTTGCAGATGACCGACGGCGCCACCCGGGAGATCACCAGTTTGACCATGAAAGGCGCGCCGGACGATCCCCTCAGTACCGAAGAGGTGCTGACGAAGTTCCGCGCCAATCTGGCCCACGGCTGGCGTACGCCGTCGGCTCGCGTGGGCGTGCTGGAAAAGGTGCTGCTGTCGCTGGAGCAGCAAGACAGCATGACGCTGGTCATGAGTTTATTCGTCGCCTGTCAACCCGGCGGGCAGTCATCATGAGCGCGGCGTCGAAGCTGATAGGCCAGCCGCTGTCGGCGCTGGACACGCCCGCCCTGGTGGTGGAGATGCCGGTGATGATGCGCAATTTGGCGCGTATCGCCGACGCCTGCCGCGCCGCCGGCGTGCAGTGGCGGCCGCATTGTAAAACCCATAAGTCACCGGCTATTGCGCTGATGCAGTTGTCCCACGGCGCCTGCGGTATTACCTGCGCCAAACTGGCCGAGGCCGAAGTGATGGTGGCCGCCGGCATTACCGATATCCTGATCGCCAATCAAATCGTCGGACCGCTGAAAATTGCGCGCCTGCTGGCCCTGCGCCAGGCCGGCGCCACGCTGGCGGTGGCGGTGGACAACGCCGGTAATGTGACGGACCTGGCGCAGGCGGCGGCGGCGGCGGGCGTCACCCTGGAGGTGATGATCGAGGTGGATACCGGCACCCAAAGAGCCGGCGTGGAACCCGGCGAGCCGGTGCTGCGCCTGGCGCGCCATATCGCCGACAGCCCCGCGCTGCGGCTGCGCGGCGTAATGACCTGGGAAGGGCACACCACCCGTATCGCCGATGCGCAACAAAAACGCGCCGCCATCACCGCGGCCGTGGCGTTATTGACCGACAGCGCCGATCTGTGTCGGCGCCACGGCATCGCGGTCCCCGAGGTGAGCTGCGGAGGGACCGGCACTTACCGCACCGCGGCGACGCTGCCGGGCGTGACGGAAATCCAGGCCGGCGGCGGCATTTTCGGCGATGTGCATTACCGCGAGCTCTACCACGTGCCGGTGGAATACGCCTTAACGTTGCTTACCACCATCACCAGCCGGCCCACGCCGACGCGCATCATCTGCGACGCCGGCAAAAAGGCGTTGAGCTGCGATGCGGGGATACCGATCCCCCTTGAGCTACCGCTGGTGCAAAGCGTGGGCTTCTCCGCCGAGCACGGCAAGGTGGAACTGGCGGCGCCCTCCGCGCTGCCGGCGGTAGGCGATAGGCTGCGCTGGGTGGTGGGCTACGGCGATACCAGCGTGCATCTGCACGACAGGATTTACGGCATTCAGGACGGCGTGATTGTCACCGAATGGGCGATACCCTCCGGGTCACGGTTACGCTGATGCGCCACAACGTTCATTCCAAGCTAAAGAGAAAATTATGACACAGCCAGTTTATCGTTTAGGGGTGGATATCGGCGGCACCTTCACCGATGTGGTGCTTATCGCCGACGACGGGACCATCTTCAGTAAGAAAGTGCTCTCCACGCCGCAGGATTACAGCCAGGGCATAGAGAATGGCGTCGCGGCGCTGCTTCAGTCGCTAAATATTCCGGGTAGCGCCATTAGCGAATTCGTCCACGCTACCACCGTGGCGACCAATACCATCATCGAACGCAAAGGGGCGCGGGTCGGACTGGTTACCACCCGCGGCTTTCGCGACGTGCTGGAGATAGGGCGCTTTCGCACGCCGCGGCTTTACGACATTGATTATAAGAAACCGGACCCGCTGGTGCCGCGCCAGCTGCGCTGCGAGGTAACCGAGCGTATCGACGCGCACGGCGAGGTGGTCACGCCGCTGGATTACGCCTGCCTGGACGCGGCGGTGGCAACGTTCCGCCAGGCCGGCGTGGAGGCGGTGGCGGTAACGCTGGTGAACTCTTACGTCAATCCCGACCATGAACGGGCGGCGGCGGCCTATATCGCCGAACGCCTGCCGGCGATTACCGTGACCGCTTCGGTGGATTTGCTGCCGCAGCTTGGCGAGTACGAACGCACCAGCACCACGGTGGTCAACGCCTATATCCGTCCGGTGGTGGGCCGCTATGTCGATGCGTTAAAAATGCGCCTGGCCCGCCTCGGTATTGAAGCGCCGCTGATGATCATGCAGTCCAGCGGCGGTATCTCGCCGGGCGAGGTGGTGGCGCGCCAGCCTATCGACATCATCGAGAGCGGCCCGGCCGCCGGCGTGCTGGGCAGCGCCCGGTTGGGTCGGCATATCGGCGAAGGCGAGATGATCGTGTTCGATATGGGCGGCACGACGGCCAAAGCCACCATCATTGAGGATTTTGCCTACGCGCTCTGCCCGGAGACCGAAGTCGGCGGCGGCGCCGCGCTGGGCACCCGCATGATTAAAGGCGCCGGTTACCCGGTGCAGGTGCCCACCATCGATATCGCCGAAGTGGGCGCCGGGGGCGGCAGCATCGCCGCCAGCGACAGCGCTGGCGGTTTGCAGGTCGGGCCGCGCAGCGCCGGCGCCGAGCCGGGGCCGGTGGCCTACGGCCGCGGCGGCACCCAGGCGACGGTGACCGATGCCAATTTACTGTTAGGCTACCTGAATCCCGCGGCGTTGGTCAGCGGTGAGCTGGCGCTGGACAGCGACGGCGCGCGTCAGGTGATGACGGCGCTCGGTGAGAGGATCGGATTGTCGGTGACCGAAACCGCCGCCGGCATCCATAACATCGCCGATGCCACCATGTTGCGCGCGCTGCGCGGCGTGTCGTCCGAGAAGGGCCGCGACCCGTCGCAGTACACCATGCTCGCCATCGGCGGCAACGGGCCGGTGCATGCCTGCTCGCTGGCGGAAGCCTCGGGGATGCAGCGTATCATCATCCCCCCGGTCGCCGGCTTATTCAGCGCGCTCGGCATGTTGTTCGCCGACGTGGAGCACCAACTGGTCACGGCGTTTTACCATCGCCTGGACGCGGTGGACGCGGCCAAACTGGCGGCGGCGTTCGATCCGCTATTGACCCGCGGTCTCGGCATGCTGCACAACGAAGGCTACCGGCAGCCGGCGCAGCAAACCCTGACGCGCTTCGCCGATTTGCGTTATCTCGGCCAGACTTCGCCGCTCACCGTGGAAATCCCCCCCGGCGAAGTGGATTTGGCGGCGTTGGCGGCCACCTTCCACCGCGAGCATCAGCACGTTTTCGGCTACGCGTCTCCTCATGAAGCGCTGCAATTGGTGTCGCTGAAATTGGTTTGCCGCGGCGTCCCAAACCGGCAGCGTATGCCCGAGCACGTTCAGCGGCACGGCGAAAAAGGGGTGGCCACCACCCGGCGACAGGCCTATTTCGACGCGGCGGGCTGGTTGGACACCCCCGTTATCTCGCGTGCGGCGTTATCGGCTACGCCGATGGCCGGTCCGCTGATCGTGGAAGAATACGACACGACGATTGTGGTGCGGCCCGGCTGGCAAGCGGTGCGCGATGACTGGAACAACGTTCTGTTAACTACCGGACAGGCATAATATGAAACCTATAACGATCGATCCCATTAAACGTGAACTGCTGAAAAACGCGCTGGTCACCACTGCGGACAATACCCTGGTGCGCATGATCCGCACTGCCCGTACCTCGAATGTCAAAAACAGCATGGATTTCTCCGCCGCGATTTGCGATGGACAAGGGCGCCTGGTCGCGCAGGGCCTGGCGGTACCGGTGCATCTCGGCGTGGTGATGCCGGCGCTAGAAGCCTGTCTGGCGCACTTCGGCGACGATATTCAGCCGGGAGATGTGCTGGCCAGCAACGATCCCTATTCGGGATGCAGCCATTTAAACGACATCTTTACCTTCCGGCCGGTGTACGTAGAAGGGCGGCGCGTGGCCTTCGTGAGCCTGATTTTGCATCACAGCGATTTGGGCGGCCGGGTGCCGGGCGGAAATGCCGCCGACAGTATGGAAATCTTTGAGGAGGGGTTACGGCTGCCGCCGATAAAGCTGGTGCGCGGCGGCCGCGCGGACCCGGATTTAATGCGCATTATCGAATTCAATACCCGAGTGCCCGAGCGGGTGATGGGGGATGTGCGCGCGCAGCTGGCGGCGCTGGAGCAGGCGGCGTTGGAAGTCGAGAAAATGGGCGAGCAGTGGGGGGCGGTGACCTTCGACGCCTATCTTGACGATCTGATCGATTATGCCGAGAAACTCACGCGCGATAGTCTGGCGCAGTTGCCGGACGGCGAGGTGGAGTTTGAAGAGTGGAATGATGATGACGGCGTCGGTCACGGGCCGATACGTATCCATCTGAAGTTGAAAAAGCAGGGCAGCGAGATCCTCGCCGATTTCAGCGCCACCGATGATGATCTGGGCGGCGCCGTACATTGCAACCGCGCTTTCACCGTGTCATGTACCTATGCCGCGATCCGCACGGTACTGGCGGAGGCGATCCCCAATAACGCCGGGCTGTACCGCGCCATCACCGTCATTACCCGCCCCGGCACCTTTGTCGATGTCAGTTTCCCGGCGGCGGTCGGTTCGCGCGGACAGGTGGGTTTTCGCCTGCGCTCCATCGTGCTCGGCGCGCTGGCGAAGCTGATTCCGGATCGTCTGCCCGCCTGCGCCGGCGGCTCGGAATTCGCCATCGCCGCATCGGGCAACGATCGCCAGGGCCAGCGCTTTTTGCATCTCGAATTCCATAACAATACCGGCCTGGGCGGCGGTCCGCGGGGCGATGGACAGGACGCCGGCCCCTATTGTATCGGCAATCTGGCCAACGTCCCGGTGGAGCTTATCGAGGCGGAGAATCCGCTGCGTATCGAGGAGTACGGCTTCTTGCCGGACACCGGCGGCGTAGGACGCTACCGCGGCGCGCTCGGGATGGTGCGTCAGTATCGCTTCCTGGTGGATAATGTGAATGTACAGATCCGGTCCGACCGATTCACCTCGCGCCCCTGGGGCTTAGCCGGCGGCGGCCCGGGCGGCGGCGCGCGCAACGTGCTCAATCCGGGGCAGGACAGCGAGCAGGACTTACCGTCGAAATTTATCCGTCTGTTCAACCAGGGCGAGGTGCTGCGTGCGGAAATGGCCGGCGCAGGCGGTTACGGCGATCCGCGGCTGCGCGACCCGGCGGCGCTGGCGCGGGATCGGGAGGAAGGCAAAATCACGCCAGCCCACGCCCGCAAAGGCTATGGCGCGGCATAAAGCCGTCGCCGCGATCCTCGCCTTAGCTTTAACGCCGGCGGCGCCGGCGTGCTGCACAGGGTACCGCCGTGCCGTTAACGGCGTTGCCTTGCGCGCGCTTTTGGTCCTGACGCCGGCGGCGCCGACGTGCTGCAAAGGGTACCGCCGTGCCGTTAACGGCGTTGCCTTGCGCGCGCTTTTGGTCCTGACGCCGCCGACGCCGACGTGCTGCAAAGGGTACCGCCGTGCCGTTAACGGCGTTGCCTTGCGCGCGATTTTGGTCCTGACGCCGGCGGCGCCGACGTGCTGCACAGGGTACCGCCGTGCCGTTAACGGCGTTGCCGCGCTCCCGCCATTGCTCCTGAGGCCGACGTGATAATCACCACGCCGCCGCGTTTGCTGCTGACGCCGGTTTGGGTTTAACGGCGCCGCTGGGCGCAGATCGCCAGCCGCGACAGCGCCACATTGATGGCGATATACACCACCGCCATCAGGGTGTAAACCGGCAGGGAATAACTATTGCCGAGATATTCCACCGCGCTGCGCGCGTTGCGCAAAAACTCGGTGTAACCGACGATAAATCCCAGCGATGTCTCTTTCAGCAGCACCACCATTTGGCTTATCAGGGCAGGCAACATGGCCCGTACGGCCTGCGGAAATTGAATGGTGAAAAATATCGCCGATCGGCTAAGGCCGATAGCGGCGCCGGCTTCCGCCTGGCCTTTGGGCAGCGCCTGCACGCCGGCCGCTACGATCACCGCGATCACCGCGCTGTTATAAAGCGCGATGCCAACGGTCAACGACCAGAAGGTGGACAACGCCAGGCCCGCCGCCGGCGCGCCAAAGTACACGAAATAAATCAGCAGCAGCAGGGGCAGGCAGCGAAAGATATCCACCCACAGGCGCAGTAGCCCTCGCCCGAGTTTACCCCTGAGCAAAATTAGACCGGCGGCGATAACCGCGCCAGCCAACAGCGACACCGTTCCGGCGGTGAGCGCTACCTGTAGGGTCGCCAATAGCCCGCGGCCGAGCAGCGCCAGCAGATCGCCATTGAACAGTACGCGCCATTTTTCCGCCGTCAACAGACCCGCGCGCCCCAGGAGCGCGAGCGCCCACAGCAGGCCGCCGCAGGCAATCAACACCAGCAGGCCGGTTAAGCGGCGCAGCCTGCGGCGGCCGCGCGGGCCGGGCGGATCGTAGAATCCCGGGTTCATGGCGTCATCCCCAACCGGCGTTCTACCGCGGTGGCGATAAACGCCAGCGGCAGGGTGATGAAGAGATACAGTAAGCAGGTGACCAGCAAAATGGTGAACACCGCGTCCCCTTCGCGCAGGACCAGCAGCTCCATCGTTGAGACGCTCTCCGCCACGCCGAACGCCGAGGCGATGGCGGTGCTTTTTATCAGCGCAATCACCACGTTCACCAGCGGAGCAAACGCGTAGCGCAGCGCCTGGGGCAAAATAATCTCGTGCAACATGGCGCCAAACGGCAACCCAATCGCCCGCGCCGCTTCAATCTGACCGCGCGGCACTAAATTCATGCCCGCGCGCACGGCTTCACAGAAAAAGGCGCTGTAGTAAACCACCAGCGCAATGACGGCATAAGTGAAATAAGAGAAAGTCATCCCCAGCGTCGGCAGCACGAAGGCGGAAAAGAAAAACAGCACCGTCAGCGGGGTGTTGCGAAAGATATCCACATAGAGCCCTCCGGCGGCGCGCAGTCCGCGGCCCGGCGCGGAACGCATCACCGCCAGTACCGTACCGATTGGCAATGCGAACAGCAGCGATGCGCCGGTCAGGGCAAGCACCATCAGTATGCCGTCAATCAACACGCCGCCATTATCCATCAGCACCGTCATCGCTTTCACGTATCAGGCACCCGTGGTGGGGCAGGGATCAAGCGGCGGTAATTTGCCCTCGCCGCCTAGCCAAGGCTTAACATGCCGGGCGTAAATAGCGGCGTAGCTGCCGTCGGCGTCGGCCGCGCGCAGCACATCCAGCACGAATTGGCATAAATCTACCGCCTGACGGCTCATGCCCACGCCGATAGGTTCGCTAAGAAAGGGAACGCCCACCATCTCCACGCCGTCAGGATCCGCCTTCACCAGACCGGCCAACACGTGATTGGGGCTAACGATAGCGTCGACTGAGCCGTTTTTCAGCGCCTCAAAGCATTTCGACACCACATCGAACGGCACCAGCGTGGCGGAGGGATAGTGGGTCATCATGTAGTTCTGGCCCGTCGATCCGCTGAGCACGCAGGCTTTTTTATTCACCAGATCCTGCGGGCCGGTCAACCGTTGCGGGTTGCCTTTCTTCACCATCAGCACTTGCCCGCCCACCAAATAGGGGCCGGCTTGATTCACGACCTTGCGGCGTTTCTCGGTAATGGTATAGGTGGCGATAACCAGGTCGACACGATTTTGCTGTAAAAAAGGCTCACGGTTGGGGGCGGAGGTTTCAACCCAGGTGATTTTGTCCGGTGGAAAGCCCAGCTTGCCGGCGATAAGGGTGGCCAGATCGATATCGAATCCTTCGGGCTGGCCGGAGAGGTTACGCATACCGAACAGCGGCTGATCGTATTTCACGCCGATACGCAGGGTAGGCGCTTTGGCCAGTCGAGCCATCGTGGAGCCGGCGGGGAAATCGGCGGCGTAAGCCCCTTGAGCCGCTGCGGCAACGGTCAGGCAAAGGGCGAGGAGCAGGGAAAAAAATCGAACCGTCATAGTGTGTTGACCTTATGCATGAGGAAGCACTTTGGAAAGGAAATCCCTGGCCCGCTGGCTTTTCGGCAAGGAGAAAAAATTCTCGGGGCGGTCTTGTTCCACAATCCGCCCCTGATCCATGAAAATGACCCGATCTGCGGCCTGTTTAGCAAAACCCATTTCATGGGTGACCACCAGCATGGTGATACCGGATTGCGCCAGGCTGCGCATGACATCCAGCACTTCGCTGACCATTTCCGGATCCAGCGCCGAGGTCGGTTCGTCAAACAAAATAACCTCCGGAGCCATCGCCAGCGCCCGGGCGATGGCCACGCGCTGCTGCTGGCCCCCCGACAGCTCGGCGGGATACTTCTCGGCTTGTTCCTTGACCCCAACCTGGGCCAAGAGCGTCAACGCCTGCTGCCGCGCCTGGGCCGGCGACAGACGCCGGACCCGAATCGGACCCAGGCACAGGTTTTCCAAAATGGTTTTGTGGGAAAAGAGATTGAAGGATTGGAACACCATGCCCACGCGCGATCGCAGCGCCGCCAGCGCGCGACCTTCTTCAGGCAGCGGCTCGCCGTCGATGGTTATTTTGCCGCCGTCCAGCGTTTCAAGACGGTTAATCACCCGGCATAACGTGGATTTGCCGGAGCCGGAGGGGCCAATGACCACCACCACTTCGCCGCGCGCGATGCTGAGATCGATATTATCCAGCGCCAGAAAGCGGCCAAAACGTTTTACCGCGCCTTCGATGCGAATGATTTCATTCAGGGACATGCTCCGCCTCTTTGTCGGTTGGCCGTCAGCCGCTGCGTCAGCGGTGAAAAAATATCTATACTACATGACTAGTCAAGATCATACCCGTTTGCTGTTGTTATAGGAAAACCCTATGAAACCCGCCGGGTGATCCTTTGACGATAGCCGGATAACCCTCATGGCTGACTAGTCAGCTGAAAGGATCACGGGGACGGCGGTATCCACGGGCGCGGTGCGAAGTTGTCCTTCACTCGCCCCGGTCGCTGTGCGACAATGCCGGCCATTACCGGCGGCCGGGTCGCCATCATCACCGAACGGTAGGGAATGTTAACCGCGCTTATGAGCACGAAAGGTACGCCCCTCTACGCACAAATCCATCAGCACCTCCTGGATGAGATCGCCAGCGGCCGCTACGCGTCCGGCGCTAAGCTACCTTCCGAATCGGTGTTGGCCCAGCAGTTCGGCACCACTCGCTCTACCGTTGTGCGGGCGTTACAGCAGTTGGCGTTTGAAGGGGTCATAAGCCGAGAAAAAGGTCGTGGAACCTTCGCTCGGGCGCCCAGCCTGGCCACGACGCTGGATATGTCGCGCATCCGCGCCTTTGAGGATGAAATCGCTGAGAAGGGCGGCGCAATCGAGTACCGCCTGCTGTCGTTTAACCGCATCAAAACGCCGGCGGCGGTGGCCGCGCGGCTCGGTCTCGGCGAACAGCCAGAGCTGTACCGCCTGCTGCGCCTGCGTTTGGTTAACGGCATACCGGCGGTGTTGGAAAACCGCTATATTCCCCTCGATATCGGCTCCCGGTTGACTATTGATGCCCTGACGCACCATTCGATGTATTCGATTCTGGAGCATCAAATTGGCCTGCCGGTGACCGACGTGGACGGCCTGATTCGCGTCATGGGCGCCGAGAAAACCATCGCCGGGCATCTACAGATCAAGCCAGGCACGCCGGTGCTGGTGCGTGATTACCTGTTGAGCGGCAGCGGCCAGCGGCCGTTGATTTGCGGCGAGGCCTATTTCCGTGAACAGTACCCGATCCGCTACCATATCAACGCGCCGCGCTAGCCGTTGCGCCCAGGATCAGCCGGGCTATTGACGCCACCGGTGCGTCTGAAATTCAGGCCGGCGGCGCATCCTGCTTATCGCCATAACCGTAATTGGCCAGGGCGTGGGCGGGAGAGATGTAGCCGTTGGCGATATCGGCCTCGATACGCCAGGGGGCGCGCTTGGCGGGATTGCCATAGCCGCCGCCGCCCGCCGACAGGCACACCAAGCGATCGCCGCTATCGATGGCGATACCGCTCTCGCGTCCACTCAGCGTCAGCCGTTCCCCGCCGGCGCGCTCAATGACACAGACATGTCCCGCGGCGGCATGGCCATCCATGAGGCCGTAGGGCAGTACATCGGTGCCGGCGCCGGCCACGTTCACCACGCCGCGCTGGTTCCCCAAGTAGTGAATGACGATTTTGCCGCCCAATCCCCCGCGCTGCTCTCCCGCGCCGCAGGAGTCCTGGCGCAGGCTGTACTCTTCGATACGCAGCGGGTAGGTGGCTTCGGTGCGCTCGATGCCCGGCGAAGGTGTGCCGCCGGGGTTATGGATCCCCCCCAAATTCGGCCAGCCGTCGTAATGGGCGTTGGCGCCGGCGCCGCCACGGTTGTAGAACGAGTGCCAGATAAACGCGTCGCCGCCGGCGTCCTGGCTGGCGATGGCGAAACGAAAGCGGCGAGCGAAGCCGGCCAAGACGTTGCCGGGTAGCGATAACGCCATCGCCTGTAGTACCGCCTCGATAATCGCGCTGGCGGTCAGCGACGTGCAGGCCGCCACCGGCGCCGGTTCGACCGGATCCACCAGACTGCCCTTGCGGGTGTGCAGCGTTATCGCGCGCGCGCTGCCGTCGTTGAGCTGTTGTTCGTCGTCGCACAGATACAAAAAGGCGACGTTGACCGCCGCACGGGTATTGGCTATCGGGCTGTTGAGGAAATTCGTCACCTGATCCGGGCAGCGGGTCAAGTCGACGCTGGCCTGGCCGTCGCGGATTTCCACCGTCACCGGTAGCGGCAGCCAGCCTTCGCCCCCCTCGTTTTCCAAATAACTCATCCCCTCGAACACGCCTTGCGTGCAGCGCTGTAACATGGCGCGCAAACCTCGCTCGCCGGCGTCAAGAATGCCGGTAACGCAGCGGCCAATCTCGTCGGCGCCGTAATGCGCCAGCAGTGACGCCAGGCGCTGTGCACCGATATTGACCGCGGCGATCTGCGCCAGAATATCCCCCTTTAAATCGCCGGGTTTGCGCGAGTTGAGGGCGATAAAATCCAGTATATCGTGTTGCACCTCATCGCGGCGTACCAGCCTGACCGGCGAGATGCGCAGGCCCTCATGCCATATTTCCCGGGCGGCGGGGCTGTAGCCGCCGGCCGAGATACCGCCGATATCCCCTTGATGGGCGCGGATTGACACCCACAGGCATAATTTGCCGTCGCAAAACACCGGCTTGGACATGGTGATATCCGGCAGATGGCTACCGCCGGCGAAGGGATCGTTGGCGATGACAATGTCCCCCGGCCGCAGATCGTCGCCGAAGCGCCGCAGCATCTCTTTCAGCGCCCACGACATGGCGCCCATGTGAATCGGCACCCGTTCGGCCTGCGCGATGGTGCTGCCGTCGGCGTCGGCGATAACCGTCGAAAAGTCCTGGTTTTGATTGAGAATGGGGGAAAAACAGGTGTGGGTCATGGTTTCCGCCATCTCTTCGGCGATCGCCTGCAATTTATGGCGCACCACGGAAAGCGTAAGCGGGTTGATGTCCTGGGGCTGCGTCATGGTTATGCTCTCCGGAAAAGATGTAAACAGCCAAGCTCGTCCACCCGCGCGCTATCGCCGGGGTGCAGCAGAACCGTGGTTGAGGCGGAATCGATTATTGCCGGACCGGACAGCTCGGCGCCGGCGCCCAGGCTCTCACAGCGGTACACGGGGCAGGAGATAGCGCCGTCCAGATAGACGCGTCGGTAAGACTGCGGCGCGGGCTGGCCGCGCTGTGCGGCGACGCGCGGTGGCGCCAGCCGCGGCAGAACGCCGTAGGCGGCGACGCGCAGCTGATCGATAATCGCCGGCTCGCGCGCGTGCCGATGGTGATAAAGGGCCATATAGGCCGCCTCGAAGGCCTGCTGAATGCGCTCAGTCAGGCCGGCGACGGGCCAGTCCATCGCGAGTGTGACCGGGATGCTGTGGATTTGCCGCGCGTAGCGGCAATCCGCCACCAGATGCAGCGTCATGGTGTCCGCGCTAAAGCCCTGTCGCGCCAGCCCGCGCCGGGCATCCTCGCTCATGGTTTCACAAAGCGCATGCAGCGCGGTATCGGTAAGCCGGGTGATTGGCTGGCCCAGGGCCCGCTGACTGTCGTGGCGCACGTCGGCCGCCAGAAATCCCAGCGCCGACAAGACCGACGCCTGACGAGGAATGATCGCTTCGGGAATTTGCAGCTCGCGGGCGACGGCGCCGGTATGGATGCCGCCGGCCCCGCCGAACGACAGCAGCGCATAGTCGCGCGGATCGCAGCCGCGGCGCACGGTGGCCAGCCGGATACCTTCGGTTATCTTGGACGTGGCCAGATTATGAATGGCCAGCGCCGCGTCTTCGACCGTCAGACCGAGCGGACGGGCGATGTGCTCGGAGACGGCGGCAACGGCGGCCGGCAGCGATAGCGCCATTCTGCCGCCAAGAAACGTATCAGCACCAATATAGCCGAGCACCAGATTGGCGTCGGTGAGCGTCGGGCGCGTGCCGCCACGCTGAAAACAGGCGGGGCCGGGAGACGCGCCGGCGCTGGCGGGGCCGAGAGTCAATATGCCGCCGCCGTCGATGGCGGCGAGGCTGCCGCCGCCCACCGCCAGGGGGTTGATGTCGATAGCCGGTACGGCTATTTTCATATCGGCGAGGTGTTTCGCCTGGATTTCCACCGGCCGCCCCGCTTCGATAACGCAGATATCGGTGCTGGTGCCGCCGGTATCGTAGGCTACCACCCGCTCGAACCCGTATTGCCCGGCGAACAGCGCACCCGCCATGGCGCCGCCGGCGGGACCGCTGGTGACCGCGCCCACCGCGCGTAACCCCGCCTCCGCCGCCGGCAACACGCCGCCGTTGGACTGCATGATCATTAGCGGCGTGCGGATGCCTTTCGCCGCCAGCGTGCCGGCCAGACGCATTAAATAACCGTTCAGACCCGGGCCCACATAGGCGTTGACCACCGCCGTCGACAGGCGATCGTATTCCCCCTCGCGGGACAACACTTCATGCGACAGCGAAATATAGGGCGTCCAGCCGCTGGCCGCGATAAGGTCGCGCACTTGCCGTTCATGCTGCGGATTACGGTGGGCGTGCAGAAAGCAGACCACCACCGCTTCAACCTGCGCTTCACGCAGGGCGCTAATCGCCGCCTGCGCCTGTTCGCTATCCAGCGGCGTGATGATCTCGCCGTCGTGATTGACGCGTTCATCCACTTCCAAACGCAGCGGCCTGTCTATCAAGGGGGAGGGGAATTCATCGCGCAGACGGTAGCGGTGGCGTTTCGTTCCTTCGCGCAGCTCCAGCAGGTCGCGAAAGCCGGCGGTGGTGATGAGCCCGACCCGGGCGCCGTTGCGCTGCACTAAAATATTGGTCGCCACCGTAGTGCCGTGAATAAACACCTGGGTGTCGGCGAGCAGCGCCGACAGACTTAGCCCGCGTTCCTGAGCCAGCAGCACCAGCCCGTCCAGCACGCCCTGCGCCGGATCCGCCGGCACCGAGGGGGTTTTCACGAAACATAATCCCGCCGCGGGATCAAGCGTAACGACATCGGTAAAGGTACCGCCCACATCCACCCCAATACGCATTTTTACCTCATCCGTAGGGTCGTCTAAGAAAAAATCACTATACATGACTAGTCAGGTGTGTCAAGGCGGCCATTGACCGCACCGGCGGCAACGACGCCAGGTCCCGGAAATTCCATCGCGATGAAAATGACCCTAGCGAGTATGGTGGCGGCTAACCCACCGCGGATATGGCGCGCCGGGTCACAGGAGGAGGGTGGCAGAGGCAGTTTCTCGCCGCGGCCGCTATCGTGCCTGTATCAAAAAAACATGACTAGTCATGATGGCGCTCGTTAAGGTGACGCAGGCAGACGGCGGGCCACCCGCGCCGACCGCCACAGGCGATGTTGCGCCATCCATAAGCCGTGGTTATCACCTCAAAAAGTTTCTGTCTTATCCCGCATGGCCGCCAATCGCTAGAGTCACCGATGTCCGCTGCCGCCGGCGGCAAGCGGGCTGTGCCTGCCCCCGACCGTATGCTTTTTGCGATGGCGCCGCGCCGTGCGGCCGCCGGGCGGGTAACGGCTTTATGCCTATCATTACGCTTGTGAGGATGCAATGACGTCACTTGATGAAAGATTCAGCCAGTTGGCGACGGACCATGCCCCCGGACAGGAAGTCCGGCAAACCTGCAGCGATTTGGCTTCGTTGGCTATCGGTTCGGCGCTGCCCGGCCGTGCGGTCGATTTTTCCCACGGCGATGTGGATGCCTTCACCCCAGCGCCCGGCGCTTTTGACGATTTCGTTAACGGTGTCCAGATGGGCGGTAAACGGGCCTATACCGAATACCGTGGCGACGCGTCGATCCGCCTACAGCTGGCCGCCCGGCTGGCGTCATTTATCGGCGCACCCGTGACGGGCGATGACGATATGATCATCACCCCCGGCTCTCAGGGCGCGTTATTTCTGGCGCTGGCCGCGACGGTGGGCGCGGGGGATAAGGTGGCGATCGTGCAGCCGGATTATTTTGCCAACCGCAAACTGGTGCAGTTCCTGGATGCGCAGGTCGTGCCGGTGCGGCTGGACTATCTACACGGCGATCCCGCCGCGGGCCTCGACCTGCCCGCGCTGGAACACGCTTTTCGCACCGGGGTGAAGGTGTTTGTGTTTTCCAATCCCAATAATCCGACCGGCGTGGTGTATAGCCAGGCTGAAATCGCCCGTATCGGCGAACTGGCGCAGCGGTACGGCGTGACGGTGATTGTCGACCAACTGTATGCCCGACTGTGCTATTCCGGCACCACCTATACGCATCTGCGCGCCGTCGCGCGGGCGGATCATCCCATTATCACTCTGATGGGGCCGTCAAAAACGGAATCGCTGAGCGGTTACCGGCTGGGCGTGGCGCTAGCGCCGCCGGCCATCATCACCCGTATGGAACAATTGCAGGCTATTGTTTCCCTGCGCGCGGCCGGCTATTGCCAATCCGTGCTGCAAGGCTGGTTTGCCGAGCCGGAGGGGTGGATGGCGCAGCGCATCGCGCTGCACCAGGCGATACGAGATCGACTGTATCGCCAATTTAGCGATGCCGGTATCAAGACCCGACTGCCGCAGGCGGGAAGCTATCTGTTTTTGACCCTACCGCCGCTGCGCGTTGCCCCGGTGGATTTTGTCCGCCTGCTGCGCTACCAGGCGCAGGTTATCGTCACCCCCGGTAGCGAATTTAGTCCGCACGCCGGCGACAGCGTCCGGCTTAATTTTTCGCAGGATCACGACGCGGCGCAGAACGCCGCTTCGCGCCTGATAGCGATGATTGCGCGGTACCGCCAATGAACGCGCCTGTAACCGGCGCATCAGCGCGTCCCCAGGGCAATTATGTGGCCGCCAAACGGCACGCCGACGTGATCTATACCGCGGGCATGACCCCGCGGCGGGCGGGAGTGCTGCTGTTGCAGGGGCCAGTCCGCGCCGATAGCCCTCTGGAGGATTACCGGGAAGCCGTGACGCTGGCCTGCGCCAACGCATTGCATGCGGCAAGGGCGCGGCTGACACGCGGCGAAGATATCGACGGCGTGCTGAGTTTGACGGTGTTTATTTGGGCGGCGAAGGCATTCAGCGCCCATTCGCGCCTGGCGGATTTTGCCTCGAATTACCTTGCCGCCGAGCTGGGCACGGCCGGAATCGGCGCCCGCGCCGCCGTGGGGGTCGCCTCCTTGCCGGGCAACGCGCCGGTGGAAATTCAGCTTATCGCAACGGTGTCCCGGCGGGAATAAGGCCCGCCGGTCGCGTCGCGTGGGCCTGCGCGCCGCGCATTTCCTGCCGCATTCTTACGCTCAACGCATGCTGCGTGACGATATCCAGAATGGTCTGTTTAACCGCCTGCGCGGGCAGCGACAGCGACAGGGATTTGGACTCGCACAGCGCGAGCGGCGTCAGCAGCACCGGCTTGATACGCGCGTGGTGCAACGCCGGCGAGGTATCGCTCAATTGCAACGCCACCGACGCCGGCAAAATCGTGGAGCCGATCCCCGCGATGACCGCCTCATTGAGCGTGACATGGGTGGATATTTCCGCCACCACCCGCGGCGTACTGCCGAACTGAATAAAGGCATCGTCAACGGTTTTGCGCAGGAAGTGGTTGCGGTTGGGCAAGATCAGCGCCCTATCGATGATGTCTTCCAGACCGATTTGCGCTTTATCTGCCGCGAGACGGCTGCTGACGAAATATAACTCCTCTTCCAGCAGGGTTGAAAAGCGGATGCCGTGGGGCATAGCAGTGCCGTAAAGACTGGTGCCCAACAGCGCCAGATCCAGGTTGCCGTTCATCACCAATTCACTTTGCCGTACGCCGGAATTCTGGTTCAAATTCAGCGAAATGTCGGGATAGGCCTCGCGCACCGCCTTAAGCAGCGGGATGGCCAAATGCTCCGCCATGGAACATTGCGCCAACCCGATGCTGACGCTACCGGACAGATTCTGACCGGCGGTTTGGACTTCCTCATGCGCCTGCTCGCACAAATGCAGAATCAATTGGGCTTTACGATAGAGGACTTTCCCTGCCTCGGTGGGCTGCACGCCGCGTTTGTTGCGGATGAGCAACGTCTGTTTTAACTCGTTTTCCAATACCGATAGCTGCTGGCTCAGGGCGGGCTGGGCGACAAATAACACCTCGGCCGCCTGCGTAAGGCTGCCAATTTCGATGCTTTTAACAAAGTATTTCAACCGACGCAAATTCATGTTGTTTCCTTGGTAAAAGGGACATCTTGACCCTAGCCGCAAATGCGATAGCAACCGTCTTGCATATTGCGTGCCATTACCGCACGCGCGTCGGTGGCGCCTTTGCCGGAAGCGGGTTTCTATAAACGGCGATTATTACCTCAGAGACAATCTGTCTTACCGTGCCTTGGGTCGGGCCGATATATTCAACCTCACCGGCCAGCCTCAATAACGACCCCTTACCCGTAAGCAAGGAGACGGCGACATTATGGATCAGCAGCGAATCAATGCGTTGATTGAACTGATGGCCAGCAACGATCTGGTTGAACTCGACATTTGTGAGCACGACTGCCACTTGAAATTATACCGCGATGGCGCCGCCGCGCCCGCCACGGCGGCTGCGCCTAACGCTTTCGCCGCCACGCCCGCCGCGACGTCACCGCCGCCGGCGAGCGGTGCAACCATTGCATCGCCACCGCCGGCGAGCGGCACAACAATTGCATCGCCGGTGCCGGTCGATGAGGAGCCGCAGCAGGGCGGTGAGGTGGTGTGCGCCCCCTTTTATGGCGTACTGCACCTGACGCCGGCGCCGGATCAACCGCCGTTCGTGCGCGTCGGCGATACGATTGAAGCGGGGCAAACCCTGGGGCTGCTTGAAGCGATGAAAATGTTCCATTCCATCACCGCGGCGTGTCGCGGCACGCTACAGGCCATTTTAAGCGAACCGGGACAGGAGGTGGAGACCGATCAACCGCTGTTCCGGATCCATTAGGGCGTGGTGCCCCCCGTTTACTGAGGCAATCTATGTTTGACACCGTATTCATCGCCAACCGCGGCGAAATCGCGTTGCGTATTCTACGCGCCTGCCGCGGTTTAGGGCTGAAAACCATCGTCGCGCATTCCGACAGCGATGCCGAAGCGGACTATGTTCGCCAGGCCGACCGGGCCATTTGTATCGGTCCCGCCGCGCCGGGGGCAAGTTATTTGAACCAGGCGGCGTTACTGCTGGCGGCCAGGGCCAGCGGCGCCGGGGCCGTCCACCCCGGCTATGGCTTTCTGTCGGAAAACGCGGCATTCGCCGAACGCGTTAACGCGGCCGGCCTGACCTTTATCGGGCCCGATGCGGCCTGCTTACGCACCATGGGCGATAAAATCGCCGCCAAAACGGCGATGCGCGCCGCGGGCATGCCGTGCGTGCCGGGGTATGATAAATCGCTACCGGACGATCCCGGGCAACTGGCGGCGATTGCCGCAGAGATCGGTTATCCGGTCATCATCAAAGCCGCGGGCGGCGGGGGCGGGCGCGGCATGCGGGTTGTGCCTGCCGCCGAGGCATTACCGGACGCGGTGCGCCTGACGCGCGAGGAAGCGCGGCACGCCTTCAACAATCCGACCCTGTATATCGAGAAATTTCTCGCCCATCCGCGCCACATTGAGATCCAAGTGCTGTGCGATAACCACGGTAATGCACTATGGCTGGGCAGCCGGGATTGCTCCTTGCAGCGCCGCCATCAGAAGGTGATCGAAGAGGCCCCGGCACCCGGCATCGCCCCGCAGCGGATAGCCAAAATAGGCGAGCGCTGCGTGACGGCCTGCCGGCAAATCGGCTACAGCGGCGTCGGTACCTTTGAATTCCTGTATCAGGATGATGCGTTCTTTTTTATCGAGATGAATACGCGCTTGCAGGTGGAACATCCGGTCACCGAAATGATTACCGGTATCGATATTGTGCAGCAGCAAATTCGCGTGGCGCGCGGCGAGCGGCTCGGTTTCACGCAGGCCGAGGTGCGCAGCGTCGGGCACGCGGTGGAGTGCCGCATCAACGCCGAAAACCCGCACAGTTTCCTGCCGACGCCCGGCGTGGTAACGCGCTGGCAGCCGCCCGGCGGTTTTGGCGTGCGCGTCGATAGTCATATGACCACCGGCTATCGGGTGCCGCCTTACTATGACTCGATGATCGCCAAACTCATCACCCACGGCGCCCACCGAGAAGACGCCCTGGCGCGTATGCGCCAGGCGCTGCGCGAAACACGGGTGGAAGGCATTGACAGTAATCTTGCCTTGCACCAACAACTGTTAATCGATCCGGGGTTTAGCGCCGGCGGCGTCGATATTCATCATTTGGAACGCTGGCTGGCCGACCGCGCCGCCGCCGAGAGTGTTCCCCCGTTGAGGAGTCCCCATGGAGATTCAGGTGTTACAACACTGGCTGAACTTGATGGCGCAAGCGCATCTCAGTCGGCTTGAATTCACTGGCCCGGATCTGAGGCTGCGCGTGGTGCGCCGCGCCGGCCACGGCGCCCGGCGGCCGGACGGCGCGGCGGCTTCCGCTTCCGCGGCGGCGTCCCCTCCGGCCGCCGTCTCCGTTCACGGGACTGATGCGGCGGCGGGGGGGGCGCACCACCGCCTGCGCGCACGCGCCGTCGGGGTGTTTCTTGACCAGCATCCGCTTCAGGAAACGGCCTTGACGGCGCCGGGCCAGCGCGTGCGCCGCGGCGAGACCGTGGCGCTGCTGGCTATCGATACGCTGTATTTACCGGTGGTCGCCGACCGCGAGGGCATTATCGGTGAACGGCTGCTAGAACCCGGTGCGCAGGTGGATTTCGGCCGCGACCTTTTCACCTTCGTCCCGCAGACATAAACGGCGGTCACCCACGCGGGCCCCCTTTCGCGGCGAGAGCGGCATCGATCGCCATCGCTGAATCCGCCAATGTCAGGAGACCGACAATGAGCACCCATTTTGATCTCGCGCCGATATTAACCGGTGATTACGGCAGACAGATACTTCAGGGTATCGAAATGACGCTGCAGCTCACGGCATGGACCTGGGTGCTGGCCATGTTTATCGCGCTGATATTGGTCACCCTGCGCCTGTGCGGCAACGTTATCGTCAGCCGGGCCGTCGCGGTGTATGTGTCCTATCATCGCAATGTGCCCACGCTGGTCCAGTTGATGCTGTGGTATTTCGCCATACCCATGGTGCTGCCGGCGGGGCTACAGGCGTGGCTCGCCGATTTCGGCGCCGAATTTATTTTCTCGATGATTGCGCTAGGGCTCTGTGAAGCCGCTTTTTTTTCCGAGGATCTGCGCAGCGGCCTGCGCGCCATCCCGCACGGGCAAATGGAAGCGTCCCGCGCGCTCGGACTCAGTTATATCCGCGCCATTCGCTATGTGATCATGCCGCAGGCTGTACGCAACAGTTTGCCGGCGCTCATTAACCACACCGTGACGCTATTCAAAAATACCAGTCTGGCGATGGCCATCGGGCTGGGTGAACTTACCTATGCGACGCGGGAAGTGGAAAATTACACCTACCGCACTTTTGAGACCTATTTGGTCGCCACCGTCGTTTATCTGTTTTTTTCATTGACGTTGATGGGGGCTGGCGCGCTGCTCGCCCGACATTTTCACACCCAGAATGCGAGATAAGCCACTATGTTCGATGTATTGCAAATTGTGCGCGATAACTGGGCGCTGTTTCTGGTCGGGCAATACCCCAACGGTCCGCTGGGCGGTCTCGCCTGTACGCTGCTGTTGTCCCTGTGCGCGTTGGTGATTGCTTTTCCCTCCAGCCTGCTGATGGCCATCGGGCGTATCTCGCCGTTCAGGCTTATTCGCTATCCTGTCACGGTGTGGGTTTATTTCATGCGCGGCATCCCGTTAATCATGGTGATTTTCTGGACCTATTTTCTGGTGCCGCTGCTTATCGGTCACAACATCAGCGCTTTCACCACCATGCTCTGTACGCTGGTGATCTATCAAAGCGCCTATTTGTGCGAAGTGGTCCGCGCGGGGATCCAGGCCCTGCCGCAGGGGCAAATGGAAGCGGCGCGGGCCCTTGGTATGGGGTATTTCCGCACTACGCTGTGCGTGATTTTACCCCAGGCGCTGTACAATTCGTTGCCGAGTCTGGTGAGTCAGTTCATCGCCATTATTAAGGAAACCACGCTCGGCTATATTATCAATTTGCAGGAAATGACGTTTGCCGCCAACCAGGTCAATAATCAATTGCTGACTAAGCCTTTCCAGGTGTTCGCGATTCTGGCGTTGACCTATTATGTATTGTGTTATGGCCTGACGCAGCTTACCGGCTGGCTGGAGCGGCGCATTGAACGTAAGCGGCGGGGCGGCGCGACCTTGACCTCGGCGTATGTTCCGGCGGCGCCGCGTCAACAATAAGCACAGGCGCCGCGTCAACCGCAAGGGTGGCGGCCGCGCCAGGAAGACGGGCGTTCCTGACGGGTGCCGGATACCGCGCCGGCGTCGGCCATGCCGGCGTGCCATCGGGTGTAACGGCGGGAATGATCCCCGCGGCTGCCGGTCGTGCCGGCAGACCTGAAGCGTGGGGGGCGCGGGGATTATCTCTGCTCGCGCAACTGCGTCCGGTACTCGCGCGCGCGGCGGACATAGTTAGCGCTGGTGGCGATCATCTCCAGGCGTTGCGCCTCGCTCACCTCGCGTATCACCCGCGCCGGCGAGCCGAACACCACGCAATGATCCGGGATCACCTTGCCTTCGGTAATCAGCGTGTTCGCGCCTATCAGACAGTGGCGGCCGATTTTTGCGCCGTTGAGGATCACCGCGTTAATTCCTATCAAACTGTAGTCGCCTATGGTGCAGCCGTGCAGCATCGCCTGATGCCCGACCGTAACGCCGCGACCCAGCGTGAGCGGCGCGCCGGGATCGGCATGCAACACCGCCCCCTCTTGAATGTTGCTCTGCGGGCCGATGTCGATGCGATCGTTATCGCCGCGTATTACGGCATGAAACCAGACGCTGGCGTCGGCCGCCAGCCGTACCTGGCCGACCACAACGGCGCCGGGGGCTATCCAGCACTCCGCGTCGGCGTCGACCTGGTGAGTACCTAAAGCATACAGCATGATGACTCCTGTTGTGCGTCAACGGGCCGCAGGGCGCCGCGAGCGTAATAGCGCGCATCACGCGCGGGGCGGCGCTTGCGGGGCATCGGCGCCGTGGGGATTGAGCTCGATGGCGGGCAAGCGCTGCAAAATCATCAAGGCGGCCGCCGCCAGGGCCACCACCAGCAGCAGGCTCAACGACACCGCCTGCATCAGCGCCAGCCGCGCCAGGGGCAACCACTGGGCCAGCGCCTCGCCGGCGTGGGTTTGCATCAGCACCTGCGGATCGAGATACGCACCGGCGTGAGCGGACAGCCCGCGCGCGCGGAACAGGCGCAACAGCGAGAAGTGGTAACAGCCCTTTACCATCGCGCCCACCACCGCCGTGGCGATAAGGGCCCCCACCAGCCGCAGCGATTTTTGCAGCGCGGTGGCGATCCCTATATGCTCGCGCCGCGCCAGCGCTTGGGTAAACAGCGTCAAATTGATCATGGTAAAGCCCAAGCCGCAGCCGGCCATGATGGTAAGCGTTAACAATGTGGCAAAACCCGCCCGCGCGCCGACCAGCGCATAGCCGAGACTAGCCAGCAGCAATAAACTGAAGCCGATAAACGGCATCAGCGCCGGGTTGGACAGCCGGGTCACAATACGACCATTCACGATCGCCCCCAGCGTCATACACAGCGCCAGCGGGGTAATCAACACGCCGGCATCCGCCGGGCTGAAACCGTAGCCGCCTTGGAACAGCAGGGGAAGATAGATAAGCAGCGAGAACATGGCGCCCCCCGCCAGCAGCGCCAGCCAGTAGAGCTTTTGCAGCGCGGGGTGGGTGAAAAGCGCGCCGGGCAGCAGGGGATCGGCCGCGCGCCGCTCCCGACGCAGCAGGCCTGCTGCCGAGACCAGCAACAGGAGCATCAGCAGGAGGCTCAGGCCGTGGTTGCCCAGCGGTAAATGCTCCACCAGCAACTGAAGTGAAATCAGGCTGGTGGCCACCAGCACCGCCCCGGGCCAGTCGACCTGCGGCGGACCGCTGGTCGGCGGCGCGAAAGCCGGTAAAAAGCGCCAGGCGAAAAACAGCGCCACGCCCCCCAGCGGCACGTTCAAATAAAACACGTAGCGCCAGCCATAATGGCTACTGAGGTAACCGCCGAGTACCGGCCCCAGCGCGTTGGCGACGCTTGAAATCATACTCAGAATGATTTGCCAGCGCAGTCGCCGGCGGGTATCGGGGAACAGTTCGGGAATACAGGCGAACGCGCTGCCTATCACCATACCGCCGCCGATGCCCTGCAGCCCGCGGGCCACCACCAGCTCCAGCATGCTGGTGGACAGGCCGCACCACACCGATCCCAGGGTAAACACTACCGTTGAGGCCAACACAAACGGTTTACGGCCAAAGTAGTCCCCCAGACGGCCGGTAATGGGGATCGCCACCATGTTGGCCAAGAGATAACCGGTGGCGACCCAGGCATACAGACTGAAACCCTGCAGGTCGCTGACGATACTCGGCAGCGCGTTGCCGACGATGGTCTGCTCCAGGGACGACAGCAACATCACCAGCGAAATCCCGAGCATCGCGAGCAGCGAGGAACGGAAACTGTCCGGCTGACCGCTCATCGTCCCTGATGGCGTGGCGGAGAAAGACATAGGCGATGATTCCGTTATATTAACTGCGATAGCGCCCGCGCGATGCGTGCGATACCGGTTTCAATGGTGTCGAGATCGGTAGCGATGGAGATCCTGAAATAGGGCGACAGCCCGTAAGCGGCGCCGGCCACCAGCGCCACCTCGGCGTTCTCCAGCAAATACAGCACCACGTCCCCGTCGCTTTCGAGCGTGGCGCCGTCCGGTTTGCGCTTACCTATTACGCCGCCGCAGTTGACGTACAGGTAAAACGCCCCTGCGGGCGGCAGGCAGGATAAGCCGTCGATGACGTTGATAAGCGCCAGCGCCGCAGACTGCCGCGTACGGTAGGTTTCCCGGTTGGCGGCCAGACTGGACTGATCTCCTTCGTAGGCCGCAACCGCCGCCGCCTGGCTGATGGAGCAGGTGGCGCCGGACGTCTGGGATTTCACCACGGCGATGGCCTTTATCACATCGGGTGGGCCGGCGACGAACCCTATCCGCCAACCGGTCATGGCATAGCTTTTTGATACGCCGTTGACGATAAGCGTCCGTTCGCGCAGCGCGGGGGCGATGGCGAGAAGATGGGGATTCTCCTGGTCGCCGAACCGGATGTGCTCATAAATTTCATCGGTCATGATCATCACCTGCGGGTGGTCAATCAATACCGCCGCCAGCGCGCGGTATTCATCGGCGGTATAACAGGCGCCGGTGGGATTGCTCGGCGAGTTGATAACCAACCAGCGGGTGCGCGGCGTAATGGCCTGCGCCAGCCGTGCGGGGGTCAGTTTGAAGCCGTCGGTTTCCGGACAAGGTACAATGACCGGCTCCCCTTCGCACAGTTTCACCATGTCCGGATAAGACACCCAATAGGGTGCAGGGATAATCACTTCATCGCCGGGGTTCAGCGTGGCGGCGAGCGCCAGGTATACCGCGCTTTTGGCGCCCGGCGTGACGATAATGTCATTGATCGTGTAGCTGACGCCGTTTTCCCGCTTGAGCTTGGCGACGATGGCTTCACGCAGGGCCGGGGTGCCGGCGTTATGGGTATAGCGCGTATCGCCGCGCTCCATGGCATCCCAGGCCGCCTGCCGGATATGCGCCGGCGTGGCGAAATCCGGCTCGCCGACCACCAGGCTGATGATGGCTTTCCCCTGGCGCTTGAGTTCATGGGCGCGATCGGCGGCTGCGCCGCTGGGGGATTGTTTGATGCGCTGAACGCGCGCTGCTGCGCGGGTGGTACTCATGGTTAACTCCTTAACGGTTAATCGGGTAAAGTGGATAGGGACGGCGCGTGTCTCGGCGGCCTGTCACGTCGCGGCTCAAATGGCCCCCTTGGCGCGCAGCGCCGCAATGCGCTCGGACGGGTAGCCCAGCTCCCGCAATACTCGCTCGGTATGCTCCCCCCGGTCCGGCGCGGCGGTGCGCAGCTGGCTCGGCGTCCGGCTCAGGCTGAACGGTTGTCCCACAACGTCGATATCCCCCAGCCGCGGATGCCGCAACGGTTGCGCCACCCCTAGATGCTGCACCTGAGGATCGGCGAAGACCTCGTTGATTTTGTTGATGGGGCCGGCAGCCACCGACGCCCGCTCGAAAGCGGCAATCCAGGCGCTTGTGCTGCGGGTGCGGATAATCGCCGACAGCACGTCGTTGAGCGCCCGGCGATTTTGCGAGCGTAGCGCCTCGGAGTTGAACTCGGGGTGTTCCACCAGATCCGGCCTATCCAGCGCCAGGCACAGCCGCCGATACATCGCCTGCTCACCGGCGGCGATATTGATGTAGCCGTCCGCGGTGGGATAGACCCCGGTGGGAATGGAGGTGGGATGATCGTTACCGCTTTGCCCGGGGATCTCGTGTAAGAACAGCCAGCGCGCCGCCTGGAAATCCAGCATGGCAATCATGGTTTGCAGCAACGAGATCTGGACCCATTGGCCCAACCCCGAGGTTTGCCGCTCAATCAGCGCGGTCAGGATAGCCATGGCGCAGTACATGCCGGCGCCGACATCGGCCACCGCGAAACCGGCGCGCATCGGCCCGTGGGCGGGGTCGCCGTTGACCGACATCAGCCCGGCCATGCCCTGCACGATATGATCGAACCCCGGCCGTTTGGCATAGGGGCCGTCCTGGCCGAATCCGGAAATGCTGGCGTAAACGAGGCGCGGATTGATTTTCGCCAGCGTGTCATAATCGATGCCCAGGCGGAATTTCACATCGGGTCTGAAGTTCTCGGCCACCACGTCCGCCTCGGCCACCAACTGATAAAACACCGCCAGACCGTCCGGGTCTTTCAAATTGAGCGTGAGCGAGCGCTTGTTGCGGTGCAGATTCTGAAAGTCGGGCCCGTCGCGCAGCCCGCCCCAGCCGTCGCTGACCTCCATATAATCCGGGCTTTCAATCTTAATGACGTCGGCGCCCCAATCGGCGAATTGGCGCACGCACGCCGGCCCGGCCCGCACGCGGGTCAGATCGAGCACTTTCACGGCGGCGAGCGGGCCGCGGCGCGGAGTCTGCGTGGACATGGCTACTCCCCCTTGAACTGCGGCTGACGTTTCTGGGCAAAGGCGGCGCGTCCCTCGCGATAGTCATCGCTTTTGAAACAGGCGTCGATCAACGCCTGCGCCGCGGCCATATCGCGCCGGCTTTCGTCGTGCTCCAGTTCGATAAAAACCCGTTTGATGGCGGCCAGCGTCATCGGGGCGTTTTGCGCCACCCGATTGCCGTATTCCGTTACCCGGTCTGCCAAATGCGCCGCAGGGATGATCTCGTGTACCAGCCCCATGGTCAGCGCTTCCTGCGCGCTGTAATGCCGGCCGGTAAAGAAAATGTCCCGCCCGCGGCTCGGGCCGACGATACGATTCAGGCGAATTTGGCCTTCGTAGCCGTAACCGAGTCCCAGGCGAACCGCCGGGATGGCGAATACCGCACTGTCCGAGCACAGCCGGATATCGCAGCTGGTAGCAAAATCCAGGCCGCCGCCGATACAATAGCCGTGGATCATGGCGATGGTCGGCTTGGCGCAATAATAAACGGCGTTATAGGCGGACTCATTAATGTGGTGATAGTGATGATTCTGCTCGGCATTGCCGCGCACGCTGTCGAACGAAGAGATATTAGAGCCGGCGGCGAAAGCTTTTTCCCCCGCGCCGCGCACCACGATAACGCGAATGGCCGTATCCTGCTCGAAAGCGCGGATAATATCCGGCACCGCCTGCGCCATTGCCATGGAAATGGCATTATGCTTGCCGGGATCGTTAAAAGTTATCCAGCCTATCGGCCCCGTGGTCGACGCTAAGATGGTGGCGTTTTCTGTTGTCATAGCTAGGTTGTCTCATTGAATGACCGGTAGAATAAGCGACGTAAAAAGGGCGCCGCGCGGGTACCCCTCGCGGAAAAAATGATTGGCAGACCCTTAATTACTCGAGGTTAACGGGCGGCCGTCGGTCCGCCCGCTAATAACGTTAAAACGTCCTATTATTTCTCTCGTGCTGCACCAAAGAGCGGTGAAAAGTTAATTTACCCTTAGGGTAAAGGCTCAAAATGAATATCCGACATGGACTGGACTTTATCCTTGCGCGGCATGTCATAAATCGTTCCCGGACCTATCCATTTATTCCAAATGGCGTTAAGTGTGCCTTCATTTTCCAATTCATCGAGGATGCTATTTATTTTCTCATACAATTTGGGCTCGCCGTGGCGCATGCCGACGCTCACCGGCTCCAGCGCCATGGGTTCGGCTATCATGGCGAGCTTAATACCGCTTTCACCGGCTTTACTGATAAATTGCTTGGCGGTCATTTCATTGTTGACGAAGCCGATGGTCTTACGCTGGATCGTGGCCAGATAGGCGGAGCCGGCATCTTGGAACGTGACCGGAATGGCCTTTTGCAGGCGCGTCGCCAGTTCGGAGGTGGAGCCTTTACTGGACCCTATCCGTTTACCCTTGAAATCCTTCAAGGTTTTATTGCCGTTCTCCGCCAGCACCACCAGCATTTCGCGGGTGATGTAATAAGGATGACTAAATTGGATCTGCTCCCCCCGTGAACGGGTATAGGCCAAGTTCATAATGCCAATATCCACATGGCCGAGTTTGATTTCAGGCACTTTGGCTTCCGTGGAGACCGGTTTTATCGCCACCTCGACCCCCAACTTGTCGGCGATGGCGTGGCAAAGATCCACATCGTGGCCGACCTGCTGGCGGGTTTGCGGATCGGGGAAGCCGAAGGGCGGGGTGCTGGCCTGTACGCCGCAAATCATTTTCTTATTGGCCAGAATGGTATCGAGCTGGTCGGCCTGGGCCAGCCGCGGTGCGGCGGCGGCAAGAAACAGCAGAGCGGTAACGGTGAGTAAACGCATGGTTAAACATCCTTCTGGCTGAGGGGGGATAATTGGGACAAGGGCAAGACCCGGCCACCGAGCCGCTCGACTTCGTCCCGGATCGCGCGCGCCAGCGTCACCGCCTCGGCGTTGTCGCCGTGGACCAGGATGGAACGGGCGGGGATTGGGATGTCGTTACCGGCAATCGTGGTGGCGGTGCCGTGACGCAGGAACTGGCTGACGCGCGCCATCACCTGCTGTCTGTCGTGGATCACCGCGCCGGGGCGTTTTCTCGACACCAGCAAGCCTTCGGCGTCATAAGCGCGATCGGCGTGAAACACCGTCTCCACCTGGACGCCGCCGCATTTCGCCGCTGCATTGCGAATGCAAGGGCTAATGGATGACTTGATAATCAGCGATGGGTTGAACGCGGCCACCGCCGCCACCAGCGGCGTGGCCAGCGCCTCGTCTTCCGCGATCATATTGCCCAGGGCGCCGTGGAAGCTCATCAGTTTGATGGGATGTCCTATCATCTCGGCCAGGCCGGAGATAGCGGCAAGCTGATACAGCACTAAATCGCACAGCTCTTGCGCCTCGATCTGCATGCGACGACGGCCGAAGCCCACCAGATCGGGAAAGCCGACGTGGGCGCCCGCGTCGATCCCCAGCGCTTTTGCCCGGATAAGGGTAGCGCGCATGATACTCGGGTCGCCGGCATGAAAACCGCAGGCGATATTGGCCGAAGAAATCAGCGACATCAGCGTTTCGTCATCGCCCATTTTCCAACGGCCCAAGCCTTCGCCCAGATCGGCGTTGATATCTACTTCCAGCATGGTTAACTCCTTAAAAGCCTCAGGCGGGGGTCGCTGATAAGCGGGCAATGGCCACCATCTCCCGCACCCGCGTTAAGTAGCGCTCGACCTCGTCAAGCGCGGCGATCCCCTGTGCATAATCCACTTCGATAAAACGTACCGACCGGCCGATGGGGATCTGGCTCAGGCGCCAAAGATCCGCCTCGATTACCGTGCCGAATTTGGGGTAGCCGCCCATCGGTTGGGCGTCGCGCATTTGGATAATCGGCTGCCCGCCGTGCGGCACCTGGATCACGCCCGCGACGATGCCGTGCGAGCGCATCTCCAGCGGTCGCTCCGGCAACAACGGCGTGCCCGCCAGCCGATAGCCGTAACGGTTGCTCTGAGAGGTCACTTTCCAGGGTTCGCGCCAAAAAGCCTCGCGGCAGGCCGGCGGGAACAGGGGATACTCCGCGGCGGGGATCACCCGCACCGCCGGCAGGCCGGCGCACGTCAGCGGCATCGCGGTCGGCGGCGGTTGAATGCCGAAGCCCCCCGGGCCCGCATCGGCGTCCGCCGCCAACGGCAGTTGATCGCCCTGTTGCAGCGTCCGCCCCGCCAGACCGCCGAAGCCACCGCGCAGCTGCGTGCTGCGCGAGCCCAGCACCGGCGCGACCTGGATGCCGCCGGCGACGGTCAAATAGGCGCGCACGCCGTAGCGCGGTCGATGAAAGGTCAAGGTCTGGCCGGCATCGGCGCGCGCGCACCACCAAGGCAACATCGGCGTATCGTCCAGCGTCGCTCCAGCATCCGCGCCGGTGAGGGCGAAGGTGCAGGCGCGGTGAAAACGCAACCGCAGCGGGAAAAAGGGGATCTCTATTCCGGCGGCGGTCGGCGGATTGGCGAGCATCAGATTGCCGGCGCACAGCGCGGGCTTATCCATGGCGCCGGAAATGCCGACGCCGTGGTGCAGATGGCCGAAGCGCCCCAAATCCTGCACGCTGACCAGGTGGCTGGGGGAGAGTATCTCGATCATAAAATCACCTTGTCAGGGCAAAAACGGATTTTGTCTCCGGGCGCCATCACCGCCGGCGGTGTCCGGGTAGGGTCAAAAAACGTCATGCGGGTAAGGCCAATCTGGTTCCAGCCGCTGGGGCCGGCGGAGGCCGACACGCTGGTTTGCATCCCGCCTATCGCAACAGACCCAGCGGGATTGTTCAGTATCGGTACCTGGCGTCGCGGCGTGGCGAGACGAGCGTCGAGCCCCTCCAGGTAACAGTGCCCCGGATGGCTGCCCAGTCCATAGACGGTATAGAGTACCGAACTGTGTCGCTCTACCACCGCATCGACGCTCAGACCGGTATGTTCGCAGACGTGCTCCATGCGCGGGCCGTACTCGCCGCCGTAATCCACCCGCAAATCGACGATCTTGCCCTCCAGCGACAGCCGTTCCCCTTTTTGCCATTGATTGAGCAGCTTATCGCGCAGCGGGGCGATATCCCGCGGCGGCGCGTCGGCAAAGTAGAGCAGCAAATTGTTCAGGCAGGGCACCGCTTCGCGGATTTCCGGCCATGCCGCGGCGGCCTGGCCGAGTGCCCAGATGCGCTGCTGTTGCGACAGCGACAGGGTGCCGCCCGGATCGAATAACAGAGCGCTGGTACCCAGGCAGCTAACGGCGGGCAGATCATTCATTGCGGTGTGCTCCGACAGGCTTTGGTTGACCTCAGACTAATGGCATGCGGGGTAACACAAAAATACCGATGCGGTATGTTGTGATAAACAGCGCTTATAAGTCTGCGCCGCCGGCGGACGCGATGGCGTAAGCGAACGGCCGGCGACTGCGCCCGCAAGAGACGACGTAAGCCGATGGGACGCCACGCTGAGCACGGCAGGGAAGCTTGATTGGCCAGGCGGCGCCGCGCGACCGCTCCGCTTGGCAATGCTATAAGCGCCGTTTATCGCATCAAACGCTTTTTGTCTTATGCCGGTGCGCCGATGCTGGGTAGAGTCAACCTCAGGTCGTGTTGCGAAGAGCGCGTCGGCGGCGCCCGACCGGGCCGCGGCCGACGGCGGGAAATGCCGCCGCGCAGGTATGGCGACGCCGGGCCCGTACGGCGCTCGGCCCGCCTGGCAACCTACGCCGAGCGGGTTTAGCCAACGTCAACAGCAAGGGGCGCAGACATGAGATCCATGATTATCTTCAACCAGGTCAACAAATGGTACGGCGACTACCAGGCGCTCACCGATTTGAGCGCGGAGATCAAAAGCGGTGAAGTGGTGGTGGTGTGCGGGCCGTCGGGCTCGGGAAAATCCACGCTGATTCGTACCGTTAACCGGCTGGAACCTATTGAGCAGGGACAGATATTATTCGACGGTATGGATATTCACGGTAGCAGCACCCGCCTTAATCAGTTGCGCACCCGCATCGGTTTTGTTTTTCAGAGTTTCAATCTTTTTCCCCATTTGTCGGTGGCCGACAATATCATGCTGTCGCCGGTGAAAGTGCTGGGATTGAAACGCAGCGAGGCGCGCCGGCAGGCGGGGCAGTTGCTGGAGCGCGTTGGCCTGTCGCATAAAGCCAATGCGTATCCCGCTCAGCTGTCCGGCGGCCAGCAGCAGCGGGTGGCGATTGCCCGGGCGCTGGCGATGAAACCGCCGGTCATGCTATTCGATGAACCTACCTCGGCGCTGGATCCGGAAATGGTCGGCGAGGTGCTGAATGTGATGCGCGATTTGGCGCAGGAAGGCATGACCATGATGTGCGTCACCCATGAAATGAATTTCGCCCATGACGTGGCCGATACCATCTGGTTTATGGATCAGGGCAAAATTCTGGAAAAAGCCACGCCGCAGGCGTTTTTCTCCGCACCGCGACATCCGCGGGCGCAGCGTTTTCTGAGCGATATGCGCCAGCACTGAACGAGAGGCGTCAACGGCGTTCTATTGGCGTTGAAACCCGCGCGGAAAGGCGATGACATTTCCCAAAGCCGGGCGGTATCTGGCATGATAGCCTCTGCACGGCAGTAACCGGCGCGACGTCGGCGGGGCCGCCGTATTAGTCGTAGCGTGCAGGGCGGGCGTCATCGGGCGGCAGGCAAGTACTGGCGCGGCGCCCGGGCGGGTCTTTTGGTTTTTTTGTGCAGGATGACATGCAACAACGCAGTTTCACCGCGGCGATGGCCGCAGATCCGCTACCGCGCCGCGTTCGGCCGCGGCGCACCGCGCCTCAGTGGGTGTCGGAGGGCAGTCGCTATGCAGCGTTCCGTTGAAGTCTGCCTGACGCATTTGACCAAGCATTACGGTAGCACCGTGGCGGTCGATGATCTGTCGTTAACCGTGCCGGCGGGGGAAATCCTTGTGCTGCTCGGCCCCAGCGGCTGCGGTAAAACCACCTGTTTGCGCATGGTGGCAGGTTTGGATACGCCTACGCGCGGCGATATTCGCGTCGACGGTCGCTCGATCGCCCGCACGGCGGTGCACCAGCGTAACGTGGGCATGTTATTGCAGAATTACGCGCTCTTTCCTCATCTTACCGTCGCTGAGAATATCGCCTTCGGCCTGAAAATGCGCGGTCTGTCGCGCGCTGACATAAGCGATAAGGTCAATGCGGCGCTCGATAGAGTGCGTCTCGCGCATCTGCACGACCGTTTACCCGAACAACTGAGCGGCGGCCAGCAGCAGCGCGTTTCGCTGGCCCGCGCGCTGGTCATTGAACCCGATATCCTGCTGCTTGACGAGCCGCTGGGGGCTTTAGATAAAGGGTTGCGGGAAAGTTTGCAGTGGGAAATTCGCCAATTGCAGCAGCGGCTAGGGCTGACCACGCTGTTGGTGACGCACGATCAGGATGAAGCGTTAACGCTGGCAGATACGATTGCCGTGATGCACAACGGGCGCCTCGAACAGTGCGCCCGCGCCGCCGACATTTACCAAAAGCCCGCCACGGCCTTTGTCGCCGGTTTTCTCGGCGCGTCCAATTTCTTGACCGCCCGCGTGGTCGCCCGCGGGGCGGACCATGTCCAGTTGGCCGCAGACGCCGGTCTGACGCTGACCGTTGCCGCCTGTCCCTCCGAGGCGCAGCGAGTGACGGTGACCCTACGGCCAGAGGCCATTCGGTTGGCGCCGCTGCCCTCGCCGGCGCCGATCGGTGAAGCCAATAGCGCTACCGGTCGGATAGCGCAGGTCGTCTATCGCGGTTACATGCTGCATTTTTACGTTACCCTCGACGGCGGGACGCAGATGCAGGTATGGATGCAGTCATCGGGGGACGGCGCTCCGCCCGCATTTCAGGTCGGTGAACCGGTGATGCTTCGCTGGCCCCGGGAAAGTAATCACGTCCTTCCCGCTTGAGCCCGCGGGCGCGGCCGGCCGGCGTGGCGGGCTGCACGGGGTATGCCGCGGATAAGCTGCCGCCTGCCCTGCCTTTTACCACTTAATGCCGCTGGCTCAGCGCAGATGTCACCGCCGACTGCGGCCCGTCGAGCGAGGCCTGTCATCGCTGGCCGGTCATCTCCCTGGGTCCGCGCGCGCAACGCTGCGGCGCGCAGCCAGCCACTGCACCAGCATCACCAGCGCCAATCCCAGCACCGACACCAGCGTCATCAGCGTGGAAACCGCGGCGATGGTGGGATCGATAAATTGCTGCACGTTCACCCAGATTTGCCGGGGCAGGGTGGGTTGGGTCAATTGGGACAAAAACAGGCTGAGAATGATATCGTCGAACGAGGCGATAAAGGAAAACAGCGTGGCGCTAATGATGGCCGGGCGCAACACCGGCCAACTCACATACCAGATCACCTTGCGCGTGGAAGCGCCGAGGCTTCTTGCCGCCCATTCCAGCCGGCGATCGAAACCGTACAGCGCGGCGGTCATGATCATCACCACATAGGGTACGGCGATAAGGGTATGGGCGATCACCAGGCCCAGAGCGGTGCCGAGCAGACGCAGATGCATATACAGGAAATAAAGTCCCACCGCAGTGATGATCTTCGGCACGATGAGCGGCCCCATTAACAGGGCGCGCAGCAGGTTTTTGCCGGGGAATGCGCCGCGCACCAGGCCGACCGACACCATCGTCCCCAGCAGCAGCGAGCACAGCGCCGTGATAACGGCCACCACCACACTGACATGGGTGGCGTTCATCCAGTTGATATCATTGAAGTAGTGTTGGTACCAGCGCAGCGACAGTCCCTGCGGCGGGAAGATGATCATCTCGCCGGGGCTGAAGGACACCGCGATGATAATCAGGATCGGCGCAATCAGAAACGACAATACCAGCAGCGAAAAGGCCGCCAGTAGGTAGTGCGCGGCGCCGCGCTTGTTGACCGTCGTCATCGCGCGCCTCCCCATAAGGTGTCCAGATTAACAAACCGCCCCGCCAGCCATTGCAACAGCAACGTCAGCGTGAGCAGAATGACCGACATGGCGGCCGCCAATGACCAATCCAGCGCCTCGTCAATTTGCAGCGCAATCATTAACGGCAGCGTGGTCTGGTGGGGGCCGCCCAATAGCGCCGGGGTGATATACATACCCACGGCCAGCATAAATACCAGGAAGCAGCCGGTGAACACCCCGGGGTGCGTCAGGGGCACAAACACGTGGCGAAAAGCCGCCGCGGGCGAGGCGCCCAAATTGCGCGCCGCCAGCATCAGATTACGATCGATATTGTTCATCACGCTATAAAGCGACAGGATCATATAGGGCAACAAATAGTACACCAGGCCGGTGATGACCGCGGTATGGGTGCCGAGAAAAGGAAACGGGGTTTTTAGCCACCCCCAGCCCATCAGCAGGTTATTGACAATGCCTTCCCGCCCCAGGATCACAATCCAGGCGTAGGTGCGCACCAGGCCGCTGCTCCAAAACGGGATAAGGACCAGGCCCATCAACAAAACCGCATAACGGCGGTCGATGCACACCAGCCAATAGGCAACCGGATAGGCGACGACCAGCACCAGTAGCATCGTGCCGCCCCCCAGCACCAGCGTGTAGCCCAGCATCCACCAATAGGCGCTTTCGCTGGCAAAAGCCAGATAGCCGCTTAGGGTAAAACCCTCGGACCACAGGCTTTGCCAAATCATCTGGGCCAGCGGACAGCCGAAAAAGATAAGATAAAATACCGCGGCCGGGGCAATCAGCCAGGGGAAACGGCGCTTGTGCGCCGTGTGCCGGACCGGACGGGCATCCGGGGTCGTGCGCAGGTCATCGGTCATCGAAAGTCTCGACATCTTTATTCTCCGTTTCGCGGCCGTGCTTAGCGTAAACTCATGCGCGCCCAGCGCCGGGCGATTTCCGGTCTGGCGTCGCTCAGCCATTGCGCGTCAGCCATGCGCCCCAGCGCTGCGGTCTGCGGATTGCCCGGCAACAGCTTGGCCACCTCCGGCGAAATGTAGCGGTAGGCATCGCGATTGATCGGACCATAATTTGTCGGTTCCGCCAGCCGCGCCAGCGTTTGCGGCCGGCACACCCAGGCGAGAAACCGCATGGCGTTCTCTCGGTGGGCGGCGCCTTTGGGAATCGCGAAAAAGCTGGGGAAGTTCAAATGCTGATGCCAGTTGATGCTGACAGGCAACCCGCTGGCGAGCAGCGGCGTGATGCGGCCGTTGGGGATGATGACCATGTCCGCTTCGCCGGAGGCCAGATTTTGCGCGACCTGGGCATAGCCTTCGGCGTACACCATGTCCGGGCCCAGACTTTTCAGTTTGGCGAAGGCGCTATCCAAGTCGATGGGATACAGTTTGCTCATATCGCCATTGATTGCCAGCGCCGCTTGCTCCACCGGCGGCCGGGTCGCGCCGATTGAGCTGCGTTTACCCGGGAAATCGCGGGTGTTCCAGAAATCGGCCCAGCTTTGCGGCGCTTTGCCCGCCGGAAACTTCTGGTTGTTGTAGGCCATCACCATCGCCCATTGGATGGTAGGGAACGCGCTATCCCATTTCATGTCGGCGGGAATGCCGCTTTGGCACTCGGCGGGGATTGCCGACCAGTCGATTTTTTCCAAGAGCCCGTCTTTGGCGAGCGCGGTGACGGTATCGGCGGAAACATCAATAATATCCGCTTCGACATTGCCCGACTGAATCATGATCTTCAGCTTGGCATAGTTATAGCCGGCGCCCTCTTTCACCTCGACGCCGGACGCCTGAGCGAACGGTTTGAACCAGTATTGGCTCTGGGCTTCCTGATATTTGCCGCCGAGCGACAAAATAACCAGCGAACCGGCCGAACCCGGCGCCGGGTCGGCGGCGGTAGCTTTAACGGTGAACATCATCAAAAGACACGCGGCGACGGCCGCGGTGCGGGCATAGCCCGGTAACGGTGAACGGTGCTGGCGCATAATTTCTCCTGGTGAAGGCAACATCAATAAACGCCGATCGACGGCGGTGGTGAAAAGCGTCCGGGCCGGTCAATGACGCAGTAAAATGCCGTCATCGATTTGCCAGCCGACATAGCAGCGATCCCCCGGCTGCACCGGCAAACCGATCCCGCGGTTGGGGCGTTTGACGCGCACTTCCTGACCGCCGGCAAGCCGGACGCGATAAAGCGAGGCATCCCCCAGATAAATCTCGCCGAGCACCTGTACCGGAAGTTTGTTTTGATAATGATCGCTATCCTGGCAAAGGTGCATGCGCTCGGGGCGGATGAAAATCACATTCTCTTCGCCCGCGCGGGCCGCCGGCTGGCGATCGCGCATCAGGACCTGCACTTCGCTTTCCGGCGCCACCGCCACCACCGCCCGATCCTGCTCTTGGCGGCGCAGATCGCAGGGAATAAAATTGGACTCGCCGATGAAGCCGGCGACAAAACGGTTATTGGGCGCCTCATAAATCTCGCGCGGCGTGCCGTAGCAGGCGATACGGCCGTTTTCCATCACCGCCACCCGATCGGACATCGTCAGCGCTTCTTCCTGATCGTGGGTGACATACACCACCGTCAAGCCTAATTCGGTTTGCAGGTTTTTTATCTCTTCTTGCATCTGCAAGCGCAGGCGGCGGTCCAGGGCGCCGAGCGGTTCATCCATCAGCACCAGCGACGGGCTGAACACCAGCGCGCGCGCTAGCGCAACCCGTTGCTGCTGACCGCCGCTTAACTGGCTGGGATAGCGATGGCCAAAGCGCTCGAGTCCCACCCGCGCCACAAATTGCGCGGCGCGCGCGCGGCTCTCGGCACGGGCCACCCCGCGCATTTTTAGCGGAAAGGCGACGTTGTCGATGACGGTCATATGGGGGAACAGCGCATAATTCTGGAATACCATGCCGATATCCCGCTTATGGGCATCGGTATGGGTGACCGGTCGACCGTTTATCACTATCTCGCCGGCCGTGGGTTCAATAAAGCCGGCTATCATCATGAGCGTTGTGGTCTTGCCCGAGCCGCTGGGTCCCAGCAGCGTGAGAAACTGGCCGGCGTCCAACGACAGCGAAACGCCGCGCACCGCGCCGAAATTATCGTAATATCGCTGCAACTCTTTCAATTGCAGCGTGGCCCCTGAAGTCATAGTGAACGCTATCCTTTGATGAATAGGGCGGCGGTGGCCGCCTGGCTACCGGGTAACCCCCGGGGCGGACGCGAGGATCCGCCCGCGGGGAGTTCAGTGCGCAGGGGCCTCAAGGCCCAGTTCGCGCCAGGTGCTGGCTTTCACGGTCTGCGAGCCGTATTTTTGTTTCGGCGCGTAGTGGCCCGACACCACCGCATCCGCCACCAGCCGCAGTAGCTGGGATTCACGGGTGTGCAGAGACGCGGTGCGAATATCGCGCCAGAAGCGTTCCAGCGGCGCGGTGCGGAACAGCGCGCGCGTACCGACGATGTCAAACCCTTTGGTGGTCACCAGCAACGCGGTATCGCGGGCGGTATGATGGGCGCTGAGAGACGCTTGCGCGGCGTCGCCATAGCGCCGTTGCTCCCAGAGCATGTTGGCGTACAGGCAGGAGCCGCGGGCGGCCTGCACGCCGCTTTGCAGTTCTCCCAACAGCACCATCAGGCCCTCTTCATTTTGCAAAAACGGCCGGTCGCGCAGGACACCCACGATGTAGTCCAGCGCGCCCTGGGCCGAACCCAACAGCTGAAACGCCTGCGACAGTTCGAGCGTGTAGGGATCTTTATGCACAAAATCCGCCGGCTCTCCCAGCACGTTCTGCCAGGGAATAAAAACGTCGGTTAGCGTCGCGCTCCAGCTGACCGAACTGCGCAACCCGATAATCTCATCCCAGCCGTGCTCGTGGAACGCCAGCCCGGGGCTGTCTTTGGTGACGATCGACAGCGTCAACCCTTCGCCGCCGGAGCGGGCGCCGGGCGCCATGCTCCAATACAACAGGTAGTCCGCCACCGGGCCGTTCGAGCAGAAATGCTTGTTGGCGTTGACGCGAAAGCCGCCGTCTACCGGCGCCATGTCGGCCTGGAACACCAGTTTGCGCGAGGTGGTGCTGCTTGCCACCTGTTGACGGTGGTCCACTTCGCTGCCCAAAGACCCCATCAGCGCGCCGTTCTTCGCCACGTCGCCCAGGATGCGCGCCTTTTGTTCTTCATTGCCAAGCCGCGCCACCGCCCCGCACTGGTGGTAATGGATAATGAGATCCCAACCGGTCGCGGGGCAGGCGCGGGAAATTGCCTCGGTAACCAGGTAGGCGGTCAAATGCACATTGCCTTCCGGCGTACCGTGGCCGCCGTAGGCTTCCGGCACCGCCAGGCCCAATAGGCCCGACTCGGAGAGCAGAGTGAAAACGTCGTGCGGAAAACCCGCCTGTCGATCGTATTTTTCCGACAGGGCGGCAATCTTCCCCGCCAGTTTCTCGGCTACGCCGACCCAATGTCGCTGCTGCTCATTCATCGCGCTTATCATCCTCTGTCCCCTTGGGTGAATAGAATGTTTCAATAATGTTGAAAAAGTAAACAACTCATAAATGTATACTGCATACAGTATTTATGACGCAAGCAGTTTATTCACCGAGCGTTAACCGCCAGCTCTTCAAGCAGCTGTCCCCAGGCCAACTGCGCCCGCGCGAACTGCGCCAGGCGAAAAAACTCATTCGGCGCGTGAAAATTTTCGTCCGGCAAGCCAAAACCGAAAATGACCGTTGCCACCCCCAGAGTCTGCTCAAGCAGCGCCAGAATGGCGATGGAACCGCCCGATTTGGTGTAATACGGCTCGCGGCCATACAGACGGCGCAGCACGCGGGCGGCGGCCACGTTGCCCGGATGATCCAGTGCCATGCGGTAAGGTCGCGCGGCGTTGGGCAGTACGGTTACCGTTACGCGGACGCCGGCCGGTGCGCGCTGGCGCAGGGCGTCGGCGACCGCCTGGGCAATGGCGTCCGGCTGCTGGTCCGGCACCAGCCGGCAGGTTATTTTGGCGCTGGCGTGGGCCGGGATGATGGTCATAACGCCGGGACCGCGATAGCCGCCGGTGATGCCGTTCACCTCCAGCGTCGGTCGGGCGCCGATGCGCTCAAGGGCGCTGAAACCCGCTTCGCCGACCAAAGCGGGCGCCCCGGTGCGGGCGAGATAATCCGCGGCACTGAAGGGGATAGCCCGTAGCGCCGCCCGCTCGGCGGCCGTGAGTGGACGGACGTCACGATAAAAGCCCGGTACCCGCACCCGCCCCTCGGCATCATGCAAACCGGCAATAAGCGTCGCCAGCGCCTGTATCGGATTCGCCACCGCGCCGCCGTGGGACCCCGCGTGCAATTCTTGGCGCGGCCCCGTGACCGTCACCTCCAGCGCGCACAGGCCCCGCAGCCCGGTCCGCAGGTCGGCCTCGGTTTCGCTCCACTGCCAGCCATCGGCGCTGACCGCC
The DNA here is from genome assembly GCF_000517425.1 of Sodalis praecaptivus. Lineage (NCBI taxonomy): Bacteria > Pseudomonadati > Pseudomonadota > Gammaproteobacteria > Enterobacterales > Bruguierivoracaceae > Sodalis > Sodalis praecaptivus. The sequence continues at coordinate 1,790,822 of NZ_CP006569.1, forward strand.
AGATCGCAGGCCAAACGCGCTTGATGCCGGTGGATAAAGGCGGGCAGGTCCGGGCTTAATATTTCCTCTTGACCTTCCAGCAGCACTTTCACGTTCACCGGCAGACGGCCCAGGGTGCGCAGCATGGCTTCAATGGCCAGCACCGGTGCCAGCAGATTGCCCTTATCGTCCGACGCGCCGCGGCCGTATAGCCGGCCTTGTTCAATCCAGGGTTCAAAAGGCGGATGGCGCCACAGCTGCGCTTCCCCCGGCGGCTGTACATCGAAATGGCCGTAAATAAGGATGGTTGGCGCCCCCGCGGCGTGCAGCCATTCGCCGTACAGCATTGGGAAGTCGCCGGCGGGATCGACGCTAACGGCCTCCAGGCCTGCGTCGGTCAACCGCTGCGCCAGCCAGCGGGCGCAGCGCCAAACTTCCGGCCGCAAGGCAGGATCGGCGGAGACGCTGGGGATACGCAGCAGCGCGGTCAGCTGGGCGATAAATGCCGGCTGGTGCTGTTGCAGGTAGTCGGGCCAGTTCACTTTCAGGCGGCGCCGAGCTGTTTTAATAGCGCTAACGCGTCGCGTACCACCCAGCTTTCGCGGATTTTGCCGCCGTCAACGCGGTAGATGCCAATACCGGGAACGCTTATCGCCGCGCCGGTAGCGGCGATGCCGAGAAAGGTATCTTGATGGGTGCCCAGCATGGTGTAGCGGGCTACGACCTGATCCCCTTCGCTTAAGACGGCGTCCAGACGCATCGCCACATCGGGAAACGCCGCGAGCGTCGTGCGATAGTTGTGTTCAATACCGGCGGGGCCGCGCAGGGTGCCGCGCGCGCCGGCATGGTTAACATACTCCTCGGCGAACAATGACGGGATGGCCTCAGGGCAGCGCTGAGACCAGACCTTGTCGTAGTAATATTCGACCACCTCGCGCGGCGTCATGTTGTGCATTGCAATTCCTCCAGGCTAACGCGTTAACTCGGGGTGTCCCGGCGCCCGGCGGCGGGACGGATAAACATCTTGACAGAACATAACTTGCTCACCAGTATGTATTCTGTATACAAAATGTTGGTCATATTTTATTCGTATGTCAATAGGTGTTACCGCGCTGTTACCGACAGGAGAGAAATTATGTCGCGCAATCCCCCCGAGCCCACGCTGCGTCGGCAACGTCTGGCCGCAACGCTTTCAACCGAGAAGGTGGCAATGGCCCTGATAGGCCCCGGCGCCGATTTCGGTTATTTCACCGGCCGCCGGCCGATAGCGACCGAGCGTTTACTGGCGCTGCTGGTGAACGCCGAGGGGCGGGCGCTGATATTTGCGCCTTTGTTGCAGGCGCCGCTGTACGCAGACATTGACGGCGTCGACCTGATGACCTGGGTCGACGGTGACGATCCCGTGGCGCTGCTGGCGCACATAATGAGCCGCGACGGCGGCGGGCGTATTGCCGTCGACGAAGCGTTTTGGAGCGACTTCCTGTTAGGGCTTCAGCGCGCCGGCGTCGGGGAATTCATCAGCGGCCGCGGTATTATCGACAGCGCGCGCACCGTCAAACAGCCGGCGGAAATTGCCGGTCTCACCCGGGCGGCCCTGGCCATCGATCAGGTCTGGACGCGTTTTTGCGCCAGCTGCGGCGCCTTAACGGGGCAGACCGAATTTGCTCTGCGCGATCGCCTGCGCTATTTGATGCAGCAGGCGGGGTTTAGCGAGATCAGTTGGATCGACGTGGGAGCCGGGCCCAACGGCGCATCGTCGCTGCATCACGGCAGCGAGCGGGTTATTGGCGCCGGCGAGCCGGTGGTGTTCGATTTTGCGGGGTGTTTCGCAGGCTACTATGGCGATATCTGCCGCGTGGCCATCACCGGCGCCGTGCCGCCGGATTATCAGAGGCTGTACGACGTGGTCCTGGCGGCGCAGGACGCGGCGTTCCGGCAAATTAGGCCCGGGGTTGCGGCCGGCGCCGTGGACCAGGCGGCGCGGGACATTATCGCCGCCGCCGGCTACGGCGAGTATTTTACCCACCGTACCGGCCACGGTATCGGCCTGGCGGCGCACGAAAATCCCTATATCGTCAGCGGCAACGCGCGGCCGCTGCGCGAGGATATGGTGTTTTCCATTGAGCCGGGCGTCTATCTCCCGGGCCGTTTCGGCGTGCGTATCGAAGATATCGTGCTAGTCACCCCCGACGGCGCGCGGCGGCTTACGCAAAGCCCGCGCGCGCTTTGTGTTATCGATGCAACCGCGGAGCCCATACATTATGCTTATTGATACGCCCGCAACCGCCAGCGGCTGGGCGTTTCCCGCCGAGGAATATCTGGCGCGGGCAACCCGCCTGCGCGCCGTGATGCGCCAACATGGGGTGGAGCTGCTGATTATCGATCAGTTTGAACACCTGGCCTATTACACCGGCCACATTCCTACCGCCGCCATGTACCAGTGTTGCCTGTTTCCCCTGGAGGGCGAGCCGCTGATGATCGTGCGCAGCCTGGACGGGCCGATGCTGGCGGAAATGAGCTGGGTGCGGGAGCGCGTGCTGTTCGACGACAGCGACGAACCGCTAACGCGGGTGGTGTCGGAAATTGAACGCCGAGGCTGGCGGCGCCGGACTATCGGCGTGGAAACCGATTCACATTTTTTACTGCCCGCGCGGTTACAGCGGCTGCAGGCAAGCTTGCCCGAGGCGCGATTTATCGATTTTGCCGGCCATATGTGGACGCAGCGGCTGCTGAAATCCGCGTTGGAAATCGACTATCTGCGCCGTTGCAGCGCTATTTGCGATCAAGCCACGCTAGCCGGCGTCGCGGCGGCGGGGGTCGGCGTGAACGAACGCCGGGTGGCGGCGGAGATTTACCGCTGCGCGCTGGCGCACGGCGCGGATAACACCCGTTTGTTGTTGATGCAATCCGGCCCGCGCTCCAGCACGCTGCACGGCGCGCTGGGGGAGCGTATTTTGCAGCCGGGCGATACGGTGCATATTGAGATGGTGCCGCATTATCGCGGTTATAGCGCGCGTTCGATGCGGCCGGTGTGGGTGGGCGAGCCGGATGCCGCCGCGCTAAGCGTAGCTGAACGGCTGGTAGCCTGCCAGGATGCACAGTTTGCCGCCATGCGACCCGGGGCGGCGGCAAGCGCGGTGGACCAACTGCTGCGCGAGGCGGTGCTGCGGGAGGGACTGCGGGACAGTTACACCAATATCAGCGGCTACACGCTCGGGCTGGTGTGCATTCCCCGTACCAGCGATTTTACCCGGGTATTCCTGCCCGACAGCGACTGGCGGCTGGAAGCGGGCATGGTATTTCATATGTATGTCTGGGCGCAGGGTATGGCCTTTAGCGAAACGGTACTTATCACCCCCGACGGCGCCGAACGATTAACGCGGCTCGATCGGCGGCTGTTTATCGCCGGCGAGGAGGCAAAACGATGAGCGCCGCCGCCGAACAGCCGCTGCCGGTTTTCGCGCCGCAGGCATTGCGCCACGCACTGGGGCAGTTCGCCACCGGCGTGACCGTGGTCACCGCAGAGCAGGCGGATGGCGGTCTGCTGGGAATGACCGTCAGCTCGTTCAATACGTTGTCGCTGGATCCGCCGCTGATTCTGTTCAGCCTGGGGCGGCACTCGACCAGCGGTGTCGCACTCGAAGCGGTTGGCCGTTACGCGGTCAATATTTTGAGCCGCGAACAGGCGTCGTTATCCAATCAATTCGCCCGGCCCGGCGGCGATAAATGGTCCGGCGTCGGCTGGCGGCGGGGAGGGTATGGTGCGCCATTACTCGCCGGGGCGCTGGCCAGTTTTGAGTGCCAGACCCATCGCCTTTACGACGGCGGCGATCATATCATCCTGGTCGGTCGGGTCATGGCCTTTCATCTCGATCCGGGCGCCATGCCGCCGCTCATTTTCTTTCGCGGCGGCTACCATTACCTGGAAGGCGAGGGCAGCGGGCGCCATGAGGCCAAGGGCTGAGCTGGCCGCATCGCGCTTGGGCGGGCAGTGGTGTAACATAACACTATCAACGACGAACCATAGGTGACAGCATGGAAATGTTACAAATAGCCGATCGAGAGCCGGTGGTAAATCATATTTACCGCGAGTTGCGCCAGGCTATTTTACAAGGCCGTTTTCCTCCCGAGTCGCGCTTAATTGAAACCAAGCTGGCCGAACTGCTCAACGTGTCGCGTACCCCGGTGCGCGAAGCCGTTTTAAGGTTGGAAAGCGAGGGGCTGGTTAAGCGGGTACGCGGCAAAGGGCTGCGGGTGCAGGACACGCGCGCCAAAATTTCCGAAGTGGTGGTGATTCGCCAGGCGCTGGAAGGGGCCGCGGCGCGGCTGGCCTGCGCTAACGCCCGCGATGAAGAAATTGCCGCGCTGGTGGCCAGCTCGCACCAGGGGATGGCGGCAATCAGTCAGGGGGTATCGGTGAAAGACCGTTCGCAGCTGGATTGGCAGTTCCATATGCATCTGGCGCACGCTTCGCACAGCGAACGGCTCATCCGCCTCATCGAAGAATTCTATGCTTATTCGTTCAGCGAACTGGTGCCCGCCAGCCATCCTGACGAATCGGCTCTGCTCCAGCGCCAGCACATTGCGGTGGCGGACGCGCTGCAACAGCGCGACGCCGACGCCGCCGAACAGGCTATCCGGCAGCATCTGGATACCACGCTGCAATCCATCCGCGCTCGGATTGGCTGAACCCGGCCTGCAGGGCGGGTGGGTCGCCTTGTTTCGCGCCGCCGGCTCTGTTAATCGCGGCGACCGCCGCGCCGTCCGCACCCTCACCAGATGGGCGGAGCCCGGACAGCAGGGCCTGTGGGTCGCCTTACGCCGACTTGTTTCGCTCCCCTAGCTCTGTTAATCGCGGCGACCGCACCACCGTAAGGCGCCGGCTCACCATGATGGTGCGCATTGACCACAGGTCGTCTCCTCCGGCGCTGGCAACGCGGGCGCGACGTGACCGGCGTTGCGCCCGCCGCGATCCCCGCGACGTCGGGGGGAAAGAATAAAAATCGCGGCGTCCGTCATGGCGGGAAATAACTCTTTCCGCTACGCTTGTCGTCAAAGCGGCCTGTTTTGCCGGCGGCTGGCATAAGGTTTGCAGGATCCTGGCTGACTGCGCTACCGGAGCGGGTAGTCGTTACCTGAGGCAATTAAAGGGGTTGCTCAAGCCATGAGCTTCCTATTTAATGATAATTAGCGCGTCTTCTTTTTTTATTCATCCTTATTCCGTTTCACGTTTAGGAGGCCCCGTCACCCCCGAGAATAACCCTTAAGGAAATACCCAATGGACTGTCATGCGAGTTTACCGTGACGTGAAAGATTAATTGCCGGTAATGTGATTACCCTGGGGCGATATATGAGAGAGCTTAATCACTATTTTGATCCCGTGAGCTGTACCAGGCAGGCGATGCGCTGGATAGAAAAACCCGCGCTGACGCCTGAGGAAAGTGAAAGTCTTAACCGCGAAACGCTGCAAAACTTCAAAGAACACGTCAATCCAGCCTTCCTGGAATATCGAAAATCAGTGACCACCAGCGGGGATTACGGGGCCGTAGAATGGCGGGCCAATAGTTTAAATACCCTCCTCGATACGCGGGGAAATGAATACATCGACTGCCTGGGCGGCTTCGGTATATTCAATGTGGGGCACCGTAATCCAAGCGTTATTTCCGCTGTCGAACATCAATTAGCAAAACAACCGCTGCACAGCCAGGAATTATTGGATCCCCTGCGCGGCATGCTGGCCAAAACCCTGGCGCTGCTGACGCCCGGTCATCTGAAATACAGCTTTTTCAGCAATAGCGGAACGGAGTCTGTTGAAGCGGCGCTAAAACTCGCCAAGGCGTATCAGTCCAGGCACGGTAAATACACCTTCATCGCCACCAGCGGCGCTTTCCACGGCAAGTCGCTCGGGGCACTGTCGGCGACCGCCAAGTCCGCGTTCCGCCGCCCGTTTATGCCGCTGCTGCCCGGTTTTCATCACGTGCCGTTCGGCGATATCGACGCGATGCGTAGCCAGGTTTATCAATGCTGTAAAACCGGCGACGACGTGGCGGCGATCATTCTGGAACCGATCCAGGGCGAGGGCGGGGTGAATATCCCTCCCGCATCGTATCTGCCGCAGGTGCGGGAACTGTGCGATGAGGTGGGCGCGCTGCTGATCCTGGATGAGGTGCAAACCGGCATGGGGCGTACCGGTAAAATGTTCGCCTGCGAGCACGCCGGCGTGCAGCCGGATATCCTCTGTCTGGCCAAGGCGCTCGGGGGCGGGGTCATGCCGATTGGCGCCACGGTCGCCACCGAGGAGGTATTCTCGGTGATGCTCGACAATCCTTTCCTGCATACCACCACGTTCGGCGGTAATCCGCTGGCCTGCGCCGCGGCGCTGGCGACGATCAATGTGCTGCTGGAGCATGATTTACCGGCGCAGGCCGCCAGCCAGGGTGCGTTTTTGCTGGAGGGATTGAAAAAGCTGGCCGCCAGCCATCCGGAATCGATAGTCGAGGCGCGCGGGCGCGGTTTGCTGATTGCACTGGAATTTCGCGAAAATGTCATCGGCTACCGTTTTGCGCAGGAGATGTTCCGCCGCCAGATTCTGGTTGCCGGCACGCTGAATAACGCGCGCAGCATCCGTATCGAGCCGCCGTTGACCATCACCCGCGAGCTTTGCCAGCGCGTATTGGCGGTGGCGGGCGAAGTCCTGGTGAGTATGGGACAACCGGTGGCCGCCGCCTGAGAAACGCCCCTGCGCAGCGGTATAAAGGATCCGCCGCGCAGGCGTAAGGGTTTAGCACAAAGGAGCCTGGATGAACGACACATTACTTATCGGCGGCGCGGCCGTCATGGGCGGCGGCGCGCCATTGCCGGTGCTGAATCCCGCCACCGGCGAGGTCATCGTGACGCTGCGCCAGGCGAGCGTGGCGCAGGTGGACGCTGCGGTGACGGCGGCGGACGCGGCATTCGATCTCTGGGGTAAGACGACGCCGAAAACCCGCGCGGCTTGCCTGCTCCGTTTGGCGGACGCTATTGAGCAGCACGCCGAGACGCTGGCGAAGCTTGAGTCGCTCAACTGCGGCAAGCCTTATCATTGCGTGCTTGCGGATGAAATCCCGGCAATCGCGGACGTCTTCCGCTTTTTCGCCGGCGCCAGTCGCTGCCTGAACGGTAGCGCGGCCGGGGAGTATTTGGAGGACCATACGTCGTTTATCCGCCGCGATCCCATCGGGGTAATCGCTTCTATAACGCCCTGGAACTATCCGCTGATGATGGCGGCGTGGAAATTGGCGCCAGCGCTGGCCGCGGGCAATTGCGTCGTGCTAAAGCCCGCGGATCAAACGCCGCTGACCACCCTCTACCTGGCCACGCTGCTGGCGGAGATTTTCCCCGCCGGCGTGGTCAATATCGTCCTGGGCACCGCGGGCGGGGTGGGCGATGCGCTCACCGGCCATGAAAAGGTGCGCATGGTGTCGTTGACCGGCTCCATCGCCACCGGCGCCCATATCCTGGCGCACACCGCCGACGGCATCAAAAAGACCCACATGGAACTGGGGGGAAAAGCGCCGGTTATCGTGTTCGATGATGCCGATCTGGATGCGGTGGTGGAGGGGGTGCGTACCTTCGGCTTCTACAACGCCGGCCAAGATTGTACCGCGGCCTGCCGGCTCTACGTGCAGCGTGGAATTTACGACGCGCTGGTGAGCCGGCTCGGCGCGGCGGTGGCGACCCTGCGCGCCGGCTCCCCGGACGATGCCACCACCGAACTGGGGCCGCTTATCAGCGAAGCGCATCTGCACAAGGTGGCCGGTTTCGTCGAGCGCGCCAGGCAACTGCCCCATATTCGCGTCGTGACCGGCGGCAATAGGGTGGAGGGGAAGGGGTTCTACTTTCAGCCGACGGTGCTGGCGGACGCCCGGCACGATGATGAAATCGTCCGCCAGGAGGTGTTCGGCCCGGTGGTTAGCGTGACGCCGTTCGATGACGAGCAACAAGTGCTGCGCTGGGCTAACGATTCCCACTACGGGCTGGCGTCATCGGTTTGGACTCGGGACACCCAGTGCGCCCTGCGGGTGTCCGCCCGGTTGCAGTACGGCTGTACCTGGGTCAATACCCACTTTATGCTGGTCAGCGAGATGCCCCACGGCGGGCAAAAACTGTCCGGCTACGGCAAGGATATGTCGCTCTACGGGCTGGAAGATTATACCGCGATACGCCATATCATGATTAAGCATTAACGCGGCGGCGCCGGGCTGCCGCTTTATTCGAGGTGGCGCGATACCCACCGCGCGCTCACTTGCGGCGCGAAGCCGGCTCGCATATCCTGCGTGGCCTGCCTTTCTGCGGTTATGGCGCGCTGGCGACCCGCAGCGCCTGGTCGATGGCGTCGGGGATCACGCCGCCGTGATCTTTACCGGGAAAAAGAATGAAATGGCTGTTGACGCCGTCACGTTGCAGGTGTTCCGCCAGCGCCCTGGCGCGGGTTACCTGCTGGCGGCCACGCAGTTGCGATTGTCGGCCGCCGTCGGCGCTATGCCGTGGGTCCGGTTTTTCCTCATACTCCCCGACCGTTAACGTAACGGACGTCGGTGCCGCCGTCACCAGCGGCTGACGATGGGGCAGCACCGCGCCGTTGTTCCACCAAAGCGAGGGGCTTGCCGCGACGTAGCGCTGAAACGCCCGCGGATGGTTAAACAGAACGTACAGCGTAAACAGACCGCCGAAAGAGTGGCCGGCCAGCGTCATGCGCCGGCTGTCGACCGGATAGTGCGCGGCGATTAGCGGCTGGACCTGATCGTGCAGAAATTGGTAAAACTGCGCCGCGCCGCCGCCCGGTCCGCTGCCGCCGTCGGCTGGAGCAAAGGTGTAATCACGCGTGCGTTCCGCCAGCGGATAGGCGAGATCGCTCGGGTAACCGATAGCGACGATAAGCGGCGCCGGGCCGTTAGCCGGCCGGTATTGATTAACCGCCAGCGGGAAATGCGCATTGCCGTCCAGCAGATACAGTACCGGATAGCCCGCCGCCGGCGCCGGGCTCTTGGGGGTGGCAATGTACAAACGGTAGGCCTGCGCTGCAAACTGCAAATTGATTTGCGCAAAAGTGAAATGCCGCCGCGCGTCGTCGCTGATGGGGGTGATGTCCTGTCGGGGGCCGGCGGCCCGGCCGGCGCAGGCCATCAGCAGCGCAAGCGTAACGATGACGGGTTTTAACATGCGATTCTCCTGGCCGCGATCCTGCCGATCGCGGCCCGCCACAGGCGTAGTGATGCTCAGAAATGGGTATTCAGACTCATATAATAAGTGCGTCCGGGTTCGTTATAGGTAGCCGCGCCCGCGCCATACATATAGGCGTTGGTGGTGGCGTTACCGGTCGTCTGCGCATTGCCGGCGCGGAATTGCCGCTTATCAAACAGGTTGTCAATACCGGCGGTGACGCTAACGTTTTTGGTCACCTGATAGGTCCCGCTCATACCGACCAGCGCGTAGGGGCTAATCTCACGCGTTTCGCTGCCGGTGACTCGCTCACCTTTGTAGTTGTATTTCTTCGGTTTTTGCCGGCCATACCAGGTGAGTGTGCTCTGCAACGACAGATCGGCGGTTGTCTGCCAGCTAAGGGTGGAGTTCACGGTAAATTCCGGGATAATCGACAAGTAGTCGCCGGTCTGCTTGTTCTTACTTTCGATGATGTAGGTCGCGTTGTTGTTCCAGCTTACCGTTTCGCTCACCGGCACATTCAACGTCCCCTCCAGTCCCTGAACCACCGCTTTGGGGACATTTTCCCAGCGATAAACATCGGTGGTGCCGTTGACCGACGTCCCGGTGGGCAGATAGCCGGCCTCGATTTTATTGCGATAATCATTACGGAACCAGGTCACCCCGGCCTGGAAGCCGTTGCGCTTGAATTCCAGGCCGATTTCTTTGTTGATGCTGGTTTCGGCATCCAAATCCCGATTACCGAGCAGGTAACAGCCGCCGGTGCTGGCCGCGCAGCCCTGTCCCCGGCTGTAAAGCACATAATTGGGATTGGTCTGGAAGAGATTAGGCGCTTTGTAGGCGCGGGCAATGCCCATTTTCAGCGTAAAATCGTCGCCCAGCGCCTGAGAAAGGTTCAGCGACGGGCTCCAATTGTCGCCCACCAGCGAGTGATGGTCGAAACGCAGGCCGGGCACCAGCATGGTGCTGTCGGTGAGCTCAATGTTATCCTCGGCGAACACCGAAAAAATCTGCGCCGAAGAGTAGGGGCTGCGGTCGCTGGCGTCGATCCCCTCAATGGCGCCGCCGGAGAGGGCCTGGGTGTTGGAGGAGGGATCCTTCATTTTCTGCTGATTCCATTCGGTGCCGATCGTTGCGGTCTGGTAGAACAACAGGCTGAAAGGAATGCTGACCTCACTGTGGGCTCGATAGTCATTTAACTCGATGGTTTTAAATCCCTCATCGGAGAAAATACCTTCGGTGCCCCCCGCCAGCCCCTCATTCATCCGAGAGTTGCGGGTGTTTTCATATTGCAGCCAGTTAAGGGTGCTAACGCCGTTATCCCAGGCGCCGCGCCAGGTCATGGAGTAGGCCTGGCGATAGATGCGGTTGGTCTCTTTGCCGTATTGGCTTTTGACCAAATCGCTGGTGTTGGTATTTTGCGTATCGCCGGCGTACAAGTTGCCTTGGCGGCCGTTGGCGACTTCAAATTCCAACGATTGCATCGGGGCGAATTCCCAGCGCAGCAGGGCATCGATATTCTTGTCTATCACCCCTTCGCGGCCGGCGGGAAGCGTATCGGCATAGGTGCCGGTGCGTTCGGACTGATGGCCGGCGTTGATCGTTTGTGAATCCGCTTGGGTTTTGCTGTAGCCGCCGAACAACCGCAGGCTGAATCCTTCTCCCAGCGGGCCGGCCAGGCTGAAGTCGGTGCGGTGCGTCGAGCCCTCGGTTTTATGTTGCGGCACATTGTAATAGGCATTCCAAGCGCCGTGCCATTGGTTGGTCTGGCGCTTGGTAATAATGTTCACCACGCCGCCGGCGGCGCCGTTGCCGTAACGCGCCGCGGCGGGGCCGCGCAGGACGTCAATGCGCTCGATCATTTCTGGCGGTACCCAGGCTGAATCGCCGCGCGTATCCCGTTCGCCGCGCCAGCCCTGGCGGACGGCGTTGCGGCTGCTGACGGGCAGACCGTCGATGAGAATCAGGGTATTCTCCGGCCCCATGCCGCGGATATCAATTTGTCGATTGTTGCCGCGCTGGCCGCTGGTGGAATTGCCGGTGAGGTTGACGCCGGGCATGGTACGGATGAGTTCGGAAATATCGCGCGCCGGTGGACGTTTCGCTATTTCATCGGCGGTGATGGTCGAAACCCCCGGCGCCTGTAGGTTCTGCTGCGCGGCGGTGACGACAATGGTATCGCCGGCGTCCGCGGTTTTGCCGTTTTGTTGGGCGGTTTCGGCGTGACCTGCGTCCTCTGCCGCCGGTGCGGATGAGACGTTGGCTGCGGTGGCCGCCGCGGCCAGCGCGGCCGCGGGTAATCCCAGACTGACGCCAATCAGCGCGGCCTGTGAGAAATGATTGAACACTGTCTTCATTGTATTTCCTACCCTGGCGCCGCCCGGCGGCCGATAGGCGGAGAGCCTTAACGGCAGGACGACGTAGTCATCGTTATAAATAACCCATTCCCGTCCCATGGCGGGAGCGCAAACCCCGGCGGACATGCCTGGTCGCACGCCGATAGGGGAAGTCCTGACGGGCATGGGCAGCGCCATACCGCCCAGGCCCGCGACAAAACGTCAACACATTATTGCAAATGGAAATAATTATCAATCCTATTCCACTTACTATTTACAAAGCGTGTGCAAAGTATGACAAGATGAAACTGACGGCAATCTGACCTGGGGCGGGCGCCGCTGACGGGATAGGGAAGCGGTGCGTTGAGGGGAAAAGCGCCGTGCAGGGGAGCGGGCGCGATCTTGCGGGCGCTTTGCGTGACGCCGTATTATCACCCCCTGGGCGGGTTGCGGCGTCGTGGATGAGGCAGTCCGGGTGGACGATTAGGAACGTTACGGAGGTGCAATGGAAAAGTAGATGCCATGGCTGGACATCGATTTTCACTTCCTGTTCCTATCCAAGGGAGCGAGGGCTGAGCGGCACCTTCCGGCCACGGCGATGGCTGAGCTTGCCGGGGCGACAACGCCTGCACCCGCCACGAGCATTGCCGCTATGGCGCGCCGTCTCCCGCCGTAACCAAACGTCCGCGGCCCGGGACGACGGGTACCCAACGGCGCATCGGGGCGGGGCATCGCTGCCGATCGTTTCGTAGGGAGCGCTACCCTAGGCTGCGGCGACGCGTCCGCGACCTTGACGAGGGCGAAATCAACTGGCGGCGGCGCGCCCGGGAACGAAGTCGTTGGCGACCGCTTCCCCATGGGGCTGCGCCACCTGCGGTGACGGTACGTCCGGCACTTGCACATCGAGATGGGGAAACAGCAATTCGCTCACCCGGTACGCTTCTTCCAGATGGGGATAGCCCGATAGGATAAACGTGTCGATACCCAGTTCGGCATACTCCTGCATCCGCGCCGCCACGGTAGGGCCATCGCCCACCAGCGCCGTGCCCGCGCCGCTGCGCACCAGCCCCACGCCGGCCCACAGATTGGGGCTGATTTCGAGCTTGTCACGGCGACCGCCGTGTAATGCGGCCATGCGCCGTTGGCCAACGGAATCGGTGCGGGCAAATGCCTGCTGGGCTTTAGCGATGGTGGCGTCATCAACGCGGGCGATGAGCCGGTCGGCGGCGCGCCATGCTTCTTCGGTCGTCTCGCGCACGATAACATGTAAACGGATGCCGAAGCGGACTTGCCGGCCCTGAGCGGCGGCCAAGGCCCGTACGCGGTCGATTTTTTCTTTCACCAGCGCCGGCGGCTCGCCCCAGGTGAGATAGACATCTACCTGTTCCGCGGCCAGCGCCTGCGCCTCCTCTGACGAACCGCCGAACCACAGCGGCGGACGCGGTTGCTGTACCGGGCCAAACATCAGGCGCGCGCCGCGAACGTTGACATGACGGCCCTCGTAATCGACCGTTTCCCCCGCTAATACGCGTCGCCAAACGCGGGTAAATTCTGCGGATGCGACATAACGCTCGCGGTGGTCGAGAAACACGCCATCACCGGCCAATTCTTCCGGATCGCCGCCGGTAACCAGGTTGAACAGCGCGCGACCATGGGACAAACGATCCAGCGTGGCCGCCTGGCGCGCGGCCTGGGTGGGCGAAATGACGCCGGGGCGCAAGGCCACCAGAAAGCGCAGGCGCTGCGTCACCGGGATAAGCGAAGCCGCCACCAGCCAGGCGTCTTCGCAAGAGCGTCCGGTCGGGATCAACACGCCGCCAAAGCCCAGACGATCCGCCGCCTGGGCAATCTGTTGCAGATAGCCGTGATCGACCGGGCGCGCGCCGTCGGCGGTGCCGAGATAGTGGCCGTCGCCGTGGGTAGGCAGGAACCAGAATAGGGATAAGCTCATGTGTTTCTCCTCAATGATGGGCCGGCGGCGCGCCAGACCAGATTCGGCTGGCGATGGTGACCTTCACCGGCATCAGGTGATTGGCATAAAAAAGGTCGGCGGTCTGCTGCTGTCGCGCCGCCGTTTGCGCGCTAACGGGCGTTATCGTCATGGGCGGGCGATGGTCTAGAAACAGGGCGACTACCGGTCTGGGCAGTCCGAGGGTGGCGGCCAGCAAATCGATGCTGGCGTCGCGATCGCTGCGGGTAAGCTTATCCGCCTGGCTAAAGCGGGCGAGCACGTCGCTGACAAACGGGCCATAGGATTGCGTAAAGCTGCTCGGCGCCAGGTAGAAAGAGCCGGTCAGATTAAGATCGCGCCCGTCGGTCAACACCCGCACATTCCCCTGTAATAGGGCAGCGGAGTAGTAAGGATCCCAAATGGCCCAGGCATCGACATCACCTTGCTGGAAGGCGGCGCGGGCGTCCGCCGGCGTGAGATAAACGGGACGGATGTCGCGAAAGGATAATCCTGCGCTTTGTAGCGCGCGCAACAACAGATTGTGCGAGCTGGATCCTTTCTGAAACGCAACTTTACGGCCTTTCAAATCGGCTAATTGCTTTAGCGGGCTGTCTTTGGGAACCAGGATCACTTCCGCTTCGGGCTTGGGCGGTTCGGCGCCGACATACAGCAAATCGGCGCCCGCCGCCTGGGCGAAGAGCGGCGGAATGTCGCCGGTGCTGCCGAGATCGATACTGCCGACGTTAAGCGCCTCCAGCATTTGCGGCCCGGCGGGAAATTCAATCCACTGTATGCGGGTCGCGGGATAGCGTTGCTCCAGTAGACGGTGCGATTTTGCCAGTACCATACTGACCGACCCTTTCTGATAACCAATCCTGAAATTCGCCGGCGCTTCGGCGCCGACGGCGCTGCCTATCATCAGGAGGGAGAGCGCCGCCGCCCATAGCCTATGAGTCACCCCGCGGGATAGGGTTAGCGAAAGACCTCTGCCGAGCCGGCCCCGGCTTACGCGCGCAAAGGGGCCGGCGGCCTGCCGCGCGTGCCCGGTCGGGATACCGCTTCGGCTGATAATCATCCTCTCCATACTCCTCCTTAGGCTTGGTGGTGGCCCATCGACAGCCGACCGATGTCATGAACGGTTAGTGTGTCAGCCATGGCTTAGAGCGCTAAATAAAAAATGTGGCTATAGCTTGCCGCAATTAAGCTAAAGCCGATGAAGCCTTGCGCGCCGCGGCGGTAGGGCGGCGGCGCTAAGAGTTAATGCCGCGATGAGGGGCTGACGTTGATGCGCTTAAGGTGATAGCGCAGCGCCGGACGCGTAACCACAGGCGGGTCGCGGTGAACCGATGGCGCAGAAAAGGGCGTTGGGCACAGCGCCGATGGCGTTTGGCTAACGCTGAAGGCTACGGATGCATAACGCATGACGAATGGTCAAAGTGAGGGGAGAAGGGGGATAACCCATGACGAATGGTCAAGGTGAGGGGAGAAGGGGGATAACGCATGGCGAATGGTCAAGGTGAGGGGAGAAGGGGGATAACGCATGGCGAATGGTCAAGGTGAGGGGAGAAGGGGGATAACGCAGGGCGAATAGTCAAGGTGAGGGGGAAGGACGGATAACGCATAGCCAATAGCCGGGATGAGGAGAGAAGGGCGGTGAGCCGTCAGAAGAAGGCGGGCCGAGGCCCGCTGCGGCTGCGGCAGATCACTGACCGCCGCGGTGCCGGGCATGGGCATCAAAATAGGCGAAAAAGCTGACGATGCCGTCCGCAATGGCGCCAGCGATTTTCTGCCGGAAGGCGGTTGTGCCCAATAGCCGCTCCTCTTGCGGGTTGGTGATAAATGAAGTTTCCACCAATACCGAAGGAATGGACGGGGATTTCAATACGGCAAACGCCGCCTGCTCGGTGGTCTGACTATGCAAAGTGTGCACAGGCCGCAGGGTGTTCAGCAGGTGTTTTCCCAATAGAAGGCTGTTATTAATCGTATCGGTTTGGACCAGATCGAACAACGCCTGCTGAAGATAATGGTCGTCGGGGGCCGCGTGGTTGCCGCCCACGAGATCCGCGGCATTTTCCTTTTGCGACAAATAACGCGCCATTGCGCTGCTGGCTCCCCGGGTTGACAGCGCGAAAACCGACGCGCCATGGGCGGAAGGACGGATGTAGCCATCGGCATGGATAGACATGAACAGATCGGCGCCGTGCTGATGGGCAATATCCACCCGCTGCGCCAGCGGAATAAAGTAATCCGTTTCGCGGGTCAGGTGAACCTGGATATGCGGATACCGCGCCAGCAACGCGCGAATGTGGTGGGCAATTTCAAGCACCACATGTTTTTCCTCCGCTCCCGCCTGGCCGACCGCGCCGGAATCGATCCCGCCGTGGCCGGGGTCGAGCACCACCCGTTTGATCCCATCCGCCGGTCTGGGGGCCGCCGCGCCAAAGCGCGTGGCGTTTGTCACGCTTTGCGCCGCCGCGTTGGCTCTTTCCACGCCGAACAACGCCATTGCCATGCCCGTGAGCAATAACCGGCGGCGCGAGCCGCAAAAAGGGGGTTTATTAGCGGGGTTCATGCTATGTCCTGACGCGAACGAGAGAAATTGTCGTTATGTTATAACAATCTCTTGGCACAAAATGTTTCTATGTTTAAGCTGATTTGTCCGGGCTGCCTACGCTGATAGGATCCCGCGGCTGGCCGGGTGCCTCTCCCCCTTTGGGCTGCAACCGGCGCAGGTTTTGACGCCTAGAGCGCTGTTCCGCTGGCGTTACGAGGCGGCGCATCAGGCTCCCGTTCCTTGAGCGCCCGAGTCAGCGCGGCTTACTGTTCGCTAAGTTCCAGATCGGCGATGACAGGGAGATGGTCGCTGGCGGATGACCAAGTGAATGACGGGGAATTATGGGGAATGTCTATTTTTTTCACATTCCAACGCTGCCCTTTGAAGGTAAAGATATGGTCAATATCAATAGCGGGATTGACGGCGGGCCAGGTACGATAATCCGTTTCCTTTCCCTTAACCGGGTTAAAGAAATAGCTGATTTCTTGCAAAGGCTGCTCATCGCGGGTTGAATTAAAATCACCGGCGAGGATTTTGATAGCCGAAGCAATGTCTTTAAAATCAGATGGGGCATCGCCAATGCTGATATCCAGGATTTTACGTGCTTGCTGGATGCGAATAGTCGGATCTTTCTGCCAATCAAAATGTGTGGCGATAAACAGCACGGGGCTATCGAAGCCGGGGACAGCGATCTGCGCTATCAGCGCCACCCGCTGCTCTGCATCACCCGACGGTAAAGGGATCACCTGGGTTTTGGCAATCTTGTATTTTGATAAAATGCCCACACCGTATTCGCCGCCGTCAAAATCTATCGCTTTGCCAAAGGCATAGTGGTAGTGGTTGGCGTCCGCAATCGTTTTTAACTGATCAATGTTTTGGCTTCTTGCGGTCTTATTGTCCACCTCGGGTACGGCAATAATATCTGCCGCCATGTTTTTTATCGCTGCATTAAGCGCGGTAAAGTCAGCCACCTTGTCCGAAGCTTCGTTTTTGCCGATGTTATAGGTCGCTACGCGTAAATGTGGTTTCGTGTGGGTGTAAATTTTATCGGGCACCCCGCCTTTTTGTACCGCCAATATTTCGCTACCGGATAAGGTTTCACTGGCCAGGGCCGGTAAGGCAAAACAGGCAAAGGAGAGCAGGGTGAGCGGAAAGATATTTTTCATTAAAAAATTACTCCGTTGAAAGTGAATCTAATAACGATAATATCGATTGAAAGAGCTCTGTTCCGTGAGCTTTTGCACAGTCTTTAATTGCTTCGCGAATTAAGTGGAAAAACCCCTTTAGGGCGACGGTGATGCGGCCGCCAGCCTGACATCAAGTGTGACAAAAGCGGTTTGCACAAGCGGCGCTGATGGGTGCACCCGTCGGTGCTGTGTTCATCGGGGGAGCCAGTGGCTGGGCGAAGTGGCCCGTGTGGGCGCAGTATTTATCCCTTCTGCTGCCGGAAGGCCGGGCCGCCGGCGCCTCAAGGGGAGCAGAGTATGAGCGGGCAGACAAAAACTGACAAATACTGACGAACGATTTTGCCGGCTGGCGCAACGGAATAACTGCGGTTTATCCCTTCAGAAATAGTGGCTTACGGCTTGTTCCGATCGCGTATGTTACCGGTAAAGCAACAAGCCCCTTACATTAAGTAACATTTTCATAACTTGAAATGTCAGCGAATCCGCTTATTTTAACCCTATATTTTATAAAACTATTAACTATTAACTATTAACTATTAGCTACCTAAGTGACAGCTGGACTCCGTCACCCGGTATGCCTTTATCATAACACCCGATGGAAGACCTATGAGCAAGCATGACGATGAGGGGATCCCCTCAAGACGGCGTTTTTTGCAAAAAACGCTGTCGCTTATTCCTTTGGCCGCAGCGGGAAGCGGCGTTGCCGCCCTAGCCAGCCCAGATGCCCATTCAGCCGCGCAGAATGAAGGCGTTAGCGCCCACTATGTCCCCACCTTCTTTAATAACGACGAATGGCGCTTTTTGCTCGCCGCCACCGACCGCCTCATCCCTACGGATGAAAATGGCCCGGGCGCCGTAAGCGAAGGCGTACCGGTTTTCATCGATAAACAGATGGAACTGCCCTACGGTCACGGCCATTTGTGGTATATGCAACCGCCTTTTGCCGATGCCGTACCGGAGTTGGGGTATCAATCGTCGCTCGTGCCTCGTGAAACTTACCGTCGTGGGATCCGTGCCATAAACGACCATTGTCAGCGGCAATGGCAAAAGGTCTTCGCCGACCTGACGGCCGCGCAACAAGACGATCTGCTAAATCAACTGGAGAGCGGTAAATTGACCTTTGCAGAGGTGCCCGGCGTTCTCTTTTTTACCCAATTGCTGGATAACACCAAAGAAGGTTACCTGGCCGATCCCCTGCACGGCGGCAACCAAACGCTGGCGTCCTGGAAAATGATTGGTTTCCCAGGCGCCCGGGCCGATTACCCGCAGGCGATGGACGCGCCAAATAAACCTTACCCATTAGGACCCGTCAGTATTTCAGGGAAAAGGAGCGTTTGACGATGGCGTTAAAAAAAGAACCGGTGGACATCGTTATCGTCGGTTTCGGCTGGACAGGTGCCCTTATGGCAATGGAGCTGGCGGATACCGGCTTAAACATTCTGGCGCTGGAACGGGGCGAGCAGCGCGATACCTACCCTGACTTTGCCTATCCGCGTATCGCGGATGAGCTAACCTACGGCATCCGGCTGAAGCTGTTCCAAAACGCCGCGAAAGAGACGGTCACCGTGCGTCATACCCGCAGCGAAACGGCCTTACCCTATCGCCGGTTCGGCTCGTTCCTGCCGGGCGACGGCGTGGGCGGGGCGGGTGTGCATTGGAACGGCATGCTATGGCGTCCGCTTGAGGCCGATCTCAAGATGCGCAGCACCGTGGTTGAACGTTACGGTGCGGATTTCATTCCGCAGGATATGACGGTGCAAGATTACCCGTTCACCTATCAGGAAATGGAGCCGTTCTTCGACAAATTTGAAAAGATTTGCGGTGCCGCCGGGCAGGCCGGCAATCTCAAAGGCGAAAAAATTGCGGGCGGCAATCCTTTTGAAGCCCCGCGCGAGAACCCCTATCCCACCAGACCGCTCAAGCAGCAATATTCCGGTGTGCTGTTCAGCAAAGCCGCCTCTGAGCTGGGATATCATCCATTCCCGCTACCGGCGGCCAACTGCAGTGAGCCCTATACCAACGCCTATGGCGTCCAGTTGGGAGTGTGCAACTATTGCGGATTTTGCGAGCGCTTCGGCTGTTTTAACTACTCCAAGGCCTCGCCGCAAAGCTGTGTCTTGCCTGCGCTCTATCAGTATAAGAATTTCGAGCTGCGCACCCAGTCGCAGGTCCTGCGGGTCAATACCGACGCTGGCGGCACGCAAGCGATAGGCGTCACCTATATCGATGCCAATGGTCAAGAAGTGGAACAGCCGGCGAACCTGGTGATATTAAGCGCCTTCCAACTGCATAACGTGCGTTTGCTACTGCTGTCGAAAATAGGCAAACCCTACGATCCCGCCACCGGCGAAGGGGTGGTGGGCCGCAATTACGCTTATCAGATGAACGGCGGCATCAGTCTGTTTTTTGATGAAAAGAGCAACTTCAAGCCGTTTGCCGCCACCGGCGCTACCGGCATGTTTATCGATGATTTCAACGCGGAAAACTTTGACCATAGCGGCCTCGGTTTTGTCGGCGGCGCCACGATTTCCGCCACCATCACCGGCGGACGGCCGATACAGCAGCTCAGTATTCCCAAAGCCGCGCCGAAATGGGGCGCCGGGTGGAAAAAGGCCATCAAGGAGAGCTACCTGCACACCATGAGCGTGGGCTCCTCGGGATCGGTGATGCCCTATAAGCAGTGCTATCTCGACCTGGATCCCACCTATCGCGATCACCACGGCCAGCCTCTGCTGCGCATGACCTTCGACTGGCAGCAAAATGAACTGAAGATGACGAATTTTATCGCCGGCAAGGCGGAAGGTATTGTCAAGGCGATCGGTCCCAAGCATTACGAGATGGGCTTTAAGGGGATGCAGGCCCATTATGATGTGCGGCCCTATCAATCTACCCACACTACCGGCGGCGCGGTAATGGGCGATAACCCGACGACCAGCGTCGTCAATAAATATTTGCAAAGCTGGGACGTGCCCAATGTGTTCGTGCTGGGCGCCTGTTGCTTCCCGCAGAACCTGTCGTACAACCCGACCGGGATCGTCGGCGCCACCGCTTTATTCGCCGCCCACGCAATCCGTACGCAGTATTTGGCCAATCCCGGACCGCTGGTCCAGGCTTAACGGGAAGGAACTGACATGAACCTAAGATGGAATACGTTGCTTCCTTACGCGGCGCTGATACTGTTGCCGGGCGCCGTCGCGGCGGCGGAGGGCACAACCCAGGTCAGCCAGGGGCAATATTTGGCGACGGCCGGCGATTGCGTTGCCTGCCATACCGCCGCCGGCGGCAAGCCCTTTACCGGCGGTCTGAAAATGTCGACGCCCCTCGGTGCGATTTACTCCACTAACATCACGCCAGATAAAGAAACCGGCATCGGCAATTATAGCTACGACGATTTTGCTAAGGCGGTACGCCAAGGGGTGGCAAAAGACGGTCATCACCTTTATCCGGCAATGCCCTATACCGCGTTTGCCAAAATCAACGACGCCGACATGCATGCCCTGTATGACTTCTTCATGCATCAGGTGACGGCGGTGAGACAGCCCAACCGCGATAGCGATATCCCCTGGCCGCTCTCGATGCGTTGGCCGCTTGCCGTTTGGAACTGGGTGTTCCATGACGACCAGGTTTACACGCCGGACGATAAACAGAGCGCGCAGTGGAACCGCGGCGCCTATTTGGTCCAGGGTTTGGAGCATTGCGGCACTTGTCACACGCCGCGCGGTATCGCGTTTCAGGAAAAAGCGCTGGATCAGTCGGACAGCGCCTATTTGACCGGCGGAACGCTGGAAGGGTGGCATGCGCCGGATCTGACCGCTAACGCTAAAGAGGGCCTGGGAAGCTGGTCGGAAGGGGACATTGCCCAGTTCCTGAAAACCGGCCGCACCGACCGCAGCGCGGCGTTCGGCTCCATGACCGACGTCGTGGAACACAGTACCCAATATTTAACTGACGATGATCTTAAGGCCATGGCGGTCTATTTGCGTTCTCTAAAAGCGTCTGATGAGAAAGCGGCGGCGCCGAAGGCCGATAACGCGACGGTGCTGGCGCTGACCCAGGGGGATATGCGCAAACCGGGGGCGCAGGAGTATATGGACAACTGCGCCGCATGCCACCGTATTGATGGGGCAGGTTATGCCAAAACCTTCCCGGCGCTGGCGCATAATCCGGCGCTGCTTAGCGACGATCCGTCGTCGCTGGTGAGTATCGTGCTGCGCGGCGGCAAGATGGCGGTCACCAAAGATGCCGTCACCGGGTTGACCATGCCGGACTTCGCCTGGCGTCTTAACGACCAGCAGGTGGCCGATGTGGTCAGCTTCATTCGCAGCAGTTGGGGGAATCAGGCGTCGGCGGTCAGCGCGGATCAGGTGAAAGCCTTGCGCAAAGGGCTTTCCACGGTCGAGCGCAAAGAGCCCAACAAAGCCAATGAGCCCAACACCGATCGGCCGAATAGCGGTCAGTAACAACGCCGTTGCGATCGCCCCTCCCGCCTGCTGCGGCAAACGCCGCGCCGGGCGGGGCGTCGTGCACCCGGCTCCAGCGCGCCTGCCGGGCGCGCATTCTCTCCTCTAGGTTGTGACATAAACAATCAAGCACCGCTTTATCCCGCGGGCGGCGCGCTCTACAGTGGCGGTAACCGTTAATGAGGCACGGGTGAACGCCCAGGCGGGTAAACTGATGAGGAGAACGGCGGATATGGGGCTTTATCTGGTGCGGATGGACCACCCGCATGGGGAAGGGTGGGCGCAGTTTGTGGTAGAACATGTGCAGTATCTCAAGACCCTTATCGACCAGGGCACCTTGCTGGCCTCGGGGCCGCTGCAGGGCACGCCGCTGCGGGCGGGATTTTTGATTATCATGGCGGACAGCCAGCAGCAGGTCGAAGCGCTGGTTGCCGCCGATCCCTTCAGCCGTGAAGGATTGATTTGTCAGTTGCGTATTGAACAATGGGATCCGCTCTTCGGCGAGTGGGCCAATCGATCCAGCCAAACGTTACCGCCGGCGCTGGCCTCTTTGCTTGACTAACCGGTACCTTATTGGCTGACACCGACGATGAGGAGGGGCCTTGTTACTTGAATTAACACGCCTGTCCGTCGCGCCGCTGGCGCTGGCGGAGGTAGCGAGCGAATTGCGCGACTGGGCCCGGCAACCGGCGGCGGGGGGCGAGCCGCTGGGATTCTGGCGCAGCGAAATGGGCGAGCTTTTCCAACTGCTGATGCTGCGGGCATTCCCTT
Source organism: Sodalis praecaptivus (assembly GCF_000517425.1). NCBI lineage: Bacteria > Pseudomonadati > Pseudomonadota > Gammaproteobacteria > Enterobacterales > Bruguierivoracaceae > Sodalis > Sodalis praecaptivus. Next base: position 1,813,261 of record NZ_CP006569.1, read on the forward strand.
CCGAGCAGGCATTGCTTGACGCACGCCAGCGCGCGCGTCTTGACCCCGCGCCGCTGGGTATTCGCTCGTCCTCAGTTCGGCTTAGTATGGAAAGTTACATGCCTTTTCCGTTTTTACCCTTACCGCAATCACAATTGGCGAAGCCGGCACAGGTATATGAATTTAGAACGTATTGGTTAAAACCGGGCGGCCTCGGCCCGACGCTGGCGGGGTGGGAAAAAGCGGTGCCGCGGGCGCGAGACTATACTGCCCATCTCATCACCAATATGTATGCGCTGGACGGGCCGCCGCGCATTACCCACATCTGGGGATTTTCCAGCCTGGAGGAGCGGGCGCGTTTACGCGCGGAACATTATGCCGCCGGTCTCTGGCCTCCGGAGGGCGGCCCGCAGCAGATAGACACGGCGACGTCATTAATCTGCCTGGCCCAGACGTAAGCGCCCGCGGCCGTCTCTCGCCCGACCCATTGCCGCCTCTCGCGACCCATCGACGTCAGCGTGCGGACGCGCAACGTTTACATGGCCGGCTTTAACATCTTGCTTAAAACCAGCCCGGCCGCGCCCTTTAGCGCCACATGATCTTCGTTGCCGCGATTCATTACAATCTTTATCTGTTGGCTGGGCCGGGGCCGAGTAAAGGCTTCCACCTGTTGTTTGATGCGCATCGCCATCGCCTCGCCGCCGGCGGCGGCATCGCCGTGCAGGATGAAATCGTTCGGCGACATGGTTTGCTGCAAATTGGCGATACCGATCGCCAGATTGCGGGCATACAAATCCAGCAGCGGCTCGGCTTCGGTAATGCCGTTTTCCACCATCGTCAACAGCCGGCGGGTGGACAAGGTTTCCGGCGCCTCAAAACCGCGCGCCCGCGCTTCATTCCTCAGCCAGGACAGGGTGGCGACGGTTTCCCAACAGCCGTGATTGCCGCAGTTGCAGCGGCTGCCGTCGATTTGCACGATGGTATGGCCAAGCTCACCCCCTGACCCTGAAAGCCCGCGGTACACCTGACCATCCAGGTACAGTGCGCCGCCCAGCACCTCGCCGGTGTATACGGCGGCAAAGTTGTGCAGACTTCTGCCCAGGCCGAACCAGCGATCCCCCAGCAACAGCGCGCGCGGATGATGGTCAATGGTGGCCGGCAGGTTGAAACGCGCGGCCAAGCGATCGACCAGTGCCAGATTATTTAACGCCGGCGCCAGATTCACCGTGACTATCACGCCGCGATCGCTGTCCACCATGCCGCCCGCGGCGATGCCGATGCCAAAGGGGGGATGGCTGGCGGCGGCGAGGGTTTGGGCCAGCTGATCCTCGATAAGGCGCGTGACGTCCTCGGTGGTATCTGCCGGGCTGAAGGTGGTAGCGAAAAAAGCGGAAATGTCGCCGGTGAGCGTGACCAGGCAGGTGCAAATTTTGCCGGGGAGCAGCAATAGGGCGGCGATCGCCGGCGCGTCGGGATTAAAAAATAGCCGCCGTGCGGGTTTGCCGCCCAACATGGAAGGCGGCACCGCATCGCCTTCGACCAGCAGCCCATCCGCCAGCAGCGGCTGAACAATCCCGGTGATGGTGGTGCGATTGACATTGGCTTGCCGCGCCATTTCCACCCGGCTCATAGGGCCGAAATCATACAGCGCCTGCAAAATGCGCAGACGATTGGCCGAGCCAATCATGGACGGGGAGGCCAAGGCAATCGACCTGCCATCATCGCCATCCTGTTCCGTTTGCAGAGCGGCTCTCATCATTGTGGTTCTGTCGTTTTGCCAAGTAAGTTTCATAATTATTTTTTATACCACATAGCGCCCCGTCTGTGGTGGCATCCCATCCGCAACACCTTATCGGTAACGCCTGAAAGACACGGAATACGATAAACAAGATCTTTTTCGCATCTTTGTTAATGATGTGTTGACATATATCATATGTTTGTGCGAAATACAAACAAACCGGGTTAGAAACCAGACACAAAGTGATGAATAAAGCAGCATTTTAACCTTTCAGCTGCTGCCGGTAAGCGGTTATCCGGGCAGCGGCATCCTTGTCTCATCCGATTGATGGAGAAAGTATGAAAGCACATCGCTTGGCGGTATCGCGCCGCACCCTTATCAAGTCCCTCTCGGCCTCCGCGGTGCTGGGAGGAACACTGTTCTCGCCGTTGGCCGCCTTAGCCAATGTTCCTCCGAAAGCCAAAAACAGCATTCGCGTGCTGTCGGTGGAGGATCCGTTTTATTTCGCCATGCGGGCCATGATACCGGAATATGAAAAGCAGACCGGGATAAAAGTGGAACTCGAAAGTTTATCTTACGATGCCCTGCAAGCGCGGCTTGCCGGCGCCTTTCTGGCTAAAACGTCTGATGCCGATGTGATTACGGTTGACCAGATGTGGCTCGGTCAATATCTCGACAACGGTTGGATTACGCCGCTCAACGATAAATTGGCGCAGGATAAAGAGATCGATCTGGCCGATTTTATTCCAGAAGCGCTGTATTCCACCAATATCTGGAAGGGGCAAATCGGCACCTTACCGGTCGCCGCATATGCTCAGGGGGTGATGTACCGCAAAGATGTCTTCTCCTCCCTCGGCATAACTGCGCCGCCGGAAAATACCCGCGATGACTGGACGTGGGACGCCTACATGCGCACCCTACAGTCGCTTAAAGGGAAAACCTTTGACAATAAAACGTTATTTCCCACGGTGATTTGCGGCTCGCAGCCGTCGCCGATTATCCATATGTTCAGCCAGCTCTCCGCCAGTTTTGGCGCCAACTGGTTCGCTTCGTATCCGCAAGCGCCCTGGAATTTCCAACCGACCATGACCGGCGCCGTCTGGGAAAAGGCGGTGGATTATTATCGCCAGCTCTATCAGCTCTCGCCGAAAGAATCCATCAACTACGTCTGGTTTGACGCCGGGACCCGTTTTGCGCAGGGCGATATCGCAATGTACTATTGGTGGTCGCCGTACTTTTACCTGGTGAAAAACGCGGGTTATATGACCGGCAAAAAATCCATCGTTGCCGATCGCTATGGCGTTGCCGCGCTGCCGCGGGCCAGCGATGCGCCTCAACGTATCAGCATGGGCGGCTGGAGTCTGGGCATCGCCTCTACCTCGGATAATCAACAGGGCGCCTTTGATTTTATCAAATGGGCCACCTCGAAAGCCACGCAGAAAAAAATGGCGCTCTGGCCGGATCTCAATTACCAGTTCTCCGATTTTGCGCGCCAATCGCTTTATCAGGACGAGGAGCTGCAGCGGGTTTATCCTTATCTGCCGGTGCAGTACAACATGATGAAGCAGGGGAACGGTAAAGTCTCGCGCCCGCCGGTACCGGGCTATAGCGCGCTGGAAAATATGTTTGGTATGACGCTTAACCAATTATTGATAAGCCAAGACAGCGCCGCTGACGCGCTGGGGCGCATTAATGGCATGTTTGAAAGCGTACTGAAGGGCAACCGACTCATTCCTTATACCAAGCAGGATTACAACGACACGTTGGATGAAGCGAAAAAATTGATTACCCATCTTTCCAGCTAAGTTGTGCCGATGTGCTACGCCGATCGCGTTTATCGGCGGCCCGCGACGCTGGGCGCTATTCAGATATGCCGATAAGAATATGGAGAAGCCAACATTGTGAGTATTATTATTTCTGATGCCCATCGCCGTAAAGCGTCGAAGGGAGGGAGCATGTTTAAACGTTATTTGCCCTACATACTCATCGCCCCGTCGGTTATTATGCTATTGGCGTTAATTGCCTATCCGCTGTTGTTTTCTTTGCGCAGCAGTTTTTATTTCTGGAATTTGCAGATGGGCGCGGAGCCGCAGGCATTTGTCGGCTGGGATAATTATATCCAGGCGTTTCGTGGTTTTGATTTTTTCCCCGCCTTGAGGAATACGTTGTTCATCGCCTTCGCCGGGACGGCGATTGAATTTGTGCTGGGATTGGCTATTGCGCTGCTGCTGCTACGCGCGGTGCCGGGGATGAATGTGGTGCGGGCGCTGCTGATTTTGCCGACGACCATTGCGCCTATCGTGGCGGGATTTTTGTTCCGCTATATGTATAACCCCGAGGCGGGGATTATCACCTGGGTTATGCATGCGCTCGGTCTGCCGGTGCCGCCGGAAGGGCTTCTCGGCTCACCCGCTACCGCATTGTTGTCGGTAATGTTCGCCGATATCTGGCAGTGGACGCCGTTTTTCGCCATTGTGCTGTACGCCAGTCTGCTGGCGGTACCCGATGAAATCGTCGAGGCGGCACGGTTGGACCGCGCATCCGCCTGGACTATCTTGTGGCGAATAAAATTGCCGCTGATAAAGCGGACGGCAATTATCATTATCATGCTGCGCTTCATGCAATTATTCAATACTTTCGACACCGTTCTGGTATTAACGCGCGGTGGACCGGGAATGTCGTCCCGCACTATCGGTTATTCCTTATATGAACAAGGAATGGTGAACTTCAATATTGGCATGGTTAGCGCCATGACCTGGATTACCGTCATCATTATCAATGCCATTATCGGTCTCTATGTCTTTTTTGCCTTCCGTAATAAAGAGGATTGGTAATATGTCAGTCGCTAAAACGCCTTATCATTATCTCACCTGGTGCGCCGGCATTGCGCTGTTGTTATTCTTTATTGGTCCGATAATCTGGTTTATCGCGCTGGCGATCAGGCCGCCTGAGACCGCATTTACGCTGCCGCCAACCTTTATTTTCAAACCTACGCTGGATGCCTTTCGACATATTTTACTGTCACCGGGCACCAATGCGCCGCAGATTGTGAACAGTTTGGTGGTGGCCATTGGCGCGGTCATACTGAATATACCGTTCTCGGTTCCGGCGGCGTATGCGCTCTCGCGCTTTCCCCTGCGCGGCAAGAAACACATTATGTTGTGGTACCTGGGCCTGCTGATGGCGCCGCCCATCGCTTTTCTCATCCCCTATTTTATTCTGGTCACTCACCTGGGCCTGGCGGGGACCTATTTATCCATGATCCTGGTAATGCAGACCATGATTATTCCCTTTTCGGTTTGGTTGATGAAAAGCTTTATCGATGAGGTCCCGCCGGAGCTGGAGGAAGCGGCGCGCATGGACGGCGCCCGCTGGTACGTGATCATGTGGCGCATTGTGCTGCCCATTGTGCGCCCTGGCCTTATCGTCACTTCCATGTTCGCCTTCGTTTTTGCCTGGAATAACGCCGCTTTCCCGCTGGTGCTCAGCTCGCGCGCCACGGCAACGCTGCCTATCGGCACCCTGGGCTATTTCGCTACCAGCGGCGTCACCTGGAACTATATCGCCGCGGCGGCGGTGCTGGCGATGATTCCACCCATGCTGATTTTTATTATTTTCGATCGTTATGTCGTCCGAGGCCTGACCTTTGGCTCCGTCAAAGGTTAGGGACCAATATCTATGGAGAACTCTGTTATGTCTAAATTGAGGGTAGGCGTGGTCGGTGCGGGATTATGGGGAAATAACCACGCGCACGCGTTTAATGTATTACCGGAGACGGAATTGGTCGCGGTGTGCGATATCGATGAAGGCCGGGCGAAAAAGATGCAGCAGGCCACCGGCGCGCCGCTGGCGTTTACCGATTTCGAGGCGCTGGTGGCGCGGGATGATATCGATGCGGTAACCATCGCCACCCCGGATTTCACCCATACGGCCATTGTGCTCGCCGCGCTGAAAGCCGGTAAGCATGTGTTAAGCGAAAAACCGCTGGCGACCACCTATGACGAAGCCCGCCAGATAGCCGAGGTGGCCGATGCGGCGGCAGGCAAGTTAATGATTGATTTTCATAATCGCGTCAACCCGGTTTTCGTGCAAATGCGTGACATGGTGGCGCAAGGACGCATCGGCGCACCGCGCCACGGCATGGCCCGGTTATCCAATACCAGCTGGGTACCCTGCGAGATGTTGAGCTGGGGCGCCCGTTCATCGGCGTTGTGGTTCTTGGGCAGTCATTTGGTGGATTTATTGCGTTTCGTGCTCGATGACGAGGTCAGCCGCGTATACGCGGTGACCCGCAAAGGGGGGTTGGCCGCCATGGGGGTAGATACGCAGGATTTTCATACCAGTATTCTCGAATTCAGCCGTGGCGCGGTGTTTACCGTGGAAAACAGTTGGATACTGTCCCGCGATAATCCCTCGCTGGTGGATTTCAAAGTGGAAATGGTGGGCGACAAAGGGCAAATTCAGGCGGATCCCACCCATAACGGCGGTTTACGCCATGTAACCGACGGCAAACTGCAATATGCCGACTACATCGGTATCACGCCCACCGGCGCAAGCCGTATCGGCGGATTCGTGCTGGAATCCATTGCCCGTTTCGTCGACGCGGTGGTCTACGATGCCCCGCTGCTGGCCGATGCCCGCGATGGCCTGGCCAATACCCGCATACTGGCGGCGATTGAACGTTCGGCCGCCGAGGGGCAACCGGTAACGCTGGCCTAATCACTTGCGCCATGACGATGATTTTCGCCATGGCGATAGTTACGCGATCAGACGAGAAATTGACATGGCTACTCTGACTTTCGACAGCATCGGTAAAACTTTTCCCAACGGCACCACCGCGGTAGCCAACGTAAGTTTCACCTTACAGGACGGCGAATTCGTGGTGATGGTCGGGCCTTCGGGCTGCGGAAAATCCACGTTATTGCGTATGGCGGCCGGACTTGAGGCGTTAAACAGCGGCAGAATGATGCTCAACGGTCGCGATATTTCCCACGTCGAGCCACAAGATCGGGATATCGCCATGGTGTTCCAGAATTACGCCCTTTATCCCCACATGACGGTGTATGAAAACATGGCCTTTGGCCTGCAACAACGCGCCATGGCCAAAGATAAGATTGACCAATTGGTCCGCGGCGCGGCGGAAATGCTCGACTTGCTGCCGTATCTTAAACGCAAACCCGGTGCGCTCTCAGGCGGCCAGCGTCAGCGGGTCGCGATGGGGCGCGCCGTGGTGCGTCATCCCACCGCTTTCCTGATGGACGAGCCGTTGTCCAACTTGGACGCCAAACTGCGCGTTCAAATGCGCGGCGAGCTGAAATTACTGAACCAGCGGCTGGCGGTAACCACGCTGTATGTGACCCATGATCAGGTTGAGGCCATGACCATGGGGGATCGGGTCGCGGTGTTGAAACCGGTTAACAACGCCCGGGAAAGCAATCTACAGCAAATTGACACGCCACAGCGGTTGTATGACCGGCCGGTCAATATGTTTGTCGCGGGTTTTATCGGCTCGCCGGCGATGAATTTTGTCAAAGTGGCGCTGCGGCGCGGCGATAACGGCGTCTATGCCGCGGTACTCAATACCGAAATTCAAATTCCGGTGACGCCGGATGCGGCGCTGACGCGCTATCTGGGGCAGACGGTGGTGCTGGGCATCCGGCCAGAAGCGTTTCAACCCTGTAGCGCTCAGGCGCAACTGTTCAACTACCCCATTTCGGTCATTGAAGCCCTGGGCTCAGATACCTTTGTGTTCTTCGATGTCCCGACGCCGCAGGTGCTCCAGGCGGAAAACCTGGGTGAACACGGGCTGCTGGCGCCGGAATCGACGCACCGCCTGGTGGCCAGGATACCGCCCGCGGTCACGGTGGAGCGCGGCCGACCGCTGCCGCTGACGCTGTCGACTGAGCAATTGCACTGGTTTGACTGCGATACCGGACTGGCGATTCGTGCTTAAGGCGGGACCGCGGTCGGCAGCCGTTATCGCCGCGACGCGCGGTTGCCGTCGGCTGCGATTGAACGAAGCCGCACCCGACGCTCGCCGCCGGGTTCTGTTGCCTGCGGTAGCTCGTGGCGCTCGCCGCTGGGTTCTGTTGCCTGCGGTAGCTTGCGGCGTTCGCCGCCGGGCGTGGTTGCCTGCGGTAGCTAACGGCCTCCGCCGCCGGGTTTTACCGACTGCGATGGCCGAGCGGGGAGCAAAAGGGGGACGTGCGCCTGGCGTAGGCTGCTACCCATCAGGAAATTTTTTCAGGGGAAACCATGAATTACGATCGTAATCCTTATGCCGCCAGCGATGCCGATCGACATGCGCTGTGGGAGAGGGTGGTCCGCCAAGATATCGAGTGTTTTCTGCGCCAGGACTGGCAAAGCTATGCCGATGGCTTCACGGCAAGCACCTTTACCGGTCTGCACGCCAATGGGGTAAGCGATCCCGCACGTTGGACGCTGGCCTTTCCCTCGGTTGCGGCATATCAAAAAGCCTGGCTAGCGGACGCCCATCGGTCCGCCGTAACCGATTACGCCGAATCACGTCGTGACGCCTTATACCGCGCGGTGGTGCATACCGAGATCGCGCTGGCGGGCGAGCAGGCCATTTTTCGTAAAATCTTCGACGGCAACATCAAACTGACCCGCGGCGGGTGCGAGACATTGCAATGGCAGTCGGTGTTTTTTTGCGCGCGCACGCAAGGGGAATGGAAAATGACGGGGTTTGTCGGTTATCTGCCTTATCCGCCGGCGGCGTCTGCGGGGGCGACCGGTTAGCGTATTTGCGCGCGGGCGGGGAGGGATTTATGATGATCGGGGACGGTGCGGTGCGGCAGCGCTTGCCGTTCGTCAGCGCCACCCCCCGTTGGCGACGGCGGGGGTAGCCTCTACCGGCGTCATCACCCTTTGCTCGTCAGCCCTCTTACCATTGCAGGATACGGAGCTATGAAAAAAATCGGCTTTTTGTCGTTTGGCCACTGGGCGCCTTCTCCCCAGTCCGGTACCCGCACGGCCGCCGACGCGCTGTTGCAATCCATTGAGTTGGCGGTGGCCGCGGAGGCGCTTGGGGCGGATGGCGCCTATTTCCGGGTCCATCATTTCGCCCGCCAGCTCAGTTCTCCGTTGCCACTACTCGCCGCCATCGGCGCCAGGACCCGCCGCATTGAAATCGGTACCGGCGTTATCGATATGCGCTATGAAAATCCTTTTTATATGGCGGAGGAGGCCGGTGCGGCGGACTTGATTGCCGGTGGCCGGTTGCAGCTCGGCATTAGCCGCGGGTCGCCTGAGCAGGTTATCGACGGCTGGCGCCATTTTGGCTATCGCCCCGCCGCAGGTGAAAGCGATGCCGATATGGCCCGCCGCCAGACGGAGGTGTTGCTCGAGTTATTGCAGGGCGAAGGCTTCGCCACGCCCAACCCGACGCCGATGTTCCCCAATCCCCCGGGCTTGCTGCGTCTGGAGCCGTTTTCAGCCGGGTTGCGCGAGCGCATTTGGTGGGGCGCCGGCTCGAACGCCACGGCAGTGTGGGCCGCCGAGCGGGGGATGAACCTGCAAAGCTCGACGCTTAAAGACGACGAGACCGGCGAGCCGTTTCATATTCAGCAGGCGGGGCAGATCCGCGCCTACCGCAATGCCTGGGCGCAGGCGGGGCATGACCGGACGCCCCGCGTGTCGGTAAGCCGCAGTATCTTTGCTCTGGTCGACGATCGGGACCGCGCTTATTTTGGCCGCCGGGGGCAGGAGAGTGACCAAATTGGGTTCCTGGACGAGAAGACCCGCGCGATTTTTGGCCGCAGCTATGCCGCCGAGCCGGAGGCGCTCATCGCGCAGCTCTCGCAGGATGAGGCCATTGCCGAAGCCGACACGCTGTTGCTGACGCTGCCGAATCAATTGGGGGTTGATTACAATGTCCACGTCATGGAAACGCTGCTGACCGAGGTGGCTCCCGCGCTGGGCTGGCGCTGATGTCCCGCCGGCGCGGCAACCTCCCCGCGCCCCGGCACGCTACCCTTGGCCGCGCGTGATCCCCCGTGCTGACGTGCTGACTTTTATGACGACGTGGTAATTTGCGCGCTGGGGGGCTCGCCTTCGCGCTGGCGCACTTCCGCTGGCCGTCGTTCACCCGTGCCGCGCGCTCCCGCCCCGGCGCGCTACGCGTCACGCGTCAGGAGGGGCTTTCTCTTGATCCAGCGCCGCCAGTTCGCCAACGGTAATTGGCGTAAAGGGGGGGCGGATGTGGTAAAAGCCCGCTTGCGCCGGCGAAAGGTGGCGTTGCGTGGCGACAAGCTGAGCGACGGTGGGCGCGCACAACCGTCCCTGGCAGGGCCCCATGCCGGTGCGTAAAAACGCTTTCACCTGATTAGGGCCGCTCGCGCCTTGCCGCAGGGCGTCGCGCACGGCACCGCAGGACACTTCCTCACAGCGGCAAATGAGGGTCTGATCCGGCGGCGCCAGCACTTCGGGCGCGGTGGCATAGAGGCGATCGAGCAGCGGACGCGCCGCCAGATGACGCCGCCGCAGGCGGTCCGCCTGCCGGCACTCCTGTTCCATGGCCACCGCATCCAGCTTGCCTAGCCGATGCAGGATAACACTGGCGGCCAAGCGTCCCTCCGCCTCGGCCACGGCGTAGCCGCCAATGCCGCCGGCATCGCCGGCGATGAATACCCCGGCCGTCGAGCTTTCCAGTTGGGCGCTACGCCGCGGGATGAATGTGCTGGCAACGGCATCCCAGAGAAATTCGCAGCCGAGCGCGCGCGCGACATGCTGATCTGGAATAACGCCCTCATGTAAACCGATATGTTGCGCCCGGAACGTCCGCGTTTTCCCGCCGCTAACGCAGCGGAGCACCCGTTCGTCTCGCGACGCGTCCTGTTCAATGGCGATATCGTGCACGCCGCTAAAAAACGCCACCCGGCTCAAGCGTAACGCCGCCAGCAGTCCGGTGCCTTTGTAGAGATAACGGCTTCCCTCGCCGCCGAGCGCGCGGGGCAGGGCAACGGCCGCCCGTAACCAGTTGCGCCGCAACGCCGTGTCGAGCAGAGTCAGATCTTGCTTGCCCGCCTTAAGGCACTGCATGGCATAGAGGTAAAACAGCGGGCCGGTACCGGCCAGCAGCAGCGGCCCCGCCGGCAGGATGCCGTTTTTCTTGAGCAGGATCTGTAAACCGCCGATGGTGGTGATGCCCGGCAATGTCCAGCCGGGACGCGGCACCGGCCTCTCCATGGCGCCCACCGCCAACACCAGATGGGCACTCTGATGGCGTTCAATCCCCGCCGGCGTCTTGAGCCACACCGTGCCTTCGGGCTCGGCCCGCCAGAGCGTGGTATTGAGCGCCAGCGTCGCCTGGCTGGCGCGCAGCGCCGCGACGCGCTGTTTGCCGTACCGGTAATCGGGCCCGAGCAAGGCCAGGCGCTGCGCGGAAGCCGTTTCAACGCCGCGCCAGATTTGGCCGCCGGGAGCCGGATTTTCATCAATCACCAGCACGCGCGCGCCCCCCGCCGCCAGGCGGGTAGCGGCGGCGATCCCGGCTGGGCCTGCGCCCAACACTATGGCGTCCCAGGACGTCATGATGGCGACCCCGGCGCTAGCGCCGCATCGGCGCGCGCCCCTGACTGACGGCTGACCACCATTCCGTCCCTGGCCTGCACCTGACAGGCGCGCAGGTTGTCGACGCCGTTAATGTTGACCAAACAGTCATAACAGATCCCCATCAGGCAATAGGGGGCGCGAGGGGCGCCCGATACCGGCGAGGCGCGGAAGACAGCGATCCCGGCCACGAGCAGCGCGCTCGCCACCGTATCGCCGTCATGAAAAGGCAGCGCCCGTCCATCGAACAGCAAATGGCCGGCAACGGGCGCCGCTTCAGTCAGTTGAAAGCGCAAAACGCGTGCTCCTCATATCCGCGGGGGCGCAATGCCGCGTGTCCCGCACCAGCGATTCCCCCAGGCATAATGCGTGTACGCTGGCAAGCGTCACGCCGCTGTGGCAGGTGACCACATACGCGCCGGGATAGCGCGGCGCCTCGTCATAGACGGGCAAACCGTCCGGGGTCATAATGCGCGCCGCGCCCCAGGCGCGGATCACCCGAGCCTGACGCAGCGCGGGAAATACTTGGCAGCCGAGCCGGCACAGCCTGGCCAGGGTTTCAACGTCGGTCCCGGTGGAGAAACCGGCGTCGTCGTGCGAGCTCCCCAGCAACACCGTGCCTTCTTGCGTTTGCCGCACCAGATTGGACGGGCAGGGCAGAAAGGGGCGGATTCGGTCGGTGACGACGATCTGCCCGCGCTCAGGCCGTAAGGGAATATGCAGCCCCAAGGTGCGCGCCAGCGGGGGAATGCCCAGGCCGGCGCAAAGGATGATGCGTTTGCCGAAGTACGGCTCGCCGCTGGCGGTACGGACGGCAAAACCGGCTCCCGCACCTTGCGGCGTGATTTGCCGTACCGCCTGCCCCGCCTGCCGTACGCCGCGCCGCTGTTGAAAACCGACATGCAGGGCGCGCAACAGTAACAGCGGATTGACCTCGCCGTCCAGGTTGGACAAGGAGGCGCCGCAGACCTCGGGTCCCACCTGGGGCAGCCATTGTTTGAGCTCGCGGCGGGCCAGCAGACGGATGGCGATATCGCCTCCCTGATCGCGAGTTTGATCGATCAGGGCTTGCCGCTCGGCAAAGGCCTGCGCCGACAGGCAGAAATGCAGCCCGCCTCCGCCGCGCCATCCCACCGCGATACCGGTTTCCTCCTCAAGCGTCTTGGCGAACTGCGGCCACAGCCTGCCTGCCCGCAACGACCACTGCATATAGCTGGGCCGGCCGAGCCCTTTTCCCTGTAGCCAAACCAGGCCGAAATTGCCCAGCGAGGCGCGCAGCGCCACATCCCCTTCGTCCAGCATAAGCGTGCTGGCGCCGGCGCGGGCGGCACCCCAGGCGAGAGCGGAACCGGTTATCCCGCCGCCGATGACGATAACGTCAAACGGCGCGGTCATGGGGTATACCGTACCGGCGCCAGGGCGTTATGCATCCAGCGGATCAATGTCACGATGTCATAGACCGGCAGGCGAAAACGCTGCGCGATGGCGGCGGAAAAGGGAGGGAAATTCGCGCATTCGCACACGATTGCCCCGACCTCCGGGTGCGATGTCAGCAGCCGCTGCACGGCGGCCAGCACTTCTTGCTCCTGGGCGTCCCGGTCGGCCCCTGGCCGGTTCATGCGCATATGGCTCCGCAGCCCGCCGTCCACCGCCAGGCCGACCCGCGGCAGAGTCGGGCCGACACCAATGGGTGCCAGGTGTTCCTCGCGCAGCGCTTCGCCGTCGGAGAGCACGATGCCAACCCGCTGACCCGCGGGCAAGATGCGCTCGATAAGCGGGATTTGCAGCAGTGCGGAGGAGAGAAACGGCACTGGCGCATAGGCGCTTAGCGTCTGCTGAACCGCGGACAAAAAGCCGCAGCTGGTGGTAATGGCGCTGACCCCGAGCGCCACCAATTCGTCGATGGCGGTATAAAAGGCGGCTAACGAGGTGCGCGGATCGCCGGTAATCACGTCCGCCGGACTGACGCCGCGCACTACGCGAAACTGCACCGGAAACGGCCACGTGGAGGCGTGGGCGATGTCGCCCGGCAAGCGTTCAAAGCCGGTATCCAGCACGATAATGCCGATGAGCAGCCCATGCACCGGCCGGGTGACGCCACGGCCGGCGTTCACGGCGTCGCTCCCGCCTGCGCATGTAGCGCCTGGCGGGTAAGGGCAAGCGCATGTTGCACGGTGAGCATGCCCGCCCGGCTGACCACCCGATGCGTCTTTACCTGACACCGGCGCAATAAGGCCAGGGCGCGTACGCCGTACAGCGCGCCCGAGGCTCCCGAGATACCGACGATAAGCCGTTGCCGCTGCGACATCAGGCCTCCTTGAAGTAGTCCGATAGGCGCACCTCATCCACCATACGCAATCTCTTGCGCTGGAACTCCGCTTCGCGGCCCCAGGGTTTGGTGGCGTCTATCAGCAAACGGCCCCAATGATCTTTGGCCTCGTCACGGTAAAAAGAGGGGGTATCGGGGATGATCATCATATCTTTATCCGGCCGTGAACGGGTCAGAATGGCCCACATGACATCGTCCATATTGTTGATATCCACGTCGGTGTCCACCACGGTAATGATTTTGGACCAGATGGGTTCGGCGCCGATGGCCGCCAGCATGACCTGACGGGCGTGGCCTTCAAACTGGGGATCAATCTGAATAACGGCGTGATTAACGAACGGCTGGCAGGCGACATTTACGATGCCGGGCAAAGCGGCGTTCAGGCGCTGGAAAATATTCGCCGACACCGACAATTCCAGCGTCAGCACCTCTTCCGCCGAGCCGCAGAGGATGGAGTGAAATACCGCGTCTTTACGGGCGGTGACGCCCAGCACCTCAAATACCGCATTCGGCCCGACCGGCACGTAATAGCCCATAAACTCACCGAAGGGGCCCTCCGGGCGTCGTTCATTGGGTAAAAAGCGGCCTTCCACCACAATTTCCGTTTCCGCCGGCACCGCCAGGTCGATATGGCGGCATTGGCGCATCGGAATCGGCGCGCCGCGCAGTTGCTCGGCGACTTTGAGTTCATCGACGTCATAGGGCAACGGCGCCGCCGCGGTCAAGAAAGCCTGCGAGGGGGTGCCGATAAGCATTGCCGCTTCCAGCGGCTTGCCCATTTTCTCCGCTTTTTCATGATACAGGGTCAAATGATGGCGCGGTGCGAGACGACAACGCAATTCGCTATCGCTGATATACATCGCCCGGTGATAGGAGAGGTTGCCGATGCCGGTCTCCGGATCCTTGGCGATAAACATAGAGGAGGTGAAATAGGGCGCGCCGTCGCGATCGGAATAGGTAATCAGCGGCAAACTCGACAGCGCCACCTCAACGTATTCGATAGCCTCGGGGGCGGCGGGGGTCATGTCCGCTTTGGCCGCCGCCATAGACGCCAGATTACTCCATTGGCGGCAAAAGTCCCCGGCCTCAATGCCAATCACTTCAGCGAGTCGGTCGCGGCTACCGTAGACATTCGTCACCACGGGAAACGCGGTGCCCTTCACTTTTTTAAACAGGATGGGCTTGCCCCATTTTTTCTGCGCCTGTTGGGTGACGGCGGCCAATTCGTGAAACGGGTCAATCTCTTTTTCAACTACCAACAGATCACCGCGTTCTTCAAGTCGACGAATAAACTCCCTCATGGCTAGACCTTATCTGTTTTTGACATTGAACAAAGAAGACGTGATGCGGCTGGGCCGAGCTTCATGGGAACTGCGCAGGCGATAACGGTCTCCCGGATAGAGAAAACGGCTGCGGGTAACGGGAACGCCGTCACGCCAGGTGGATCGATCGAGTAGCAGACAGGGCTGCCCGGCATCGATTTGTAACAGCAGTTGGGCTTCATCGTTGGCCCGCACGGCGCGGATCATATTGTCCACCGTGGTCACCGTGGTGTTGCGCACCAAAAAACTGTGGGACGGCTGGGTCGTGAAATCCTGCTCCAGATAGCCCGGCGCTTCGGCGGCATTGACGAAACGGTCTTCCAACTGAATAGGCGTGCCGTCTTCGAGGTGCAACAGGCGTGAATGGTAAATGTCCTGGCCGGGGGGCAGAGGCAACATACTGCGCAACGGGCTCTCCGGCGGCAACGCCAGATGGGAAAGCACCTGACAATAGTGCACGCCGCCATTTTGGGCGATCTCTTCGGAAATATTGGACAGGGTAAACACCGCGCACTGCATACGCGGCCCCACCACAAAGGTCCCGCGCCCCTGAATGCGGATCAATACACCTTCCGCCTGCAGCTCGCGCAGCGCCCGCCTGACGGTCAAACGGGATACGCCAAACTCCTCGGCCAGCTGTTCCTCCGACGGGATTTGAAAATCGCTTGGCCACTCTTCAGCCTCGATACGACGGTCAATGGAAATTTTGATTTGCTCATACATCGGCTGGTCATTAGTCATTGTTTTACTTCTTAAGTGATATCAGTTTGAATAAGCTAAAAGGGTAAGGCTAGATTTAGTTTATAATCAGTCAATTAAAGGTATTTAACTGCATAATTAACCTGATTATAGCGTTCATTTCACGCCGCCGTCAGTCTTTTAACGATATTTTTTTCGTATAGTTATATCATTGACTGGATATAGTGATATCACTTATACCTGTCTGCATCCGCTTGTCCCATTGACTTTACATGCCCGATTTTTTCTCTGAAGGGGAGAACTATGTCCGCGAACGCGCTGCACACCTTGTCTATGTATATTGGTGGAGAATGGCTCCCGCCTTCATCTGGGCGCTATTTCGATACCGTTGATCCCTACACGGCCAAACCTTGGGCGCGGGTCCCCAGAGGAAATAAAGACGACGCGTGCCGGGCCGTTGAGGTCGCCCATCAGGCGTTTAAAAACGGCCCTTGGGGACGGATGCACCCGTCTGAACGCGGCCGCATTCTTTACCGTTTTGCCGACCTTATCGAAAGCCATGCCGATCGGCTGGCCGAGCTTGAAGTCAGGGACAACGGCCGCCTGCTGGAAGAGATGCGCCACCAAATTCGTTATATCCCGCACTGGTATCGCTATTACGCCGGGCTGGCCGACAAGATTGAAGGGGTGGTGCATCCTTGCGATAAACCGGCCCTGAGCCTGTCGCGCCACGAGCCCCTGGGGGTTTGCGTAGGTATCGTGCCCTGGAATGCGCCGCTGTTGCTGTTTTCACTGAAAGCCGCGCCGGCGCTGGCCGCGGGCAATACGCTGGTGATGAAACCGGCGGAACACACCTCGGCCAGCGCGCTGAAGTTGATGGAATTGGTGGCGCAGGCGGGATTTCCCCCCGGCGTCATCAATGTAGTTACCGGTTTTGGCGCGGAAGTCGGCGAGCCGCTGGTCACGCATCCGCTGACGCGCCATGTGGGCTTTACCGGTTCAACCCGCACCGGCGCACACCTTTACTCCTTGGCCGCGCGCGATATCAAGCGCGTCAGTCTGGAGCTGGGCGGCAAGTCGCCTAACATCATTTTTGCCGACGCGGATCTGGATAATGCGGTTCGCGGCGTGGTCGGCGGCATTTACGGCGCCACCGGACAGACCTGTATCGCCGGTTCGCGGCTGCTGGTGCACCGCAGTATCCAGGCGCCTTTTTTGGAAAAGTTGATGGCGTTTACGCGCCAGGCCCGCGTCGGCGATCCGCGTAACCCGGCCACCTGCATTGGCCCTATCGCCAATCAAATGCAGTATGACCGCATCTTGCAGTATATCGATATCGCCCGTCAGGAAGGCGCTGAGCTACTGATGGGCGGAAAACGGCCTGAGGCGGCGGAGTGCCGGGACGGCTATTTCATCGAGCCCACGCTGTATACCGGGGTCAACAATGGGATGCGCATCGCCCAAGAAGAGATTTTTGGCCCGGTGTTGGCCGCCATTCCTTTCGACGAGCCGGAAGAAGCCATTGCTATCGCCAACGACAGCGAATTTGGGCTGGCGGCGGGAATTTGGACTTCCAATATGCGTCTGGCGCTAAAAATGTCGGAACAATTGGAAGCGGGCAGCGTATGGATCAACACCTACCGCGACATTTCCTATACCACGCCGTTTGGCGGTTATAAGAAAAGCGGCATCGGGCGGGAGAATGGCGTAGCGGGTATCTACGAATACCTGCAAACCAAAGCGGTGTGGATCTCCACCGCCGACGAAATCGAAAACCCCTTTGTCATCGGCTAAGGCGAGGCGCGCGTCATGGACCAGAGAACAGGCAGCGACATCCTCGCCGATGAATTGCATATCCAGCAGGCCGAAATGATTTGGCATGTTCCCGGTGAAAGCTTCTTATCGGCGCTGGACGCGCTGGCGCTGCGGCATCCGGCGATAAAAACCGTCAGCTGCCGCCACGAAAACGGCGCCGCGCAGATGGCGGAGGCGTACGGTAAATTGACCGGCCGCCCGGGGGTGGCGTTTGTTACCCGCAGTCCGGGGGCGACCAACGCGGTAAACGGCATCCATACCGCCTATCAGGACGCCTCACCGGTGATCCTGATTATCGGGCAGGTCAAGCGCAGTATCCTGGAGCGGGAAGCCTTCATGTCCTATGACTTCCGCACCCTGTTTGCCCCCATGACCAAGTGGGTGGGGCAAATCGACAGCGCGGCGCGCATCCCCGAGTTTATCCAGCGCGCTTATCAAACCGCGATGTCCGGCCGCAAAGGGCCGGTGGTACTGGTTATCCCCGAAGACGTGCTTGAGGAGCGCTGCGAGGTGGCGGCGGGCGCGCGGCTCAGCCCCTCGCGCGCCGGCGCCGTCGCGCCGTCCGACATTGAGCGTATTGTCACGCTGCTCGCCGCAGCACAAAAACCGCTGCTCATCGTCGGCGGTAACGGCTGGAACGCCCACGCCCGTGACGCGATTCAGCGCTTCGCCATGCAAAATGCGCTGCCGGTGGTCACCACTTTCCGCCGGCGGGACATTATCGACCATCGCTTGCCCTGCTATGTCGGTGAGATCGGTATCGGGGCCAATCCGGCGCTGTTGCAGCATATTCGCGAGACGGACATGTTGTTGGTCTGCAATGACGCGTTAAGCGACGTCAATACCATCGGCGTGGGCTACATGGAAGGATTTACCCTGTTCTCACTGCCGTGTCCGCAGCAGAAAATCGTGCATGTGATGCCGGACCACGGCGATCTCAACCGGGTATTTCGCGCCGAGCTGGCGCTGGTGGCGGAGATGGACAGCTTCGCGCCTGCGCTGGCGGATGTTACGCCGATGGCCCAACCGCGGCACCGCGCCTGGATGCAGACGCTGCGCGCCACCTATTTGCAAGAGGTGACGCCGAAACCCTGTCCGGGCGCCCTGGATGTGCCTCATTTGATGGGGTGCTTAAGGGAACGTTTGCCGGAAAATGCCATCGTCACCAACGGCGTCGGCGCCTATGCCACCTGGAGCCAGCGCTATTTTCCCCACTATCAGTTGGGTACCCAACTGGGGCCTATCAGCGGCACGATGGGCTATTCGCTGCCGGCCGCCATTAGCGCCAAATTGCTGCACCCCGACCGACCGGTGGTGTGTTTCGTCGGCGACGGCTGTTTCCAGATGAGTAGCGAGGAGCTGGCCACCGCCGTTCAATACGGCGTCAATATTGTCATCATTGTGTTTAACAACAATTTGTACGGCACCATCCGCATCCACGAAGAGAACCGTCTGGCCGGCCGCGCGCACGGCACGGATTTAGTCAATCCGGATTTTTGCGCGTTGGCGCAGGCCTATGGCGCGCATGGGGAAGCGGTAACGGCTACCGCCGACTTTATGCCGGCGTTCGAGCGCTGCCTTGCGGCGGGCAAACCCGCCCTGCTGGAGTTGCGAGTCAGCCAGGAAGCGATTCACGCTCGCTATTCGCTAAGCGAATTGCGCGCCAGGAATCAGCGCTAAAGCGCTTTTACCGTCAGGCTGGCTGAGTTCCTTAGTGATTAAGGGAAAGATCGAAGGTTTTGTTTTCCGTGACATACCGTCATCCGAGGAGAGTAAAATGAAATCCCATGTAAGATCGCTTGCCGCATTATGCTGTATCACCGCCTTTACCGTCTTCAGCGCGGACGCCTGTGAGTTACGCGTCACCACCTGGGGCGGCAATTATCAAGCCACCTATGAATCGGTTGCGAAGAAATTCGAGAAAGAATATCAATGCGACATTCAGTGGGTTGTCGGCTCCAGCCCCGATCATCTTATTAAAGCGCGCCTCGGCCAGGTGGACGTCGTCACCAATACGTTGTTGAACTCGATTGCCGGCGAGAAAGAGGGGCTATGGCTACCGTTGGATAAAGCCGCTATTCCCAATATGGCGAATCTGTACGATAACGCCATTTATTCGCCCTACACCGTTTATGCCAACGTCGGGGATTACGTTCTCGCCTATAACAAGGACAAAATTTCCCAGGCGCCGACCAGCTGGAATGCGCTTTGGGACAAGCAGTATCGTGACCATGTGGTGATTTACGGCTTGGATAATATCCCTACCCTGAGTCTCACCGTGATGGAGGCGGAACAGCACGGCGGCAGCATCGACAATATCAATCCCGGCTTGAAACGCATGGCTGAACTCCTGAAAAGCGGCAACCTTATCGGCGCTCTCGATGTGGAAAGTCAAATGGTGTCGCTGTTTCAAACCGGTGACGCCTGGCTGGGCATGATGGCGACCGGACGCATGAAGGAATTGTATGAAAAAGGGGTCACCAACATCGCTTTTACCCGCCCCAGCGAAGGCACTTTCCCTCTGATTACTACGGTGAATATTACCAAATATGCCAAGGACGTGAAAATGGCGCAGGCGTTCGTCAATTATATTCTTAGCCCCGACGTCCAGCTCGCTTTTGCCACCCGCAACCTTTATGCGCCGACGGTGAAAAATGTCACCATCCCGGCCGATTTCAAATATGCCAATCTGCTGGTGAAAGACGACGCCTTCAAACGCCTGTATTTACCTGACCAACAGAAAATAACCGAACATAAAGCGCAATGGCAGCAGAGTATCAATGAAATGTCGACGCAATAGATTGTGCGCCGCGGGTCGGTAAGCGCGCGCTTTTCCGGTGAGTCCTGACGTTTACGGGCCGGGTATAACATGGCGAAATTAAATGTGAACAGCATGAGTGATAACGTAATTCAGGTGAAGGGCATCGTTAAGCGTTATGGACATGCCATGGCGGTCAATGGCGTCTCTTTTGACGTAAGACAAGGTGAATTTGTGTCTTTACTGGGGCCAAGCGGCTGCGGCAAGACCACCACATTACGCATGATAGCCGGATTTGTCGATCCGTCCGGCGGCACAATTCATGTCCATGGCCGCGATGTTACCCACCTGCCACCGGAGAAACGCAACGTCGGTTTCGTCTTCCAAAATTATGCTTTATGGCCGCACATGACCGTGGCGGAGAATGTGGCGTTCGGACTGCGGTTGCGGAAAAAACGACCGGCGTTTATCCGGCAGAAAATCGAGGAGTCCCTGGGGGTGGTGGGTTTGGCAGGCTATGAATCGCGCCTGCCCAGGCATCTCTCGGGGGGACAGCAGCAGCGCGTCGCCCTGGCGCGCGCGTTGGCGCTGGAGCCGGAGTTATTATTGATGGATGAGCCGCTGAGTAATCTGGATCGCGCGCTGCGCGTCACGATGCGGCGCGAACTCAAAGAGCTCCAAAGCAAGATGAAAATGACGACGCTATACGTCACGCACGATCAAGAAGAGGCGTTATCCTTGTCGAATCGCGTTGTCATTATGAATAAAGGCAATATCGAGCAAATCGCGGCGCCCCATGCGCTGTATGAAGCGCCATGCAGCCCTTTTGTGGCTGATTTCGTTGGTATTACCAATTTTCTCGACGGGTTTTTGGTCAGTCAGACCGCGGACGCGGTAACGCTGCAATTGCAGTCCGGATTGACCATCCGCAGCCGCCAGCCGGTATCGCTGCCGGAGGGGGCGCGTATTATGGCGCTGCTGCGACCGGAGCGGATTAAACTACTGACCGAACGGCCTCTCAATGAGGACAATATACTCAGCGGCGTGATCGTTTTTTCCGAATACTACGGCGCGGTGGTGCGCTACAGCGTGCAGCTTGCCCAAGGCAACGTGTTGCGCGCGGAAGTCCATAATTTTGATAAGGTTCACCACAATGGTTGCCCGGTTTGGCTGGGCATCGATCCGGACTATTTACGCATCATTCCATTTGACGGGGAGCGCTAGATGCTGCGAAAACTCTTACCCTCACTGTCACCGCTCCTGGTGATTCTGGCGATTTTCGCCGTTTTGCCGATGCTTTGGGTGATCCGCACCAGTTTCACTGGGCCCGCCGGTGGGTCAATGTCGGTTTCGGCCTACGGTTTCAGCCATTACGTGAAATTTCTCAGCAGCCAGTGGTATGTGATCAATACCCTGTGGTTCTCGCTGAAAATCGCGTTTCTCGCCACCGCGATTTCCGCCGTGTGCGGCTATCCTGTGGCGCTGTATATCGCCAGAAGCAGCGGCCTGCAGCGCAATATCTTACTGTCTTTTACGATTGCCCCTTTGCTCATTGGCCTGGTGACGCTGGTGTATGGCTGGATCGTTATTTTTCGCGGCGGCGGATTGCTTAATTCGTTGATGATTGCCTTACACGTCTATCAACAGCCGGTACGCTATATGTGGGATATCAAAGGGGTGGTGATTTTGCTGATTTATATCGGCATCCCCTATATGGTGTTATCGCTGGTGGATTCAATTGAAAAAATTAACCCGTTTTTGGAAGAGGCGGCCCGCAATGTCGGTGCGGGACCGTGGCAATCGTTTTGGAAAATTACCTTCCCGCTGACTATGCCGGGCCTGTACGCCGGTACGATAATGGTATTTGCGCTGAATTTCTCCGCCTTTTCGGTGCCGCTAATGATAGGCAACAGCAACACGCAGATGCTGGGGCTGGTCATTTACCGCGAGGCCTTGTTGAATAATGACCTGCCGTTTAGCTCGGCATTATCAGTCATTATGAGCCTGGTCAACGCCGCGGTGATTATCGGGCTGACTTTCCTGTTCAGCCGGCTGATTTTGCGCAAGCTGGAGACGGTGCGATGACACAGTTTGCTATACGGCGCTGCGGGTTGCAGCTCTTCACCTTCCTGGTCATGTTTTTCCTGGTATTTCCCATCATTATCACGCTGGTGGTGGCCATTAATCCCCGCGAGTTTATTCTGCCGCCGACCGGGATCACGTTACGCTGGTTCACGGCCGCCTGGACCTCTGGTACGTTTTTGCATGCGATGGGAGTGAGTTGTTGCCTGGCGATAGCGTCGGCGCTCTTGGCTAATGCGTTGGTGTTGCCCGCGGCCATTGCGTTTACCCGCTATCAGTTCGCCGGTAAAAAGTTGATCAATATGTTTATCATGTCGCCATTGCTGATCCCGACCACCATCTTTAGCCTGGCCCTGTATATCTATTTCGTCAAAATGGGCCTGGGGGCAGGGCTGCTGCCGTTATTAATCGGCCACACGTTGCACTTGATTCCGTATGCGTTCCGTATGCTATCGGCCAGCCTGCATCAATTCGACGCCTCATGCGAAGAGGCGGCGCGCAACGTGGGCGCAGGGCGGTTTAAAACGTTGATTCATATTACACTGCCGGCTATTCGCACCGGTATATTATCCAGTATGGTGCTGTGCTTTATCTTATCCTGGAACGATTTCCCCATTTCGGTGTTTCTGTCGCCGCCCGGTTGGACGCCGCTACCGGTCGAGCTCTATTCCTATATCAAATTTCAATATGACGCGGTGGCCGCGGCGCTAGCCAGCTCGCTTATCCTGATCTCCCTTATCGCGATGGTGATTATTGACCGGGTTGCCGGTTTGAGCCGCGTGTTTCGTCACTAACGGCGCTAACACCGCAACAGTCCTGAGGCGCCGGTGCGCGTGGCTAAGGTATCTCGAGCAGGGTGGCCGTTATCCAATGAGCCGGTGAGGCTCGCCGTGCCGACCGTTCGCCGCTGGAGGGCAAAATAACAGGGGCGCCGTGCATCGGCGCCCCTGGGATCTGATGACTAGGCTGTGAAGAAAGGCAAGGCGCCGGGCCAGTCTGACGCCTTTTGCCAGGCGTGGCGGCAACGTGCGAGTCTTGCGATTATCACCGCCGCGCTCTACGTCAGCGCCGAAGCCAGCCTCTTGCTGCTGCCGTAGTCAGCCTCTTGTTAGCGCCGCGCGACGGCAGCGCGTAAGCCAGTCTCTCTTCACCGTCGCGTTAGGGCAGGGCGTAAGCCAGAACATAATCACCGCTGCGCGTGCCAAGGCCCGCGTGGCCGCCTGCCGCAATAACAATGTATTGCTTGCCGTTAACCTGATACGACATCGGCGTCGCCTGTCCCCCTGCGGGCAGGCGCGCTTGCCATACCACTTTGCCGGTGCGTTCGTCGATGGCGCGCAGATAATCGTCCGCGGTAGCGCCGATAAAGACCAATCCGCCCTTCGTCACCATATTGCCGCCGATATTGAAGATACCGGTGGGCAACGGCAGGTTGGTATGGGTGCCGAACAACCCGGTATCGCGGGTGGTACCGATCGGGTGCTGCCAGATGATTTGATGTTTCACTAAATCTATCGCGGTCAGCGTGCCCCAGGGCGGCGCATTACAAGGCACGCCTAAAGGGTTAAGCCAGGGGTGGACCATACCGATGTAAGGCGTGCCGTATTGCGGCGAGAAATTGCCTTTTACCGGCGGCTCGTTGCCCTGGCCATTCCATTTTTGCACCAATCCCTGCTGCTCGGCCGGGGCACGGGGCGCCATGCTGATCATAAAGGGGATGTAATTCGCATTGGCCACCAGGATTTTATGCGTTGGGTCAATCGACGCACCGTGCCAATCGATAACGCCATCGAAAGCGGGATAGACGATGGTGCTTTTCAACTGCGGTGGCGTAAACTGGCCCTGGTAGTAGGCATTACGGAACTGAATGCGGCACATCATTTGATCTATCGGCGTCGCGCCCCACATACTGTGTTCCGTCAGATCCTGCGGCGCCAGCGACGGCATGCCCACGGAGAAAGGCTGCGTCGGCGAAGTATGATCCCCGGGCACCGCGCCTTGGGGAACCGGCTTCTCCTCCACCGGCGAGATCGGCTGCCCTGTCTCGCGATTGAGCACGAAAAATTCGCCGCGTTTGGTGGTCTGTACCAGCGCCGGCACCGTTTGACCGTCGGGGCCGGGTAAATCCACCAGCGAGGGACCGACCGGTACGTCGAAATCCCACAAGTCATGATGGACGTTCTGGAAGTGCCAGCGCGGCGCGCCGGTTTCTATATCCAGAGCGACGGTGGAACTGCTGTATTGATCGTCGAACGGCCGGCGTCTGCCGCCAAAATAATCGGGCGTCGCATTGCCGGTAGGCAAATACACCAGACCCAGCTTCGGATCGGCGGTGAAGACTCCCCAGGCATTTGGCGTGCCGCGGGTAAGCTGATCGTTGGGGCCCGGTTTCCAGTTTTGCGGATCATGGCCGATATCCCAGGCCCAAATCAGCTCCCCGCTCAGCGGATTGAAGGCGCGCACGGCGCCGGAGGGCTCGAAGGTGGCGCGGTTATCGTAAATCCAGCCGCCAAGAATTAACCGATCGTTGACCACCATCGGCGGCGAGGTGACGAAATGGTAGCCCGCCGGCACATTGCCCAGATATTGCTTCAGCGAGACATAGCCGTTATCGCCGAAATCACGGCAAAGCTGGCCCGTTTGCGCGTTAATCGCCATCATGCGCGCATCCAGCACCGGCGCGATAATGCGCTCGGGACAGTCGGTTGCCGTTCCCGCCGGCGCTTTGTAATAACTTACGCCGCGGCAGGCCAGATAGACATCGGCGCTGGTGTCGGCTTTAGGGTCGAATTTCCATTTCAGTTTGCCGGTACTGGCATCAATAGCTTCAACCCAACTGTGGCCGGTGCAGACATACACCGTGTCATCAACCTTGATCGGCGTATCCTCAAAGTTGAATTCGTGTCCGGCATCGGTACCCCCCTGATCTTCGCCGGGACGCATGGTGTCACCCGTACGCAGGCTCCAGGCCAATTTCAAATTCTGCACGTTGTCGGCATTGATTTGAGCCAAAGGAGAGTAGCGATCGCCATGGGCGGTGCGGCCGTAGTAAAGCCAGTCGCTATCGGGGACGGCGGTATCGTGGGCATCGGGTACCTGGGCGGTGAAATCCGCGCTGCCGGCAATGCCTACCTGCCGCGTCGCGGCAAAGGCCAGCACCGCCACCGTCGCCACTACCGCCACGGCCAATGTCAGATGAGCGGCCCGCGCCAGCGGAAACAGCTTTCGTCGCACCCAAGGCAACAGCAGCAGGATGCCGAGAACGGCAAGCATCACCAGACGAGGCTCCAATTGCCAGAAGTTTAAGCCCGCTTCGTAAAGCGACCAGAGCAGGGTAGCGATAAGGATCAGCGCCATGACCCACTGCGCCGAGCTGCGTCTGGCCCAGAGAAGACCCGCTGATAACAGCAGCGCCAGCCCGGCAATCAGATAATAGGCCGAGCCGCCCAGGGCGAGTAACCAGACTCCGCCGACGGTTAATGTCAGGCCGATGAGCAAAACAATAATGCAGGTGATCCAGGGGCGAGCGCCTGGCTGTATTTCATTTACCATATCTCGTTCCTTGCCATCATGAAAAAAGCAGGTGGCCTTCCCCCTTTATCGCTGCACGCGCTAACGGGCAGGCCATCTTGTTGTCGCACCCGTGTAGAACATGCGTCATGCAGGGCCTGCCGTGCTGAGCGGGGGCAATCATCGGCCACCGCGCCCGGGCGCGTATCCGTTAAGACCGCGGACTCAGGGCAAAGCGCTCAGCGACATGTTCAAAGTGCCTGAATATCAATATATTCTCTATTAAGCATTGCGCCGGGAATTTCTCGCGCTGAATGTGTAACACCGGTTGCGTTCGCAAACCGCCGGAAGCGGCAATAATGACTGCCGTGCATCGATTTTGATCTGGAAATGATGAAATAAACGGGCGAGTGACGAGTTAGCTTGATGAAAAATAAGCGTTTTTAGATGTTGTATTGTTGCCGGGGTTTATCACTTGATCAAAATGCAGGGAAAATATCGGCTCTCTTACTTGTGGACGGGCTGCAATTAAGTTTTACAGTTTTAGGTGCGCTGAAATATTTATCGTCACCCGGTGAGTATAACAAAATGAATAATCCGTACGTCCCGCGGGTTTCAGTGTCATTATACCACGCAGGTCGACGCGGATTAAAATGGCTGAGCGCAAGACGTCGCGCGATAAACCTCTGCGCACAGACGTACTTCGCGGGCGCAAGTGTGACGGCGGGGGGGGACAAACCCGCGGCCGCGTGAACGGGGGACATTTGGCTGCAATTATGCCCGGAGCAAGGCGACGATAAAAGCAGTGGCCCTGGAGTTTACCCGCCGCCGTTAGCCGGTCCATTAGCGCAAATCCTGGTGAGGCGGTATCGCCGCTTAATAGCGCAAGAATGGCGTCATGATTAAAGCGTTTCCCCTGTAAGAGGTCTTGGGGAGATGGCGCAATGCTGCAAAGCCTATTGACCAGCTCACGCCGTGCATAACTACCCTGGCAGGGAGGATCTTGAAAGCAATAAAAGCCACCGCTATTGCCCGGAAGAGTACCTCTCTTGACAATAACAGCGGCTTTTAATCAATGGAACATGACGTTATGTAGCGAGAAACGACAGAACGCTTAAAATGGATGCTAATAGGCATGATGCTGAAATAAGCCAGTCATGGTGATTAACAAGCACGATGATACGTATCATTCCTGTCATTCCTGTCATTCCTGTCATTCCTGTCAATCCAGTCATTACGCGATATAAGCGAGGCAACTCTCATCGCCATCCTTGGGAAAAAGCTTTGCTTTTCACTGAATCATTGCAGCGTTTTATAAAAAAGGATTCGTCGACTTGCCAGCCATTAGTGGGTTGACACTATCCCTTAGCTCGGTCTCCGCCATTCCGTTTGTAGAGTCGAGCTGTTGGTCATGACGAGTGCGGTTTACCTGCGCCGATGTCGACTTTACTGCGGCAGCTGCAAGGGTTTTATTCCCTTGTGCTCCGGCAATACCTTTTTCAGGGTGAAGAGAATTCAGGCTGGTATCACGTGATCGAAAGGGGTTTAAATCCTCAGTATTAATAGAGGGCGCAACGGACAGGTCTCCATGAGTCTGTCCACCCGCCAGGGACGTTGTCAAGGGTTGTTCGGTGGCCATCAATATCGCCTTTACACCTTTCTGTTCATCGACGCCACGGGCATTTACCGAATTGGGTAAGGTTGCCGCTGCATTGACGTTATGACTTGCCTGACGTTCAGCACCAGAACGTGACCCAAGGCGTGAACCGTTTTCATTGGCGGCTTGTCCTACTGCGATGTGGCTCGTTGTTAAGCCCTGGGTCGCGTGATTGGCAACCGCTGATGAGGACAACGTGATATAAGCTTGATGGTAGCCTTCTTTTTTCTGCTCTATTTTTTGCAATTGAGTAAAAAGAGAATTCAACGTGGATGACGTAAATTGACTTTCTCCCAATTCTTGCATAAATTGTTTACGATCGGCAGGATTAATATTGTTCAAGTACTTATCAAACTTGGCAAAGGGTTGGGCGTTGTTTGCGCTGAAATTTTGCCATCTATCAATAGTTTGTTTGTTGATAATCAGCTTTTCAATAAGTCGAGATATCTTGATTTCATCAGGACGCTCTTCATTGTGTGAAATTTTAAAAGGATGAGCCGATTTTGCCTTGTTGCTTGCAGGGATGTTGGGGTCATTTCTGCTTAACAGCTTTTCGAGTTTGATACTGATTTTGGCGTTTTCTTTCGTTAGCTTATTGATTTCTTTAGCAGCACGTGCACTGTGCTTGGCTGCGGTTTGTTGAATGTTTTTTACTATTTTATGGGTATACTGATTGGCTTTAAACTCAGCATTAGACATTTTGGCGGCGATAAGCTTTTGCGCAATATTCTTATGGCTTTTATTTGCATCGCTGTCGGTAAGGATTTCTTTTGTGCTATTGTGCGTATAAATTTTGTAAAGCAAAGGCGAATTGCTGAGTTTCATAAATCCTCTCTAGTTTTAAAGTGAATGTTGCATGATTTTCATTGCTATTATTCTTGATGGCGGCATTTGTCCTAACCTCACCCTGTCTAAAACGCCTTGGGTGAATTTTTTAATAGGCCACGTTGTTATTATCAAGTTAAGCATTGCTGATAAGCGTAATAGCCATAGGTTCATGTCGATATCAAATTTCGCAACCCAAAATAAGGCGCAGCGCTCTCAGGTGATTATTAATATTCATCAGTCATTTAATGAACCATAATGCTTCATCGCAACTTGTCAGTATTTATATTGAAATAGGATGGGAATGATATTATCAAACACCCACTAGCCAACGTCACACATTGATTTTGTTCTATTGTTGATAACGGTAATGAGAGGTGGCGCGGATAACTATGGCCCAATAGTGTTTAACACACTCAAGAGACGGCTTGCGTTGACGATAAAGGGGCGGCGTTATTGCGATTGAGAAGACATAGAGGTTGAATAAGGCGTAAACGCGAGCGTCGAGCGGTCATATTGTTCCTATGGGTGGCTAATTTCAGCAGGGTGTTGTTGGCGATGTCTCATTGCGACAAAGTGAGCTCAAGGCAGAGGATGGTTTTTTACTCTAGAAGCCCGGCTGAGACTTTTTTTTGGCACAGTGGCTCCTCAATCCACCAGCGCCCATGACACTATCGCTAAGCGATGAAACACTTATCAGCCGTAAACGCATAATCATGGTGGAGGACGATGACTGACGACAGCAATCATAAGGATGACGATGTCTGCCTACAGCAGCGAAGTCAGGTGAATATTACTCTATTGAAGCCGCCTATTGTGGCATGTGAGAATGTCTAGACTACCTCAACGAGATTTTGGGCAAAAGCAAACAGCTCTTGCCCGCCTGTCCTCTTGGCAGGGGAAGGGCGATAGGCGGCGTTTGATTTTCGCGGGAAAGCGTCTAGGGAAGGGCTTGCATAATTCCTATTTTTGGTGATTTTATCGTACAGGGAATCATTATGATTAAAATAGCATTAGCACAAATTGATACCGAGCTGGGTAACAAAAGAAAAAACCTGCGTTATATCGCTTCTTTATGCAAAGAGGCCGCTGATAATAAGGCTGATGTTATCTGTTTTCCTGAATTAGCGACGACAGGGTATACGCCTGACCTCTTAGGAACCCGATTATGGCAATTGAGCGAAAGCCGGGGCGAAGAGACCGACCGTTTACTGTCAGAATTGGCCGGGAAGCTGGGACTAATTATCATTGCCGGCTTTATTGAGCGCGGTGAAAGAACAGGCCAGGTGTATAACTCGGCAGGCGTGTGGACGCCCGAAGGTGAAAGCTGGCTGCACGCGCAGCGTAAGATTCATCTGTGGGCAGACGAGAAAAAATGGTTCAGCGAAGGCAACCGGTGTGAAATTATCAACACGCCCTTGGGCAAGCTCGGCGTCATGGTTTGCTATGATCTGGGGTTTCCGGAAGTCGCGCGCATTTTTGCGCTGCGTCAGGTCGACATTCTGTTTGTGATTGCCGCCTGGAGTGAGGCTGAAGCCTACATATGGGATATCAATTGCGCCGCGCGGGCGCTGGAAAACGGCGTTTTTCTGGTCGCGGTTAATCGTTGGGGCGAGGAGGGCGAACTTCACCTCTTTGGCGGCAGTCAGATCATGGCGCCTGACGGCCAGCGTGTTGTCCGGGCTACCGACAAAGGGGAAGCATTGATCTACGGCAATATTGATTTAACGCAGCTGGCAACCGTGAGAATGATCTTGCCGTACAGAAAAGACCTTAAAATCCCATTCTATCAACATCACTATAACGAGGATTAGGGGCAGGTGGAGGTTGGCTGGCCCGAGATCCCCGGTAAAACCTCTGCCGGGGATAAGGGTGATTATCCCCGCATGAAGTTCCGTGTTGCCAGGTTCTCCCACGGTGTCTCACCTTGTTTCGCGCCCTGATAGCGCCATTGTTGCTCCGGCGTACGATAATCTCATGGCATTGACGCCTAAGCGGGTCGCCGATTGCCAGCAAGGGTCAACGCCCCTTGATAAGCGAAATTTTCCTGTCATCCGCGGCTGCAAACCGTGGTGTTACGTACGGTATAACAGTTGCAGCGGTTAACGAAAAAGCCTCGCATCCAGCGTCCAGGCGCCGCCGCCCCTGGCCACAATGTAGAGCGCCAAAAATCCCATTAATACCGGAAATTCAATGCCGCGGTCGAACCAGGGCCAGGTCGGCCCGAGGGCATAGCTTATCCCCGCCATCTGAGCGGCAAACAGCAACGCCACGACGCGGGTACCAAAGCCGATTGCCAGCAGAATAGCGCCTCCCGTTTCCAATAGCATGATCATGAATGCCAATTGCGGGGCGAACGGTAAGCCCATGACGTTTTGCATGAGCGCTATCGATCCCGCCATAGGATTGGACATGGAGCCGTGGGCGGTGCCGAGAGCTTTGGGTAAGCCGTGCGTGAGCAGCACTAGGGCGAAAACGATGCGCAGCAAGGCGTAAAGTGCGGGCTCGGCCTCAAGCAGCAGGCCTGAAAATCGAGATAACCGCGATCGCGCGGTGGTGTCTTTCGTCAAATCAGTGGACATATTGGCTCCTGTTGTTCTGCTTCGCGATGGCGTTAGGTTCACGTGCGGCACCAGATTCCCCCTAGCGGTGCGCCGGGCTGGCAGCTTGCCGACGGCAGAGATCCGCCTCGAGCGCGCCTGCCGGTGACGTCCCGTTTACCGGTGGCGTCTCGTTTGTCGATGGCGTCTTGTTTGCCGATGGCGTCTCGTTTGCCGGGGGCGGCCTTGCCGTCCCTAACGGGAAACCGGTTACAAGCAACGATTGATGAGTGTACACGGCCGTAAAGACGCTCGGCGCTGAAGCGATTTACGCCTGATGCACATAATTAACCCGCCTCTGCCATAGGTGGGCGAGCGCGCCTGCAAGACTACCGATCGCGGTCGCCAGGGCCAAACTGGCGAACGTTGCCAGTGAGGGCGGTAAGTGCGAGGCGAAGTAGGCCATCAATCCCAGGAAGAAGCCCAGCAGATTATTAACGAGCGGCACTTTTGCCAGCGATAGCGCAATGGCGGTGACGATGATTACCACCGGCGTCAGCGCGTAGGCGCCAAGGAGCGGACTGAGCGCGGCGATGAGGTATGCGGCACCCATGCCCAGCGCCATGCCGATCAACACGCATACGAGGTTGATAAGTCCGCTACGCACATTCAGTCCCCGGGTAAAAAAGGCAATCCAACCCACAAACATCGCCCAGACGGGTAATTCCAACACCATGACGAAGGTGGCGGCCGAGGAGGCGACCGCA
This sequence comes from Sodalis praecaptivus, assembly GCF_000517425.1. Classification (NCBI taxonomy): domain Bacteria; kingdom Pseudomonadati; phylum Pseudomonadota; class Gammaproteobacteria; order Enterobacterales; family Bruguierivoracaceae; genus Sodalis; species Sodalis praecaptivus. Next base: position 1,844,852 of record NZ_CP006569.1, read on the forward strand.
GATTCGCCGAGCACTACGGTAAGATGCTTACGCCAGGAATGAATCGCCATGGGATGCCTCCGTCAAGAAATGGCTTATCTGCAAACCGCATAGCGGGCGGGACGGCAGGGATGCCGTTGCAGCGCAGGCAGGGAGCGCGGCGACAAGCGGCGCGCCGGCACGCAGTGCATCAACCTCGTTCAAGCGGCCGGGTAGGGAAATGACGCGTTTCATGTAAGTCCTCCTGATGTGAGCAGATAAGCGAAGCCGCCGTTGGCCGCTTAATCGGGCCATGGTGCCACTGCGACCGCGCGAGCCACGGGCTAAGGTCATTGAATCATGCTGTCTGCTCTACCGGGCCCTGCGTTCTCCGTCTGGCCCGCGCCATGAAAGCGCCTCGCCCGTGGCAATCATTATGTTTGTTTACAACAGTGAGATAAATCCCGTTAAATGGGCATGACAATTCAACCGGAGTAAACAATCAGCCTTATGGATCGCTTTGACGCGCTACAGCTTTTTATCCGCATTGTAGAACTCGGCAGTTTCAGCCGGGCCGCGGCCGCACAGGCGATCCCGCGCGCCACCGCTTCGCTTGCCATCAAAGCGCTGGAAGCCAGATTAGGCACCCGGCTACTTGATCGCACCACGCGCCATGTGCGGCCGACGCTTGATGGTCAGGCGTTCTATACGCGGTGCGTGCAAGTGCTTAGTGAACTTGAAAGCGCCGAATCCTCGCTGCGCCATGTCGCCGCCAACCCGCGCGGTACGCTGCGTGTGGATATGCACGGTACCCATGCGACGAGAATCGTTTTGCCGCGCATAGACGACTTTCGCGCCCGCTATCCGCATATCGATCTGGTCGTCAGCAGCGGCGATAGGCTGGTGGATTTGGTACCTGAAGGGATTGATTGCGCCATACGTGCAGGCAACCCCCGCGACTCAACGTTGGTGGCCCGGCGCCTGGCCGTGATGCCGCAAGTCATATGCGCGAGTCCGGAATACCTCGCACGCTTTGGCACGCCGCGCCATCCCGATGACTTGCCGGCCCATCAGGTTGTGAAATTCTTCTCACGCAGTAGCGCCATGGACGATACCCTGGAACTCATCATTGAGGGGCGGGTGGTCGAGTTTGCACTGCCGGGATGGATGGCGGTCAACGACGCCGAGAATTACGTCGTTAGCGCTTTGCGCGGTTGCGGATTGATTCAACTGCCGCGCTTTCATGTGGAAGAGGCGCTGCGGAGCGGGCAATTGGTGGCAGTGCTGAGCGAGTGGCCCTGTCCGATGTTCCCGCTATCCGCGCTGTATCCATTTCACCGCCAGCTGTCCCCGCGGGTGCGCGTCTTTATCGACTGGCTGAGTGTCCTGTATGAAGAAAAATTTGGCCCCCTTACCGCCATGCCTTAATGTGTGTGCAATATCACAAATTAATCATGTTATCTTTGACCTTAAAGAAAATCGGCGCTAGCTTCACTGCAAGATGAAACGTTTCATTTTTGGCTGGGGAACATGGTTGCAACCATAAAAGACGTTGCCGTCAAGGCAGGGGTGTCGCTAGGTACCGTGTCAAAGGTCATTAATGGCGACCCGAGCGTCAGCGATAAACGCCGAGAACGCGTGATGGCGACCATTGCGGCGTTAGGTTATTCGCCTAATAGCATTGCGCAAAATTTGCGCACCGCCAACTCCAAAACCATCTCGGTGCTGCTGGCCAATATCACCAACCCGTTCCAAATGGCGCTGGCGAAAGGGATTGAGGAAGTTGCCGTGGCGCACAGCTATAACCTGACCATTAGCGCCACTAATGAGCAAAGTGCTAAAGAACTCGAAAGTCTGGCGATGTTCGAGCGAAATCGCAGTGAAGGGATCATCATTTGTAGTACGGGTAAAACCAAAGAAAAGATTTGCTCACTGATTGAAAAAAATATCCCGGTGGTGATGGTGGACCGTTTCGTTCCCGGCATTCCCTGTGACTACGTTGGGGATGATTTTTCCCACGCGATTGACATTGCGCTGCAACATTTACAGGCATTGGGACACAACCGCATTGGTATTATCCACGGCGACATGAATACCTATCACGGCGAGTACCGTCATGGCCTGGTGCTGAGCCAGATGCGCAAACTCGGGCTCTCCCAAGATAAAGATTTGCATAAGACCGGGCCTTATACCTACGAGCAGGGGGAGCAGGCGTTCAGGGAATTGCTGGCGATGTCGGTACCGCCGACGGCGATTCTGGCGGTCAATAACGTGTTGTGCGCGGGCGCTATCCATGCGGCAAACCAGAGCGGCGTCACTATCCCGGACGACGTCTCGCTTATTCTCATCAATGAAAACAACTTTATGTGGGATATCGTTTCGCCGGGTATCACCATGGTGACCCAGTCGCCGCTGACCATCGGGCGTCGCGCCGCGAATATCATTTTCGAGCGTCTGCGGAATAAAGAAAAAACGGCGTTTACCGCGACGCTATTGGCGCCGACCCTGGTCACTCGGGAATCGACGCGCAGCCTTTAATTTTTTTTAAGATAAAAATGAAACGTTTCATTTTTGCGATGATAGGCATAAAAGGCATATAAAATGCAAAACTCTGTAGTGCTTACCCTGGATATTGGGACGACGTCCTGCAAGCTGGTCCTTATCGATAAAAACGGCCATGAGCTGTTCTCTGACAAGGCCCACTATCCACTTTTGTTCCCGAAACCGGGTCAGGTTGAACAGGATCCGCAGGCGATCTGGTCGAGTATTCAAACCCTGCTCAAGCGTTTATCACGCGATGCCGGCGAAACCTACGACATCGAAGCGATGGCCATCAGCTCGCAGATCAGCGCGCATTTTCTGGTTGATGAGGCGGGGACGCCGCTGACCAATATCATCTCATGGATGGACAGCCGCGCGGCAGCACAAGCGCGTGACTTGGTCAGCGCTTATAGCAAAGCACAACTGCGCGACGCGTTGGGCATGGACATGCTGATAGGGCCGGCATTTAGCATACCCAAGCTTAAATGGCTGGCGACCCACGCCGCGCCAACGCTTGCGCGCGCGCGGTATCTGATACAAATAAAAGAATATGTTATCTGGCAGCTCACGGGAGAATGGCGTTCCGACCTGACCAGCCTGAAGGGGGTTGTCAACCAGCAAACCCGCCGCCTTTCCACCGAATTACTGCGCTGGGCGGGGGCGCCGGAGGGCATTATCCCTCCCTATGGCGACCCGTGGGAAATCGCCGGTTATACCAAAGCGGATGTGGCCGGCAACCTGAATATCCCGGTCGCCATGCCGGTGATTTTGGGCTGGAATGATTTAAACGCGGCCATTCTCGGTACGGTGGGGGTACCGCGTCATAACAGTGGCTTTGATATTACGGGGACATCGGAGCATATCGGTTTCGTCGGGGCGGAAGTGCTGGCGACGTCCCCGGAAGGGATCAACTGCCTGCCGTTCGTCGATGATGTAATGCTGTCCTACGGCGTGACCTCGTCGGGCGGACAGGCGCTACAGTGGTATATGAATAACATTGCGGTCAGCAAAAATTATGTCGATATCGAGCGCCATGTGCATCGGGTACCGCCCGGCGCGGAACAACTGCTATTTCTTCCTTACATCAACGGTGAGCGTAACCCCTGGTGGAACCCCAATGCGCAGGGGGTATTTTTTGGCCTGCGCGCGCACCATACCAAAGATCATATGACCCGTGCCGTGCTGGAAGGCGTCGGGTTTGCGCTAAAAGCGAATACCTCTCGCCTGGAGACGATGCCTGAGGCGTTCGTGATCTCCGGCGGCGCCAGCGCTCTCGACATCTGGAACCAGATCAAAGCGGATATCATGGGAGTGCCTTTTAAAAAGCTCAACACGACGGAGGCCGGATGTCTGGGAGTGGCTATTTTGGCCGCCAAAGCGCTCGGCTGGTACCGTTCTTTAACGGTCGCGTCCGAAAATATGATACGCACAGCGAAAGTCTATACGCCAAATAGTGAAAACCATCGACTGTATAACCAAAAATTCACCACCTATTTGCGCCTTTATGACGCGCTGAAGCCGGTATTCGACGTCAATGTTAATCAAGTTGAGGAAGTAGAATAATGAAAGCCATCATTTACGGCGCGGGGAAAATATCGCGCGGGTTTATCTCGCAATTAGTTTATCTGGCGGGATACGACATCGTGTATGTCGACATTAATGACAGCCTGTTGGCGCAATTAAGCACGCGGAAACAATTCACGGTCCATGTTATGGGCGCTAGCGAAAAAAATACGCTCATTACGGGTTTTAAATGCCTGTCGCTTACCGATACGGCGGCCGTCGCACGGGAGCTCCAAGCGGCGGATATCGTGTTCACCTCGGTCGGCGGGAAAAATTTACCCTCGCTTGGGGCGACGATTGCGGCGGCTTTTACCGAGGTTTTCGACGGCGGGGGACCAAAAGGCTTTCTCAACATTATAACCTGTGAAAACTGGAAAGATCCGGCCAGGGTATTGGCTGAAAGCATCCGCGGCCACCTGAGTGACGATCGGGCAAAACGGTTCGACACCTGCATTGGGGTAGCGCAAGCCGTGGTGATGCGTTCCGCCGTTGATGCGACGCCCGACATACTTAAACAGGATCCCCTGACGGTGCCGGTTCAGGATTTTTGGCAGCTGCCGGTCGATATCGACAGCATTAAGGGTCAACCGCCGGCGATCCCGGGCATTATCTATCAGGAAAACTTTGCGGGTTTTCTTGAGCGCAAAATCTACACCTACAATACCGGTAACGCGACCATCGCTTATCTCGGCTATTTAAAAAAAAGCTATGCGCTGGCGGACGCCGCTAACGACGATTTCATCGTTGCCGTCTTGGATCAGGTCTATCAGCAGACCAATAAAGCGCTCTCCCTGAAGCATAAATGTAGCCTCGAAGAACAGACGGCCTTTTCTGAACAAGCGAAACGAAAATATCAGGATTACGCCATCATTGATGATGTTCGTCGCCATGCCAATGACCCAATAAGAAAACTCGGCCCGGACGATCGTCTGATAGGCGCCGCCAGGCTAGTACAGGCGTACCACCTTCCCGTGGACGGTATCAGTATCGCCATTGCCGCGGCGCTTTATTATGACAACCCGCAAGATGCGCTTGCCGTTTCATTGCAGGCCCTGCGCGAGCAACGGGGTATTGATCATGTGCTGCAAACCGTTTGCCAGATTTCTCTCGACGGCGACTTAGCCAAAACGATCAAGGCAAAAATTGTTTATCTCAAAAAAATAGGACTTATCGATCATGAGTAACACACCGTCAGCAGTAATTATTGGCGCGGGTCAAACCGGACGCGGTTTTATTGCCCGATTTTTGGCGAAAAGCGGCTATCACCTGACCTTTATCGACAACAATGACAAGACAGTGCAATACCTACAGGAAGATAACTTCTTTACCATCCATTGTTTTGATGAAACGGTACGCCCGGTACATATTCATGATTTTACCGCCTATCGGGCCGGGACGCCTGAAGCATTGCGGGCTATCGCGGCGGCGGACGTGCTGTTTGTCTCGGTTGGCCAGCAGAATTTGCCGGTGATTGCAAAAGACATCGCTCTTGGGGTCAATGCCCGACGTAAATCGGGGCTGGCGCCGCTTAAGGTGCTTACCGCCGAAAACGGAGTCTCGCCAGGGCAAATTCTCGGCGATGCCCTGCGCCAAGATCTCGACGACCCTGAAAGCGTTGCGATATCGGAGGTGGCGATTTTCTGCACCACGAATGTGCTTAAGAAAACCCGTTTGGATATTGGGACTGAAAACTATAACCGCGTTCCCTACAACGCGCGGGCGTTGGGCGGCGAGCTGCCTATTAAAGGCTTTGTCGCCGAAGCAGACATGACCCAATTATTAAAACGCAAGATTTATACTTACAACTTTATCAGCGCGTGCGTGACGTACCTCGGCGCTTATAAAGGTATAGAGGATTACGCGACGTCGGCAAACGATCAAGAGGTGCGTGAACTTATCTTCCGCGTGGTGCCGGAGCTAAATAAAGCACTGTGCAAAGTATTGGCCGTGGATGCGGCCTCACAGGAGACATTCTCGGATAATGCGCTAAAGAAATTTAGCGATTATACGATTGAAGATTATGTCAGTAAAAATGCGCGCGAGGTGTCGCGCAAGCTGCGTCCTGACGACCGTATGATCGCACCGGCAAATATGATTATCGCCAACGCCGGCGATACCCACGCCATCGCTATCGTCATCGCTGCCGCACTCTTCTGGGGAGAGAAAAATGAAAAACTGTTGGCCACGTACGGCAGCGTTGACGCCGTTCTTACCTCGCTGAGTCAGGTGCCGGCGGATTCAGCGCTTTTTCGCCAGGTTAAAGACTGTTATGCGGCATTAAAACAAGGAACAACGATTACGCAACTGCTGAAATAACCAAGTAACCCAATCAAGGAACACACAGGCCAAAGGAAATTATTTGGCGTGTGTTTCCTGCATCTGAAATCCGAGCCCTACTACAATTATATTAGAGGTTGACATGAGTAATAATAAACCCACAAAAGTCAGGTTTTTCATTCTTTTTATGGTGTTTATTTCGGTAGTGATTAACTATATGGACAGGAGTAACCTTTCTATTGCCGGTCCGCACATTGCGCAAGAATTTGGGTTATCGACCATCAAGATGGGCTATATTTATTCCGCCTTCGGCTGGACCTATGCCTTATTGCAAATTCCCGGCGGCTTCATCGTGGATAAAGTGCTGCCGCGAATGCTTTATACCCTGATGCTGGTCGGCTGGTCGGCAATGACGCTGCTGATGGGTATCGCGCAAGGGTTTGGCGCGCTTTTTGGCCTGCGTCTCGCCATCGGCGTGTTTGAAGTGCCGGCATTCCCCACCAATAACAAAATCGTCACCGCCTGGTTCCCTGAGCATGAAAAAGGCAAAGCCATTGCCTGCTACACCTCCGGCCAGTTCGTGGGGGTGGCATTCCTGACGCCGGTGCTGGTGGCGATCCAGACCTGGTTGGGGTGGCAAGGTATGTTTATCCTGATGGGGGCAATTGGCATCGTGTGGGGATTGATTTGGTACGCGCTGTATCGTCAACCCGATGAACATCAAGGCGTCAATCAGGCGGAGATAGACTATATCAAGCAGGGCGGCGGCGTGATTTCCGCTACCACCGCGAATACGGCAAGCGGCAAACAGAAAATTGAATGGTCGCAGATCAAAATGGCGTTCTCGCGCCGTAAATTATGGGGCGTGTATATCGGTCAGTTCGCGTCAACCTCGATGCTTTGGTTCTTCCTGACCTGGTTTCCCACCTATCTGGTGCAGTATCGGGGACTGGATTTCATCAAGGTGGGTTTTCTCACCTCTATTCCTTTTCTGGCGGCCTTTGTCGGGGTGCTGTTGGGGGGCACGTTCTCAGACTGGCTTATCAAGCGCGGCCATAGCATAACCTTGGCGCGTAAGTTGCCCATCATCTTGGGCCTGTTACTTTCCACCTCCATTGTGGGCGCCAATTTTACCGATAACACCACCCTTATCGTGGTATTCATGACGATTGCGTTTTTCGGTAACGGCTTTTCTTCGATTACCTGGACGTTGGTATCGGCGATTGCGCCGGTTAAGGCTATTGGTATCACCGGCGGCACCTTTAACTTCATGGGTAACCTGTCATCGATTTTCATCCCGATAGTGATTGGCTATCTGGTGAGCGGCGGCAATTTTGCGCCGGCGTTGATTTTTGTTTCGCTCATCGCGCTCATTGGCGCGCTGTCGTATATTTTTATCGTCGGTAAAGTGGAACGGGTGTCGTTCTAACGCGGTCAATGCCGCGCGCCCAAGACCGACATCCACCTGGAGGTACACCGGTAACGGGCCCGTTTGCTGCCGGCGGGCCGCTTCGGTAATGGTGTCGACGCCGGTAAAGGTCGGCGGCAATGCAGGCGACGCGGGCCCGGTGCCGCGGGGCCTCAGCAGCAGCTCGCGCCCACCGCCTGCAAACCTCGGCCGGCGCTGAACGTCAGGTGGCGATCATCACCTGTACATTCGCCAGCTCCAGGGCGGTCGCGAGCACCGCAGGCGGCGCGCTGTCCGTTATCAGCAGGTCGATGTCCTGCCACTCGGCCACCTGCACCAGCGACATGTGTTGGAATTTCGCGGCGTCGCAGAGCAGCACTTTAAAGCCGGAACGACGAATTAAAACCCGTTTCATTTCGGTCTCATCCAGCGAGCTATCGTAAATGCCCTGGCTGGTGATGCCCGAGGCGCTGATAAAGGCGATATCAAACCAGAACTGCTGGAACTGCTCAATGGCCGATGGCCCGACGATCGCCATCTCATCGTCGCGCATCTTGCCGCCCGCCAGATAGACTTCCGGCGCCTGGGGATAGCGGCCAATCTCATGGGCGATACGCACGCTGTTGGTGAAGATTTTCAGTCGTTCATGTTGCACCAACGCCTCCGCCATCGCCAGGGTGGTGGTCCCGATATCGAGGGCGACACTCTGGTAGCGCCCCGCAACCTCGGCAGCCTGCCGGGCAATGCGCATTTTACTCTCGCGGTGCAACGCGAGGCGCGCCGCAAAGTGCGCCGGCAGCGGATCCATAATCGGCGGATTGAGCGTTTCCGTCAGCACCGCGCCGCCGTGGACCCGGCGCAGCTTGCCGTCCGTTTCCAGTTCGGCCAGGTCGCGGCGAACCGTCATTTCCGAAACCGCCAATTCCGCTGAGATCTCCACCACCGTCCCCCGCCCACGCTCGACCAGCATGCTAAGGATCCGTTTTTTTCGCTCCTGGGGAAGATAACGCGTTTGGGTCTCGGGTTTGGCTGGCATGACGTTGAACACTCTTTTCCGGGTTGATTGTGGGCTTAGGCTGTGATGATACGCTATAGCTCACAATATTAAGAGTCCTTGGGGCATTTGCAAACCGAATTTGTTCGAGTGTGTTCATTTCGTAGCGCGGGAAGTCCTTGCCCCGCGCGATCAGGGCCGTATCAGAACCAATCGAGGACGTGAGTCAGCGATAAGATGGCCGTTACCCCCTGCGCGGAGGAGGGCAAAGCGCCGTAGAAGGCAACGTGCATCCCGGCGGCCTGCGCCGAGAGCGCTCCGGTTTGGCTATCCTCAACCGCCAGCACGGCGGCGGCAGGTAACCCCAATGCGCTAAGCGCGTGCTGATAGGGTTCGGGCGCGGGTTTACCACGGTTGACATCATCCAGCGTCACCACCACATCCATGCACTCGCGCACGCCCAGCGCCCGCAGATTCGATTCGACGATAGCCCGACACGAATTGGATACACAGGCTTGTTTAATCCCTTTGGCGGCCAGCAGGCGGATGGTTTCCCGGCTGTCGGGGATGGCGTCCAACTCGCTGCTGTGGGCATGGTAGTGATCCTCGATTGCCCGCAACCATACCTCCCGTGGCAAATCCGCCGGCAGCTCTGCGCGCAGGGCTTGCCAGACATCGAAAACATGCACGCCGCAAAAACGTGACGCCGGCAGAGCGCTCAGATCGAGACCGAAACGGCGGCAGGCCGCCAGCAGCGCCCGGTGATGCAGTGGCTCACTGTCCACCAACGTTCCGTCGATGTCCCATGCAATGGCGTCAAATTTCATGGCGCCTCCTGCTGTGTCAGCGGGCGGCAGGCTTCATAGAGCTGGCGGAAGCGCTGATATCCTTGGCGATAAACGTCGGTATGGGCACGCTCAGGCGCAACACTGTCTTTCAAGGTGACCCAGGCGCGGGCCCCATTCCAATCCGTTGACGCCCCCACGCCTATCGCCGCCGTCCAGGCCGCGCCCAGGCAAGAGCCGGGGTGACCGACCAGGCGACTTAGCGGCTCGCCCAAGACATCGGCGACAATCTGCATCCATAGCGTGCTGGCCGATCCGCCATCGGAAACGACATAGCGGTTCACCGGGTAACCGATATCCAATAGCGTTTCAATATGGTGTTTGATGGCATACGCATAGGCTTCCAACAACGCTCGCCACACATGGCCCGCGTCGTGGGTAAGCGTCAAGCCAAAGAGCACGCCGCGGGCATCGGGATCGTGCAGCGGGGTTTTCTCCCCGAGAAAATAGGGCAGAAAAAGGAGTCCGTCACTGCCCGCCGGGCGCTGTTCCGCCAGCGTATCCAGATAGTGGTGAAGGCTCATCCCTTGTTCACGCGCCGCCGGTTCATGCTGCGCCGCGAAGTGCTGCACGAACCAGTTCAGTCCCGATCCGCCGGTGGACATACAGCCGTTCGGCATATATCGGCCCGGCACCAGGTGATAATCCAGATACAGGCGCGGGTCGGGGCGGGCGGTGTCCGTGACGGTGAGGATGTCTACGGAGCCACCGAACTTGAGCAGCACATCGCCGGGGGAGGTGACACCGGCCCCCAGGGCGGAGGCTATCATATCCGCCGCCCCGCCAATCACCGGGGTACCTGGGCTAAGCCCGGTCCAGGCGGCCGCCTGCGCGGTAACCGCGCCGATAATGTCATGGGAACGCGCCAGCGGCGGGACCACATGCCGGGGAAGATGGGCAAAGGCGATCAATTCGTCATCCAGCTTATGGCTGCCGATGTCGACAAAACCGGCCTCCAGGGCCCAGTTCTGTTCGATAACTTTCTCCCCCGTGAGCTTCCAGTTGATAAAGTCATACGAACCCAACACCGTATCGATGCGCGCAAAGACCGCAGGTTCATGATGCTCAAGCCAGCGGATTTTGGCCCCGACCAACTGTTGATTAATGCCGTTTCCGGCGCGTTGTAGAAAGTGCTGGGCGTCCATTTCGCCGCGCATCTGGAGTACTTCTGCGCCGCTGCGGCCATCGCTTTGCTGAATGCTCGGGCGCAGTAAACGGTCTTGGTTATCCAGCAAAACCACGGCGGGCAGCATCCCCGTCACGCCAATGCCGCCGATTTCGCTGGCCGCGATGCCGCTTTGCGCCAGTAATTGCCGGCAAATTTCGCCGACATTCTGCCACCACTGATCCGGTGATTCTTCCGTCCAGCCGCTGTGCGGGGCCGAGAGCGTGACCGGGCGGGAGGCCATACCGAGAACGTTGTCGGGCAGGCCAATCAGAATACCGATGGTAGAGGTCGTACCAATATCAATGCCTAACAAATACCGCATCATATCTTCCCGCTCCGACAACCGTGTTTAACGCAGTTTTTCGACCACATCCATGAAGCGTTTTACGCGGTCGCCATCCACCGGGTTCCAGGTGTGCCCTGCAACCTTGAAGTGCGTGCCAATAACCACGCCGCTGGCCACGCGCAAAATATCCGTTACGTTGTCAATATTGGTGCCGGTGTTAGCGAATACCGGTACGCCTTCCACCGCTTCACAGACTTTGCGCAAATTAGACTGCTCTGCCGGTTCGCCGGTAATCGGCCCGGAAACCAAAATAGCGTCAGCCAACGAAGAGAAAATGGCGCTGCGCGCGCGCAGTTCGATGGGCCGCGCATCCAGAGAGTGGGCGAATTCGGCGTTGATGTTGAAAAGCAACTTCATGTCTTCCCGACCCAGGTTGCGGCGCAGCCGGGACGCGCTGGCGCAATCCGGCTCCCAAATCCCCATATCGGAAGCAAACACGCCGGTAAAAATTTCACGCACGAAACTGGCGCCGGTGACGGCGCCGATGGCCACGCTGGCGTTGGGATCCCAAAGGTAGTTTACGCCAAAGGGAACCTTCAGCACCGATTTCGCCGCCTGTACTACCGCCGACATGGCGGAAACCCCTTCCAGCGAGGCTTTGAACACATAGGGACGGTCGTTTTCATTGCCAAACATGATCGCATCTACCCCCCCCGCCTGCAGCTTTTCCACGTCGCTAATCACATCGTCAATCAGCTTATTGAGACCGCCTTGGGCATCATAGAGCGGCGCCCCCGGCAGCGCACCAATGTGGGCCATTGCGATGACCGCTTTTTTCTTATTTCCCCAAAAATCAAAGATCATAGCTTTCTCCAGTGTTGGCTGGTATGTCATGGTGAAAAAGCGATCAGGCGTCTGGCGGTAGCGCCGGCGCAATGATCACCTCAATGTTTGCCGCGGCGATCATCGCCGACAGCGCAGGCGGTGGTGCCTGTTCGGTGATAAGGGTGTCGATTTGCTCGAGTGTCGCGAGATGAACCAGCGACATCCGCTGAAATTTGCTGGCGTCGCACAGCACCACTTTCTGACTGGAACGTTCAAGATAAAGGCGTTTGAGTTCCGCATCCTCGAAGGCATAGTCATAAATTCCCTCTCCCGTCAGGCCGGAGATGCCCACAAAGGCGATATCGAACCACAGACTGGAAAACTGGCGCAGCGCCGCCGAACCGCCGATTGACATTTCGTCCGGGCGCATCCGTCCGCCTGCCAGATAGATTTCAGCCTTCGCCGGGGCAATGTCATGCGCCACGCGAAGGCTATTGGTAAAAATCTTCAAGTGTGAATACTGGCTGAGATAGCGCGCGGCTAAGAATGTGGTGCTACCCACATCGAGCGCCAGCGTGCGGCACTGCTTCCCTAAATGCGCCGCCGCAAGCGCGATGCGCAGCTTGGCATCGTGATTCTGTAACAGCCGAGACGCGAAGCTGGGTTCAACCCGGTCCGTCACCACCGTGTTCCCGACCTGAGGCAAAACCGCGCCGCCATAGGGACGGCAAACCGTTCCGTTGCGCTCCATTTCCATCAGATCGCGACGAATGGTCATCTGGGATACCGAAAGCTTAACGGCTAGCTCCGGTACGGAAACGGTCCCCCCCTCAGAAAGTAGCTGTAAAACCTCAGCCTGACGCGATGCCGGCGACCGACGTAAACGCGCGCCGGTGGCGGAAGCGTTAAGGTGAACAGGTGCCGAATCCTGGTGCGTCATCGCCTAACCTCGAACATTGAAATTAACAAATACAAACATACAAAACAAAATTTGTGATCGCAATTGTTTTTATCATAAGAAAATTGTTTTGTTGTGTTCGTTATAATGGTGTAAAAAATAATCATCTACACAGAGGAAGAAAACATGAACGCAGTGTATTCGACATCCGGGCACTACCCGGACCTGCATGGCAAAACGGCGATTGTCACCGGCGGGGCAACCGGTATTGGCTATGCCATCTCCCGCAATCTGATTCGCCAGGGTATGCGCGTCGCTATCGGCGACATTAACGAAGACGCCGCACGGGCCGCGGCGAACGTGCTGGGCGCGGAAACGGTGGCATTTCACCTGGATGTGCGTTTACGTGAATCCGTCGAAAAGGGGTTTCGCTGGGTGGAAGACACGCTGGGGGATTATCATTTGTTGATCGCCAACGCGGGGGTATCAACCATGCAAAAAGCCCTGGCGCTGACGGATGACGAATGGAATTTCAATTTCGACGTCAACATCCGCGGGATCTTTCTGACCAACCAAATTGCCGCGCGCAAGTTTGTCGCGCGCCGGTCGGGCACCATCGTCAATACCGCCTCCCTGGCCGCTAAAGTGGGTGCGCCCTTATTGGCCCATTACTCGGCGAGTAAGTTTGCCGTACTGGGCTGGACACAGGCGCTGGCGCGGGAGTTGGCGGCGGACGGGATCCGCGTGAATGCCGTCTGCCCGGGGTTTGTCAAAACCGGCATGCAGAGCCGGGAGGTGCAGTGGGAAGCACAGCTGCGCAATATGACGCCGGAGCAGGTGATGGACGATTACATTCGCCAAACGCCGCTCGGCCGCCTGGAGACGCCGGACGATGTTGCCGAGGTGGTGGCCTTTTTGAGCTCCGACGCCGCGCGCTTTATGACCGGCCAGGGTGTCAATGTCACCGGCGGAGTGTACACGGGCTGACGGCCGTATCCGCCATGAACAGACCCGGTTTCTTTCAGCCCACGTCACAAGGGGACGTTACCCGCCCCTGGATGGGCAACACGCAGCAGAGGTAACCCATTATGGCCTCCATTGAATTACGGAACGTGTCGAAATCCTACAACGGCAATCAGCACAGCGTGCGTAACGTTAATTTGCATATTCGTGATGGCGAGTTCGTTATTTTCCTTGGCCCTTCCGGATGTGGAAAATCCACCACATTGCGCATGATTGCCGGGTTGGAGAGCATTACCGACGGCACCTTACTCATCGACGGGCAGGATGTGAGCCATGTCGCCCCCCGCGATCGTAACATTGCCGTGGTGTTCCAGAGCTATGCCCTCTACCCGCACATGACCGTGGCGGAAAACATGGCCTTCGGCCTGAAAATGCGCGGCGAGCCAGGCAGCGTTATTACCCGCAAAGTGGCGCAAAGCGCCGCGATGCTGGGGCTGGATAAACTGTTAAACCGTAAACCCGCCGCGCTGTCCGGTGGCCAGCGTCAGCGTGTCGCGCTGGGCCGGGCCATCGTGCGTGAACCGCAGGCGTTTTTGTTAGATGAGCCGCTATCGAACCTGGACGCCCAACTGCGCGGCGAGATGCGCGGTGAGCTTATCAAGCTCCATCGCCGCCTGGGAAAAACCATGGTCTATGTTACTCACGACCAGGTCGAAGCCATGACGATGGCGGATCGTATCTGCATCATGCGCGACGGCCATTTGATCCAATGCGGGACGCCGCTGGAGGTCTATCACTACCCGGTAAACACCTTTGTCGCCCGTTTCCTCTCTTCTCCGTCCATCAACCTGCTCTCCTGTCAGGTTCAGCAGACCGGCGCGCAGGTCAACCTGCAATTGCCCAATGGCCCGACGATCCCTGTCCCTGGCTGGATGGCCGGCGATTATCACCGCCTTGCGGGAAAAGAGATGCTACTCGGCGTGCGGCCCGAGGATTTTCATGCCCACCCGCGCCGGCCCGATTGGCTGCCCTTACAATTGGCGGTCACCGGGGTTGAAGCCCTGGGCGCTGAGAACATTGTCAACGGCACATTGGGCAATGTTCCGGTGATTATTCGCCTCGACCACCACACGCACCCCGCGGTGGGCCAAACGCTCAACATCTGGCTTGATCCCAACGCGCTGCATCTTTTCCACACGGAGAGCGGCGAGGTGGTCAAACGGCGCAAAACGCCAAGCAATACCGACACCGCTTTGGCGTGAGGAGCGAACATGCTACGAAAAATCGGACTTCATACCGGACTGGTCCTGGCCTGCCTCTCCATTTTGCTGCCCGTACTGTGGATTGTCAGAACCAGCCTGGTGCCGGAATCCATGGCCTATAGCAGCGATATTTTCCCGCGGCTCTCATGGGAGAATTTCCGCTCGCTGATTGCTAACAACGGTTTTTTACGTCACTACGCCAACAGTCTGATAGTTGCCTCGGGCTCTGTCATTCTCGCGCTGCCGTTCGCAGCCGCAACCGGCTATGCTTTTGCACGCTTTAAAACGGGCGGCAAAGCGGCGCGTTTTATCATGCTGGCCACCCAAATGCTGCCTGCCGTAGCCCTGGTGTTACCCGCCTTCGCCATGCTGCGCTCGGTGGGGCTGACCAATTCACTGCTCGGGCTCACGTTGGTTTATGCCGCATTAAACCTGCCGTTTCTGACGTGGATCTTGATGGGATTTTTTGACGGGATCCCGGTGGATTTGGAGTGGGCGGCGCTGACCGACGGCGCGACCGCCTGGGGGGCTTTCTGGCATGTGGTTCTGCCGGTCTCACTGCCGGGTCTTGCGGCCTCGGCGGTACTGGGGTTCATCCTCTCCTGGAATGAGTTTCTTTTTGCCCTGGTGCTTAGTGGGCCTGAGACCGCCACGGTCCCGGTGGCGCTAGCCGCACTGCAAACCTCGAACGGCGTACAGATAGGCAAGGTCTCGGCGGGTATTGTGCTGGCCATTTTGCCATTGATGGTCGCCTCACATTTTATTCAACGATACATCGTCAAAGGGCTCACTTTCGGCGGTGTGAAATAACGTTATGTCCAGCAGAAAATCGCGCCGTTAACACGCCGGCACCTTCACCAGGAGTTAATTATGTTGAACCGTAAGAAAATCACATTGTTATCGAGTCTGATGGTACTGAGCCTTTCAACATCAGTGCGTGCGGAAGATGTCGTGCTGCGTGCGCTGATGGAAGATGTGCCGGAAACGCAAATCATTGAAAAAATGCTGCCTGATTTCGAGAAACAGTACCACATCAAAGTCCAATTCGAGAAAATCGGCTATGGCGATATGCATGACAAGTTGGTATCACAGCTGATTCAGTCGCAAAGTTATTACAATCTGCTGGAAGTGGATTTTCTGTGGGCGGGGGAGTTTAGCAAAGCCGGATGGCTGACCGATCTGACGCCGGAAGTGAAAAAGTCCGGTTTTGATATGTCGGCATTTATTCCCGCTACCGTCTCGTTGATTAATGTCACCGCCGATAAAACCACATTGATCCCGATGTACAACTACTCCATGGGCCTGATTTACCGCACGGATGTCCTGCAGGATGAGAAATTGAAGAGCGCCTATCAGACCGAGTTCAAAAAACCGCTGGCGCAGCCGAAAACGCTGGAAGAGTACGTCGCGCTGGCCAAATTTATTAAAAAGAACGGCAACATGTCGGGTGCTGCGATGCAAGGGCAGCGCGGCGATCCCAACAGCATGGAATTTTCTAACTACCTTTTTGCCGTCGGCGGTGACTATGTTGACGCTCAAGGGAAATCCGCGCTAAACAGCCCCGCCGGCCACAAAGCGATGTCGCTTTATGCGGACGCCATTAAAAATGCCGCGCAAACCGGCGCGCTGTCCGCCACGCTCGACGATACCGTGCGCCTGATGTGCAGCGGCAAAGCGTTCAGTATGCTGACCTACTGGTGGATGTTGCCACAGTTGGATAACGCCACCGCCTGTCCGGCCGTTGCCGGTAAACTCGCACTGACCACCGTCCCCGGCGGACATGGGGAAAGCGGCGGCTGGGGATGGGGTATTCCAAAGAACGTCTCGGATAAAGAAAAGCAGGCCGCATGGACCTTTATACAATGGGTTCAGAGTAAAGACGTCGCCACAGCACGGGCGCTACAGGGGCATGCGCCCGTGCGTGCCGATGTCTATGACAATGCCGACGTGTTGAAAAAGTACCCTTACTATAAAGACGCGCTGAATATCGTGGCGTCCGGTAAATCCTTCCCGGTCTTTTCCTATTCCGCCCAGTATGAAGACGTCCTCGGGACACAATTGTCGTTGCTGGCGAGTGGCGAAAATAGCGTCGATAAATCATTGAAAAACGCCTCCGAGCAATTAGATAAGTTACTGGTGAAATGAGGAAAGGGGGCCGGCAGATGGCTTTAGCTGAGGATTTTATCGTGAAACCGACGTCCCGTTTGACCCTGGACAGATTCCGTGTAACGGGCTGGGCATTTGCCTCGCCCGGGTTATTGGCTCTGGCGATTGTGCTCGGCTTCCCCGTTATTTATTCCGTCGTACTGGCTTTTTCGTCGTATACGCTGCTGCATGTGGATCTCTTCCCCCTGGCGGGGCTGGATAATTTTATCAGCGTGCTGAGTAGCGACACTTTCTGGCACTCCGCCTGGCTCACCATCCGCTATTCATTGCTGACGGTAAGCGGCGAATTCATCGTCGGGTTAGGTATCGCATTAATGCTGAACCGGGTGGTAAAGACCCGGCCGCTGTATTTTGCGCTCCTGACTATCCCCATGGCGATGTCGCCCGTTAGCGTAGCGCTTATCTGGCGCATGCTATTACAGCCCAACCTGGGAATTATCAACCACATGTTGCAAAGCGTTGGCCTGCCGGGCATCGACTGGCTGGGAAACCCCACGCTGGCATTCTGGAGCATGGTGTGGATTGATATCTGGCAGCAGATGTCTTTTGTGGTGCTGATCCTGGCCGCGGGCCTGGCGTCATTACCCAAAGATCCCTTTGAGGCCGCCGAAATCGACGGGGCGAACAGCTTGCAGCAATTCTGGTATATCACGCTGCCGATGCTGCGGCCCGTCTCCGCTATTGCGATCGTTATTCAGTTGATTAATGAACTGCGCACCTACGACCTACCGTATATCTTGACCCGCGGCGGGCCGGGGAACGCCACCGAAGTGCTGAGCTTCTTCGCTTATCGCAGGGCATTTTTGGGGTTGTCGCTTAATGAAGGGGCCGCCGCTGCGCTGATTTTACTGCTCATTGTGCTGGTGATGACCATCGTCTATTTCGTGTTGCTGGAACGCCGCAGATAGCCGTGGGAACACCGTAACTTAATAAGCCAATACCCGTTTAATTGCCCTAAGCGGGTCGTTGCTATTCGGGCGCTGCGGACTGAACGTGAAGTGAGAGGTGGGTCATGACAACGCATCCACGTTAGCATGCCCAGGTGTGTGCCATTTGAGAACAGAGGCGAATCTGCCCTTGCATCTTGTGATGAACACCTTGAAACTGATACAGCACGCTGTTCACAACGATGTCTTATGCTGAACTTTCCGTACAAGACCGGAGCGCACTGATGGCCAGAATTGCTGTAGACATGGATGAAGTTATCGCTGATTTCAATAAGAAGTTTATCAACTCATTTAATCATCAATTCGGAAAGACTATTTCGTTAACGGATTTGCACGGACGATCGGCACAAAAACGCTGGCCGGAATTGGCCAGTGATATCGATCTGCTGATCGGACAGGCAGATTTTTTTTCAGACCTGCCGGTGATGCCGGACAGCCAGGAAGTTCTGGCGCGGATGAACGAAAAACATGAGATATTTATCACCACGGCGGCAATGGAATTCCCGCTTTCATTCAACGCAAAATTCGAGTGGTTGAAAACGCATTTCCCATTCATTAGCCCCATGAATATTGTCTTCTGCGGCAGTAAAAGTATCCTCAATGCAGATTATCTGATTGATGATAACTGCCGCCATTTCCGCGGGTTCTGCGGTGAGGGCATTCTTTTTACTGCCCCGCATAATATCCATATGGAAGGGTATAAACGCGTGCGTAACTGGCAGGAGGTGGGCGAGTTGTTTCTATAACATCTTGCGGGGGAACTATCGAAAGCCCCCCCAATTTCACATTAGACCGCTGCTTACCTTCGTGGACTTTGCGCCATGCCGCCGGATCGACAAACGGCAGTAACAATGCGAACATCGGCAACAGAAATTCAGATGTAGTAACACTTGTCATCGCTCATACCCCATGCTGTCCTGCTGATAACCGCCCCTAGCCAGAAGCTGACGTCGAAAGTTTGTATAAATCCAGACGGTGAGATAGGTCCATGTGTGATAAAAGGGAGAATCCGGGCCATTATGCCTGAAACCTGACGGAGCAGAAAATGAGAACGCAGAAGCGCTGCATGGGGTATGTGGCGGTTGTGGTTGATGACTACGATCGTGCCATTGCCTATTACACCGACAAACTCGGCTTTACCCTCGTTGAGGATACACCGCAGCCTGGGAAACGCTGGGTAGTGGTTACCCCGAACCCGGAAAGCGACTGCAACATTCTACTGGCACGCGCTGCAAACGAAATACAGGAAAGCTTTATCGGCAACCAGTGTGGCGGGCGAGTATTCTTGTTCCTTCAGACCGATAATTTCTGGCGCGACTACAACGCCATGAAAGCAAAAGGGGTTAAGTTTTGCCAGGAGCCACGGGAAGAGGAGTACGGTACGGTGGTGGTATTTGAAGACCTCTTTGGCAACCGCTGGGATCTCTACCAGAACAAACAAAATTAACAATCTTGCCGGCTGCGTCTTCAATGTGTAGCCGTGACAATTAAGCATGAGACGCCATCCCTTGCAACGCGTTAAAGCCTAAAGCGCGTACACGCTAGAGTGATATTCATGCGGCAACGCCCCCGGCATCAGTTGTTGCGACATCCGCTTTACGCTGTTTATCGAGGGTCAGATACCGGTGAAAGCAAAAAGCCCGCTCAGGTTTCCCTGAGCGGGCTTTTCTAAATATGGCTCCTCTGACTGGACTCGAACCAGTGACATACGGATTAACAGTCCGCCGTTCTACCGACTGAACTACAGAGGAATCGCGAGAACGGGGCGAATCATAGCGGGACACCGAAGGGGTGTCAACGGATAACATAATGAAATCGCGCAATTGCGCAAGGCTTAGCCGAATTGGTGATTTTCAGCGCCAGATTGCGGCAAAAGGCGCTGTTGAGACCTGACCATCGCGCCCATTGCACGGGTTTGCGCTGGCTTAATCCGGCGCCTGGGTCAGGCTGCGCGCCTCCTGCCTGCGACCGGCGCGCAAGGCGATGAGCCTTGAAAGCGGGTCCTGGCGGTAAAAGCGGACGAAACAGCCATAAAGATCGCCGAATCGCTCCGCCAGCAGTTCGGGAGAGCTGAAAAAGTATTCCGACAATACGGCAAAGCACTCCGCAGGGTCGCTTGCGGCATAGGCATCCATGCTGGCCGCGTCTTCCCCAACTAGCTCAACCTCATCCTGTAGGTCCGCCATGGCGCCATGGAGCAGCTGTTCCCAGCGGGCGACCTCCCGTAACGGGATAAGTGGCACGCCATTGACGACGCCCGCGTTAC
Source organism: Sodalis praecaptivus (assembly GCF_000517425.1). Classification (NCBI taxonomy): domain Bacteria; kingdom Pseudomonadati; phylum Pseudomonadota; class Gammaproteobacteria; order Enterobacterales; family Bruguierivoracaceae; genus Sodalis; species Sodalis praecaptivus. The sequence continues at coordinate 1,865,219 of NZ_CP006569.1, forward strand.
GTAAATCGAGTTTGTGAGCGGTTTCATGGATAACCAAATTGAAACCCGACAAATCAAAGGAATCCTGAATTTCGAGCCAGTTGAGGACCACCGGGCCTTGATCCCAGCTTTGCCCGGAATGAACCACCTCGCCCTGGTGTACCAGGCCAAAATCATCCTGCCAGCTATCGGCCACCACGAAGGGCGCCGGGTAGATCAATACTTCATGGAAGCCGTCCAACCATTCCAGCCCCAACTCAAGCACCGGTAAGGAAAATAACAGCGCAATGCGCGCCCGCTGCTGGGCATGCAATTCCAGTGTCTGCAAGGGAACGAGTTTCTTTTGCCGCAGAAATTTCTTTGCCAGCGCCACCAATTTTTGCTGCTCATTGACCGAGAGCGGGCTAAATAGCGGGATGGATAGCGCCTGATCCCAGTTCGTTTCATCTGAGCTGGCGGTATGCGTGCTTCGCCATGGCCATTTGATCATCATGTTGCTCGATAAGTCGTCACTTGAATCGTGAGGGCGGATTAATACTGTTAAAATGCCGCAAAACAGGGCATGATAGCAACCGCAAAAAAGGAGAGATGCCGGAGCGGCTGAACGGGACGGTCTCGAAAACCGTTAAGGGAGCAATCCCTTCCAGGGTTCAAATCCCTGTCTCTCCGCCACTTTTCAACGGGTTACAGACAATTCCTCTGGTCAACCTGTCACGCCCTGTAAATTCTGAGAAAATACGCTAAAAATCTTTGCTGCGGCAGGGTGCTAGCGCGCGCCTTATTCATCATAAAGACAAGCAAGAGGCAATTTCAGGCTGGTTGAAGCTAACGCTGCCTACCGTGTACTCTTACCACGTCGTCAAAAATCTGCTAGTAAGCCCCTGCGAGTCAGACCCTAATCGCAAAATACTTTCCCTAAATGACGTTCCATCGCTGCGCCACTCATTCTACAGTGATAGCAGGGGACAATCCTCTCACGCGCACACCCCCCCCGCGCGAGACTGTCCCGTGGCGTGCAGTCCGCGCCGGCACCATGGCCCCTGTAAAGAGAGGCATTTTTTATCGCTGTTTTACGATGGACAAAAAAGGCCGTACCAGCAGACCCCAAAGCAGATGTTTGCATTTAACCTTCCACGGCGCCCGCGCTTTTAATGATTGCCAAATGGCATTGCGCGCCGCGTCAGGTTTGGGGGTAATACTGATGTGTGACTGAGCTGCATGGATGCTATGCAAAATGACCGGCGGCACTACGGCACGTACCTGACAAAAGGCGTAATCCTGAAAAATGGAAAATTTGTCGGCCACCATCCATACCGGATAGAGGCCCGCCGCCATGTTGCGCGCGGCCGTGCGATTGATGATGTAACCGTGCGTCATCGCGGCATCAACTACCCTATGCAGACAGTGGGTCTTATCCAATGCCTGAATCGGTTTTTTTAGGTATTGACAGCTGGCGGTCAGCAGCGTTAACAGCGGCTTGCTGGGAATATCGCACAGCGCTAGTTGGGGGAGAAGCGAAATGGCTTCCGGGGTAAGCTTTGCGTCATCCTCAAGGATTAACGCCTGCTTAAGCCCACGCTCGCAAATGAGGCGATAGATATGGATGTGGCTAAGGGCGCAACCAATTTCACCCGGACGGGTGGCATAATTGATTCTACGTGTATGTTGCATAATGTCCTCGCCGCTAAGCAGATGGCCATTTATGGCTTCGATAAACTCATAATCAAGAGAGTAATGTTGGCACTGGTATTCAATACATTGACGGCGTTTGGGTGATGCCTTGAGATTGATGATGAAAACTTTCACGCCTTCTCCATTTGCGGATAATAAAAGGTGCGCGGCTCTATTTTGCTTTCAAGATTAAATGTGGAGTGTAAATTAATTATCTGTTTTAAATATCGCACATGCAAATATTGAGTTGCATTTACTTGTTCCCGTGGTTATTCTTGACGCTAAAAGCGTTGTGGATAATACCAGCAAAAGTTGCACCATGGCGAGAAAATCACAAACTATTTATCTGCGATTTTGCTGCTCAAGGTGCTATATTAACTGGATTGTAATTAAATTAAATATTATTGATTCAATTAAGCGAAGAGTATTCTCCTTTAGCCCGCAGGGACAGGGGGCTAATTCGAGCAGTGATGATGCGTTGTATCCGTGGTTGGCACTACCTTGCCCCGTTAGCCAGCGCTCCTTAAGGTGATATTGCTGGAAAGGGAGCGGCGTCCAATCGATTGTGGGAAGCAATTATGCCTAGGCTAGGGAAACGCGGCTGTAGCTCTACGCATTACGCGGGCGATGTCGAGACTTCCGCCAATAACAGGCTTACGGTCACTTCAACGGGGCAAGCATTTGCGCTACAAGGCATCCCGTTAACGGACTAAAAAATGAGCGCCGTGGTTGCTTGTCCGTGGCGCTTAATGTCGGGCGACAATTAAGCACGCATAGGGTGAAAATTATTTATTGAGATTAATATCTATGAAATTATATTCATCTTGGTGAGTATCTGACGCAGATGCAATAACGCCATTAAGACAATTCGATCAAATTAACACTTGCTAGAATAAAAGGATTTTTCTGATGGCGCTCAGATGATTCTTGTGGATAATATTGGGCCATCGGCCCCGAAGACAATTCTTTTAGAAATAAATCTTCAGGGTGGCGGGAAATCTATTGACAAGCGCCACATTACGTTTAATAGTTATTCTCTGACGATGGAAAAATGCTGGCCAGGTCACTTAATCTAGATAGGAATAGGCTGGCGTTTCCGGTAGTGCTGAATGATGATTTAAAATTATTTGCTTCAATTAATTAATAAAAATGATACGGTCTCTGTGTCAAATTTAATGGATGTTATCGCATAAGGTCGTTAAGGACCGCCCTCTTAACGCCTGAGCCGTCAGCGTTAACCTTATAAAAGAATCAAAAGTATTAATCGTTAGAATAGATAGTCTTCTCCAATGCGTAACGCATTTGCTATTAGCGATGGTTATTCAATCGCATTGAGGGTGCTTGCGGCGGGCAAACAACAAGGCTAGACGGGGGAATATTCGGAATTTTCTTTAGCAGTTTAACGTATTTGACATCGTAATGATTAGCGACACCGTGTCGAGTAAGCATTGCGGTAGGTATAAAACGGTGCGGCCGAATGACGACGGCACCAAAGCCAGGACAATACCATGAAAAAAATGATAACTTTGGCCGACGATAATGCTCAGAAAGCGAATGTCGCGCCTGAAATGAATAGTCAAGAATGGATGGAGGCGATAAATCGAGAGTTGACGACTATTGTCAAAAATGCGGGAATCAGCGTTGAGGACGAGAATGAAGAAGCGTTATACACAGCGTTAAGTAGACTGCTGCGTCGGGCAGGGGAGTAACAGATATCCCTCCGCCGCAAATCAAGCAGATGTTATGACGATGCGTAATACATTCGTATAAAAGTTACACGATGTCTCACCTGGCCTTCAGCAACGCAGTGCGATAGCGGCGTGCGGTATTTTTAGCGTCTTGAAGTAAGAAGCGATGACACTGGCGTGGGCGGCGGTATCGCGAAAAAAATGTTGCAAAATACGCCATATTTTCCGCGCCAGCACATAACGGAATGATATTTTTTTGCCGGCAATCGTCGTCGTGCGGCGGTCGTCGATTAATTTCATTGCCGTGCGGCCAGCGTGGCGACTTACTGCTTTAATGCCGATTGTGCTTCTTCAAGTTCTTGTTGAGCACGTGTGACTTTTTTCTGTTTTTTGCGAATCTTATCGCTATTACCTGTTTGCTGAGCTTGCGTTAGTTCGTGCTGCCGTTGCGCCAGCTTGTTTTTCTTGTCGGCAATGTGGCGCTCGCGGTCTGCCTGTAGCTGGTCATCGCGACAATGGGCGGTAATCTCAGCCAGCGCCTTTTCCAGACCTTCCGCCCGCGCCGCGTTGCCTTGAGCGCGGGCATGGGAAAGCTGTGTCTGCACAGACTGCTGTTTTGCCGCGCAACCGCTTGCCGCCAGCGCACGTTGTCCCGGTAATATCATCAAAGCGCCAATCATCGCCAGATAGGGGAGTATCGTTTTCACCGTTAATCCTTTTCAGTTAATCCTTTTCTAAGGAAAAGATAAATGTATACATAATAATTTCACCTTAATTTTATCAGAGTTTACGGCCGGGAGGAAATAGTGCGTCGCTCGATGGCAGCGCGAAACAGGTAATGTCCGTAAAGGGTTAACAATATAACATGATGGGCTGACCATGGGGGCGCAAGGTAAGGGCGGCCGTTTCGGCAAATCATGTCCAGAGTCATTAAAATGAGACTCTAATCATGTCGCGTGACAGACATTTATGCATCGGCTGAGCTTAGCGCGGTTTGGATTAATGCGCCGCGCCCGTGGCCGTATAGGTTAATCCAGCCGGGGCGACGCAAACGTGCGTAAAAAGATGAGAGTGAGTATTCCTACGCATCAAAGTCTCATCCTGGCACGGTTTAAACAACAAAAAGAGCCAATTTAAGCAGCCGGATTTTATCACGCTCGTGATAGGTGCTGATGCAACGTGTCAAATTCACGGTCGCAAGGCGCACTCGACGTTCCAGGTGCCGGAAATGGGCGGTAAGCGGCTTGAGCGCCTTTGGGGCGCTGAGCTTAAATCATCGATGTTAATAATGAATACGTGGTTATTCTATTGTTGTTCAGCGCAAAGGAGAACCGGCAAAGCGTTTATTTAGCGCTCACGCTTTATCCTGGGTGAAAAAAAGCTGTTTTTTTAATTCTCGAACCAACATAATAAACAGTTGAATTTAATTATTTTATAGCGTGTAGGGTAAATGATTATCATCTGGATAAAGCATTATGATTGCTAAGCTGCCTAAAAAACGCCTGACGCGTATCGCCTCGTTGGTGTCGCTTGGTGTGGCGTTAACGTTGGTTTGCATCAAAGTTTGGGCATGGCTAGAAACGGGCTCCATTGCATTACTGACCTCGGCGGCGGATGGTTTAGTCGATGTATTGGCGTCAATGGTCACGCTGGTGGGGGTATATTATGCACAGCGGCCTGCGGATCGCGGCCATCGTTTCGGCCACGGTAAAGCGGAAGCCATAGCCGCGTTTGTGCAGGCAATGCTGTTGGCGGCGGCCGGCGTCGCGCTCGGGATAGAGTCTGTCAGCCGACTCATTACCCCGCAGGCGCTTGCCGCGCAGGGATTGGGCATTATTGTGATTGTCGTCAGTACCCTCTGCGCTAGCTTGCTGGTGACCATGCAAACGCTGGTGGTGAAATACACCCAGTCGACGGCAATCGCCGCCGATCGCGCGCATTACATCACCGATATCGCGGTGAATATTGCGGTGCTCTGCGCGCTGGTCCTCGAGCATCAGTTTGGCTGGATCAGGGCAGACGCCAGCGGTGCGCTGGCCATTTCCTGCTACATGGTTTGGAATGCTCGCGGCATGATCCGTGCCGCTATGCTGCAATTGCTTGACCGCGAGCTTGATAGCGCCGATCGCCGTCGCATTACCGCCGCGGCACTGAGTTGTCCCGGAGTGGAAGGGGTTCATGACCTGCGTACCCGCAACGGCGGAGATCGGGTATTTGTCGAGCTGCATGTAGAAGTGGATGGGCAGTTGACCGTCGATGCGGGTCACGCCATTTGCGATAATGCGGAAGCGGCAGTCAGGGCACTGTTCAGCGTAGCGGAGGTTTCCGCACATCTTGAGCCGGCCGGGATTGCGGACGAACGACTCGATGATCTTATCAAATAGCGCCGAGGAGCACCCCTCGCGGCGGCGCTTGGCGCTCGCCGGCGGTAAAAAAAAAACACCCACCGAAAAAAACCGTGGGTGCCCAACATCACTTTCGCCATCACCGGAGCGGGATGACGTATTGAAACTATCATCTAACGGCAGTACGAACAAATGAGAAAGGCTAATTATTCGCCTTCAAATATTCATCGATATTATAGCCTTAGCCGCTAACGCAGAAATGAAGCGCATTTGCCCCGATGCAGCTTAATTTGTGACCCTGAGCGCCAGAGAAGAGCGAATTTACTGTACGCCGCCGATGGGTAAAGCCACGGTAAATATCTTGTTGGCCCGCAATGTCCCGAAATAATCCGCCGCTATACCCGCAAAAAGTTAGCGATACCGTGAGTTTGGGCTAAAATTATTGTATGTCTGATAAAAAGGAGTGGGTCATGAAGAAAGTATTCTCTATGTTATCAGTGGTAATTTTTTCGGCCTTTATCGCCGGTTGCTCAAGTAACTACGCTATGCACACCAACGATGGCAGAACTATCGTCAGCGATGGCAAGCCCAAGGTCGACGATCAGACCGGGATGATCAGTTATAAAGATGCCAACGGCACTAAACAGCAAATAGCCCGTACCGACGTGAAAGAAATGGTGGAAATCAAGTAACACCGGGTAAAGGTCTCGCTTTTCTCTTTCATCCCCGCCGCGGCGGGGCTTTTTTTTGGCATCAACACAAAGGGGCCAGTGTTAATCCCTATGGCGCGCAGGTCGCTCGCCGCCCTAAAAGAGTGTTCAGTCAAATTGCAATAAAATATGACCGAACGGTTAGGAATGCGTAATCACCGACTAAAAATGCGTAAAACGCCTTGCGTAACCGGACGATTAGCGCTTTTATTACTGTATTAATAGGGTAGATAGGTGCGATATGAGAAAATTACTGGTACTGCTGTTATCCGCCAGCCTGGTGGCGCCGGCGGCGGTGCTTGCCGGCCCTGGCGGTTACCATGGTGGCCCCGGTTTTGGCGGCCCTGGTTGGCATGGCGGTCCGGGGCCCGGGCGCGGAGCTCGCTTTCCCTTCCTGCCTGGCGCGGCGGAAACCGTGCTAATTGCCGGTTTGACCTATTATGTGCTCAACGGGATCTATTACCAGCGGCAAAACGATCAGTATGTGGTGGTCCAGCCGCCTCCCGCGCCACCAACCTATGTGGTGGCCGGTAACAATAGCAATATGACCGTGGTGGATATGAATGGCGAACGCTTTTACGTCAACCAAGGTCACTATTATCGGCGAACAATTAATGGCGATTATCTGGAAGTCCCTCGCCCTCCGGGCTTGTGATCTTCTCGCCATCTCGCTAAGGCCTGCCGCGGCAGGCCTTTTTGCTGCCCGTCTTACGGCGCCTTAAACATTTTGTTACCCGCCTGGCGCCGCCCTGAATATGCATTAAAATTACATAATAATTAAGAAGGGCATTAACCCCGAACTAACGCCTGTGCGTAACGGGGTATCTGGGAGGTCAGGTGAGGACATATAAAAAGTCTCGCCGTGAACGCTGGTTGAAAACCCGGCAAAAGGGGTTTCTTCACTATATCTTGGTTCGCAGCCTGTTGGGCTGGGGCGTGACCAGCGCGGTAGTGTTGTTGTTACTGGTTTATTGGCTATTTGATACGCCGGTGATTAATTTTGCCGGGCTGCTTACTTTTATTGTCTATGTCCTTATCAGCGTACTGCGCGGTTGCATTAAATGGGTCATGATGGAAAAAGAGCTGAAGTCAGGAACGAAGTGATCTGGGTATGCCTCCATGACGGCTCGCCGGGACAAAGGGTGGTTCCCGCAGGCAAAACCGATTATTATTCTTGCCGGCGTTGAGAAACGCCCCCACACCGGTGCCAGTCGCTATCCCCAAGGATGCCTTCATGTCTGATGCGATCGAAAGTCAGTTGATACAACGTTTTTTTCGCTACTTGGCGGTCACGTCGCAAAGTGATGCGACGTCCAGTCGGCTGCCCAGTACGCCAGGGCAACAGCAACTTGCCGACATGCTGGCGCAAGAATTATTTGCCCTCGGTCTGGATGACATCCTGGTTGACCAGCAGGCCACCGTCACCGCGGTCAAGCGCGGTAACTGCCCTGGCGCGCCGCGTATCGGTTTTATCGCGCATCTGGACACGGTGGATGTGGGGTTGTCGCCGGACATTCATCCTCAGCGGCTGCATTTCGCCGGTGAGGATCTATGCCTCAATCCGCGTCAGGATATCTGGATGCGGGTGGCGCAACATCCAGAGATCTTGCCTTATGCCGGCCAGGATATTCTATTCAGCGACGGCACCAGCGTGCTCGGCGCGGATAACAAAGCCGCTATCAGCGTCATTATGACCCTGTTGGCAACGCTTACGCCCACCACGCTCCATGGCGATATTGTCATCGCGTTTGTTCCCGATGAGGAGATCGGTCTGCGCGGCGCCAAAGCGCTGGATCTTGCTCGGTTTGCGGTCGATTTTGCCTACACCATCGATTGCTGTGAACAGGGCGAGGTGGTTTATGAAAACTTTAATGCCGCCGCCGCCACGGTTGTTTTCACCGGCGTTACCGCGCATCCTATGGCGGCCAAAGGCGTGATGGTCAATCCTATCCTGATGGCTCATGACTTTATCGGCTGCTTCGATCGCGCGCAGACGCCCGAAACTACGGCGTTGCGGGAGGGCTATTTTTGGGTCAACGCCATGAGCGCCAATGCACATCAGGCGACGCTAACGGTGGCGGTGCGTGATTTTGATCGGCAAGCTTTTAACGATCGAAAGCAACAGGTCCACGCCGCGGCGGCTGAAATAGGCCGACGCTATCCTAGCGGCGACATTGCGATAACCATGAGCGATATCTATAGCAATATCAGCAATGCGCTTGGGGAAGATCGGCGCGCCATTGATTTACTGCTAAACGCGCTGGATACGCTGGCGATCGCGCCCAAAATTATCCCCATGCGGGGCGGCACCGACGGTGCGGCGCTGTCCGCCAAAGGGTTATTCACGCCTAACTATTTCACCGGCGCCCACAATTTTCACTCACGCTTCGAGTTTTTACCCGTCAGCGCCTTTGTTAACAGTTATGCGCTGACCCGACAAATTTGTCTGCTTGCCGCCGCGGCAGGTTAACCGGTGGTTGGACAGCCGCCGGGATATCTCCGGCGGCGGCGTTGTCCAACAGGGAAAAGAGGAAACCCGTCCTATCATGCCAATGGTTTATTCGCGTAATGGCGCCACGCTGTTAGGCGGCGCGGCGATTTTACTTTGGAGCACCAGCGTCGCGCTGATGCGCGATATCAGTGAAACGTTAGGGGCAGCGGGTGGAGCCGCGATGCTGTATAGCGTGAGTACGGTGTTTTTATTATTACTGCTTGGCTGGCCGAAATTGCGCGGTTGTTCCCGCGGCTATTTGTGCTGGGGCGGGTTGCTGTTTGTTGTTTATGAAATCTGTCTGGCGCTGTCCCTGGGCTATGCCAGCGACCGTAGCCAAGCCATCGAATTGGGCATGATAAACTACCTCTGGCCCTGTTTGACCGTGATGCTGGCGATTGTGATGAACGGCCAACGCGCGGGACCTGCGGTCTATGCCGGGTTATTCCTGTCGCTTTTCGGCATCGGCTGGTTAATGTGCGGTGACGGCACTTGGACGCCGCGCCATATGCTGCACAATATCAGACAAAATCCCCTCAGTTATACTCTGGCGTTCAGTGGGGCGATCGTTTGGGCACTCTATTGTAACGTTACACGAAAGTACGCCGGCGGCAAGAATGGCGTGGCGATGTTCTTTTTGGCCACCTCTTTGCTGCTGTGGCTAAAATATGGACTCAGCCAAGACGCGACAATGCTATTCACCAGTCGGATCATTCTGCAACTTCTGGTGACCGGCGCCATCATGGGAACGGCTTACGCGGCGTGGAACATCGGTATTATTCAAGGCAATATGACGCTTTTAGCCACCGCCTCCTATTTTACCCCCGTGCTCTCGGCGGCGTTCGCCAGCCTGTGGCTGGGTGTCGCGTTAACCCCGGCTTTTTGGCAGGGCGTGGTGATGGTCTGCGCGGGATCGCTTATTTGTTGGTGGTTTACCCGACGAGCCTGATGAGTCCGGCAAAACGGGGTGGGGTAAGCGCCGCATGCCTGCTATTCCGTTTTCGGCGGATGAGGCGTCTCATCGCGGCGCGATTCTGGCGATAAGTTAATGATTAAAGGTTAATTATCGTCTAATCAATCGCATAGGACATTTACCGCCATCCCCGGCGTTTGGCCTTCTGGCGAAAGAGTGCACGGCTGACTACGCTTTCACCATTGATGACGCGATAGAACGCATTGTCAATATCAAAGCACAACACGGGTTGTTGCTAATGACACAATGTCATGTCCATCAATGGAGGCTATTATGGCTGAACATCGCAGCGGTTCCGGAAATTTTGCTGAAGATAAACAAAAAGCGTCTGAAGCGGGTAAAAAAGGGGGGCAACATAGCGGTAGCGGCGGCTTCAAAAATGACCCGCAAAAAGCCTCGGAAGCAGGAAAAAAAGGCGGCATGCATAAAGGGAAATAATGCCGCCCATCCCGGCGGACTGCGCCGAGTTTCCACAGGCAATAACACCGCCAGCAACGTCTGGCGGTGACACATTTTCACTCTTCTCTCCGCGGTTTAGGGCGTCACGTCGATGGCATCGCGTTATAGGAAATTCTGACAATCAGGAGTAGATATGGATTTCGTCAAAGTCATTTTCGCTATTATCTTACCGCCGGTCGGCGTTTTCATGGAAGTGGGATTGCGCGGCGCTTTCTGGCTCAATATTTTACTGACTTTGCTGGGCTATATTCCCGGTATAGTCCATGCGGTGTGGGTCATCGCCAGCCGCCGCTGATTACGCCTTAACCCGTCTTGAAAGCGTCTTGGCATCCCCGTCGTCTGTCGCACTTGATAACCTCCAGCGGTTCGCGCGCCACTATTGTCTATACTCATCCTAATCAGGCGCTAACCAGACAGGTACGCGCAACGCCGGCCCAGAGCGGCGGGGACTTTATTTGTCGGTGCAAACCGGCCTATGATTGGACTTAGCCTTAGGCGCTGTGGAGCCCGACGAAGACCCTATCGGACCGTTGCTGCCGACGCTGCCGGTGAAAGACCGCGATCGGTCGTTTTCACCCTCGACCGTGGAGCAAGCCATCGTAGTTTGGCTGTTTATTTGTCACGCAAGGGAAATCATTATGGCGAACGATCCCCACTATCAGGTCCTGCTGGACCGTATTGAAGCGCTCGAGGCGCGGGAACGTCAACTTACGGTGACGTCTCATGCCTATCAGGTGGTGTTGACCACCATCTTGGGTAATCTTGATGTCCAAACCCGCGATCGGATCATTACCATGGTGGATGAAGCACATGAAATCGCCTATTCCCAAGCGGTAAACCGCAGCGACCGGCACCTTTCGGAGGTCATCAAAGGCGCGGATGAGGTAGTACAACGCATGTTCAATTATGCTCAGGGCAATCCGCATTCAGGGCTCTGAGGTTCGTGGCGTTAATCCCTTTGACGCTGGCTACCCGGCGCACGGCTTCAGGCTAAAACACGCGGGGCTAAAGACGCCTTTATCCCGCCAAGTCGCCCCCGCTCGGGCATTCCTGCTGCCCGAAGCGCGTGTATAGGGCCGGGAGCGCTGCCGCGCGCCGCAGCCGGTCTGTCAATATTACCGACTTCTTATGCACTCAGGTCATGGCTTTTGCGCGTTGACTCAGGCAGCATATTGACCGTTTTTGCCGCCGGGTGAGTTTTCAGGCCGATGAGCGGCGTTGGGCGGCAATATTGGCCATTTAAGGATAGGTTATGACCAGATTTTCAGGGGTAGTGATGGCAACGTTAATGTTGCTCTGGGGATGCGACCGCGCGCCCACGATAGACCAGGCACAGCCCTGGCGTGCCGAAGGAAAAACCATGGGCACCTATTATCGCGTGCTGGTGGCGAACCCGCCCGCCGCGGCCTTGCCAGGTCTCAACGCAGCGATAGAACGGCAGTTGGCACAAGATAATCGTCAAATCTCGACCTGGCAAGATGACACAATTTTGTCTCGTTTTAACCGCTATCGGGGAACCGAGCCGCAGCCCATTACCGCGGGCATGGCGGATATTGTCTCCACCGCGCTGCGTATTGGCGCGAAAACCGGCGGCGCGATGGATATTACCATAGGGCCATTGGTCAACCTCTGGGGGTTTGGTCCAGAGAAACAGCCGTCAATCACCCCTGACGCCCGGCAAATCGAAAACGCGCGCGCGCGCGTTGGTTTGGAACATTTGCGGCTTATCGAAACCGACAAGGGACAGTGGCTGCAAAAAACGCTGCCAGACCTGTACGTCGATCTTTCCACCGTGGGCGAGGGGTATGCGACTGATCATCTGGCCGCCTTGCTGGAGCAGCGCGGTATTACCCGTTATCTGGTGTCGGTGGGGGGGGCGGTGTTGACCCGCGGTTTGTCGCCCAGCCAACAGCCCTGGCGGGTGGCCATACAGCACCCCACCGATGAAGCCGTGGCGGCGGAAGCCATCGTGGATTTGCAGGGACACGGCATCAGCACCTCTGGCAGTTATCGTAACTATTATGAGCTTAACGGCAAGCGCATCAGCCACATCATTGATCCCGTGACCGGCAGGCCGATAGATCACAAACTGGTGTCGGCGACGGTTATCGCCACCACGGCGCTGGAGGCGGACGGTTGGGATACCGGTTTAATGGTGCTTGGTACGGAAAAAGCCAAACAGCTGGCGTTGCGCGAAGGGTTGGCGGTGTTTTTGATTACCAAAAGCGACAACGGATTCACCACATGGATGTCGCCGCAATTTTCCTCTTTTATTATCTCGCGTAATGATAACGATGCCTAACCTCGTCGCGGTAGGTGCGGTAGGTCACGATAGGGATGCGACACCTGGCCTTGACAATAGCCTTGCGCTCGGTAAGCCTTAACAGGCTTACCCCTTAGGAAATGACACGTAAGGAAAATAGTATGCGTAAATTGCCTTTCTTCCCACTGCTAATGTTGATGATCCCCTTACTGGCCGGTGCCGCCGATACGCACCATGAGATGGCCGGGATGAATGAAGAAAATAACTCGGGAACGCTTTCCGCCGCCAGTAAAGCCTACCTGGATTCAATGAAAAACATGCATCAACAGATGGATGCCGGCGTTAGAGCCGACGATCCGGACGTGGCTTTCGCCCAAGGGATGATCCCGCACCACGAGGGGGCTATCCATATGGCTGAAGTGGAGCTCAAATACGGCAAAGATCCGGCGATGCGTAAGCTGGCTGAAAATGTCATCAGCGCGCAGAAGGCGGAAATTGCGACCATGCAACAGTGGTTAGCGGCGCACGGTCAGAAAAAATAGCGCCTGAAGGCGTGCAGGCCGTTGACGCTGGCTCGGCGGCCCTGCTTTCGGCCGTGGCGGGCTGACCCCGGCTTGCAATCCCGGCTGAGGTTTGGTAAGTCTAACCATGCCCGTGTATGATCGGGAATCTTTTGGTAACCCATCTTCCACCCACAAGTAAGCGAGGCGTTTATGAGCAGAGGTAAAGATAAAGCCGCCAAGAAGAAACCAGAGAAGACACTGAAGGAAAAACGTGCAGACAAAAAGAGCAAGAAGGAGCTCGATATTTGAGCCGTTTGTTCACTGCGGTCAACCCGGCGCGAAGCCGGGTTTTTTATTGCCGGCAAATCCTCTCCGCGAGGTGCTTTTATGGCCATAAAGCCCTGGGTGATAAAAATCAGTCTGGAAAACCGTTATACTGCCCTCATGATTTTCAGGAGATAGCGCGATGAACGACGATATATTTGAATTTGATATTGACGCCGAACTGGCCAAAGCCGAAAAAAACGCCGAAAAAAAAGCTGATGAAGTGCCGGAGCCGCTGTCGGCGGAAGACGATTGCGAAGGGTGTAAAATTTAATCAGCGGGGCGGCGGCATGGCCGCAGCGCCAAATGGCTGATGGTCTAAGGGTCTAAGGGTCTAAGGGTCTAAGGGTCTAAGGGTCTAAGGGTCTAAGGGTCTAAGGGTCTAATGGTCTAATGGTCTAATGGTCTAATGGTCTAATGGTCTAATGGTCCAGTATTCTGATGGCGAATGGCGAATGGCGAATGGCGAATGGCGAATGGCGAATGGCGAATGGCGAATGGCGAATGGTTGATAATTCATGCCTGCTGGGCTGACAGACCGGGCTTAAACTTTTGTTATCACGGCCGTCAGTTCGATGAGACCTCGGTGCCTGGATTGAGTGCGCCTAGGGGTCTTCCTGGCCTGCCGGTCATCATACGCTTACCGCTTGCCGACTATTCGTCCCCCTACACATACTCCAGGCGGTTACCGCCGCATGTTCTGCGCCCTCAGGCCTCGAACCTCTGCGGCTATTCTTTCCCGCCGCATCCGTCCCGTCCTGCTACTGCCCCTGCGGCCGTCGGTACCTGCATTATTGCGTAGCGTACCCACACCCGGCTGTTTGTGCGCCGCCTGCTAACCAGTCCGCTAAAATGGGGATGCTTTATCCGCGGTGGCTAAAGCGCGCACGGTTTTTGCCTTTGCCCCATCGCGCGCCGCAGTGTTATGTTTATTTTTATTAAACTTTTGCTTCATTTTTTTGGCAAGACATTCGCGGTTGCAAATAGGGACTCTGGGGCTGTCGCCACGCCGAAAGGCGCTAGCGGCCAAGATCAGGCCACGGGTCGTGGGGAAGGTAACGGGGTATGTTATGGCGGTTAGATGAGGAATAACACACTAATCTATTGTTATTACTCATTAAAAGCAGACGCGGTACCGAAGCGCAGTATCAAAAAAAGCCCGCCATTGACGGGCTAAAAGATCTCAAGTTACACCAGGGAAATTTTCTACTACTGGATTATAGTACGCTATTCGCCATCAAATGCTATTCATAAAAGTTCTTTTTTTATTCAATTATATCAATTTGTTTTAATGATTAAGAGAATGAAAACATTTGGCCCGGCGGTGAGGCTGAGCTAACGCGTGGGATGGTTGAGAGGCGGTATGTGCAGCGGCGGCGTGAGCCGCAAGGGCAGGGCGGGATCGTTGCGGCAGGCCTGCGGCGTGACGCCAAAATATTTTTTAAAGAGCGTGGTAAATTGCGATTGGGAATTAAATCCGTAGGATACCGCGATATCAAGAATGCGCTCGTCCGAATTTCGTAGCCGGAGTACGGCTTCGGTCAATTTACGTTCGCGGATATAGCGGCCAATGGCCATGCCGGTAGTGGCCCGAAAAATGCCCTGCATATGCCAGACGGAGTAGCCGGAGCGGGCGGCGATTTCCGGTAAAGCGATATCGCGATCCAGATGATCCTCAATCCAGTCTGCAAGGGCGGCCACCAGAGGTTCATTAGGTTTCAATTCGCGCATAGCGGGTCTAATCCGATTGACTGCCTGAGAGGCCGTCAGGGAAACGCTGCAGCGCATCCTGGCCGCAAGGATCCCTGCCGCCACCGGGGGTGCAGAGTTAACAAAAACGGCCGGGATCCCGGCCGGCGTCGCGGCGCTGAGCGTTAGACATTCCCTTTATTGTCTTCCTCGACCGCATCATAAATACGCTGCATGATATCCGGAAAGGCGGACTGCACGCGGCTCCAGCTTGGGATGAAAGGTTTATCGTTCGGCCGTTCGATAAACGCCTGCCCGGCGTCGAGTATGCACTGCATAAATAATTCCACCGCGGCTTCTTCACTGTGCTGGTCGAAACTCAAGCCGTTCATGATAGCATCATGATGATAAAAATCCAAAATATCCAATGCGTTACGATAATAGGTGGCTTTTAGCACGCGAAAAGAATCGCTGGTGAGGCTCACGCCCATCGTCGCCAGTTTACGATAGAGTGATTGGATAATATCGTTACTCATCCGTTTCAGACCGCCCGAACCATCCTCTTCCGCCAGCGGCTGATGTTTATGATCGTAATTATCGGCAATTTCAACCTGACAAATGTGATTGGGTGAGTAATTGCGGTAGATTTCCGACAACAGGCCGATCTCCAGTCCCCAATCACCGGGGATCTTCATATCGTGCATGACCCGGGTACGCATCGCGAATTCGCCGGACAACGGGTAACGAAAGCTGTTCAGGTAATCCAAATATTCCGATTGTCCATACACGTTCTCCAGCGAACGCAAAAGCGGCCCGACCAATAGGCGCACCACGCGGCCGTTCATCTTGCCATTGGCGACACGTGCGTAAAACCCTTTACAGAATTCATAGCTGAAACGGGGATGCACCACCGGATAGAGTAAGCGCGCCAGCATGCCGCGGTCATAGGTGACGATATCGCAGTCGTGCAGGGCAACCGCCAAGGTGCGATCCGAGGCCAGCGTGTAGCCGGTACAAAACCAGACATTGCGTCCCTTACCCGGTTCGGTGGGGGATAACCCCTCTTTTTCCAATTCGGCATCAATGGCTTTCAACCGCGGCCCATCATTCCATAAAATACGATGGTGCTGCGGCAAGCGAGAAAAAAATTCTCGGGCGTGAAGGAACTGTTCGCGGTCGGCGCGATCCAGACCGATGACAATTTCCTCCAGGTAAGGGACCCGCGCTAATTCGTCTATGATATGGGTGAGTGCCGGCCCCTCGAGTTCGGAAAATAGCGAAGGAAGGATAAGCCCCATTTTTCGTTTGCGGGA
This sequence comes from Sodalis praecaptivus, assembly GCF_000517425.1. NCBI lineage: Bacteria > Pseudomonadati > Pseudomonadota > Gammaproteobacteria > Enterobacterales > Bruguierivoracaceae > Sodalis > Sodalis praecaptivus. Next base: position 1,881,627 of record NZ_CP006569.1, read on the forward strand.
GAAGCCGATGAGTTCGGTCTCCAACTCTTCCACTTTCCGATCGGACAGGTTATGGAAATTGGCAATAATTCCGTTTTGGTGAAAATCGCTCATAAAACAACCCCCAATGGCTATGTTTTTTATTGAATTGTTATGGGTATGACCTCAATCACGCCTCGGTAATGAAATGGTTCAAACCTTCCACCCAACCTTCCGGTCCGTAGGCCTGGGTGCGATAAATGGACGGGTGCGCCGAGGACAGTACCACCGGCGTTTTACTGTATCCGCGGATAACCACGGCGTAATTTACCGCGTCGAGCATGGATTGGTCGTTTGGGCCGTCCCCCAGACCGAGGGTTTGCCAGCGCCGGCCGTCGTGCTGGCGGTATTGTTCAAGAAGCCAGCGCACCGCGGCGCCTTTGCCGCTGCCTCGCGACATGACGTGGTAAAATCTGCCGCCCTCGGTGATGGCCAAATCCTCCGCCGCCAGTTCGGCGGCGAAAGCGGCAAGTCTGTCGTCGGTGTCGCGCCAAATAAACGCCTCTGAGGCTTGGCGAGTTTTGGCCAGCTGTGCCTCTTTCACGCTAAGACCGGTCCATTCCGCGACTTCATTGGCGGTCACATCGCCAAAGCCAAAAAACTTGTAGCCCTGCGCCTCGCGCAGACGCGTCATGACGGCGCGCAGGGCGGTGTAATCCTTACCGGTAAAGCCGCCGGCCGATACCTGTGCGTTTGGCCACCGCGCGTCAAGCTGTAAAGCGGCGCCGTTTTCAGCAATAAACGGTGCCCCTACCAAACCCAGTTGCGTTTGCAATGTGACGATTTCAGCCGTGGTTTTACTCGAACAGATGACAATCGGTATGTCATTGGCTTTCAATTTCGCCAGCCAGGGCGCGGCGGGCTGCCAGCTATAGGTATGGTGATCTAGCAAAGAACCATCTAAATCGGTTATCACCAATAGGGGGTCGGTCAAGCTCGGCATGCTGTTCTCCGCCTCTTTTACATCGTGGCGTCCACCGGGCCGCCTCTCCAGCCAATCAGTATATACGATGGCTTATTGATCTATGGGAATAAATGGTTATTTGAACGGTTGTTGAGCGGACAAATGTTAACCTGAAACTAAAAGCCTGTTTATGGGTTATCGGAATGCTCCTAATTTAGCGCAAAGTGGATTCCCCTGTACTTGCTATGGTAATAACCGTCAGTCGATAAAAATAGTCATATTAAACAATTAGATATATATAGATACTGCCTTATGCGAACCACGTGCGGACGTAGAGGAGACCGCTGGAAACCAGCGCGGAAACAGAAACAAACGTAACGTGACTTGCCAATTATTAGGAGCTATATAATATGGAAAAGGTAATCTGATTTCCTAGTGTAACGAACTTTAAAATTCATCCCGCCAAGGCGGAATTTATGCTTCCCCGGTCTCCCCCGACCGGGGATTTTTTTGCGATCGCGCCCCGGCGCTCAATTATTCACCTCATTAACGGTAAAATCGCGGATATCCAGTTCATAAGCCTCGGCCAGCTCGCCGAAGGTAGTGTATTGCCGTCCCTGTACGGTCACCATGTGCGCCTCTTGGTTATCCTCATGCTCTTGCACCGTTTCGCCGGTGATGTCGGCCACCGCGTTCAGTAAAGCGTCGACGTCAATGCTGATTTCACGCTTCGTATGTTGATTATATTCTTTGGCGAAAGCCATGATCGTCTCCCCAGAAAAGAGTGAAAAAGACAAATTCAGTATAGTCGAGAATAGTCGCGCCCGAGCTATTCTCCGCCAGACGCCAGACGCCAGACGCCAGACGCCAGACGCTTGAAGCCAAGAACCCTGAGCCAGAGACCTGATGCCAGATACTTGAAACCAGATGCACGAGGAGAGCCGATGTCAGAAAAAGATGCTCAAACGGACGGGAAAGCCATTTGGGCGCAGCACGCCTTGCGGGGCGCGCCCTTGAATGGATCGCCAGGCGAAAGGACGCGGCGCTGGCCGTTGACGCGCGCAAGTTCGGCCGTCTTTCACACAATCTTGCTGGCGGCTGAGGGAAAAGTACATTTATACTACCCCTAAGTGAGTCGTAACGAGGAACGTCATGAAATTGCATGATCGAGTAACAGTTAAAACCGATGGCGGGCCGCGCCGGGAAGGGACCATTCTGGCGGTGGAGGAGTTTAGCGAGGGAGTTATGTATCTGGTCTCCCTTGACGATTATCCCACCGGCATTTGGTTTTTTAATGAGGTCAGTTCGTCGGACGGGATTTTTGTCGAGCCGCTTGTAGGTGAAGCGCAAACAAAATAAGCTATCGGCTATCGGCTATCGGCTATCGGCTATCGGCTATCGGCTATCGGCTATCGGCTATCGGCTATCGGCTATCGGCTATCGGCTATCGGCTATCGGCTATCGGCTATCGCTAGCCGTTTTGGCGGCGCCGGCAACAACACCGCTTTTAGCAACACGGTGCCGCGCCGGCGGAACGCACTATGCCGCCCCGTCAGCGCGCATTAACAAAAATACCCGAGGTGACGGTTTCCGTTAAACGCACGACGTGGTAAATCACCTGCTTATTGTGGGTCTTGATTTTGCGTTTGATATTGCCTTTATGGGACGAGACCGTTTTGGCTTTGATCTGCATACTGTCGGAAATCTGTATCGTGTCCTGTCCCGACATCCACATGCGCAGCATATGAGATTCGGTTTGACTCAGGCGCACGGGATTGATATCCAGACCCGTTAGATGCGTATGTTCGGTCACGCGATTTTTGCAGCATCCCGCAATGAGGGAATTGAGCGTAGCGGGCTTGATCGATTTCGATGTAATAATAAGATTTTTGCGAACAAACAGATAATCTTCAAAATGGATGTTCGTCATCGCCATAAAAATGAAAAAAAGCGTTTCGGGATGCGCTGTAATAACGCGTTTAATTCTTCCCGTCGCATCAGGTTCATGAATAAAGCACTCTTCGTTGATGAACACCACCGCCGGCTTAAGCTTATCGCATTTGGCCTGAAGTTGCGCAATGTCATTTACCGTATTGATATTTCGACGCTTTACCCCTGTTTCGGTCAAAAATCCCGTCAGCCCTAGTCGGGTATAACTGCATGAGTCCATAATAATCGTTGCCATAGCGTACCCTCACCTGAATTTGTTTATCCGTTTTACTCAACGATAAAATGCCCAAAAGCCTCACATTGCTTCTGTACTTCTAAATTATTTTTTTAGGTCCATAGCAAATGTTTTAACCATAATGTGTGATCTTAATCAACGATATTTTTTTTCGGACAACTCTTAAGGTGCACCATCAATCACCGTTTCTTAACAAATCGGCAAACCGCCGGGGTGCCAATCGCGTACAGAGCCGTCCAAAATTCCCCCGCTGGCGCGGGAGGCGGCACCTCTTCATCGTATGAGGTGACTAGTAATAAGCCTATTGATCATTTCAATGATAAAGCATATTTTGATAACTATACATAAGAAAAATTCATTAATTTGAACGAAGATTTTTTGGCCACACTGTAAGCATGGAAATAATTTGTAACGTTTTGGCGCTAAAGTTTTTTATGGCTATTTTTCATGGTGTTAAGCGTAATGTGGCTAAAATATAGACGGTTGAGAGTTGGATTTGCCGTTATTTTAGGCTAGCGAGGCTGCCCACCAGGGAGATTTGTAAATACTCAACCGGACGCGGCAGCTTTTTGGCTTAAGATTAATTGACCTGAGCCGGTGCGCCAACGCCTGCGCGTCCGGGTGGGAAAGGGCGTGAGGCGTTGGCGCTAGTCGACCGGCCGCGCCGTCATCGCCGCAAGCGGGCGTTAATGACCCCGCCTAGGGCGATGCCTGGACCGTCACCTTGGAGAGGTTTTGCAGGAAGAACGGATAAAATTGTAAGCCGTGCGTTGTTTTTATGTTAAAAATAAACGGGTGGACGCGGGAGTAGACCTTTAGCCGGGTTATGACAGAGTCGTTTTTCATGACTATACTTATTTTGCTATCACCGCCGCCCTGACTCAGGCGGTTCCAGAACCAGCCACGAGAAGACCACCGTTTCGCTGGTCGCTGGTACCGGAACAAAGAAAGCTGGGTGCTGGTAAAGCACATACCAAGGAGCATGACGAAAACCTGAATTCACTTCATATTCTTGCACTCCTTTGAACTCCGCTTTCAATCTTGACTGTCAGGGCTGCCAGACCAGACCATGGGCGTACGCAATGAAATGTTGGACGATGCGCCGTGAAGAGCGCGCGTGAGCGGGACATAATGAGGAACAAAAGGTATGACACCAAGTGATTCAATACCCCCGATAGTGTTGGCGGAAACCGCCTGCTTTTTTGATGTGGATGGAACGCTCGCCGGTATTGAAACGCGGCCTGAATGGGTCACCATCCCTGGCGACATCAAACAGGCGCTATGCGATCTGTCCGCCGCCGCCGGCGGTGCGCTGGCATTGGTTTCAGGCCGGCCCGTGGCTGAACTTGATAGCCTGAGCGCGCCGCTGCGCGGACCGGCCGCCGGTGTTCATGGCGCAGAGCGTCGTGACGCCCGCGGGGCGTTCCACCGCGTGGCATTGTCAGGGACTATCGCCACCGCGCTGGCGCGTGAACTCAAACAGGCCATCGCGGCGTTTGACGGCTGCCATGTGGAAGAGAAAGGGGTGGCGTTCGCTCTGCATTATCGCCAAGGGGAACACTATCGCGATCGGATCCTGGCGCTGGCGCAGGATATGGTCACACGGTATCCCGAACTGGTATTACAGCCCGGCAAATGCGTGGTCGAGCTTAAGCCGGCGGGCGTTGATAAAGGCGCGGCGATAGCGGCATTCATGCAAGAACCGCCGTTTGTCGGACGGACGCCGTTATTTATCGGCGACGACCTGACCGATGAAGCCGGTTTCAAACAGGTTAACGCTTTGCAGGGCATTTCGATTAAAGTCGGACCCGGCACGACGGTTGCCCGATACCATCTGGACGATGTGAGTCAGGTACACCGATGGATTCTGACATTGGCAAAACAACAAGAAAATCATTTTATTAAAACCAAAAACTCGGTTGGGGAGGGTTTATGAGTCGCCTAGTAGTAGTATCAAATAGAATAGCGGCTATTGAAGGTAAAAAGGAAAGCGCAGGGGGCCTGGCCGTCGGCATAATGGATTCACTTAAAGATCAGGGCGGATTGTGGTTTGGCTGGAATGGCAAAATAAGCGAAGAAGATGAGCCACTCGAAAAAAACCAGCAGGACAACATTACGTTTGCCGCATTTAGTCTAAAGCAAAGCGAATACGATCAATATTACCTCAATTTTTCCAATACCGTTATCTGGCCCGCCTTTCATTACCGTCTCGATTTGGTGCAATATCAGCGTGAAGATTATGACGGCTATTGCCGCGTCAATGAAATGCTGGCGGGGCGTCTTAAGCCGCTGGTAAACGAAGACGATATTCTTTGGATACACGATTATCATTTATTGCCGTTCGCCGCCGCCTGCCGTAAGTTGGGCATGAAAAACCGCATCGGTTTCTTTCTGCATATCCCATTTCCCACCTCGGAAATCTTCAATGCTTTACCGCCCCGCAAAGAGCTGTTAGAGAAGCTGTGCGAGTATGATTTATTGGGTTTTCAGGCGGAAAGCGATCGCCAGGCGTTCATTGAGAACCTGGCATTGGTCACCACCGTGGAAGATTTGGACGACGATCGTATTAAGGCTTACAATAAGCCGGTGACGGCACGGGTCTATCCCATCGGCGTCGAGCCGGAAAGTATCCGCGAACTGGCGGAAGGGCCATTACCGACCAAGCTTGCCCATTTGCGCGATAAGATGAACGGTCAGTTGATTATTAGCGTAGACCGGCTGGATTATTCTAAAGGGTTACCGGAGCGCTTTCAGGCCTACGAGACGCTACTGGAGAATTATCCACAGCATCGCGGCAATATTCGTTACTTCCAGATTGCGCCGACATCGCGGGGCGATGTGCAGGCGTATCAGGATATCCGGCATGAGCTTGAGACCGAAGCCGGCCGTATCAATGGCCACTTTTCCACATTAGAATGGACACCGCTGTTTTATCTCAATCAGCATTATGAACGCAGCCTGTTGATGAAAATTTTCCGCCACTGTGAGGTAGGGCTGGTCACGCCGCTGCGCGACGGGATGAATTTGGTTGCCAAGGAGTATGTCGCTTCACAAAATCCTGAGGATCCCGGCGTGCTGATCCTCTCCCATTTTGCCGGCGCCGCCAACGAGCTTACCTCGGCGCTGTTGGTTAATCCCTATGACCGCGACGGCGTCGCCGCCGCGTTGGATAAAGCCCTCAGCATGCCGCTCGGCGAGCGCAAGGCGCGCTTTCAGGAAATGATGGCGGTGATCAAAAAGAACGACATTGTGCATTGGCGGCAGTCTTTCTTGACCGATTTAAAAAAAATCCCTTCCAAAACTGCACAAGTCGGGCAGACCGTCTCTGGCGTGACGCGATAACCCGTACCGCCATCCTGGCGTAGACCAGGATGGCGGCTCCATGACGCCCGACACCGGGCCGCGAGACGTCAACGCCTGCCTAAGAGAATAATGGCGAAGGGCCTTCATCCTGTTCACCTCAGTGCCGCCCGCGGTAATCAATACCTTTTTAAGAGCAGCAATAGGGTCAAGTGACCCTGTCACGTTAGCGGAGCGAAAAAAAACCGGCCGCGCGGCAGGCGTGCCGGTTATCATTGCCGGGCGATGAGGCTTATCGACGGCTTGAGCCCAGAATTTTTGCCAACAGGAACCCTACGCCGCCGGCTATAAGCAGTGCAGGCACCGGATCTTTGCTGGTCTTTTCTTTAACGCTGTCGACATAATCATTAAAGGTATACGACGCCTGAGCGGCTTTTTGACGTATTTTCCCTTCAAGGGTGAGAGAATCATCGTCCGTTGCTTTGCCAAACGCTTCCTGGCCTTTCCCCGCGAATTCTTCAACTTTATCTTTGGCTTTATCGTACATAGTTCTCGTCCTTTGCAAGTGGAAACGTTTTAAATATAGACCAAAATGGCGGTTTTGCAGGAGCCAGGGCAAAGCGGCAAGCTAAAGGCGTCTCTCGTCCTGCGCCATCAGCGCTTGCGCCGGTAGATCCGATGCTCAACCATGGTGCCAATAACCCGGATAGGCAGGGTATCGGAACGCAGAATCGGATAATCGGTATTAAGCGGGACGAGTTCAAACACCTGCTCACCTTGGGCATTGAACGACACCGGCCGGTATTTCTTGAACGTGGCTTCATGATCGCCGTTTTTCGCCACCACGAACTCTCCCGGGTGCGGCTCGATGTCCGGGTCGATAATAACCACATCGCCGGTATGGAACGACGGCGCCATGGAATCGCCTTCGATTTTAAGGGCGAACGCCTCGTTGGACCAGTTCATATCGGTCAGCACATATTCAAAATCGCCATCAACGCCGGTGATGGGCGCTTTTTCGGCAAAGGCACCCGCCTGTACCACATTAATCAGCGGGATTTTCCGGCTGCCGACTTCGGCGCGGCTGAGCAGGGGGCCGCCATTCATTAACCAATCGGGGCTGCATTGTAGAGCACGGGCGATGCCGACGATGTTGCGCGGCTTGCTGGTTTTGCCCTCCTCGATACTGCCCCAGGATTGCTGGCGAATACCGGCAAGATCGGCCGCTTTTACTTGCGTCAGGCCCAGTTGCCGCCGTCGTTTTTTAACGCGTTCAGCTAAAGTCATCTTTGTCCTCCTGAGAGTATGATACCGCCAAAACTGTATTTGACAACCCCGCTTAGCGGGTTTTTAATACAGTTTAAACTGTATTTTGCGGCTATTATCAGGTTTTCCTGTTTTATGGCCGTGAGCGCGAGGTGGGTATGCTCAATACGCTAACTGAAGAAGAGTTCTTTTCCGGGCTGTATCAGGTGGTGCATCCCTCCACGCCGGTGGCCCAATCGCAGGGCCTATGCGGCCGCCAGCGGGAATGGCGTTTGCTTGAACAGGCGCTGAGCGCGCCGGGGCGCCATGCGCTGGTGTATGGTGCGGCCGGCATCGGAAAAACGTCGTTAGCCCATACGCTGGTGGCGCATCATGGGCTGCGCTGCCCGCCGGTCAAAATTAGCTGCGACCCGGATTCGACGCTATTAAGCCTGATGAAACATGCGCTTACGCTTGGCGATAGCGGTATGAGTCGGCGCCATGAATCGGTTTTCGGCGCTCGGTTTTCGCTGGCGGGCAGCGGCGTAAAATTTGAAAAGAAAGTTGTCGAGCAGCAAGGCGCGGCGGCCATTGAGGACAATGCGACGGTGGTGACGGCGCTGGAGGCGTGGGGAAAACGTTTGCAATCGCCTGTATGGTTGATTATCGACGATCTCGATAGGATGGCGCGTATCGAAGAGCGGCGCGGTTTTCTCACCCTGTTCAAGCAACTGGCGGACCGGGCATGCCCGGTGAAAATGATCCTGGTCGCCCGCGGGGAGCAGCCGGAAGGGGTGTTTGGCGCCGGTGAAGCGTTTACTCGTCATCTGTCGCCCGTCAAGCTGGCGCCGCTTACGCTTAAGAACGGCTATGAATTTATTTCTCTTTGTCTGGACTCCTTCGGACTTTTGCTGGTGGAACGGCTGAAATGGCGGGTGGCCCAGGCCTGCGCGGGGCATCCGCGCAAGCTGCATCAGGTGTGTGAGCGCCTGTTGATAAGCGCCTGGGAGCGGGGCGGGCGGCACATTACCCCCCAGCAGTGCCACTACGCCCTGCAGTGTGTGCGGTGCGTAGGGCCTGCGCCGGCGGGCGCGGGGGGGCACGACGCGTCACAATCGGGGGACGCACCCGTGGCTCGTCCAGAGGACGTTTAGGCACAGGACGCGTCCCTATGAGGCGCAGGCAACCATCCCCTTTAGCCGATAGTCATCAGTGTGGCATTGCCGCCCGCGGCGGCGGTATTGACGCTGATTGCGCGTTCGATTAACAACCGTTCCAACGCGATCTGGCCGTCGCCGCGTGCGTAACCTTGTACCGCTATCAACGGGCCAGGACGCGCGGCAAGCGTTTGTGCCAGACTTCGCAATTGATCGGAGTCACCATGGAACAGCACGGCATCCAGCGTGACGTTCTCCTGGCGCCAGTCCGTCAGCAGCGTGATACGCTGCTGGACAGGCTCGGGCAACGCGGCGAACAGCCGGCGGCACGGTGGCGACGACGCCCACAGCGCCCGGGCGCCAATGCTGGTGACCGCCGCCAGTTGCCTCAACAGGTCAGGCTCCTGGTCCGCGAGGCACAAAATGCGCTCGCGCGGCAGCAGCCGATAGCTGTTTTGTTCACCGGTGGGGCCGGTAAGCAAACGCACGCTGCCGGCCTGGGATAGTTCGCCCAGGCGCCGACAGGGCGCGGCAAGCGCCGGATGATGCGTTTCCAGCCAGGCGACCAGGGCAGGGTGTGCCTGCTGTAACCTTGCCCGTTGGCTGAAATCCGGTGCCTGTACCGCATCCAGCGCCTGCAGCGCGGGCAGTACCGCATCATCACGTCGCTGGGACAGTAAGCGGTACAGATACAGCGGGCCACCGGCCTTAGGACCGGTTCCCGATAACCCTTCGCCGCCAAACGGCTGAACGCCCACCACGGCGCCGACGATATTGCGATTGATGTAGCAATTGCCGACGCGCGCCCGCTCGGTCACGCGGTGGATAGTCTCATCTATACGGGTATGCAGCCCTAACGTGAGGCCGTAACCGCTGCCGTTAATTTTGTCGATGATGCTATCGAGCTCGCTGCGCCGATAACGCACCACATGCAGCACCGGCCCAAAGATCTCCTCGGTAAGTTCGTCGACGCTGTTAAGTTCTATCAGGGTCAAGGGCACAAAGGTGCCCTGGGCGCCACAGGCGGCATCGGGTGCATCGGTTTGCCAGACGGCGTGGCCCCGCTCGCGCAGAGCGGCGATGTGGTTATCGATGGTCGCTTTAGCGCTGGCGTCAATAACCGGGCCGACATCGGTGGCAAGGCGTTCCGGGTTGCCCTGCGTGCATTCAGCCATGGCGCCGCGCAGCATACGCAATGTCCGATCGGCGACATCTTCTTGAATACACAGCAACCGTAGCGCCGAACAGCGCTGGCCGGCGCTGTCGAAGGCCGAGGCCACGACGTCGGTGACAACCTGTTCCGTCAGCGCGGAAGAGTCCACCACCATGGCGTTAAGACCGCCGGTTTCGGCAATCAGGGGTATCGGTCGACCCTGCGGATCCAATCGCTCGGCAAGGGTATTTTGCAGCAGTCTGGCCACCTGCGTCGAGCCGGTGAACATGACCCCCCGAACGCGCGGGTCCGCCACCAGCGCGGCACCGACGGTTTCCCCCTCGCCGGGCAGCAGTTGCAGCACGCCTTCAGGCACGCCGGCCTCCAGCATCAGCGCTACCGCCCTGGCGGCGATCAGCGGCGTTTGCTCCGCCGGTTTGGCCAATACCGTATTTCCCGCCGCCAGCGCGGCGGCGATTTGGCCGGTAAAAATCGCCAACGGGAAATTCCAGGGGCTGATGCACACTACCGGCCCGAGCGGACGGTAGCTGTCGTTATCAAAATCCCGCGCTATCTGACAGGCGTAGTAGCGTAGGAAATCCACCGCTTCGCGCACCTCAGCCACGGCATTGCTAAAACTCTTGCCCGCCTCACGCACCAGCAGGCCGATGAGCGGCTGCATCTCCGCTTCCAGACGGTTAGCGGCCTCTTGCAGCACCGCGGCGCGTTCGGCGGGCGGGGTGGCGGACCAGAGCGCACCGTGATGAGCGGCGGCGGTCAGCGCCTGCGTCACCTCTTCACGCGTGGCGGGGCGGCATTCACCCACGACATCCCGACTGTCCGCCGGATTACGCACCGGATGCAGCGGCCCGTCGCTCGCCTCGCCGACGATGACCGGCGCGGCCCGCCAGGTTTGATGTTCACTATTAAGCAACGCGGCCGAGAGGGACGCCAGACGGTGCTCATTGGCCAGATCCAGGCCGGCGGCATTGCGCCGCTGCGGCCCATAGAGATCGCGCGGTAAAGGGATCTTCGGATGGGGCAGGCCCGCGCGTCCTTCTCGCGCCGCGAGCGCGGTCACCTCCTGCACCGGATCGGCGATGAGCTGCTCCAGCGGCACGGTGGTATCGGCGATGCGATTGACAAACGAGGTATTGGCGCCATTTTCCAGCAAACGCCGCACCAGGTAGGCCAGCAGCGTTTCATGCGTGCCGACGGGGGCGTATATCCGGCAGGGTCGGTTGAGTTTGCCATCGGCGATTTTGCCCACCACCTGCTCATAAAGCGGCTCGCCCATGCCGTGCAGACATTGAAACTCGTACTGGCCCGGGTAGTAATTTTGGCCGGCGAAATGGTAAATCGCCGCCAGGGTGTGGGCATTGTGGGTGGCGAACTGCGGATAAATATAGTGGGGCACGGAGAGCAATTTGCGCGCACAGGCAAGATAGGAAAGGTCGGTATAAACCTTGCGGGTAAATACCGGATAATCCTCTAACCCTTCTATTTGCGCGCGTTTAATTTCACTGTCCCAATAAGCGCCTTTTACCAGCCTTATCATCAGGCGGCGCTGGCTGCGCTTGGCGAGGTCAATCAGCTCATCGATCACTTGCGGGCAGCGTTTCTGGTAAGCCTGAATGACGAAGCCGATGCCGTTCCAGCCCGCCAGCTCCGGTTCAAAGCAAAGTTTGGCCAGTAAATCGAGGGAAATCTCCAGCCGGTCGGCTTCCTCGGCGTCGATATTCAGGCCGATATCGTATTGCCGCGCCAGCAGGGTAAGGCGCAACAGCCGCGGATAAAGCTCCGTCATCACACGTTCATATTGGGCACGACAGTAGCGCGGATGCAGCGCGGAAAGCTTGATAGAAATCCCCGGTCCCTCGTAAATACCGCGACCGCTGGAGGCCTTGCCGATGGCGTGGATCGCCTGCTGGTAGGAAAGCAGGTAGGCCTGGGCGTCTTCCTCCGTCAGTGCGGCTTCCCCCAACATGTCGTAGGAGTAGCGGAACCCCTGTTGTTCCAGGCGGTGCGCATTGGCCAGCGCCTCGCCGATGTGTTCGCCGGTCACGAACTGTTCGCCCATGAGCCGCATGGCCATATCGACGCCCTTACGGATGAGAGGCTCGCCGCTTTTGCCGATGATGCGATTGAGGGAGCGCGACAGGCTGGCTTCATTGTGGGTCGCAACCAACTTGCCGGTAAACAACAGCCCCCAGGTCGCGGCATTGACGAACAGCGACTGGCTGCGGCCCAGATGGGTTTGCCAGTTGCCGTTGCTGATTTTGTCCCGAATCAAGGCATCGCGCGTGGCTTTATCCGGGATACGCAACAGCGCCTCGGCCAGGCACATTAACGCGACGCCCTCCTGGGAGGAGAGGGAAAACTCCTGCAACAGATCCTGGACCATTCCCGCGCGGCCACCGCTGCGCTTTTGATGGCGCAACTGATGGGCCAGTTTGCCTGCCAGCGTCTGAATGGATTCCGCCATCGGCGCCGGGTGCCGCGCCTGCTCTAAGAGCCAGGGCACCGCCTCGGTTTCCGGTCGGCGCCAGGCGGCGGTGACGGCGGCCCGCGTTATCGACTGCGGCAGGATCTGCTCGGCCAGGTCGATAAACGGCTGGCGCGGCTCTTCGGTGTCTTTTGGCGCATCGTCCGCTTCCGCCTGCGCAGCCGCAAGCGGCAGGGCAAAGGTTGCACCTTGTTCCAACGCATCAAGGTAATGGAAAATGGCTTGCTTAATCAGCCAGTGTGGCGTGCGATCAAGTTGGCGCGCCGCCTGTTTGATGCGTTCACGCGCCGCATCGTCCAATTTCACGCCCATTGTGGTTGTACCCATACTCTTCCCGTTCCGCCTGTCAAATGTGACCATACTATCGCTAATGTTGCAACTTAGTGCAACCCTGTAAACAGAGGATTACTCGATGGTTAATGGCCGTTTTGCGCTGGTGATCACGCCTCACGGCGGGAACGACAGCCGAGCTTTACTGGATGCATTAGGGGCCTTAATCGGTAGCGCGGTGGGTGCTAACGGGAGCGCCGCCAATAATGACGCGCGGTTAACGGCAACTTAAATGAAAAAAAAGTTGCATTGGGACGGCAATCTGTAGCAATGTCATTATACTGAAGGCAACAAGCGGCGTTTCTACCGTGTCGTTGTCACGGTTACAATGGGGATCGCTAATGACAGTGTCCTGCTACGGGCTGAATACTGAACATCATTCCTTATCAATTACCCCCCGATGCATCGGCGGATACCGCTTCGAGACCCCTTTTCCCCCTTATTTCCCTTTCGTCATCTCGTTAGGATACCGGATCTGTTCCCTTTTACCCCCGGTGAAAGACCCACAGCGCCGTGCGTTTACCGGCGGTCGCGCAGGCCCATCACCTTCTCCATTGGCTCTCTATGGCTTGAAGGAAGCCGCAACCTCATCTGTATGTGAAGCGTAATCACATGGCCTGGTCCATGTGGAGAGTGAACAAACTGTAAGGTGCCACTATGGGAAGACAAAAAGCAGTGATCAAAGCTCGTCGTGAAGCAAAACGCGTCATTCGTCGCGAGTCACGCAACCACAAAATGCGTGAAGAGGACTCGGTCACTTCTCTTGTTCATATGAGCGGGATTGAATCAATCGGCATGGCGCGCGACAGCCGCGATACATCGGCGATAGAAGCGCGTAACGAGGTTCAGGAGCAGTACCTGACGGCCATTGAAACCAGACAGTTGATCTTCGCCACCGGTGAAGCCGGGTGCGGTAAAACTTTCCTAAGCGCCGCCAAAGCGGCGGAAGCGTTAATTCATAAAGAGGTTGAGCGGATAATCGTTACCCGGCCCGTGTTGCAGGCGGACGAGGATCTGGGGTTTCTTCCCGGCGATATCGCCGAGAAATTCGCCCCGTATTTCCGTCCGGTCTATGACATTTTGCTGCGGCGGCTAGGGTCGTCCTTTATGCAGTATTGTCTGCGTCCGGAAATCGGCAAGGTGGAAATCGCGCCCTTTGCCTACATGCGCGGCCGAACGTTTGAAAATGCGGTGGTCATTTTGGACGAAGCGCAGAATGTGACGGTCAATCAGATGAAGATGTTCCTAACCCGGTTGGGCGAGAATGTCACGGTCATCGTTAACGGCGACGTGACGCAATGCGATTTGCCGCGCGGGGTAAAATCCGGGCTGGCGGACGCGCTGGAACGGTTCCAGGAGGATGATGATATGATCGCTATCATTCGTTTCAGCCAGCAGGACTGCTTACGGTCAGCGCTGTGTCAGCGTACCCTGAGCGCCTACGGCTAACGGTGAGGTAAAGCGAAAAAAAGCCCGGGTTTGCACCCGGGCTTTCTTATTGTCATTCTGGCGGTGAGGGAGGGATTCGAACCCTCGATACACTTTCGCGTATACACACTTTCCAGGCGTGCTCCTTCAGCCACTCGGACACCTCACCACGCGTTAACCGCTGGGTCAACGGGGCGCTACTATAGGGATTCGCCCGTTTACGGTCAAGTATAATTTTGGCCACAAATACTGATTGCTCACGGCGTGAGCGTTTATTCGATTTATCATTGATGGCTATTGCCGCGCTCGCAATGGCTGCGCGATCCCGTCGGCAAATTGCCGGCCTTTACGCCATCAGGACGGCATCGTAATCTAGCAGCACGGGCAAAAGGCATTATTGCTTGCCGGGGCAAGATGGGGGAGTAAATCAACATTGAACCGCTTGAGGCTGCATGCTGGTTAAAAGAGGAAACCGCACTTGCGCTTTGAATAAATAGGCGAGTGATGCGGTTCCCGGTTGAACACGCCCGGAATAAGCGGCGAAGGCAGGATTGCGGCGTTTCACCGGCTGTTGGGCTGGCCCGTTAATCAATGAAAAAACTGCCCCACTTATGCTGTATTTCCTCTGGATAGATACGGCACAGCCCTCCGCCGGGGGTAAAGGTCAATTCACCGAAGTAGATTTTGTCGTTGGCCTCATAAAAGTCGATGCGCAGATATGAGAAATCTTTGGCTATCCGCTTGGCAAGCGAGGTCATGAGGGAAAGATGTTTCGGCTTCGCCATCGGCACCGGGCTATTTTGTAATCCCATACGAATATCGGTGCGCTGCCAGTTTTCGTCGAAAACGTCCCGGCGATGCGCGCCGAAACGATCGTAGTCAACCTGAATGAAGATATTCATCTCGCCCTGACGGTTAAAACAATGGAACTTGATATCGTTAGGCACATGCCCGTCAACCAGCAGCAGTTCCTCCACCAACAGACAGGGCTTAATGTTTTTATAGTGCTTTTCGCGCGACATTTTATAAAAACTGCTCTTGGTCCAAAACCGGGTAGTGGCGCTGAGTTCGGCAAAGGCGATCGCCGATTTATCATACACCACCTGGTTGAAGCCTGAACCGTGGTTGGCCTTGATAACAAAGGACGACGGCAGAGAGGCGAAAATGTCTTCCGTGAGCTCATCACAGCGGCAATATTGCTTGATCAAATACTCTTCACCGATGGTGGCGGCAATATAGTTTCTGACTTTGTGTTTATCCGCCAGTTCGGTGTAAATCGTTTTCGGCCATAGGTTCCGCAGCGTGATCTTTTCGCTAAACGTGGTAGGGTGAATCAAGTTTGGCCACTTTTTGAATACCCGTGAATATTTCAGCTGATGATATAATAGGTCAGGTAAAAACTTTGTAGCGGTCTTAGCGATTGGATTTAGCATAGTGTTTAACCTCAGAAATTAACAAAGGTATACTCTTGTAGGAAAAAAATATCTGGCTGGTGATAAGGCCTTTTCGGAAGAAGGCGTTGAGTATAAAAAGGGATGAAAATTCTGAAAGTAACGTGGCGAATGCTGCTCCTTCTATTCCATACAGGGGGATGAGATAACTATTAAGCGCAATGTTAAGCACGGCAATAAGCGGCATCTTTATCGCCACAAAACGAAATCCGGCATTCATGATGATCACTCGGTACGCCACGGTACCCATCACGCTAAAACAGGTAGTAACCGCGCCTATCAGCAGAATGCCGGCGGCGGCGTGGTATGCCTTCCCGTAAATCAGGTCGATAATCGGCCCGCTCATCAGGCTTACCAGTGCAAAGACGGGTATAAAGGTGCTGATGGCGATGACATAGAGTAAATGGATCAATTCATCGGCTTTACGGCTACTTTTCTCCCTGACAATGGTCGACATCATCGATGTCACCAGCGCCGAGGGAATAATTGCCCAGCCCTGGGTAATCGATTGGGCGGCACTGTAAAGGCCGACAGAATAACTGCCCAAATATTTCGCCAGCATAATTTGATCGATACGCGTATAGATGACGATCGATAAGCTGGATATCGCCAAAGGGAAACCCACCTGTAACAAATAGAGATGGTATTTTTTAATATGCTTGAGGCTTAAGTTTGCTTTCACACGCTGATTGAGCGATTTTTGTGAATAGCTAAACAGGAATCGGCGAATAATGAATGGCACGAAACTGCGGGCCACGACATAGGCAACAGCAAACCAAACCAGGCTCAGTTTAAGGTAAACAAAAGTCAGGTTCAGGATGATAAAGAGTAATAAAGCACAATTGTTAATAATTAAATTGATTTTTGACCGCAGCGTAGCGTCGAAAAAGAGTTTGTAAATATCATGAATGCTGAAAAAGGTACTCAATAGCAACAGGGCCAGAATCACGACCTCATTATGTTTCAGGTTAATCGATGCCCATATCATCAGCGCCGCGCTAAAAAACATAAACATCTTAAACTTGAGCTTGACCGAAGCCGACATAAGCCGCATGCCGGAATATTTATTTTTAGCGATACGATTGAAAAGAATGTTGTCGCTGCCCAATTGTACGAAAGGCATAATCAGGATGACGATAGAAAGCAAGTAGCTAAAAGAGCCAAAACTCGCCGGCCCCAAATAGCGGGCGACAAACATGGCAGAGATAATTCCTCCCCCGGCAAAACAGAGTTTTTCAAGGATGATCCAGAACGTATTAAAAATAATCGCCGCCATAGTTACCATTTCATAATGAGTACAAGTAAACCGCAGGGCTCGATTGTCAACTGCGACGCTTACGCCAGGCTGCGGTGACGAATATTTCGCGCTGATGTCATATAACTATATCTTGTTATTGGGCTCGACAACTGAAATCAAGATGAAATCTATTTTAGGTAAAGTTATTTCATTCGCTTATTTCATCTCTTCCTGATGTGAAATCCAAGACGGTTCGATTTCATATAAAAAAACCCGCCGCAGCGGGTTTTTGTCGCCTGTGGCGATAGGCGTTATCGTGCTGCACTGGGGTTACAGTAAAAATAGGCATCTTCCAAGCCGCCCGTGGCGCTTATGCATCGGTTGGCGTGAAGTAATACCGGGTTGTCATTTACCGAACAGATGCCAGATAAGGCGCTATAGTCGTTCCATTCTGTATTGTCATCTTGTCTGGCAGCAAGCGGGGTGTCCCCGTCAAATAAAAAAGTCAGGGCCGCAGTCAATAAAACACAGAATGTCAGACATAAAATCACTATTTTACGTTTCTGATAATAGCGCCGTTGTGCCAGAGAAAACAGGTACCGCCAGACCCCCATCCCCTGCAAGCTTTTATCGGGATAAGCATCACGATAAAGGTCGGCGGGGGTTTTGGCATGCGCGGGTAACGCCCATACGGGCTCAGCATGATCGGAAGGGTCCATATAGAGTTCATCTACGACCCTGGGGGCCTGCTGTGGGGCCGCCGGCGCCGTTGACGCCGTATCAACCGGCAGCGGTTGCGGCCGATCGTCGACGGCGGGACCCGCGTCCGTGCCGGGGAAAGCGAAAGGCGGGCTGGAGTGCATATCAAACCGATGTTTTTCTTCGATAATATAACCAACGCGCGGGACAGTTTTTATTATTTCGTGTTCTTTGTCGCCAATTTTTTTGCGAATCGATTTTATCGTTTGATTAATAGTAGAATCAGAGCAATAGGTGCCTTTCCAAATGCGGTTTACGAACTCCCCGCGCGTAACGGCTTTCGGGGAGTTTTCAACCAATAAACGCAATATTTGGTACTCTTTCCAACGAAGTCGGGTCTGCAAATCCGGGGCGACTTTCACATCAAGATTATCGATAGTGATAGTTTCAGTAAGTTTCATTTAAAAGTACCTCAGATATTTTTTTTCTTATCGTAATGCTTTCTCATAAGCTATACATGAAAATGAAAACTCAAATAATTTAATTAGATGGCAATATTTTCATTTCTTTTAAGCGTAACGAAACATAAATCCTCCTATGAAGATGAGCGGTTGTTAAGGCTAATCAAAGTTAGTTGAAGGCTTGCTAAGCTGTTAGGGTAATTATTCTTAATTTTATAGTCAATTTATCCTTTTTTAGTTTTCGGCTAACGCTTACCCGCGGCCGCAGATTAACCATAACGGCAAAAGGATTTTGTATGATATTTGTACCGTGATAATTGGCTGAAAAAAATTTATTTTGCAATGGGTTTTTGGCTGAATTTATGAAATTCAATCTAAAATATTTAACCTAATGATTTTCCATGTTTTCACACCAATAATGAAATTATCGCTAGAGAAGCGCGTGCTCAGCTTAAGAATAGAAAAACAAGTGAAATTGATGGTTTTGCTTCGTGTTTCATCAACAGCATTAGATAATGTGCAGTTTTTTATGCTGGATATGCTGGGTTCATTGGTGATATTTAGGGAGCGGCGGGCGGTGATGCGTTGGGCAAGGCTTTTGAGTGCCTCTCGGCAATTTCATCTATTTTACATAACTTATCTGAGTATTATCCTAAGGTGGCGTGGTGTGAAATATTCGACGTCTGCTGCAAACCCGGTTTTTCGCTACCTTTCTCAGGGGGAAAAAACGGTAAAAATTCGGCTATTTTTCCTGTCAAAAAAACGCGTTAATTTAGGATTTTTCCGCCCGATAGTCACCGCGGTTTATTTGTTAAACTGGAATAGGCGTATTAATTAACCTTTTTTAGTTATTCGTTTAACCTCATTCGCTGCCTTCACTTCCCCAATGCCTTGTCTTGCGTCGCAAGAGGCCAGTACTCGGCGTTTGGGGCCGCCGCAAGGCAGGAGAACTAACAGGGGGCAGCGTGGCGTCGGCCACCCCGGCGCGCGTCGTTAGCGCGATGTTTTTGCGCCGCCGCTGCCCTCTTTGTTAGCCTCTCGATGACGCGGCGGGATTGCGCATTAGACCGATCTATGACACTGTCTGCGCCGATGAACCGCTAGGGGGATAAAGATGAATGATTTTTCGCTGGTGTGCCGGGTGCTTGGCACGTTGTTTTACCGTCAGCCGCAGGATGAGGTACTCTCACCCTTGCTTACGCTTATCGCGCAGAATAAGCTCGCCGAGCATTGGCCGCTGAAACAAGACGCGCTGCTTACGCGGATGCAACAAGAGTGCGTGCCCGAGACGTTGCAGCAAGACTTTCAAGCGCTGTTTTGTGGCGAGACGCCTAAAGTTTCCCCCTACCGATCCGCCTGGTTGGACGCCGACGAACAGGACATTCGCGCCTTTTTGCTCGCCCGCGGTATGCCCTGCGGTGAGAAACCCACCGACCACTTTGGCGCGCTATTGCTGGCCGGCTCCTGGCTTGAAGATCAGGCGCAGCAGGATGAAACCGAAGCACAACGGCAGCTGTTTGACGGTTTTCTTTTGACCTGGAGCGAACGTTTTCTCGGTAAAGTGGAGGCAAATGCCGGCACCGGCTTTTATCGTGCGCTGGCAATTCTCTGTCGTGAAGCGCTGCCTGAATTACGTGACGAGCTGGGTTGCGACGTAGAGCAGGAAGGGTAACACGCCGGGGGGAGGCGCGCGTTAGGGCAATCGCTGGCGCCATATTCTGCCATGGCGTACGCCTTGATAAGTTGATTAGCGCGGCGGCATCGAAGAAGCTCCCGCTATTCAACCGCCTCACCCGCGCTCGATTACCGTTGGTTCGGCAATAAAGACATCGCCCCCCGGGCGATAGGCCGGCGCTCACGCCTTGACGGTGTGTCGCCGTCTGCACCGCTAAGGGAGGATGGGGCAATGCCCCGCGCCTTGCCGGTGCTATCGCCCCCGCCCGATTCCCACGCCGCAGCGACTTTACCGGGGGGAACGCCGCGTTATGTTGACCAACTGCCCGCTCCGCCTCAGCTGCTTACGCTCTTCACGAGGTTACGAAATAACCAGATCCGACGCGGGGCGTCACGCGTGGCAGGTTTGCCGCGGCGGGGTTTAGCGGGTAAAAGGAATCACCAGTTCACCCGGTTTGACCTCGATCCCTTTCGCCAGTTTCTTCGCCAGCGCCTCGCTTTTGCTGCGGTTGGCGTCCAGACGGTAAGCCGGCTGGGCATCGAACCAGCTCCTTAACGATTGCTGAAGATAAGGCTCCAGCGTGCGCAGCGTGCCGGTCAGTTTTTCCGGGTTGACCTGATAATTGACCAGCTGCATATCTTTGAGATAAATGGCGCCCTGCTCGGGGTCGTAGTAGGGCTGCGCTTTCAGCGTCAGCCTGACGTCAGCCTGTTGTGAACCCAGCAGGGAAACAACGTTAAAGCGGGCATTGCCGGCTAACGTCACCTTACCCGGCTCTTCCCTACCAATCTGGCTGTGCAAATCCTGTAGAACGATATCGGCCGAGATCAGGCCCGGGATACCGATGGATTTATGGAAATCATTGTGCTGCTGCAGATAGTCATTCACTTTTTGTTCGCTGAGGCTGTAATGCGTCAACCGATTACAGCCGCTCAGCAGCAGGCCGCCAAACACCACCGCCAGCGCGAAGCGTTTACCTCGTTTCATTCCTTCCCCATAGATTGTTCACCCCTCACGGCGAGGGGCGAACAGCATAACATAACTGCCTCGGGAGCGGGCAGGGGATACGCCCCGCGCGGCGCATCTCCGGCGCGGCTTATTGCGCCATACTGGACAGGAGATTCACCTGCGTCTGTTTGGCCATATTATCGCGATAATCGGCAACGCGGGTGGGCCAGTCGATGCCGGCAACGAGGGTTAACGAGCGCAGCCAGGGAAACAGGTGAATATCGTCTTCGGACAGTTCGCCGTTGCAGGCATTGGGCTGCTTAATTAACGGATCCAGATCGCGCAGCTGCTGGCTGATTTTTTTCACCAAGCCCGGCGTGTGATCCAGCAATTGCTCGAAATCCCCCAGGCTAGCCTGTTTTTTATTGATAAAATACCGGCGGGCCTGCTCGGTGGCGAACTCTTCCAGGCTCGCGCGCACAAAGCGCGGCAGCAGCAGGCGCTGCGCGGTGTCGCTAATGTCCTTTAGCCATTTGCCGATGGCGGGCTGTGTCGGGCCAGTCAACAGCGGGCGCCGGTCAAGGTTGTCAATATAATGGACGATGTCCATGCTTTCCGGCATGTAGCTGCCGTCATCTTTTTGCAAGATCGGCACCATTTTCTGCCCCACCATGGCGATGGGGGTGGTTTCATCGTCATTCGCCAGCACGTGCAACGCGATGGGAATATTTTTAAGACCAAAGATCATGCGGGCTTTGACGCAAAAGGGGCAGTGCTCGTAAATGTATAATTTCATGATGTCGGCATCCTCCCGTGGGGTATTGGCGCCTACTGCGCCAATAAGGTACATAAGGAATAAAGTATGGGTAACTTTACGCCCGGGATCAACCGCAGCGCCGGCAAAGGGGGAAAGCCGCCACCCTGGCGTGCACGCCGTCAGGAGCCTTCACCCCGACCGTTGAGCATCGCGGGCTCAATGGGACGCTGCTGAAATTGCCGGTACAACCCCAGCAGGGTAATAAAACCTATCAGCCCCAACATGAACCAGGGAAGCTGCGGAATCTCCAGACGGTTGCCGACATCATACAGCCAGCCGCCGCCGCTATAGCCGATGGCGCCGCCCAGCGCCAGGCCCAGGCGGCTAAATCCCATATAGCTGCCGCGGGCGCGGTTGTCCGCCAGCGACGCGCCCAACGTTTCCCGCGCGGGTTCGGCAATGATAGAACCGATGTAAAACAGCCCGATTAACATGAACAGCGCGCGCAGATCCTGGATCAGGCCGATAGGGAACAAACTCAGCAGCATGACGGTCAGCCCCGCCATTAGTCGGGTTTCCAACCTGAAGCGCTTTTCGCTCCAGCGGGCAATGGGGTAGAGCAACGACAGCGACAGGGCCGCTTCGATAGCATACATCCATTTCACCGCCGCGGGCTGGCCCGCCACCTCGTTGACGCGGATCGGCAGCATTAGCATCACCTGTACCGAAAGCATGTAGTAGCCGGTCAAGGTTAACACGTAGGTCACGAAGCGCTGGTCGCGCAGCACCCGGCGCATGCCTTCCAGCATCGGCGCGCGTACGGTGGAGATACGGTACCCCGGCAGCAGCCAGGCGTTAAAGATGGCGGCGAATACGAACAGTACTGCGCCGGCCAGGCACACCAATTTGAAATCATAGCGCAGCAGCCAACTGCCGAGCAGCGCACCGATTACGGCGCAGGCGCTGTCTTGCATCATTAACAGCGAATAGAAGCGCCCTCGTTCCCAAGGGCGCGTCAATTTAATCACCAGCGCCGTGCGGGGCGGATCAAATAGGGTGCCCCCCAAGGCGGAGAGCGCACAGGAGAGCCAAAGCAGCCAGGGCTCGTCGGCAATGCCCATTAATACGAACCCCAGGGCGCGCATCAGCATCCCGGCGACGATCATCGGCTTCGCCCCCAGTCTGTCGGCAAAGGCGCCGCCAAAAATACCCAGCCCCTGCTGGATAAACTGCCGCAGGCCGAGGGCGATACCCACCAGCAGCGCGGCCCAGCCGAGTTGATCGACAAACCGTATGGAAATGAGCGGGAAGACGACATAAAAGCCCATCACCACCAGCATATTATCCATTAACAGAAAATATTTACCCAAGCTCCTAGCTTGCGAGACCGACGACATGCTCCACCCTAAATTGCAATAAAGACGAAGAGGACAGCCTATTCTGAACGGAATATTTGATTAGCGATAGTGTGCTTAGGGATGATATTTTTTAATAGCGCGGAATTAGCAAAGCATATACTTTATTAACACGATTATATTATTGTTTATAAGTGGCGCAGCGCCCCGGTCAGCATAAAACGCGGCATGAGGCTTAGGTGAAACAGACCAGCGGATAGGGTACCGCTGCGTTGACAACCGCGTCGGTTCAGGTAGGCAAAACGGGAGGGCGGAGGAAAGATGTTCGGCTATCGCTCAGCATCGCCAAAGGTGCGGCTGGTCACCGATCGGCTGGTGGTACGTCTGGCCAATGAACGGGACGATTACCGTCTGGCGGAGTACTATGCGGCTAATCGGGATTATCTCAAACCCTGGGAGCCGATACGCGACGAGAGTCACTGTTATCCCTCAGGCTGGCAGGCGCGTCTGGGAATGATTAACGAAATGCATCGACAGGGCAGCGCCTATTATTTTGTCCTGCTCGATCCGCTGGAAACGGAAATTCGCGGAGTCGCCAATTTCAGCAATGTGCTGCGTGGCTCGTTCCATGCCTGTTTTCTCGGCTATTCGCTCGGAGAAATGTGGCAAGGGCAGGGGCTGATGTTTGAAGCGCTGCAGGCGGCCGTGCGCTATATGCAGCGGCAGCAGCATATGCATCGAATAATGGCAAATTATATGCCTCACAATCATCGCAGCGGCAGTTTACTGGCGCGGCTTGGATTTATGCGCGAAGGTTACGCGAAAGAGTATTTATTGATCGATGGCCAGTGGCGAGACCATGTTCTGATGGCATTGACCTACAGTGAATGGACGCCCGGTCGCTAATGTTTCGGGGGAGCACTATGACATTACGGATTGGCATTATTGGCTTGGGCGGCATTGCGCAAAAAGTGTATCTGCCGCTGCTCGGCTCCGCCGCACACTGGCATTTAGTGGGCGCCTTCTCACCCAATCAGTCGCGGGCGCGGGCGCTTTGCGACAGTTATCGTATTCCCTGTTTTGCCCGGATAGATGAACTCGCAGAGCAGTGCGACGCCCTGTTTGTCCATAGCAGCACCGAAAGTCATTTCGCTGTGGTGAGCGATTTGCTCAAGCGCGGTCGGCATGTGTATGTGGATAAGCCGCTGGCGGCCACCCTCGAGCAGGCGGAAGCGCTGTTGGCGCTGGCCGCCCGGCAGCAGCGGATACTGATGGTCGGTTTCAACCGCCGCTTCGCGCCGCTATACCGGCGTCTCAAACAGGACATGCAGCACGTTGCTTCGCTGCGCATGGATAAGCATCGTAGCGACAGCGTTGGGCCGCAGAACGTGCGTTTTACGCTTTTAGATGATTATCTGCACGTCGTGGACACCGCCTTATGGTTGGCGGGCGGGACGCCGGCGTTGACCGGAGGAGTGGTACGGGACAATGGTACGGGTCAGCTGTTGTACGCCGAGCACGCGTTTCGCTGCGGCGAGGGTCTGGTCACCACCGCTATGCACCGCCAGGCGGGCAGCCAGCGGGAAACCGTCACCGCCGTGACCCGCGGCGCGCTCTATCGGGTAGAGGAGATGAGCCGTTATCAGTGGGAACGCGCGGGAACGCTAGGGGAATTGCCGGTCCCCGCCTGGCAGACGATTTTAACCCAGCGCGGGTTCACCGGCGCGGTAGAGCACTTTATTGACTGCGCGGCGAACCAGACCCCGACGTGTCTCGATGGCGAGGAGAGCATCAGCGCGCAGCGCTGGATTGAGCGACTGCTCGCGGAGCGTGAGGTTTGATGTCCGCACGCCACAACGCTCGCAGCGTAGGGCCGGGCTGTTCCCCGACGGGCGGCGCCACCGGCCGTTATCGCGACGCCGCTAACGGAGAGTAGCGATTTTCTCCGGGCAGGGTAGACTAGGCGCACCTTAACGGCTCAGGATTAGCCGGGCGGCGCGCCAAGCTTAGGTTGACGGCGTCCGGGCGGAACAGAAAAACACCACCATGAATTTATTGAAATCGCTGGCAGCGGTCAGCTCCATGACACTTTTCTCCCGCGTATTGGGGTTTATTCGCGATGCTATCGTGGCGCGGGTGTTTGGCGCCGGTATGGCGAGCGACGCCTTTTTTGTCGCCTTCAAAATACCCAATCTGCTGCGGCGTATCTTCGCCGAAGGCGCTTTCTCCCAGGCGTTTGTGCCCATTTTGGCGGAATATAAGAGCCAGCAGGGGGAGGCGGCAACGCGCGTGTTTGTCGCCTATATCGCCGGCCTGCTTACGCTGGTGCTGGCGCTGGTCACCGTCGCCGGTATGCTGGCCGCGCCTTGGGTCATTATGATCACCGCGCCGGGGTTTACCGATACGCCGGAAAAATTCGCCCTGACGACCGCGCTGTTACGTGTCACCTTTCCCTATATTTTGTTAATTTCCCTCACCTCGCTGGTGGGCGCGGTACTGAATACCTGGAACCGGTTTTCGGTGCCGGCGTTCGCGCCAACGTTGCTTAACGTCAGCATGATCGGTTTCGCGCTGCTGGCGGCGCCGCTGTTTCATCCGCCGGTGATGGCGCTGGCCTGGGCGGTGGTGGCCGGCGGCGTCCTCCAGTTAGGCTATCAGCTGCCGCACCTGAAAAAAATCGGCATGCTGGTGCTGCCCAGAGTGCAGTTTCGCGACGCCGGCGTATGGCGCGTGCTGCGGCAAATGGGGCCGGCCATTCTCGGCGTGTCAGTCAGCCAAATCTCGCTGATTATCAATACCATATTTGCCTCCTTTCTGGTGTCGGGTTCCGTCTCCTGGATGTATTACGCTGACCGCCTGATGGAGTTCCCTTCCGGAGTGCTGGGCGTGGCGTTGGGGACTATTCTGCTGCCCTCGCTGTCGCGCAGCTTTACCCGTGGCAATCACGATGAATATTCCCGTCTGCTGGATTGGGGATTACGCTTATGCTTCATGCTGGCGCTGCCCAGCGCGGTGGCGCTCGGCATTCTGGCGCACCCGCTAACGGTGGCGCTGTTCCAGTACGGCAAGTTTTCCGCCTTTGACGCCTTGATGACCCAGCGCGCGCTGATAGCCTACTCGGTGGGCCTGGTCGGCCTGATTTTGGTGAAAGTATTGGCCCCGGGATTTTACTCCCGTCAGGACATCAAAACGCCGGTGCGCGTGGCGATGATTACGCTGGTCATGACCCAAGTGATGAACTTGACCTTTATCGGCCCGCTGAAACACGCCGGTTTGTCGCTGTCCATTGGCCTGGCTGCCTGTCTCAACGCCGGGCTCTTGTATTGGCAGCTGCGCCGGCAAAACCTGTTTCAGCCGCAGCCGGGCTGGCTCGGCTTTTTCTGCCGTCTGATACTGGCGGTGATTATCATGGCGGCGGCGCTGGTCGGGCTGCTGTCGGTGATGCCGGACTGGGCGCAGGGCGCCATGTTCTGGCGGCTGTTGCGCCTGATGGGCGTGGTGGCGGCAGGGGCTATTGTTTATTTCGCCACGCTGTGGTTGGTGGGGTTCCGTCCGCGCCACTTTGCGCGCTCGGTGCAGGTTCACTAAACCCTTTCCCGCGAAAAAAAGCCGGCCCGCGCTAGGCGGGCCGGCTTAATCAACGATCGCGGCGACCAAGGGTGGCGCCATCCAAGGCTAAGCCCCGGCTACATCCGCTCGACCGTTTCGATACCCAGCAGATCCAGTCCTTGTTTCAAGGTGCGCGCGGTGAGCAGCGCCAGCTGCAGACGGCTTTGGCGTAACGCTTCGTTCTCGGCAGTCAGGATCGGACAGTGTTCGTAGAAGGCGGAAAACAGCACCGCCAAATCATAAAGATAGGCGCACAATACGTGGGGCGTGCCGTCGCGCGCTACCGTCACAATGGCCTCCTCCAGCTGCAGCAAACGAACCGCCAGCTGAGTTTCCTGCTCCACCGCCAGCCGAATAGCGCCGCTGAGCTGCTGCTCATTCTGGCCGCTGCGTTTGAATATTGAGGCGACGCGGGTGTAAGCGTATTGCATGTAGGGCGCGGTATTGCCCTCGAAACTTAGCATATTGTCCCAGTCGAAAACGTAATCGGTGGTGCGGCTTTTCGACAAATCCGCATACTTCACCGCCCCAATACCCACCACCTGCGCCAACCTTTCCAGCTCGGCGTCGTCCATGGTGGGATTTTTATCGGCAATCAGGCGGCGCGCGCGTTCCAGCGCTTCGTCCAGCAGGTCGGTGAGTTTTATGGTTCCGCCGGCCCGGGTTTTAAACGGCTTGCCGTCCTTGCCCAACATCATGCCGAACATGTGATGTTCAAGCGGTACCGATTCAGGTACGTAGCCGGCCTTGCGCACGATGGTCCAGGCCTGCATTAAATGCTGATGCTGACGTGAATCGATATAGTAAATGATGCGATCGGCTTTCAGCGTTTCATAGCGGTATTTGGCGCAGGCGATATCGGTGGTGGTATAGAGGTAAGCGCCATCCTTTTTCTGGATGATCACCCCCATAGGCTCGCCTTCTTTATTTTTGAATTCCTCAAGGAACACCACGATGGCGCCTTCGCTCTCCACCGCCAGCCCTTTGGCCTGCAAATCCGCCACGATCCCGGGGAGCATGGCGTTATACAGGCTTTCGCCCATGACGTCTTCGCGCTTGAGCGTCACGTTGAGCCGGTCATAGGTTTTCTGATTCTGCGCCATGGTGACATCCACCAGTTTGCGCCACATCCGCCGACAATACTCATCGCCGCCCTGGAGCTTCACCACATAGCCGCGCGCGCGCTCGGCGAAAGCCGGATCCTCATCATAGTGCTGTTTGGCGGCGCGATAAAAACTTTCCAAACTGGAGAGCTGCATTTCCGCTTCACCGCCGTCCTGCACTTTTTCCAGGTAGGCAATCAGCATGCCGAACTGTGTTCCCCAATCCCCGACGTGGTTGGCCCGGATAACGTTATGGCCCAAAAACGTCAGCGTGCGCACCGAGGCGTCGCCAATGATGGTCGAGCGTACATGGCCGACATGCATTTCTTTAGCGACATTGGGGGCGGAATAATCCACCACGATGGTTTGCGGCGCGACGCTTGCAACCCCTAGACGTGGCGAAGAAAGCGCCTCGACAAGCTGATTCTCCAGCCAGCGCGGGTCGAGAAAAATATTGATAAAACCGGGACCGGCGATGTCGACTTTGCGCGCGATGCCGTTCAAATCAAGCAAGCCGACGACTTTTTCCGCCAGCGCGCGGGGCGGCAGACCGAGTCGTTTGGCGATCGCCATAACGCCATTGGCCTGGTAATCGCCGAATTGGGCCTTGGCAGACTGCCGCACCTGCGCTTCGCAGTCAGCGCTCGCGCCTGCGGCAACCAGCGCCTGCTGGATTTTTTCAGAGAGAAGTGTGTGGATGTTCACCGGAATACCTTTATTGCATGGGCGGGAGGCAGGCAGAGCGCTGACATTCCCTGGCAACCTGACTACGCCACCATAACCGGGCGGCCACGGTGGTCAGATCCGAAAAATAAACCATGCTTATACCATAATCGGCGGCGGGAGTCAGTAGAGTGGGTAAGACGGATTTAACGGGCGCGGAAAGGAAAGCAGGGAGGCTGCCCGCCGCGAAGCGGGAAGCGGGATGAGGGGGCATTAACGATAGCGGCGGCGTTCTTTGCGGGAAATGCCGAGCTGATTACGATTCTTGCTGCGTAAATGCTGGATTATGGAATAGACAGCGACAATAACCAGCAACAGGCATAAAGTTAATAATAGCATTTTATATACCTTCGATTATTTAGGTGTCTAAAATAGCTGAAATAACCTGGGCGCACAATCCGCTCGACGCGCTTTAAGAATATACCTACCTTTTACGCCTCTAATCACTTTGAAATATGAGATAAAGCTGATGTTTGTAAGTGTAATGTTAGGAAATAGGGCGAACATTACCCTTTCCATTAAGTATGATAAATATTTGCCATTAAATGCCCTCTTGCAAATTAACAGATTAATCTTAATACTCTATTGCGCGCTCGCCTACCGCCCAACGGGAGGGGCGAAGCGGCCTGCGGCGCGGTGCGCCGGGCTGGGCGGGGCGCAATGCGAGGGCAACAAAGATAAATAAGGATAAAGAAAAATGAATTGGACCGACGTTCCACAATTATTGGATTTAAAAATCGATTTAGTGCGTTTTGACGCTGAGCTATACGCTTTAACGAATAGATTAGGTATTTTGCCAGAAGCTTTTCTTATCGATCATATTGCCGTGCGCTGTCATCAAACCGTGACGGCGCAACGCTGGTATCAGGGTTTCTCCCAATGCGGCCGCGTTTTGAATGAAACGAAAATTAACGGTCGTAACATTGTGTTGTTTGAACTGACGACGCCGCTGGTGTTAAAAGGACAAGCCATCCATTGTATTGAGCTGCCCTGGCCCGGCGAACGGCGATATCCCCATGAAGGATGGGAACATATTGAAATGGTGCTGCCGGGTGAAACGGATACGTTTTACCCGCGGGCGCTGGCGCTGCTCTCGGAGGGAGCATTGGCCTCGCCCGATTTGCGCATCAAACAAAGCCAGCCCCATGCTCAGGAGGAGACGCTAGCCAATCCTACGCTTGCCATCAGCGATGGCCGCGTCACCGTGAA
Source organism: Sodalis praecaptivus (assembly GCF_000517425.1). Taxonomy (NCBI): domain Bacteria; kingdom Pseudomonadati; phylum Pseudomonadota; class Gammaproteobacteria; order Enterobacterales; family Bruguierivoracaceae; genus Sodalis; species Sodalis praecaptivus. Next base: position 1,911,080 of record NZ_CP006569.1, read on the forward strand.
ATTCCACCCTCATCGTCTAAGCGATATCGTTACCGCCGCGCGCCGTTGACGTTATTAGGTCAGCGACCCGCTATGGGGATTGGCTCTGTCGATGGCCTGCGCCATCCTCGCCAGGGCGGCATCCAGCACCCCCCGGGTGCAGCCGAAATTGAGCCGGACAAAGCGGCGGTCGCCGAAATCGGCGCCGGCGGAGAGACCGACGCCCGCCTGTTCAAAAAAGGCGTGTGGATCGGCGACGCCCAGGCCGCTGGCGTCAATCCAGGCCAAATAGGTCGCCTCGGGGCCTGCCAGCGTTAGACCGGGCATGTCCCGCAGGCGGGCCTTGAGCCGGTCGCGATTGCCGCGCAGATAGTCAATCTGCGCCGCAAGCCAATCCTGGCCGCCGCGCCAGGCGGCGTTTGCGGCGCACAAGGCCAGCACATCCACGGCCGGCACCAAGCCCGCGCGCTGCGCGGCGAATTTCATGCGCAGGCGCGCATTGGGTATGACCGCCACCGACGCCCCGAGTCCGGCGATATTGAAGCTTTTCGACGGCGACATGAGAGTAATGCTGCGCTGTGCCGCGTCCTCGTCCAGGGACGCGAAGGGGATATGCCGCAAGCCGGGGGTCAGTAATAAGTCGCAATGAATTTCATCCGAGCACACCAGCAGATCGTGCTCACGGGCAAAGGCCAGGTGCTGCAAAAGCTCTTCGCGACGATAGGCACTTCCGCCGGGGTTGTGGGGATTGCACAGCATCAACAGGCGTTCGTTGCCGGTCAGTGCGGGATCGGTGCCGGCGAAATCCACGCACCAGCGATCGGCATCGCGCCGCATTGGCGCCAGCCGCTGTTCACGGCCCGCGCTGCGGGCGGCCGCGCGGAACGGCGGATAGATGGGATTGGGTATCACTACCGCCTCGTTTGCCGCGGTCAGCGCGCGGACCGCCAGATGCAGGCCGCTTACCAGCCCCGGCAGAAAAACGAGCCATTCCGCCTTGACCTCCCATTGATAGCGTTCGCGCATCCGCTGGATGAAAATCTCGGTCAGATCCGTCGGCGACGAGCCGTAGCCAAACACGCCGTGTTCGACACGGGCGCGCAACGCCTCGATAATACAGGGAGGGGAGCGAAAATCGGTATCGGCCACCCAGAGTGGAATGACATCCCGTCCGGCGTACTTTTGCCATTTATAACTATCGCTGTGACGCCGGTCGATACATTCATCGAAGTTGAATGCCATAGTCTTTTCCCTGCACAATTAAAAACAATAACGCCGCCGTTTAATGGCATAGTGTGCTATGCCAGTAATTCAGGGCCGTCAAGAAAGGAGTAGTATACCATGCCAAAACTGGAAGTTTGCTGCTATAGCGCGGAGTGCGCCATAACGGCCGAGCAAGCGGGCGCGGACCGGATTGAGCTTTGTTGTGCCCCAAAAGAAGGGGGATTGACGCCCGGTTTTGGAACGCTACAGGCGGTACGCGACCGCGTTGCGTTGCCGGTTCATCCCATCATTCGCCCGCGCGGCGGTGATTTTTGCTACAGCGCTGCCGAGTTTGAGGTGATGCTTAATGATGTCGCACAGGTCCGTGATATGGGCTTTCCGGGGCTGGTGATTGGCCTGCTTGATGCGGATGGGCACGTTGACCTGGCGCGTATGCGGCGCATTATGCACCTTGCCGGCACCATGGCGGTCACTTTTCACCGCGCCTTCGATATGTGCCTCAATCCTTATCAGGCGCTGCGGCAATTAACCGATTTAGGGGTGGCGCGCATCCTAAGTTCCGGTCAACAGCAAAGCGCGGAAACAGGTTTGGCGTTATTGAGGGAACTGACCGAGCTGAGTCGTGGTCCAATCATTATGGCGGGAGCGGGAGTAAGATTGACTAACCTGCATAAGTTCGTGCAAAGCGGGATCCAAGAGCTGCACAGCTCCGCCGGTCAATTTGTCCCCTCCGGCATGCGCTACCGGAAAGCGGGCGTCAGCATGAGCGCCGACAGTGAAGCGGACGAGTTCAGCCGTTATCGGGTAGACGGTGAAATGGTAGCTAATATGAAACATGCGCTGACCGTGTTGCCCGTTGCGACGCGTCCGGCGTGATAACCGATTTTGCCGCGCACACGCTTAAACCCACGTGATGCTTGCAAGTACCAAGCCCCAACCTCTTGTTGGGGCTTCTTTTTATCTCGCGTTAGACGCTGTTAGCGGCACTCCTGGCCCGACGCTATGACGACTGGCCCTCACACCTTTAGCCCCGGCGCCGGCCACCGGACGCGTCAGCGCGCCTGCCGTTATCGATGATGGGGCGCAGAGTCGCGGCGGGAGGGCGCAAATAGGCGTCGAAGGGGCGCTTAGGCCCCACGCCCCGTTTGCCGTCAGGGTTTCTCCGCCACGATAACCGCCCGCAGCGGAGCGGGGTGGCCCTCGATGGTCAATCGCGGGTCGTCGGGGTGCAGGAAATCCGCCAGAGATTCGCTGGTCATCCACGTCGTGCGCCGCTGTTCATCAGTGTTGGTCACCGACATATCCACCTGACGCACATTGACAAACCCGCATTTTTCCAGCCAGCCGATCAGGGCGGCGGGGGAGGGAATGAAGTAGACATTGCGCATTTGGGCGTAACGCTCCCCGGGGACCAGCACCTGGTTCTGGTCGCCTTCGATGACCAGGGTTTCCAACACCAGTTCACCGCCGCTGACCAATTGATTCTTCAACTGCAACAGATGATCGAGCGGCGAGCGACGATGATACAGCACCCCCATGGAAAACACGGTGTCAAATGCGGCCAATTCCGGTAACTGCTCAATGCCCAACGGCAGCAGATGCGCCCGTAAATCACCGCCGAGCAGCTTGCGCACCGCGGTAAATTGGCAATAAAACAGCTGCATCGGATCGATGCCGACCGCCAGCTGCGCGCCGGCGCCCACCATCCGCCACAGATGGTAACCGCTGCCGCAGCCCACATCCAAGATAAGCCGGCCGGCCAGCGGCGCGATATGCGGCACCACGCGTTCCCATTTCCAGTCAGAGCGCCATTCGGTGTCGATAGTGACGCCATGAAGCGAAAAGGGGCCTTTACGCCACGGCATCAGCTGGCGCAGCAGGGATTCGATCCCCGCCTGCTGGCCGATGGGCAACGGCGGATGGCTGTCCGCGCTTACGCCGTGCAGCAGATCCAGACGCGCGGGGGTCAGCGTAGGCAGTTTTTCCACCGCGTTAAACCACTGGGTAAACTTGCCGTGCAACGAAGTGTGCTCCCACTCGCTCAGTTGTGCGGGCAGGGTATTGAGCCAGTGGCTCAATGGACTCTTGGCGATAAGCTGATAAAAATCGGCAAACTGACTCACTGCCCGCTCTCCGGTTTAATGGCAATCAATGAGCCGAAATTGAAGCATTGGAACCAGACCTCGGCATGACCGAAACCCGCCTCGGCCAGACGCTGTTTATGCACTTCCACCGTGTCGGTGAGCATCACATTTTCCAGCATGCTGCGTTTCTGGCTGATCTCCAGTTCGCTATAGCCATTGGCCCGTTTGAAATCGTGATGCATATCGAACAATAGCCCGCCGATGCGCCGATCCTGAAAACTGAATTTTTCCGATAGCACCACGGCACCGCCGGGATTAAGCCCCTGATAAATGCGATTCAGCAATGTCTGGCGCTGCTCGGGTTCGAGAAATTGCAAGGTGAAATTGAGCACCACCAGCGAGGCGTTTTCGATAGGGACGGTGCGTATATCCCCTTCGACGATCTCCGTTGGCGTCTTTGCGCGGAACGCTTCGATATGGCGCCGACAGCGGGCTATCATCGCCGGCGAGTTGTCCACCGCGATAATGCGGCAATCGGTGTGGTTGATGGCGCGGCGCATTGCGAGCGTCGCGGCGCCGAGGGCGCAGCCGAGATCGTAAATCTGCGTTCCCGCGCGGGCAAAGCGGCCGGCCAACATTCCGATCATCGAGATAATATTGGAATAGCCGGGGACGGAACGCTGGATCATATCAGGAAAGACTTCGGCGACGCGATCGTCGAAAGTCCAGTCGCCCAGGCTGGCTATGGGCGCCGAGAAAAGGTCATCACGATGGGTCATGGCAAAAGGCGTCGTTATGCAAAACATCTATTCTATCAGAAAGCGGCGATAAAGCATGTATCCCGCGCGCCGCCGCGTGCCGTTCTTACTGCCAACTGAGCACCACATCCCAAGGCATGAACCAGAGATTAAGCAGCACCATCAGCATCAACGCGCAATAAGTGGCGCTCATGCCGGCTCGCCGCCAGCGGTATTCCCGCGTGCGCAGACCGTAATAGTGCATTAGCCGCCCGGCCATCAGCAGCAGCCCGCAGATGTGCAACGTCCAGTTGGGGGTCCCGTTCATTTCCAGCAACACCAGTAAAATCAGGCCGATGGGAATATATTCCACCGCGTTGCCGTGCACCCGGATAGCGGTCTGTAATTCATAAAAACCGCCGTCACCCGTGGCCACGCGGTATTGGGTCCTGAGCCTGACGACATCCAGCGATAACTTTATCAGCAACAATGCGCCCAGCACGACATAAAGCGCGCTTACCATCCTAACGTTACTCCCTCGTTCACCCCATATTTCGCGTGCAAAATAATAGCCTGTGTCACCGGCGGTGTCGCAAAAAAAAGCGAGTGGTTCACGCGGTTTTGACCGCTCAGAAAAGCGTTTCCTGCTGGGGCCAATGCGGCGTTGGGCCCATGGCGGGGATTTGTGCTGCCAATTTCGGCCACAAATGCTGGACCAGCGGCGGCGCGAAGGCAATATCCGGCGTGTGGATAAACAAAAACGGCGTTCCCCGCTGTTGCCATTGCGGCAGACGGGCCAGCCACGGCTGGAACAGCGCGACGTTATCGTCGGGATCGTCGGCACCGATAAAGCGCACCAGCGGCCGCCCGGCGGTTACCACCGCATGCACCGGCAGCTTGGGTTTTTGTTGCTTGGCGGCGCGCAGCGCTGGGGACGTGGGGCGCGCCGCATGGACCGGTCGGCTATCGAGGATCACCCGGTTGACGCCCCGCTGCTGCAGGCCGCGGTTTAGCGCGCGCTCTTCGTCTTGTTTAGTAAAGAACGCCGGATGGCGCACCTCCACGCCGTAATGGAAATCCGCCGGCAGCGCGTCAAGAAAGGCCCACAATCGGTCCAGATCGGCCGGGCCAAACGCCGCCGGCAGTTGAAGCCAATATTGCCCGATACGATCCGCCAGCGGCGCGAGAGTGGCGAAAAACGCCGCCAGCGGCGACTGGAAGTGGCGCAGCCCGCCCTGGTGGCTGATGGTGGCCGGAAACTTAAAGCAAAAGCGAAACGTCTCCGGCGTCATAGCGCGCCACTCGCGCACTCGCCCGGCATCGGGCAGCGCGTACAGCGTGGTATTGCCCTCCACGCAGTTGAAGTGGCGGGCGTAATCCGCCAGCGTACGCAGCCCGTAGCGGCCCCAGCCGCTGTGCTGCCACTGGGGCAAGCCGATATAGAGCATAGCGTCTCCAGAAAGAAGGGGCGGCCGCGTGACGCCGATGCCCGAGGCGGATTTCCCGCCCGCCGCGGGCGCTAACCGGCCAGGGCGTCAAGCACTTCCGCACTGCGGCGCACGCGGCCCAGGCGCGGGAAGATATGCTGGAAGCTGCCGTTATGCTGGGCCTCATCGTGGGCGCTGCAAATATCTTCCACCAGCACCAGCTCGAAACCTAGCTCCCAGGCATTCCGCGCGGTAGACTCCACGCCAATATTAGTGGAAATGCCGCCCAAGACAATGGTTTGAATACCGCGCCGGCGCAGCTGCATTTCCAAATCGGTGCCGTAGAAGGCGCCCCACTGACGCTTTATGACCCGAATGTCGCTGTCTTGCGCCTGTAGGGCCGCGGGAATGTCCCACCAGTTGGCCGGCAGCGGGCCGCCGCTGGCGCTATCCACCGGCTGTTTCAATGCGTCGGCGAAATCGGCCGACCAGCCCACGCGGACCAGAAATACCGGCGCGTGCGCGTCGCGAAAACCCTGCGCCAGCACGGCCGCGCGTTTGACGACGTCCGCGGCGCTGTGCGGGCCGCCGGCGAAGGGTAAAATCCCTTCTTGTAAATCGATGAGCACCAAGGCGGTACGAGAAGGACTGAGCTTAAGCATGAGATCTCCGTGAGTCAATATTGCCCGACACCCGCGCGTGGGCCGGGCCGGTCAACCAAGAGTATGTTACTCCATGCGGGATGTGACAGCGTTGGCGCGGTGAATTTTGTTAATATTTATGAGGAGAATCGCTAATTTCAGCGACGGGGGCGTTGGCAGCGCAGACGGGCTTATGCTGTGCCTGAAATTCCTTTATAATGACCGCCTTTCAAACGCCGGCCCGTGCAGCGCGCACCCGCCGGCCGGTGATGCCGGGCAAAGACTCGGCGCCGGTTCGCCCACGCCGGGCGCAGCCATTAATGAATAACAGCTCGTTTTGTCCCATTCCGGCACCCGCTGACGGGCTGAATTTTAAGGATATCCTAATGCGTACTGTATATTGCGGACAGCTGAACCTGTCACATGTTGGCCAGGAAGTGACGTTATGCGGTTGGGTCAACCGCCGTCGCGATCTTGGCGGTCTGATTTTCATCGACATGCGTGACCGGGAAGGCCTAGTGCAGGTGTTTTTTGATCCCGATCGTCAGGACGCCTTCGCCCGCGCCGCCGAGCTGCGCAATGAATTCTGTCTGCAACTGACCGGTATCGTGCGCGCCCGCCCGGACAGTCAGGTCAATAGCGATATGGCCACCGGCGCCGTAGAAGTCCTGGCCACCCAACTGACCATTATCAACCGCTCGGAGCCGCTGCCGCTCGACGCCAATCAGAATAATACCGAAGAGCAGCGCCTGAAATTCCGCTACCTCGATTTACGTCGTCCCGTCATGGCGCAGCGCCTCAAAACGCGGGCGCGTATCTCCAGCTTCGTGCGCCGTTTCATGGATGCCGAAGGGTTTCTCGATATCGAAACGCCGATGTTGACCAAAGCGACGCCGGAAGGCGCGCGCGATTACCTGGTGCCCAGCCGGGTGCATAAAGGCAAGTTTTACGCCTTGCCGCAGTCGCCGCAACTGTTTAAACAGCTGCTAATGATGTCGGGTTTCGACCGCTACTACCAGATCGTGAAATGTTTTCGCGATGAAGACCTGCGCGCCGATCGTCAGCCGGAGTTCACCCAGATCGACGTAGAAACGTCATTCATGACTGCGGCGCAGGTGCGCGAGGTGATGGAGCGGCTGGTGCGCGATTTGTGGCGCGACATTACCGGCGTCGACCTGGGCGTTTTCCCGCAGATGACCTATGCCGACGCCATGCGCCGCTTCGGTTCCGACAAACCCGATTTGCGCAATCCGATGGAGCTGGTGGATGTGGCGGATCTGGTCAAAGACGTGGCGTTTAACGTGTTTTCCGCGCCCGCCAACGACGCCAAGGGGCGCGTGGCGGCGCTGCGCGTGCCCGGTGGCGCGCAGTTGAGCCGCAAGCAGATTGACGAATACGGCAAATATATTGAAATCTATGGCGCCAAAGGGCTGGCGTGGATGAAGGTCAACCAGCGCGACGCCGGCGCGGAAGGGGTGCAAAGCCCGGTGGCGAAATTTCTGGGGCCGCAGGTGATTGAACAGATTCTGGCACGCACCGGCGCCGCCGATGGCGATATCCTTTTCTTTGGCGCGGATCGCAAAAACGTTGTAACCGATGCGCTGGGCGCGCTGCGCCTCAAGCTCGGCCTGGATCTGCAGCTCACGGAGACCGACCGCTGGGCGCCGCTGTGGGTGGTCGACTTCCCGATGTTTGAGGAAGACGAAGACGGCGGCCTGGCCGCAATGCATCATCCCTTCACCGCGCCGAAGGAGATCGATGCCCAGACCCTGGCCGCCTGCCCGACCGCGGCGGTGGCCAACGCCTACGATATGGTGATCAACGGTTACGAGGTCGGCGGCGGCTCGGTGCGTATCCACCGCGGCGACATGCAGCAGACCGTGTTCGGCATTCTGGGTATCAATGAACACGAACAGCAGGAGAAATTCGGTTTCCTGCTCGATGCGCTGAAATACGGCACGCCGCCCCACGCGGGCCTGGCCTTCGGCCTGGATCGTCTGGTGATGCTGCTGACCGGCACCGACAATATCCGCGATGTTATTGCGTTTCCGAAAACCACCGCGGCGGCGGATCTGATGACCGAAGCCCCCAGCTTCGGCAATGCCGAGGCGTTGGCCGATCTGTCGATTGCGGTCGTCGGTAAGGGTAAGGAAGCGATGGAAAACGGTCGGTCTTAATGGCTTATAAACGCCCAATTTCGGTGCTGGTGGTCATCTCTGCCGCCGACAGCGGGCGGGTTTTGATGTTACAGCGCCGGGATGACCCGGCATTTTGGCAGTCGGTTACCGGCAGTATAGACGCCGGTGAACGTCCGGCGGCGGCGGCGCGGCGAGAAGTGCGCGAAGAAACCGGGTTTGATGCTGATGCCGCGGGAGTGACGTTCACCGATTGCCAGCGCTGCATTCAATTTGAGATTTTTAGTCATTTTCGCCACCGTTACGCGCCCGGAGTGACGCACAATACAGAATATTGGTTCTGTTTGACGCTACCCTGTGAGCAGGCGCCCGCGTTAAGCGAGCATCTCAGCTGGCGCTGGATGGCCGCCGCCGACGCCGCCGCGCTGACCAAATCCTGGAGTAACCGGCAGGCGATTGAAGAATTTGTTATTTATCCGGCCTGAGAAGGCTTTTTTCGGAGAGAGATATGGCAGGTCATAGTAAGTGGGCCAATACCAAGCATCGTAAAGCCGCACAGGACGCCAAACGCGGGAAAATTTTCACCAAGATTATCCGCGAATTGGTCACCGCCGCCAGATTGGGCGGCGGGGATGTCGGCTCCAACCCTCGCTTGCGCGCGGCGGTGGATAAAGCCTTGGCGAATAACATGACGCGTGACACGCTCAATCGCGCCATCGCCCGCGGCGTGGGGGGAGATGACGACGCCCAGATGGAGACCATCATTTATGAGGGCTATGGTCCAGGCGGTACCGCGGTCATGGTTGAATGCCTGAGCGATAACCGCAACCGCACCGTGTCCGAGGTGCGCCACGCCTTCACCAAGACCGGCGGTAATTTGGGCACCGATGGCTCCGTCGCGTATCTGTTTACCAAAAGAGGGGTGATTTCGTTTGCGCCGGGCCTGAGCGAAGATACCATCATGGACGCGGCGCTGGAAGCCGGCGCCGATGACGTTATCACTTATGATGACGGCGCGATCGATGTGTACACCACGCCGGACGCGTTCGGTGAAGTCAAAGACGCGCTGGAAGCGGCTGGCCTAACGCCGGAAGCCTCGGAAGTGGCGCTGGTCCCGTCTACCCGTGCCGATCTGGACGCTGAGACCGCGCCCAAACTACTGCGCCTTATCGATATGCTGGAAGACTCCGATGATGTGCAGGAAGTCTACCACAACGGTGAGATTTCCGATGAGGTGGCGGCGACCCTGTGATGACCGGTTTCCCGCGGTATTGCGCAAGCCAGGCGGCAGCGGTATGACCGTGATATTGGGTATCGATCCCGGCTCGCGCATTACCGGCTACGGTATCGTGCGCCAGGATGGGCGTAAACTGAGCTACCTGGGCAGCGGCTGTATCCGTACCAAAGTGGACGATCTGCCCGGTCGCCTGAAGCTTATCTATGCCGGCGTCAGCGAAATTATCACGCAGTTTCAGCCCGACTGTCTGGCGATTGAGCAGGTTTTCATGGCCAAAAACGCCGACTCGGCGCTAAAGCTGGGCCAGGCGCGCGGCGTCGCCATCGTGGCGGCGATCAACCTGGATTTACCGGTGTTTGAATATGCCGCCCGTCAGGTGAAACAGACGGTGGTAGGCACGGGGTCGGCGGAGAAAGGCCAGGTACAGCATATGGTGCGTAGCCTATTAACGTTATCGGCCAACCCGCAGGCGGACGCCGCCGATGCGTTAGCTATCGCCATCACCCATTGCCACGTCAGCCAGAATGCCCTGCGCATGGGCAACGGCGGGCTTAATTTGGCGCGCGGCAGGCTAAGCTGACCGCCGGTTAGGCGCGTTTACCTTCAGGCTGGATATCCATCCAGCCTTTATTATGTTATAAGCATAACCATCAAAAGCAATAACCTGACGCGTAAAGGAAGGTCGAGGTGATCGGACGTCTCAGAGGCATCATTCTGGAAAAGCAGCCGCCGCAGGTGCTGTTGGAAACGCATGGGGTGGGTTATGAGGTGCAATTGCCGATGACCTGTTTCTATGCCCTGCCGGAAACCGGTCAGGAGGCGGTTATCTTCACCCATTTCGTAGTGCGTGAGGACGCCCAGTTGCTGTTTGGTTTTATTCATAAGCAGGAACGGGTGCTGTTTCGCGAACTGATTAAAGTAAACGGCGTCGGGCCGAAGCTGGCGCTGGCAATTCTCTCCGGGATGTCGGCGCAGCAGTTTGTCAGCGCCGTGGAGCGCCAGGAAATTAACGCGCTGGTGAAATTGCCCGGCGTCGGCAAGAAGACCGCGGAACGGCTGGTGGTGGAAATGAAGGACAGATTCAAAGGGCTGTCCGGCGATCTGTTCGCCCCTCAGGGCGTGGGCGATATCCCACCCGCCATCGACGCGCAGATCAATCCGGCCGATCCCGAGAGCGAAGCGGTTGCCGCGCTGGTGGCGCTGGGGTATAAACCGCAGGAGGCAAGCCGGATGGTGAGCAAAGTGGCGAGCGCCGGCGCCGATTGTGAAATGCTTATCCGTGATGCGCTGCGCGCTGCGCTGTGAGGTAGAGGATGATAGAAGCCGATCGACTGATGAGTGCCGCGACGGTGACGGAAGAAGAGGTAATCGACCGCGCCATCCGGCCGAAAACGCTGGCGGACTATATCGGCCAGCCCCACGTGCGCGAGCAGATGGAGATTTTCATTCAGGCGGCGAAAATGCGCGGCGACGCGCTCGATCATTTGCTCATCTCGGGGCCGCCCGGGCTGGGTAAAACCACGCTGGCGAACATTGTCGCCAACGAGATGGGGGTCAATCTGCGCACCACCTCGGGCCCGGTGCTGGAAAAAGCCGGCGATCTGGCGGCGATGCTGACCAACCTTGAGCCCCATGACGTTTTATTTATCGATGAGATCCATCGGCTTTCGCCGGTAGTCGAGGAAGTGCTTTATCCGGCGATGGAGGATTATCAGCTGGATATCATGATAGGCGAAGGGCCGGCCGCGCGCTCAATCAAAATCGAGCTCCCGCCGTTTACCCTGGTGGGCGCCACCACCCGCGCAGGCTCGTTAACGCCGCCGCTGCGCGACCGCTTTGGTATCGTGCAGCGGCTGGAGTTTTATCAGACGGGGGATTTACAGCATATTGTCAGCCGCAGCGCCGCCTGCCTGGCGCTGAACATTACCGAAGGCGGCGCGCGGGAAATCGCGCGACGGGCGCGCGGTACGCCGCGTATCGCCAACCGGCTGCTGCGCCGGGTCCGTGACTTTGCCGATGTGCGGGCCGCGGGCCACATCAGCGATGAGGTGGCGGTGAACGCGCTGAATATGCTGAATGTCGATACTGAAGGGTTCGACTTCATGGATCGCAAACTGCTGCTGGCCATCATCGATAAATTTGTCGGCGGACCGGTAGGGTTGGATAACCTGGCGGCGGCAATCGGCGAAGAGCGCGAGACAATCGAAGATGTGCTGGAGCCGTTTTTGATCCAGCAAGGGTTTATACAGCGAACACCCCGCGGGCGTATCGCCACCGTCCACGCCTATCGCCATTTCGGGCTTGAGGGACACGGCGGCGAAGACGCATAACGCCGCCGGCGCCGAGCATCAGCGGCCGCCTCCCACCGCGACGCAGTGGCCGCAGGCGGCGCATAACAGGGTGTCCTGCGCCCGCGGCGGTCAAGCGCGCGCTTTGACGCTCAGGCTGAGCAGGAACAGCACCGAGGCGCACAGCACAACGGACGGGCCGGCCGGGGTATCGTAGAGCGCGGAAAAGGCCAATCCGCCGGTGACCGCCAGCGCGCCCGCGAGGGTAGCGTATAACGCCATCTGCTCCGGGCTACGCGCACAACGGCGGGCCGCCGCGGCGGGAATGATGAGCAGCGAAGTAATAATCAACGCACCGACAAACTTCATCGCCAGCCCGATGGTCAGCGCGGTAACCAGCATCAACAACAGCTTGACGCGGGGCAGGGGGATACCGTCTACGTGGGCCAATTCGGGGCTGATGGTCACGGACAATAGCGCGCGCCACTGCCACAAGATAAGCGTCAGCACTACCGCAACCCCCGCGCCCACCAGCGCAATGTCCTGCGGCGTGACCGCCAGCAGATCGCCAAACAGATAGGCCATCAAATCGACCCGCACCCCCTGCATCAGGCTGACCACGACCAGGCCCAGAGAGAGCGAACCGTGCGCCATGATGCCCAACAACGTATCGATGGCCAACTGGGGGAAGCGTTCCAGCCATACCAGCCCGAGCGCCAGCGCCAGCGTAACCGCGATCACCGCGTAGAACGGATTGATGTTCAGCAACAGGCCGAAAGCGACGCCCAACAGCGAGGCGTGGGCGAGAGTATCGCCGAAATACGACATTTTGCGCCACACCACGAAGGCGCCGAGGGGACCGGCCGCCAGCGATAACAGCACGCCGGCGAACCAGCCTGGGAGCAATAATTCAATCATGGCGACAGGCTCCTTGCGCGGGCGGCACGACCTCGCCCTGCAAATCGTGGCGGTGGTTATGTTGATGGTGGTAGATCGCGAGCGGCGCCGGTCCGCGCTGGCCGAACATGGCGATAAAATCCGGGTGGGCCGAGACGACATCCGGCGTGCCAGAACAGCAGATATGGTGATTGAGGCACAGCACTTCATCGGTTTTCGCCATCACCAGATGTAAATCATGCGATACCATCAACACTGCGCAACCGAGAGCCCGGCGAAGGTTGTCGATTAAATCATACAGCGCCACCTGGCCGTTGACATCCACGCCCTGCGTCGGCTCGTCCAGCACCAATAGCTGTGGCGAATTGAGCAGGGCGCGCGCCAGCAGCACCCGCTGCATCTCTCCCCCGGAAAGTTTCTGCATGGGCGCCGTCTGCAGATGTTGCGCCTGTACCCGCGCCAGCGACGGCGCTATATCGCTTTTCTTGACGCCCGGACGCAGACGCATAAAGCGTTCCACCGTCAGCGGCAACGTCGGGTCCAGATGTATTTTTTGCGGGACATACCCCATACGCAGTTTGGGCTGGCGCTTAAGCGTCCCCTCGGTAGGGGCGATAAGCCCGAGCACCACCCGCACCAGCGTCGACTTGCCGGCGCCGTTCGGGCCCAGCAGCGTAAGAATGTGACCGGGGCGCAGGGTGAAAGAGATATCGTGCAGCACCGCTTTACGGCCAAAGGCGACGCCGATGTGTTCCAGAATTACCAAATCGGTCATGATGATTACTGTTGTTAAATTGCCGCGTTATTATAACATAACAATCCGCTTCGTTGCCGATGAGAATATTGCCATGCCTGCATCCTATCCCGCCGCTTTGCTGCGCGCCGTGGGTCGTACCTGCCGTTTCGTCTGCCTTGGCGCCGCGTTAGGGATGGCGACGGGCGTCAACGCGCAGGCGGCGGTTGTTGCCTCGCTCCGCCCGCTGGGGTTTATCGCCGCCGCCGTCGCCGATGGCGTTATGCCGGTGGAGATAGTGTTGCCCGATGGCGCCTCGCCCCATGATTATGCGTTGCGGCCGACGGATGCGCTGCGGTTAAAGAGAGCCGATGTACTGGTGTGGGTAGGGCCGGAAATGGAGGCGTTTCTCTCTGGACCCGCCGCCTCGCTGCCTGCTGCGCGGCGCATTACCCTGGCCAGCCTGCCGTCCGTTAAGCCGCTATTGCAAAAAGGCGGCGAAGAAGTGCATGAAAATCATGGGCATGACCACGATGGCGGTGGCGACGATGGCCATCACCACGGCGAATATAATATGCATCTGTGGCTATCGCCGGCCATCGCCCGGCGCACGGCGGAGGCGATCCATGACCGTCTGCTGGAGTTAATGCCCGAAAAGAAACAACAATTGGACGATAATCTGCGAATTTTCAACGCTGTCTTGACAAAAAATGACAAAAATATCGCTACAATGCTGGCACCCGTTCGCGCTAAAGGGTATTACGTATTTCACGATGCGTATGGGTATTTTGAAACATACTATGGCCTGACGCCGTTAGGATATTTCACCATCAATCCCGAAATACAACCCGGCGCCCAGGTTTTACACAAAATCAGAACACAGTTGGTTGAGCAAAAAGCGACCTGTATTTTTGCTGAGCCACAATTCAGGCCAGCCGTTATCAACGCCGTCGCCCGCGGGACATCCGTGCATATTGGCACCCTGGACCCGCTGGGAATGGGTATCGCCTTGGACAAGGAAAGCTACGCGCGCTTTCTGTCGCAATTGGCGAACCAGTACGTGAGCTGCCTGGAGAAGAACACATGAGGATAGTTATTAGTGCAGCAGATAGCCCGCTCTTTCGCCCTGGCGTTTAATCATCTGCCGCGACCCCACCGCGTCATGCTGGGGTCGCTGACCATAGTCACTTTAGCCGTCGCCGTTTGGCGACCCTATATCTACTCCCCGGTAGTGGAACGGCCCGCCAGCCGCATCATTCCGCTGGAAGACCATCAATTACGCGAGCTGACGCCCGAGGCCAGCGAACCCCTCGATCAGACCACCCCGGACAGCGACGAAGATATCCCAAAGGATGAACTGGACGAACGCGTGGAAGGGGAGGCCGGCGTGCATGAGTATGTTATCTCCACCGGCGATACCCTAAGCAGTGTCCTCACCCAGTACGGCATCGATATCGCCGACGTCACCGCGCTGGCTCAGCAAAATCCCGCGTTGCGCAATTTGAAGATAGGCCAGTCCCTCTCCTGGACGCTGACCGCCGAGGGCGATTTGCAGCGTCTGACCTGGGATGTTTCCCGCCGCGAGACCCGCACCTATGATCGCGTGAACGGCGGGTTCAAGGAAAGCATCGCCAATATGACCGGCGAGTGGCGCAACACCACTTTGACCGGCCAGCTCAACGGCAGTTTCGTCACCAGCGCCCGCGCAGCCGGTTTGACGGGCAGCGATATCAACGCGGTGATCAAAGCGTTGCAGTGGCAGTTGGATTTCCGCAAATTGCGTAAAGGCGATCAGTTCTCGGTTCTGACCTCGAGGGAGATGCTGGACGGCAAGAGCGCCCAAAGTCAACTCCTCGGCGTGCGCTTACGGACAGGCGGGAAAGATTATTACGCGTTCCGCGCGGATGACGGTAAATTCTATAACCGCGATGCCGCCGGTCTCGCCCGGGGTTTTATGCGTTTTCCCACCGTGAAACAATTCCGCGTCTCCTCCAATTTCAATCCACGCAGGCTTAACCCCGTTACCGGCCGTATCGCGCCCCATCGCGGCGTCGATTTCGCCGTACCGGTCGGTACGCCGGTGCTGGCGGTGGGCGACGGCGAGGTGATGGTCAGCAAAAGGGACGGCGCCGCCGGTAACTATGTGGCCATCCGCCACGGCCGCCAATACATGACCCGCTATATGCATTTGAAGAAATTGTTGGTGAAGCCGGGACAGAAAGTGAAACGCGGCGATCGCATCGCCTTATCCGGTAATACCGGGCGCTCAACCGGCCCCCATTTGCATTATGAAGTCTGGATCAACCAGCAGGCGGTCAATCCCCTGACCGCCAAACTGCCGCGCACCGAAGGGCTGACCGGCAGCGATCGCGCCGAATATCTCGCCCAAGTCAAACAGATGCTGCCTCAGCTGCAGTTAAACTGACATGACGCCATCAGCGGCCGATCCTGCATCGGCTGCTTTTTTTCTTTATAATGCGGTTAGCCGCGGTAACTGCGCGATGACAAGCATTGAGAAAGGCAGGCATGGAAAATAAGCAAAACGGTCAGATAGAGTTCATCCCGACATTCAAAAACGCATTCTACGCCCCACGTTATTGGGGCGTCTGGCTGGGGATAGGCGCCATCGCCGCCGCCGCCTGGATCCCGCCGCGGCTGCGCGATCCCGTGCTGGGCGCGTTGGGCCGCGCGGTTGGCCGTGTTGCGCACAAGGCGCGCTTTCGCGCACAGGTCAATTTGGCCTACTGCCTGCCGGAAATCGCCGCAGAGCAGCGGGAAACCATTATTGACGACATGTTCGCCTGCGTGACGCAATCCACCATCCTCATGGCCGAGCTGGCCTGCCGCGATCCGCAGCGGGTGCTGGCTCGCGTGCGCTGGCATGGCGACGAATGGCTAAATCGGCTTCAGGAAGAGGGGCGCAATGTCATTTTTCTGGTGCCTCACGGCTGGGCGGTGGATGTGCCGGCGATGCTAATGGCGGCGCGCGGCCAAAAAATGGCGGCCATGTTCCACAATCAGCGCAATGAGCTGGTGGATTATATGTGGAATCGCGTGCGTCGGCGTTTCGGCGGCCGCATGCACGCGCGTAACGACGGTATCAAACCCTTTATCAGCTCGGTGCGCCAGGGGTATTGGGGGTATTATTTACCGGATCAGGATCACGGCGCCGAGCACAGTGAGTTTGTGGATTTCTTTGCCACCTACAAAGCGACGCTGCCGGCTATCGGCCGTCTGATGAAAGTCTGCCGCGCCACGGTCGTTCCCTTATTCCCGGTCTACGACGGCAACACCAGCCTGCTGCATATTCATATTCTGCCGCCGATGGAAGCGTTAACGGATGCCGATGATGCTACCGTGGCGCGCCGCATGAATGAAGCGGTGGAAACGCTGGTGCGTCCAAACCCTGAACAATATACCTGGGTGCTAAAACTGCTTAAAACCCGCAAGCCTGGCGATCCCAACCCCTATAAACGCCCCTCTCGCTGAGAGCCCGGCCCCCCAGGAGCGCGACAACCCGCGTGCTGGGGGCGCGCTTGGCCGACGTGGGCGGCCAGCGTGAGGGCCGCGCGACGGGGCCTGGCGTTGTCGTGAGGTTCACTTTCACCCGACCACGCTCCTCCGTTGAATTAAGCGCATTAGCTGCGTGCAATGCTGTAGCCACGCCGTTGCGCAACTGAACCCGGTCTATCCACGACGCAGTATGTCTCAGCCGAACAGCATTCGCACCGTTTCGATGATGAGCTGGAGATTTAAGACCACCAGCACCGCGGTGGCCAGCCAGCCAAGTACCATAAAAGGTTTGCAATTGACAAACTTGCCCATTCGCTTTCTGGAGGAGGTTAAATACAACAGCGGGATCATTGAAATCGGTAAGGCGATGCTCAAAAAGACCTGGGTATAGACCAGAAGTTTCTCAACCACATCCCCTTTATCTCCCCATAGGTAGATGCAGGCCACAACCGGCAAAATAGCAATCAGGCGCGTAATCAGGCGCCGCTGCCACAGCGGGAGCCGGAAATTGATGAAGCCTTCCATCACGATTTGCCCGGTTAAGGTCCCCGTAATAGTGGCATTCTGACCGGAAGCCAGCAGCGCAACGGCGAATAACGTTGCCAGGGTGGCGCTGGCAATGGCGCCAACCATGCTGTGATCCTGCAGGGCATCGTACAGCTGGGCAAAACGGCCGATATCATCCGGGTTTTTGCCAAAAAATAGCGCGGCGCCGAGAATAAGTAGTAAGCAATTGATGATAAATGAGAATCCCAACTGGACATTGGAATCAATGGTCGCGTAGCGGATAGCCTCTTTCACCGCCCGCTCGTCACTGCGGTCGTATTGACGTGATTGCACGATGGAAGAGTGGAGATAGAGGTTGTGCGGCATCACGGTGGCCCCCACGATCCCCAACGCGATGAAGAAAGCGGAATCGCCGCCCGCCACATGCGCGGTGAGGATCTCCCTTTGCGGGATGAAGGCGTGGGCAATTTGCGCCAGGTCGGGGTTGGCGAGCGCCACCTCATAGGCAAAAATAATAAAGATCGTGGCGATGAGCGTAAAGACCAGCGCCTCAATTTTTCTGATATCAAACTTCATCAAGGCCAGCAGGAGAAACACGTCCAGCACGGTGATCATCACGCCCAGCAACAGCGGGATCTTGAAAAGTAAATTTAACGCGATGGCGCTACCGATGACCTCGGCAATCTCCGTAGCGATAATAGCTAATTCGGTGGTGACCCAGAGCGCGGCGGCGGTACGCTTGCCGACCAAGGCTTTCGTTGCCTGCGCTAAATCCATTCCCGTGACGATACCCAATTTGGCGCACATGACCTGGAGCAGCATCGCAATCAGACTGGAAATCAGTATCACCGACAGCAGAAGATAGCTGTAGAGTGCTCCGCCTTGAATCGAGGTTATCCAGTTGCCGGGATCCATATAGCCGACCGCGACCAATGCACCAGGCCCTGAAAAAGCAAACAGTTTTCTAAAGAATCCGCCTTTCCCCGCAGGAACGGGGATCGTACCGTTAATTTCTTCCAGACTGTTCTTTCTGACTATTTCCATCTTTTCTTCCAAATTGACCGAGAGCGGTGACAAAAAGTAATTTTATTATAAATGGGAATGAGATTCGTTATCAATTAAAAGCTCGTTGAGCCTCGGTTTACACCAGGCACGCGGCGACCTGCGCGCCGCGCCGGTCCTCTCCTCAGCGCCAGGGGCTTTAGCGCAGGCTTCCCCCGCGGGCGGAGCAAACCTCGGACGTCTTCTAAATCCTTAGTGCCCTATCCGCACGAGGCGCGGGCGATCATTGCGTATACGGCAGCAAATAATAAGGGGTGCGTGGGGAAGGCGGCGGACTAATCCGAGGCTGTTTAGGGGAGGTTGAGCTTGCTGCTTGGCGATGGCAGTTTACAGGACGGTGGCACAGCCATGCGGTCGGCGCCCACCGCCATGGCGCTGATGCCTTAGCGGAGGATGGCCCTCACCGGCCTGCGCGCAAGTCGCAGTGTCGTATTGCGCCTGGGTGTTCGGCTTTGAGGATCTCGCCCGCCGATCCGCTCGCGTCAGCCGCCACTCTGGCGGCAACGACGCTGACGCCAGAAGAGAGGGGCATCCGGGTGAGGGTGATCCTATACCGCCCTGTACAAGCTTGGCGAGATGGGAGATCGGGCAATCCGCTTGCGAGAGAGGGGAGCGATCGCAGCGGCCCGTCTCAGACGCAGGCCGCATGAGCAAACGTGAGACGGGCCCGCAAGGCAGGGTCGTCACGGTGGCTTTGTTTTACAATGCGCGCAAAACCACAATACCGGGTTTGCTTTGCATATATTCCATGAAGGGCGTATCTACCACTCTGCGGTTACGCTGCAAAGAAGATGCATTGCGATAATAGAGTTCGTCTCCTTTCCTGATGGCGATGCCCACATGGGAAACATCCAGTCCGTCAAGTTTGGAATAAACACCAATATAGTCCCCTGTATGGATTGCGTTCAGCGCGGCCTGATCCAAGTCGCCCGCGGGGATGTAGGTAATGTCGCGCTCGAATACCCCGATAGCGGGAATAAATTTACCGCCATCCGCTTTCAGATTTAGGTGTTTATGAACCACCTTGGCCCTCGGACTAATGTGCGCGGTGATATCTACCGCATTGCGCGGCTGGCTCGCAAACCAATCCGTGAAGAAATGTTTGCGGTTAACAAAGGACACCTGGCTTTCTTTGTAGCGGGTTTTCACCAGTTGATCGAGGAAATCCGTTCTGTTTGCCGACTGGCTCAGCGCATTGACGTAATCAAGCAAGGTGAAGCAGTCGACGCCGTTGAAATCTACCACCAGTTTTTCGGGCTCCGTCGCCGAGCCGATTAAGGTATTGGCCTGATACGGCGTACCCAGAAACGATTGCGAAACCTGTTCAATTAATTCCCCGCGGCTATCCTGTCTGTGTGCCTGTATATCATTGATGATATGCTGCGCTTTTTCCGCACTGATGGCATCCATGGCCAGCGAATAATTTTTGGGTGAACATGCCGATAATAAAAGGCACAAGGGAATGAGCAGGTATAAACGCATGGTAATTTCCTTATGGCGGTAAACGAAGATAAAGTTGAAGGGAATTCCTACTCAATGTCAAAACCAACCTGCTTTCTGTTGTTATTTCATTTATATCTATGGCGCTGCAAGATAATGGTGTCGATATAAATTATGATCTAGTTAACTTATTAACTCTTTAACGGGTGTGGTAGCTGTATTAAGCGTGGCATATCGTAGACTGTTCGGCTTGACGTTTATTCTTGGGGCGGCATACGCCGCGATGCAATATAACGTTAAGCGATGATAAGGATACCGCCCGCCATGGGTTTGATGTCCGCTAAGGGAGAGGGCGGGGTGACGCCGCCGTACCGATGGGATGACGGCGCAGTCGCGCGACAAAGGAGGTGTTATGGGAGGATCGCATGTCACGCTGGCGACCTGCGGCAATAGGGCCAGGAAATCGCGTGCCCGGATGAATTATTCAATGGCGGCCCTTGAGGCCCACTTTGTCTTTAGCGCAAGGGAAAAATTCATCGAATTTTGCGGACGCGTGTTTTCCGGCAAAAGTCGAATGGATGATTACAAAGAGATACATCAGTTATTTTGTTATGATAAACCCTGCTCTTTGTGGAATGAAACTCTAGAGAGTCATTGGCGGCCGCTGTTGGGCCTGATGAAAATGATGGATCACAGTAAGGTGGAATATCGACAACACTACCGTATCATATGGCAGATTAACGGTAATGACAGTTATATGTTGACGTTACTGTATGCCGATAAACCGCTCGCCAGGACGATATTGAATCAGCAAGAAACCGATTTCTTAAAAAGCCGCGTTTTTAACGAAAATAACGGT
Source organism: Sodalis praecaptivus (assembly GCF_000517425.1). Classification (NCBI taxonomy): domain Bacteria; kingdom Pseudomonadati; phylum Pseudomonadota; class Gammaproteobacteria; order Enterobacterales; family Bruguierivoracaceae; genus Sodalis; species Sodalis praecaptivus. The sequence continues at coordinate 1,931,843 of NZ_CP006569.1, forward strand.
GAAATAATCCTATGCGCTGCCCCGGAGAGGACAGACCCTCGCCAAGTGTATTACACCAGGGCATTATTAAAGCACTACGAGCAGTATAGACAGACGAGGGCCAAAGCGAAGAACGCACCCGCCTCGGCCACCCCCGTACCCAATAGCGCCGCGCTGACTTCTTATGCTTTCCCGACACGGACGGCGTGTGCTCTGTCAGCGGGCGACACCCACTGTATCGCCGCTATCGACCGTTTTTTGGCACGTATTGCGGGTCAACCGATTGAACAACAGGTGATAGCCAAAGGTAAAGAGATTGGGCAGGGATCTTATGGCTCCGCATACAGAATCGGCGCCTTTGTGGTCAAAATTCCCCGCAATAAGGATAATGTCTGGATTAATTTTGCGGGCATGCCGAACGCCCATCCCATACGTGTACAACATTACCTGAATAAGGCCAATAATCAGCCTGATTTTGCCCGCGCCGGCGTGATGAGTGACAAACACGGCGACCCGGTGGACGTTCTGGTCACGAAATATATTGCCGGCAGTACCTTAGAGGATTTATCCGACGAGGAAAAAGGCAATGTGCTGCGTACCAAGGCGCTCCTGCTGCTCGATTCACGCGGACTCTATATGCATGATGCCGAGGTGGTGGGAAATATCCTGATCCAGAGTGACGGTCGCATCTATTTTATCGATGCCGATCAGATGGTAATTGCGCAACGACAGCGTCTGGCGCGCACGCCGTCATTTGCCACCGACGTATTGGAAGATGCGCTGGAGAGATATTATCAAATAATGACCAAACTGGCGTTAAAACGCGGCCGTCGCGATGACGAATATCGGACCCGTCTGTCTGCGTTACGTGCGATCCGCGGGCGGTCCGTGGCGCACGAATAATGCCGCGATGGGCATCACGGCCGCTCGACGCGGGCCGTGATGCGTTTGCCTTGGGTTATTCCACGCGCAGGATACGGCTGGTATTGGTGGTGCCAACCATGTCCATCACGTCGCCCTGGGTGATGATAACCAGATCCCCTGAGACCAGAAACCCCTTGTCGCGCAGCAAATTGGTGGCATGGGTCGCCGCCGCCACGCCGTCGCAATCGCCGTCAAAGTACACCGGCGTCACGCCACGATACAGCGCGGTCAGGTTCAGGGTATGCTCATGACGCGAGAGGGCAAAAATCGGCAGGCCCGAGCTAATACGGGACATCATTAGCGCGGTGCGGCCCGATTCCGTCATTGAGATAATGGCGGTGATGCCCTTGAGGTGATTGGCGGCGTACATCGCCGACATGGCAATGGCTTCTTCGATATTGTCAAATTGCACGTCCAGCCGATGCTTGGACACATTAATGCTGGGGATCTTCTCCGCCCCCAGGCAAACGCTGGCCATGGCCGACACCGTTTCGGCGGGATACTGCCCCGCGGCGGTTTCGGCCGACAGCATCACCGCGTCGGTGCCGTCAAGCACCGCGTTGGCGACGTCCATGACTTCGGCGCGCGTGGGCATTGGGTTGGTTATCATTGATTCCATCATCTGCGTGGCGGTAATCACGGCGCGGTTAAGGGTGCGGGCGCGGCGGATCAGTTTCTTTTGAATACCCACAAGTTCAGGATCGCCGATTTCAACCCCTAAGTCGCCGCGGGCCACCATCACCACATCCGAGGCGAGGATAATATCGTCCATCGCTTCCTCGCTGGCCACGGCTTCGGCGCGCTCGACTTTCGATACGATTTTGGCATAACTGCCCGCGTCACGCGCCAGGCGGCGCGCATAATTCAGATCCTCGCCGGTGCGGGGAAAGGAAACCGCCAGGTAATCGACGCCGATTTTGGCGGCGGTAATGATATCGGCCTTGTCCTTCTCGGTCAGCGCTTCAGCGGACAAACCGCCGCCGAGCTTGTTGATGCCTTTATTGTTGGACAGCGGACCACCCACCGTCACTTCGGTGTAAACCCGGATACCCTGCACCTCCAGCACTTTGAGCTGCACGCGGCCATCATCCAGCAGCAGAATATCGCCGGGCACCACATCGTCAGGCAAGCCTTTATAGTCAATGCCCACCCGTTCGCGGTCGCCCTCGCCGCGGCCTAATGACGCATCGAGCAGAAATTTATCGCCGACGTTCAGGAAAATTTTCCCTTCCCGAAACGTCGAAACGCGGATCTTCGGCCCCTGTAAATCGCCGAGTATCGCGACGTGCCGGCCGAGACGGGCCGAGATTTCGCGCACTTTCTGCGCGCGCAGGAGATGATCTTCCGCGCTGCCGTGTGAAAAATTGAGGCGAACGACGTTGGCGCCGGCGGCGATCACTTTTTCGAGATTATTATCGCGATCGGTGGCGGGGCCGAGAGTGGTGACAATTTTGGTTCTTCTTAGCCGTCTGGACATGGATAACTCCGTTGACTTGGGCAATGGTGTTGTTGCAACAAAAAGAGTGCTCCGGCGGGGCGCCAGACCGTTGGCCGGTCCCCGCGGCGGATAATCCCTGTTGATAAAAGCCTTTTCGCGGCGGTCAGGCCGCCGGAGAAGGCGCGAAGGTTCCCCTGGATGCCTTCGTTAAAGTCCTAATTCCGATTTATCAAAGCGCGATTCTTTCAGGGCGTCCTTGACCCGCTTCAAGTTATCCCGGAATTTTGCGCCGCGCCGCAGCGTAAAGCCGGTTGCCAGGACATCGATCAAGGTTAACTGCGCCAGGCGCGATGTCATCGGCATAAACATGTCGGTATCTTCCGGCACGTCCAGCGCCAGGGTCAATGACGCTTCCAGCGCCAGCGGCGAGCGCGGCGAGGTGATGGCGATAACCGTAGCATCATTCTCCCGCGCCAGCGCCGAGAGTTCTACCAGCATTTTGGTGCGGCCGGTATGAGAAATCAGCACCACGACATCGCCTTCGCTGGAATTCATGCAGCTCATGCGCTGCAAGACGATATCCTCCGAGTACACGACCGGGATATTGAAACGGAAAAACTTGTTCATCGCATCATGCGCCACTGCCGCCGAGGCGCCAAGACCAAAAAAGGAAATCTTCTTGGCTTGGGTAAGTACGTCCACCGCACGATTCACCGCGGCGATATCCAGGCTGTTTTTGACCTGCTCCAGACTTGCCATCGCGGACTCGAAGATTTTATGGGTATAGGAATCCACGCTATCATCTTCATCCACGTTACGGTTTACATACGGCGTCCCGTTCGCCAGACTCTGGGCGAGATGCAATTTAAAATCAGGATAGCCTTTGCTTCCTAAACGGCGGCAAAAACGGTTGACGGTTGGTTCGCTGACCTCCGCCGTGCGCGCGAGGATGGCAATGCTGGAATGGATGGCGGTTTGGGGAGAGAGCAGGATGACTTCCGCGACCTTACGTTCGGATTTACTCAGTAACTCCAGATGAGTATTGATCTTTTCCAGCATGTTCATAAGTGTATAGCTCATGGATTTTGCCGATTTCACACAAAGGAGAAATCATTACCGATTTAATGAAATATACTACGAGCCGGTAGTCAAAGGCAGCGAAACCGGATGGCCCAAAGTGTTTTTTGCCAGAGTATGACCTGTGTCTAACTTTCAAAGCGGTAAGACAACCACAATGTTGTTAATTAATTACACTTTTGAAAACAAAGCCGGGTATAATTGCCAAAAAACGGGGGGCTGGCGCGATATTTTTGACGTTTTGCCGGTCGATGTCAAAAAAAATACCCTAACGATGTAATAAAATTACAAATCCTGCACGAGGAGAAGAACATGGCGGTAACATCCATAGCCCAGGCCTGTGATCTGGTCATTTTTGGCGCGAAAGGCGATCTGGCGCGGCGTAAGTTGTTGCCCTCGTTGTATCAGCTGGAAAAGGCAGGTTCACTTCATCCGGAAACCCGTATTATCGGCGTGGGCCGCGCAGACTGGGACGTCAAAGCTTATACCAAGGTGGTGCGTGAAGCGTTGGAAACCTTCATGAAGGAGCCTATTGACGACAAATTATGGAAGACCCTGAGCGCGCGGCTGGATTTCTGCAATCTGGATGTCAACGAGACCAAGCATTTCAGCCGACTGGGTGAAAAATTGGATCAGCAGGCGCGGGTGACGGTGAACTACTTCGCTATGCCTCCCAATACGTTCGGGGCAATCTGCAAGGGCCTGGGCGAAGCCGGTCTGAACAGCGAACCGAGCCGCGTCGTAATGGAAAAACCGCTCGGTACCGACCTGGACTCTTCCCGAGTGATAAACGATCAGGTCGCGGAATATTTCAACGAGAGCCAGGTTTACCGCATCGACCATTATCTGGGCAAAGAGACCGTGCTGAATTTGCTGGCGCTGCGTTTCGCCAATTCGCTTTTCGCCTCGAATTGGGATAATCGCACCATCGATCATGTGCAGATTACGGTCGCCGAGGAAGTCGGTATTGAAGGCCGCTGGGGCTATTTTGACAAAGCCGGCCAAATGCGCGATATGATCCAAAGCCATCTGCTGCAAATCCTGACCATGATAGCCATGTCGCCGCCCTCGGATCTGACCACCGACCGTATCCGTGATGAAAAGGTGAAGGTGCTGCGCTCGCTGCGTCCCATCGATCACAGCAATGTCCGTGACACCACGGTGCGCGGGCAATATACCGGCGGGTTCGTGCAGGGGAAAAAAGTCCCCGGCTATTTGGAAGAAGAGGGCGCGAATAAAAACAGCCGCACCGAAACCTTCGTTTCCATCCGCGTCGACATCGACAACTGGCGCTGGGCTGGCGTGCCGTTTTATCTGCGCACCGGCAAGCGTCTGCCGACCAAATGTTCCGAAGTGGTGGTTTATTTCAAAAACCCGGCGCTCAACCTGTTCCGGGATTCCTATCAGCAGCTGCCGCAGAACAAATTGACCATCCGTCTGCAGCCGGACGAAGGAATGGATATCCAGATCCTGAACAAAGTACCGGGTTTGGATCACAAACACCGTCTGCAGACCACCAAATTGGATCTGAGCTTTACGGAAACTTTTAACCAGGAACATCTGGCCGACGCTTATGAACGGCTGCTGCTGGAAACCATGCGCGGTATCCAGGCGCTGTTCGTGCGCCGTGATGAGGTGGAAGAAGCCTGGAAATGGGTCGACTCGATTATGGAAGCCTGGGAGGCGGACAATGACGCGCCGAAACCCTATCAGGCCGGGACCTGGGGGCCAGTAGCCTCCGTCGCGATGATTACCCGCGATGGGCGGTCGTGGAATGAGTTCGAGTAACGGCCGGCGTTAGCCCGCCCCCAGGCAACGTTCCGCGCCAGGTGTGTCTTCAGCCGCGCGCCTTCACGTGCGCGGCAGGGTGAATTTATTGAAGGTAAACAGGAGTTAGCAAAACATGAATAACTGGAAAACCAGCGCGGAAACCATCCTGACCTCGGGGCCGGTCGTGCCCGTCATCGTCATTCAAAAACGAGAGCATGCGGTCCCCCTGGCGAAAGCGTTGGTCGCCGGCGGCGTAAAAGTGCTGGAAGTGACGCTGCGTACGCCCTGCGCCATGGACGCTATTCGCGCCATCGCTCAAGAGGTGCCGGAGGCGATTATCGGCGCCGGTACGGTTACCAACGCCCAGCAGCTTGCTGAGGTCACGGCCGCCGGCGCGCAGTTTGCCATTAGCCCCGGTCTGACCGAGCCGCTGCTGAAGGCCGCCAACGCCGGATCGATTCCGTTAATTCCCGGGATTAGCACCGTGTCGGAGCTGATGCTCGGCATGGATTATGGTCTGCGCGAGTTTAAGTTTTTCCCGGCGGAAGCCAACGGCGGCGTTAAAGCCCTACAGGCGATTGCCGGACCGTTCTCACAGGTGCGTTTCTGCCCGACCGGCGGCATTTCGCCGGCCAACTACCGTGATTATCTGGCCCTGAAGAGCGTGCTGTGCATCGGCGGATCCTGGCTGGTGCCCAATGAAGCGCTGGAGCAGGGCGACTATGCCCGCATCACGCAATTAGCAAAAGACGCGGTTGCCGGCGCGAAAGCGTAACCTGGCACTCGCGCATTGCGCCGGCTGAAACGTGGCCGGCTTCAATAACGTCCGGCGCCGGCGTGGTTTTGCCCGAGCATGGCCGCCAGCGCTTTTGCGCCGTCGGCCTGGCCGCGCCATCGCCACCGTGACTCTTCTATCCTTAACCCGCGGCATTGCCACGGTGACTCTTCTATCTTAATCCGCGACAGTGCCACGGTGACTCATCTCTCCTTAACCCGCTCTCACGCCACGGCGAAGGCGCTATCCTTAAACGCACGCCCGTTGCGGCGAATGCCTTTCCCGACGCCCGCTGCCCTTTGTCTGCCGCATTAGCCGGTGTAGGTGCTTGTTAATCGGATGGCGTCCAGGGCTCACCGCCGGGGAGCCCCTCAGCCCCCTGCCGACCATCGGTGAAATACTGTCCGGGCGGTTTGCCCAGCGCCTTTTTAAACATGGTGATAAAGGCTGAAGGCGAGTCGTAGCCGAGATTTTCCGCCACCCGCTGAACGCGGGTACCCGATGCCAGTTCACGGATGGCGATGATCAGCTGCAATCGTTGCCGCCAGCGGCCGAACGTCATGCCGGTTTCTTTGATAAACAGTCTGGCCAACGAACGTTCGCTCATGCCGACCTGAGAGGCCCACTCGGGCAGCGTTCGACGCTCGCCGGGGGACTGGTTTAGCGTATCGGTAATGCGGCGAATGCGCGGATGCGAAGAGAACGGCAGTGAAAGGTTCTCCACCGGCATATTGCCCAACTGTTCCAACATGACGATAGCGAGGCGCCCGGTGGGCGAATCCAGCACATAGTCGCCCGGCAGCCCGGCCAAATGTAAAATAAGCTGTTGCAGTAACGGTGAAATGAATAACGTACAGCTGCGCGTCGGCAACCCCGGAAAGGAGGGCTCCACGAACACGAAACAGAAGCGGGCATTAACGGTGGCGCGGTTACTGTGCGGTGTATCTCCCGGGATCCACACCGCGCAATGGGGCGGTACCATCAAAAGCGCATCGGTGAGTTCGCAGGTAATACCGCCCCGCAGCGCCATGATCAATTGCCCTTTACGGTGTCGATGAAAAGGGGTTTCCATCGCGCTCTGCACGGCATCGAGACGCATTGCGGTCGCCAGATTGCGATCGCGGTCGGGGTCATAATGGGTCAAGGGTGCCGGCAGCATAATAAATTGGCCGTTTCTCACAATTTTTAGTCATTTTATCTCAATTAATTGGCGGCGCAAGACGGTAGAGTAGCAGGGCAATCATGACATCAGGAGTACGTTTTTTGGCTAACACACCGACCCCTTTTCCTCCCCGCGCTACCGGGCGTCTTATCCTTATCGGCGGCATTTTGCTGATAGCGGCCTGCCTGCGTACCCCGGTGACCAGCGTGGCGCCGATCGTGACGCAAATCCGCGAGAGTTTTGCCCTCAGCACCGCGGCGGCGGGGGCGTTGACGACGCTACCGCTGCTCGCCTTCGCGCTGGTATCCCCCTTAGCGGCGCAGCTGGCCCGCCGGCAGGGTATCGAGAAAGCTCTGTTCGCCGCGCTGGCGGTGATGATTGCCGGCGCGTTGCTGCGCGCCATCGACCAGATTGCTTGTGTGTATCTGGGCACGTTTGTGCTCGGCGCCGGCATTGCGGTGGGCAATGTGCTGTTGCCGAGCTTGCTGAAACGGGATTTCCCAGGGCGTATCGCCGCGATGACCGCGGCCTACGTCGTGGTCATGGGGATGGTCGCCGCGCTGGGATCGGCCGGTATCGTGCCGCTGACCGAGGCGCTACAAGGCAATTGGCGGCTGTCGCTGGTGTTGCTGTCGACGTTGCCGCTGCTGGCAATGCTGTGCTGGCTGCCGCAGATTACGACGCATCGGCATACGGGCGGTCCGGGTGCGGCCGGGATCTTGCATCGCGGCAGTATTTGGCGGTCGCCGCTAGCGTGGCAGGTCACCCTGTTTCTCGGCATGAATTCGTTTATTTACTATATCGCGGTCGGCTGGTTGCCGGCCATGATTACCGAGACGGGTTACAGCGCCGCTTATGCGGGCTCCTTGCATGGCCTTATGCAGCTCGCGACCGCCGTGCCGGGGCTGTTGTTGGCGCCGGTCATCGCCCGGATGAAAGACCAGCGCTTGCTTGCCTGTGCGACCGGCCTGGTCACGCTGGTGTCGCTGGCGGGGCTGGCGTTATGGCCCGCCGGGGTCGTGGTTTGGACCGTATTGTTGGGTGTCGGCACCGGCGCGGCGATGATTCTCGGGCTGGCGTTTATTAGTTTACGCGCGGCGGAGTCTCACCAGGCGGCGGCGCTGTCGGGAATGGCGCAATGTGTGGGGTATCTGCTGGCGGCGGTGGGACCGATGCTGATGGGCGCACTGCATGACCTCGCGGGTAGTTGGTATTGGCCGCTGCTCATTTGTAGCCTGTGCGCCGGTATTATGGGCCTGCTGGGCTTCCTGTGCGGCGCCGACCGGCAAATCGGCGTTCACCGAAACCGCACCGGCCATGACCGTGAGCCTGGGCGCTGAGGCCGCCGACCCATGACCGGCATCGACGGCCTCAGACCACCATTAGTCGTTACGTTCGCCGCGGCCCTTGACTACCATTAGCCAATACGTTCACCGCGGCCCCTGACGACCATTAGCCGATACGTTCGCCGCGGCGTCAGACACCTTTAACCGATAACGTTCACCGCGGCGGCGGCCTCTTTTGCTACCGTGACGGCCTCTGTTACCGTGGGCGCCACGGCGAGCGCCACGCCCAGCCGGCGTTTGCCGTTGAGGCTGGGCTTGGCAAACAGGCGGATCTGCTGCCCCGCGCTCAGCGCGTTTTCCAGGCCGCTGAAGCGGACGTTGTCACTGTCCAGTTCGGGCAAGATCACCGCCGACGCCGCCGGGCCATATTGGCGAATGGTGCCTATCGGTAGTCCAAGAAAGGCGCGAACATGCAGGGCGAATTCCGATAAGTCCTGCGAAATTAAGGTGACCATGCCGGTGTCATGAGGGCGGGGGGACACCTCGCTGAAAATCACCTCGTCGCCGCAAATAAACAGCTCCACGCCAAACAGACCGTGGCCTCCGAGCGCACTCACCACCTTAGCGGCAATCGCCTGCGCGCGCGCCAGCGCCAGCGCGCTCATTTGTTGTGGTTGCCACGACTCCCGGTAGTCGCCGTCTTCCTGGCGATGGCCGATGGGCGCGCAGAAATGGATGCCGTCCACGGCGCTGATGGTCAACAGGGTGATTTCAAAATCAAACGCCACCAGCCCTTCAACGATAACCTTGCCGCCGCCGGCGCGGCCGCCGAGTTGCGCATACTGCCAAGCCGCATCCAGCTGCGCCGCTTCGCGCACGAGGCTTTGCCCTTTACCGGAGGAGCTCATGACGGGCTTGATAATAAAAGGGTAGCCAATAGCCGCTATTGCCTGGTCCAGCGCCGCCCGATCGGCGGCAAAGCGATAGCGCGAAGTGGGCAGGGCGAGCGTTTCCGCCGCCAGCCGGCGGATGCCTTCTCGGTTCATCGTCAGCCGCGTCGCGTTGGCGCAGGGCACTACGCGGTGGCCTTCTTGTTCGAGAGTGACCAGCATGTCGGTGGCGATAGCCTCGATTTCCGGCACGATATAATGCGGTCGCTCGTGTTCGATTACGGCGCGCAGCGCCGTGCCATCCAACATATTAATGACGTGGTGACGATGGGCGACGTGCATCGCCGGGGCATCGGCATAGCGATCGACGGCGATCACCTCCACCCCCAAACGCTGGCATTCGATGGCGACTTCTTTACCCAATTCGCCCGATCCGAGCAACATGACACGCGTTGCTCCCGGACGACGTGCCGTTCCGATGGTGATCATTTGGTTTACCCGAGGTCATAAAAATTGCGCGCAGTATAAACGAAAACGTTTGCCTATGCATCCGTCACCCCCCACGGAGCTTGCGCGTCGCTTACTCTCGCCGCGCTGGAACCGTTAACTCTCATGCCGCGCGACCGCAGGCAGCACGGGTTACCCCGTTGCGGGGCGCGTTTCCCCGCTGGCGAGCAGCGTTGCGGCTTACCCCGTTGCGGGGCGCGTTTCCCCGCTGGCGAGCAGCGTTGTGGCTTACCCCGTTGCGCGGGATTATTTCCCTTGTCGGCTAGGAACATGCCGCGCGCAATTGACGCGGGGCGTTCCATCCGGGCTCCCTAAGACGCGGCAAGCCTTCGCGAGGAACCATGAATAAGCAACTATTTAAAGCTTTTGAAATAAAACAGTTTCGCACGGAATTTTTAACCGGCTATTATCATCTAATGAGGTGAAAAAGATTAACTGATCACGTGGAGGAACTATGCGTAAAACGGGAAACAGGGTGGTGGGGATGCTGGTGGCGGGACTATTGGTATCGTCAATATCGGCGCGGGCAGATGATGAAACGCCGACCCCCGTCCCTGCGCAGGATACGACCGGGCAGTCAACGCAGCAGGCGGCCGGCGATAGCCAACAACCCATCACGCCCCCCGGTGCCAACACCCCGCAACCTCAGGATGAGAACAATGCCGCCTCAAACGGCAGCGGCGATGGCACAGGCACCTCGCCCGCACCGGGCGGCAGTGCCAATGCGACGAGCGCCGCACCCAGCGGCAGCGCCAATGCGCCAGACACTCCGCCCGCGTCAAACGGCGACGGTGACCATGCCGCCCCGCAAAGCAATACCAGCAGCGCTGCGCCCGCCGGCAACGGCAAAGGCAACGACGACAACGCTGCCGCTGGCCAAAACGGCAAAGAGCCGGCCGTAGCAAGTGCGCCCAAGAGCGGCGCCAATGGGGCTGCTGCGGCAGACAAGCGTACGGCAGCCAAAAAAGCAGCGGCGGATAAAGCGGCCAAAGCGAAAAGCACCAAACCCGGGCCCGCCGCCGCCACGCCTGAAATCGCCAAAGTCGCCCCTTGTCCCGATCTCAACGCTGCCCAGGTCGCGGAGCTTATCGATCAGGATTACACCGAAAACCGGTTTCAGCGCTCCGAACAGGACCAGCAGGCGGCCGGCGGCAGAAATATCAACGCTTGGGTAAACCCGGAAGACGTTACCGGCGTGGGTGATGTTTGGCAGGCGCCGCTTAAGGTGCGCGGTAACGAGCAGGACCTGAACTATGCCGTTACGCTCGACTGCACCAAAGGTGAAATCACCTACCGGTTAAATAAATGATTTTCCCCGGCGCCCCACGCGGGTGCCGGTGCCGTGACGGCGACGCAGCCTATTTCTTTTCCTTTTGTGAACCCCTCGCTTTGGTCTGCGCCCATGCCCGCGCCGCGCCGGCTCGGCCCTGACAAGCGCAGCGGCGCGGCCTGATCCACGCTGCCGCGCTGGTTCCCGCTGCGCTTGGCATAGCACCATATTCGTGCCACTCTATTTTTATAGAGAATAAGGAATTGCCGTATGACATTGCCACCCAAAGCTGAAAAACGACCCTTTACGTTAACGCTACACGGCGACACCCGTGTGGACGACTATTACTGGTTACGCGATGATAAGCGTGAAGATCCGGCGGTGCTGGATTATCTCAAGCGGGAAAATACCTACGGCGAAATGATGATGGCCGAGCATGAAGCGTTGCGGCATCAACTGTTCACGGAAATGGTGGAGCGCATACCCCAGCAGGATCGTTCTGTACCCTACGTCCGTCGGGATTATCGCTATCAAAGTCGCTACGAAGAGGGTAATGAATACGCCATCTACACCCGTCAGCCGGCATCGGCCAATTTGCAAGGCGAGTGGGAGGTGTTGCTTGACGGCAATCAACGCGCAGCCCAGAGCGAATTTTATACCATGGGTGCGCTGGAAATCAGCCCCGATAATCGTATTATGGCCGTCGCGGAAGATTTTTTATCCCGCCGCCTCTATGGGCTGCGTTTTAAGGATTTAGCCCGTGATTCATGGTTTCCGGAAGTCATTGAACATGCGTCGTCCAGTTTTGAATGGGCCAACGACTCGCGGGTGCTGTATTATGTCCACAAGCACAGAAAGACGCTGTTGCCATATCAAGTATGGCGCCATGTGGTGGGCACGCCGACCACGCAGGACGAGCTGATTTATGAAGAGCAAGACGACACCTTTTATGTCAGCGTGCATAAGACCACGTCGGAGCGCTATATTCTTATCGCCCTCGGCAGCACCACCTCCGGTGAAATTCTGCTGCTCGACGCCGACGATCCCAAGGCGAAACCGCATCGGTTTTTGCCGCGGCGGCACGACCACGAATATTCATTGGATCATTATCAGGGCCACTTCTACATCCGCTCCAATCGCGACGGTAAAAATTTCGCGCTGTATCGCGGCGAAACCGGTGAGGAAAAGCTCTGGCAGGCGTTGATCCCGGCGCGCAAGGACGTGGTACTGGAGAGCTTCACGCTGTTTCGCGATTGGCTGGTGCTGGAGGAGCGCCATATGGGGCTCACCAGCCTGCGTCAAATCCGTTGGTCGACCGGCGAAGAAAAGGGCATCGCGTTTGATGATCCCACCTACGTGACCTGGCTGGCGTACAACCCCGACCCGGAAAGCGCGCAGATGCGTTACGGTTACTCCTCCATGACGACGCCGACGACGCTATTCGAGATGAATCTGGATACCGGCGAACGCACGCTACTCAAGCAAACGCAGGTGAAAAACTTCCAGGCGGACCATTATCGCAGCGAACGGCTCTGGATCACCGCCCGCGACGGCGTCGAGGTGCCGGTGTCGCTGGTTTACCGCAAGGATTTGTTTAAGCCGGGCTGCAATCCCCTGCTGGTTTACGGCTACGGCTCCTACGGCAGCAGTATGGACCCGGACTTCAGCGCCAGCCGGCTGAGCCTGCTGGATCGCGGCTTCGTCTTTGCTTTGACGCACATACGCGGCGGCGGCGAACTCGGCCAAGAGTGGTACGAGGACGGCAAATTATTTAACAAGATGAATACCTTCAACGATTTTATCGACATCAGCCGCGAACTGTTGCGTCAAGGGTATGGCGATGCCGAGCAGGCCTTTGCCATGGGCGGCAGCGCCGGTGGGCTGTTGATGGGGGCGGTCATCAACATGGCGCCGGCGCTGTTCAAAGGTGTAGTAGCCCAGGTACCCTTCGTGGATGTGGTGACCACAATGCTGGATGAATCCATTCCGCTGACGACCGGCGAATATGAGGAGTGGGGAAATCCGCAGGAGGAAGCCTTCTATCGTTATATTCTGCAATACAGCCCTTATGACCAGGTACGTGCGCAGGCTTATCCTCATTTACTTGTCACCACCGGCCTGCATGATTCGCAGGTGCAGTATTGGGAGCCGGCGAAGTGGGTGGCTAAACTGCGTGAAGTGAAAACCGACGATCATCTGCTATTGCTGTGCACCGATATGGACTCCGGCCATGGCGGCAAATCCGGTCGCTTCAAAGGCTATGAAGGAGTATCGATGGAATATACCTTTATTCTGGCGCTGGCCAAAGCCGCCGGCAGCCCGCCGACGGGGCCCGCTTAACCGTCGGAGAGCCGCGTCGTGCAGCTTTACTCCCCGGTATGTCCCTCGGCATGGCGTTGTGCTTCGCTGGCTGCCCCGGAGAGATGGTAGTTGAGGCTATAACGCAGGTCGGCGGATAAATCGCGCAAATTGGCCAGCAGCCAGTGGAGATAACCGGGGTCATCACGGGCGATCTGCGCCAGCGGCTGGCCGCGGTACTTACCGAATTTCAGGCTGGAGAGTAACGTGGCTTCATTACTTATCGCCACCATCTCTTCGGGGCTCCAGCCGGAATCCTGCCGTATCTTCATCAACAGGGCGGCGGTGACGTAGCAATCGTACAACGCCCGGTGGGGGTAGAGCCCCGCCGGCGGCGCAACCTGCAACTTAAGCGCATAACGCAGATATTGATTGCCGTACTTGATACCGGGGTACAATTTGCGCGCCAGTTTCAGGGTGCAGATCCACGCACCGTTCATCTCCGGCAACATCCGCCTGTCGAAGGCGGCATTATGCGCGACATAATAGGCGCTGCCCTGGTAACGGCCGATAACGCGCGCGATGCGCGGTTTATCCGCCACCATCTCTTCGGTGATATGGTGGATAGCCATCGCGTCCAGTCCAATGGGGCGTCCCGGATTCACCAGATCGCTCATCACATTGCTGATGCCCGTATCGCTAAGGTCCAGCGAGGCGATTTCCACGACGCCTGCGTCAAGGCCGCAGGTCTCGGTATCGATCACGCGAAAGGTCATAATTGGTCCTGTGCTGGCAAAGTTGCCTTATTATGACGCCTTAAGCGGCAATAAAAAACCCGCTGCGAGGGCGGGTTGATAGGAAAGGAAGCGGCGAGGCATCACACAATGTCGGCAGGCGCCTTTTTGCTGCGCTTTTCGGCACGCTTTTCTTCCGGGGTTTTCAACGGTTTCTTCTTGGTGTCTTTTTTACGATCCATTCCCTTACTCATAATGACCTCTCAGTGGCAGACAGGAAATGCTGGATTTATTAACTGCCGATTGTCGGTCGTTGGCAACACAAATTGTGCTATTTGGTGCCGAAATAGCATGACGGGCCTTGCGGTGCCGGGAGCGTCAGCGAAACGCGGCGCAGGGTGCGCCAGTTATCGCGCGACGCATGCCGCCGCGTGAAAGGAGGCCGTGCGCGCCCGGCAATTGCATGCACACGCCGCAAAACGGAAAATGCGGCATAACCTTCACGTCGCCCTTAGCCCTTCGCGCATAGGCGAGGGGGTTACCCCCAGGAATAGACGGCGATGAGACACCACACTGTGGCACAGGGCGCACAGCCCTCCGCTTTGGGGAGGATTATTTGCGCGGCTCGTAAGGGAGGCGGGAGAAGTTGAGTGAAGCCTGCCGATAGAAGGCCACGCGGTTACGGAAATAGTCGCGTAACTGCGCGGGTTGGTCCCGCTCCACCTGTTCCGCCACCACCGGCATGTTATAGCGCTCTTTGAACGCCACGGCAGACGCCGCCAGGTCGACGTTGATTTTATCGCGCGTTGGCTCATCAAGGGTGGCTAAATTGTACGTCATCGTAACTCTTCCCGGTTCATTGCGGTTCGGCGTACAAAATAAAGCAGCCGGCGACGGTTTGCAAGCCGCCGGTGGGAAGGGGTGAATAATAATCGTTTCTATTTCGTTTTTGGCATCTTTGCCGTGGCGATACAGCGTGGTGCGGGAAATAATGGTTAATTAAGAATGCAAATAATAATCCCTATCAATTCCAAGCGAGGAATAATTATCACTCCCTGATGCGGAACAGTGAAATTATCGCAGGTCATTGAATTTGGCTGATTTTAAATTATCCGTCTATTTCGGAATAAGCCGGTTTGTTTTTCCCGATGATGTTGGCATAATAGCGAAAATAAATCACCTGCACATCCCATAAGGACGCCAGACAATGTTAAAAAAAGAAATGGCCAGCAAGCTAAATGAACAATTAAATCTCGAATTCTTTTCCGCCAATCTCTATTTGCAAATGAGCGCATGGTGTAATGACAAAGGATTAGAGGGCGCTAGCCAGTTTTTCAAAACCCAGTCCAGCGAAGAGATGGATCACATGCGCCGCCTGTTTGATTATCTCAATGACACCGGCACCATGCCGGTACTGGGGGCTATCGAAGCGCCGCCGGTCGGGTTTCCTTCCCTGGCCGAGCTGATCAAACTCGCTTACCAGCATGAGCAAATGATTACACAGAAGATTAACGAGCTGGCCCATGTCGCCATGACGCTGCAGGATTATTCCACGTTCCACTTCCTGCAGTGGTATGTCGCCGAGCAGCACGAGGAAGAAAAGATGTTCAAGTCAATCCTCGACAAGCTGGCGCTGGTGAACACCGATGCCAGCGGCCTGTTCTTTATCGATCAGGATCTTAAGAAAATGAATGGCGATAACAGCGTCGCCACCACGATGTAAGCGCCTGTCTCTGCTAATGATTTCTCCTGTCCGCCCCTGCATCACCGCCGGGGCGGACGGGTGCGTTGTCCTCGACTTCACCCGCCGCAGCCGCTATTATTTGCCCGCGCTCATGTCAGCGGGATAGCCAGCCTTGCCCGAACCTACAGGCCTTTTTCGCCGCCGGCGGTAATGGCTATACAGTGGATCCTGCCGTCTTGTTACCCGTGCCATGGCGTTTATTCCGACATTTATCTACTTAAGGAAAGCCACTAATGTCAATGCAACGTATTGCCGCGCCGGTGTACGCGCTGGCGTTATTTGCCGGAGCGGTATTCTGCGCGCCGCGGGCAGAAGCCCATGCGCATCTCAAGACGCAATATCCCGCTGCCAATGCCACCATGACGGATGCGCCGCAGGCGCTTACCCTGACCTTTACCGAAGCGATTGAACCTGCTTTTAGCGGTTTAACGTTAACCCGTAAGGATAACCAGCCCGTGCCGACCGGGCCCATCAAGACCGATCCGGCCAATGCTACCCAAATCATCGTTCCGTTTAAGCAGCCGCTGACCGCCGGCGAATACGTAGTAGCGTGGCATGTGGTTTCGGTAGATGGGCATAAAACCCAGGGCAGCTACTCCTTCAGCGTCAAATAAATGGCCTCGTTGCCGGCCTGGTTCGCGGCCTGCCGTTTCATTCATTTTGCCGCGTTGATACAGCTCGCCGGCGTGTTGCTGTTCAGTGAACGTCTGGCGCCGCCCGCGCTGCAGCCTCTGCTGCGGCGCGCATTTCGGCGCAGCCAAAGCGGTTTGGCGCTCGTGGGTCTGTTGACGGCCATCGCGCTACTGGCGCTCCAGGCGGGCCTGATGGGGCAGGGGTGGCCGGATACTCTACGATTGGAGGTGTGGCGTGCGGTGCTGCATACCTCCTTTGGTCAGGTATGGTTCTGGCACCTGATGCTGGTGCTGGCGACCTGCGGCGCGACGCTCGGCGCAACGGCCTCTCCCTGGCGTTACCCGCTGTTATTGATGTTGTCGATGGCGGCGCTGCTCAGTCTGGCGTTCACCGGTCATACGGCGATGTATGACGGCTTACGCGGCGCGGCGCAGCGCAGCAACCAGATGCTGCATCTCTTGGCGGTGGCGGGGTGGCTGGGGGGACTGTGGCCACTGTTGTTAACGCTGCGCTGGCTTAGGTGCCTGCGTTTACGCGCTGGCGCCTTGACGGCATTAATGGCCTATTCCCGCAGCGGTCACGTGTGGGTGGCGCTGGTGATCCTCACCGGAGTAATGAATACTTCCCTAGTTCTGGGGCATTGGCCCTTCGCGCTGGGACAGCCCTATTCGCGTATGCTGCTTATCAAGACCGCCGCCGTCGCGGCCATGGTAATGCTGGCGTTAACCAACCGCTACCGGATCGTCCCGACCATGCGCACTGACGAACCCCGCGCCATTAAACGGTTGACCCTGTTGACGTTAATGGAAATCGCCTTGGGCGCGCTGGCGCTGTTGTTGGTCAGCGTATTTGCGATGCTCGAACCCCAATAAGTCACGGCTACGGGCCGTCAGGTTATAAGCAGGTTTACCATGAAAAAACGATCGGTTGTTGTTGTCCTCGTATTGCTGGCCTCGCAGTACGCCAGCGCTATTGAAATTATCACCCTGAGCAAATTCCAATACGGTAAGCGGTGGGCGTTCACCAAAGAAGAAGTGCAGCTCATGTGCCGCCCGGATCACGCGCTGTACGCCCTGAACATGAGCACGTTGATGCAATACCCGTTGAACGAGCAAGCCGAACAGCAACGAAAAGAAGGCCATGTCCACGCTCAGCCCATCGACACTATTTTGCTGGATGATCCCGACCGGCCAGGGCAGAAAATGAGTATCGCGCCTTTTGTCGAGCGCGCCCAGCAGTTGTGCGTGGACAAAACCGTACCCTAACGGTGAAGGTGGGAAAAAATCACCAAAGTGCAAAGGTTAAGCAACTGAAGTGTGTCTGTTATCACAGAGTTAAACTTTGATGACAGAATATGCGCGCAATGGCGCCTCGGCGGTGGAAAAGCGGGGTCTGCGCTCTATACTTAAGACTGTAGGACGTTAAAAGCCTACGAAAAATGCCAACTTTTAGCGCACGGCTCTCTCCCAAGAGCCATTTCCCTGGACCGAATATAGGAATCGTATTCGGTCTTTTTTTATCCGATTGAAATACAGCGAAAATTTCGCTTTTGTTCAAAATTAACCGCATTATGTCCGATAACGCGATAATTGGATCGTACCATCACAAATGCCTGACCACGAGAAACGAGGTATTTTTTGGTCTTCGACCTGTGCTTATGTCCGAGTGATTTTTGTGCAAATTCATTTCAATTCTCCACAGCGTACAGCCGGCTTACAAGACTCCTTATCTCATGAATAGAAGGGGAATGGTTGCCAAATTGGACACCGCTCGATTCACTGGCTTCTGCAAATGCGCTGGTAATGGCATCAGGTAAAATCGAACCCGCTTTACTTTGTCCTTTTCTGACTGAAGAGTAAACGAGGTAACCAGTAGGATTTCCTTGCCGGCATGTTTCGATGACATCGCGCAGATTTATCCCGGCGGAGCAACAGAATGAAATGAAAGTGCAGAATTAGCGACCTCGTCAATCGTCGGAGCATACGGTGTAAGGGCACAGTATATTGGCCCTTCTATCTTAGCCGCTTCCCCGTTTCCTAGAGCGGAGTAGAACTACATTACGCTATCCGTCAATAACCTGCGTGCTTGAGCTTTCTTACCTATTTACCCCCATGTAATAGCCTGCTTGTGCTGTATTCATGTACAGTATTTCGAGGTGAATGACTATTGGTCAAATGATGGTGTAGGGGATTGATCTAAATGCGCTCGTCAGCGCCAGCGCTGCGGCTTACTCCATGCTACCGGGTGGTATCTTTGTTAACGCTGGGAGCAGGGAAGGGGCGATGTTGATTGTTGACTGTTTTTGCAACGCCGGTCCACGACAGCATAATCATAGCAGCGGAGAAGGGGCGCTACATGATACGCCGCTTGCTGCTGCGGCCGACGCTTCAGCATCTGGACAGGCTAAATGAGTTGCTAGACGCGAGGTCATAGGAGAACGAACAACAGGGAGGTGATGCAGCAATTTTCGGCGTGATCACGTATATCATCAACGACGTGCGGACAAAGATATTCGATGTTAATCCGGGTCTTGGCGTAGGCAGCCCGCTCCAAGTTAGCGGGCTAGCAGTGCATGTAAGTTGCCCATAGTCATTACCAGCAAAAATTCACGCCTTCTCTGAGGAGTTTTTTGGGTACGTAGTTATTCAGACCTACATTATGACAATATTCAATCAGGCCATTCAGTGAATTGACGCCGATCTTCTCATAAATCTTCAGCAATCTATTTTCAACCGTCCTGTGTGATATACACAGTCTAGGCCCTATTTCCTTTGCTGTTTTTCTCCGAATCGCGTAAAAAATTATTTCCAGTTCACGCTCGTTAAAAATGTCAACCGCTGGGTTAAGATTCAATACGGAAGGTTTCAATTTATCAAAAAAGTCATAAATTGAAATAAAATTGACTCGCTTTGCATAAAAAAGCGTTCCAATAACCTGATTTTCCGGAGTATAGATTGGAAACTTATGACAATACCATGGCTCTAAAACAGCATTACGAGTAAAATATGACGTGGTTATTATTTCGGCGCCCTCTGGGCTAGATTCTGCTTTTCTGTCATGGGCTTTATAATCCTCGGCCATTTCTGACCAGGGAGTAGGGAATTCTTCATCCAATCGTCCTTCAAAATTAAACCCGGCGGGAATATTGAAAAAATCCATAGCGGACTCATTGATATAAGCGAATCGCGAGTCGACACTTTTAACGGCCCACGGCACTTTAGATTTCTCAATCAACGACAGCAGTGGTAATCTATCAAGGGAATGGTTGCTTTGGACTGAAAAGTTGTTTTCCATGATTGCCTCCTGGCATAGCCTACATTCATATCATTAAGGTCACATAATCATTCATGTTCATAAAGCGTATTGCCTGATAAATACCTTGGAAATCGGGATGCATTTATCAAATTAAATTCAGTATCTAATCCTTGATGTATTGCTTATAACGCATTTTCATCGACGCTATATCGGGTTATGTGTGGCGGTCAACAGGCTGTATAACCTTGTGAGCCTGTAAGTACAGCCGGATAGCGAGTAAGTAATCGGTCGGTTAAGTTTAATGGTCATCCATGTGTTTAAGTCGTTAGCCCGCTTTAAGTAGGTGGACTAGCAGTGCATTAATTTGTCGATGGTTATTATCAACAAAAGTCTACCCCCTCCCTTAGCAAATTTTTTGGAACATAGTTATGCAAGCCGACAGTATGGCAATACTCAATTAATCCGTTTAGTGAATTAACGCCAATTTTGTCGTAGATTTTCAGTAATTTACTTTCTACTGTCCTATGGGAAATGCATAATTTGAGTCCTATTTCTTTTGCCGGTATTCGCTGTATCGCAAAAAAGATGATCTCCAATTCGCGCTCAGTAAAAATGCCTACTGGCGGGTTTAGGTTTAAGACGGAAGGTTTTAATTTGTCGATAAAATCAATTATTGACATGAAGCTCAATCTTTTTGCATAACATAATGTTCCAATCACTTGTTTTTCAGAACTAAATATTGGAAACTTATGACAATACCAAGGTTCTAAGACAGCATGGCGGGTATAATAAGAAGTGGTTATTATCTCGGCGCCACCTTGGCTTGATTCTGCTTTTCTATCATGAGCCTGATACTCTTCCGCCATTTCCGACCAAGGGCAAGGGAACTCGCTGTCCAATCTGCCCTCAAAGTCAAAAGACAAAGGTATATTGGAAAAGTCCAAGGCGGGCTTATTTATATAAACAAATCTCGAGTCAATGCTTTTGACGGCCCTAGGTAGTTTAGATTGCTCGATAAATGAGAGTAGTGGTAGTTTCTCCAAGGATAGGTTTCCTTGGTTTGAAAAGTTGTTTTCCATAATTGCCTCCTGGCAATATCCTCCATTATCATCAATTAATGTACTTGGTTATTTATGCCTGTAAAGAGTACTATCTCCCAATTGTGTAGGCGTTAGGGTACCATTACAACAGTACAAATCGAACGAAAGCCATAATGGTATACTGCTAAAAGTTGATGGCCACACCGAGCCTCTTGCGTGCCGCAGTAGATAGGCTTTGTAATGTGCGGACGGCGGCATTAGGGCGTTGCGGGGAAGATGATAATTCACGCATTTAGCAGATTAGATGCCACTGTTGCAAACGCAGGGTAAGCTAACGCCGATGCTGGCTTCATAGAATTAGGTTAGTGACGGCAGTTAAGCAGATAGTATGCAGAATAGTTGTATATATAATTGCAAAAATGCTGGTAACCGATTGATGCTAAACATTTTCTAGAATGCAGTGCAACCTAATTAACAACTGTATTTATAATTAACTATATGATTATGGTAAATTATAAACCTAGAGTCATACCAGGGCATTATATCCGCTTTTTTCCTATTGTTTGTATTCATTTTCTGAATGCAATCATGAAATTTTTTAAAAACCGTTAGAGATTAAGATAGAATATATTCTCGAACGCGCGGATCGAGAGATCTCTTCGTCTCTGCGCTAGTTTGGGTTCCCGTCATTTTGAGCAAAATCATCCTCTCTAACTGTGTCATATGGTCGTCGAGCAGAGTTATCTATTTCCTGAAGCGAGGGGCTTTCTGAAGCGAAGGGTGTAAGAGCAAAATTTTGTATTTGATGTGCCTTGAATGTTCGAAAACACGCCATGCGGGCTTCAGGTTGCCGCTACTGAAACGGTTAACGCAGCAATAGGGAAAATGGCTGAATGCTTAATATATGCATCCTCGTGTGAAAATCGACTGTCGCGGGTGTATGCGGCTATTCTTGGGGAGGATCTCCGGCATCAATAACGACGCTTGCATGCAGGAAATTAACTACAATACATGGAATTAGCTAATATGGCCCGCTTAAGCTGGCAGGCAGGCAGCGCATTGATTTGCCCACGTTCGTCACCAGCAAAAGTTCACGCCTTCTCTGAGGAGCTTTTTGGGGACGTAGTTGTCCAAGCCGACATTATGGCAATATTCAATAAGTCCGTTAACTGAATTAACACCTATTTTCTCGTAAATTTTTAATAATCTGTTTTCCACCGTTCTATGCGAGAGGCACAATCTAGGCGCGATCTCTTTGGCGGATAATTTTTGTATTGCATAGAATATAATTTCAAGCTCTTTATCGGTAAAGAGATCAACGGGAGAATTAAGTGTGATGGTAGAAGGACGTATACCGTTGAGAAAATCAGAGATGGAATTGAACTGAAGTCTTTTGTTGTAATGTATATTCCCTAATACCTTTCCATCTTTATTATATATGGGAAATTTGGCGCAATAGCATGGCTGTAGTATGGAATCTCTACCGAAATTAGAAATAGCAATAATTTCAGCGCCTCCCGGGCTAGCCTCAGCTTTCCTGTCATGTGCCTGAAGCTCGTCCGTTAACGATGCCCAAGGGCATGGAAATTCATCATCACGGCGACCTTCAAAGTCGAATCCTTTGGGAACATTTAAAAAATCACAGCAGGCATTGTTTAAGTAAACTATGCGGGAATGTGTGTCTTTAATGCCCCAAGGTATATGAGACCTTTCCATTATTGCCATCATTGGAATATTGCTAATTGACTCTACGGTGAATAAGCTTTGTGATGACGGTACTATCGCTTCCATTAGGTTATCTCCTTTGACTGTTCCGCATCATTTAGTCAGGCAGAATTAAACTCCCATATTTATCCCCTTGTGTAAAGAGTACATTCTCCCAATTGAGAATTCGTTGTCATTTATTAATGAGATAGATATTGTGGCTGGTATGATCGATGTTGTGTGTCCACTTTTGCCGAACCTCATGCAAAACGCAGCTAGTTATCTGATTAATGCGACAAATAATATCAAGTGTTGTGGCTATACTCAGGCCGTTATGCTCTCCATTCGTAAATACGCTGAAAGGAAGTCTACATCGATTTGGTGCTGTAATGGCATCATCTTTAATGCAATTGTCAGCCAGCAAAATCAGTCATAACTGCAATACTTATCGACCAAGGGCATTCGCACGCGAAAAATGAATTTGGACGAAGGCGCCTGCGTTTCGTCTGATAATTGATGAATGAAATTGTTTTTCTCTCAATTGTACTATTACTTCCTATCGCTATCTGTAAGTGAAAACTGCAAACTCTAATTTGTCACTCGACTCAATGCCCTAGGCTTCTGTCATTGGTGATCATTGCTATTTGCCTATACTGGCATAGGCAAGGCGCTTTTGTCATAAGGTGATGTATTATATCAGCGCGCAGCCTCCCTGTTCTCATTTATGTCCTCAACCTTGTCTCGTCGCGATGAAACATGTAAAGGCAAGTTAACGAACTTTAAAAATGATCGAGATATTGATGCTGCAAGATCTGGCAATTTAACCTCTTTTTTTTGTCAGTATGCATTGTAATTTATCATTAACTGCTTTTGTGCAGTGTTAATATATTATGTATTTACTACAAAATTGAGGAAAAGGGTAGACTAGTAAAGTGTCGTTCATCATTAAGGCACTTCTGTCGACATGAATAATGCTTACCATATTGAGCTTATTAAGGAGCGTATATGTGTGGTCGTTTCGCTCAATTTAACAGCCGAGAAGCGTATTTAGAGACCCTTAATACCTCTCCAGGCGATATGATTTATGACCCTGAGCCGATTCGGTGCTACAACGTCTGCCCCGGCATGAAAGTGCTGCTTCTTAGCGAGCGTCATGATCAACTCCACCTTGACCCGGTTTTTTGGGGCTACAAACCCGAATGGTGGGATAAACCACCCCTTATCAATGCTCGTGGCGAGACTGCTGCTACAGGACGTATGTTTAAGTCTTTATGGAACCGAGGCCGTGCCGTTATCCCGGCTGACGGCTGGTATGAATGGAAAAAAGAGGGGAATAAAAAACAGCCTTACTTCATTTACCATAAAGCAAAAAGACCTCTTTTTTTTGCGGCGATTGGCAAAGAACCTTACGATAAAGAACACGATAGAGAAGGGTTCGTTATTGTCACGGCCTCGAGCAACAAGGGGATGGTTGATATCCATGACCGCCGTCCGCTAGTTATTAGCGCCAATAGGGTGAGAGAATGGTTAAACAGGGAAACAACGTCAGAACAAGCACAGGAAATCGCTCGTGATGCGGCATTACCCGAGTGTGATTTTACATGGCATCCCGTCTCTAAAAGGGTGGGTAATCCCTATAATCAGGGCGCTGAACTAGTGAAGATGATAAATGACCCCGAGGTTTGAATGCTTTTCTTCCACCTTTTTCCGGTAGCGAGCTTTGACTCGCCTCTGCCGTCGATAACCTCGTCGCAATCAGCTGCTTCAGGGATTGCCCGCCAGGTATGACGACAATGTTAATAAATCTTAAGGGGCGATCTCAGTTAATCTCAGTGATCTAGGCTCCCTGCTGTATCTGCACGGGGCGATTGATGGTAATCGCGTCTCACCGCAAGCCACGACGCCACCCTAGGTCGTCTGGCATTTGCGCTTTAACCTTAACGTCATTGATCCTGCATCGGCATGACAACCTGGATCGTCAAAACAGGGCTATGGCTCTGTCAGTGCCAGATAAGGTTAAATCGAAGACGCTGCACAAGGTTATCACGGGTCATGATGCCGCTGGTAAGATGTCCTCGCGGTCGATGTGGCAGCGGGCAGGCCTGTTCCTTAAAGGACTTCATTGGCCTCTCTGGGCAGCCTGCGTCAGCGATCTGGGTAATTGTCTTGACCCTTGTTCATCAAAATAGGCGTCACGGAACAAGGAATGCCGCACTATAACATAACTCACCAAAACATTTCGACGACAGGATGCAGCAGAAGGGTTTTCGTATACGTCATCCTAAAATGCCTTCAGCACCTCCTTGGTTTCCCCCGTTCATTCCTGCGACGACCGCTCGATAAAGGTTCCTCTGTTAATATGAAGACGGCGGGGATATTGAATGGGCTTCACCGCGAAAAAAGCTGTTTAATATCACGTGCAACATTGAAGAAGGGCGGCCATGTATTTTGGAGGAACATTAATGGGGTAAGTCTGCATCTACTGTCTGAAGGATGCATTAAATAAACAGTGAACGCATTGCGGTCATTTTCTTTATAAAAAAGGAAATACTTCGCGATGCTGAACTTGAAATATTCGATGCCGGGATAATAGCATGAAAAATGCGGCTCTTTTGCAGGATAGGTTATTTATTTTTTATTAAGTAAGGGGTGTTTTTGTCTTTTGGGATGCCTGCACGGCAGGTTGATGCTGCGCAGGCTTTAACACGGGTGAAAACCGTTGCAATTTCGCCGGCCGTCGGCGCAGCGGCAACTAGCAGGCTTGCCACGCTTGATGCACTTCATCTTGGGTTTTGGAGAGTATCACCTTGTTTTCCTTGACTTCTTTGACCCAGGATAAGGGGATCAAATGGTGCTTGCCGCCCGATTCCGGGTCGTTTTTTGCGAGCTTAATATGATCCTCACCTTCCATATGATCGACGATGCCCACATGATTCCCACCGCAGCAGGTAACTTGAGCATGTTCCATAATTTGTGATTTATTGACCATGGTAGCCTCCTATTGGCTTTGAAATAAATGACCATTGAAAGTATAGCGGACGACCGGATGTCTATTTTCCGCAATGACAAATTATCGCAGGCCTGTATTTTAATAAGTTGTTAACCGCAAGCGCGGTGGTAATGTTTTTTTAAATGCCTCAAGTAGAAATGACATGATGCTGGCAAGCTAAACGATAAGAAAATGAACAGGCTAACGCCCGCGATGACGTCAAGCCCGTTGTTCGATGGCCTGGCGGGGGGGATAATCTGTCCTCGGTGAATGGGGTCGCACCGCGAGAGAGGAAGAGCGATAATAGCATTGACGCGCCAGGCAATAACGCGATCGCTTACGGCGTTTGGTCGCGCAACGGGTTAACTGTCGACCCAAAAGCTGAGATGGAGAGTGAGAAGAGGCAACTGAACTTTAGTCTAGTTGTTAACCGTTATTGTTACGAGTATAAATTACCCATGTACAGAATGACAGCGCTTAATCTTGTTCACCTATTATCCGCTAAATAAGATAACTCGCGCCTCAATCAACTACAGAGAGGGAGAAAATGGCTGCGGGGTCGCGGTGCGCTGACCAACAGAACGGATAGCGCGGTGTTGTAAACGGTGAAGTCAGAGCGCAAGGAACAGCAAAGAAGAGTAAAGTATACCGGTAAGACGCGCAGAGTGGCGTCGATAGCGTTAAAGTCAGATATATCATACCAGCGGTAACGTGCGCGATGAATGACAATACCGTTGATTATCAACCTATAGCTTAGGGCATTCGTGGCCTGACCACCCAAGGGAAATTTCTATTTTCCTGTATGGCCCGTGGAGAATTGTCGTACTTGGCCCTAATTTAACTAGGCCGTAAGTATGGATAAAAAATTATTTGAAATTGTATTAATGTGAGAATTAATTAACTAGATACGTAAAGAGACAATCATAACCAGATGAAAACCGATGCCCGCAAGGGCAATATTATAATTATTAACAAGCTATTTAGGAGGGAACAATATGAAAGGCGATAGCAAAAAATTGTTACTTCAAGCCATGTTGACAGATGTTCGCGCGCAATTGGTGTCGGCCTTCCATCGGGCCTGCCGGGCGAGGGAAAAGAAACCGGAACAAATTCGGCATCAGGATTTGACCGAATTGCGTAAATTGATTGATAAACTCGATGAAGCTATCCTGCTTGAAAAGCAAAGTTATATTGAGCGGTTTCGGTGATGGGCGCCAAGGAATCCCTTTCGCAATGCGCCGTGCCAAGGATGGACGCCATCAATTGAGACGCCTGCGCCGTGATCATTGCGCGCATATCGACCGCACGGACAAAACAACGTACCCTCCTTACAACGGGGTGGGTTTCAGTGAGCGTCTGTGCAGAGTGAACAAGCAGGGATTCGCCTTGTTGCGGTGGCGTCAATGTCAGCCGAAAACCCGATAGGTAGCACGCCAAATCGTCTTATAATCTGTCGCCACTCTTCGTCTGTCATTCGTTGCCCTGGCGCGGGCGGCGAGGCGTTAAAGCGGGGGAGCCGTGCGGGGCCGTTGAAGTGGCTACCTTTGGTCTGCGGCGGTCGAAACGCTGCTCTGAAGCGGACCGGGGCCTGTGTCACGCCGTTGCAACCGCGCTGAGCACGGACTGGGGGCCGAACCCCGGCGGCGGGAGTAGGGATCGCCGCCATGGTTGGCCAGTATTGTGAAGGTTAGTCGGTCAATCCAAGTCGGCGAGAGCAGTTGAGCAGCTCCGTGACTTTATGGACATTCAATTTTCGCATGATATTCAAGCGGTGGGTCTCCACGGTCTTCACGCTGATGCATAACTGCTCAGCGATTAGCCGGTTGGTGTTGCCATCGGCGATGAGTTTAAGGATTTGTCGTTCCCGAGGCGTCAGCAATTCTTGATTGTCGGCCTCCATGCTCAGGGCGGTATGGATTATATCCCGGTTCAGCGCCGGGTCCACATAGCATTTGTTGACCGCTACGGTTTGTAGCGCCGCCAGCAATACCTGCTGGCGGCTATTTTTCAAAACATAACCTAGCGCGCCGGCGGCCAGCGTACGTATCGCCATATACTCTTCAGTGTGGGCGGTATAGGCCAGAATGGACATCTGCGGCCAGCGGGAGCGCAATTGGGGGATCAAATCCAGGCCGTTAATGCCCGGCAGGCCGAGATCGAGCACCAGAATATCCGGTTCATGGATTCGGCATTGGTTATACACCGCCAGGCCGTCATCGATATGCGCCACGATTTTAAAGCGCGGATAGGGTTCGAGCAGGTTAATGATGCCGTTGATAATCAATTCATGATCATCCACGAGCAGGATTTTATAATTATTCATATTCCGTGACCTCTTGAGTAATAGCATCCCGTGCGGATGCATTTTCGGCGCTTAGATATTTGTCCAGGGCATGACGTAATTCGGCTATCTGTTCCCCGGACAGCGGGAGGCCATGCTTGACCAGATTTTCCATATCGACGACGTCGCACAGCAGTTCTCCCAACCCCGCCTGTCCCAGTCCCCCTTTCAGGGTATGTAACAGCGCGCTGATTTTTTCCACATCGTTAACGTTCAGTTCGATATCATTGAGCAGCGAATGCAGTGATTCGTGTACTTTTTGGCGCAGCAGATCGCTGCCTGCCGACAGAAAGGACGTGGTTAATCGGCTGTCTTGTTCTTGCAGCGGAATATCCCGCTGGAGTTGATATTCTGCGGCGTAGCTAATGCCGTCAGCCAACTGCGCCAGCGTGACCGGTTTGGTCAGATAATGCCGCATACCCGCCTCTTTGCAGCGCGCGATATCCTCCGGGGCGGTATTGGCGGAGAGCGCGGTGATCATACAGTCGCGGTCACGGTTCTCCGGATCCTCGCGCCAGAGGCGGGCGCATGCGGTGCCGTCCATATCGGGCATGCGGACATCCATCAACACCAGATCGAACGGCTGTTGTCGTCCGAGCGCCAGCGCGCTGGCGCCGTCGGCGGCGAGGGTGACATCTTGCCCAAGAGAGTGCAGCATCATGCCGATAATCTCCCGATTGATCACCGCGTCATCCACCAGCAGAATACGCAGCCGCCAGGGCTGTACCGGAATATTGCCGGTGGTTTCCGGCAAGTCGCCCGCGAAAGCGCGAATAACGCGGTCATACAGTTTGCCCGGCAGGAAACGCAGTTCGGCGGCGGAGAAGGGCCCGTCCTCGAGCGACGGCTCACAACTTATGCCCCAGGCGGCCAACTGCCGATGAAGCGCCAACGGTGCGGCCAGCTGCCCTCCCAGCGGGTGGGGTTCACGGTAGTCGTTGAGCGGCATAATAAACGACATGCAGGTTCCCAACCCTGGTGTACTGCTTAACGTGAGCGAACCGCCCATCATCTTCGCCAGATTGGCGGCGATGGCGAGCCCCAGGCCGGTGCCCTGCATAGTGCCTTCGCTCTGGAAAAACGGGGTAAACACATCCGCCTGATCTTCCGGCGCGATCCCCTGGCCGCTGTCGTTGACGGCAAAGATCACTTGCTGATCGTGTCTTTTTACGCTTAAAAAGATGCCGCCGGATTGAGTGAATTTGAGGGCGTTACCGAGCAGATTGACCAGAATTTGCCGCAGACGCATTCCGTCTATATCCAGATACAGCGGTACCTGTTTGCCGACGAAGGTACGTAACGTCAGACCTTTGCTTTGACCCGGCCCCTGTATGGTATGCATCGCTTGATCAAGGATCGGCAGCAAAGGGGTCTCTTCGATATGCAGCGACAGCTGGCCGGATTCGATGCGGGAAAAATCCAGTAAGTTATTAATGATGGATAATAAGGAGAATACGCACTGGCGGGCGGTATCCGCCAGTTGGAACTGCTTATCGGTCAAGGTTGTCATTTGCAGCAGTTCCAGCGCCCCAAGCGAGCCGCTAAGGGGCGTGCGCAATTCGTGGCTGATGGTGGTGAGATGACTGCTCTTACGTTTGTTCGCCCGTTCCGCCTGCTGTTTCGCCTCGTTTAGCGCGCGGGTCCGTTCGGCAACCACATTCTCTAAGTTGTCGTACTGCGTGCGCAGGGTATCCAACAGCAGATTATAAGCATGGGCGATACTGCCCAACTCATCATGGCGATTTTCCGGCAGGCGGGCCGAAAGCGAGTGGGGCCCGGTTTTGCCGATAATCGCGACAAAGTCCCAGAGCGGACGGGCGAGATAGCGATGCAACAACCAGAATAACGTTACGGCCAGCATTAGCAGCGTGACCACCGCAAAGGGCAGTTGTGCCGCAATGACGTCCAGGGTGCGTTTCATACCGCCGCTTTGGGGAAACAAGATCACCTGCTGCCAGCCAGGCCCTTTCAGCTGCGTGCGCAATAGCATATAGCCGGGAACCGGTTGCCAGCCGTCCTTCAGCGTGAGTCGTTGCAGCATCGGCTGGAGGCGGGCGGCGGTCTGCGCCGATACACGCGAAAACGGTAGGATGCGGTTGCTGCCGTCCAGCCAGAGATTAATGTCCGACCCCAGTACCGGGTGGCCGTAAGAGAGTAAATCGTTCAGCTTTACCGTCAGACCGGTGAGTACCTCATTCGGCGCGGCGGCGGCGACGGCCACGCTCCAGCCGGTGCCGGGAAGAAACTCAGGTCTGCCCCAGAACAGGTTATCGTGAGCGGGTTGATTGGGGAAAGCGTTAAGTTCGACCTGCTGGCGGATAAAATAGTCCGGCGTATGGTCGCGCGGCGGTAGCAGCGACACGCCATAGCGACGATCTAAAATAAAGCTATCCAGGTAATAGGTCTGCCCGGCGGTGCCGAAAACCTGGATGAACGTGCGGTCGCGCTCTCTTTTGCCCGGCGGAATGCAGTTATCGGGATTGAAGGGGAAATAGCGGCTTTCGCTTTTTTCACCGGGCAATATCATAAGCGGCGTTGCGTGATAAAGCTTATAGCGGTGCGCGAGCGCTTGGGCATCCCGTTCCGCGCCTTCAAAACGATGGTTGGTCAATTCCATACGCAATGCGGAAAAATGGGCGAGATTCTCTAATATACGGTGTCTACTCAAATTTAACGAAACATAGGTCGCGGCAAATACGGATATGAGCCAGATAATTATCAGACTTATTGATATGAATATAGTTAGCTTTATTACTAAGGACTGTTGTCTTTTCATTATGGTCATCCCTGATTAATGTGCTGATAAAAAGTTGCCGTTGGGATTTTGTCCGTTTTTTAAAAACATCGGATGGTTATAGAATAATGGATGACGCGAGGGTTTATGTATTAATTTGTAAGGGGATATGTGGTTAATTTTGCCCCATTGGGAATCAGGTATTTTGCTGATGTACCCTGTTAGGTTTTCAACTGAGTATGACGAAGTAATGAGGAGAACCCATTCATGCTTAATAGATTTAGAGGCGTCTCTTTTCTTAGCGATATTCATCTATCGGAAAAGGGGAGTGAGGTGTTATTGTTAATTGATAATCAGCCCGCTCGAGCTTATATAAGCACGCTATCATTTTTCTTTACCATTTCAATAAGTGATTCAAATATTTTATCTGATATATCAATACGTTATTTAACATTGCTCTTGGCCGCGCATCCCGGGGTTCATGATTATGCTCTGCAATTATCAGCCGCCGAAGCCTGGCTTGGATGTTATTATGATAAAACCTTAGCAAATGAGACGTTGGCGACGGAATTAGAAAAACAACTTGCGTTGGCGCGATATTTGACAAATGTGGTCGCCGGACTTGGCATAACCCGTCAGGATGTGCGACATGAAGTGGAATTATAACACGCTAATACTATTTATGGTATTTATTATTTCCTCCGTCAATGCCAAAACGTTACCCTGGCGCGAAACGGGTTTTTCTTTGCGTGCCCGGGAAATGCCGTTATCGCAAGTCTTATCCAGTTTGGCTGAGAATTATGATACTTCCATCATTATAGACCCCGAGGTTAATGTGAATTTCAGCGGTTTTATTCCGCCGGGGCCGCCGTTGGCCATTCTCAATAAGTTAATGAGCCAGTATCATCTTATTTTCTATTTTGATGGCGATACCTTGTTTATTTATCCGGCATCACAGCTGAGGCGCCAGGTTATCACTCTCACGACTTTGCGCGCGCTGGAATTCATTCGCTATTTGCAAAACCGTCAAGTACCGGAGAAAAGAAGCTGCGAAATTCGGCGTATTCCCGGGGTGAACGCGCTGGATATTAAAGGCGTACCGGCCTGTCTTGAGCGCGTGTCGCAGCTGGCCTCCATGCTGGATGGTGAGCTGACCAAGCGCCAGGGAGAGGCGGTCAGTATGACGATCTATCCACTAAAATACGCCACCGCGGTGGACGACCGCTATCAATATCGGGATCAAACCGTGGTGGTGCCGGGTATTGTCAGCGTGCTGCGCGACATGAGCCGCGGCGCGGACGCGAGCGGGAATGCGTCGACGCCGCAAACGCAGGGGTTGCCGATGTTTTCCGCCGATCCGCGGCAAAATGCGGTGATCGTGCGCGATTATGCGGCCAATATGGCGGGTTATCGCAAACTCATTATGGCGCTGGATCAACGGCCGCAAATGATTGAGATTTCAGTCATGATCATCGATGTTAACGTCGGCGATATTAATAAGCTGGGTATTGATTGGAGCGGCGCGGTGTCTCTGGGCACTAACGCGTTCACTTTTAATAGCGATGTCGGTCTGACGGGCGGGTTTTCATCGGTTATCAGTAACACCGGCGATTTTATGGTGCGGCTCAATGCGCTGGAACAGAGCGCCCATGCGTATATCTTGTCGCAGCCGTCGGTGGTGACGCTCAACAATATTCAGGCGGTGCTGGATAAAAATGTGACGTTTTATACCAAGTTGCAGGCCGATAAATTCGCCAAACTGGAGTCGGTGACCACCGGTTCCCTGCTGCGCGTTACGCCACGGCTTATGGAAGACCAAGGGAAACAAAACATCATGCTGAGCCTGAACATTCAGGACGGTCAGCAAGCGACGCCGCTTACCGCGACGGATCCCTTGCCCCAGGTGCAAAATTCCGAGATAGCGTCACAAGCCACCCTCCGACCTGGACAAAGTCTGCTGCTGGGGGGCTTCCAGCAGGATAAGCAAACGCAGGGGCAAAACAAAATCCCCTTGTTAGGCGATATTCCGGTGCTCGGTCATCTGTTTAGAAGCCGTACTGATGAAACCCATAGCGTCATTCGACTGTTTTTGATCAAGGCCACCGTCGCCGGTAGTGAAGCGCCATGAAGAATCAGTGGAAAATCCGCCTGCTTGGCGGCGTGCTGCACGGGCGGGAAATCGTCGTGCCTGAGGGCGGTTTGACGCTCGGCGAACGCGGTTGCGATGTCTGTGTTCCCCTTACGGCGGCGGCCAAGGTGGCGTTGACGATAACAGCAGGTCGGTTATATGCCGATGCGGGCGGCGCGTCGGTGCGGGTCAATGGCCGCCGGCATCGGAAGGGTGATGCGCTGCCGGCGTCCGGCATTTTACAGACCGCCGGCGTGACGCTGGCCTTTGGATCGCCGCAAGACTGCTTGGCGGAAATGGTGCTGCCGACGCGCTATGGCGCTTTACTCTGGACGGGCACCCTGGCGGCGGTGTTGCTGGCCGTCATGCTGGCTGGTCTGTGGCTAAACGGCGCGGCGTGGGAGAGCGGCCCCGCTATTCCTGGACGAGTAGAACGGATGTTGCAGCAGCCCGGTATGGACCAGGTTAACGCCGCCTGGGCGCCGGATGGAGTATTGACCTTGTCCGGCTATTGCGCCGAGGGGGCGCAGATGGGAGGGGTGCGTCAGAGACTGGCGTCCTGGGGCGTTGTGTTTCGCGATCGGGTCGTGCGCGGCGATCTGCTCGCTCGCGATGTCCAGGAGCTGTTGCAACAGGCAGGCTACGCCAGCGCACGGGTGCGCAGTACCGCGCCTGGCGAGGTGTCTATCGAGGGCAATATCTCCATGGGTCAGCGCTGGGCTGCGGTGCTGCCGCAACTGCGCCAAATTCCCGGCCTGCGACGTTGGCATATTGAAAATCGGCGCGCGATACAGAGTCAGGCTATCATCGCGGCGCTTAAGGAAGGCGGACTGGCCGGTGAGATTAGCGTGACGCCGGTGGGAGACGCGTTCACGCTGAGCGGGGTGCTCGACGAAGCAGGCAAGGAGCGCCTTGAGCACCTGCTCGGCCGTCTGAGAGCGCAGTTCCCCGGGCTGGCGCTCAGCTATCAGGCGGTACCGGCGTCCGCCGACGGCGCGCAGCGCCTGCCCTCGCCGGCGGCGGGCATCATCCATAGCCGCCGCGGTATTTACCTGGTGCTGGAAAACGGTGTACGCCTACAGGTCGGCAGCCAATTGCCGGACGGCGGTGAAGTGATTGCCCTGACTGACCGCGCCATCGCCATCCACTATCGTGGGGCGCTAATCAATTATCCCTATGAATTCTAGACGGAGGCTGCTGTGCCCACTTTGACCCTTATCGAAGACGGTTTACGCGATTCACCTGTCCAGGCCGAGCAGTGGCAACGCCAGCTTCGCGCCATCCAGCGTCGCCTGCGGCAGGCGATGATCTCGCCGGTGCGCCCGGCGCAATATCAGCAATTCACCGTATTGCTGGAAGCGGCGCTACAGGCTGAAGATATTCTCAACGGCATTTACTTTCGTTATCACAATGCCCCATTGGGCTGTCGTGACATGACGACGCTAAATATCAAGTCATAACGCCACAACGATGATGTCTAACGGGAAGGGGACGACAGCATGCAAAAAAACAGCGAAGCGTTGAAGATGCAGCTCGATCGGGAATATCGCCGGTTGCAAAAATGTTTTCACGATTTTAATTACCTAAAACAATCCCTGGCCATGCTGGATAGCACCGCGGGCAGGGATCCGGATGCCGCGCGCAGAACCGCCCGTCTGGAAAGTTTTTTCCCGGAGGGGCTCACGCAACTCGAGCGCGAGGCGGCCCGAGATATGAAAGAGCTGGAAAAGAAGTTCAAACAGCTCGTCACGCGCGTAAAACACGAACAGGCCAATATTAACGATACCCTGGGGGTCTCGCTATGAGCGGAACGCCAATTCCAAACGCGATGTCGAACACGTTGAATGTGACGTTACCCGCAGACAAGGCGTCAGCCAATGCCGCAGCGGTTATCGATCGTTATGAAGTGAACCCCTTTTCCACGGCCTGTAACACCCTGTTAGGCATCTCGCGGTTGATGGAAGAAGTATTAAGTGATCAATATAACGCGATGCAGCAAGCAGCCAACCGCGCCCATGCCACCAAAGACATGTCCAACAGGATGGACAAAGCGATCGCGGATGTCTCTAAAAAGGATGAAACGGGAACCGAACCCTTGCCGGATGGCGTCTACGACTACATGTTGGCGAATGGCATCTTGGTAGAGGGCAAAACCATCGCCGAGTATATGGGCAAGAACCCCAAAAAACGGCTGAATAAAGGAGAGCTGTCGTCCATTCGAGCCAGTCTCGATAACTCATTTAACGGCGATACCGACCTGTTGAAACAAAAGCAAATTTTGTTGGATAAATATTCCAATACCTACAACGCCATGCTTGAGGGCGCCAAATCCTGCATGGACAAGTGGGGGCGGCTGTTGAATGACATTATCCGGGGATAAGGCGCAACCGGATGATTGGCAGGATGTTCAAGCGGTAGGGGATTTTCTCCGTCAGGGCGGTTCGGTCTATATGCTGTTAGACAGGCAGGTTGAGACCTCTTTGCAGACGCTGTTTGACTATGCCAAACAATTAGCCGCCGCCGGCGATCAGGCCGGCGCGGCCAGGATATTCAAATTGCTGACTTTTTATGATGGTTGGTCGTTTGAATACTGGTTCCACTTGGGAAAATGTTGTCAAGCCCAAAGAGCATGGATCGACGCTATTTATGCCTATGGTCGCGCGGCGCAAATTAAGGTGGCCGCGCCTGAAGCGCCCTGTGCGGCGGGCGAATGCTATTTTGCCAGCGGCAATAAGACGTATGCCCGCAAAGCGTTTCGCGCGGCGCTGCTGATTTGCGGCGAGCTTAAGCACCATCAGGCCATACGACAGCGGGCGCGGACGGGCTTGGCCGCAACGGGAGGCGATGATGAGTCACTATCCGATTAACATGATGCAGGGGATCGCCGCCGAGCCGCGCGCCAACCTGGTCGAAATAGGCAATACGGGGGGGACCGCCGCCGCCGGGGCGCTCGGGTTGAAGGTGGTCAATACCGCCTGGCCTGCCCCGGCAGAGAGGGGGGAATCTTCGGCCGGGGCGAGCTATACCGGCATCGTCACCGCGTCACAAGCGCAATCCGCGCTGGACGATTTGTTTGATGCCTTGCCATCCGCTCCGCCAGCGCGTCCCACGTTGGGCCAATTTCTCACCTTGGATGTGGCGACGCTGTCGCTCATGGCCAATGGCCTCATGCAGACTATCTGTAATAAAAACGCCGACAGTATTTGCCAGCAAATCCAGCGCGCGAGTGAGGTACAGGATGTATTGCGCGCTCGCCAGCTCAAGGATTATCAGGCGCAAATCAATAAAACCGCCGAGCAAGCGGAAAAAGTGCGCAAAGCGGGCATTATCAGCGCGGTGTGCGACTGGATAGTCAGCGGCATACAATTGGTGATGGGGACGCTCAGAGTCATGGCGGGCGATGTGGTGGGAGGCATGGCTACCATCATGAATGGCGTGGCTGGCGTCATCAAGGCGAGCGCCGAAACCGCGCTGCTCTGTGGCGCGGACAAAGAGACGTGCGCAAAGGTTATCCTCATCGCGACGCTATTGCAGACCGTTTTTGGTGCGATGTCCATGATGGGCAGCATGGCAAGCGCGGGGAATATTAAGGACGCCGGGCAAGCCGTTAGAGGATCCAAATTCTTTACATATCTCAGAATCGCGAATAATGGCGTCGAAGGCGCGAACCAGACGCAACAGAGCGTGACCTCAATGGCCCTTGCGGATCTGCAAAAGCAAATTGAGGAATTAATGGCCAACCAGTCATTCACTGACGGTGTACAACAATGGATTGAAGCGCGCAAGACAACGCAGTATCAGCAATTACAGGACACCTTCCAGGACAGTATGCAATCCCGCAAGAGCGCATTGCACACTATTA
This sequence comes from Sodalis praecaptivus, assembly GCF_000517425.1. Lineage (NCBI taxonomy): Bacteria > Pseudomonadati > Pseudomonadota > Gammaproteobacteria > Enterobacterales > Bruguierivoracaceae > Sodalis > Sodalis praecaptivus. Next base: position 1,968,383 of record NZ_CP006569.1, read on the forward strand.
ACAATTATGGTTCGGCGCTGGCGCACGTCGTCGGCGGCCGCGCCTAAGGAGAGATTATGGATAGCCGCTATCAGACAAACAGTCCACTTCCTTTACAGCCCGCCGACGTTTTGGTCCCACAGAGCGACCCGGCGCTCAATTCTGCGGCCGCCACGGATGTCTTTACCCGCGTGCCCGTGAAAGGGAATCCTTATGGCGACCTGATGAGGTATGACGAGATCTGGGCAAAGATGATGATGATGTGCAAAAAGTTACGCAACATGATGAATGAATATAATGCGCAACGGCAGGCACAGGCGTGGACGCTGGATGTTAACGCGCTGGTTAAAACACGCGACGGCATCGAAAAGGCGTTCCAGGCCGCGGTGATAAGTTCGGCGGGGGGGGTGGCCGGCGGTGTATGTAGTATGGGGGGAACGGCTACGGGTTTCCGGGCCGTAAAAAACCTCAAACAGAATCCGGGGGAAAATCTGCATTCCAACAGCACCGACGCCTTCAATCTACACCAAGGTCTTGGTCGTGATTCGGGGCAATTCATCAACAGCGGCTGCGCGGCGGGCGCCAGCGGCATGACCAAAGAGGCGGATACGGCCAAAGCGGAAGCCGAATTGTTGCATAAAAGCGCGCACGCCTATGACAAAACCCAGGATGAGCTGCAGGCGCAGGCTAAAGATATCATGCGGCAAATGCTGGAAATGGGCCAGAGGTACGTGGAACAGTACAGTCAGGCGTTACAGCACCTAGTGAGGTAACCGGCTATGGAAGAGCTCGCACGGCAGTTGCTGAGCGAAGGATTACGTTCGCGGCCGGCTTACCTGGAGGGCAGCGCCTTGCTCATCGGTCATCAGCTGGAGTTGCCCCCCTATCAGGTCACCTACCGGGTGGAGGGGGAGGTGCTTATCCTCTGCGCCCTACAGCGTGAACGCGACGCCCGCAGCCGGCCTCAGCAGCTGTTCCGCCTGATGGCGGTGTTGCGCCGCGTTTTCCAAGCGCTGCGCTGGCTGGTCAGCGTTAGGATGCTGGTGATCGCTGATGTCTTTGACTCGGCGTTGGCACGTAAACGCCAGCAGTTGGTGCAGGTGCTGCTATCGCTGGGCGCGGAGAGGATCCGTTATCATGGCGATCTCTGGTTGGAGCTCCCCGCTTCCCGCTTGCTCAGCCGCCGCGCCGGTCTTCACTGACCGGCGCCGCGTTTGTTATACCCTGCCTTGCCGTTAAGCGAGACGCGCCGTCTCGCCGAGGTAATCTGACCGCGTGGTCTGGAGGTGATGATGATTTCCACCCGGGATGACGATGCCGGCCAATGCGATCCCTGCGCCGCCATTGACACAGCCATAACCAGCGAGCTTGAGCAGCGCTATACCGGCGGGCATCAGGCACTCCACAGCGGGTGCTACGACCGCGCACTCATTGATTTCAGCTGGCTGGTGATGTCGCAGCCGTGGAGCTGGCGCGCGCATGTTGCGCTGGCAGGCACGCTCATGAAGACGAAAGAGTATCAAGGGGCGATGAATTTTTACGGTTATGCATTGATGCTTGATGGCGACCACCCGGAACCGATGTATCAAATGGCCGTGTGTTTACAGGCCATGGGGCGGCTTGCGGATGCCCGTATGGCGCTGCAAAACGCCATCAGTATGAGTGAGGCTAGGCCGCGTTACAGTGCAATACGCGCCAACGCCTATCGCCTGCTTAATCAGCTGTTGGTGTGAACTCCGGCGCGCGGCCTGCTCAGGCCGTTGGCGACAGGCGCGCCGCCCTTGACCTGTCCGTTGCGGCGACACCCCCCGAGCTGCCGGTTATCTCTGCGTTGTCGCGACAGCTTCGCGCCGCCGCTAACTTGCGCATTGGCGTAATCGGATCGCGCCGCCGTTGGCTACAGCGTTGTCGCGGGATCAGTAGGCTTCTAGGCCATCGGAGAGGCCCGTGACGCTGACCTATCCTGCCCTGAATTCAGGTTTACACCGGATGCAGCCTGCAGCGCAGTGCGCGGATAATCCCTTTATTGCCGCTGCCCGGCGCGACGCGCATTACCCAAATTACGGCAGTGGCCAAGACGCAAGACACCGGAGGTGCCCATGGATGTGTCACAACTCATCAATACGCTTTCCCTTCTGGCGCATAAGGCGGGAAATGACGTCGAAGATAAAATGACGGCGGATAAGCTTACCGACCCTGCCTCCTTGCTGCGAGCGCAGTTCGCGGTGCAGCAATATTCAACCTTTATCAACTATTCCAGCGCGATACTCAAGACCATGAAAGATATGGTCGGCGGCATTATCGCTAAGATATGACGATGCTCGCGGATGCCGATCGCCGATTGCTGGTGGAGCTTGCGTGCGCGGGCGTGAATCACGGTTACCGGCAGCAGGTCCGCGCCATGTTGCCCGCTTTGCCTTTTCTGGTGCCCGATGAATCGCTGCGGGCAGCATGCCATGCTTTCTTGTTGTTCGGCGTGGATGACATCGCCGCCGCCCGGGCGCGCCTGGCGCGGGCGACGGGGCCGGAGGTCGAGACGCTAAAGGCCATTTTGCAGTATCACCACGGGAGTCACGGATGAAAATCGAAAACGCCTACCACATCGCCCCGCCGACCAACGGCCTGACGGCCGCGCCGGCCGAGGCTTCAGTGGATGCCGCCGCGGCATTCAGTCAATTGCTCTACGGCGTGGCGCCGACAGGGGCCCTGTCGCCGCACGATATGCTGGTGCGACAGGCAGCGATCTTTGGGGTGACGTCGAGTATCGATCTTGGCGCCAAAATAGCCGGTTCGATGGCGCAATCCATTAATAAACTGGTGAATATGGCATGAAAAGCGGGCGCTGCCTGGCCGTTGCCGCCACGGTACTGTTGCTCGCAGGTTGCCGTATCGAGCTCTATAGTGGCCTGCCGGAGGAGGACGCCAATCAGATGCTGGCGATTTTAATGCAGCACCATATCGATGCGGATAAGCAGCGGGGCGAGGGCGGGATAACGCTGCGGGTCGAACAGGCGCAATTCATCAATGCCGTCGAGCTTTTGCGGTTAAATGGTTTCCCACACCGCAAATACACCACCGCTGAAATGATGTTCCCGCCAAATCAATTGGTGGTGTCGCCCAGCGAAGAGCAGCAGAAGATCCTTTACCTGAAAGAGCAGCGCATTGAGGGCATGCTCAGCCAGATGGAGGGGGTAGTGCAGGCGGATGTCGCTATCGCCTCACGCTCGGCCGGCGATGAGGAGGTCGGCGCCCCCGTATCGGTGGCGGTGTTCATCAAATATTCGCCGCAGGTCAATATGGAGACATTTCGTATGCAGATAAGGAATCTGGTCGAGAAAGCCATTCCCGGTCTGCAATATGATCACATCAGCATACTGATGCAGCCAGCGTCTTACCGTATGGCGGCGTCAGCGCCGAGCGTGCACCAGGATCCGCAGGGGAGGGCCATCCACTGGCTTATTCAGCATTACCGTCTGCTCATGATACCGCTGGCGCTGACGCTTATCGCGATGATTTATCTGGCGGCGGGGAAATGGCGGGACCGGCGGCGCTAACGCCCCCGGACCCGCTGTTGCTACAGCTGTATCGCTATAGCTGGCAACCCGCGCGCTATGCTCATCCCGCCTGGCTGGCCGCCCTCGGTTTCCGGCCGCGGCCTGACTGGCGTTATGGACAGCGGCCGCCGCTGGATGAAGGGTTGAATCAGGCGTTGCGGCGACGGCGGGGCACGCCTCCCCTCGGCCAGGCGCTGACGCCGCGTGCGCGGCGACTGGCCCGCTTGGCACCGATGATGACGGCAGCGGCGCTGGGTCTTGGGCTACTGGTGCTGGAATGCAGCGATTACTTGCTGTTACCCGCTTACCGTCAGGTGATAGGACAATGGCTATCGGAAGAGGCCGTCTGGCAGCTGTTTGGGCTGTGTGGCGGCAAACGTGGCGTGGTATGGGCGCCGGACCAACTGGCCGAGCGCGCTATATCGCTGGGCGCTGCCGTCCTTGCCAGGCTGGCGGTCAATGAGCCGGTGCTTTATATCCTGATGATTTTGCTGCCGCCGCCCGAGCGGGCATTGTGGCCCAAGGTGCCCGGCAGCGCGCTCATTGTATTGGAGCAGGTGTTATGTCCGCCCGAGGATTAACCATTATCGAATTGGCCGGGCCTGCGCCAGACGGCCCGGTGATCCCTGCCGACTGGTTTACTACCCGCCTGACGCGGGATCAGACGCTTAAACAGGCGGAACGCCAGGCCGAGTTGATACTCGGCGCCGCGCGCCGTAAAGCCACGGCCCTTTTGCGGCAGAGCGCAAGACACCAGCGACGGGCGCGACGCGAGCTTCTTGCCGAGCGCGCCCGCCTGGAGCAGGCCCTGTTGCGGCGCGGTGAGCGGCAATGGCTGAAGCGGCATGTCGGTCGGGTGCTGGACGAGGCAGAACAAGAACGTCTGCTGATTCGGCATGCGGCCGAGCGCATCCAGAAATGCATGGCGCAGGTGCTCAGCGCCTGGTATGAACAGCAGCCTGCGGATGAGCCGCTGTGCGCCCGGCTGGCCCGGCAGGTGGAAAAGCTGGCCGGCGAGGGAACATTGACCCTGCGGGTCCACCCCGCGCTGGTGCCGCGGATGCGTGCCGAGTGGGGCGAGCGCTTAACCATCGTCGCCGCGCCCCATTATGCCCGTGCTGAAGCGCGGCTGGCATCGGCACACTGCGCGGTGGACATTTCGCTGGATCGTCATTTTGCGCAGTTGCTGGACTGGCTGCGGGGCGTTACGGCGTCATCAGGAGAACCCGATGAAAGCGAGCGAAGGAATATTGCCGCCGGCTTCGTTACAGGATGCGCACGCCCGGCAGGTGCCGGAGGAGCGGAAGATGGCCCTGCAGGAGATGGCGCTGCTTGAGCTTGAACAGACGTCAAGCAACGCCCTCTGTGAAACGCTGGAAGAGATGGGCATGGCTATGGCGGGCAGAGTGCTTGGCCGTAAAGACCTGGGACCGGCCGGCCGGCAAGCGCGCAAGCAGCAGGCGCTCATTAAGCTGGTGCAAAGCGGCGGGGAGCAGGGCGCCGGCGTGGCCCGCATCCTGGCGCTGGCGCCGCAGGACCGCCAGGCGCTGGAAATAGCGCGGCAAATCGTCGCCCTGTCTTCGCGGCTGGCGCAAGATACGCTGAGTCAGCGTCGAAAACAGGACCTTAGCGCCAAACTGGCTGCATTGATGGCACAGCAGGGTTGGGAAACGACGCTGTTTGCCATGATGGAAATGGGGGAGGTCGATCCGGCCTCGCTGCGACCGATCACGCGCCTGATGCAACAGGCGTTGGATGAGCCGGAAGTGTCGCTGATGGAATGGTTCAAGCGTATCGCCGGCTGGCGCGAGCGGCGTCAGCGGTTGCGCGTGCTGCTGCGGGTCATGGCGTTTGAACTCTCCGCCTGCCTGCCGGGGCAGCAACAGCAGCGGCTTGCGGTCGTGCTGCAGCGTCTGCGCCGGCTGTTGCTGTTCCTGGGACTTGAGAATGAGTGCCGGCGTATCGAAGGGCTATGCCGGCTGCCGACGGGCACCCTGTTGCCGCTGACCATTGAGATCGTCGGCGAAAGCTGGTTATTTGCCGACTGGCTCAATGCGCGTCTGGCGACCCTTAAGCCCCCCGGCGCGTTGCGCAACCGCCTTATCCACCACCTGGCCACCCTTTACACGCTGCTGCCTGACGGCTGTTTTATGGATGATGACCAGCGCGAGCAAATCATCGGCGTTTTGCGGCAGCTGGCGGCAAATCAGGTGTAGCCCCGATACCCGTTGCCCGCGCCATTTGGGACGCTGTCGCCATTCATTGCCGGGAGACGTCATGGAATGGGATTTGGTTACTGAACGGAATTTACAACAATTTATCCGGCTGGCGGATCTGGGCGACTGCCCGGTGTCGAACGCTATGTGCTGGCGCCATGCGCGCGGCGAAACCTATTTGCACTACCGCGGCGGCCGTATCCACCTCGGCCAATATCTACCGCGCGTCACCTCAGCCGCCGACGCCTTGCGCCAGGGTTTACAGCGCTGGACGCCGGCCCTGTTCGCCGGCGTGCCTCAGCGCCTGTACGCTCTGGGCGCGGGGCTGGCCATCAGTTGTTCGCCGCCAGCGCACAGCGCGGCGGAGCTCTGGCTGCGGCTACATCAGCGCCAGCAAACCTTTCTGGAGGCGCTATGTCGGGGAGCGTAACCGACGGGCTGAAACAAAACCGCTGGCTGGCCGCCTGCCGCGGGCGGCAGGACATCATTCTGGCGCTGATGCTGCTCATCGCGATTGTGATGATCGTTCTGCCGCTGCCCACCTTCATGGTGGATATTCTTATCGCGATCAATATCACTTTCTCGGTGATTTTGCTGTTGATCGCTATCTACATTAACGATCCGCTCGATCTGTCGGTGTTTCCTTCGCTACTGCTGATTACCACGCTTTACCGTTTATCCCTGACGATAAGCACCACCCGGCTGGTGCTGTTGCAGCATAACGCGGGCAGCATCGTCGAGGCGTTCGGCCGCTTTGTGGTGGGCGGCAATTTAACGGTCGGGCTGGTTATTTTTTTCATCATTACCATTGTGCAGTTCATTGTCATTACCAAGGGTACCGAACGCGTGGCGGAAGTGAGCGCGCGTTTTTCCCTTGACGGCATGCCCGGCAAACAGATGAGTATCGACGGTGATTTACGCGCCGGGGTTATCGATGCGGTCCAGGCGCGCCAGCTGCGCCAACAGGTGCAGCAGGAGAGCCGTTTCCTGGGCGCAATGGACGGTGCGATGAAGTTTGTCAAAGGGGACGCCATCGCCGGCATCATCGTGGTGCTGGTCAATATTATCGGCGGCATCATCATCGGCATCGTGCAGCACGGTATGGCGATGGGCGAGGCGTTGCAGACCTACAGCGTGCTGTCAATCGGCGATGGCCTCTGCGGGCAAATCCCCTCGTTGCTTATCTCGCTAAGCGCCGGGATTATTGTTACGCGGGTCCCCGGCGAAAAGCGCCAGAATCTGGCCGGCGAAGTCTCTATGCAACTGGGTAAACAGCCGCAGGCGCTGATGCTTACCGCGGTGATCCTAGTGCTGTTCGCGCTGATCCCGGGTTTCCCTTTTATCGATTTCTTTATGCTGGCGCTGCTGTCGGCGCTGCCTTGCCTACTTATCTGGCAACGTCGTCGCCGTGAGTCGGGCGCGGGGCCTGCCGCGCAGAAGGCGAGTGCGGGGGACGTCATGCGGCCGGGGGCCTGTCCGCTGATGTTGCGGATTGCGCCCTCTCTCAATACCCCCTCGCTGACGCAGGAAATCGACGCGCTACGCTGGTCGCTGTTTGAAAACTACGGCGTCCCGCTACCGGAAATCACCATTGTGCTGGAGCCGGCGCAGCCGCGGGCGGCGATGACGCTGCTGCTGTATCAAGAGCCGGTGTTTAGCCAGGTTATGCCGGAGCCGCCGTTTTGCCTCGCGTTGGGTATTGCCGACGATCTGGGCGGTGAGACGGTCGCGTTGCCGGACGGTATGGGGCAGATAACCTGGCTGCCGGCCGAGATGGCGGCGCTGGCGCGCGAACGCGGGCTCAGGGTCGCCGCGCAAGAGGGCTGCCTGTCCGCGCTGTTGCGTCGGGTGCTGGTCCGCTATATGGCGGAATTTATCGGCGTGCAGGAAGCGCGCTATCTAATGGACGCCATGGAGGCCCATTACGCCGAGCTGGTCAAAGAGCTGCAGCGCCAGTTGCCTATCAGCAAAATTACCGAAACGCTGCAACGTCTGGTGGCGGAGGGAGTCTCCATTCGCGATTTACGCTTGATTTTCGGCACGCTGATTGAATGGGCGCCGCGGGAAAAAGACGTCCTGATGCTGACCGAATATGTGCGTATTGCCCTGCGGCGGCATCTTCTCCACCGGCTGAAGCCGCAGGGGGAGCCGCTACGGGTGGTGCGTATCGGCGAAGGCATTGAAAACCTGATCCGTGAATCCATACGGCAAACCGCCCTCGGCACCTATGCCGCGCTGAGCCCGGCGCAAAATCACCGTATTCTGACGCTGATAGCCGATGCGCTGGCGCCGCTGGGGGAGGTTTGCGTGGTGACCTCGGTGGACGCGCGCCGTTTCCTGCGCCGGATCATCGAGACGTTTCGACACGATATTCCGGTACTGTCCTGGCAGGAATTGGGGACGGAATGTGAGATACAGGTACTGGCGGCCCTTGATCTGAGCGCTGAGGAGTTGGTTGTTGACGACCTGTGACCCGCGCCTGGCGGCGGCGCTCAGGCAACGCTTGACCCCGAAGGGCGATCCCCCCGACGGCTATCGCTTAACCGGTACGCTACTGCAAATTGGCGCCACGCTGCTGCGCGCCCGCCTGCCGGGGGCGATGATGGGGGAAGTTTGCCGGCTGTTGCCCACGGGCGGGCAGGCGGAGGTGGTGGGTATCGAAGGGGATGATGTGTTGCTATCGCCTTACGGGGCAACGGACGGTCTGAGCTACGGCCAACCGGTGCAGCCGCTGCGCCGTCGCCAGCGCGCGCCGGTGGGCGGCGGCTTGCTCGGCCGGGTGATCGACGGCTTGGGCAAGGCGCTGGACGACGGGCCCGATCCCGAGGGACCCTGGCGGGAGCTGGATGCCTTGCCGCCGCCGCCGCTGTCGCGCCAGCGGATCGCCCGGCCGCTGCTGAGCGGTATTCGCGCCATCGATAGTCTGTTGACCTGCGGCGAGGGGCAACGCATCGGCATTTTCGCCGCCGCGGGCGGCGGTAAGAGCACGCTGTTATCGATGCTGAGCGCGTGCCCTGACTGCGACGTCACGGTCCTGGCGCTCATCGGCGAGCGCGGCCGGGAAGTGCGCGAGTTTCTTGAACAAACGCTGGACGCCGAAGCCAGGCGGCGCTGCATCACTATCGTTGCGACCTCGGACCGGCCGGCGCTGGAGCGCGTACGCGCGCTCTCGCTGGCCACGACCGTTGCCGAAGCGTTTCGCGACAGGGGAAAACGGGTGTTGCTGCTGGCCGACTCTCTGACGCGCTATGCGCGCGCCGGTCGGGAAATTGCGCTGGCCGCCGGCGAGTCCTGCGTGGGCAGCAGTTATCCGCCGGCGGTGTTTGCGGCGCTACCCCGGTTGCTGGAGCGTGCCGGCATGGGGACGGTTGGCAGCATCACCGCCTTCTATACCGTACTGGTGGAAGGGGACGACATCAATGAGCCACTGGCCGACGAGGTCCGCTCCCTGCTGGATGGGCATATTGTGTTATCCCGGCGCCTGGCGGAAGGCGGCCACTTCCCGGCGATCGATGTCTTGGGAAGCTTAAGCCGCATCATGCCGTCGATCGTCAGCGAGGCGCATCTATCGCTGGCGGCGGCGCTGCGTCAATTGCTGTCGGTTTACCGCGAGGTGGAGTTACTGGTGCGGGTCGGCGAGTACCAGCGCGGCGATGATCCGCTGGCGGATCAGGCGGTAGACGCTTATCCCGCCATCTGCGCTTTTTTACAACAACGGGAGACGGCGTCATGCGACCTCGATGCTCTGCAGCAGCAACTTATGCGGCTGACCGGAAAAAGGTGTTGAAAGAACTATTACGGCTGAAAGCACGGCGCGAGGCGCGGTTGCGGCGGTTGCTCGCGCAGGTTAGCCGCGATGAACGGCAAAACGAGGCCAACGCGCGCGAAGGCGATGCCCAACTGGCGCGGCTCGCCCGGACGCGGCATGCCATGCTGTCGTGGCGAGGGAGGGCGACGGTGGGCGACATGGGACGCCGGGCGCGGGAAATGCAAGGCGTGCTGCGGGGCGTATATGCATTGAACGAGGAACGCTGCCGCCAGCGGCAGACGCGCGCCCTGCTGGAGGAGCGACGTCGCGCATTGCAGCAGGCGCGGGTAACGATAATGAAACAGCAGGAAAAACTCACGCTGGTACTAACGGATGACGACTATCAAAACTGAGGGAAGCGCCTGGCATTGGCAGGCGGAGGATGGAACGCAGGGGGACAGCGCCGCGGGCGCGCACCCGGCGGCCTTTGCGCGCTTGATGGAGCGGGGCGCAAAGGCGGCGTGCGGCAACGCGCCGCCGCCGCTCACGGCGCGAGGGGCGAAAGCGCGCTATCGGCTGGTGGGTGGCCGCGCCGACGGTCTGATTTGCGACGTCAGCGACGGGCCGGACGGTCTGCAAATGTGCGTCATCGTGCCGGAGGCGGCCTTATTCCACCGTCTAAACGAGGTGGTGCCACGTCTGGCCGCCGTGCTTGGCGAAGCCGGTTACCGGGTCAGTCTGGAGGTCCGCCGTGCTGAGCCTGGCGCCTGAGGAGCAGCCGCTGGCCGAGAGGCTGATGCCCGGCGGCGGTACTGTAGGCGCTACGGCGCTGCGGCTGCAGCCGTGGCCGGCGCGCGCGGAGGGAGTCATCATCACTCTTGACGCCGATGGTGCACTCTGTGACCTGTGGCTACCGACGGCGGTATGGCAGGGCTGGTGTGAAACCGTGCTGGGCACGGCCGATTGGACGGCGATCGCCGAACCGCTGATGGCGTCGATTGTCGCCTGGGGCCTCTCGCCGTTGCTAACGGCGGCGGAACTGACGCTGTCGCCGTGGACGCCGCCCCGACCGTGCAGCGTCCTGGGTCGGCACCTGACCGCCACCTTTTCCTGGTGCGTCGAGCAGCAGGCCTTTCAAGGGGTGTTAATGGCATTGCCGGCGTGCGTATGGCGCAGGCTGGCCGCCGCAGTGACTCCCGCGACGCGGATTGCCGACGCATCGTTCCCGCTCAGGGCGGCGCTGAGTATCGGCGGGAGTGATCTGACGCTTAAAGAGCTGCGCCAGCTTGGGCCGGGCGCGGGAATACGACTACATACCGCGGGCTGCCCGCAGGCGGGGAAATATGCGTTAATCCTGCCCGGGGGCGCGGTATTACGCATTACCTGGAAAGGGGAAGAGACCATGGAAATAGACGCGCTAATGCAGGATATCGCGGTGCAGCTGGAGCAGGACGCAGCCCAGGATGCCCCGCCGGAGGGTGCGGATCCGGCGGCAGGCGATGACGGTGTAGCTCAGCCACTACCGCCCGCCGCCACGCTTCACCTTGATACGCTACCGCAGCGGGTGCGGGTAGACGTGGGACAGGTGACGCTGTCGGTGGGTGCGCTGCGCCAGCTTTCCGCCGGAGATGTCGTACCGGTCACCGGCCGGTTTTCGCCTTACGCCATCCTGCGTCTACAGGATAAGATCCTGGGCCAGGGGGAACTCATTCGCTGCGAAGGCGCTCTGCTGGTGCGCATCACCCGCTGGTATCTTACTGATGCCAAAGCGGATCAGGCCAATACCGGATAGTGGGGGGATGGGGCGGTGCGATAACGTCGGCAAGAAGCCCATCAACCGGATTACACTATGTCATTACCTGACTCGCCCTGGCAGTTGATCATTCTGCTGGTGGTCCTTTCCCTACTGCCGCTGGCGGTGGTGATGGGCACTTCATTTCTGAAACTGGCGGTGGTGTTATCAATTTTGCGCAATGCGCTGGGGATCCAACAGGTGCCACCCAACATGGCGCTGTACGGCCTGGCGCTTATCATGTCGCTGTTCATCATGGCCCCGACGGCCTTAGCGGTCAAAGCCCAATGGCATCCGGTCGCCGCGCCCGGCGACCCGCCATGGGCGAGCGGTTACGACGGCAAAGCGCTGGGCCCTTATCGCCAGTTTTTACGCCGCAATGCCGATGAGAAAGAAATTCGCTATTTCCACAACCTGATAGCCAAGACCTGGCCGGAAGAGGCGCGCCGGCAGGTCAGGCCGGACTCGCTGCTCATCCTGCTGCCGGCGTTTACCGTCAGCCAGCTCAGTCAGGCTTTTCGCATCGGCCTGCTGATTTATCTGCCGTTCCTCGCCATCGACCTACTGGTGTCCAATGTACTATTGGCGATGGGAATGATGATGGTCTCGCCGATGACGATTTCACTGCCGTTCAAGCTCTTGATTTTCCTGCTGGCGGGCGGTTGGGACTTGATTCTCTCGCAGCTGGTGCAGAGCTTTTCATGAACGACGCCGCCCTGACCCATTTGGTGACCCAACTGATGTGGATTGTGCTAATCACCTCTTTACCGGTGGTGCTGGTGGCGTCCGCCGTCGGTATTCTGGTCAGCCTGTTTCAGGCGTTAACGCAAATTCAGGATCAGACCCTGCAATTCATGATAAAGCTGCTGGCGGTGGCGATAACCCTTATGGCTAGTTATCCCTGGCTCGGCGGGATCTTGCTGGGCTATACGCGCCAGGTCTTGCTGCAAATCGGCGTGCGCGGCGGATGATTGCGCTAACCGACGGGGTAGTGACGGTGGCGTTCACGCTGATTCGTCCCCTTGGCCTGACATTGCTGTTCCCGCTGCTCAATACCCGCAGTCTCGGGACCGCTCTGATAAGAAATAGCGTGCTGCTGGCGCTGATGGTGCCCGTCCTGCCGCTGGTGCATGAGCAGGCGGCGCAGCTGCGCGGCTGGGGTTGGCTGCAACAACTGCCGGGGGAGCTGCTTATCGGCGTCATCCTCGGATTTTGCGCCGCCATTCCCTTCTGGGCGGTGGATATGGCGGGTTTTCTTATCGATACCTTGCGCGGCGCCACGATGGGATCCGTATATAATCCGGCTATGGCGATGCAGACCTCGCTGTTTGGCCTGTTATTCAGCCAATTTTTATGCGCGCTGTTCTTCCTTGGGGGCGGCATAAATCTGTTGCTCAGCGCGCTGTACGACTCCTATCGCGCCTTCCCGCCGGGCACCACGCTGGCGCTAGACCACAGGCTGTTTGATTTCATTCTGATGCAGTGGCAATTGCTCTATCGTCTGTGCCTGAGTTTTTCCCTGCCGGCGGTGCTCAGTATGATATTGGCGGATCTGGCGCTCGGCTTGATCAATCGCTCCGCACGGCAGTTGAATGTCTTTTTCTTATCGATGCCGATCAAAAGCGCGTTGGCGCTGTTACTCCTGCTGCTGTCTTTGCCTTATGCATTCCATCATTATCTGCGCGAGACGGAAACGCTTTACCCGTCCTTAAGCGCAGGGTGGTTGCGGCATGAGTGAAAAAACCGAGAAGCCGACCGAAAAGCGACGACGCGACGGCCGTAAAGAAGGGCAGGTGATAAAAAGCAATGAAATTACCTCGGGCGCTCAACTGGCGGTAATCCTCCTTTTCTGGCATCTGTTTGCCGAGGCGGTGCTGGAACGCGTCTCGGCGCTGATTATTCTGTCCATAAACCTGATTAATCGCCCTTTTATTTTTGCTTTGAACCAGCTAATGCATGTTGTACTGTCGTCGGCCGGATTGATGTTTGCGCTGTTCGGCGGTATGTTAGCGCTGGCCACCGTTGGCAGTGTGCTGCTGCAGGTTGGGGTCGTCCTGGCCAGCAAAGCCGTGGGCATCAAGGGGCGGCGTATAAATCCGGTCAGCAATTTAAAACAAATTTTTTCACTGCATAGCCTCATAGAATTGTGCAAATCAATGGGCAAAGTGGTGGCATTGACGCTGATTTTCGCCGGCTTGTTCTATTTTTATGCACCAACGTTTCAGGCGTTGCCGTTTTGCAATAGCCGCTGCGCATTGCCGCTGTTTTCCACCTTCATCCGCTGGATGTGGTTTGGCTTAATCGGCTTTTATATTGTTCTTGGCATACTCGATTATGCATTCCAGGCCCATAACACGCTGAAACAGCAAAGAATGAGCAAAGAAGAGGTGAAACAGGAATATAAAGACGCAGAAGGCGACCCCTACATGAAACGTCGCCGCTACGAAATGCAGCATGAAATTCAAAGCGGAAGTTTGGCGCATAATGTAAAACGCTCGGCGGTGGTGATACGTAATCCGACCCATATTGCGATATGCCTGGGATACCATCCCCAAGAGATGCCGGTGCCGCGCGTGCTGGATAAAGGTATGGCGGGACGTGCGGGCCAAATTGTTGACCTGGCGCAACGCGCCGCCGTGCCGGTTGTGGAGAATATCCCCCTCGCGCGGGCGCTTTTCCAGCATGTCGGTTGCGGCGACAGAATACCGGAAGCGTTGTTTGAACCGGTTGCGGCACTCTTGCGCATGGTGTTGGAAATTGACTATGAATGCGATGAAAAAACGGTAAAATCATGAGCTGAAATATGCCGTTGAATAAGGGAAACCGATTTCGCGTTGTCGGTCGGGGATTATCTTTTCAGGGTTGTCGTAGAAAGATTTCTGCCCAGCACGGTAGCTTGTATAAGACTCGAAAAATGATAGAGGGAACTGTCTATGAGGACTGCAGCACAGACATCATCAGGGAAGGTGAATATGGCTATTTCCGCCAGCCTGGCCGGAAGAATGATAGCCGGCGATCAAAGTGTGTATCACTTCAATTTATGGCGCAAAACGGTAGATTTCATCAGATATATTTTCACTGGACGTTCGTTACAGGAAGATTACGAAGTCTTATTTAATCTATTGAATATTAACCGGCCACGCATTTTGGATAGAATGCCGGTGAAGGATATTAAGGCCTTAAGACATGTGTTGGGCTTTATCCGCATGATTGACAATAGTCCGCCGGAGCTTAGAAGCCAATATGGCCTGCAGGGGCGGTTTTGCGATGGGCGCATCGCGGTGCGCCTTAGCTACGACGACACGATGATCAGAGAAGTGCTATTAACGGAGGAGGCTTTCGGTTTATTGAACAACGTCTTTACGGTCAACAAGCGGGGAGCGATGACCTGCGTTGAACGTGAGGACAACGCTCGCGCGGCTGGAATGCTGGAGGCGCGGTTTGTCGCCGCCTGTGAACAATGGCATACGACGAGCGCCGGCAAAAACGCACCGCCGGAAGGCCCATCCCGCGTAGAGATGATCCATTTGTCGCCATGGCGAGGCAGAAGGCCGGTTGTTCAAGGACTCAGAAGCATGCTGGAGGGCGTTAGCCAGCAGCGGTATTGACTCCCGCCCCTCCCGCTCTCTTATGCTCGCTGCGCGAAGGCGCGAAGGCGCGAAGGCGCGAAGGCGCGAAGGCGCGAAGGCGCGAAGGCGCGAAGGCGCGAAGGCGCGAAGGCGCGAAGGCGCGGCGGGCGCAGCATGGGGTGCGGGAGAGGGCAATCGGGCTCCAGGCCATGATGCCCGCCGCGGCGGATCTCCGCGGCACTGGCCGCGCGAGTAAAATACGGCGACCGGGAGATGCTCGGATAAATAGTGCATTCCGATTGCGACCGGTACAACTACAGTCTCGATTCTCATGCGAATCGTCTATTACTTCGAGTTAGTCAGATCCGCCCGTTTGCCAAAAATGAAATAAATGAAAACACCCAGTAGTAATATAATAATGCAAATTATCGCAATAATAAAACGCACGAGTTTCTTATAAGAATAGAGTAATTTAGTCACGAGTCGTTCCAGAAGGATTATTCTTTTTTATTACATGATCAATGGGATAGGAAGTCAATGGCAAAAGCGCGATTCGTCATGCCGGCCAATCCGTTCCTCTTCAAATGAAAAATTATGCACCTGTGACACTATTGTAAATGTCACCGGCGGTAAAAGTGCGGGGGAACTTTGTTTCTAATAAACAAGAAACAGCCGGCAGATTTAATCAACCTGTGGCCGGGATTTGTCGCGGTGAAAACATTCCCTGTTGCCAGCAAAGGAGCCGAGCGTAGCGATATAAAGCTTTGGCGGGCGGTATGGCAATTAGCGCACGTCACCGTCTCCTCGCTGTGGATGGGATAGGGGAGTGCAAAGAAATGCCGAGTAAGGGAGCATAACGCCAGTTATCGCCGCCTCCGCATACTGCGCTAGGCACAGCGTTACAGCCGGCGCTGTTTTTCGACAACGGTGTTTTTTGGTGGCGGGGAGGGCGTTATGCGCTACGCGGCGTCGATGATGTAGGGATAAAAGGGTCTTAACCCGTGCGACGACGATAGCGCATCGCCATCGTCGGTTAGCGCCCGTTGGCCGCGTTTGTCTTAGGTCAATCAGCCCGGCGGCTTATTTGGCAAACAGCTGGCTTCTGTCCTTAAAGGCTTTGAATTCCAGCGCATTGCCGCAAGGGTCGAGCAGAAACATGGTCGCTTGTTCACCGACCTGACCTTTAAACCGAACATAAGGTTCGATAACGAATTCCGTAGCGAAATCGCGCAGCCGCGCCGCCAGCGCTTCCCACTCTTCCCAAGATAAAACAATGCCAAAATGCGGCACGGGAACGTCATGGCCATCCACCGGATTGGTGCCCAGTGCCTGCTGTACCGGCGTTTTGGCCTGTTCATGGATCACTAACTGATGACCGTAAAAATCGAAGTCCACCCACTGATCGCTGGAGCGGCCTTCCGCCAAGCCGAATATATCCCGGTAAAAGCGGCGCGCGGCGGGCAGATCGTCAACCGGAATGGCTAAATGAAACGGGCTCAGGGCCATGGGTACTCTCCTGTTAAAGCCGGAAATCGGCCGTTGCAGGCTATTCTTACCTTGAAATATTTTTATTAAAAGCGAATATTATCGCTACTACTCATCAAAAATTTTGCTAAGTGATACCCATGCTGCGCGAACTGCACACCTTCATCGCCGTGACCCGCTATGGCACGTTTTCAGCGGCCGGCCAGCGCATTGGCCTGACGCAATCGGCGGTTAGCGCCCAGATTCGTCTGCTGGAGCAACATCTCGGCATGCTGCTGTTCGATCGCAGCGGCCGTGCGGCCGTGCTCAATGCCAACGGGCAGCGGGTGCTGCCGCTCGCGCAGGAAATCATGACGCTTTTCGGCCGCATGCGCCAGCCGGCGACCGTCAGCGAATACCGCGGCACGATCAGGATTGGCGCCATTTCCACCACCCAAACCGGGTTGCTGCCGCAGGTACTGCTGCGCCTGCAGCGCCAGGCGCCGGATCTGGAAACCCAAATCATTCCCGGCGTCTCGTTTAATCTGCTCAATCAGGTCGAGGCGGGTAATATCGATTTGGCCGTGGTGATTAAACCGGATTTCGTGTTAACCAAAGACCTTTACAGCGAACCGCTGCTGCGCGAGCCGTTTGTGCTGGTCACACCATTGGGTATGAAAGGAGAGGATCCGCTGGCGCTGCTGCGCGCTGCGCCGTTTATCCGTTATGATCGCACGTCGTTTGGCGGCAGGATGGTCAGTCAATTTTTGCGGCGCGAGCGCTTGACGCCAAAAATAGCGCTGGAAATTGATGAGATTGACGCGATTGTGCGCATGGTGGAGCACAATCTTGGCGTGGCTTTGGTGCCGTTGGCGGGGCAATGGCGCGAGCGTGCCGAACGCGTGCGCGTCGTGCCGCTGGGGGAGTCGTTGACTTTCTACCGTGAATTGATTGTCGTCATGCGTTACAGTTGGCGTCAATCGCCGCTGCATCAGCTGATAACCGGTTTCCTGCGCGCCGCGGCGACAGAGGCCCAGACCGGCTAACGGGCGACGGCCGCCGTGCCACCGCACGCGATGTGGTGCGCGCTAACCCCGCAGCGCGGCCTCGCGTAATTCCCCCAGCCAGCGCTGCATATGCTGGTGTCGGCCTATCCAAAGGCTTTCCGCTTTTTCCACGCTGACCAGCTCGAAGCGCAGGCTGTCGCCGGGTTTATGCTGCCCCAGCCGGGCCAGATCGGCGCGAATCACGGTGGCGATTTTGGGGTAACCGCCGGTCGTCTGGCGATCGTTCATGGCGATAATCGGCTGTCCGTTACCGGGGATCTGAATACTGCCGCGGGAGATGGCGTCGGATACAATGTTGAATCCCTGCACGTGGGGCACGGGCGGTCCACTCAAGCGGTAGCCCATCCGATCACTTTCACCGCTGACGCGGTACTCGCCGGCGAGAAAACACGCCAGCCCGACCTGACCAAAATGCCCCTCCTGCGGCCCCGCCACCACCCGCACTGGCCGGCGTTCGCGCTGGGGCATGAGCCGCTGCGCCGGCCGGCTGGGCTGACGCGGTACGGTGTCGGGCGTTGCCGCCAGCGGTAGCCAGTCTCCCTTTTGCAACGGCCGGCCGGCTAAACCGCCGAGCGCGGCGCGCGCCAGCGTGGATACGCTGCCCATCACCGGCGCGATGGCGAAACCGCCCGCCACCGCCAGATAGCCGCGGGCGCCGCTGCAAGCGCGCATCACGCGCAGCGTACTGCCCGGCAGCAGAGTGTGGCGGCAGTGGGTCGTAAGCGGCTTATCATCAAGCGTCAATTGCATATCGCCGGTCACGGCGAAACGGCAGGGGGCGGACCCGGTCAGGCGCAGCGTTGCGCCGGTCAGGGTGAATTCCAGCGCGCCCGTCGAGGCCGGATTGCCCACCAGGGCATTGGCGATGCTGAAACTCATCTCATCCATGGCGCCCGAGGGCGGCACGCCGTAATCTTCAAAACCAAACCGTCCCTCGTCTTGTACGGTGGTATAGACGCCGGGGGTCAGTACTTCTAAACCATTCGCCATTATTGCCATGTCCAGTCGGGAAGATAATCGCCTTGCGCCTGCAGACGTGTAAAGGTGCCCGCACAGACCGGCGTAAAACGGATCCGGTCGCCGGCGCTGAACAAAAACGGCTGCTCGCGGTCCGGTACGAAACTGCGCACCGGCGTACGGCCGATCAAATGCCAGCCGCTGGGTGCTTCTACCGAACCGACGGCGGTCTGCATACCGCCGATGCTGATGCTGCCGGCGGGGGTTTTCAGACGTGGTGATTCCCGGCGTGAAGTATGCAGGCGCGGAACCAGACCGCCGAGATAGGCAAAGCCGGGCATAAACCCTATCATATACACCCGGTAAAGGGCCGCGCTGTGCAGATCTATTACCTGCTGCGGCGTGAGATGGTGCAGCGCGGCCAGATCCGCCAGATCCACGCCGTGCTCGCCGCCGTAACTGACCGGGATAGTCCAGCACTTCGCCCGTTGGCCGGCGGCGTCTGGCTGTCTCAACAGTTCCTGCAGCTGCGCCACCAGCTGCGTCTGTCTGATCTGGGTGGAATCGTAGGCGACGGTTAACGCCCGATATGTGGGGATCAGCGAGAGGACGCCGGTCAGCGCCGCGCCCCTGACTCTGGCCGCCAGCGCGGTGACCCGTTGATTAATCTGTTCATCGATGACTTCCCCGAAGTCTACGCAAACCGCCTGATCGGCAATGGGCAAAATGCGCCACGAGGGGGTATTTAGGCTTTGTCGCACGCGAATATCCTGTTTTGCCCTGCATGAAAGCGCAGGGCTTTACTCAGCGGGTGTTTTTGGAATACTTTTGGCATACCGAAAAAAGGCTGTCAATGCACAGCGTTTTTCCTAAGCCAGCTATTAGGCAAGAATGATGCCAGCGTGCCGCATACGGCCAACCGGGAGACAAAAAAGCATGTTAATCGATTTAAATAGCGATATGGGCGAGAGCTTTGGACCGTGGGCGATGGGGGATGATGGGCGCATGCTGGAGATCGTTAGCTCGGCGAATATCGCCTGCGGCTTCCACGCCGGGGATCCGGAGGTGATGCATAGCACGCTCAGCCTGGCCCACGCCCAGGGCGTCGGTGCGGGCGCCCATCCCGGTTTTTATGATTTACAGGGGTTTGGCCGTCGACAAATCCTGGGGGATAGCCCGGCGCAGATAGAGCGGCAGATCGTTTATCAAATCGGCGCCCTACAGGGGTTGGCAAAAAGCATAGGCATCCCTTTGCGGCACGTTAAAACCCATGGCGCGCTGGGCAATCTGGCGGCGGAAGATCCCGCCCTGGCGCAGGCGGTGGCCCGGGCGATATACAGCGTCGATCGCGACTTGATCATGGTGGTTATGCCCGGCATGGAGACCGAGAAAGCGGCGCTCAAGCGAGGATTACCGGTGGTGCGCGAGATTTATGCCGATCGTGCCTATGCGGATAACGGCAATCTGCTGTCGCGCAAGCTTGACGGCGCGGTGTTGCACGATCCGCAGCAGGCGGCGACGCGTATTTTGCGCATGCTGGAGCAGCAGGCCATCACAACGGTGAGTGGACGGATATTGCCGTCGCGCATCGACAGCATCTGCGTGCATGGCGATACACCGGGCGCGGTGGCGATGGCCGCGGCATTGCGCGCGCGGCTTGAGGCACAGGGTTTTACCATCGCGCCGATGCAGGCGGTGCTGGCGGCGGGGGGCTAACGCCGGGGTTGGCGGCGCGGGGGGCGCGTCAGGGCTGCCGGCGGCGCGGCCACACCGCCGGGTTCACCAGCGAGGCGGGCGGCTCACCGGCGAGCACGCGCAAAACCCCGTCCACCGCCGCGTTTGCCATGCGCGTCATCGCCTGTTCGGTGGAGGCGGCGATATGCGGCGTCAGCACCACATTGGGCAAGCCGAGCAGCGGATTGTCCCGTAAAACCGGCTCTTGTTGAAAGACATCAAGTCCCGCGCCGGCGATGGCGCCGCGTGTCAGCGCGTCCGCCAGCGCCGCCTCATCCACCAGCGCGCCGCGGCTGGTATTAATGAGATAGGCCGACAATTTCATCTGTGCCAGCGCCCGCGCGTCGATGATATGGCGCGTTTCCGGCAAGGACGGGAGGTGTAGCGAAACGATGTCGCTGTTGGCCAACAGCGCGGACAGGCTGTCGGCCTGACGTAAACCCATGGCGGCGATATCCGCCACCGGGCGGCGGGTCAGCACCTGCACTTGCATACCCAGCCCGCGGGCCAGCGTGGCCGTCGCGCGGCCGATGGCGCCAAACCCGATGACCCCCAGCTGAGCGTCCTGCAGCTCGCGCAATCCCCCCTCATATTTAAAGGCGAAGTGACCCGTGCGCAGCGCGCTGTCAGCCGCGGGGATCCGTTTGGTCAGCGCGAACATTAGCGCCAGCGCATGTTCAGCCACCGAGCGGGTATTCATTTCCGGCGTGTTGAATACCGCGATGCCCAAAGCATCGGCGGCGTCGACATCAATACCGTCAATGCCGACGCCGTGGACGCCGATTGCACATAAAGAAGGCAACTGCGCCATTTCAGTGCGCGAAAATTGCCCGCTGCGATAGATGGCGGCAACCACCCGATCGGCTGGCGCTGCACGGCAAGCCTCTACACCGACCGCGGGCGTGATGCCATGTGCGCGCAGCCTTTCAATACCGCAGGGGTGGATGGGCTGCGGAATAAGACAATATTTTTCCATGATAAACACCGCGCTCGGTTCGGGATGGCGTCATGGCATTTTAATTGCATTCCCAGTGTATACCAAGGGAATTCCAAAGAATGCCTGCGTAATCGATGTCAGTAAGGAACCATATGAACTCAAAAAACCACAGCTTTGTCAATGGCTTCCGTCTGGGTGCCGGCCGGGGTGTCGCGGTGGGGCTCACGTCCGGGCAGATTCTTGAAATTGAAAATATCCGGGGAAATCAGGTGGTCGATACCTGGGCGTTAACGCAGGCGGACGTGCTGGAATACGCTTCCATGGACCATACGCGCTCGGTCAATAGCAATCTGTTTTACCAAACCGGCATGACGGTCGTCAGTAACCACCGCCGCCCGTTGTTCACGTTGATAGCGGACAGCACGCCGGGCTGGCACGATACGCTGCTCTGCCCCTGTAATGCCGCGATCTATCGTGAATTGGGCTGCCGCGATTATCATCGCAGCTGTACCGATAATTTCCATGAGGCGCTAGCGGCGCAGGGGTTGTCGCTGCCGTTTACGCCCGCCTCGCTGAATTTATTCATGAATGTACCGGTTGCCGCGGACGGCGCCCTGGATCGGGTGCCGCCCCGATCGGTCGCCGGCGATACGCTGCAATTGCGGGCCGAGTGCGATATTTGGCTGGTACTTTCCGCCTGCCCGCAGGATATCACGCCCATCAACGGCGCCGCACGCCAGCCCTCAGACATCGGGCTGCGGTGGGGCGTTGCCGCCGCGGGCAGGGAGGGGACGGCATGAGCGAGTTGTCCGCGCCGCTGTTGCGGATCCGCGAGCTGAATAAAAGTTACGGTGATTTGCACGTCTTAAAGAATGTCGCTCTTAACGTTAACGCCGGGGAAGTGGTGTCCATCATTGGTGCCAGCGGTTCCGGCAAAAGTACCTTTCTGCGCTGTTTGAATGTCATGGAAATGCCGCAAAGCGGTTTCATGGACTTCGAGGATTTTTCCTTTGATTTCCGCGAGGGCGCGCGCGCTCAGCCGACGCCCGCACAATTGAAATTGCTACGGGCCCGCATCGGCATGGTGTTTCAAAGCTACAACCTTTGGCCGCATATGACGGTGCTGGAAAATGTGATCGAAGCGCCGCTCCGGGTGCGTAAACTGCCGCGCAAGCAGGCTATTGACGAGGCGGAAGCGCTGCTTTCTCGGGTTGGCCTGTACGAGAAACGGCAACAGTATCCCGCGCGGCTTTCCGGCGGACAACAGCAGCGGGTGGCCATCGCCCGCGCGCTGGCGATGAAACCGCAGCTGATGCTGTTTGATGAGGTAACGTCGGCGCTGGATCCCGAGCTGGTGGGCGAGGTGCTATCGCTGATGGCGTCGCTGGCGGAGGAGGGGATGACCATGTTGCTGGTGACCCACGAGATTGCTTTCGCCCGCGATGTGTCGAGCCGGGTGCTGTTTTTCGATCAGGGCGTGATGGCGGAGGACGGCCCGCCGGGACAGGTCCTTCATGATCCGGAAAGTCCGCGTTTGCGGCAATTTTTGCGTCGCATTTTACATCAGGACCTCCGCCGGGCATCACCGGAGGCGCAGCCATGAATCAGCTTTGGAGCGATATAGATACCTACGGTCTGGGTTTCCTGCAGGCCGGTTGGACCGTGCTGCTGATAACCGTCGCCACGATCGTTTTAAGCTGGATCGTCGGCTTCCTGGCCGTGTCGGCGAAAATGTCGTCGGTGAGGTTTTTCAGCGCCATCGGCCGGTTTTATATCTGGTTTATCCGCGGAACCCCGGCGCTTATCCAGGTCTTTGTGGTGTATTTTGGCTTCCCGCAAATAGGGATCCATTTGTCACCGTTCGTCGCCGGCGTCGTGGCGCTGGGGCTCAACAGCGGCGCCTACGTGGCGGAAATCATGCGCGCCGGGCTGCAAGCTATCCCGCGCAGTCAGATGGAGTCCGCCTATGCGCTCGGGATGAGCAAAGGGGAAGTGATGCGGCGGATAATTTTGCCGCAGGTGTTCCGCATCGTCTTACCGCCGCTGACCAACGAGGCGATTTCGACGCTGAAGAATACCTCGTTGCTGTCGACCATTACCGTCATTGATATCACGCTGTACGCACAGACGATAATTTCCGCGACATTCCGCCCGTTCCAGTTTTATATCGCCGCAGCCTTGATTTATCTGCTGCTGACTTCGCTTTTGACCGAATTTTCCGCCTGGCTTGAACGGCGCCAGCGCCGTTTAAGTTAACCCAAAGGACGTAAGCTATGAGTGTGTTACCGACTAACTCCCTGGAGACCCCCCGTTTCTGCGGTGTGCCGACCTTTATGCGACTGCCGATGGCAACCGATCTGAGCGTGCTGGACGCGGCGATAATCGGCCTGCCCTCCGACGCCGGCGCGCCTTTTCGACCCGGCGCGCGGTTTGCCCCCAACGCCGTGCGCGCAATGTCCATTATGCTGCGGCCGATAAATCCCTATCGCGACAACATTAATGTGTTTGATGTGCTGCGGGTGGCGGATGCCGGGGATGCCCTGGTGGTGCCGGGCTACGAAGAAGAGACCCTGGCGCGTATGGAGCAGGCGGTGTCGACGCTGGTGGACGCCGGCGTTATCCCCTGCGCCATTGGCGGCGATCATTCGGTGACGCTGGCGGAGCTGCGCGCTGTCGCCAAACGCCACGGGCCGGTAGCGCTGGTGCAGTTCGACTCCCACAGCGACACCTGGGATAAGTACTTCGCCGACAAGCGCTACAGCGCCGGCACGCCGTTCCGCCGCGGGGTGGAGGAAAATATCATCGATCCCGCGCACTCGATTCAGATCGGCTTGCGGGGATCGCTGTTCCAAACAACGGATATCACGCAGTCGCTGGATTTGGGCTTCGAGGTGGTAACCACCGACGCCATGTTCGAGATGGGCATCGCGGCGCTGGCCGAACGCATCGCCGCGCGCACCGCCGGCCGGCCCACCTTTATTACCTTCGATATGGATTTTGTCGATCCCGCCGCCGCGCCGGCGGTGGAGACCCCCGAAGCGGGGGGACCCACGGCGCGCGAAGCATTACTGCTGCTGCGCCGCTTGTCCGGCATCAATCTCGTGGGATGCGACGTCACCGAAATCACCCCGACCTACGACGGTCCGGGCCAAATCACCTCGCTGCTGGGCGCGACGGTAATGGCGGAATTGCTGGCGCTGCTGGCCAGCGAAAAACGGTAACGGTCCCGTGCGCCGCCGTTGAGGCGTGCGGCGCCGGCAGGCCATGAACCACCCTTTATTTTTTTTGCAGCCTAATGAGAGCGACCAATGAAAATCAAGCGTTTACTCTGTATTGCCACGGTTGTTGCCATAATGACCCCGCTGTTTGGCGCCAGCGCCGCCGATGACGGCGCACTGGAACTTAAGCAGCCCGGTAAGCTGTCGGTCGCGACCGAAGGTACCGATCCGCCTTTTAGCATGCGCAGCGCCGACGGCAAGCTGGACGGGTTGGAAATCCGCGTCATGAAAGAAGTGGCCAAACGGCTGCAGTTGGAATATGTGCCCGTGATCACAAAATGGGACTCGGTACTGGTGGGGCTACAGGCCAATCAGTTTGACATGAGCAGCGCGGCGATGGATATTACCCCCGCGCGGCAAAAGGCGATTTTGTTTTCCGACGGCTGGATAGAGTCCGGCGGCCGCATCATTATCCCGCAAGATTCATCGATTACCTCCGCGCAGGATTTGAAAGGTAAACGCATCGGCGCGCAGGTGTCTTCGACCTATGCGCAACTGGCGGTGGATCACGGCGCAACGCTGAAGAATTATATCGATGTGACCGCGGCGGTGCAGGATTTGGCTAACGGCAATATCGACGGCGTCATCAATGATTCTATCGGTAACGCCTACTTGATAAAAGACATGCATTTGCCGCTGCGCCAGACGCCGGATTATGTCAGCCGGATTCAAAAAGGGTTCGCCTTTACCAAGAGCAAACCGCATCTGGCGGCGGCGGTCAACAAGGCGCTGGCGGAGATGGTGGCGGATGGGACCTATGCGAAACTCGTCACTCCCATCGTCGGCTACGATCCCTATCCGAAAGAGCCGGTCCGGTCGCTCTTGCAGCCCTAAGTCTGCCGGGTCGGCGTTGCGCGGGCGCGCCATCCGCGCAGCAGCCGTGTCTGCACATAGGGCGGGCCTGCGGCCTGCCTTTTTTAATCGGGGTGTTGACGATATGAAACGACGCTATGGATCCCTTTAAAACGACGGGCGAGATGATGGGTGAACGGGAACAGAATCTCAGCGTTAAGGCTTATGATGTACTGCTTAATATGCTGATAAATCGTGAACTCCCGGTCAATACCGTCCTTCAGGAGCGCCGGCTCGCCGAGATGCTGACGATTTCACGCACGCCGGTACGCGACGCGCTGAATAAATTGGAAAACGAGGGCTTTATCGGCCGCAGCGGCGGCAGAACGCTGGTGGTTAAAGAGTTCTCTATCCGCGAACTTATCGAAACGCTGCACGTGCGGCGCACGCTGGAGGCGGAAGCCGCCCGCTTGGCCGCAGGGCGGGTGCCGGCGGCAACGCTTGACGCGATTGAAGAGAGTATCAACGCGCTGCTGGCGGCGGCGGATCCCAGCCCCCAACAGGATTGGCAGATAGACAGCCAATTGCACCAGGCGCTGGCCCATTACAGCGGTAATGCGCTGCTGATGCAGTATATCGAAAGCCTGCGCCTCAAAACCCGCATGTTCAATATGCGCCAGGTACCGGAACGTTTCATCAAAGGTCACCATGAACACCTGGCGATCATTGCCGCTCTGCGCGCCAACGACGCCGAGGCGGCGCGCGCCGCCGTCGCCAACCACATCGATAACGTGCGCGACAGCATCGTTAAGCGTTTAAGCCAGATTTAGCCATCGCGCGCCGCGCCAGCGCCAGGGTGGCCGACAGCCTCGTTGGGCGCGTCAGTCAGCCGATGTCGCAACCACGGCCGAAGGCGCCGCATCCTCCCGGCGTCCGGCTCCGGCCGTGGCGCCGATCACCGCGTATCGCTACGGCGGGCCAAAAGCGCCGCCAGCACGCCGGTGGCGGCGGCGAAATCCGCCAGCGCCATGCTTTCCGCGGGGTTGTGGCTACCGTTGGCGTTGCGCACGAATAACATTGCGGTGGGCACGCCCTGCGCCGCGAACAGCGCCGCGTCATGGCCGGCGCCGCTGGGCATGACGCGGGCGGGCACGCGCTGTTGCTCAGCCGCACGCGTCAAATCGGCCAGTAGCGCGGGGTCCATTTGCGCTGGCGCACTTTCGGTCTGCTCGCCGAGTTCAAAGCGTACGCCGTGCCGAAGGCTGATGTCGTCTATTAAGCGCCGCAGCGCGGCATCCATTAGCGACAGCGTTTGCGGGCTGCGCGAGCGAAAATCCAGGCAAAAGGCCACTTCACCGCTCACTTTACTGAAATCCGCCTGCTGGGGATGGGTCGCAAACTGGCCGACGGTCACCGTCAGCTCGTGCCCCTCCTGCTCTAGCGCGCCCCATTGGAGATGTAGGCCGGTCACCAGCGCCGCCGTCGCCACCACCGCATCTTGCCGGTGGCCGCGCGGAGTGGCGCCCGAATGGGCGTAGCGCCCAACGCAGCGCGCCGCGCGATAACGCAAACTGCCGCATATACCGCTCACCAGGCCCAGCGGGATGCCGCTGTTCAGCAGAACCGGCCCCTGTTCAATATGCAATTCGATAAAACAGGCGATTGCCGCCGCGCTTAACCACGGCGGCTGCGCCAGGAATTGCGCGGCATCCGCGCCCCGGTCGGCGAAATGCTGCGCCAGGGTTCGCCCGTTATCGGCCCGCGGCGTCTGCATCGCCGACGGCGGCAACAGACCGAAAGCCGCTTTGCTGCCTAAATAGGAAATTGGGAACCAGGCGCTCTCCTCCGCGCGGATGGCCATTACCGTGACATCCCGCTGCGGCCGGTAACCTGCCGCCACCCAGCCCGCCAATACGGCAATGCCGGCCAGCACGCCGGCGGCGCCGTCGAAATTGCCGCCGCAGGGTACCGAATCCAGATGGGAGCCGGTGATCACCGCCGGCGCACCCGGCAAAGTGCCGGGCAGCGTCATATAAAGATTGAGCGCCGCATCGGTGGCCACGCGCAGCCCCAGCGCCCGCGCGGTACGGTGCAGCACATCGTGGGCGCGCTGTTCCCCCTCGCCGTAGCTATCGCGGCTAATGCCGCGACCGTCGAAGCTCAATTGCTGTAGTTCGGTAAATAAGCGCTGCGCCAGCGCAATATCCGGGGCAGGGAGCGGCTGGTCGCGCATCACCGCAGGGCCCTGCAGGCCGCGACGATGCGCTCACAGGCCCGCGCCACAAGTTCGTCGGCTATGCTATAGGCGATGCGGAAATGATGCGCGAGACCGAAGGCGGAGCCCGGCACTACCGCGACCCCGGCGTGTTCCAATAGGTAGGCGGCCAGCGCCACGTCGTCATTGATCGTCTCCGCCGAGGGGCTCTGCTTGCCGATAAGCGCGCGGCAATCTACGAACAGATAAAACGCGGCGGGCGGCGTTGCGACCCGCAGGTCGGGCGCCTGACGCAAAATCGACAAAGCCCGGTCGCGGCGAAGCCGCAGGCGGCCGCACCACGCGGGCAGTAAGCTTTGCGGGCCGTTAAGCGCCGCCAGCGCGCCGGCCTGACCGATAGCGCTGGGGCAGGAGGTGCTTTGCGATTGCAGCAGCGCCAGCCCGTCTATCAGCCACTCCGGCCCGCCGGCGTAACCGAGGCGCCAGCCCGTCATGGCATAGGCTTTCGACACGCCGTTGACGGTAAGGGTACGTGCCGCCAGGGATGGCACGGCGGTGGCGAACGACACGAATTCCCCTTCATAGACGATGTGTTCATAAATATCGTCAGACATCACCAGCACCCGAGGATAGGCCGCCAGAACCTCGCCCAGCGCGCGCAATTCCTCCGCGCTATAAAGCGCCCCGGACGGATTTCCCGGTGAGTTTAACAGTAACCAACGGCTGTTCGCGTTCAGCGCGGCAGCAAGACGCGCGGGCGTCAGTTTAAACCCGTCCTGCTCGCCCGGCTCGACGTAGCGCGGCGTGGCACCGGTCAACCGCACCATTTCGGGATACGATACCCAATAGGGGGCGGGGATAATCACCTCATCTTCCGGCTCTAGGGTCGCTAACAGCGCATTGAAAATGATCTGCTTGGCGCCGGTGCTGGCGATAATTTGTCGGGGAGTAAAGGCGAGCTGATTTTCGCGGCGGAATTTGGCGATAATCGCTGCCTTAAGCGCCGGGGTGCCGCCGACATCCGTATAACGGGTCTGTCCGTCGTGCAAAGCGGCAATGGCCTCGCGCACGATAGGCTCGGGAGTGGAAAAATCGAGCTCGCCGGAACTCATGTTGATGATGTCGCGGCCTTCCGCGGACAATTTGCGGGCGAGCTGGGAAATAACCAGCGTCACCGAGGGTTGCAGCGCGCGCAGACGCGAGGACACTTGGGCATGAGGGGCGTGGGCGGACATCCTGCTGTCATCCTGTGCTAACGTAAAGGTTTATTTTTATCCAGCGTCCGACGGATGAACAGCAAATATTTCGATTGCCCAGTATAAAGAATTTTGATGAGTCAGCGCGCCTGGGGCGTCGCCGGCGGTTGCCGTCGCGCGTCGGTGTCCTGCGCGGCGGTTTGCCGCAGCACTTCGCTTACCACCCGGTAACAATCATCGATATGGCTATTCCCCAGCAATTTCATCGCGCTGAAGCTTAAGCCTGCCGCCAGCGCCTGGCCTAACAGCGGGACATAGCGTGCCACCGACTTGGTGGCGACCCGCACGCCGACGCGTTTAAGCGCGTGGCTGACCGCTTCGCGGGTGAGGGTCCTGCCGATGAGACGGCTGCCGACGCCGGTGATGGCAATAAAGGTATATTTTTTACGGTTGGGGTGAAGCTGCGCCAGCTGCTGCTCGCTCAGGCCAAATCGCTCATTAATCGCCGGCAGTAGCCCAAGAAGAATCGATACATCGGTACCAATATCCAGGCCGGGCAGCGGAATGACCGAGGCGCCGGCCGACAGGGCGGCGCGTTGGGTCACCAGTTTGCGGCATGCGTCGCGGACTTCATCAAGCTGTTCACGGGTCTGTATCATTCGCTGTCGCGTTCCTGTTGCTTATCCATGGCGGTAAGTTTAGCAGGCGTCCCGCGTAAGATACGGGCGCGCGCCGATCATCCTATTACAGCGATAGGTCGCGCGAACGCCGCGAGGGCATTATTATTTTCCTACCCTCATTCGTATTGTTCTTGCTTTATTTACTCTTCTCAGCCTGCGGGCTGATTTTTTTTGCCTGGCGCTATCACCTGACACGCTCATTCGATGCTTTTAGCTGACACGCTGAGCCGATGCCTTATCCCATGACTTAAGCTGGCGCCTGGCTCGCCGCGCGCTGATGAGGGGTAACGGAGGGTCAACGGTAGCCTCCCGCGAGGACGGGAGGAGGGGACGGTTATTCGAGGCGCATGATCCAGGCATCATTGTCGTGATCATAATGCTGGCGAAACAAGATGTGCTCTTTCCCGTCCAGAAACGCCGGGATACCGGTCTGTTCATCCCAGCCATCGAGCTGCAAACACAGATCGGGGTCGGATTTACACGGAATGCTGACGATATTCTGGACCCGGTGATCGTCCCCGGAGGAAAGGGTGGCATCGTCAACGGCAAAACTGCCGATTTGCACTGTCGTCTTGGTCATGAATAGGCCCCTTATGCTGTGAGGTGAGAAAGGCGTACTCCTGCGGCAAAGAGTTATTGCAGTATAGCGCAAGCAGCACGAAAAGCTAAATCCTGCCTTAGCGCCTTAGCGCCTTAGCGCCTTAGCGCCTTAGCGCCTTAGCGCCTCAACCCCTCAACCCCTCAACCCCTCAACCCCTCAACCCCTTAACCCCTTAACCCCTTAGCTTCTTAGCTTCTTAGGCTCCTAGCCCTTTCGCCTCTTAGCGCTCGCTGCCGCCTAACGTGCCTTAACCGCTTCGCGCCCTCCTTTTCACCCGCTAGCGGGTAAGGAGGAGGGGGACGCCCACGCCAGACCGTCACGCCATCAGTTCGGCGGTACGGCGGTACCCCAGTTCTTCCACTCTTTTTGTTCTTCGCCATAGAGCAGAAAATGTTTGCCTTCGGTCGCCTTCGGCGCCAGCGGCGTCGTCGGCGGGGTAGCAAACGCGATGCCGCCGCGGACGAACTGCTGGAAGGTGCCGCTCTTCACGCTACCGCCGGTCAGGCCGAACTTGATGTCGTAACCGGAAGCGAGCCAGAAAACGGAGTTGGTGCGCACCAGGTGTTGATATTGGCGGCTGATGCGCAGCGCCACATAAACTCGGTCAGCCAGCGCGCCGAGGGTCAGGCCGGTGACCGTACCCACCTCGATGCCGCGATACAGCACCGGCGTTCCGACCTGTAAACTGCCGGCTTCCGGCGTATCCACGACGACATTCAGCCCATTCAGATAACGGGAATCGGTGATGGTGGTCTGCTGCAATTCAAATTCGCGCGCGGCCGCCCCTTTGCCCGGCTCGACGTTGATATACGGCTGTAGCAGCGTTTCCAGATGGTTTACCCCGGCGGCGGAGATTTCCGGCGTCACCACTGAAAACCGCGTGCCGTTGCGGGCAAACGTCTGCACGTATTCGGGGTACAACACCGCCTGCGCCAGCACCAGGTTATTGCCGGGGGAGAGCTTTAGCGTCTCCATTTGGCCGACGTCGATGCCCAGATAGCGAATAGGCATGCCGGGGGAGAGCTTGCTGGCGTCGTAGGTGCGCAGCACGATCTGGCTGCCCACCGCCCGCGCGGCGTTTTCAGAACCGTAAAGCTTACGCGGCGCGCCTTTCACCACCGCGGCGCCCGCCAAATTGTCGAAACTCACCGCCCCCTTCAAGGCGCGGTTCAGCGGCGAGGCCTGAACCGTCAGGCCACTGCCGTTAATCTGCACCCGGGCGCCGCCTTCGGCCCAGAACACGCTCTTATCGCTCAACAAATTACGGTATTTGGGTTGGATGTAAACATCGACTTTAAAGTCTTGCGGCGTGGGCCGCACATCCACAATCTCACCCACCTGAAATTTGCGGTAAAGCACTATCGAGCCGGTCTGGATGTCGGGCAAATCGGAGGCGGTCAGCGTCAGCGTAGCGTTAGGCCTGTCCCCCTGAATACCTTGTTCAGCCATCTCGCGATTGCCATACAGCGGGTAATGACTCTGCGCCGGCCCTTGCGTCCCCGGAAGTACTTCGACGCCGCCGTCCAGCCACTCCTGCGCGCTGGTGCCCAACACCCGCACGCCGTCCAGGCCGAATTTGACATCCACCCGGCTATTGACGACAAACTTGGTGTCTTGATGGATAACGCCGGCGAACTCTGGCTTCACCGCGGCGCTGAAAACGATCTTGTCGCCCGTAAGCTGGCGCGCGGTGATCTTACCCACCTGTATCCCTTTCATCGTCAGCGGCTGACCGGCATCGATGCCATAGCTTTGCGGCGCGCTCAGGGTGAAGATTTTTACGCCGGGCAACTGAAGCAGATTACGGTTGCTATCGGGCACGGTAAAACGCTGCTGCGGCTCTCCGTCGCCGGGAATCAGCTCCAGCGTGGTGCCGGCCAGCAGGCCGCTGAAATCGGGCTGGGTCAGCGACAGCTGTGGGGTCGTCATAACGATGCGGGTCCCGCTGCGCATCAGATCTGCGACCGACGGATTGAGGGTCAATTCGCCGGTGACGTGCCGGTCTTTACCTAAAGTAATTTTGGTTAGCATGCCGACTTCCAACCCCTGATACAGCAGCGGGGTATGGCCGGCGCTAAGATGACTGCCGTCGGGCAGATCGAGGGTAATAATGACGCCGCGCTGACTGTGGGCCAGGTCGGGATAAAGCTGATAATTATCGTCGGTGCTGGCCTGAGCGCTATTGGCGGGAGAGTCGAAGGCGATAGCGCCGTTGACCAAGGCCGCCACGCTCTCCATTTCTACCCGCGCGCCATGAAGATCGACATTGGCCTTCAGGCCGGAGACGTTCCAGAATCGGCTGTCTTTTTTCACCAGATGGGTAAACCGGCGATCGATAAGCACATCAATATTCACGCCTTTACGGTTGCGGGCAATATCGAAATCGTAAACCTTACCCACCGGCAGCTTGCGGAAATAAACCAGCGAACCGGTGCTGAGCGAACCTAAGTTGTCCGCCTGCAAATGTACCAGCAGCTCGCCGGTATTCACGCGATATTTGGGTTGGGTATCCAGAGCGGTGAAATGGGTCTGCTCGTTGCCTTTACCCGGCATCATGCCGATGTAATTGCCGCCAACCAGGGCGTCGAGGCCGGAAATACCGGCCAGCGATGCCTTGGGCGTCACCAGCCAAAATTGCGTTCCTTCGCGCAGCGCGTCACGCATATCGCTTTTGATGCTGGCCTCTACCTTAATGGTGCGCAAGTCATCGCTGAGCTTGATATTCTGCACGGTGCCGACCTCAACCCCTTGATAACGCACCGGCGTGCGCCCGGCGACGATGCCATCGGCGGAGACGAAATCAATCGTCACCGTGGCACCGCGCTCTTGCAGCGTGCTGTACACCAGCCAGCCGGCAATCAACAGGGCAATAAACGGCAATAGCCAGAAAGGCGAAATACGACGCTTGGTGCGGACGGTCGCATTAATCGGTGTAGTCGGCGTGTGTGGCATGTGCGTCCCATAGCAAACGGCTGTCCAACCACTCGACAGCAAGAATTGTCAAAATTACGGCGGAGCCAAAATAAAAGCCGGCCGGTCCCAGCGTAAAGGCGAGCAATTGATCCCTATCTACCAGCGATAGGGTAATTGAGATAACAAACAAATCCAGCATTGACCAGCGTCCAATCCAGATAACAAATCGCAGCAGCCGAACGCGTGTCTTCATGCCGTGCCGAACTTTGAAATGGATGCTCAGCAACAGCGTAAATAGCACAATAATTTTGATAAACGGCACCAAAATGCTGGCGATAAAAACAATCGCCGCCACCGCGACATTTCCCTGCGCCAGGGACAGAATACCGGACATAATGGTATCTTGATTGCGGCTGCCGTTGAGATAAATAATGGATATCGGCAGCATATTGGCGGGAATAAGCATAATTATCGCGGCGATGAGGGCGGCCCAGGCTTTTTGCAAACTATGGCGCCGGCGGTGGCGCAGCGGGGTGTGGCAGCGCGGACAGCGGCCGCGGGCGTCCGGCAGGCCGGTAAATCGGCAGTTGAGGCAGACGCGCAGCGCGCCGGTCAGCGGCATTCCCGGGCGCGGTGCCGGCTGTGGAAAAAAGTGCTGCCACAGCTGGCCGGTATTGAGCTTAATTAACGTCAGGATGGTGAGCAGCGTCAAAATAACATAGGCGGTTAAACCCAGACCGGTGGTCACATCGGCGTAATCCTTCACTTTTATGGACGCCACGGCCATGCCTACCAAATAAATATCCAGCATCACCCACTCTTTTAGCCGGTGCAGCATCAACAGCACGGGGCGCAAATTCAGGCCCAGGCGCTGGCCAAAATACAAATACAATAGCGAGAAGACCAGCGTGACGGGCGCACCGACGGTACAAAACGCCACCATACTGGCGGTAATGATGTTGCCCTGAAGCGCCATTTGCCAAATACCCTGTAGCAAACTGGCGCGAATGGGGGTGCCCAGCAAGCGGATGCTTATCAACGGTTCGGTATAGGCAAAAGGCATCAGCAGCAGCAGCGTGACCGCCAGCGCCGCCAGGCGCGTCATGCTCCAGTCGCGTCCACGCACCACTTTTGCCTGGCAGCGTGGGCAGCAGGCATCCTGGTTATCGCCGAGGGGCGGCAGGATAAATAACACATCGCATTCCGGACAGCGTTGATATTGGCCGGACGGAAAGGCATCATGAATCGCGGTTATTTTCATCGCGCGGCGTTTACGCCTCCCTCACACCTCATTTTTCACCCTGCACGCCGCCGTTATCGGGTTATAATAAACCGCCGGCGCAACGCCTGTCTGGCCGGGCAAACATACCCGCGCGCGAACACTTTGTGAAGTCATAACGGATTAATCTTGTGGCTTTGGGCATTTATTGCTTATTTTATAGAGGCTGGTGTGCCGTCTGCTAACACAAAGATTAGCTCATTTAATGGTTTATTATGAAAAAACAACAATTTTACGCTGAATTATTGCAAGATATGTCGGCACTCCTTGAGGGCGAAACGCATTTTATCGCCGCGCTGGCCAACGTCAGCGCCTTACTTTATGAACGTCTGGAAGGGGTGAACTGGGCCGGTTTTTATTTACTCGAGGGTGATATACTTGTGCTCGGGCCCTTTCAGGGCAAGGTTGCCTGCGTGCGCATCCCGCTGGGTAAAGGCGTCTGCGGCACCGCGGCGGCGGAAAACCGGATTCAGCGTATCGGCGATGTGCATGCTTTTCCAGGCCATATTGCCTGCGACGCCGCCAGTAACGCGGAAATCGTATTGCCTATCACAATCGATGAACGCGTGGTGGGGGTTTTGGATATCGATAGCACGATTTATCAACGCTTCGATCAGGATGATGAAGATGGACTGAAGGCGGTGGTGGATTACCTCTGCCGGCAGTTGGGAACCACCAATCTGCGCAAATTTATCACTAATACTTGATAATGATATACGGATAACGTGGCATTTGCCGATGGCGTCATTATAATGACGCCTGTTCATGCCTGCGCTGGTTGGCAAACCCGTTGTAATCAGGAAAATTCATGGAAAATCAACCTAAGTTGAACAGCAACAAAGAAGTCATTGCCTTTCTGGCGGAGCGTTTCCCGCTCTGTTTCACGGCCGAAGGTGAAGCCAGGCCGCTTAAGATCGGTATTTTTCAGGACCTCGTTGAACGGGTTCAGGGCGAAGACAATATCAGCAAGACGCAACTGCGTTCCGCATTGCGCCTTTATACTTCAAGCTGGCGTTACCTTTATGGGATAAAGCTTGGCGCGCAGCGCGTTGATCTCGATGGTAATCCCTGCGGCGAGCTGGAAACGCAGCATGTTGAACATGCGCGCAAACAATTAGAGGAAGCCAAGGCCCGCGTTCAGCTTCAGCGCGCCGCCCAGCAGGCGAAGAAACGCGAAAATGGCGAGGCCGTTGCGCCGCGTCGTCCCGCTGCGGCCAAGCGGCCCGCTAAGAGTGACGCCGTCACGCCTCGCAAACCCCGTCCCAAACAAGAACGTCCTGCGTCTGCCCCCAGGCAACCGGCGCCGGTCGTCAAAACCGTGCCTGTCACCGATATTTCCACGTTGCAAATCGGCCAGGCTATCAAAGTCAAAGTGGGTAAAAATCCCATGGACGCAACCGTCATGGAAATCGCCAAAGAAGGGGTACGAGTGCAGCTCTCTTCCGGGATGGCTTTGATAGTACGCGCAGAACACCTGCAGTTCTGATACGGAGGCCAACCAGGGCATGAACACATTTGTCAGAGTCGCCATGATGGCGGGGGCGCTGCTGGCGGGCGGGGCGATGGCGAAAGACGACATCACCCGCGCCGATCAGATCCCGGCGTTGAAAGAAGAAGCACAGCAGCAAACGGTGAGCCAGCGGGTCAGCGCGCGTTTTACGCGGTCGCACTATCGCCAGTTCGATCTGGACGGGGCGTTCGCCGGCAAAATTTTCGACCGTTACCTCAACATGCTCGACTACAGTCACAATGTGTTGCTGGCGTCAGATATTGCGCAGTTCGCCGCCCAAAAATCACAGCTGGCCGATGAGCTTAAAAGCGGTAAGCTGGATTTGCCGTATGCGATGTACAACCTGGCGGAGAAACGCCGGTTTGAGCGTTATCAATATGCGCTGGCGCAGTTGGCGAAACCGATGGATTTCAACGGTAACGGCGCCATTGAAATCGACCGTAGCAAAGCCCCCTGGCCCAAGACCACCGCTGAGCTCGACGCGCTATGGGATGCCAAGGTGAAGTATGACGCGCTGAATCTCAAGCTTACCGGCAAAGACGAGAAAGAGATCCGCGACATTTTAACCAAGCGCTATCAGTTCGCCATCCGGCGGCTGGCGCAAAGCAATAGCGAAGACGTTTTCCAGCTGATCATGAACGCTTTCGCCCATGAGATCGATCCGCACACCAATTACCTTTCCCCGCGCAACACCGAGCAGTTCAACACCGAGATGAGCCTGTCGCTGGAAGGCATCGGTGCGGTGTTGCAAATGGACGACGATTACACGGTGATAAACTCGCTGGTGCCGGGCGGCCCGGCGGCCAAAAGCAAAGCCATTACCGTTGGTGATCGCGTGGTGGGCGTAGGCCAGACCGGCAAACCGATGGTGGATGTGATCGGCTGGCGGCTGGATGACGTGGTGTCGCTGATAAAAGGGCCGAAGGGCAGCAAAGTGCGCCTGGAAATCTTGCCTGCCGGTAAGGGTACCAAAACCCGTATCGTCACCGTTACCCGCGAGCGTATTCGGCTTGAGGATCGGGCGGTGAAGATGTCGGTGAAAACCATTGGCAAAGAAAAAGTCGGCGTTTTGGATATTCCCGGTTTTTATGTGGGCCTGACCGATGATGTCAAGGTGCAACTGCAAAAGCTGGAAAAACAGAACGTGCAAAGCGTCATTATCGATTTGCGCGCCAACGGCGGCGGTGCGCTAACCGAAGCCGTATCGCTATCGGGACTGTTTATTCCCAGCGGGCCGGTGGTGCAGGTGCGCGATAACAACGGTAAAATCCGCGAGGACAGCGATACCGACGGTATTGTCTACTATAAAGGACCGCTGGTGGTGTTGGTGGACAGGTTCAGCGCCTCCGCGTCGGAGATCTTCGCCGCGGCGATGCAGGATTATGGCCGGGCGCTGGTGGTCGGCGAGCCGACCTTCGGCAAAGGCACGGTACAGCAATACCGTTCGCTGAATCGCATCTACGATCAGATGCTGCGCCCGGAATGGCCGGCGCTGGGGTCTATCCAATACACTATCCAGAAATTTTACCGGGTCAACGGCGGCAGCACGCAGCGTAAAGGCGTGGTGCCGGATATCATCATGCCCACCGGCACTGAAACCGTCGAAACCGGCGAAAAATTTGAAGATAATGCGCTGCCCTGGGACAGCATCAACGCGGCCACCTATACCAAGGCCGGCGATTTGAAGCCGTTCTCGGCCGAGTTGCTCAAAGCGCATCAGGCGCGCATCGCCAAAGATCCTGAATTCCAATATATCCAACAGGATATCGCGCGTTTCCACGCCCTGAAGGAGAAACGCAATTGGGTCTCTCTCAATCTCGCCCAGCGGGAGAAGGAGAATCACGAGGATGATGCTATCCGCCTTCAGCGCACCAACGAGCGGCTGGTGCGGCAGGGTAAAAAACCGGTGAAGAATCTGGAATCCATCCCCAAGGATTATAAAGAGCCGGATCCCTATCTGGATGAAACGGTGCAAATTGCGCTGGATCTCGCCCATGCCGAGGCCAGCCAACCCGCCGCCCCGCCGGCGGGGTAGCAACGTCATCAGGCGCCTTAACCGGCGCCTTTTTTTTCGCCGCCTCTCAAGGAAGGGGGCAAAAAGTTTAACAAAATGTAAAGTTATGTCTTTTTAGCGACTTATCGACGCCTAATGCTTGAAAAACGCCGCCAAGACCCTAGATTAACGTTACGCAATAGGCGTGATTATTTCCGAGGAACCTGACATTTTATGATGCGTATCGCTCTTTTCCTGCTCACTAACCTGGCGGTGATGGTGGTGTTCGGTATTGTACTGAGCCTCACCGGGATCCAGTCCTCCAGTGCCGCCGGATTAATGATAATGGCCGGGCTGTTTGGTTTCGGCGGAGCCTTCGTTTCGCTGTTAATGTCAAAATCCATGGCGCTGCGCTCGGTCGGCGGCGAAGTGATTGAGCAGCCGCGCAATGAAACCGAACGTTGGCTGCTCACTACCGTTCGCCAGCAGGCGCAGCAGGCCAATATCTCCATGCCGCAGGTGGCGCTTTATCACGCGCCCGATATCAACGCTTTCGCCACCGGCGCCCGGCGTGATGCCTCGCTGGTGGCCGTCAGCACCGGTCTGCTGCAAAACATGAACCGCGACGAGGCCGAGGCGGTCATCGCCCACGAAATCAGCCACATCGCCAACGGCGATATGGTGACCATGACCTTGATCCAGGGCGTGGTGAACACCTTCGTTATTT
This sequence comes from Sodalis praecaptivus, assembly GCF_000517425.1. Classification (NCBI taxonomy): domain Bacteria; kingdom Pseudomonadati; phylum Pseudomonadota; class Gammaproteobacteria; order Enterobacterales; family Bruguierivoracaceae; genus Sodalis; species Sodalis praecaptivus. The sequence goes on from NZ_CP006569.1 coordinate 2,006,584, forward strand.
TCGTCTCGCGGATCCTGGCGCAGCTGGCGGCGGGGTTCATGTCGTCGGATCGCGACGAGGGTGAAAGCGGCAATGGCAACCCGCTGGTCTATTTTGCCGTCTCCATGGTGCTGGAATTGGTGTTCGGGGTACTGGCGAGCATCATCACCCTGTGGTTCTCGCGTCACCGCGAATTCCACGCCGATGCCGGTTCAGCCAAGCTGGTGGGGCGTGAGAAAATGATCGCGGCGCTACAGCGGTTGAAGACCAGTCATGAGCCGCAGGAAGCCAGCAGCATGATGGCGTTTTGCATTAACGGCCGCAACAAGACGTTCAGCGAACTGTTTATGTCCCATCCCCCGCTGGATAAACGGATTGAAGCACTGCGTTCCGGCGCCTACCTGAAATAAGGCGCGCCGGCAGGGCCGCCGCCGAGGAGGGGATGTCGCCCCTTGCGATGGCGCCCTGCAAACCGCCGAACGTCGGTCGGTTACCGCTCATGACTTAGCCCCCCAGGACGTCGGCCGGGAAACGGCGATGCTTCAAACCGTGCGGTCGGCTAAAAAACGGCAAGAGGTGCAACTGTCCGGTAACCGACCAAACCTGCCCGGACGCGCGGCAACCTCTAAAAAATCCCCCACGGCGCGGGGATTTTTTTTGCCCGACACGCCAATCCATTCGACATTTGCGGCGCCGCGTTTATTTCCCCACCGCCTGCTGGGGGTTGGCCTGGGTTATACGCAGCGAACTGACCAGCGCGGCGCCGGCGGCGAACACGCCCGCCAATACCAGCGAGGTGTGCGTACCGCTGTCGCCGAACAGGTTAAACATTAACGCCACCAGGGCGGCGCCGCTGGTTTGGCCGAACAGGCGGGCGGTGCCCAGCATGCCGCTGGCGCCGCCGCTGCGGTTGCGCGGCGCCGAGGTGATGATAGTGTGATTGTTAGGGGACTGGAATAACCCAAAACCGGCGCCGCACAGCATCATCCGCCATATAATCTCGCCGTCGGTCGGCGCGGCCGGCAGCCAGGCCAGGGAGAATAGCCCCGCGGCAAATAGACTCATGCCGATCCCCCCCAACAAACCCGCGTGTACTCGGCCGATCAAGGCGCCGGCCAGCGGGGCGAAAACCATGGTCGCCAGCGGCCAGGGTGTAAGCAACAGGCCTGTTGCGACCTCGGTGCGGCCCAATACGGTTTGCAGGTAAAACGGCAGCGATACCATGGCCAACATTTGGGCGCTAAAAGAGCAGATAGACGTACACATGGACAGGGAAAACAGCGGGATACGCAGCAGGTCCACCGGCAGCAGAGGCCAGCGCTGGCGCAGCTGGTGGCGGACGAACAGGGCGCCCACCGCGATGGCCAGACACAGCTCGATGACGATCCAGCGGCCGTTGACCTGCTGGGCGAAACCGCTCAGGGCGGAAAGCAGCAGGCCGAAGGTCAAGGCATTCATCAGCGCGCTGGCGGCGTTAAAGCGCTGGCCGCTGTTCTTCTGCGGGTTACCCGGCAAGAACCGGTGTCCCAGCCACAGGGCGAAGAGGCCGATGGGCACATTGATGGCGAACAGCCACTGCCAGCTGGCCACCGATAAGACGCCTGCCGCTACCGTGGGGCCGGCAGCGGTGGACACCGCTACCATCAGGGTATTGATTGCCATACCGCGGCCGAGAATACGCTGCGGATAGATGATCCGAATTAGCGCGCCATTGATACTCATCACCGCTGCGGCGCCGAGGCCCTGTAGGACGCGGGCGCCAATCAACATCCACAGACTGTCGGACAGCGCGCACAGCAAAGACATCAGGCTGAACACCGCCAGACCGCATTGATAGACACGCCGGTACCCGTAAATATCGCCGAGGCTGGCGAAGGATAGCAATGAAACGATAATCGCCAGTTGATAGGCATTGACCACCCAAATCGATGCAGCCGGACTGGCGTGGAGTTCACGAGCAATGGTGGGCAGGGCAACGTTGGCGATGGCGCCATCCAAAACCGCAATGGAGACGCTCAGCACAATCGTCAGAATGGCTCCGTAGCGCTGCGGCCGGGGAACGCCGTCATGGTCGATGTGGGTCATTAAGGTTCGTTCGTCCGTAAAAGCCTTTACTGTAACACTTTTGTTGCAGCCGGCGAGGTGCGTTTCGCGCGGCAAATGTAATAAATACTAACTAACGCGCAACGCGGCTTAACCGCCATTGCGCATTGCGCAGGCTGCGGCCTTGCCATTATACTAAAAATCATGTTCTATTTTTTTTAAAACACAAAACTGCTCTTACAGGATACTTATTAACATGGCGATAGCAGAAGTCGACCGGCAACCCGATTCGGTGTCGTCGGTATTGAAGGTGTTCGGCATCCTCCAGGCGCTGGGGGAAGAACGTGAAATTGGCATTACCGAACTGTCGCAGCGGGTCATGATGTCGAAAAGTACCGTGTACCGCTTCCTGCAAACGATGAAATCCCTGGGTTACGTCGCGCAGGAAGGCGAATCGGAAAAGTATTCCTTAACGCTTAAGCTGTTTGAGCTCGGCGCGAAAGCGCTGCAAAACGTCGACTTGATTCGTATCGCCGACATTCAAATGCGGGTGCTATCCAACCTCACGCGAGAAACCATTCACCTCGGTGCGCTGGATGAAGACAGCATCGTCTACATCCATAAAATCGATTCGCTGTACAATTTACGCATGTATTCGCGCGTTGGCCGCCGTAATCCGCTCTACAGTACCGCGATTGGCAAAGTGTTACTGGCCTGGCGTGACGTCACTGAGGCGAGCGATATTCTGGCTGATGTGATCTTCACCCGCAGTACGTCCCGCACCGCCGCCAGTCGAGAAGCGCTGTTGCCGGAGCTGGAGCAGGTGCGCGCGCAGGGGTTCGGCGAAGATAACGAGGAGCAGGAGGAGGGGCTGCGCTGTATCGCGGTACCGATTTTTGATCGCTTTGGCGTTGTCATTGCCGGCCTGAGCATCTCGTTTCCCACGATCCGCTTTTCCGAAGAGGCCAAAAATGATTATGTCAAAATGCTGCACGACGCGGCGCGCGCCATCTCCCGCCAGATAGGCTACCACGACTATCCGTTTTAACCCCTCAAAGACCGAACCGGTGCGTTTGATCCGCCGGTTCGGATGCACACGCATAAAGGAAAAGAAATGACACAATCCCTTACTGAAAACCAGGAACTGGTGTCCGATCTGGTTGCCTGTCAGCTGGTAATCAAACAGATTCTGGACGTTATCGATATCATCGCGCCGGCGGAGGTGCGCGACAAAATGTCCGCGCAGTTGAAAAACATTGACTTTGGCACCCATCCCGCCGCCCGTGACCCCATTACGCGGCGCGCGATTGAGAAAGCCATTGCCCTTATTGACATGAAGTTCGAGCGCGCCTCTCCCCACTAAAAGCCGCTACGTGGCCGCGTCTCGCCCTGGGCGCGACCCGTTTAATTTACCCGTGTATTTTCTTACTTAAAAATCATTTCATTGAAAACTAAATGAGGTACTGTTATCTCTCGTTTAAGTTTAAGCGGATAACATTAGTTGATTAGGCATTTCAGGAATAGGGTTTTGAAAAGAGGCACAACGATTAAACTGGTCGCGATTCTGCTGCTCTGTTTGGCTCTTTGGCTGTCGGCGCTGAATAGCTTTTGCGATCAGGGAGGGGATTTTTTCAGCGGCATGTGCCTGGTGACCAAATGGATGCCTTGGTAACGTCTGTTAACAGGCAAATTTTGTCAGCGGGCTACTAAGTCGGCCGTGGAGTGATAAGATAGCCACTGGTTCAATGAGTGGCAGGTCAGTTCATGAATGAGTTGGGAGTTAACAGCCTGAATATCGCAATCGCCGTGGCGTCCGTCGCGGTATTCGTCATCGTACTGGTGGTCTGGTTTTTTTTGAACCGTGCCAGTGTCAAAGCGAACGAGCAGATAGCTCTGCTAACCGAACTTCTCGAGCAACAAAAGCAGCAGACCGAGCTGTTGGCAAAACTCACCCGGGGAGACCCGCCCAACCCGGCTTCAACCCCCGTTCCCGGCGAACCTATCATGTTTAAGGATTTTATCGCCGAACGTTAATCCCCCGACGCGCCTGACCCCGCCGGCTTGTGAACGGCGGTTTATCCCTTTGCGTTGTCCGCCCCTGACAGGGAGAGTGCAAAAACCATGAGCAAGCCCAATCGCTGGTATGATTCCACCAAATCTCACCATACACCCACCGGTTTTACCAATCCCGATATCTCCCAGCGCGATCCCGGGGCGCTGAAACGCTGGCGGGAGGAGCGCAAGGCGCAAGGGCTGCCGCGTCCGCCCGGCGAGGGTTATGAAGCCTTTGTCCGCCAGTGGTGGCAAAAAGCGGATTTTAGCGGCGATGAAGACGCCGTCTGGTGGCTGGGCCATGCCTGCCTACTGCTGCGGGTGGGCGGGCAGCATATCCTGTGCGACCCGGCGCTGGGCCAGCGCGCCTCACCGCTGCCGTTTGCCGGTCCCCTGCGCAAAACGCCGTTGGCGGCAACCATCGCCGAATTGCCCAATATTGATTGGGTGTTGTACTCCCATAATCATTACGACCATCTTGACCGTGGCACGCTGCGGCGGCTGTTAAAACGCTTTCCCGCGCTGCGGGTCGCGGCGCCATTGGGCATGGGCGCTTGGTTGCGCCGACACGGCGTCAAGCACGTGGCCGAATGCGACTGGTGGGATGCGCTCACGGCGCCGGCGTTCGCGCTGCACTGTACCCCGGCACGGCACTGGAGCATGCGCTCGCTCTGGGACCGCAACCGAAGCTTATGGTGCGGCTGGGTGGTGTCCACGCCGCGCTGGCGTTTTTTCTTTTCCGGCGACAGCGGCTATACCCCGCGGTTGGCGGAAATTGGCCAACGCCTGGGGCCGTTTGACGCGGCGGCGTTGCCCATCGGTGCCTATGCACCAGAATGGTTCATGGCGGAAAGTCATATGAGCCCCACCGAGGCGGTGCGTTTTTATCAGGAACTTCAACAGCCCCGGGTGATCCCGATTCATTGGGGGGTGTTCGAGCTGGCGGATGAATCCCTTGACGAGCCGCCGCGCGAGTTACTGCGTGCCCAGCGCGAGGCGGGCGTCAATAATGCCGATTTCGCGGCGCTAAAGATCGGCGGTAAGATCACGCTATGACAGATGATGTGACCATTAGCCCGGGCGTCGGCGGCGCTAAAGATCAGCGGTGCCGTGGCCTGCTGGTGAGATGCGAGGCTAGGGGCGTGCCGGGGGGGCGGACCGACGGCCGTTTGATTGGGTAGCACGTGACCTGATGGCCCGGTATTTTGCCGGCCTGACGCCCCTGCGGACTCAGTAGAAGCGGTTTTGCTTCGCCGCCGGCGTAACCCTGCACGTCAGCCTGGAGGCGAAAGCGTTAACCGATGCCCTGGTCGCCCTCTTAATGCCAATGTGTCGCGCGTGCGACCCCGAAGATAATTAAACGAAGCGGTGTAAGAAATAATCTCAACCGCAATACTGGCCGATTTCCTTTTCCGTTTGTCATATTGCTTTAATATTCACCGTATATAGCGCGTTAATAACCAGATTGTCCAAATCCCTCGCGCGGCAGGTAATAAATGAACATTATGTGTCTTTTTTGTTCATTTTGCGGCATTAACCGCGCATAGGTTATTTTTAAATTTATTAATTGGCATATTAGCAGGTTGTGCACATAAAAAGATTGCACAACATTGGTGATCCTTTATAGCGCAACATCAGCACCGCGCTGGGGCGAGACGCGGGGCTCATAAGCGGATGTTATCCTGGTCGAAAGGCGAGCTGAAGCCCTCTGATGCGTCATGGACGCGGTCATAAAGGTTTAGCACAATCTTTCACTATGTTAGAAAAAGAGGTTATAAGGGGAAGGGTTAAAATTGTGAACTAGACCCCTTGTTTTCTTACAGTGATGAATGAATAGTTATTTCTGAATAATGCATTGGACGTCGGCAGGGGTTTGCGCTAATGTTACCCTTATCCGATAACGGCAGACCGTAGCGCTATAACCCCGTAGGAAATGAGGGTCTCCCGCACCTTATTGATGCGAGGCTGATAGCCCAGTGTCTTGATTATGTGCGACATATCCGGCCCTGATTAAAAATGGCTTGCCATTGTTTACAGAGTATGTGATAACGCAATTGGGTAAAACGAGGTACAGTTCTGTATATGAGTGGCATTTTCAGTAAAGAAGTATTGCGTGTAGACGATTTCGTTGCATACCGCTTCTCTGCCGATCCTTATCTTAGTGCCTCAAGCAGTAACGACTCCAGTTTGTCTCTGTATCGCCAAATGGCGAATTAAACACTCCAAAGGAAATATGCAAGATGGCAAAGATCAAAGGTCAAGTGAAGTGGTTCAACGAGTCTAAAGGTTTTGGTTTCATCACTCCGGCCGATGGCAGCAAAGACGTGTTCGTTCACTTCTCCGCTATTCAGGGTAACGGTTTCAAAACTCTGGCCGAAGGCCAGAACGTCGAATTCGAAATCCAGGATGGCCAGAAAGGCCCTTCAGCAGTTAATGTAACTGCCCTGTAATCCAGGTTGCTGCGGCAACGGTTAGTCATTTGACTAACGGATAACATCTAAGTCCCCCTGCTGGCTTCGCGCCCGCGGGGGGATTTAACGTTGGGGGTCGCTACGGGCCAATGCGGTAAATCATTTCCGCCTACCCCCCTTTCTTGCCAGACCCATTAATCATTCCCCGCGCCCTTGATGTCTACCGCTGTGCCGACGTCATTGCGCTATGCGGCGGCTTCAGGTTGTCTACCGCTGTGCTGACGTCATCGTGTTACCCGGCCGCTGCTCCACCGCCTGGATGTCTAACGCTTGGGTGTCGTCTCACTGTTGCTGCGCTGCTTTTTTCCCGGCGCGATACCTTCCCCGTTGGATAGCGCGTCCCCGCTGTACCCAACCGCCCCGGCCTGTGCCTTACACCGCGCCGTGATCTGGCAGAATAATCAGTCCGCTATGCTGATTGCGCCCGCTGATGGTCGGATGGGTGGGATCCCGCTCACGCTGCTGGCTATTGCGGCGAAAACTGGTATAGCGCATACCTTGCTCGGGCGCCGGCGCCGGGTGACAGAGGGTACAGTGGCCCAGGGCATCGACCGCGCTGAACCCCAGCGTCAAGAGCTGTTGCCGGGCGATGGCCGCCAAGTCCAGATAGCGCGGGCGCGGGGAGATAAGTGCTGCGGGGAACGGCAACCGCTGCGTAAACTCCTCTACCAGCGTCTGGCTGACTTCATAACAGCACGGCCCGGCCGCGGGCCCTATCGCCGCGACCCAGCGTGACGGGGAGTCGCCCGCGGCGTTGAGCGTGGCGGCGAACTGCCCGAGTATTCCGGCCAGCAGACCGCGCCAACCCGCGTGTACCGCGCCGATACGCCGGCCGTCGCGGCGGCAGAATAGCACGGGTAGGCAATCGGCGGTCAGTACCGTCAACAGTATGCCGGGAACGTCGGTAACGACGCCATCAAGCTCCCCCAGGGCCTCGCCCGGCCGGCTTACCCAGCCAATATCGGTGCCATGGACTTGCTTCTTGTCCGGTAACGTCGTTTGCCACGCTTGCAGTACCTCCGGCATCAGCGACGCTTTGTCGCCAAAACCGTGCGCCACCCCGTGTATCGGGGACAACAGGGATGAATAAGCTGTCATCAATGGTGTGTACAATCGGTGGATGAAGCGCCCAGTGTAGCGCGTTTTCTACCGCCAGAGGGGCTATTTTGCGCTACACTGCGCCCTAAATGTTTTCCGACCGGAATCGCCATGTCTTGTTTCCAATGTCCGCTTTGCCATCTTCCGCTCGTCCGGCACGATAAGCACTATCGCTGCGCCGGGCAGCACTGCTTCGATTGTGCCAAAGAGGGCTATGTCAATCTGCTGCCGGTGCAGTTTAAACGCAGCAAGGATCCTGGCGACGCGCCATTGATGATGGCGGCGCGGCGCGCCTTTCTCGACGCCGGCCATTATCAGCCGCTGCGCGATTGCGTAATGGCGTCCATCGCCGCGCTCACGCCGCATGCGGGTCTACGCTGGCTGGATATCGGCTGCGGCGAAGGCTATTACACCGCCGCGCTGGCGGACCTGCTCATGCGCCAGCGGCCAGAGGCGGAGGTGTACGGGATGGATATCGCGAAAAATGCGGTGCGCAGCGCCGCGAAACGCTATGCCCAGGTTCGCTTTTGCGTCGCGTCCAGCCAGCGCCTGCCGTTTGCCGATGCGTCACTGGACGGCGTCATGCGCATTTATGCGCCGAGCAATCCCGCCGAGCTACGGCGCACGCTGCGACCGGGGGGCGTGCTGCTGACGGTGACGCCCGGCCCGCGCCATCTCTATCAGCTCAAAGCGCTCATTTATCGCGATGTGCAGCTGCACGCGCCAAAGGAAGAAACCCTCGCGGGGTTTGCGCCGCTAGGGGAAAGCGCGCTTTGCTATCCGCTGCGGCTGACCGGCGCGGAAGGCGTGGCGCTGCTGCGCATGACGCCCTTCGCCTGGCGCGCCACCCCGGAGGTGCTCGAACGGTTGGCGGTCGCGACGTCGTTTGACCTCGAAACGGATTTTATCGTGCGCCTGTGGCGGCGGGTCTGAAGTCTGGGCGGCATCGGCAGTGCAAAAAGTCTTCCGCTCGATTAGCGTGGGCAGGGGAGGCCTTGCGTTATTGGGGCGGGTGGGGCGGTGAATATTCCGCTCGTTAAACACAGTCTGGGGAGATAACGGCGTTTTATTGGCGCGGGCAGCGCCGGGATTACCCAATCAAATTGGCGAGCATGGCTTCGCCGATATGGCTGTAGAGAATGTTGCAGCCGATGCCAATCAGGATGAAACCGCCAATAATTTCCGCTTTATTGCCCAGACAAGGCCCTACAAAGCGCCCCAATAGCATACCGATGGTCGACATAAGCAGGGTGGCAAGACCGATTAGCAACGCGGTGTGAACAATATTGACCTGTAGCATCGCCAGACCCACGCCGATGGCCAGCGCATCGAGACTGGTGGCGATGGCGGTGGCTACCAGCACGCCCAAGCTGTGTTTACCGACTATGGTCGTCTGCGCAGGCTGCGCTTTCCAGCCCGCCAGCACCATTCGGCCGCCCAGAAACGCCAGCAGGACAAACGCCACCCAATGGTCCCAGCGCATAATATACTGACTGGCCAGCAGGCCCAGCCCCCAGCCGATAAGCGGGGTAATGGCTTCTATGACGCCGAAAATCAGACCGGTACGCAGGGCTTCTCGCAGCGCGGGCTTGTGCAGCGTGGCGCCTTTGCCGACCGAGGCCGCAAAGGCGTCCATCGACATGCCAAAGGCAAGAATAAGTGTGGCGGAAAGATTCATTGTTAAGCCTCGGCTGGGCGCCCATATCCACGCTTTCCTGTCCCCCCAACCTTACCGACAGGTCCGCATGTCTATAGTCTCGCCAGCCGATGAAGGCCGCCCGCACCACGTTTACCAAAGAAACGAGTATGTTGACACGGGCATTTTCGCTACAAGGCAAAAATAGGCTACTCCCTAATGACGGCGCAACCTTAACATAATATTTCCCATAATAACAACTACAAAAATAACAGGGATAAATACCCTCAGGTTTGCTGTTGATTAATTGCGCGCAGCGTGAGGATAATGGCGGGATTTCGCCGGGAACTGACCGGGAAATAAAGAATAAGGTATTTTTCATTGCGTTGACTAATTTATTTAGCCAAGGCTATATAATTAATTTAACCTACTGTAACTCCATAAGAAAATGGTAAATATTCTCTAGATCGTCTAATTTATTGACCTGGATCAGCAAACGCCGTTTTTCCAGGTCAATAACCAAATAACCATCTTCCGATAAATTCATATTTTTGATACGAGAATAACGGATAAATACATTGCCATAAAAAAAACCTTCTGTCTTAAACAGCATACGTGGACGACGAATATAGGCCAGATAAACCACCATCAATCCCAGGATTAAAATCAGGGTGGAGGTGACGACCGTGCCGCCGGTTGTGATGTTTTTGTACAGCAGTATCAGCAGCAGGACGATAAAAATCAGGCCGTCCAGCCGGCCCTGGCGGCGCAGAGGTACCCGTAGCCGGGTTTTGCCGCGCAGTGCGTAATCCACAATAAACTCATCAAAGACGGCAAACAGCAGTGCGATAACAATCATTACCACCAGGCCGATATCGGTAACGGTCATGCTTCCCCCCAAAAAAAGCAAAAAAAAAACCGGGGCGACATCCCCCGGTTTGATAACGGTATGCTTACAGACCCAACAGTCCCACCCAGTAGCCGAAGATACCGATGACGAAGAAGCCCATAATAATCCACAGGGCGTTCACCTTGCGGCGCAGAAGCCACATACAACCGAAGGTCAGCAGCAGCGGCACCAGCCCGGGCATCAGCTGATCCAGAATCGTCTGGACGGTGGTGACGGTGGTTTGTCCCTCGGTGTTGGTGATACGGGACACCACAAAGGGGATATTGACGTGGGTCCACTTATTGACTAACGCGCCCATCACAAATAGCCCGAGGATGGACGCCCCTTCGGTCAATTTTTGCAAGAAGCCGCCGCCCATATCGTTTACGATATTGACACCTTTACGGTAGCCATACGCTACGCCGTAATAGCGGGTAGCCAGGCGCACCAGGTTAAACAGAATGAAAAACAGCAGCGGACCAAGCAAGCTGCCGCTCATGGCGATACCGGCGCCAAGAGCGGCGAATACCGGCCGTACGGTACCCCAGAAAATCGGGTCGCCGACCCCGGCCAGCGGCCCCATCAAGCCGACTTTGATGCCGTTGATGGCGGCGTCATCAATCGGTGCCCCGTTGGCGCGCTGTTCTTCCATGGCCATGGTGACGCCCAATACCGGCGCGGCGACATAGGGATGGGTGTTGAAGAACTCCAGATGCCGTTTGATCGCCTGCTTGCGGTCATCGTTATTTTCCGGGTACAGGCGGCGAATCACTGGCACCATCGAAAAACAAAAACCGAGCGCCTGCATACGTTCAAAGTTCCAGGATCCCTGGAACAGGTTGGAGCGGATAAATACGCCGCGTACATCGCCGGGCGTCAGTTTCTTTTGACCTGTAGCTGTAGTATCGACCATTTCTCTCACCTATTAATCCAGTTCATTATCGAGATCGTTAGCACCCTGCGCCGGTGCGGCCTGTCCTGCGACCCGGTTGTAGCGCGGGCTGAGCTGGATGTAGAGTATGGCCATGACCACGCCGATCACCCCCAGCGCCACCAGGTTAAAGCTGGTGAAGGCCGCGGTGACGAAACCGAGGTAAAAGAACGGCATCAAATAGCCCGCGCGCATCATGTTGATGACCATCGCATAACCGACCACCACAATCATGCCGCCGGCGATATTCAGGCCGTTGGTGACGACTTCTGGAATCGAACTGAGCATGTTGTGTACGGCGTCTGTCCCGACCGACACGCCGACGATGACCGCAGGAATGGCGATGCGCATCGCCTGCAAGACCAGCGCTGAAACGTGGATCCAGCTCAGCGCCGTCAGGTTGCCGCGTTCGGCGGCGCTGTCGGCGGCATGCTGGAAGGCGACGGTGATGGTGCGCACGATGATGGTCAATACCTGTCCGGCGGCGGCCAGCGGGATCGCCAGCGCGATACCGGCGCCGACGCTTTGATTACCGGCGATGACCAGAATGGTGGAGATGATAGACGCCAGCGCGGCATCGGGCGCCACCGCGGCGCCGATATTCATCCAGCCCAGCGCGATCATTTCCAATGTCCCGCCGATGATGATACCGGTTTTCATGTCGCCCAGGACCAGACCAATTAAGGTACAGGCCACGAGCGGACGGTGAAACTGAAATTCGTCGAGAATCGATCCCATGCCTGCAATACAGGCGACGACGAATATCAGTACAATTTGAAGCGTGGTGATCTCCATTGTACTTCTCCTCTTACCTTGCGTAATAGAGCGATGAATCCGTTTCCAGGCAAACTTACGCTCTTAAGGGTGATAATGCGGCGTAGGGCTTAATTGCCGAGTTTTTTAATTAAATCCATCATCTTCAACGGGGAATCGCTGGACACTTTACGCACTTCCAGCTCGATACCGCGTTCGTTAAGCGTCTTAAACGCCGCGATGTCTTTTTCGTCTACCGACACGGCATTGTTCACCTGGGTTTTACCCTGGCGAAAGGCCATACCCCCAATATTGACCGTGGTAATGCCGACGCCGCCCTCGACCAGACGCACGACGTCGGTCGGGTTGGTGAATAACAGCATGACGCGGTCATTGGCATATTTCGGGTTGTCGTAAACGCGGATAGCTTTCGCCACGTCAACCACATGGGCCGTAACGCCCGGAGGCGCCACCTGGGTGAGCAGGGTTTTGCGCACCGTATCCGCGGCCACTTCATCGCTGACCACGATAATGCGTTTAACGTTGGTCTCTTTCGTCCAGCGGGTGGCTACCTGGCCGTGGATCAGACGGTCGTCGATACGCGCCAGACCAATGCTCATGTGGCCACCTTGACCAGCCGCCACCGGCGCGGCTTTCGCCACCGGCGCCGGCGCGGCGGCGGGCGGAGCCTGTTCCTCCTCCGGGGCTTTTAGCGCTTTTACGCCAATACGTCCGGTTTCCACCGCGATACCGACCAGCTCTTGAAAGGTAGGATTATCGTCGCGGGCCATAAAGGTTTCGGCCAGCATGGGGATATTTACGCCGGTCACGACTTCATAATTTTCTTTATCGATGACAATCCGGCTGGCGGCATTAAACGGGCTGCCTCCCCAGGTATCGACCAGAAATAACACGCCTGCTGTGGTGTCAAGATCCGCCAGACGGGCGGTATATTTTTCAATCAATGTTTCAGCGTTTTCGCCGGGGACGAAATCGATCCAGGCGACGTTGTCTTGTGCGCCCAAAATCATTTCGGCCGTTTTCAATAATTGCTCGGCCGCTGACCCGTGAGTGCCAATAACAATAGCAATACTCACTGGATACCTCCTCTATTGACAAAATGGGTTATGCGCCCCGCACGAAAGCCGTGTCGAGGGCCCTAACTCTTTGGTGGTATAACTGCAAAGTCAGGAACGATGCCTGCCCTGACCGATGTCCGCCCTACAGATTGATCTGCTTCAGTTATTGGTTCGGACGATCATAAGTAAATCGCGATTTATTTTAGTGTGTAAAAAAATAAAAATTGTGACGGCGCTCAGTTATTTGGCTACCGGAATCGGTACAAGCGCACAAAAGAGTGTAGCTGAGAATGAACAAACGGCTTGAAGTGAAAAAGTTTTGTGCCGGGCGGTGATTCCCTGATACAGTAAAGCGTTTAAATTATAAAAGGAGCAAACAGCCCTCCGATGGACTGTCACCGAAGCCGTTTCATCATTGTTTGTCCGCTTGCGCGGTCATCGTTGTCCTCTCACTGGCGCTTCGCGCTGGATCCTGCTTTCGTCATGTTTGATCCCGCTCCCCAAGAAAGTGTGCCTCTTGGCGGCTTGCCCCTGCGCGTTTGCCGGCAAAGATGCGGTTTAACCCTGTAATCTCTACAGCCTAAATACCTTACGGAGCCTGTGATGGAATTCTTAATGGACCCCTCAATTTGGGTGGGATTATTGACCCTGATCGTATTGGAGATCGTTCTCGGCATCGACAACGTGGTCTTTATTGCGATCCTGGCGGACAAACTCCCGCCCAAAAAGCGCGATCGCGCGCGGGTGGTAGGTCTGTCGCTGGCGTTGATTATGCGCCTTGGGCTGCTGTCGCTGATTTCGTGGATTGTTACGCTGACGCGACCGCTGTTTCATTTGGGCGACTTTTCCTTTTCCGGCCGCGATCTCATCTTACTGTTGGGCGGGATTTTCCTGTTGTTTAAGGCAACCACGGAGTTGCACGAACGTTTGGAAAATAAAGAGCACGACAGCAGCGCCGGCCGCGGCTACGCCAGCTTTTGGGCGGTAGTGGTGCAAATCGTTATTCTCGATGCGGTATTCTCCCTGGATGCGGTCATCACGGCGGTGGGGATGGTTAACAATCTGCCCGTCATGATGACCGCCGTGGTCATTGCTATGGCGATTATGCTGCTGGCCTCTCGTTCGCTGACCCGTTTCGTTAACCGTCATCAAACCGTGGTGGTGCTGTGTCTCAGCTTCTTGCTGATGATAGGCCTCAGCCTGATTGCTGAAGGTTTTGGTTTCCATATTCCGAAAGGCTACCTGTATGCCGCCATCGGCTTCTCGATCCTGATTGAGATGTTCAACCAAATAGCGCGCCGCAACTTTATCAAAAACCAGTCCGCCAAGCCGATGCGCGAACGTACCGCGGAAGCGATTATGCGGTTAATGGGGGGCAGGGCGCAGCGCGAAACCGGCGAGGATGATTCGGCCCAGGCGTTCAAGCAGGCGCATTTCGCCGACGAAGAGCGCCATATGATCACCGGCGTGCTGTCGCTGGCTTCGCGCACCCTGCGCAGCGTGATGACGCCGCGCAATGAGATAACCTGGCTGGACTGCCAGCGGCCGGTAGAGGAGCTGCGTGCGACATTAATGGAAACGCCGCACAATATGTTCCCGGTCTGTAACGGCGAGCTGGATCAGCTTATCGGTATCGTGCGCGCGAAGGATTTGATGGCGGCGGTGGATAACGGCGAACAGGTCAAAGCCTACGCCGCCGCCAATCCGGCGATCGTCGTGCCGGAAACCCTGGATGTGTTGAAGCTGCTGGAGGAGTTGCGCCGGGCGAAAGGCAGCATGGTGATGGTGTCCAACGAATTCGGCGTGGTACAAGGGTTAGTGACGCCCCTGGACGTGCTGGAAGCGATTGCCGGTGAGTTTCCCGACGAAGACGAAACGCCGGAAATAGAGGTCCACGAGGACGGCTGGCTGGCGAAAGGCAGTACCGATCTGCATGCGCTACAGCAGGCGCTGGACACCCAGGCGCTGGCGCGCGGGCGGGATAACGTCGCCTCGTTGGCCGGCTTGCTGTTATCCCAGTGCGATCAAATGCCGGTGGAGGGGGATGTGCTAACGCTTGACGAATGGCGCTTTACCATTCGCCAGATGGTGGAATATCGCATTGAGCAAGTGTGGATTGAACGCCTGGCGCCGCGGCACGGCGAGGATGAGGAGGAGTAATCCGTTAAACGGCGCCGACGTGGCGCTGAGTATGCGCCTTTGCCGGATCCCAGCGGGCGGCAATAAGGATGCATCATTCGCAACGCCGCCGGCGCCGCAGTTCCATGTTGCAGCCGCCGGGACGGAGTGCAGATAGGGGACGGCGGCGCCGGCGGATTTTTGGTGGCGCCGGGTGCAAGGGAAACTGAGCGGCGGGGTTCCCGCATTGGCCCCTCTGGCGCCACGCTGCTACGGCCTGAGCGTGGTCACCCTTGACCTTTCAACCGCACCGCGGCTGTCGCACGCCAGTTCCGCGGCGCATCTTCACTCAGTCGCATTGCACCTTGATGGCCAGGCCGCCACGGGAGGTTTCGCGGTATTTGGCATTCATGTCCTTGCCGGTTTCATACATGGTTTCAATCACTTTATCGAGGGACACCCGCGGCGCGCTGGTGCGGCGCAGCGCCATGCGCGAGGCGTTGATCGCTTTTACGGCCGCGATCGCGTTACGTTCGATGCACGGCACCTGTACCTGGCCGCCCACCGGATCGCAGGTCAGCCCCAGATTGTGTTCCATACCGATTTCCGCCGCGACGCACACCTGTTCCGGACTGCCGCCCATCAGCTCCGTCAGGCCGGCCGCCGCCATGGAGCAGGCGACGCCCACCTCGCCCTGACAGCCGACTTCAGCGCCTGAAATGGAGGCATTCATCTTGTACAAAATACCGATTGCGCCGCTGGCGAGGAAATACCGCAGCCAGATATCGGCCGAGACCGGCTCGATGAAATGGTCATAATAGGCCAGAACGGCGGGCACGATCCCGCAGGCGCCATTAGTGGGCGCAGTGACAACACGGCCGCCGGCGGCATTCTCTTCATTGACCGCCAGGGCGAACATATTGACCCAGTCCACCACCTGCATGGGATCGGTTGAATGCTTATCCCCGGCGATCAACATCCTTCTGAGCGCGGCGGCGCGGCGCGGTACCCGCAGCGGCCCCGGCAGCACGCCCTCGGTATTCATGCCGCGATCGATACAGGCGCGCATGGTCTGCCAGACGGCGGCAAAATAGCGGTCTATCTCCGCGCGCTCGTGCAGCGCGAGTTCGTTGCGCAACACCAAACCGGATAGCGACAGGGCGGTATCGCGGCAGTGTTCCAGCAATTGCTGAGCGCTAGTAAAACTAAAGGGAACGCTGACCTCATTCACCACCGCTTGGCCGAACTGTGCTTCCTCGACGATAAAACCGCCGCCGATAGAGTAGTAGGTTTGGCTGTAAACGCAGCGATCGCCCGCGAACGCGTGGATGCGCAGCCCGTTTTCGTGCCGCGCCAGGTTAGTGTGGTGAAACACCATGCCCCCTTCGCGCGCAAAGTCCACTTCATGGGGAGTACCGGCCAACATCAGCCGCTGGCGCTGCGCGACGTCGCGCAAAAACGCCGGCGTGGCGTCTATGGCCACCGTATCCGGGCTATTGCCGGCCAGGCCAAGGATGATCGCCTGGTCGGTGTGGTGTCCTTTCCCGGTCAGGGCAAGGGAGCCGTAAACCTCGACGGCGATACGCGTGACGGAGGTCAGCAGATGTTTTTCGACCAAATCGTCCACAAATTGTTTACCGGCTTTCATCGGGCCCACCGTATGGGAACTGGACGGACCGATACCAATTTTGAACATATCGAAAACGCTGATCACGTTTGCTCTCCTGTAAAATTTTTATAAGGCAACGGGCAGGTGGCATTGACCTGATTGTAATAGTTGAACGGGGTACACAGGCGCGTTTTCGCATGAAATAAACTAATGTCAACGGCGTTGACGATGCCACGCGTCATTTGCCCTGCTGCGCCGACCATTAAGCGATATTTTTAAGTGCAGTAGTAAAATTAAATGCCAATTAACAATAATGTATTAGTATTATGTTCTGCGCAATGTCGCTTGCCGGGGATTTTAGCCAGTTAAATGGAAAAGAAAAGAACTCTGTGCCGTTAAGGGGAGCTGGCTCCCATTATTCGATTGGCGGACGGATATGTTGACCGAGGCGATAAAGGATTTGAGCGGTCATGCCCCAGACCATGTGTTGCCGGTACCAGGAGAAATACACTCGCCGGGTTTGCGCTCGCCGTTCAATGTCCAGCGGGGTATAGCTCGCCAGCGACAAGGCCTCGGTCAGCGGAATTTCAAAAATTTCCGCCACTTCGGCCTCGCTGGCGACAAAACGGGCGCCTGGCGCCAGCAGCCCCACGATCGGGGTGACCTGAAAACCGCTGCTGCTGTCCACCGGCGGCAATTGTCCCAACACCCGGACCTGACGGGGATCGATGGCGACCTCCTCTTGCGCCTCGCGCAGCGCGGTGGCGATCGCGGAAACGTCGTCCGCATCCGCGCTGCCCCCCGGAAACGCCACCTGACCGGCGTGTTTGCGCAGGGACGCGGCGCGGCGGGTGAGCAACAATGTCGGCGTAGAATGGCAAATAATCGGAATCAGCACCGCCGCACGCCGGCGATGGTAGGTCTCGTGACGTGTCTCCGGCAGCAGCAGTTGAAAACGGGTAATAAATTCCGCTAGCGGCAGCGGGCGCTCGGTCACGGCGTCAGGCATGCAACTGCTCCAGCAGCGGCAGTAGCGAGGCGGCCTTCGCCAGGGTTTCCTGATATTCCGCTTCTTCGTCGCTGTCGGCGATAAGACCGCCGCCGACGGGGCAGTGTATATGCTGGTCCGCCACCAGAAGGGTGCGAATGGCGATATTGGTATCCATCGTGCCGCAGCAACTGACATAGCCGATGCTTCCGCACCAGGCGCTGCGACGCTGGGGTTCGAGCCTTTCGATGATTTCCATTGCCCGCACCTTTGGCGCGCCGGTAATGGAGCCGCCGGGGAAGCAGGCGCGCAGCAGATCGCAGGGAGTGCGATCGGCCGCCAGGGTGGCGGTGATGGTGCTGACCATGTGATGCACCGCCGTAAAGGTCTCGATAGCAAATAGCGAGGGCACGCGCACGCTGCCCGGTTGCGCCACGCGGCCGATATCGTTACGCAACAGATCCACTATCATCAAATTTTCCGCCTGATCTTTAGCGGAAGCGGCCAGCCGCGCTGCCTGCTGGCGATCGGCGTCGGCATCCGCCAGCCGCGGCAGCGTCCCTTTAATGGGGCGGGTCTGGATTTCGCCGGCGCGCAGGCGCAGGAAACGTTCCGGCGACAAGCTCATCACCGCTTGGTCTTCCAGACGGATGAAGGCTGAAAACGGCGCTCGGTTATGGGCCAGCAAATGGCGAAACGCCGGCCATTCATCCCCGTCGCAAGGGGCGCTGAAGCGCTGTGCTAAACAGACCTGATAGCAGTCTCCCGCCAGTAAGTGTTGCTGGACCTGGCGAAATTTCTCGCCATATTCGGCGCGGGACATATTGGCGCGCCAGGGGCCGAGCAGATGAAACGGCGCCGATGTGGGCGGCGCCGCGGCGGTCAACCGGCTAAGCAAGGGCGCCGGATCGTCGTAACTCACCAGGGTCACCGTATGGCGATGGTGGTCGGCAATGACCGCCCAGCGATAAATGCCCACCGCCATTTCCGGCAGGGGGACGTCCTGTTGCGCCAGCGCAGGCAGGGTTTCGATGCCGCGGGCGAGATCGTAGCCAAAATAGCCGAGCGCCCCGCCGAGGAACGGCAATGACGCGTTGGGCAGGGTCGTCATGCCCGCCGCCGCCAACGCCTGCTGGACCAGCGCAAAAGGGTCGTCGCGGCGAGACTCGCGGTCATCCCCCCGGCGAATTTCGGTGACACCGTCACGCGTCACCAGCGTGACCGCGGGCGCCGCCACCAGAATATCGTAACGGCTGTCGGGATGACTGCTGTTGCCGGAATGCAGCAGCATCGCCCAGGGCTGCCCGGCCAGCGGGGTAAAGTAGTCCAGTACGGCATCGGGCCGGTAGGGTAATGCTGTCAGTTGTGGCTGCATGGATAAGCGCCTGTTCCCGAATGACGCGGCAACGGCAACCTGTCCGCGCGTGTGGTGATATGATGGCGCGATCCTAGCATACATCCTCGCCATGGCGTAACCGGCCGCGTCATGAGATAATCGACACGATTGCCGCCACCGAGAGAAACTGATGTTACACGATATGCCCGCGTTAACCCATGAGCAGCAGCAACAGGCCGTCGAACGTATTCAGGCGTTAATGGCCCAGGGGATGAGCAGCGGCGAGGCCATTGCGCTGGTGGCGCGCGAACTGCGCGCCGACCACGCCGGCGAAAGGGTGACGCTGCGCTGGGAGGAGGAGGAGGAAACCGAGGCTTATGAAGCCCCGGCGGTGCCCCCGGAGACGGATCCTTACGATGGCTCTCCCGATGACGATTGAGCGCAGGGTGGCCCGTTCTTATAGCGCGGCGATGATTTTGATTTCGATTTTATAGCGCGGATTCATCAGCCCCGCCTGAACCGTACAGCGCACCGGCGCGCTGCCGGCCTCGACCCAGTTATCCCACACCGCATTCATCGCGGCGAAATCCGCAGCGTTAGGCAGGAAAATGGTCGCATCCAGCAGGCGGCGTTTGTCGGTGTTGCAGCGCGCCAGCATGGCGTCGATAGCGGCGAGCGCGCTGACGGTCTGGCCGGTAATGTCTTCGTCAAGCGCGGCATCCGCCGCCACGCTGGTGTAGTAAAGAGTCTGATGATGGATCACCGCGTCGGACATACGGGCGCCGGCATCAATACGCTGGAGGGTCATTGCATTTCCTTTCAGTGGTTAGTGAAAACAACAGCATATCATACCGGCGCGGGAAGCCCAGCGCGCCCGACGGCGGTAGCGAAACGCGTTTGCGCGCGTGTCCGGGGGAAGCGAGCCGGACGAGGTAGGGAAAAACAGCGGAACGCGTTGGCGTGGGAGACAGTGTGACAGACGATTTTACGCCCGAGGGCGTGCTGGCGAAAGCCCTGAGCGGTTTTAAGCCGCGGGAGTCCCAGCGCCTGATGGCAGACGCTATTCGCGACGCCATCGGCGCGCAACAACCGCTGGTGGTGGAGGCGGGTACCGGCACCGGCAAGACCTACGCCTATCTGGTGCCGGCCCTGCGTGCCGATAAAAAGGTGATCATTTCCACCGGCTCTAAGGCGTTACAGGATCAGCTCTACGCCCGGGATCTGCCGCGTATCGCGCAGGCCCTGTCCTACCGCGGACAACTGGCTTTGTTGAAAGGGCGCGCCAATTATTTGTGCCTGGAACGCATGGCGCAGCACGCGGCGGCAGGGGGCGCACTGCCGCCGGAAACGCTCGACGCGCTGAGCCAGGTGCGCGCCTGGGCATCGCAAACCGAGGATGGCGACATCGCCAACTGCGGCGGGATCGCCGAAGACAGCCCCATCTGGCCGCTGGTGACCAGCACGAACGACAACTGCCTTGGCAGCGATTGTCCTGAGTATAAAGAGTGCTTTGTGGTTAAAGCGCGCCGCCGGGCTATGGATGCCGACGTGGTGGTGGTCAACCATCATCTTTTCCTGGCGGATATGGTGGTGAAAGAAAGCGGTTTCGGCGAACTGATCCCCCGCGGCGACGTGATGATTTTCGACGAAGCGCATCAACTGCCGGATATCGCCAGCCAGTATTTCGGCCAGCAGCTCACCAGCCGCCACATGCTGGATTTGGCGCGCGATATGACCTTGGCCTACCGCACCGATGTCCGCGACATGCAGCAGCTGCAAAAGAGCGCCGATCAGCTCTCGTTTCGCGCCCAGGATTTTCGCCTGGCGTTGGGTGAACCGGGGTTTCGCGGTAACCTGCGCGACGCGCTGGCCCAGCCGATGGTGCAGCGCGCGCTGGTGCTGCTGGATGATGCGCTGGAGTTATGTCATGACGTGGCGAAGCTGGCGCTCGGCCGCTCGGCGCTGCTGGATGCCGCGTTTGAACGTGCGACGCTGTACCGCGCCAGGTTAAAACGCTTGAAAAATACCAGCGAGCCGGGATTCAGTTATTGGTACGAATGTAACGCGCGTCATTTTGTCCTAGCGCTGACGCCGCTGTCGGTCTCTAACCGTTTTCACGAAGTCATGGCGGAGAAGGCCGGCACGTGGATCTTCACCTCCGCGACGCTGTCGGTGAATGACAAGCTGGATCATTTCACCCAGCGCATGGGATTGGAGAAGGCGACATCGCTTTTGCTCGCCAGCCCGTTTGATTATGCCGCTCAGGCGCTGCTGTGCGTGCCGCGCTTTTTACCGGAACCGCGGGAACGCGGCGCCGCGCAGAAGCTGGCGCGGATGTTGCGACCGGTCATTGTCGCCAACCGCGGTCGCTGTTTCTTCCTCTGTACCTCGCATCAGATGATGCGCGATCTGGCGGTGGAGTTTCGCGCCTCGCTGACGCTACCGGTTTTGGTGCAGGGGGAAACCAGCAAGCGCGAAATCCTGCGCCAGTTTGTCGACGCCGGTAACGCGGTGCTGGTGGCCACCAACAGTTTTTGGGAAGGGGTGGACGTGCGCGGTGATGTGCTGTCATGCGTCATCATTGATAAACTGCCGTTTACCGCGCCGGACGATCCGCTGCTGAAGGCGCGCATTGAGGATTGTCAACTGCGCGGTGGCGATCCGTTCGCCGAGGTGCAGATCCCCGAGGCGGTCATCGCCCTGAAACAGGGGGTCGGCCGGCTCATACGCGACAGCGATGACCGTGGCGTGCTCATCATTTGCGATCAGCGGCTGGTGACCCGCCCGTACGGTAAGATTTTTCTGCAAAGTCTGCCGCCGGCGCGCCGCACGCGATCGCTGGAGCGTGCCATCGCCTTTCTGACCGGCGGCTAAGCGCCGTATCCCCTTGTGGCAGCGGGTGTGTTATGATAAACGCCCGTTACAGTCCTTATCACTCCCGCCTGAGGTTTGGCATGTCTACCCGCATTTTAGCCCTTGATACCGCGACAGAAGCCTGTTCCGCCGCGCTGATGCTCGACGACGAGCTGCTGGAGCGCTTCGCCGTAGCACCCCGTGAACACACGCAGCGCATCCTGCCCATGGTGGACAGCCTGTTGGCGGAGGCCGGTATTACGCTTGATAGTCTTGATGCGCTGGCGTTCGGCCGCGGTCCCGGCAGCTTTACCGGCGTGCGCATCGGCATCGGCATTGCCCAGGGGCTGGCGCTGGGCGCCGATCTGCCGCTTATCGGCGTCTCCACCCTGGCGGCGCTGGCCGAAGGCGCCTGGCGTCAAACCGGCGCTAGCCAGGTGCTGACCGCTATAGACGCGCGCATGGGGGAAGTGTACTGGGCGGCGTATCGACGTGAGGCGGGCGTCTGGCTGGGCGAGGATGGCGAAGCGGTGGCGGCGCCGGCGGCCCTAGCGGCGCTGAGCGCAGACCTGAGCGGGTGCTGGGCCACCGCCGGCACCGGCTGGCAAACGTACCCGACGTTGCTACAGCATGACGGATTGCAGCTCATCGCGGGTGAAACGTTGCTGCCCAGCGCGCGGGACATGTTGCCGATAGCGCTTCATCACTATCGCCACGGCGGCGCCCGACCGGTCGCGCTGGCGGAACCGACCTACTTGCGCAATGAAGTGGCATGGAAAAAATTACCTGGCCGCGCTTGAGCGCTAAACTTATCCGGCCGGTGCGGGTCAAAGTAGTAAGTTTATTAACGAGATCAAGTACTATGTTCAGCCATCAGGCTTCACCCGTATCGTTGCGCCGGCTGATGCCGGTCGGTTTCCTGGCCGCGATGTTAACGCTTACGGGGTGTGTGACGGTACCGGAGGCGATCCGCGGCACGACCCCGACGCCGCAGGATGATTTGGTGCGGGTGATGAATGCGCCGCAGCTGTACATCGGTCAAGAAGGGCGCTTCGGCGGTAAAGTGGTCAAAGTGACGAATGAAACCGGTCGCACCCGGCTGGAAATCGCCACCGTACCCCTTGATGATGGCGCGGTGCCGCTGATGCACCAGCCGTCCCTTGGCCGCATCATTGCTCAAATCAGCGGTTTCGTCGAACCTTCCGATTTGAAGGGGCAATGGGTCACTGTTGTGGGGCCGATCACCGGCACGGAAAAAGGCCATATCGATAAAGCGAATTACACCTACATGGTTATGCAGGTGAACGGCTATAAACGCTGGCGCATCGTGCGTGAGGTGTCGGCGCCCATGGGGCCGCCGCTCGGGCCCTGGGGTTGGGACTACCGCTATGGATCGCCGTGGGGACCAGGTTACGGTCCGGCATGGGGCGCTTACTACGGCGATACGCGGGTAGACACCGTCTTGGTGGACTAACTTTTTCTTAACACACGCGCAAAAAGAGAGTGCAGTATTGGATTATCAATTAATTACCACGGATCAGGCTTTGCACGACAGATGTCAGCAGGCCCGTCAGCCTTCGTGGGTAGCGGTAGATACCGAATTTGTGCGTACCCGCACCTATTATCCCCAACTGGGCCTGATTCAGTTATACGACGGTGACGCGCTGACGCTTATCGATCCGCTGGCGATTACCGATTGGCAGCCCTTCATTGCGCTTTTGGCGGATCAACAGGTCACTAAATTGCTGCATGCCTCCAGCGAAGACCTGGAAGTGTTCTGGCATCGCTTTGGTCAGATGCCGGAACCGATGATCGATACCCAAGTGCTGGCGGCGTTTACCGGCCGCGCGCTTTCCTGCGGATTTGCCGCGCTGGTGGCGGAAACGTTGCAGGTCACGCTAGATAAAACGGAATCCCGCACCGATTGGCTCGCACGGCCGCTCAGCGACAGGCAGTGTGATTATGCCGCCGCCGATGTTTACTGGCTCTTGCCGATGGCGCATAAGCTAATAGCGCAAACGCAACAGGCGGGATGGTGGTCGCAGGCCAGCCAGGAGTGCGCGGCCCTGTGTCAACGGCGTCAGGACGTCACCGATCCTGAATTAGCCTATCGAGATATCGCTAACGCCTGGCAGCTGCGCACGCGTCAGCTTGCGTGCCTACAGCGGCTGGCCAGCTGGCGCCTGAATAAGGCCCGCGAGCGCGATATGGCGGTCAATTTTGTTGTTCGCGAAGAAAATCTCTGGCAGGTGGCGCGCTATATGCCGGGCTCCCTTGGCGAGCTGGAGCAGCTTGGCCTCAGCGGGCCCGAAATCCGCTTCCACGGCCGGGCGCTGCTGGCGCGGGTACAGGAGGCTCAGGCGCTGTCGGACGAAGCGTTGCCGCCGCCGGTACTCAATCTTATCGATCGTCCCGGGTATCGCCAGACGTTTAAAGCGTTGAAAGAGCAAATTCAACTGACGGCTAACAAGACGGGGCTGAGCAGTGAGTTGCTGGCGTCCCGGCGTCAGATAAACCAGTTAATCAGCGTAGTTTGGGGGCTGACTCACACTGCGCGGCAGCCGGAATTGATAAGCGGCTGGCGGGGAGCGCTGTTCGGCGCCCAATTGCTGGCCTTGTTATCCCAGGACGAAAGCGAAACGCGCTCTTAAGCGGCGGGGGGAGTCAATGGCGTGGCTGGCCCATGAGGCCGCGAGCCTCCTACCGTCAGGCAGGAGGCGGAAGAGCGGCGGCGTTCATTTGGTGCTTTCTTCCGTTTCCGGCAGCGTTACGTTCAGCTCCAGGATGGAGATATCCCCATCCTTCTTCTCCAATTGAACCGAAAGCATTTCCGGGTCGATTTGCACATATTTACTGATGACCTCAAGCAGGTCGCGTTTCAGCTGCGGCAGATAATGCGGCTCGTTATCGCCTCTGCGCCGCTCGGCAACGATGATCTGCAGCCGTTCCTTGGCTATATTGGCTGTCGTTTTTTTACGGGAGAGAAAAAAGTCAAGTAATGCCATGGTTTATCCCCCAAACAGGCGTTTCAGGAATCCCTTCTTCTCTTCTTCGATGAAGCGGAAGGGACGTTCTTCTCCTAACAGGCGATCAACCATATCTGAATAGGCCTGGCCAGCATCAGACTCCTCATCGAGAATTACCGGCTCTCCCTGGTTGGAAGCCCGCAACACCGATTGATCCTCGGGGATCACACCTACCAGAGGAATGCGTAGAATTTCAATCACATCTTCCATACTGAGCATGTCGCCGCGGCTGACGCGTCCCGGGTTGTAACGGGTCAGTAGCAGATGCTCTTTAATGGGGTCTTGACCGCTTTCGGCTCGGCGCGATTTGGACGAAAGAATGCCCAGAATACGGTCGGAGTCGCGCACCGACGACACTTCCGGGTTGGTCGTGATAATCGCTTCATCGGCAAAATACAGCGCCATTAAGGCACCGGTTTCAATACCGGCCGGTGAATCGCAAACGACAAAATCGAATTCCATCGTGCTGAGATCGTTCAATACCTTTTCCACGCCGTCGCGGGTCAGGGCATCTTTATCCCGCGTCTGCGAGGCAGGCAGAATATATAAATTCTCGGTCCGCTTATCTTTTATCAGCGCTTGATTCAGCGTGGCATCACCCTGGATGACATTGACAAAGTCATAGACCACCCGGCGCTCACAGCCCATGATCAAATCGAGGTTTCGCAGGCCGATATCGAAATCGATCACCACGGTTTTCTTTCCTTTGCGGGCTAAACCGGTAGCGATGGCCGCGCTTGATGTGGTCTTGCCAACGCCCCCTTTACCCGAAGTAACAACTATAATGCGTGCCATAAATGGATTCCTTGTCAAGGGCTAAATTAAAGGATGAATGGTAAGCGTGCCGTCCTGCAGACATAACCGCGCGGCTTTGCCTGAAAATCCGACCGGAATTTGATCGCTCAGCCAATACTGACCGGCGATGGATACCAGCTCCGGGGAGAGATGGGTACAGAAAATCTGGCACTCTCCGTCGCCCGACGCACCGGCCAGCGCGCGGCCCCGCATCATGCCATAAATATGGATATTGCCATCGGCAATAAGCTCGGCGCCGGCGCTAACGCTGCTGGTGACAATCAAATCGCTGTTGCGGGCGTAAATTTGCTGCCCGGAGCGCACCGGCGTGTTGATAAGCCGCGTTTTGACCGCCGCCGGCGCCGGCGCGGGCGCCTCGGCGACGCTGCGCTTTGGCGCTTTGCCTTCGGTCAGCAGCGGCAGCCCGCTGCGCACGATCGCCTGTTTCAGTTTCGCGTCGCGACAGCCGCTGACGCCGACCACATGCAGGCCGGTCGCCAGCACCGCCTGTGACAGCGCCTCCCAGGGCGTGTCGCGACTGAGGCCGGCGACGTTGATGACAACCGGCGCATCTTGTAAAAATCCAGGTGCTTGTTCGACTTTTTCCTCTATCGCCCGACGGATTTCTTCTGGCTGCGCATCATGCACATGAATTACCGATAAAGTAAAATTACTGCCTTTCAACTCAATTGGCGTTTGCGACATCTATCCTGACTCAGTCTTAGCACGTGTAATTTCCCGATTCGTCACGGGAGGCGATATTCCGAAGTACTGCATGCATGTTATAGTTACCGCTATATACAGGCAAGACACCAGACCACGGAAATAGAGTAAAAAATATGTTTTGTGTGATCTATCGAAGTTCAAAACAGGATCAAACCTATCTTTTTGTTGAAAGAAGAGAGGATTTTACCCGCGTCCCGGCCGACTTAATGGCGCACTTCGGCAAACCGCTATTCTCAATGATTTTACCCTTAGACGGTAGCAAAAATCTCGCTTCCGCGGATATAGGAAAAGTAAAAGAATTACTTAAAGAGCAGGGCTTCTATCTACAAGTCCCCCCGCCGGTGGAAAATTTATTGACCCAGCATCATCTCGCCGAAAAAAAACCTGATCATTAACCCATAGGTTCGCGCGGCGGAATTACCGGCGCCGCACTTGCAGGGCTGAATCAATTATCCCATTGGCGATTCTGTAGGTTAAGCCACGGCGGCAGCCCCGCTATACCCTACGCCCGCGCGCGATGTAAACCTTTGGCGGCTATGAGCCCATTTGCCACTATCCCCTGTCCCACGCCCCGATGGCGTACTTAGCGCACCAAATGTGACGATGTCACGTGTGCTAGTGCTGCACCGCCTGCTTTCTCTGTTCATGCAGGGCAAAGCGCTGTGATCGTCATGCTCGGGGGTGACAAACCGGTTGCCGTTTGGGCGACAGTTTGCGCACGGCGACGGCGCTGTCGATATTCCCTTAACGAAGGAAAAGCCTTAGGCGCCAACGCGACTTCAACCAATATAAGGCTTAGGTCATCGGCCAGGGCCGCGCAGGGTCTGCCGCTGACGTCATAGCATCACCGCCACGACGGCACCCTGTCGCCCACGTCGGCACCATGCCCGCCCGCGTCGCCGCCATGAAGTCACGTCGGTACCGGGCCCGCCCGCGTCGGCACCGTGCCGCCTACGACGGCGGAAGAAATGCGCCATGGGGCTACCCCTTTGCGTCGGCTGGCGTATGATAACAGCGTTAAACAAGTAAACAGGGTGTTAACGATTGCAGGAGAGAGCAATGTATCAGCATAGAAATTGGCAGGGCGCACTGTTGGATTTTCCGGTCAGCAAGGTGGTGTGCGTCGGCAGCAACTACCGTAATCATATCAAAGAAATGGGCAGCGCCACCCCCAGCGAACCGGTGCTATTCATCAAGCCCGAGACCGCGCTGTGCGATATTCATCAACCTATCGTGATCCCTACCGATCGGGGGGAAGTGCATCATGAGGTAGAGTTGGCTATCTTGATTGGCGCGCCGTTAAAACAGGCTAACGAGCAGCAGGTCGCTCAGGGTATCGCCGGCGTGGGCGTCGCGCTGGATTTAACGCTGCGGGATCTGCAGGCGCAGTTCAAAAAAGCAGGGCAGCCCTGGGAGAAAGCGAAAGGTTTTGATGGCGCCTGTCCGATATCGGGGTTTATTCCGGCGGCGGAATTCGGCGATCCCCAACAGGCGGATTTGACGCTAACGGTTAACGATCAGGTTCGGCAAACGGGCAACACCCGCGACATGATCCATCCTATCCTGCCGCTCATTGCGTATATGAGCCATTTCTTTACCTTGCGTCCCGGCGATATCGTACTGACGGGGACGCCAGAAGGGGTCGCCGCGCTTAAGCCCGGCGATGCGCTCACGGTAAGCCTGAATCAGCATCAATTGAGCACGCGGATAATTTAGCGTTTGATTTTCGCCCGGCCGCTCGTCGTCGCGCCTGATCCTGCGCTGAAAAAAGTTGCATGCGGGGGGGAAAAGCATTATATAACGCCCCCTTGATTCCCGTTATGGAGACCACCATGCCTGAACGCCCCTTTTGGCAGACCAAAACCCTGGCTGAAATGTCCGATGAGGAGTGGGAGTCCCTGTGCGATGGCTGCGGGCGCTGCTGCCTGAATAAATTGATCGATGCGGATACGGATGAAATCTATTTCACGAATGTCGCCTGTAATCTACTCAATTTAAAAACATGCCAGTGTCAACATTATGCCAACCGATTTGCCTATGAGCCGGATTGTATCAAGTTGACCCGGGAAAATCTGGCCACCTTTGACTGGTTACCTCCCACTTGCGCTTATCGGTTGCAGAGTGAAGGCAAACCGCTGCCCCATTGGCACCCGTTGTTGAGCGGCTCAAAGGCCGCGATGCACGGCGAGCGTATTTCGGTCCGCCATATTGCGGTGCGGGAAAGCGACGTCGTCGACTGGGAAGACCATATATTGAATAAGCCTGACTGGGCCAAAGGATAAACGCCGCACGCGCGGGGGCTTTCACTCGCGATGAGGTCGGGCTGTCCCGCGCAATAAAGAGGAGAGTGCATTTTCGCTATGGCTCGTCGCCTGGCGTACGGGTCACTCTCCGGCCTTTGGCACGACTTTACTGCTATCACGGCGCCTTCACGCCTTATTCCAGGTTTCGACGGTAAGGCTGAAACGCGTTTGGTTATGCCCCCGGCATAGGCCGTCGCTTGGCCTGAATAAACGAGCGCGGCGGGGAAGTCTCAATGCGGCGGTTGGTGCTAAATCATATTGTTTTGCGTTTTTTTGCTGAGGTGATATCAGGGGAAACGGTGGCGTCTTTGCCGCAGCGCTCACGACTTTCATTATAAGCGGACCGGGGCCCGGTACTGTCAGCGCTCATTACATTGCCGGCACCCACAGCCGTACTGGGGAGATTATTAGATTTTCTCTGCCTGCTTTTTCTTATTAAAAGGATCTTTTTGCTCAATAAATTACTTTGGAAAAGTAAGCTATCCCGCTGGCGCAGGCAGTCATAATGCGCATTCATGTTATTGATCAGTCTGGCGTAGACCCTATTAAGCTCTCCTTCATTTATCTCGGGCTGTAAGCACAATTGTTGTAGCCGTTCGATGTCGGCAATCGCCTCATTGCGCCATAAGTTGGCATTATTGGCCGCGATATTAAGCGGGACACTCCAACGATTCATTAACTCTCGGGAGGCTTTTTCCGGATTAGATGTTTGGTCAATCGCCTTTAATAAAGAAAAAATATTGGTAGGAAATCGATGCTCATTCTTTATCTCTGCGGAGCCAACGGCTTTCTCCTGCGGTGTCGCCATGCAACCTACTTTTTCAGGATGATGTGGCGGCAAAGATCTATTCCGCTGCTGTTCTTGCGCTGCCGCCTGGTGTTCCTGGCTGTCGCTCTGCGGCATCCTGCTTTGCTGGGGGCCGGCGGTACTGGGTCCCTGCGGGTAGGATGTATTCGATACCGCCTCTAACTTATCCCTGTGGTTCATCAGCGCCAGAAAGAGGGTTTGGCACCCGGGCCGTCCTGTTGACGCTGAATCTGAATGAGGGGCGTGATCATATTTTGTCTTCCCGTTTATTAAGCTCAACGCGCTATCTGAAATTGTATTCATATTCTTCCTCTTGTTATGGTCTCGGTAGTTGAGATGAACAAACCAAGCACTATTGGCGCCATCATACCTTCTTTAGATAACAATAACGTAAACGGCCGACGCCGGGCATTAATTAATTGTGCAATGACTTATTAATGTTGTGCTGATGCAATTCATAAGCAATGCATAGCAATAAATACATCGCTTAAAGGTGAAAAAAATAAACTGTTCGCCGCGGGTAGGGTATTGCGATAATGGTTATCAGTTTAAGATTGTTTTTGACTATAATACTGTGGGTCATAAATAAATCGGCTGCGGGTGAGGCGGGTATTTATTACTTCTTATGTCTCCTTCCATTGCTCCACGCGCCATGAGCCAGTAAAGTGGTGTTGACGCTTAACCGCTGAACATGACGCTCTTTCGCTAAGCACGTCATGCACTGCGCGGCGAAGCGTTATTAAAAAGAGTCCGGCTCATAGAGGGGTATTATAACAGCCGACGTCCGAAAAACCTCTTAGCGGTAACGACGGCGCGGATGCGCCGGGTATAAACGCGTCCGATCGCATTTTGACGGTAATGGCGCAGGGGCCGTGTGGAAACGAATTGAATAAGGCCGTGGTTTTAGGCATACGGCGATAAATAGGCGGATAATTTTATCGTGGCCGCGGGGCAATCGTCGGCGCATGACGGCATGGCGGCGCCGTCATGCGCCTATGCCGCCATCAGCGGGAAAAGAGGTCGCGTTTGCGCGGAGGGAAGAATTGCGCGAGCAAAATGATCGCCGCTACCGCCAGGTAGGCGCCGAAGATGACAATCATCCATTGTGGCATCTCCAGCGACAGGAAATGCCATTGACGAACGGCGCAATCGCCGCTGGCGCTGAAGACCGACGGCAACCACTTGTCCAGCGGCAGCCAGGCGGGGAAATTCACGAAAAAGTCGCAGGTGACGAAGGGGGAGGGATGAAGCTGGATATCGGTATGCTTCATTGCCAGCAGCAGGCCTTGCCAGGCGCTGTACAGCCAAATCGCCAGACCGGCGAAACGCAGCGGCGTGGCGGGCGCGATGGCGCCTACCAGGCCGGCGGCAACCACGCCGTAGAGGGCGCAACGTTGATAAATACACAGGACGCAGGGTTTAAGCAGCAATACATGCTGAAAGTAGAGCGCAACCAGTTCCAGCGCGAAGGCGGTCAGTGCCAATAGTAACCAGGCTGCACGATTTTTGGAGCAGCGGTTTAACGATTGCATCATAGAGGGTTGTCCAGAGCAGTTATAAGTGGCGTGAAACGAGCATTCTAAATCAAAAAACAACAGACACCAGCGACTTTTCCGTCGGCGGCATACCAGAGCCCGCGCCGTTTTACTATTATTGAAGTTACCCCACGTGTACGGCGCGAAAAAAAGGTCCTTTTGGCTGCCGATAGTCATAAGCGGGAGATGGGTTATAGTCTGCCGCCAGCGGGCAAGGTAAACTAACTCGCTTGTTCATGATGAAGTCACCGCGCCCGCTCGTAAGGGAGGGTGAGAGGCATGTGAATTGTTAGAGTTGCTATGGAACAAACGAATATGGTCATCAAGGCGCAAAGTCCTGCCGGTTTCGCGGAAGAGTTTCTGATTGAAAGCATCTGGAACAATCGCTTTCCGCCTGGCTCCATCCTGCCCGCGGAGCGGGAGCTTTCCGATCTGATAGGTGTCACCCGCACCACGCTGCGGGAGGTACTGCAGCGACTGGCCCGTGACGGCTGGCTTAAAATCCAGCACGGCAAGCCGACCCGGGTAAATAATGTATGGGAAACGTCCGGACTGAATATCCTGGAGACGCTGGCGCGGCTTGATCATGACAGCGTGCCTCAGCTCATTGATAATTTGCTCTCGGTGCGCACCAACATCGCCGCGATTTTCATTCGTCTGGCGGTGTCGCTGTATCCTGATAAAGCACAGGCGGTGCTCTCACAGGCTGCGGCGGTAGACGATAAGGCGGAAGCGGATAAGGCTGATGCCTTCACCGAATTGGATTACCGCATTTTCCACGGCCTGGCGTTTGCTTCAGGCAATCCTATCTATGGCCTGATTTTTAACGGCCTGAAGGGGCTTTATTTACGGGCGGGGCGCTATTATTTTACTAATCCGCAGGCCCGCGAACTGGCGCGCAATTTCTATAGCCAGCTGGCGACGCTATGCCGCGCGGGGCTGTATGATCAGGTCATGGAGCTGGTGCGCCGCTACGGTAAAGAGAGCCGGGAGATCTGGGGCGCCATGCAATCCGCGATGCCTAAAGATATCGTGGGGATTTGACCTCGACGAAGGTGCCGCCCTGGGACGGGCGGCGGCCATTCGGAAGGCATCAGAGCGGCGGCTGGCGCGGCGGACAGCGTTCGATAAGCTCGACATTGCCCTCGTCGTTCACCTGCTCCATATAGACGTCAAAGCTCCATAACCGATGAATATGCTTCATCACCTCACGGCGGCTTTTCGCCAGCGGCGCGCGGTTTTGCGGTGTGTAACGCAGCGTCAGCGACCGATCGCCGCGCAAATCCACATTCCAAATTTGAATATCCGGCTCCAGATTGCTCAAATTGTACTGGGAAGAGAGCTCCTGGCGTATGGCCTGATACCCTTCTTCGTTATGGATGGCCGCGATTTCCAGATAGTTGTTGTGATCGTCGTCGAGTACCGTAAACAGGCGAAAATCTCGCATCACCTTCGGCGATAGGAACTGACTGATAAAGCTTTCGTCTTTAAAGTTGTGCATGGCGAAATGCACCGTTTCCAGCCAATCGCTGCCGGCGATATCGGGGAACCAGCGGCGGTCTTCCTCCGTGGGCGATTGGCAGATGCGCTTGATATCCTGGAACATGGCAAAACCCAGCGCATAGGGGTTAATGCCGCTGTAATACGGGCTGTTATAGGGCGGCTGATAGACCACATTGGTATGGCTATGCAGGAATTCCAGCATAAACCTATCGCTGACTTTGCCTTCATCATACAAGTGATTGAGGATGGTATAATGCCAGAACGTGGCCCAGCCCTCGTTCATGACCTGGGTCTGTTTTTGCGGATAGAAATACTGGCTGACTTTGCGCACGATACGCAATATTTCCCGTTGCCAGGGTTCGAGCAGCGGCGCATTTTTCTCCATGAAATACAGCAGGTTTTCCTGCGGCTCCTGGGGGTAGCGCAAACGCTGTTCCGTCACTTCCTCTTTTTCCCGGCGCGGTAGCGTGCGCCACAGTTCGTTGACCTGGCTTTGCAAATACTCTTCCCGGCTCTTTTGGCGGGATTTTTCTTCCTGCAGCGAGATTTTTTGCGGGCGTTTGTAACGGTCGACGCCGTGATTCATCAGCGCATGGCAGGAGTCCAATAATTGCTCCACCTGTTCCACGCCATAGCGCTCTTCGCATTTGGTAATATAGTTGCGGGCGAAAATCAGGTAGTCAACGATGGAGCTGGCATCGGTCCAACTGCGGAAAAGGTAATTGTTTTTGAAAAACGAATTGTGCCCGTAACAGGCGTGAGCCATGACCAGCGCCTGCATGGGCATGGTATTCTCTTCCATAAGGTAGGCAATACAAGGATTGGAATTGATCACAATCTCATAGGCCAGCCCCTGCTGACCGTGCTTATAGCGCTGCTCGGTTTCGATGAACTTTTTGCCAAATGACCAGTGGGTGTAATTGATAGGCATCCCCACGCTGGAATAGGCGTCCATCATCTGTTCCGAAGTGATGACTTCTATTTGATGGGGGTAGGTATCAAGCCGATAATGTTTGGCTACCCGGTCAATTTCATCGAGATATTGCTGGAGCAGTTCAAATGTCCAATCCGGTCCATCGCTAAGACATGTGGCAGAGCGTGATCGTTCATCAATAGAAATCGTCATCAGCGCACCTCATCGTTACAGACAGCACGAGATCATGCTGTCTTATTATTAATCCTAGCGCAAGATGAAAATCGCGGAGGATGTGCTAAGGCACCTTCTCGCCTGGACGCCTTTCTATTTAGTTAGCACGCGCGACGGGCGAGGGACCAAGCGCCGCTAGCGGGGCGCGGCCGCACAAGGCGTCGGCGGCAAGCACGCGCGCGAACCCGGCGCCTTGGACGCGATAGCCTGCCGGGCAGACATGACCGAACGCCGGAAGGGCAACAGGCGCGCCGATGAAATCACGCCCGGAACCTGAATGCTGGCGCGCTGGGAGCAGAGCGCGAACGGGAGCACGGAGGCCTAGTTCTAACATCGTGCGCGCACCGCGCCGCTGGCGTGTGGCCCCTGTACAACGCGCCGTACGCGCCGTGCTATCATGTTGTGAGACACAGACGTGGGAAAGTCTCTGGCAGGATGCCGGCAGGGGATTATCCGCTGTCTGACGCGTTAAACCTTATTACCTGCTTATCGCCGCACTCGTCCTTATCAGCGCGTCGGGGTCATGACGCGGAAATGACGACGTTTTTTGTGCTATAGAATGATGTGAATTGAGAGGTTAATGCTGATTTTCTCGGCTTGTTATCACTTTAAATGATTAAATCAGTTTTTTTATTTTGCTATTGAATTAGCTTCGCGGCAAAGTATTTAATAAAATGTCAATAACTCCCCGATTGGCGTTATTGACGCTCGCGGTGCATCTTTCTCATCATCTTTCCTACGCCAGCATTTTATGCTGTGGCGGATGTGGGTATAAGGCAAGACAATCATGCAGGTAATTGTGTTAGGCAGTGGCGTGATAGGCGTGACGTCGGCCTGGTATTTGGCTCAGCAGGGGCATCAGGTCACCGTGCTCGATCGCCAGCCCGGTCCGGCGCTGGAAACTAGCGCAAATAATGCCGGCCAAATATCGCCCGGCTATTCCGCGCCCTGGGCCGCGCCGGGCGTGCCGCTCAAAGCCATTAAATGGATGTTTCAGCGCCACGCGCCGCTGGCCGTCAGATGGCATGCCGATGCGGAGCAACTGCGCTGGATGTGGCAAATGCTGCGCAATTGCGATAGTCGACATTATTATATTAATAAAAGCCGCATGGTGCGGCTGGCGGAATACAGTCGCGATTGTTTGAAAGCGTTGCGCGGCGAAACCGGTATCCGCTATGAAGGCCGTCAGGGGGGAACGCTGCAGTTGTTCCGCACCGATAAGCAATTCGCCAACGCCCAGAGAGATATTGCGGTACTGCGCGCTGAAGGCGTACCCTATTCGCTGCTGGAGGCCAACCAATTGGCCAATGTCGAGCCAGCGCTGGCCGGCGTCGCCCATAAACTCTCCGGTGGTTTACGCTTGCCGAACGATGAAACCGGCGATTGCCAATTATTTACCCGCCACCTTGCCGCCATGGCGGCGGAAAAGGGCGTCGCATTTCGTTATAACTGTCAAATCGGCGCGCTGGTACGCAATGGTAACCGCATTGACGGCGTAAGCTGCGGCCGGGAAATTGTGCGCGGCGATGCCTATGTGATGGCGTTGGGGTCATATTCCACCGCCATGCTAAAAGAGGTGGTCTCTATTCCGGTTTATCCGTTAAAGGGGTATTCGTTAACGATCCCGTTGGCGGATGAGCAGGGCGCGCCGGTATCCACCGTGCTGGACGAAACCTATAAAGTGGCAATCACCCGCTTCGATCGGCGTATTCGGGTGGGAGGAATGGCGGAAATTGCCGGCTTCAATACCGAGCTGCCGTCGAAACGCCGGCTGACGTTGGAGACCGTGGTGCGCGATTTATTTCCCACCGGCGGCCATATTGAGCAAGCGATGTTCTGGACCGGCCTGAGGCCGATGACGCCGGACGGCACGCCGCTGGTGGGCGCCACGGCGCTTAACAACCTGTATCTGAATACCGGTCACGGTACGCTGGGCTGGACAATGGCGTGTGGCTCGGGGCGATTGCTGGCGGATATGATCAGCGCGCGGGTGCCGGAAATTCGTTATGACGATCTGTCCGTCGCGCGTTATGCGCCTGGATTTGATGCCGTCGCCGTTACGCGACGGATCTGAGGCCGCCTCGCGCGGCCGTTTCTTTGAGGTAAGGAGCTGTTTTCATGCCACGTCCGATTGTCGCTACGGTGGATTTAGCCGCGCTGGCGTCAAATTTAACCATTGTCCGCCGCCATGCGCCGCAATCGTGCGTGTGGTCGGTGGTTAAAGCCAATGGCTATGGCCATGGCCTGAGTGCCGTTTGGCAGGGGTTGCAGCAGACGGACGGTTTTGCGCTGCTGGATCTGAATGAGGCGGTCGTGCTGCGGGAGATGGGCTGGCGCGGCCCCATTTTACTGCTGGAGGGATTTTTTCAGCCGGCCGATTTGGCGGAAATCGATCGCTATCGATTGACCACCGTCGTTCACAGCGACTGGCAGATCGACGCGCTGCGGCGCATGACCCCGCGCGCGCCGCTGGATATTTACCTCAAGCTGAACAGCGGCATGAATCGGCTGGGCTTCAGCGAACGGGCGCTGCCCGGCGCCTGGCAAGCGCTAAGCGAACTAAAGCAGGTGGCGACGCTGACTTTGATGACCCATTTCGCTTATGCCGACATGCCGGAAGGGGTCGAGGCGCAAATGGCGGTAGTGGCGCGCGCCGGCGATGGGCTGACGGGCCCGCGCTGTCTGGCGAATTCCGCCGCGACCTTATGGCATCCTGAGACCCATAGGCAATGGGTTCGACCCGGCATTATTCTTTATGGCGCCTCCCCGAGCGGCGACTGGCAAGACATCGCCGCCAGCGGTTTGCGGCCGGTCATGACGTTAGAAAGCGAATTGATTGCCGTGCAGTCGGTGCCCGCCGGGGGACGTATTGGTTACGGCGGTCGCCACCGGCTAAGCGAGACGCAGCGGGTCGGCGTTGTCGCCTGCGGTTACGCCGATGGCTATCCGCGCCACGCGCCTACCGGGACGCCGGTTTGGGTCGACGGCGTCAGAACGCGCACTCTGGGCGCGGTTTCCATGGATATGCTTATGGTGGATTTGCAGCCTTGTCCACAGGCGCGTATTGGCGCTAAGGTCGAACTTTGGGGAGATCACGTCAAAATCGATGAGGTCGCCGCCGCCGCCGGTACCCTGGGTTATGAACTCATGAGC
The DNA here is from genome assembly GCF_000517425.1 of Sodalis praecaptivus. Taxonomy (NCBI): domain Bacteria; kingdom Pseudomonadati; phylum Pseudomonadota; class Gammaproteobacteria; order Enterobacterales; family Bruguierivoracaceae; genus Sodalis; species Sodalis praecaptivus. The sequence goes on from NZ_CP006569.1 coordinate 2,043,415, forward strand.
GCGCTGGCGCCGCGGGTGACGGTCCAGCTTCGCTAACCCGCGCCGCGGCCGCGACAGGCCGGGCGAAGGTTACGGGCGCAGCCGGGTCAATCGGGGCGCGCTGTGGCGCGCGCGCAGCCGGGCCGCGAAAGCAAATACCGCCCCCAATAGCATCACCAGCGCCAGCACCTCACGTGGCGCCAGCGGCAGCGCCATCATCGACAGGCTGACCGCGGCCGCGCCGGCCATCTGCACAAAACCATTCAGCGCTGACGCCACGCCCGCCTCCTCGGCGAACGGCTCCAGCGCATAGCTGGTGGCGGGCCCCATTAAAAACGCCAGTCCGGCACAGGCGGTGGCGACGGGTAACATATAACTCAGCCAATGGGTCTGCCAGCTCGCCGGCGCCGCCGTGACGCTGAACAGCAGCATCAGACTACCGAGCGCCATGAATACCGTGCCTAACGTCAGACAAACGGGGCGTCCCATTTTGCGAATCACCCGATTGGCGATAACGCTCGCCAGCATGATCCAAAACCCGTTCGCGCCGAATACCATCGAAAAGCCCAGCGGCGTAAGGCCGCCTTCGCCCATCAGGACCTGTGACGATAAAGAAACGTAGGTCAACGCCATCGCCATAGCGCCCGTATTCACCAGCGCGTACAGAATAAAACGGCCTTGGGTCGCTATCTGCCAGTAGCGGACAAACGGCAGCGTGGTTGACGCCCTGGTGCCAGCCGGACGCGTTTCAGCCAGGCCTACCGCCGTCAATATCCCAACCAGCAACGAAAAGGCGGCCAAGGCCCAAAATGGCGCGCGCCAGCCGAAACCGGCCGCCAGTAGACCGCCCGCCATCGGCGCCAGCGCCGGCACAATATTCAGTGTGCCATTAAGAAAACTGAAGGCGCGAGCCGCATCGTCACCGTCCAGCCTGTCGCGCACGCAGCTAAACAACGCAACGGTGGTGCAGCACACCGCCAATCCCTGCAACACCCGCGACAAAACGAAGAGCCAAGGAAGGGTCGCCGCCGCTGCCAGAAGGGCGCCTGCGCCATACAGCGTGACGCCGGCCAGCGCCAGCGGACGGCGTCCAAAATAGTCCACCAGCGGTCCGGTAATCAGTTGCCCGAGACCCATAACGCCGATAAAGAGCGGGATCGTTGACTGGATGAGCGATTCGTCGGTCTGGAGGCCGTGGGCGATGAGGGGGATAACGGGTAGATAAAGATCGATGCCCAGCGGACCCAGTAATACCAGCAGTAGTAGAAGGAAAAGAAACTTTTGCATTGACACGCCACGCCATGAAGGGATGGCAAGCATAATAATAGTTGCCAGGTAAATAAAGCATTGAATGCTGTTAGGGTAATTTATTTGCCTGATAACGATGAACGGATATGCATGATTGGCCAGGGATCATTTCTTTGTTCGCCAATGCGTGTGTGATTGGTCTTCGTAATCAATGTGTGATAATTTTTAACATAGTGTGTCTTTACCTGATACGGCCGATGAAAACTGAATATAAAAATTTTTCAAAAATGTTGCATTTGACCTCGCGCGCGCTGCGCATGGCTATTGACCGGCGCCTGAAATATTTGGGTCTCAGTCAGGCGAGCTGGGTGGCGGTGGCGGCTATCGCCGGCGCGGAATCACCGCTGTCGCAAAGCGAACTGGCGCAGCGGCTCGGCGTTGAAGGGGCAACGGTGGTAACGATGGTGGACCGTCTGGTCAAAATCGGTCTGGTACTGCGCATCCCCACCCCGGCCGACCGGCGTAAAAAGCTGCTGGTGGTCACCGATGAGGGTAAAGCGCTGTATGAGAAAGTGCGCACGGAAGCGGATGCTCTGGGCAAGGAGATCCTTGAGGATGTCGATGCCCGGGATATGCAGGTGGCCATGCGGGTGCTCGAGAAGGTCTACAGCGCGACGGAAACGCTGACCTGACCGGCGACGAAGGAACGCCCTGCACGGTGCCCGGGAAGAGGGCGGCGTAGCGGCCGCAGACGTTTAACCGTTGGCGCTTTTTGAGATTGGTTGAACGCCGGCGTTCTCACTCTGGGCCGCAGGGCTTCGCGCCGGCGCTGACTCCACGCGTGCGGCTGCGGTTTCATGCCGCATCGTCGGCAATCTTGATCCCGATTTTGCTCACCTGATGCTCGTCTTTTTCCGCAACCGTCCAGACTACGCCTTCCGCCACTACATTATCCCCCACCACCGGTTCGCCCCCGCCCAGCAACGCCATGACAAACTGGCCAAGCGTCAGCTCGCCATCCACTTCGCCAGCGAATTCCAGACCGTAGATAGAGGAAACATCGCGCAAGCGGGCGTCGGCTTCCAGTATAAAATCCCCGAAAAAGCGCTGATCCAGCGCGACGGGCGGCGATTGGCTAAACAACCTGCCCAACGCGGGCAAATCGCGCTCCCGACCGATGACGCAAAGCACATCGCCTTCGCGCAGTCGGGTGTTGGCGGTAGGATGAAGCAGTACATTGTCGCGAAACAGCGCGGCGATGCGCGTATGGCGGGGCATTTTCAGATCGCGCAGCGCCGCGCCCACGCACCAGTTTTCATCTCCCAACTGATAAATAAACTGCTCCCAGGGGTTCTCGGGATGGATATCCATCCCCACGCGGGAAATGGGCGACGCGGTCGGCGGCACAACCACCTTCGCCAGGCGGGCGGCGAAGCCCAGCGAGGTGCCCTGGAGCAGCAGGGAAATCAAGACGATAAAGAACGCCACATTAAAATAGAGCCGCGCGTTGTCCAGGCCCGCCATCATGGGAAATACCGCCAAAATAATCGGCACCGCGCCGCGCAAGCCGACCCAGGAGAGAAAAAACCGCTCGCGGGTGGTGTAGTTGCGAAACGGCAGCAAACCGACAAAAATCGACAGCGGACGCGCTACCAGCATCAGCCACAGCGACAAGATGAGCGCCGGAATGGCGATCATCCATAAGTCGCTGGGGGTGACTAAAAGACCCAGCACCAAAAACATGCAGATCTGGCTCAGCCAGGCCATGCCGTCAAACGTTTGTAAAATACCGTATCGGTTGCGTATCGGCCGGTTGCCCAAGACAAAGCCGCACAAATAGACCGCCAGAATGCCGCTGCCTTCTAGCGCGGTGGTCAGAGCGAAAATCATAATGCCGCCGCTCACCGCCAGCAGCGGATACAGCCCGTTAGCCAGCGAGATGCGGTTGATCACCTGCTGCAACAGCCAGCCGCCGCCCAGGCCCATGACGACGCCCAGGCCGAATTCGCGGATAAGATGCACCAGAAATAGCCAATCAAGGTGGGTTTGCCCGTTTTGAATCATGGCGATAAGCGTGATGGTCAAAAACACCGCCATCGGATCATTACTGCCCGATTCAATCTCAAGCGTGGAGGTGACACGTTCGTTTAGGCCCTTGTCGCCTAGAAGCGAAAACACCGCCGCGGCGTCGGTGGAACCGACGATGGCGCCGATAAGCATGCCTTCAATCATATCCAGCCCAAACAGCCAGGCCGCGGCCATGCCGGTTAACCCGGCGGTGATGATGACCCCCACCGTCGCCAGCGACAATGACGGCCAAAGCGCAACGCGAAAGGCGGTGGCGCGGGTACGCATACCGCCATCGAGCAGAATCACCGCCAGCGCCAGGTTACTGATAAGATACGCCACGGGATAGTTATCAAACGCGATGCCGCCCAGGCCATCTATTCCCGCCAACATGCCAATGGCCAGAAAAATAACCAGAATAGGGATGCCAAGACGTGAGGAAAAGGAGCTCAGCAGGATACTCCCCCCCACCAATATTGAACCGATAATAAACAAACTTATAATGGTGCTGCTGTCCAAACGCGGTCTCCTTTTGATTTTTTATTTCATACCCTGTCTCTGCCTATCCCGCAGAGGCGTCGTGACCCAAAATACCTACCGCGACTGTCTGGCTGAAAGCGTCGGCACCAAGACCTGAAAAGGGGAGGGAAGTTCACCTTACTGCCCGGCGTGTCCTCCGTCGGAGCCCGCGACGGGAGCGGGGGAGGCGGGAAACCTGATCCGGCGGATCCCTGGCCGGTACTCGATTAAACTACCCTTTTTATTCTCAACAAAAAAGTCGTTTTTTTCGTATTTATCTCTTTTAAGGCGTTTAAGCGCTTTTTTTGTCACAACGGGCCAAAAATGTCGTTTTACTCCCGTGCAATGAGAGGGGCCGTCCGCCGCCGTTCATGCCTGCGAAGCGAGGCGACAGCCGTCTCAGCCGCGCCTCATCGCACCACGCGCAGGGTTTATGCCTGCCGTCATGCTGGCGTGGTTAAGCACGGAATGGCTGACCGGGTCCTGCGGACGGCGAGAGCCGCGCCGCGTGCGAGCGACACCCTGTTGGGCGCGACGCTGGCGCAACTTGGTAACCCGCCGCGCCGCGCGCGAGCGGCACCCTGTTGGGCGCGACGCTGGCGCAACTTGGTAACCCGCCGCACCGCGCGCGAGCGGCACCCTGTTGGGTGCGACGCTGGCGCAACTTGGTAACCCGTCGCGCCGCGCGCGCGGCACCATCAGGAGTGCGCCGTTGCGCCAACACCGTGGTGCAGCTCAGCAGCGTGGCCCTGCCAGGACGATAGTCAGTTAATTATACGCTATGGTTAATAATTTGATATGAAAGTAAATTCCGATGACCCATCAAAAAGCGTCATTTTTGGCGCTATCCACCCGTGGCGAAACGCCGTCAGTTGCCGGTCTAGCGCCGCAGGCCAGTTGATTTTCGCACGGCGTTAGCACTGAACGAAGCGTGGCGACAATCTCGCCAACTATCATTCGCTGGTGGGCCACGTCAGGCGGCGTTACCTGAGCGGTTTGAGTCAGGGGGCGGTGAAACGCAATAGGAATAAACAGCCAGTCGGACCAGGCTGGCTGTTGGTGGAAATATTAGCGGCTCTCGTTGAGTTGTTTCTGGAACAATTCGCGGAACACGGGGTAAATATCTTCCTGATCGCGAATATGCTGCATGGCAAAGTTGTCGAAACGCGCCTGTAGGTCTTCGTATTCACGCCACAGCGTCTGATGCGCCCGGCGGGTGATTTCAATATAGCTGTAATAACGCACCATGGGCAGCAGATGATTCGCCAACAGATCATGGCACAGAGGAGAGTCGTCCGCCCAGTTGTCGCCGTCCGACGCCTGCGCGGCATAGATATTCCATTGATTTGGGTCGTAACGCGCCTTGATGACCTCTTCCATCAGCTTCAGTGCGCTCGAGACAATGGTGCCGCCGGTTTCCTGAGAATAGAAAAACTCATGCTCATCCACCTCCTTTGCCTGGGTATGGTGCCGGATATAGACCACATCCACGTTTTTGTAGGTGCGGCTGAGGAACAGATACAGCAAAATATAAAAACGTTTCGCCATATCCTTGGTGACCTGATCCATCGAGCCGGAAACGTCCATCAAACAGAACATCACCGCCTGGCTGGACGGTTCTGGACGACGCTCAAAGTTCTTATAGCGTAAATCGAAGGTATCGATGAACGGTACCCGATCGATTTTCTGACGCAGTTCCGCGATCTCGCGCCGGATCTTTTCTTGCTCCAGCAACTGCACCGGTTCACTGTTGGCCAGCCTATCGAGCTCGGCCTCCAGCAGACGGATGGCACGCCGCTTCCCGGCGGTCATGGCGGTGCGCCGGACCAGCGAATTTTGCAGCGAGCGAACGACGCTAATGTTAGCCGGCACCCCGGTTGACGTGTATCCAGAGCGATGCGTTTTGTACTCGTTTAGCTGCTTATGCTGGTTTTTCTGCAGGTTGGGCAGCGCCAGATCTTCAAACAGCAGATCCAGATATTCATCTTTGGAAATCTGAAAAACAAATTCATCTTCCCCTTCGCCGTCCTGGCTGGCATTGCCCTGACCGCTGCCGCCACCCCCTCCCGACGGCGGCCGCTCGATGCGATCGTTTTGCACAAAATGGTCGTTGCCGGGATGCACCCGATGGCGCATGCCTCCCCGGCCCTGATGAAAGATGGGTTCATTGATGTCGGTATTGGGAATCGACACCGACTCCCCGCTTTCCACATCGGTAACCGAACGCTTATTGATGGCCCCGGCAATCGACTGTTTAATTTGAGACTTATAACGGCGCAAGAAACGCTGGCGGTTGACCATGCTCTTGTTTTTGCCGTTAAGTCGTCGGTCAATAAAATAGGCCATTATATCCTCCGGACGACAGTGTCTACGCGTCGTGTATTACGACGATTTCCTTACCCGCAGATACCATTCGCATAACAGGCGCACCTGCTTACGTGTATATCCCTTTTCCATCATACGATCCACAAAGTCGTCATGTTTTTTCTGCTCATCCGTGGACGTTTTCGCATTAAATGAGATAACCGGCAGCAGCTCTTCGGTATTGGAGAACATTTTTTTCTCAATAACGACCCGCAACTTCTCATAGCTGGTCCAGTTCGGATTGCGGCCGTTGTTGCTGGCGCGGGCGCGCAGGACGAAATTGACGATTTCGTTGCGAAAATCCTTGGGATTGCTGATGCCGGCCGGCTTTTCGATTTTCTCCAGCTCGGCGTTCAGCGCTTCGCGGTCGAACAGCTGCCCGGTATCGGGGTCGCGGTATTCCTGGTCCTGGATCCAGAAATCGGCATAGGTGACATAGCGGTCGAAAATATTTTGACCATATTCTGAGTAGGATTCCAGATAGGCGGTCTGAATTTCCTTGCCGATGAACTCGGCATATTTCGGAATAAGGTAGCCCTTCAGATGTTCCAGGTATTTTTCCGCCACATCCTGCGGGAACTGTTCACGCTCAATCTGCTGCTCCAACACGTAGAACAGATGCACCGGGTTGGCCGCCACTTCGGTGTGGTCGAAATTGAACACCCGCGAGAGGATCTTGAAGGCGAAGCGGGTTGATAGGCCGTTCATCCCTTCATCGACGCCGGCGTAGTCGCGATACTCCTGATATGACTTGGCTTTGGGATCGGTATCCTTCAGGCTTTCGCCGTCGTACACCCGCATTTTCGAGTAAATGCTGGAGTTTTCCGGCTCCTTCAGCCGCGACAGAATCGAGAAGCGGGCCAGCGTTTCCAACGTACCCGGCGCGCACGGCGATTCCGACAATTCGCTGTGGCTGAGCAGCTTGCTGTAAATCTTCATTTCCTGCGACACCCGCAGGCAGTAGGGCACCTTGACGATGTAGACGCGGTCGAGAAACGCCTCATTGTTTTTGTTGTTGCGGAACTGGACCCACTCCGATTCGTTGGAGTGCGCCAGGATGATGCCGTTGAACGGCAGCGCGGCAATGCCTTCAGTGCCGTTGTAGTTGCCCTCTTGCGTCGCGGTCAGCAGCGGATGCAGCACCTTAATAGGCGCCTTGAACATCTCGACGAATTCCATCACCCCCTGGTTGGCGCGGCACAACGCGCCGGAATAACCGTAGGCGTCGGGATCGTTCTGGGCGTGGTCCTCCAGTTTACGAATGTCCACTTTGCCCACCAGCGCGGAAATATCCTGGTTGTTCTCATCGCCAGGTTCGGTTTTCGCGATGGCTATCTGCTCCAGAATCGACGGCCAGACTTTGACCACTTTAAAGCGGGTGATATCGCCGCCGAACTCGTGCAGCCGTTTGGCGGCCCAGGGCGACATGATGGTGCCGAGATAGCGCCGGGGGATGCCGTATTCCTTCTCGAGAATATGCGCGTCCTCCTGCGGGTTAAACAGGCATAAGGGATGGTCATTCACCGGGCTGCGCTCGCCGTTGGCGCTCAGCACATAGATGGGAACCCGCTGCATGAGGGATTTCAGGCGCTCCGCCAGCGACGACTTCCCGCCGCCTACCGGACCGAGCAGGTATAGGATTTGCTTCTTCTCTTCCAGCCCCTGGGCCGCATGCTTCAAATAAGAAACGATTTGCTCGATAGCCTCTTCCATGCCGTAGAATTCCTCGAAAGCCGGGTAGCGGGCGATCACACGGTTGGAAAACAGGCGGGAGAGCGGTGGCTCCTGAGCAGTGTCGATCATCACAGGGTCGCCGATGGCCATCAGCAGCCGTTCAGCAGCGTTGGCGAACGCGCTTCGGTCCTGGTGACATATCGTGAGGAATTCCTGCAGGGTGAACTCTTCGTCCTTTGCAGCTTCGTAGCGCTGACGGTAATGGTCAAATATGTTCATAGCGATGCCCGTCCTTACGTTTAGCACAGGTTAAAAGGGAGCTAAGAGATAATACTAGAACCGCTCCCGAAAAAAAGATGCTCACTGAGTACAGCAACCACTATGCCAACTTGTTCGCACTTTTATGCTACCGGACTCAGATTAATCCTTCTCTACAACAAAGTTTAGTTGGCATCCGACAATTGTCATGGTAGCCAGCGCCTTTTTTGAAGAGATTTCAATGACTCAGTTTGCGTTTTATCGTCTACGCCCCGTCTCATGCGGTCTGCGGCGCAATGCGCAAGATATGTAAAGGACATATATAGATTTAAGATATAATATGTTTGTTATTTTATATGTCTGTAAATGAACTGATGTACGTTACGCGCGCGACCTTTTATCTTATATCTACAGTATGCGCATATTTTTTCTTAACGGGAAACATACATTCGTGAAAACGCATTCTCTTAAACCGCTTAGCCTCGTTTTGATCGCGGGATTGCTGTCGCCAATGGCCGCCGTGGCCGACGATTTATCACTCGGCGTCTCAGCCGTGTACGCCACCAGCCCCTACCGGGGTGACGATGATAAAGTTCTGCCGTTTCCGCAAATAAATTACGATAGTCAGTACGTGTATGTAAAAGGCTTGAGCGCCGGCTACTATCTGTGGAAAGATCCGCAGAACCAGTTATCGATCACGGCGGTTTATGCGCCTTGGCATTTCCGGCCAAGTAAAAATGATTATGACGACATGAAAGCCTTGGACAAGCGTCGCTCCACGGTGATGGCCGGACTGCGTTACAGTCACACCGCCGATTGGGGGGTGGTGCGCGCGGAATATTTGGGCGATATTCTGGATAACAGCGATGGTTTCACCGCCGATCTGTCATACCTGTACCCTATCCAGCAGGGCCGGTTTACCCTGGTGCCGGGCATCGGCGCGATGTGGGCTAGCGAGGACCAAAACAACTATTACTACGGCGTGAGCCGCAGCGAGTCACGCCGCAGCGGCCTGCGTGAGTATCATGCCGACGACGGCTGGTCCCCCTATGTGGAGCTGACCGTGAACTATGCTATTACCCAAAGCTGGCGCACCTACGTGATGGCGCGCTATCTGCGTATGAGCGATGAAGCGAAAGACAGTCCGATGACCGATAGGCAATCTATCGGCCTGATTGGCATTGGCACCACCTACAGCTTCTGATGGTGCAGGATATGCACTAAAACGGGGCGCTTGCGCCCCGTTTGCACAATGGGAGAACAGGAGGCCGAATTTATCTGTACAGGAGGGACTATGAGCGCTAAAGAGATCCGCTTTCCCGATGGCCATTGCGTTCCCGCCATTGGGCAGGGGACCTGGTATATGGGCGAGCGTAATAGCGATACCGCGCAGGAGGTAGGCGCGCTGCGCGCCGGGCTGGATTTAGGTTTAACGCTTATCGATACCGCCGAAATGTACGGCGACGGCGGTGCGGAGCGCGTGGTGGGTCAGGCGATCGCCGGTCGTCGCGACGAGGTGTTCCTGGTGTCGAAGGTCTATCCGCAAAACGCCGGCGGACAAAAAGCCCTGACCGCCTGTGAGAATAGCCTCCGCCGCCTAAAGACCGACCACCTTGATTTGTATTTGCTGCACTGGCGCGGCGGTATTCCGCTGGCGCACACCGTTGATGCGATGATGCGGCTGCAGCAGGACGGTAAAATCGCCCGCTGGGGCGTGTCCAATCTGGATGTGGCGGATCTGCAAGAGTTGTGGTCGCTGACAGGCGGCGACGCGTGCATGACCGATCAGGTACTGTATCACTTGGCCTCGCGAGGGATTGAATATGATCTACTGCCCTGGTGCCGCGAGCGGCGGCTGCCGGTAATGGCTTATTGCCCGCTGGCGCAGGCCGGTAAATTACGTACAGGGTTAATGCACCACCAGGCGGTGCAGGGCATTGCCGCCGAATTAGGGGCGAGCGCGGCGCAGGTGCTGCTGGCGTGGGTTATTCGCGAGCCGGGGGTGGTGGCTATCCCGAAGGCATCCAGCCTGGCGCATGTGAAAGAGAACGCCGGCGCTTTAGCGATCACCTTATCCGCTGAGCACCTCGCGGCATTGGACCGGGCTTTTCCGGCGCCGCGGGGCAAGACCGCGCTGGATAGTGCTTAAAGCCAAGGCCCGCTGTCGCGGGCCTGATTCTAGCGCCCGGTCAAGATTGGGCGCCGTCATAGCATTGGCGGCGAGCTGGCACAGGGGCAGCATTCTCCAGAAACCGGTCGGCTGGGCGCTGGGCGCCGCCGCAGCGTTGGCGGCGAGCTGGCACAGAGGCAGCATCCGCCTGAAACCGGTCTACTGGGCGCTGGGCGCCGCCGCAGCGATGGCTTAGGATTTGCGCAGGCGCAGGGTCTGCCGTAAACGCGCCGGCGCCGCGGCCGTACTGACCAGCGGATCGTTCACCCGCGCCGTCTCCACGCACACATAGCTGAGATAACTGTCGTCGGCGAAATCGCCGATCGAGTGCGAAAGGGACTGCCCGCAGTTCCAGGCCACCACGTCGCTATGGTGTTGATGGTGAACTTCGATGACCCGTCCCAGCACCGGATCATGAATGAGGCTTGTCGGCTCAGGTGCGGTATAGACGCGATCCACTTCGCCGGCAAAGGTCACATCGCCCTGCTGCTGTTCAGCCTTGCCGCCGTTGACTTTATCGATAAAGCTGTCGCCGAGCCCGCTGACGTGGATATCGCCAATGGCCCCCACGGTGAAGTAGCTATGCAGCGCGGACGTCGTCTGATACTCACCCTCGGCCACCAGTTCGATACTGCACGTTTGTCCGAGGGTAAAGTGGGCCTTAAGCGTGAACGGATGGGGAAAAAACGGTTCAGTCAAGGTGCTATCGCGCAGGGTAAAGGTCAGTTGGACCTGTTTATCGTCCTCGCTGTGGTCGCTTAATTCCCAGGGAAGGATGCGGGCGAAGCCGTGGTTGGGGGTGGCAACCTTACCAAACCAGGGCCAACAGATCGGTACGCCGCCGCGGATGGCCACGCCTTCCTGGAAGGCGCTTTTTTCGCTTAACCACAGTACCGGCTTTTCGCCGGCCGGCTGCCAGGCGACAAGATGCGCGCCCTGCAGCGTCACCGCCGCCCGTACCTGCGGATGTTCGACCACCACCAGCGGCAATTCATCTTGCTGGCGTAGCGTTAGAGACGGCGACAGGGTTTGTTTGACGGGCAACGTAAAAAGAGAGTCAGACATCGTTATACCTCCTGAGTAAAAGAAAAGGGCGACATCGCTGCCGCCCTTTCATCATCCGGTCACCAGACTTATTTGTTGGCGATATGGGAGATCAGATCCAACACTTTATTGGAATAGCCGGTTTCGTTATCGTACCAGGCGACCAATTTGACAAATTTGTCGTTCAGCGCGATACCCGCTTTGGCATCGAATACGGAGGTCAGCTTCTCGCCGTTGAAATCGGTAGAAACCACGTCTTCATCGGTGTAGCCCATCACGCCTTTCAGCTCGCCTTCAGCGGCTTTTTTGATGGCGGCGCAGATGTCTTCATAGGAAGCCGGTTTTTCCAGACGCGCGGTCAGGTCGACAACCGAGACGTTCGGCGTCGGGACGCGGAAGGACATACCGGTCAGTTTACCGTTCAGCTCGGGAATGACTTTACCTACCGCTTTGGCGGCGCCCGTCGAGGACGGAATGATGTTCTGGGACGCGCCGCGGCCGCCGCGCCAGTCTTTATGAGACGGGCCATCGACGGTTTTCTGGGTGGCGGTAGTGGCGTGAACGGTGGTCATCAGGGCTTCAACAATACCGAAATTGTCGTTGATAACCTTGGCCAGCGGCGCCAGGCAGTTGGTGGTGCAAGAGGCGTTGGACACGATATCCTGGCCATCATAGGCTTTATGGTTAACGCCCATAACGAACATCGGGGTGTTATCTTTGGACGGCCCGGTCAGCACCACTTTTTTAGCGCCGGCGGTGATGTGCTTGCGCGCGGTTTCGTCGGTCAAAAAGATACCGGTGGCTTCGGCGACAACGTCGACGCCGACCTCGCCCCATTTCAGGTTAGCCGGATCTTTCTCAGAGGTACAGCGGATGGTTTTACCGTTTACCACCAGATGACCGTTTTCCACGGCGACGGTGCCGTTGAAGCGACCATGGGTTGAGTCGTACTTCAACATGTAGGCCATATAATCCGCATCCAGCAGGTCGTTGATGGCAACGATTTCAATGTCGTTACGTTCCTGCGCAGCACGGAAAACAATACGGCCGATACGGCCAAAACCGTTGATACCTACTTTGATAGTCATATATTCCACCAGCTATTTAATAATGAATAAAAGGTTACTTGTAAATTTACAAAAACCTCGCGCAGCGTCAAGCGGAATCGTGTCAATAGTTGCGACAAATCAATCCAGACCCCGTTCAGCGCACGATATGTACGCAATTGACGTCAACACACCTGCAGCTCATATGGGGTCGTCATCGTCCAATATAAACTGCGACAAGTTGCAATTTGTGATAAGAATCACATTTCCACGGCTACAGCATTTCATTATAGAGTTTATGCCAAAATTGCCTGCCGCGTTGTTAATTATTTGTTATAATGGCTTTACTGGAAAGCTTTCCCATCCCTCGCCAGAGACGCGTAACAATGGCCAATAATACACCCTCACGATTACCCGATGAAGCAATGACCGACATGCAGCGCTATGTCACCCAACAACGCGGCACTGAACCGCCCTACAGCGGTAAGCTATTAGAAAATAAGCGAACGGGGCAATACCATTGCCTGGTTTGCCACGCGCCGCTATTCTACTCCGAAACGAAATATGAATCAGGCTGTGGCTGGCCGAGCTTTTATGAGCCGGTGAGCGACGAGGCTATCCGCTACCTTGAGGATAACACTCACGGTATGCAGCGGGTGGAAATCCGCTGCGGCACCTGCGATGCCCATTTGGGGCATGTATTCCCCGACGGGCCGCAACCCACCGGAACGCGGTTTTGCGTCAACAGCGCCTCTCTGCGCTTCAAGGACGGTGAAAACGGCGAAGAGATTGCCGGATAAGCTCAGCTTTATCGATTCAGCTAATTATTCCACATGAAAGGTGCGGCAATGGATGTTGAAGCGCTTCTGGCGACGATGACGCCGGAGATTTATCAACGGCTGATGACGGCCGTGGAATTGGGCAAATGGCCCGACGGGGTGGCGCTAACGCCGGAGCAGCAAGCCAACTGTATGCAGATGGTTATGCTGTGGCAGTCGCGTCATAACCGTCACCCCGAGCATATGAGCATCGGTACCGATGGCCAGATTACCATGAAGAGTAAGCGTGCCTTGCTGGAAGAACTGAAGGCCGGGACCGTCGACGTACTGAAACCCCAATAAGGCGCCGGTGCGGATTGCTCTGATGGGCCTCGTTTGCGGCCCCGGCGGCTCAGCGCGCGACGGGATCTCACCCGGGACGCGACGGCGTCTCGGCGGACTGTCGGCGCGTCGCTTCAAAGCGCCGGTTATCCGTTCGGCGGGGGGCTTGGGGGTTAGCCAACCTCACAGGTCTCCAGCCGCGCGGCGAAGGCGTCCAGCGTCAGCATTTCTGCGCCGCGGCGCGCCATTTCCCGCAGCGCCTCGGCGCTGTCCTCCGGTTGCAAATTGACGCCGCGGCAGCCGTCGGTGAGCACCTCGACGGCGTAACCTAAATGCAGGGCGTCCAGCACGCTGTATTTCACGCAATAATCCGTGGCCAATCCCAGGACGGTCAGCCGGTCGATGTCGTGCGCGCGCAGCCAGCCGTCCAGGACGGTCTGCGCCCGGCGACCGTTGTCAAAAAAGGTGCTGTAACTGTCGATATGGCGCTGTTCGCCTTTGCGAAATACCGCCGCCAGACCCGCGCGGTTAAGCCGGGGATGGAAGTCCGCGCCCGGGGTCTCTTGCACGCAATGCACCGGCCACCAAATCTGCTCAAGCCCCTCCAGTACGCCGAGCGTATTGACCGGCTGCCCGGCGTTAATGGCGAAACTGCCGTGATCCCGTGGATGCCAGTCCTGGCTGGCCACCGCGGGAATGTTCCACCGGGCGCACAGCGCCAGCGCCGCATTGGCCACGGGGATCACCGCATCGCCCTGCGGCACCGCCAGCGCGCCGCCGGCGCAGAAATCATTCTGTAAATCAACCAACAATATTGCTCTGGCCATGGCTTTCTCCTGATGCATCGCTGCTGCTCAATTCGCCGCGCAGATCCTGCTGCATGAGACGGCGGATAGCCTGGTAGGGCAACGATTGGCTAAGTAAAAAATGCAGCTTGGTGAGGGCGGCTTCCACCGTCATATCAAAACCGCTAAGGACCCCGGCGCGGGCCAGGGCGTTGCCGGTGGCATAGCCGCCCATATCCACCCGGCCAGAGAGACATTGCGTCAGATTGACTACCACAATACCACGGTCGTCCGCTTGCTTAAGTTCGTGCAATAGCGCCGGGTGCTGCGGCGCATTGCCCACGCCATAGGAGCGCAGGATCAGCGCGCGCACCGGCTGGCGCAGAAAGTTGCCGACCACATCCGCGGAAATACCGGGGTAGAGGGTGACCACCCCGACAGGCTGGGGCGTGATGGGATGTACGATAAGCGGGCCACCTGCCGCGCATACCGGTGAGGGCGTAACACGGCGGATATGGATACCCGCCTCCAGCAACGGCGGCAAATTCGGTGAGGCGAAGGCATCGAACCCATCGGCATGGGCCTTAGTGGTACGGTTGCCGCGCAACAGTTTGTTATTGAAAAACAAACCGACTTCCTTGACCGGATAATGGGCGGCCAGATACAGCGCGTTGAGCAGATTGGTTTGCCCGTCGGAGCGGAGCGCTTCCAGGGGTATTTGCGAGCCGGTGACGATGACCGGCTTATCGAGATTCTCCAGCATGAACGACAGCGCGGAGGCGGTAAAGGCCATGGTATCCGTCCCGTGCAGGATAACAAAGCCATCATAGCGGTCATAGTTGGCGGCGATATCGCGGGCGATGGCTTGCCAGTCGTCGGGGGTCATGTCCGACGAATCGATCAATGGGGCGTATTCATGCACGGTAAAGTCCGGCATTTCGGGGCGGTAGAATTCCGGCATCCGCGCCAATTGACGCTGCAGGTGACCGGAAACCGGCACGTAGCCATTGTCCGAGCGCTGCATACCGATGGTGCCGCCGGTATAGGCGACGTAAATGGATTTCTTCTGCATGGGAGCGCGACGCGTAGTGGGCAGTTGCGCCAATTATAAGGCGCTTATTAAATAACACCAGCCGCCCGGGGCGTAACGCGTCGCAAGCAGAAAAAAACGCCCGGTTCAGACCGGGCGTGGGTGAAGGCGAGGGCGCTGGCGCGCCGGGCCGTTTCGATGCGGTAACGGCGCCAGCTCCTTTAGCGTACCACTTGCTCGCAGGAGAGACAGAACGCGTAGCGGTTTTGCGGATCGTTCCAGTTGAACCCCAGGCCGGCATCCATCTTCAGCCGGTCCACCACCTGTGTAACCGGCGCCGGCAGCCAGGATTGAATCACGCTGGGCAGTACGGCATATACCGACGCGCTGGTTTGCGTGAACAGTAAATCCAGCAGGCCCGGCTCATCCAGATACCAGTTCAACTGGTATTGCTTTAATTGCGCCAGTTCGGCGGCTTTAGTTACCGCGTCGTCGAAGTCCCCCAACTGGTCCACCAGGCCGTTTTGTGCGGCATCGCTACCGATCCAAACATGGCCTTGGCCGATTTTATCGACTTCCTCCGACGTCTTGTGGCGGGACTGCGCCACCAGGTCGATAAAGTTGTGATAACCATTTTCGACGTTAAGCTGCATCATCTGCGAGAATTCCGACGGCAGCGTTTTGGTCATCGACACATCCGCCAGCGGCGAGGTCGCGACGCCATCGGTGTGGACGCCGATGCTGTCAAGAGAGCTCTCCACGGTGTTGATCACCCCGAAGATACCAATCGATCCGGTCAGCGTGCTGGCGCTGGCGATGATGTAATTGGCGGGGGTGGAGACCCAATAACCGCCCGAGGCCGCGACGCCACCCATGGACACCACTACCGGTTTGCCCGCGGCGCGTGCGGCGGCCAGCTCAGAGCGGATAACTTCGGAGGCGGTCACGCTGCCGCCGGGGCTGTTAACCCGGAATACAATGGCTTTGATATCGGGATCCAACCTGGCATCGCGGATCTGGTCGGCGGTAGTGTCGCCTCCGACCGACCCCGGTGTTTCCGGGCCGTCGATAATGGCGCCATTGGCGAAGATCACGGCGATTTGCCCGCCCTGCTGCGACGGCGTCGCCGGCTGATAATCGTAAATACTGATGCCGTTGAACGCTTTGTCGCGCTTGTTCCAGCCAAAAGCCTTGGTCAGCGCATCGTCAATCGCCGAACGGGACGCCACTTCATCGACCCATTTGTTATTAAGAGCAAATTGCGCGGTATTGCCCTGAACCGCGCGCAGACCGTCCAGCATGGCCTGGGCGCCGGGGAACAGCTGCTGCGGCGTAATTTGCCGGTTGGCCGCGGCCGTCGTCAGATAATGCTGCCAAAGCTGACCTACCCAACGGCTATCGGCCTCGCGGGCGTCGTCGGACATATTGTCGCGCAGGAAAGGTTCGACCGCGGACTTATACGTGCCGACACGGAAGATGTGGCTATTGACCTTTAGCTTATCGAGTAAGGTTTTGTAGTAAAGGTTATTCGTGGCAATACCGTGTAAATCCACCGCGCCCTGGGGCGTGAGATAGATTTTATTGGCATAGCTGGCAAGGAAGTATTGTGCCTGGCTATAACTGTCGCCCACGGCGTAGATGGGTTTGCCGCTATCGCGGAATTCACGCAACGCTTTACCGATGTACTGTAGCGAGGCCTGATCCGCCCCGGCGAAATCTTTCAGCGACAGTACCAGCCCGGTGATATTGGCGTCGCCTTTCGCCTGGCGCAAGGTATCCACCACGTCAAACAGCGAATTTTCCTGCAGCCGGTTGCTGGACGCGCCGAGCAATTCGCGGCCGAGCTGACGGACTTTATTATTCATTGCCGGCTTATCGACCACGGTGCCGGTCAGATCCATCACCAAGGCGCCTTTTGTCGGCGTCGGCGGCGTGTGTCGCACTTGTAAATAGATCCCGACCACCACGATGATGAGGACCACCAGAAATACGTTGAGGATAAATTCGCGGATAAAATTCAGTAAACGCCAGCCCCATTTAAACGGGCCGGAAATAATTCGCCACAATGTGCGCATGAGATCTCCAATAAAACAGCGAAGTCCAAAATCATAATATAAAATTTGTTCGGCCGCGCTCTAAAAAACGCTACAGGTAAACCTTACCGCCGCGCGTTCAGGCCCTCGCCCCGGGCGTACGGAGAAAAGCGGGCTGCCGCCGCCCTCAACAACGGTAGCACGCTATTACAGGTCAGGGCGCTATGATACCGTTAACGCCTTATTCTACCTTAGGAGTAAACTCATGGACGCATTGGAACTGTTACTAAATCGCCGCTCTGCTTCCCGTTTAACCGAGCCCGCGCCGGCCGGTGAGGCGCTGGATCTGCTGCTGCGTGCGGGTATGCGCGCGCCGGACCATGGCGCTTTGCAACCGTGGCGCTTCATCATTATCGAAGGCGAAGGCCGCACCCGGCTGAGCGAGTTGCTCAGCCAGTCGGCGATGAACGCCGGCATGGATCCCAAAGGCATTGAGAAAGCGAAACAGGCGCCGTTTCGCGCGCCGTTGATTATCGCGGTCGTGGCCTACTGCGATAGCCAAAGTAACGTACCGCGCTGGGAGCAGGTGGTTTCCGCCGGCTGCGCGGTGCACGCCATGCAGATGGCGGCGTTGGCGCAGGGCTTTAACGGCATCTGGCGCACCGGCATTTGGACCGCGCAGCCGGACGTACGTGCCGCCTTCGGCTGTCGCGAGCAGGATGACATTGTCGGTTTTCTCTATCTCGGGACGCCCCAGTTGAAAGCCAGCACCACGGTATTGCCGCCGGCGACCGACGCCTTCGTGCGCCGCTTTTGATTGCATGTCGGCGGCCAATATTCGACGCGCGCCGGCCGCGATGCGTATCGCAGCAGATGCGCAAGACGCAGCGCCCGCCGGCGTAAAATGCTATGCTGTGCCGATCAAGACGGTTGCTTATCATTAGGTGTACACATCACAGATGCAGTTGTTTATCGCCGAAAAACCCAGTCTGGCCCGCGCCATCGCCGATGTTTTGCCACAGCCCCATCGCCGCGGCGATGGCTATATCGCCTGCGGCCCGGATCACGTGGTGACCTGGTGTATTGGTCATCTGCTGGAGCAGGCGCAGCCTGACGTCTATGACGGGCGCTATGCCCGCTGGTCGCTGGCGGATTTGCCTATTATTCCGGAAAAGTGGCGGCTACAGCCGCGGCCCGCGGTGCAAAAACAGCTAAATGTGATCAAAACGCTGCTCGCGCAGGCCGAACAGGTTATCCACGCCGGCGACCCCGACCGCGAGGGGCAACTGCTGGTGGATGAGGTGCTGGAGTATCTGGCGCTCGACGAGGCCAAACGCCGCGGCGCCAAGCGCTGTTTGGTCAATGATCTCAATCCGCAGGCGGTCAGCAAAGCGGTGAGCCGTTTGCGGGATAACAGCGAATTCGTGCCGTTGTGCGTATCGGCGCTGGCGCGGGCGCGCGCCGATTGGCTGTATGGGATCAATATGACCCGCGCTTACACCTTGATTGGACGCAATGCCGGCTATCAGGGGGTGTTGTCGGTAGGCAGAGTGCAGACGCCGGTGTTGGGCCTGGTGGTGAGACGGGACGAAGAGATAGAACATTTCGTGCCAAAAGCCTATTTTGAAGTGAAAGCGCATATTGTGACGCCGTCACAAGAACGCTTTACCGCCCTATGGGTACCCAGCGACGCGTGTGAAAGTTGGCAGGACGAAGAAGGGCGCTTGCTGCATCGTCCGCTGGCGGAGCATGTGGCCGCCCGTATCACCGGCCAGCCGGCGCAGGTGGTGCTTTATCAAGACAAACGGGAATCGGAAACGGCGCCGCTGCCGTTTTCCTTGTCGGCGCTGCAAATCGAGGCCGCCAAGCGTTTTGGCCTCAGCGCGCAGCAGGTGCTTGATACCTGTCAGCGGCTATATGAAACCCACAAACTCATCACCTATCCCCGCTCCGATTGCCGCTATTTGCCGGAAGAGCATTTCGCCGGACGTCAAGCGGTGTTGGCCGCCATAGCCGGTCACCAGCCCGAGCTGATGACGCAGGGCCAACTGAACACCGACCAGCGCAACCGCTGCTGGAACGATAAAAAAGTGGATGCGCACCACGCCATTATACCCACCGCCCGCGCCGGCCGCGGGGCGCTCAACGACAGCGAGCAGAAAATCTACGGTCTGGTGGCGCGCCAGTATTTGATGCAGTTTTGCGCCGACGCGGTTTTTCGTCGCTGTACTATCGAGTTGGCTATCGCCGGGGGCAAATTTGTCGCCCGCGCCCGTTTTCTTGCCGAAAGCGGCTGGCGCGCGCTGCTGGGCGCGAAAGAGCGGGATGAGGAGAACGAGGGCACGCCATTGCCGGTGGTCGCCGAGGGGGATACGCTGCTTTGCGAGCGGGGGGAAGTGGTGGCGCGTGAAACGCAACCGCCGCGGCCGTTCACCGACGCCAGTCTATTATCGGCGATGACCGGGATTGCCCGTTTTGTCCAGGATAAAGCGCTAAAGAAAATTCTGCGCGCCACCGACGGGCTGGGCACCGAAGCGACGCGCGCCGGCATTATCGAATTATTGTTTAAGCGTGGTTTTTTGTTTAAACAAGGACGCTACATCCACGCCAGCGATACCGGCCGCGGTTTGATCCATGCGCTGCCGTCGAGCGCCGCCAGCCCGGATATGACCGCGCAGTGGGAATCGTCGCTCACCCAAATAAGCGAGAAACAGTGCCGCTATCAAGATTTTATGCAGCCCTTGACGCAAACGCTACAGCAACTTATTCATCAGGCGCGCCAGCAGCCGGCGCCCTCATCCTTGCGGGGTCTGCCGCCGGCGACCGAAAAACCGCCGGTCAAAGGCGCACGACGTAGGCGTAAACCGCCCAAACCTTCCACCGACCCGCGTCCGCCCGCCGGCAGCGCGGCGTAAAGCACATCGCGCGCGCCCGCGCGGCGTCAGGTAAGACCATTATTGGGCCCTTATCGTCGGGCGGCGTCTTGGGCGATTAACGCCTGAATGAGGGGGGCATCCGCCGCCGCCAGCGGCAGGGCAAGCGCGCGCGAAGGAGGAAGCCAAATGCACTCGCTATGACAGTGTAACTCCAGCTCGCCGCGAAAGTGGGTCACGCGCCAGCCGTAGAGCAGAATTTCTCGCTCCCCTAGGACACGGCGATGCAGGGCGACAAACGAGCCTATCCGCACGTGCAGGGATAATTCTTCAAACAGCTCGCGCCTGAGCGCTTGGGGCTGTGTTTCGCCCGGCTCCACCTTGCCACCGGGCAATTCCCACAAGCCCGGTTGGTCACGGCGCTCATCGCGCCGGGCCAGTAGCAGGGCGCCGTCGCGGACGATAAGCCCCGCCACCACCGTAAGCGGCGGCATGGCACTCACAAATCGAAATCCGCCCACACCGGCGCGTGATCGGACGGTTTGTCCATCGCGCGGATACCGTAATCGATGCCGGTCGCCCGAACGGCGGACGCCAGCGGCCGCGAGGCCAGCAGGAGGTCAATACGCAGACCACGGTTATCATCAAAGCCGCGCGAGCGATAGTCAAACCAGGAGTAACGATCATCGCCGGAGGGATTGGCCTGGCGGTAAGTATCCACCAGTCCCCACGTCAACAGCCGGTCCATCCAGGCGCGCTCCTCCGGCAGGAAAGAGCATTTCCCGGTGCGCAGCCAGCGTTTACGGCTCTCTTCGCCGATACCAATGTCCAGATCGGTGGGGCTGATATTCATATCCCCCATGATAAGCAGCAGGGATTCGCCGTGGTGGCTTTGTTCCACATAGTCTTGCAGATCGCGGTAGAAGCGCTCTTTGGCAGGAAATTTGACCGGGTGGTCACGGCTTTCACCCTGGGGAAAGTAGCCATTAACCACCGTTAATACCCCTTTGGGCGTGATGAAATCGGCCATGATAATCCGGCGCTGGGCGTCGTCGCCGTCGGTACTAAAGCCGCGGCGGATGGCTAACGGTTTTTCCCGGCTGAGCAGCGCCACGCCGTAGTGGCCTTTCTGACCATGATAGTACACATGATAACCGTGGCGAGAGACCTCTTCGAGAGGGAACATATCGTCGTGAACTTTGGTTTCCTGTAGACCGATCACGTCCGGCTGCAGTGTCGTGATGATGGCTTCAAGCTGATGGGGGCGCGCGCGTAGCCCATTGATATTGAATGAGACAAACTTCATGGTTTCTGCCAGGTGAGAGGTTATCGGCAGATGTTAGCAGAAACCGTCAGCCATGAAAACGCGGCCAATGTCAGCGTCGGGCGAGAAAGAGGTCCGTGTGCCGTTAACAGGACGTTTAAGGGTGCGGGTGGGGAAGGATGATTCGCCGCTTTGCGGCTCACCCTACGGGCCGATGCTGCGCATCGTTGTCTCGCGCCGCTCGACGCGAACCTTGGTCGAAGGTTCTCACCTTCCCCCGCGAATATCAGGGAAACCAAGGTGGTGGTGGTTAGCAAGAAGCTTGATGAAAGGGTGGTGGGGGAAGGATGATTCGCCGCTTTGCGGCTCACCCTACGGGCCGATGCTGCGCATCGTTGTCTCGCGCCGCTCGACACGAACCTTGGTCGAAGGTTCTCACCTTCCCCCGCGAATATCAGGGAAACTTAGGTGGTGGTGGTTAGCAAGAAGCTTGATGAAATGGTGGTGGGGGAAGGATTCGAACCTTCGAAGTCTGTGACGGCAGATTTACAGTCTGCTCCCTTTGGCCGCTCGGGAACCCCACCTGAGCGAAAGATGACAATAACGCGTCAAGCGGGGCGCATCATATCAAATAAAGCGGCGCTGTAAAGCGCTAACGCGCGCCCCCCGATTCTTTTGCCGCTTTTTTCTCCAGCCGCGGACGAAATGCGCGCGATGATGGCCCCTACGCCGCGCGGCGTTAAAAAATAACGGTCCGATTGCCGTAGACGAACACCCGCTGCGCCAGCACGCGGTATAACGCTCGGCTCAGGACATTTTTCTCCACGTCCCGCCCCGCGCGCATCATATCTTCCGCGGTGTAGGTATGATCGACGTGAATCACGTCCTGAATAATGATAGGGCCTTCATCCAGGTTATCGTTAACGTAGTGCGCGGTGGCGCCAATGATCTTCACCCCGCGCTCATAGGCCTGGTGATACGGACGCGCGCCGATAAACGCCGGCAGGAACGAGTGATGAATATTGATGATTTGATTGGGGTAATGACGCACAAATGTCGGCGTTAGTACGCGCATGTATTTCGCCAGTACCACATAGTCCGGGGCGAAGGCGTCAATCTGCGCCATCATGCGCGCATCATGCTCCTCGCGGCTGAACCCTTCATGGCTTATCAGGTGGAAGGGGATATCAAACCGTTCTACCAGCGGCCGCAGCGTTTCGTGGTTGCCGATGACCGCGGCGATCTCCACATCGAGACCGCCATAAGCGCTTTTCATCAACAGATCACCTAGACAATGGGCTTCTTTCGTTACCAGCACCACGATGCGGCGCCGTCCGGCGTGATTCAATTCCCGCAGCGTTCCCGCAGGAAGTACCGCGTCCAGATCGGCCAGCAGCGCAGCATCATTGAATAATCCTTCCAATTCGGTGCGCATAAAAAAGCGACCGGTATGATGATCAACGTACTCGTTATTTTGCACGATATTCAACTGATGCTTGAAGCAAATGCTGGTGATTTGCGCAATCAGACCTTTGGCATCCGGACACAGGGTGCGTAATACCTTTCTTTGTACATTTTGCGACTGCATTGACTTGCGGATCCTGTCCTGTCTGTTGATTTTTGCCATGAAGCGGGCCGCGAGGGAGCGGCGGCCGAATTATTGTCCACAACACTTTTTGAATTTGAGGCCGGAGCCGCACGGGCACGGCACATTCCTGCCGGGTACAATATGCCGGCCGTCGACATAATACCAGCGTTCATCGAGGCGGACAAAGCGGGAACGTTCGTGAATAAAGCCGTTGCGCCGCTGCCGCTCGTCGTAAAAGCGGGCGATAAATTCCACATAGCCCTGGCCGGCATCTTGGCCGGCGGCGCAGTCGATCACCCGCAGACCGCGCCAACGGGTGGCGCGAAAGCCGTCGGTCAGCTCATTGCGCCACGCCGCGGCGCCGGCTTGTGGGTGCCAGGTGGCAACTAAATAATCGACATCCTCTACCACAAAGGCGCTGTAGCGTGAACGCATCAGCTGTTCGGGGGTCGCGGGCAGCAGGTCACCCGAAAGGAATGGGGCACAGCAGTCGGCATATGGCCTACCGCTGTCGCAGGGGCAAATTGAGCGCACGCGACTCCTTGTTCAATGAGGGGGTAGCGACCCACGCGATCGCACATGCGGGGGACAAAAAGGTATTTTACCCAAAGCGACCGCCGCTGCGACTATTTTGGCTAAACACCGGCGAATAAAATGCCCGGCGGTGGCCACAAGGGCGGGGTTTTACCCTGTATCGGCGGTTAGCCCTTGTCAAGCCGGACAGAAAGCTCCATCATTTTGCACTGCAAAGATGCAAATTTCCTTAATGGCGACTACGCTCGTAAGAGGTGCAATGGGATTTTAACGTCGTCGGCGACGGCATCATGGCCGTTAAATGGGGTAGTAATGGGGCCGTCGGGAGAGCCGGGCACCAGGTTTTATGATTATGTGAGCGGATGAAAAACCAGCAGCAGACTAAACAGCCCCTGTCATTACTTATAAGCAAAAGTGGTGTGTTGCAGCCACTGTTAGAAATAAGCGGAGGAAGGGGTTTCAATGGCCAAACCGTTAGCAAACAAACTTGTTCTTATCATTGAGGATGAGGCTGTTTTTCGATCCGTACTGAAGCAATTTCTGCTGACATTAGGGGCTGATGTCGTCGAGGCCGATCAAGGGCAACACGCGCTGGATAAGTTGGCGTCCATCCGTCCGGATCTTATCATCTGCGATCTGGAAATGCCCGAAATGAACGGTCTGACCTTTGTTGAGCGTTTTCGCGCGACCGATACCACCACCCCTATTCTGATTGTCTCCGGCACCGATCAAATGACCGATATCGCCCGGGTTCTTCGGCTCGGGGTGCAGGACGTGTTGCTGAAACCGGTGGAGGATTTCCCCCGTTTGCGCGAAACGGTGCTGGGCTGTCTTTATCCCGATATGTTCACCTCCAAAGTCGACGAAGAAGAGCAACTGTTTCAGGATTGGGACGCGCTGAGCCAGCATCCGGGGGCCGCGGCGAAACTACTCAAACAGTTACAGCCTCCGGTTCAGCAGAATATTGCGCAATGCCGGGTCAATTATCGCCAGTTAACCATGGCGGAGCAGCCGGGCCTGGTGCTGGATATCGCCGCGCTTTCCGATCACGATCTGGCTTTTTATTGCCTGGACGTCACCCGTGCCGAAGAGAAAGGGGTTTTGGCGGCCTTGCTGTTACGAGCGCTGTTCAACGGCCTGCTACAGGCGCATTTAGCCAATCGCGCGCACCGGCTGCCGGAATTATCCACCTTGTTGAAACAGGTGAATCAACTTTTGCGTAAAGCGAATCTTGAAGGACAATTTCCTTTATTAGTAGGCTATTATCATCGCGTAATGAATAATTTAATTTTAGTGTCGGCCGGCCTCAACGCCACACTGAATACCAATAACCAGCAAATCCAGTTAAATAGTGGCGTACCGCTCGGCTCGATGGGGAATGCCTACCTCAATCAGGTCAGCCAGCACTGCACCGCCTGGCAATGCCAGGTCTGGGGCGCCGGCGGCCGTCTGCGGCTCATGCTCAACACCGACTAGCCGTCCAGCGCGTCGGCTTTCGTATACAGAATAATCAAGTTAATACCTTTTAACCCTCACTATTGGGTAATTGTCCTATTTTAGACTGAACGCCCATTATTCCACGGGTTTCCCATGCCGAAACTGATATAATCGAAAAGTTAAACATATTATAGAGATAAAATTTTATCTTAACGAAAGAGAGGTGGTTCATGTCTGCTATTACGACAAAAGTGAAAAAAGCAGTAATCCCGGTGGCGGGATTGGGCACACGAATGTTGCCGGCAACCAAAGCGATCCCGAAGGAAATGCTTCCCCTGGTGGATAAGCCTCTGATTCAGTATGTGGTGAATGAATGTATCGCCGCAGGCATCAACGAGATCATTTTGGTCACCCACTCGTCCAAAAATTCCATTGAAAACCATTTCGATACCAGTTTCGAGCTGGAAGCGATGCTGGAAAAACGCGTCAAGCGTCAACTGTTGGCGGAGATCCAGGCGATCTGCCCCCCCCATGTAACCATTATGCAGGTTCGTCAGGGGCTGGCCAAAGGCCTGGGGCACGCGGTGTTGTGCGCGCACCCGCTGGTGGGAGATGAGCCGGTTGCGGTGATCCTGCCCGACGTGATTATCGATGAATATGAATCTAACCTACAGACCGAAAATCTGGCGGCGATGCTAAAACGCTTTGAAGATACCGGCCGCAGTCAAATTTTGGTCGAGCCGGTGGATGATGTCACCAGCTACGGCGTGGTGGATTGCCAGGGCAAGACCCTCAATCCGGGTGATAGCGTAGAGATGGTGGGCGTGGTCGAAAAACCGTCGGCGGAAGAAGCACCGTCTAATCTGTCCGTGGTTGGCCGCTATGTGCTGTCCGCCGATATTTGGGCACTGCTGGAAAAAACCCCTCCCGGAGCCGGCAATGAAATTCAGCTGACCGACGCGATTGCTATGCTGATGGACAAAGAAACCGTCGAGGCCTACCACCTGAAGGGGCTGAGCCACGACTGCGGCAACAAACTGGGCTACATGCAGGCGTTCGTTGAATATGGCCTGCGTCATGAAAGTCTTGGCAAAGAATTCAAAACGTGGTTAAAAGACGCCATCACAGAATAAAGCGCTGAAGCTTTTTGGCTACATATTGACACAGACCAGGATCATCCAACATGAAAGTAACGGTTTTTGGTATCGGCTATGTCGGCTTGGTGCAGGCGGCGGTTTTAGCCGAAGTGGGGCACGACGTGTTGTGCGTCGACGTGGATGAGCGCAAAGTCGAGAATCTGAAAAAAGGCGTGATTCCCATTTTCGAGCCGGGGCTGACGCCGCTGGTGCAGCAGAATTATGAAGCCGGACGGCTAAAATTTACGACGGATGCGCAGGCCGGCGTCAATCATGGCGTCATGCAGTTTATCGCGGTAGGAACGCCGCCGGACGAAGACGGCTCTGCGGATCTGAAATACGTGACCGCCGTAGCGCGGACCATCGCCCAGCACATGAACGATCACAAAGTGGTACTGGATAAATCCACCGTGCCGGTGGGTACGGCGGATAAAGTCCGCGCCGTGATGCAGGAAACGCTGCAAAGCCGCAATAGTACGCTGACGTTCGATGTGGTATCCAACCCTGAATTTTTGAAAGAAGGGGCGGCGGTAGCCGACTGCATGCGCCCTGAGCGAATTGTGGTAGGCACCGACAATGAAGATGTGGTGGAATTACTCCATGAGCTTTACGAGCCGTTTAACCGCAACCACGACCGGATGATCCTGATGGATATCCGTAGCGCCGAGCTGACCAAATATGCCGCCAACTGTATGCTGGCCACCAAAATCAGCTTTATGAATGAAATGTCCAATCTGGCGGAATTGCTGGGTGCGGATGTGGAGAAAGTACGCCAGGGCATTGGCTCGGACTCGCGCATCGGTTACAGTTTTATTTACCCTGGCTGCGGCTATGGCGGCTCTTGCTTCCCGAAAGACGTGCAGGCGCTCATTCGGACCGCCGAGCAGATCGGTTATCAGCCCAAGCTGCTGCAGGCTGTCGAAGACGTAAACTACCAGCAGAAAGACAAACTGCCGGCCTTTATTCGCCGCCATTTCGGCGACGATTTAAGCGGCAAAACCTTTGCGCTGTGGGGGCTGTCGTTTAAACCCAACACCGACGATATGCGCGAAGCATCAAGCCGAGTGTTGATGGAAGCGTTATGGCAGGCCGGCGCGACGATTCAGGCTTTCGATCCGGAAGCGATGAATGAAACGCAGCGCATTTACGGCCACCGCGACGATCTGCAATTGATGGGCACCAAAGAAGCCGCCCTGCGCGGCGCCGATGCGCTGGTCATCTGCACCGAATGGCAGAACTTCCGCGCGCCGGATTTCGATGTCCTTAAGGCGGCGCTGAAACAGCCGGTGATCTTTGATGGCCGTAATTTATACGATCCGGAACGCCTCGCTAATCGCGGCTTTGTCTATTATGGCATTGGCCGCGGCGCGTCGCTTGCTTCTCCTTCCTAAGAGACCGCGATGAAATTTTTGGTCACCGGCGCCGCCGGTTTTATTGGCTATCATGTCAGCAGGCGTCTGCTCGCTGACGGTCATCAGGTGATCGGTATCGACAACCTGAGCGATTATTATGATGTGTCGTTAAAGCAAGCCCGTCTTGACGGTCTGCGGGCCTATGACGCTTTCCGTTTCCACAAGCTTGATTTGGCGGACCGGCAGGGCATCGCCAGCCTGTTTGCCGATGAAGGGTTTGAGCGGGTGATCCACCTTGGCGCACAGGCCGGGGTACGCTATTCGCTGGACAATCCCCTGGCCTACGGTGACGCCAATCTGATCGGTCATCTTAATATCCTTGAAGGGTGCCGGCATACGCAGGTGGGGCATCTGCTGTACGCCTCCTCCAGTTCGGTCTATGGCCTTAACCGCAAGTTGCCCTTTTCCACGGACGATGCGGTGGATCATCCGGTGTCGCTGTATGCGGCCACCAAAAAAGCCAATGAGCTGATGGCGCACACTTATGCGCACCTGTATCGGTTGCCGACCACCGGCCTGCGCTTTTTTACCGTTTATGGCCCATGGGGGCGCCCGGATATGGCGTTGTTCAAGTTTACCCGGGCGATGCTCAACGGCGAGCGTATCGACGTCTACAACGGCGGAGACATGCTGCGCGACTTTACCTATATTGACGACATTGTCGAAGCCATCATGCGTCTGCAGGACGTTATTCCGGCGTCGGATGCCGGCTGGACGGTGGAAACCGGCTCGCCGGCGGCGAGTTCCGCGCCTTATCGCGTCTACAATATTGGCAATAGTCAGCCGGTAAAGCTCATGGACTATATTCAGGCGCTGGAAGAGGCCCTCGGTATCCAGGCAGAGAAGAATCTGCTGCCAATGCAGCCCGGCGATGTGCTGGAAACCAGCGCGGACACGCAGGCGCTGTATCGCGCGATTGGCTTCAAACCGCAGACGCCGGTGGCGGAAGGGGTCAAACATTTCGTCGAATGGTATCGCGAGTATTATCAGCGTTAATGTATCGCCACCCAATAGCGATAAAAGCGGCCGGTCGGCCGCTTTTTTTTTGCCTGTCATGTCTGGGGTCTCCGCCGCGGTCGTTTATGCGCCAGCCGGCAGGAGGACAGCCACGCGCGCCGCGCCAAGGGGCATAGTGGCCACGCCGGAGCCTAGCGGCCAGATAGGGTTTATAGACCGGTTGGGTGGCGTAGCGCTCGCACCAAGGCCCGTCAGCGCGTCTCAACGCGGCGAGAGAAGGCGGTTATTGCTAGCCTGCCAATAGGCAGTGGCCCGGGCGATGGACGGCGCCCAAGGATTCCTGTTGCTGATATGCCTCGATATGAGACATGACTCGGCAGTAGAGGCAATGCCGCGGCGACACCTGAGCGAATGCGACCTGATGAGGTCGTTGTCTTGCCACTTGGCACTTGCCACTTGCCGCTGCGGATATTCCCGGCGGCTGGCTTATCGCCGCGGGTAGGAATAAGCGGGGACGAAAGCCTTCCCGGATCGGACTGCGGATTCAGGTCGGCATAAACGGGGCTTCGCCGTTATATCTTTTGCGATTCATCAAATGCAGGCACGGGAAACAGGACCGGAAATATGGCTTCCTCACAGGCGCTTCCTGTTTGCGCAACAGGCAGGCACCGCGGCTAAAAAGGGAACGCGGAAGGTTCATCCGCTAATATACATACAGGTTAACGAACATATTCACCCTATGAAAAAGCTCTCAAGAATGCGGCATAACGCACATTTTGGCAGCAGGGCGGTCCTATTTTGGCCTGACGATTTGCCGCCTTCTTTACCGTTTTTGGCAATATACTGCAAGAGAAAAGGTCATAACGCTTACCTTCGGCCATTGAAATCACTGCAAGTGAAATATTTCTTGAACATCAGAATGCCTTCAAATCAAACCGTCTTCGCGCTAACGGCTTTTTAACTCATCGGCAAATTAGCGCAGAGAAGTGTGTCGGTTTGTCACAATGGAATAGCCCAGACACCGATCGCGAGTTTGTGAATGTGAAGATATTGTTGGATTATAACGGCGCAATGGCGGCGCTATCGTGAAACGCCGGGGGTAATCCCCACTCTTCCGGCCGTTCAGTAGTTAATTATTCTGTTCATAATTTACTCATCACAAGGTTTGTTTGCTGATTATTTAAAAACCTCTATGGCGCAGACCCGTGTGGAATAGACTGCGGCTTCGGGAAAGTGCTTGCATGATGGCGGGTAATAGGGCAAAGGATTGGACCTTTGTACGCGGTGCACAACGCAAAGGGCAGATAAAAAAAACCCGCTGCGGGCAGCGGGTTTTTTGCAACTTGGGTCGGCTAGGCGATTACAGCAGGAAATCTTCCAGTGCTTTGCCTTCTTCATCAATCGCTTTTTTGATTACCGCCGGGGTACGGCCTTGGCCGGTCCAGGTTTTAACGTCGCCGTTTTCGTCGGTGTACTGATATTTCGCCGGACGAGCGGCACGCTTGGTTTTACCCGCGGATTTAGAGGCGCTCATCGACTGCAGCAATTCGTTCGGGTCGATGCCATCGGCAATCAACATTTCGCGGTATTGCTGTAATTTGCGCGTACGCTCTTCAATTTCGGCCTGGGCTTGACTATCTTCCTCGCGGCGTTCATTGACAACGACCTCTAGTTTCTCCAGCATTTCTTCAAGAGTTTCCAGAGTGCATTCTCTGGCCTGTGCGCGCAGAGTACGGATGTTGTTAAGAATCTTTAGTGCTTCGCTCATTGACATAATCTCGAATATTATAAAGGGGGCGTCCCAGTAATAATAGAGCGCTAGTTTCTTTTCTGCAATACCCAGATTGTGATTAATCAAAAATATTCTTTATAAATGCCCATGACCCCGCAACTGTAAATATATTGTGTTCGCCGGACGCGGCAAAATTGATTCATCAGGTTCCGTTTTTCCTTCAGGACGCCTTATGAGTGCATAATGCACTGCTGATTTCATTATAAGGAAGGTTTATATCACCGCGCCGGCGGGGGGTTATAACCGCTGTAGACCTTCCCGGCGGCTGAAAAATAAAAGCTTTACAGCATAATCTCCTGCGTTGTCTTATATCGCCTGCAGCGGGACGTTCCCCCTTTGGGTCCGCTCACAGCCGCGATAAATGCCGCCTTTACCCCCCGTTAATGCCGATAGCGCGAGCGTTTTAACCCGGAGGAAACTATAACTCGCCCGCCGTTGGCGGCCGCTGCGCGTTTTTTTATTGCTCGGGGAAGCAAGTTATTGTCCGGCGGGCTCGCCGCTGCCGCCGGTGCGGGATTGTGGGCACAGGGACAGCTTCATCACGTCGGCGAATATGATACACTCTCATCCTATTTATTTGGTCCTATCATTGAGGCGGAGTGCCGAACGGATGGCGCAACTCTATTTTTATTATTCTGCAATGAATGCCGGCAAGTCTACCGCGCTGCTGCAGTCCTCCTATAATTACCAAGAACGCGGCATGCGCACGCTGGTGTTTACGGCGGAAATCGATGACCGCTACGCCCGCGGGCAGGTCAGTTCCCGTATCGGTCTGTCTTCTCCCGCCGAGGTGTTCAATGCCGAAACCGATTTGTTTGCGGCCGTGGCGGCCGCCCATCGGCAACAGGCCGTTCATTGCGTGCTGGTAGATGAATGTCACTTTTTAAGCCGCGAACAGGTCGCCGGCCTGTGTGAAGTGGTGGACAAACTAACGATTCCGGTGCTGTGTTATGGCCTGCGCACCGATTTTCGCGCGGAGCCGTTTACCGGCAGTTTGTGGCTGCTGGCCTGGGCGGACAAGTTGGTGGAGCTGAAAACCGTATGCTATTGCGGGCGCAAGGCCAACCGCGTGCTGCGCCTCGACGAGCAGGGAAAAGCCGTGCACGATGGGCAGCAGGTGGTGATTGGCGGTAATGATCGCTACGTGTCGGTGTGCCGCAAGCATTTTACCGAGGCGTTGGCGCGCGCGGTACCCGTGCCGGGAATGAAAAATCTCCCGCACGCCTAGCGTGCTTCGACGCATCGCGCGCGGAAACTTTTGCGCTCGCCGCTCGCCGCTCGCCGCTCGCCGCTCGCCGGCGGCGTTCTGCCGCACTTAGCGCAATTGCCCCTAAGGCTAGCGGTGCCGTAGGGTTTTTTTGGCGCCTCTCGGCCGTCAGGGCCGTTTGGCGTTCTCGGTAGGGTTATCGCGCGTGTTGTCGCGCGTCGGTGCCCAGAGGGGCTGGTGCGTGCTCGACGCTGTATCGGGTGGGGGATGGCGTAGATACCGCCGGCTGCCCGTTCGCGCCCTCGGGCCATTGTGAGCGGTCCGGGGTTAGCGCTAGCATGTCGGCGGCTATGCCGCTCCCGTGGCGCGCACGACGCCAGCGTTCTCCCCGGGCGTGCAAACGCCTGTTCCACGACGGCGAGCCCCATGAGCGCCGGTGCGTTTCGGCAATAAAAAAGCCCCGCCGGGAATCAACCCCCGGCGGGGCGGTTTAGAGCCGTAGCGGCCCGCTAGCGAAAAGGGTCAACTGCGGCAGGGCACAACAGCCCGCCGCAGACCGGTCAACTGGTGACTTTCTTCGCTTTCTTTTCGCTCTTGGACGCCGGAGCGCTCACTTTAGCATCCCCAACGGGGGCGGGCGCGGTGGCGGCTTCTACGGCATTGTCGAAGGGTTCGACAAACTTGCGGCCGTAGTAGGTATCCAGCAGGATTTGTTTCAATTCGGCAATCAGCGGATAGCGCGGGTTGGCGCCGGTGCACTGATCGTCGAAGGCGTCTTCCGACAATTTATCCACTTTGGCCAGGAAGTCCGCTTCCTGCACGCCGGCTTCACGAATCGACGTCGGGATACCCAGTTCCAGCTTGATTTCATCCAGCCACTGCAGCAGTTTTTCAATTTTCTGCGCGGTGCGGTCGCCCGCTGCGCTAAGCCCCAGATGATCGGCAATTTCAGCGTAGCGACGGCGAGCCTGCGGACGATCGTACTGGCTGAACGCGGCCTGCTTGGTCGGGTTGTCATTGGCGTTATAGCGAATAACGTTGCTAATCAGCATGGCATTGGCCAGACCATGGGGAATGTGGAATTCCGAGCCCAATTTATGGGCCATGGAGTGACACACCCCGAGGAAGGCGTTGGCAAACGCGATACCGGCAATGGTGGCGGCGTTGTGTACACGCTCCCGCGCGACCGGGTTCTTGGCGCCGTCGCGGTAGCTGGCGGGCAGATACTCTTTCAAAAGCTTCAGCGCCTGCAGCGCCTGGCCGTCGGAGAATTCTGTCGCCATGATGGAAACATAGGCTTCCAGGGCGTGGGTTACCGCATCCAAACCGCCAAAGGCGCACAGGGATTTAGGCATATTCATGACCAGATTGGCGTCGACTATCGCCATATCCGGCACCAGGGCATAGTCCGCCAGCGGGTATTTCTGCCCGGTAGCGTCATCGGTCACTACGGCGAACGGCGTGACTTCAGAACCCGTGCCCGAGGTGGTGGTAATGGCGATCATTTTCGCCTTCACGCCCATTTTCGGGAATTTGTAGATACGTTTACGGATATCCATAAAGCGCAGCGCCAACTCTTCAAAATGGGTTTCCGGATGTTCATACATCACCCACATGATTTTGGCGGCGTCCATCGGTGAACCCCCGCCCAGGGCGACAATGATGTCCGGCTTGAAGGAGTTCATTTGCGCCGCGCCTTTACGCACGATGCTCAACGTGGGGTCCGCTTCGACTTCAAAAAACACTTCGGTTTCAATACCGTGTTTTTTCAGCACCGAGGTGATCTGATCGGCGTAGCCATTATTGAACAGGTAGCGGTCGGTCACGATAAAGGCGCGCTTGGCGCCGTCGCTGGCCACTTCTTCAAGCGCAATCGGCAGGGAACCGCGACGGAAATAGATGGATTTGGGAAGCTTATGCCACATCATATTTTCAGCTCGCTTAGCGACGGTTTTGGTATTGATGAGGTGTTTGGGGCCTACGTTTTCAGAAATCGAGTTACCACCCCAGGATCCGCATCCCAGCGTCAGCGACGGGGCCAGCTTAAAGTTGTACAGGTCGCCGATGCCGCCTTGCGAAGCCGGCGTATTGATAAGAATACGCGCGGTTTTCATCTTGTCGCCGAAATATTTTACGCGCTCGCTTTGGTTGTCCTGATCGGTATAGAGACAGGACGTGTGGCCGATACCGCCCATCGCCACCAATTTTTCAGCGATTTCCACCGCGTCCTCGAAATCCCGTGCGCGATACATGGCAAGGGTGGGCGACAGCTTTTCATGGGCAAAGGGTTCGGACTCGTCGACCTTGCTGACTTCGCCAATCAGGACTTTGGTGTTGCCGGGCACGCGCAGACCCGCCATCTCGGCGATTTTCGCCGCCGGCTGACCCACGATGGCCGCATTGAGGCCGCCATTTTTGAGAATAATGTCAGAAACCGCTTTCAGCTCCTGGCCGCGCAGCATATAACCGCCGTGGCTGGCGAAACGTTCGCGCACCTGATCATACAGTGCGTCGACCACGACCACGGATTGTTCCGAGGCGCAGATGACGCCGTTATCAAAGGTTTTCGACATCAGGATGGACGCAACGACGCGTTTGATATCCGCGGTTTCATCCACCACGACGGGGGTGTTACCGGCGCCGACGCCGATGGCGGGTTTACCGGAACTGTAAGCGGCTTTCACCATACCCGGCCCGCCGGTGGCGAGAATCAGGTTGATGTCCGGGTGGTGCATTAATTGATTAGATAGCTCCACCGACGGTTCGTCGATCCAGCCAATGATATCCTTGGGCGCCCCTGCGGCAATGGCGGCCTGCAATACGATGTCGGCCGCTTTGTTGGTGGCGTTTTTGGCGCGGGGATGCGGCGAGAAGATAATCCCATTGCGGGTTTTCAGGCTGATGAGCGCCTTAAAGATAGCGGTGGAAGTCGGGTTTGTCGTGGGAACGATACCGCAGATGAGGCCGATCGGCTCGGCGATGGAGATGGTACCAAAGGTGTCATCCTCGGCCAGAATGCCGCAGGTTTTTTCATCTTTGTAGGCGTTGTAAATGTATTCAGAAGCAAAGTGGTTCTTGATGACTTTGTCTTCCACGATACCCATACCGGATTCGGCCACCGCCATTTTGGCGAGCGGAATACGAGCATCTGCCGCGGCCAGGGCGGCCGCACGGAAAATCTTGTCCACCTGCTCCTGGGTAAAATTGGCATATTCGCGCTGTGCTTTTCTCACCCGTGCAACTAAGGTATTGAGTTCAGCGACATTAGTAACAGCCATATTGCTCTCCTAATAAAGTTAAAAATTGCGATAAATCTGTTAAACCATTTAAGTAAAGAGCCCCGTGTTGACAATTATATGACCGATTTGCTCATTCGTCGTTCATTTGGCCCGTTGCTTCTTGACCTTTTGGGTCATGGCGTTTTACTTAACCAGTCTTCAGGTCGCCATCATTAACATCTTGTGATTTACCTTCCCAGTATCTTAATCACCTTATTCACTTCCTTAATGCAAAGCTTACGGGGTATCGAACGACGAATATGTGATCGGAGTCAAAAAAAATGCAAGCTGACACCTTTCAGCTTCAACATAAAAACGCTTTGTTACCTGAGAGATACCTTTGTTCAATCGCTTTCACCTAATGGTTAATAAACCTAACATATTGACAACATTTTGCTGTCCATACAGCGACAATAAAGCCCTGCTCAATGCGGGGAGATGCGCTTAAAAATGACACTAATTACCGTTGAAGGAACGTGGTGAGGTTATTTACCCGGCCGCGAGGCGGAATAACCCGCTATTGATCAGAACGTGACGCAATGTTTGTAAGAGAAAGCACAAGCGATGGCCTATATTACCGCTAATGACACGCTATCGGAATAGATTATTTTCCCACCGACGCCAAGCTATGCATTAAAATCATTTACATTAATTGACGTTGTTGATGAACCTGGCCCTATTTCCCTGCGGCATCTGGGGCCATGGCCGACGCAGACGGCATCCTAAAGGGGGCCTCCTCAACGCCTGAGCCCTGAACGTCGCGAGAGGGTCGCGCCGCGCTACCCAGGGCTGGGGGCGCTATCATGCTGCCGCTGACGTTTTGAGCGCGCTGCGCGCTATATTGTGCGCCTGCGGGCGGCGGGCCGTGATAAAGCCGATCCATTATTAGCAACCGGTGTAAGCGGTGCGGCGGCGTTACATTATTCGGCACATTCAACGGCCATCAACGCTTGGTGATGAACGCCAAAGGCTGAATGCCAAAGGGTGAATGCCAAAGGCTGAATGCCAAAGGCTGAATGCCGGAGGTCCAAACGACAAACGACAAACGACAAACAACAAAGCCAAAAGCCAAAAGCCAAAAGCCACACGGTGAATGGTAAACGGCCAAAAGCATTGCCACTCGCCGCCGAGAAAATGTCCGAGGTCGGGCAGAGCGCTGCCTTAAGCGTGAGTGGGGCGGGAGATACCCGCTGCTGCCGAGCCGACGGCGGTAAAATGCGCGTATTCCGCCGCGTAAATTATTTGCGCCGGGAAAAGGGCCTTAAAATAAGGCGGATTGCACAATGAGGCGGCAAACGCGCACCATTTTGCAGCAAGGACGGGGTGAAATGAATTTTGCGCGGCATGCGGCAAGAAAAAAACTTTCTACGCTATTTCAGCCATCTATAAGTAGTCTCCTGCACGGTAGGGTTTTTTTTTAACCGTTCGCGTTCAAGGGACTTGTCACGATGCAACCCAGATGTTATTAGTGTTATTTATCTTATCATTAGCCAATTATTCTAATTACTGGCGATATATTGACCTTATGTGTTTCAGACCCCGTTGGGATAGCTTAATTATTTGATATATGGCCCATTACAGTTGAATCACAATGATAAAGGCCACGCGCATAGCCAAGGCGTGTTCCGAGATTGCCGCCGCAACCTTTTTTACGGCGGCGCGACGCCTTGTTTAACATGCCAGGGTTAATACCGAATATCATACCTTTAGCCTTGCGGCTTCGTTCGCCGCAGCGGGCTTGAGGTGCGTTATACCCGCAAAGCGGGAATCTGCAGAGGGCTTGACAGGGGTCCGTGCAATAATAAAAAAACCGGAGTGCATCACTAATGACCAACATCACGAAAAAAACGCTTCTTGCCGCGGCCGTGTTTACCGCCATGGGAATGGGCGTTGCTGGACAATCTTTTGCCGCGGACGTTCCCGCCGGCGTGCAGTTGAGCGACAAACAGGAATTGGTACGTGGCAATGGCGCAGAATTGCAATCCCTCGATCCGCATAAAATCGAAGGGGTTCCCGAATCCAACGTCAACCGCGATGTACTGGAAGGCTTGATTATCAACGATCTGCAGGGCCGGGCTCAGCCGGGCGTGGCGGAGAGCTGGGAAAACAAGGATTTCAAAGTTTGGACGTTCCATCTTCGGCCAAACGCCAAATGGTCCAACGGCGATCCGGTCACCGCGCAGGATTTCGTCTACAGTTGGCGCCGACTGGCGGATCCCAAAACCGCCTCTCCGTATGAAAGTTATCTGCAATATGCCCAGATTACCAATATCGACGATATCATCAGCGGCAAAAAAAGCCCCGATACCCTGGGCGTGAAAGCGTTAGACGATCATACTCTGGAAGTCACGCTGGCCGAGCCGGTGCCGTATCTGATTAAGGTGCTCGCCCATCCGTCCATGTCGCCGGTGCCGCAGAAAGTGGTGGAAAAATTCGGTGAGAAGTGGACCCAGCCGGCGAATTGGGTCGGTAACGGCGCCTACGTCGTCAAAGATTGGGTCATTAACGAGCGCATCGTACTGGAGCGTAACCCGCAGTATTGGAACAACGCCAAGACCGTCATCAATAAAGTCACCTATCTGCCGATCTCTTCCGAAGTCACCGATGTAAACCGTTATCGCGCCGGCGAAGACGATATGACCTACAACAACTTGCCGATTGAGTTGTTCCAGAAACTGAAAAAAGAGATCCCGCAAGAAGTCCACGTTGATCCCTACCTGTGCACCTATTATTACGAAATCAATAACCAGAAGGCGCCGTTCACCGATGCGCGCGTGCGTACCGCGCTGAAGCTCGGCTTGGATCGCGATATCATCGTCAACAAAGTGAAAGCGCAGGGCGATCTACCGGCCTACGGCTTTACGCCGCCCTACACCGACGGTGCTAAACTGACGGCGCCGGAATGGTTCGGCTGGTCGCAGGAGAAGCGCAACGAGGAGGCGCGTAAATTGTTGGCCGAGGCGGGCTACACCAAAGATAAACCGCTGACCTTTGATTTACTGTACAACACCTCGGATCTGCACAAAAAGCTGGCTATCGCCGTGGCGTCCATCTGGAAAAAGAACCTGGGCGTGAATGTGAAGCTGGAAAATCAGGAATGGAAAACTTTCCTGGACACCCGCCATCAGGGCAATTTCGACGTCGCCCGGGCCGGCTGGTGTGCAGATTATAATGAACCGACGTCCTTCCTGAACATTATGCAGTCCAACAGCTCCAACAACAGCGCGCATTATAAGAGTCCGGCATTTGATAAACTGCTGGTCCAGGCCCTACAGGCCGGTTCGGAAGAGGCGCGCGCCGGATTCTATCAGCAGGCGGAACAGCAGTTGGATAAAGACTCGGCAATCGTCCCGGTGTATTACTATGTTAACGCCCGTTTGGTTAAACCTTACGTAGGGGGTTATACCGGTAAAGATCCGCTGGATAATGTGTACGTAAAAGATCTATACATTATCAAACACTAAGGATGTTTGACGCGTGACAACAGGGCAGACCGCTGGCGGTCATGCCCTGTTTGTTCTGCAAACGCCTTATCGTCTACTGCCATGTTATAGGTCTGGTAATGGTAAAGTTTATTCTCCGACGGCTGCTGGAAGCGATTCCAACGCTGTTCATTCTGATCACCATCTCATTTTTTATGATGCGTCTGGCGCCCGGCAGCCCGTTTACCGGCGAGCGCAACCTGCCGCCGGAAGTGATGGCCAACATAGAAGCCAAATATCATCTGAACGACCCCATCCTCACGCAATACGGCAATTATTTATTGCAGCTGGCCCACGGTGATTTCGGTCCGTCGTTTAAATATAAAGACTACTCGGTCAACGATCTGGTGGCCAACTCATTCCCCGTCTCGGCCAAGCTCGGCCTCGCGGCATTTTTGCTGGCAGTAGTGGTCGGGGTCGCTGCGGGCGTCATGGCGGCGCTCAAGCAGAACACCAAATGGGACTATCTCGCAATGGGGTTCGCGATGACCGGCGTGGTCATTCCCAGTTTCGTGGTGGCGCCGCTGCTGGTGCTGATTTTCGCCATCACGCTGAAATGGTTGCCCGGCGGCGGCTGGAACGGCGGCGAGCCCAGATTTGTTATTTTGCCGATGGTCGCGCTTTCTCTGGCTTATATCGCCAGCATCGCCCGCATAACCCGCGGTTCGATGATTGAAGTGCTGCATTCCAATTTTATCCGCACCGCGCGCGCCAAAGGATTGCCGATGCGGCGGATTATTTTCAGCCACGCCTTGAAGCCGGCGCTGCTGCCGGTCATTTCGTACATGGGACCGGCGTTTGTGGGCATTATTACCGGCTCAATGGTGATAGAAACGATTTATGGTCTGCCCGGTATTGGCCAGCTGTTTGTGAATGGCGCGCTTAACCGCGATTATTCGCTGGTGCTGAGCCTGACCATTCTGGTGGGCACCTTGACTATCTTGTTTAACGCCATTGTCGATGTCCTGTATGCGGTTATCGACCCGAAAATCCGTTATTGACGCTGGAGCGCGCAAATGATTGTGAGTAAGAAAAATAGCGAAGCTCTGGAGAAATTCAGTGAACAATTGGAAGTGGAGGGCCGCAGCCTGTGGGCCGACGCCCGCCGTCGCTTCATCCATAATAAAGCGGCACTGACCAGCTTGTTTATCCTGCTGCTGATTGCGCTGTTCGTGATATTGGCGCCGTCGTTGTCCGCTTTCCGCTATGACGATACCGACTGGGCCATGATGTCCAACGCGCCGGATATCGCCTCCCAGCACTATTTTGGCACCGATTCCTCCGGCCGTGATTTGCTGGTGCGGGTGGCGATCGGCGGACGTATCTCGCTGATGGTGGGCATTGCCGCCGCGCTGGTGGCGGTGGTGGTGGGGACGTTATATGGCGCGATGTCCGGTTATATTGGTGGCAAGGTCGATTCTCTGATGATGCGGCTGCTGGAAATCCTTAACTCGTTTCCGTTCATGTTTTTCGTCATCCTGCTGGTGACGTTTTTCGGCCAGAACATCTTTTTGATTTTTGTCGCCATCGGGTTAGTTTCCTGGCTGGATATGGCCCGTATCGTCCGCGGCCAGACGCTGGGCCTCAAGCGTAAAGAGTTTATCGAGGCGGCGATCGTCAGCGGCGTGTCCACTCGCAACATTATTCTGCGTCACATCGTGCCGAACGTACTGGGTGTGGTGGTGGTATACGCGTCGCTGTTGGTGCCGAGCATGATTCTGTTTGAGTCTTTCCTGAGCTTTCTCGGGCTCGGTACCCAGGAGCCGCTGTCCAGCTGGGGTGCTTTGTTGAGCGATGGCGCCAACTCGATGGAGGTCTCTCCCTGGCTGCTGATTTTCCCGGCGCTGTTTCTGGTGGTGACGTTATTTTGTTTTAACTTTATCGGCGATGGGTTGCGTGACGCCCTCGATCCGAAAGACCGTTAAGGAGTGCCGCGATGAGCACGAATCACACTTCGGTGCCGGGCGCGGTGACGCCTGCGGACACCGCCGCGCCGGCGCTGCTGGATGTGCGCGACTTGCGGGTCACTTTCGCCACTCAGGATGGCGAGGTGACCGCGGTCAACGATCTCAATTTTACCTTGCGCGCCGGCGAGACGCTGGGCATCGTCGGCGAGTCCGGTTCGGGCAAGTCCCAAACCGCTTTCGCGTTGATGGGGCTGCTGGCGGGCAATGGCCGTATCGACGGTAGCGCGATGTTTAACGGCCGTGAAATCCTCAACCTGCCGGAAAAGCAGTTAAATAAACTGCGCGCCGAGCAGATTTCGATGATTTTCCAGGATCCGATGACCTCATTGAATCCCTACATGCGCGTGGGCGATCAATTGATGGAAGTGCTGCAGTTGCATAAACGGATAAGTAGACATGATGCCTTCACCGAGTCCGTGCGTATGCTGGATGCGGTGAAAATGCCCGAAGCGCGCAAGCGTATGCGTATGTATCCCCATGAGTTTTCCGGCGGCATGCGCCAGCGGGTAATGATCGCCATGGCGCTGCTGTGCCGGCCGAAACTGCTGATCGCCGATGAGCCGACCACCGCGCTGGATGTAACGGTCCAGGCGCAGATCATGAATTTGCTCAACGAGCTCAAACGCGAGTTTAATACCGCCATTATCATGATCACCCACGATCTGGGCGTAGTGGCCGGCATCTGCGATCGGGTATTGGTGATGTACGCCGGCCGCACCATGGAGTACGGCAAGGCGCGGGATGTGTTCTATCGCCCGAGTCATCCTTATTCCATCGGCCTGCTGGCGGCGGTGCCGCGTTTGGATGCCGACGGCAGCGCCATTATGACTACCATCCCCGGCAATCCGCCTAATCTGTTGCGCTTACCCAAGGGGTGTCCGTTCCAGCCGCGCTGTCCTTATTCAATGGATATTTGCGCCACCATGCCGCCGCTGGAACGCTTTGGCGATCAGCGCCTGCGCGCCTGTTATAAGCAATTGGAGGAGCTGGTATGAGCACCCTGGC
The DNA here is from genome assembly GCF_000517425.1 of Sodalis praecaptivus. Taxonomy (NCBI): domain Bacteria; kingdom Pseudomonadati; phylum Pseudomonadota; class Gammaproteobacteria; order Enterobacterales; family Bruguierivoracaceae; genus Sodalis; species Sodalis praecaptivus. Next base: position 2,084,664 of record NZ_CP006569.1, read on the forward strand.
CGACAAGAAGAAAGTCATCCTCGACGTCGACAATTTAAAGGTCTATTTCGACGTCAAAGGGGATAAACAGTGGTTCTGGCAGCCCGCCAAAAGCCTGAAAGCGGTGGATGGCGTATCCCTGCGGCTGTACGAGGGCGAAACCCTTGGCGTGGTCGGCGAGTCCGGCTGCGGCAAATCGACCTTTGCCCGGGCGCTGATTGGTCTGGTCAAGGCCACCAGCGGGCGCATCGCCTGGCTGGGGAAAGAGTTGCAGGATATGAATACGGCGCAGTGGCGCGCCACGCGCAGCGATATTCAGATGATTTTCCAGGATCCGCTGGCCTCGTTAAACCCCCGTATGACCATTGGCGACATTATCGCGGAACCGCTGCAAACCTATTTCCCGAAAATGCCGCGCCGGGAAGTGAAGGAAAAAGTGCGCAACATGATGATGAAGGTCGGGCTGCTGCCCAACCTTATCAACCGCTATCCCCACGAGTTTTCCGGTGGGCAATGCCAGCGCATTGGTATCGCCCGCGCGCTCATCCTCGAGCCCAAGCTGGTGATTTGCGATGAACCCGTCTCGGCGCTGGATGTGTCGATTCAGGCACAGGTGGTGAATTTGCTACAGCAGCTGCAGCGGGAAATGGGGCTGTCGTTAATCTTCATCGCCCACGACCTGGCGGTGGTCAAGCATATCTCCGATCGGGTTCTGGTGATGTATCTCGGCCACGCGGTGGAGCTCGGTACCTATGATCAGGTGTACCACAATCCACAGCATCCCTATACGCGCGCTTTAATGTCGGCGGTGCCGATTCCGGATCCGGATAAAGAGCGTAATAAGGAAATTCAGCTGTTGGAGGGGGATTTGCCGTCGCCGATTAACCCGCCGTCGGGGTGTGTGTTCCGTACTCGCTGCCCGATGGCCGACGAGACGTGCGCCGTGACGCGGCCTATCCTACAGGGTAGTTTCCGCCACGCCTGCTCCTGCATCAAGGTGGATGTTGCCCAACTGGCGCAATAGCGCCCGACCCGCCCGGCGGCGGGTCGGCTTTCGCCGCGGCCGGGCGTCAGTTGACCGCCCGCGCCGTACCGGCTTTTCTCAAGGGGTGGCGCAAGCCCGGCGGATGCCTACCGCGGACGCGATGCGACTCACTCCTTCCACAAGATGTGGCAGACTTTCTCGGTGCGGTCGCGGCAAATCAGGATACGTGCAAACACGTCGTTGACCGCCATCCCGTCCTGTTCCGCCAGCCCTATCACCACTTCGGCGAACAGATCGGGGTTGAGATCGAAATCCACCTGCTCATGCCACGCCTCTGAGGGGTCAAACAACTCTGCCGCCCCCCGCTGTTCAAATTGCAGATTGAACAACAGGATGTCCGCCGGATCGAGATTATCCTGCGCCAGTTCGAGAAAAATATCGTAGGCCGCTTCGAGCGTTTCGTCATCCGTCAGACGATTGTCCAGATCCATCATCACTGTCCCGTTAACTGAATTGGCGCTATTACAGCATGCCGTCTGGCAAAATTACAGCAATGGACTGAAAAAGTAGAACAGCCGCTCGACGATACGCTGCCAGTAGGGACGCTTCGACCAAACTCTGGCCTCGATAAGCCGCGACCGGGCTAAATAATCCTCCTGCACCCGCGCCAGATCGCTGCCGAAATCGTCATCGTCAATGACCAGCGTTATCTCAAAATTCAGCCACAGACTGCGCATATCCAGATTTACCGTGCCCACCAGACTTAATTGGCCATCCACCAACACGCTTTTGGTATGCAGTAGGCCGCCCTCGAACTGATGGATCAACACGCCGGCTTCCAGCAGCTCGGCGAAGAAGGCCCGGCTGGCCCAGCCCACCAGCATTGAATCGTTATGGCGCGGAACGATGATATGGACTTCTACGCCGCGCTGCGCCGCGGTACAGATGGCGTGCAGCAAATCATCGCTCGGCACCAGATAGGGCGTGGTCATCACCAGTTGCTCGCGCGCCGCGTAGATAGAGGTGAGCAAGGCCTGATGAATGACGCCCTCGGGAAACCCCGGCCCCGAGGCGATGACTTGTATGGTATGCCCCGTCGCCTGTTCAAACGGCATGATATTAACGTCGGGGGGCGGCGGCAAAATGCGCTCGCCGGTTTCTATTTCCCAATCGCAGGAGAAGATGATGCCCATGGCGGTGGCCACCGGTCCTTCCATACGCGCCATGATATCGATCCACTGACCAACGCCGGCGTCCTGTTTGAAGAAGCGCGGATCCACCATGTTCATGCTGCCGGTGTAGGCGATGTAATTATCAATGAGCACCATTTTGCGATGCTGGCGTAAATCCATACGGCGCAGAAATACGCGCAGGATACTGACGTGCAGCGCTTCCACTACATTCACCCCGGCGTCGCGCAGCAGCGCGGGGTAGGGACTGCGGAAAAACGCCACGCTGCCGGCCGAATCGAGCATGAGCCGGCAGCGTACGCCGCGCCGCGCCGCGGCCATTAACGCTTCCGCCACCTGGTCCACCAGGCCGCCGGCCTGCCAGATATAGAACACCATCTCAATATTGTTTTGCGCTAGACCGATATCGCGAATCAGCGCCCGCAGCGCATCATCGGTACTGGTCAGCAGCTGCATTTGATTCCCTTTCAGGCCGCCCATGCCCTGTCGGTGCTCGCAGAGCTGAAACAAAGAGCGAGCTACTTCGCTGTTTTCACTGGCAAAAATGCGACGACACCCTTTCAGATCTTCAATCCATTGGGCGGTGGAGGGCCAGAGCGCTTTACTACGCTCGGCGCGGCGTTTACCCAGGTTGAGCTCGCCGAATAACAGATAAGTAATAATCCCCACCAGCGGCAGAATATAGATGACCAGCAGCCAGGCCATGGCGGAAGGCACCGCGCGACGTTTCATCATTACCCGCAGGGTGACGCCTGCGATCAACAACCAATAGCCGAAGAGCAATAGCCAGTTGATTACGGTATAAAGCGTTGTCATAGGGGCGAAAAATCCTGTTCGCGGAGCGTTAGCCTGAGTTTACGCATAAGGGGCGCAAAGAGGAAATTGTTTTACTGGACGCGTGATGCCCGCAAGCCGCGCGCGGCTTGGCATGGCGGGAAAAGTGGCTATAATGGCGTCCGTTGGTTCAAGCCCGTCCAAAGGTCATAGTGATGAAACGAAGCCGTAACGAAGTCAGCCGCTGGCGCATGCAGCGTCAGGTCCAGCGCCGGCGTAGCCAGTGGGTTGAAGCGCAATCCCGCACCTACCGCCGCCTAACGCGCTTGAGCCATCTCCAGCTCAAACAGCAGCGGCGCTCATTGTTGTTTGCCCTTGCCTATACGCTGAATTGAGTCATCGCGGCGCTGACCGGTCAATACAGACGCTTGATTATTGACGGCTCACGGCCGGCCTGGCGTTACGCTGGCGGGCGGCTTACGGGCAGTAAAAAACCGGCTTCATGCCGGTTGAGGTGTGACAAACGAATGCCCGTTTTCCTCCCTGAGGCGATGTCCGCAGCGTTACTGCGTGGCGGTCGTGGTTGAGGTCGACGTAGACGAACCGGTATTTTCCGGGTCGCTGGCCGATGCCACCGCGGCGACGGAGCTGGACACAAAGCTGGCGTCACTGCTGCTGGCACTACCGGAAGCGCTCTGCGATGCCGCTGTGGTCGTGCCGGCCGCGCCGGCCGCATAAACGGTCGAGCTGCCGATTGCAGACAGCGCCAAGGCCGCCATCAGTATCTTCTTCAACATAATTACCTCCTACTGTTAAGTGTTTAACGGGGGAGTACAGCTTTTCTACGGTATGCGATAAAGTGACCAGGTACAAACCGGATATGGCCGGAGGGGGGGACATTCGGAACTATCTTGGAAAATGAGGTCAGATAACGTACTGAAACGCGGCAATTTATAAAGTTGACTGCGAATATTCTTAAATATGAATTTACCGAATCTGGCTCACGGAAACAGCGGTAATATTATCCTTAGGTGTATTTTTGATGACCGCCACGTCATGCCCTTTAGGCGCAGCCTGTAACAGACAGCGTATCTGCTGTATTTATTCTCTTTGCACTCCACACGTTCTCTTTGCGCTCCACACGCCGTAAACGCCGTGTCCTTTCTTCTCTGCTGTTAATGCTTGGTGCCGCGTTCATCTCGTCACGCCATGGCGCCGCTGCTAGGGGTTCACTTTAGCGCGGTTATGCCGGGCGTGGAGTACCGGCCGCCGGGCTGAACGCCTGACTCCCCCCGCGATCTGGCGGGTAAATCCGTTGTGCTATCCTTTATTACGGTGCTAATCAATTGGCGTTGACTTGAAATGATGACCGAGAGGAGAATGAAATGGGTTTATTGAATTTCGTTAAAGACGCGGGTGAAAAGGTGTGGGACGCGGTCGCCGGCAATCATACGGAAAAGAGCGCCAAGCTCAAAGAACACATCCAGAAATTGGGTCTGCCCGGCGCAGATAACGTCAATATTGATGTCGCGGATGATAAAGCGACGGTGACCGGCGAAAATATCAGCCAGGAATTGAAGGAAAAAATTTTGGTGGCGATTGGTAATGTCGCCGGTATCAGCGGCGTTGACGACAAAATCACCTCTGCCACCGCGGCCAATACCGCTGAGTCGCCCGCTATCGCGGATGCTAAACCAGCCAGTCGATTTTATACGGTCGTCGCCGGCGATACCTTAAGTAAAATTGCGAAGTCGCAGTATGGCAACGCCAATGATTATATGAAAATCTTCACCGCCAACAAACCGATGCTCAGCGATCCAGACAAGATCTATCCAGGACAGACCTTAATCATTCCGCAATAACATGACCGCGGGCAACGTTGGCGATGATAGGGGACTCAGAAAGCGATCGCGGTCGGGAACGCAACGGGCGAGAAAGCGCCATCGCTCGAATCCGGCCCGCGACGGCCGACTCACGTTTGACGCCGCGATGTGAGATGGTGTCCATTATGGCTGTCGGCTGAAGGCACGTGCAGTCTGCCGGGCAACCTCCTGTGCCTCCGTTGGCTGCGTTGCCCGCTTCGCCAATGCGGTTAAACGCTTTGCCGGCCGTGCCCGCGGGGCACGCCATCGCCACGCTAACCTCAGAAAACCTTTTTGTAGGGCTTCACGTGCACCTTGGCATACACGCCGGCGGCAACATAGGGATCGGCCTCCGCCCAGGCTTGGGCTGCTTCAAGGGAATCAAATTCGGCGATGACCGTTGAGCCGCTAAAACCCGCCGCTCCGGGATCGTTGCTGTCTATGGCCGGGGTGGGGCCGGCGGTGAGCAGGCGACCCTGATCCCGCAGCAGCTGAAGACGCGCTAAATGAGTAGGGCGAACGGACAGGCGCTTTTCTAACGAATCGGCCACGTCTTCGGCATAGATAACATAGAGCACGGTAAGACTCCCAACCTGGAATGAGGAAAAGTAATTCACGTTATGATATTGCACCCTGCAGCGCAACGAAAAGTTTGGCCGTCTGATTAAACCGTGAATTCTGCACCGTAGACGGTTAAAGGCGTAGAGTGAAGGTCCAAAACTCTGCGCGCAGGGCGCGAAAAGTCCGAAGCGCTAGCGCTCAGGCAGATAAAAACGCTAAACGATAAAGAGATCGCTGACAGTTATTGAATATGATTGCTATTTGCATTTAAACTTTGCCCTCAACCACGACTTCCAATGATATGGCGTTAACTATTTTGAATCAGACTCGTCGCTTTTCCTGGCCGTTTATTGCGTCTGCCGGATTACACGCCTCTTTGGTCGCAGCATTACTTTATGCCACGGTCCCGCCGATGAGTTTACCTTCCGCCGTCGAGCAGCCCATGACCGTTATGCTGGTGGCGCCCGAACCGCAGCAGGCGCCGCCGGTTGAGCAACCGCCCGATCCGCAACCTGTGGCGCCGGAGCCGGAAGTAGCGCCGCAGCCCGTGCCTGAGCCGGAACCCGAACCGGTACCCGAGCCTCCGGCGCCGGTACAGGTGCCCAAACCCGTGCCGAAGCCCAAGCCAAAACCCAAACCCGAGCGGCACCGGGAGATCAAGCCGCGGACGCCAAAACCCGAGACGCGCCCGGCGTCGCCCGCCCCCAGCGCGCCGCCGGTTCGCCCGGCTACCGCGCCGGTTACCAGCGCGCCGGCGAGCAGCAGCGTGAAAAGCGCTAGCAGCGCGCCGCGGGCGACGTTTCGCAGCAACCCTATTTATCCTCCGCGGGCCAGAGCGTTAGGGATTGAGGGCCGTATTAGCGTGATGTATGACGTTAATGCCGAGGGGCGGGTGGAAAATATACGTATCGTTTCGGCCCAGCCGCGCAATATGTTCGAGCGCGATGTTCGTTTAGCGATGCGCCGCTGGACCTATGAGACCGGCAAGCCCACCGCCAATATGACGGTCAAATTCCAATTTGATATTCAGGGCGTCAGCAGCGGCGACTAGCGGGACGGGGCCGGCGCTAGGCCGGCTTTTCGCAATCATTGTCGGGGGCGGATGAACGGCCATAGTGCCGCCGGCGCACGGCGTGCAAGGTGCAAATGGACGTGCGGCCAACGGCGGGTGCCTGCGCGTCAAGAGAGGATGTCACGGCGGGTAAACAGGCCGGCACCGGCGCAGCCGCCGAACGAAAGAGGCTTACCGGGCGCCGTTGAGCTGGCGCTTGTCAGGCGGCAGCGGCTGGGGTTTGCCGCTGTTATCCACCGCGACGTAGGTAAATACCGCCTCGGTAGCCCGGTAGCGCTGGCCGATGGGCTCCGATGACACTTTCTTCACCCATACCTCGATATTGATGGTCAACGAACTGGTCCCCGTTTTCAGACATTGGGCATAGCAACAGATGACATCGCCCACCGCCACCGGTTTCAAAAAAGTCATGCCGTCGACGCGCACCGTCACGACCCGGCCCTGCGCCAGCTCTTTCGCCAAAATAGCGCCGCCAATATCCATTTGCGACATCAGCCAGCCGCCAAAAATATCGCCGTTGGCATTGGTGTCCGCCGGCATGGCCAGCGTGCGCAGCACCATTTCGCCGCTGGGCGGCTTAATCACTTCGCTCATCATCACTCCCGCTTAACATCACCCGCGCCAAAGGCGCAGGATTAATGGGTATTATTATTGCGTTCATCCTCCGCCATATGGCGGTAGATATAAATTCCGCTGAGCAGTGTAAACACCAGCGTCAGGCCGGTGAGGCCAAAAACCTTGAAATTTACCCAAACGCTCTGCGGCAGCCAGAACGCGATATAAATATTCGCCGCGCCGCAGGCCAGGAAGAACACCGCCCAGGCGATATTCAAATTGTTCCAAACCCGCGCCGGGAGATGGATCTCTTTATCCAGCATACGTTGAATGAGGGGCTTGCCGAGGACGAATTGGCTTATCAGCAGTGCCGCGGCGAACAGCGTATAAATTACCGTCACCTTCCACTTGATAAATTCCGCGTTGTGATAGTAAAGCGTCAGCGAGCCGAATATCGCTACCAGCACGAAGGTAATCAGGGCGACCTTTTCTACTTTGCGATAGCGCAGCCAGGTATAAACCAATACCAGCGCGGAGGCGACAATCAATGCGCCGGAGGCGTAGTAGATGTCGTACAGTTTGTAGACAATAAAAAACACCACCAAGGGCAGGAAATCAAGAAACTGCTTCATAACAAAGTCCACCGGTAAAGAGGGTAAACGCCGCCATCAGGCCTGCCGCAACAACATATACAGACGATAAAGATAGATTAGCAGCAGAGCGGAAATAAGATTGCTCAGACCATTTAATAATACCGCCGCCACCAGCGATGACACCAGCGTGAACTGGGTCGCCAGCAGAAGCACCGCCGCTTTAGCCAACAGCCAGAACAGCACCGCCGGCGCCAGCAGCCGAAGATTGGCAAACGCCAGACTGGCGCTCAGGCGCATGGATTTAATGGCGCCCAGATTATCGCTGGTGGCAATGACCGGCGCCAGGCTAAAAGCGATGGCCAGCAGGATACCCGGTACGATAATCAGCAACAGGCCTAACTGCACCAGCAACGTCGTGAGAAAAATAAGCAGCAGCAGGCGCGGCAACAGCGGCGCCGACAGGCCGATGGCGCGCAATACGCTGACCGGCTGGCGATTGGATACCAGGCGAATCATGGTCAGCAATCCTCCCGCCAGCAGGACGTTGCCGACCAGACCGGCCAGGGTACCGGCGGCGGAGGCTTTCAGCAACACGCGCTGCTGCTCGACCGACATCTGCTGTACCAATTGCTGCAGGCTCATGTCGGCAGTGTCGCCCATATGGGTACCGTCGCTGAGCGTCATCAGCTGCTCGCTGCCCGGGGACAGCGCATGTCCCAGCACCACGCTTATCAGCGCCGTCAGCAGCGCCAATAGCACGATACTGGCAAACTGATTACGGAAAAAATTCAGCATGTCGCGGTACAGGGTACTTGCCATAATTGGCATGGGGGCTCCTTGGCAAAACAATCAATAAATAGGCTAGCCCGCTATTCTACCCTGTTAATCCACGGCTTGGCACCCTAATGCATCATCCCGGGGCGAGTGCGGCATGATTTTCTCCCACTGCGCCGCCGGTCGCGCCAAGGGCGGTAAGCCATAGTGCGCCCGGGCGCGATCGCACGCGGCGTTCGCCAGGCCCTCTTCGCCGCTCATGCGGAACTCGCGGCAGGGTGACGGGCGCGAGGCATAAATGGCGCAGCTCACGCTACAGCCGATTTGTCCCAGCAGCGCGCGGCAGCGCGGCGGGCGATCGTTGCTGCCCGCCATACAGCGTAGAAAAGGCGTGAGCGGTTCCGTTAACGCCGCAGGCACCTGGCCGGCGCCGTCATCCGCCTCGGCCCAATAAAAAGACACGCGAAAGCGCGCGCAGCAGGCGCCGCAGGACATGCAGGGGTTGCCATCATCGTTCATGCTGTTATCCACCGAGGCCACAACGTCGAACCCGAACTGACACACTCGCAAACTACCCAGCCCGCCGCCTGAAAGCAACAGAAATGACTTATCACCGCTTTTTTTGCTGTTGTTGCCGTTCCGTTGATATGGATCAACCCGTAAATAGTAGGGGAATTGATATAACGCTTGTTATCGGTGATGCATATCAATTCGCCTCTACGCCACCGAGGGTTCGGAAGGTGATAAGGATCAAATTTACCCCTAACGGTAAGCAAAATAGCAATGGAGCAGGGTATGAAAACAACCGTTTTGGCCGCGTCCGTGGCCGCTATTCTTTTTAGTCAACCCGTATTCGCCCACCAGGCCGGTGATTTTATCGCCCGTGCCGGCAGTATTACCGTCCGGCCCAGCGAGAGTTCGGATAATGTGTTGGGGCTGGGCGAGTTCAATGTCAGCAATAACACGCAACTGGGGCTGACCTTTGGTTATATGATCACCGATAACATCGGTGTCGAGTTGTTGGCGGCGACGCCGTTCAGTCACCGCGTCGGGCTTAACAGCACCGGCAATATCGCCAAGGTCAAACAATTGCCGCCAAGCTTGATGGCGCAATATTATTTTGGCGATGCCCAAGACAAGCTGCGGCCCTATATCGGTATCGGCGTGAACTACACCACCTTTTATGATGCCCATTTCAATCAGAAGGGCGAGGATCTCGGCTTAAGCGATTTGAGCTTGAAGCATTCCTGGGGTCTGGCCGGGCAGGCGGGGCTGGATTATAACGTCAGCGATAACTGGCTGATTAATATGTCGGTGTGGTATATGGATATCGATACCGATGTCCGCTTCAAGGCCGGCGGTCAGCAGCAATCCATTCATACCGATATCAATCCCTGGGCGTTTATGTTTGGCGTCGGCTATCGCTTCTGACGGCTTTCGGCCAAGAAAAGGGGGCGCCTGCGCGCCCCCGGCTAACACCGCTAAACCTGACGTGGGTTATTTGATTTGCATATCGTTTTCCACCGACTTCACGCCGGCCACGCCGCGCGCGGCCTGAACCGCCAGGCTGGCTTCGGAGGCGGACCCCACAAAACCGCTTAACTGCACGCGGCCTTTAAAGGTTTCGACATTGATTTCCCGCGCTTTCAGACGATCGTCGCGGACCAATTCCGATTTCACCTTCGCGGTGATAACCGTATCGTCAATATAGCCGCCGGTTCCCTCAGACTTTGCGGTTGGCGCGCAACCGCTCAGCGCGAAGGCTAATAAAAGAGGGGTTAACAGGCTGGCGGCGACTTTCCACACGTTCATATTCTCTCCTTGATGGAATGCGTTGTCGTTATTTATTCGGTTTTATCGCCGGCGCTTTGCGGGCGTCCGGCATTGACAGTGTTGCTGATAAAACGTGTTTGCGCCAGTCAGGAACGGGTGGCGGCCTTCATTTCGCGCACGAATTGCGCCAGTTTTTCCAGCATCAAAGCGGGATCATCCACATGGTTTTCGATAATCCGCACAATGGCCGAGCCGGAGATGGCGCCGGCGGTACCGGCCTGCAAAGCGGATCGCACCTGATCGGGTTCGGAAATGCCGAACCCCTGAAGGGTCGGCGCCGCGTGGTACGCCTTCAGGGTATTGACCAAATGCGCCAGCGGCGTATTGGCCCGTTTTTCGCTGCCGGTGACGCCGGCGCGCGAGAGCAGGTAGGTATACGCCCGGCCGTGGGAGGCGATTTCGCGCAGCAGATCATCGTCGGCGTTGGGCGGGCAGATAAAGATGGGCGCGACACCATGGCGCAACGCGGCTTGGCGAAACGGCAGACTCTCTTGCAGCGGCACGTCCGCCACCAGCACCGAGTCGACGCCGACGTCGGCGCAGCGGGCGTAGAAAGCGTCAATGCCGTCGTTGTACACCAAATTAGCGTACATCAGCAGGCCAATGGGTATCTCGGGGTATTTGGCGCGAATCGATGCCAGTATCTCAAAGCAGTGCGCCGGCGTGACGCCGGAGGCAAACGCGCGCAGGTTGGCGTTTTGGATAGTGGGGCCGTCCGCCAGCGGATCGGAAAACGGGATGCCCAACTCCAGCGCGTCGGCGCCGGCGTCGATGAGCGTATCGATGATTTGCAGCGAAAGCGCGGGGTTGGGATCGCCCAGCGTCACAAACGGCACGAAAGCACCTTCGTTGCGGGCCGCCAACCGGCCGAATAATTGCTGATAGCGTTCCATATTAAATTTCTCCTCGCGCCGACAAAATATCATGAACGGTGAAAATATCTTTATCGCCGCGCCCGGACAGGTTAACCACCAGGATCTGCTCTTTCTCCGGCTCCGCTTTAATCATCCGCAGCGCATGGGCCAGCGCGTGGGAGGATTCCAATGCGGGGATAATACCCTCATGGCGCGAGAGACGCCGGAAGGCGTCCAGGGCTTCTTCGTCGGTGACCGATACGTACTCGGCGCGGCCGATGCTATCAAGGTAAGCATGCTGGGGGCCCACCGACGGGAAATCCAGGCCGGCGGAGATGGAGTAGGACTCTTCAATCTGCCCCTCGGCGGACTGCATCATCGGCGATTTCATACCGAAGTAGATGCCGGTGCGGCCGTGTTTCAGCGACGCGCCGTGCTGGCCGGTTTCAATGCCCAGGCCGCCCGGCTCCACGCCTATCAAACGCACGTCGGGTTCATCGATGAAATCTGCGAACATGCCGATGGCGTTAGAGCCGCCACCGACGCAGGCGATGACCGCATCCGGCAGGCGCTGCTCCTGCTCCTGCATCTGCGCGCGCGTCTCCTCGCCTATCATCCGCTGGAATTCGCGCACGATGGTCGGGAAGGGGTGCGGACCGGCGGCGGTGCCGAGCATGTAGTGCGCGCGTTCATAGCTGGCGGACCAGTCGCGCAACGCTTCGTTACAGGCGTCTTTCAGGGTGGAGGAGCCGCTGTGCACCGGAATGACCTCGGCGCCCATCAGCCGCATACGAAAGACGTTGGGGGACTGGCGTTCGATGTCTTTGGCGCCCATATAAATCCGGCATTTCAGCCCCAGCAGCGCCGAGGACAGGGCTGAGGCCACGCCGTGCTGGCCGGCGCCGGTTTCGGCGATAATTTCGGTTTTGCCCATCCGTTTGGCCAGCAGCGCCTGCCCCAGCACCTGATTAGTTTTATGGGCACCGCCGTGCAACAGATCTTCGCGTTTCAAATAAAGTTTGGTCCGGGTCCCGGCGGTCAGGTTGCGGCACAGCGTCAGCGGCGTCGGCCGACCGGCGTAATTCACCAGCAGATCGCTGAATTCGGCCTGGAACGCCGGGTCGCTCTGGGCGCTGACGAACGCCTCTTCCAGCTGAATGAGCGCAGGCATCAGGATTTGCGGCACGTACATGCCGCCAAACTCGCCAAAATAGGGATTAAGTCGTGTCATGCTCTGTTGTCTCTCACGGTGTCAGGCTGATGGTTAATAGGCGCGCAGCGTCTGAAATACCGTAGCCAATTTATGATGATCTTTAATACCCGGCGCGCTTTCTACGCCAGAGTTGAAATCCAGTCCTGCGCAGCCGAGGCGCGCCGCGGCCACGCAGTTATCCGCCGCCAGACCGCCCGCCAGCATCACGTTGTCCAGCGTCGCTCCGTTTAACAGCGACCAGTCAAAAGGCTTGCCGCTGCCGCCGCCGTTATCGAGCACATAGCGATCCACCTGGGCCAGATCGCGTGCCGGCAGGGCGTGGCGCATATCCAGCGCTTTCCAGATGCGGCAGTCGGGCGGCAGAGCCTGACGCAGCGCGTCGATGTAGGCCTGATCTTCGCCGCCGTGCAGCTGGACCGCCGCCAGCGACAGCGCGCTGGCTTTCGCGGCGACCTCGCTCACCGGCGCATCGCGAAACACCCCGACATAGCGAAGCGGGGCGCCGGCCATCACGGCGCGGGCGGTGTCTTCCTCCACATAGCGCGGGGAGCCGGGGACAAAAATCAGTCCGCCGTAGAGCGCGCCGGCCTCCAGGGCGGCGCGGGCATCGGCGGCGCGGGTAAGGCCGCAGACTTTGTTTTCCCCGAGCAGCACCCGGCGTACCGCCATCGTCAAGTCGGGTTCGGCCATCAGCGCGCTGCCGATCAAAAAGCCATTGGCGTAGTGGCTGAGTTCGCGCACCTGGCGATAATGATTGATGCCGGACTCGCTGATGACCGTGACGCCGGCCGGCAGACGCGGGCCCAGGGTGCGGGTGCGGTTCAAATCGATAGACAGATCGCGTAAATCGCGATTATTGATTCCCACCACTTTTGCTTCCAGCGCAATCGCGCGCTGCCGCTCGTCGTCGCTGATGACCTCGGTCAACACGCCCATGTTCAGGCTATGGGCCACCGCCGCCAGCTCGCGGTAGGTGTCGTCGTCAAGGACAGACAACATCAGCAGAATCGCGTCCGCCTGATGCAGCCGCGCCAGATAAATCTGCCACGGATCGATGATGAAATCTTTACATAATACCGGCTGGCTCACCGTGCGGCTCACCTGGCGCAGAAAATCGAAGCTGCCCTGGAAATATTTCTCGTCGGTCAGTACCGAAATAGCGGAGGCGTAATGCCGGTAAACGCCCGCGATAGCGACCGGGTCAAAATCGGCGCGGATAAGGCCTTTGGACGGCGACGCCTTTTTGCATTCCAGGATAAACGCCGTGCGGGTACCGGACAGCGCGTGATAAAAACTGCGCGTGCTGGGTTGCACCTGATGACGGAAACTCTCCAGCGGTTGCAGCCGTTTACGCTCGGCTACCCATTCATATTTGTCTGCGACGATCTTCGCAAGTACCGTGTCCTGCATGACTTTCTTATCCTCTTGCTGCCAGGGCCATCACGCGCGCATAGGGGGCACCGCTGTGAATTTCCTCCAGCGCCCGATGGGTGTTGTCACGGAGATTTTCCTGCCCGAACAATTTGAGCAGCAGGGCCACGTTGGCGGCGACGGCGGATTCATGCGCGTGTTCACCTTTACCTTGTAACAAACGCGCCAAAATGTCACGGTTTTCTTCCGGCGACCCCCCGCGTAGCGCCTCTGCCGGCTGGGGCGACAGGCCGAAATCCGCCGCGCTCAGGGTGTAACTTTCAATCGCGCCGTCACGCAGCTCCGCCACCTGGGTCGGCGCGTGCAGCGCCACCTCGTCCATGCCGCCGCCGTGGACCACCGCGGCGCGCTGGTAGCCCAGCACGCGCAGCGTTTCGGCGATGGGCAATACCAATTCCGGGCTGTAGACGCCAATCAGCGCCAGCGGCGGACGGGCCGGGTTAATCAGCGGCCCCAGCACATTAAACAGGGTACGGGTCTTCAACAGTTGCCGTACCGGCATCGCGTGACGGAAGCCGGAATGATACTGCGGCGCGAACAAAAAACACATGCCCAGTTCATCCAACGCCTGGCGCGACAGCGCCGCCGGCATATCCAGCCGGATGCCGAACGCCGCCAGCAGGTCGGAAGAACCCGAGCGGCTGGATACGCTGCGGTTGCCGTGCTTGGCCACCCGGGCGCCGCAGCCGGCGGCGACGATGGCGCTGGCGGTGGAGATATTGATGCTATTGCTGCCGTCGCCGCCGGTACCGACGATATCGGCAAAAGGATAATCGGGACGCGGAAACGGGCTGGCGTCGGCCAGCAGCGCACCGGCGGCGCCGGCGATTTCCTCCGGGTATTCGCCGCGCACTTTCATGCTGATAAGGGCGGCCGCCAGCTGTTCCGGCGCCAATTGCCCTTGAATGATGGCCCCGAACAGCTGCTGGCTTTGTTCACGGCTGATTCGTCCGCCCTGGTAGAGATGTTCCAGTATCGCTTGCATAAAAAGGTCCTTGTGGTTACGCCAGCGCCCAAGCGAGCGTTTGATTTAACAAATGTGCGCCTTGGGTGGTTAAAATGGATTCAGGGTGGAATTGGAAGCCGCAGATGCGATCGGCGTCATTGCGTACCGCCATCACCATGTCGTTATAGTGGGCGTTAACCGTCAGCGAGTCCGGTACCTGACTGCCGACCAGCGAATGATAGCGCGCCACCGGCAGCGGATTCGGCAGACCGGCGAACATGCCCTGATTGTCGTGGCGGATAGGCGAGGCTTTACCGTGCAAAATTTCGCCCGCCTGGCCGACGTGGCCGCCGTAGGCTTCCACTATCGCCTGATGCCCCAGGCAGATGCCGATGATCGGTAACCGGCCGCGCAGTTGAGTGAGCAGTGCCGGCATACAGCCGGCCTGGGCCGGTGCGCCGGGCCCCGGCGACAGCATCAGGATCGGATTTTCCATTTCGCTGAGCGCCCGCGTGATCAGTGCGGCCGGCAGCCGGTTGCGGTAAATCACCACCCGATGATCGTTGGCGCGCAGTTGATCCACCAAATTATAGGTAAATGAGTCGATGTTATCGAGTAACAGGATGTCGGCCATCAGAACAGCTCCTTTGCGTCGTGGGCGGTAGCAATGGCGCGCAAAACGGCGCGTGCTTTGTTGCGGCTTTCGTCGGCTTCCG
The DNA here is from genome assembly GCF_000517425.1 of Sodalis praecaptivus. Classification (NCBI taxonomy): domain Bacteria; kingdom Pseudomonadati; phylum Pseudomonadota; class Gammaproteobacteria; order Enterobacterales; family Bruguierivoracaceae; genus Sodalis; species Sodalis praecaptivus. The sequence continues at coordinate 2,100,002 of NZ_CP006569.1, forward strand.
CCTGGGGCACGGAATCCAGTACCACGCCCGCCCCGGCCTGTACCGTGGCGATGCCGTCTTCGACATAGGCGGAACGGATGACGATGCAGGTATCGAGCGCGCCGGCGGCGGTGAAATACCCTATCGCGCCGCCGTAGCTGCCGCGGCGTTCGCCTTCGGCTTCGGCGATAAGCTGCATCGCCCGGACCTTCGGCGCCCCGCTCAGGGTGCCCATGTTCATGCAGGCGCGGTAGGCGTGCAGCACGTCAAGGTCGGCGCGCAGCTGGCCTACCACCCGCGACACCAAATGCATCACGAAGGAGTAGCGATCGACTTTGGTCAGATCGGCCACATAGCGGGTGCCCGGCTCGCAGATACGCGCCAGATCGTTGCGCGCCAGGTCCACCAGCATCAGATGTTCGGCCAGCTCTTTATGGTCGGCGCGCATTTCCAGCTCGATACGGCTGTCGAGATCGGCATCGAGCGTGCCGTCGGCGCGGCGACCGCGGGGGCGGGTGCCGGCGATGGGGTAAATTTCAATCTGCCCGGAGTCGGGGGCGTATTTCAACGAGCTTTCCGGCGAGGCGCCGAACAGGGTAAAGTCATTGTCCTGCATGAAAAACATATACGGGCTGGGATTGCTTTTCTTCAACGTATGATAGGCGGCGAGCGCCGAAGGACAGGGGAGGGAGAAACGCCGCGACGGCACCACCTGGAAAATTTCCCCCTCGCGGATCGCCTGCTGCATGCGGCGCACGATTTGGCCGTACTCCTCGTCGCTCTGGCTGCAGGTCAACGTCATGGTGTCGATGACCTGATGCGGGATCGGTTCCGGCGCCTGGGTAAGCTGATGCTGTAATTGCTCAAGCCGGTGCTGCAACCGCTGCTTTTCCGCCGCATTGGCGCTGAACAGGCTGCACTGCAATTCGCAGGTCTGCTGCTGATGATCGAGGATCAGCAGCGTTTCGGCGAGATAGAAACAGTAGTCGGGGCAGCGCTGGCCAGGACGCAGCGGCGGCAGGGATTCAAAGCCCGCGACCAGATCATAGGCGAACAGGCCGCCGACAAACATCGCTTTCGGCGCGTCCGGCGGCTGGCCAACCAGCGTCAACAGCAGGCGCAAACAGTCAAAAACCGACAACGAGCGCAGGCGGGCGTCCTCATCCACGGCCTGTTCCGTCTCCGGGAAGGTTAACTCGCGGCCGTAGGGGTGGGTAATGACCGTGACCTGCTGCGGCAAAGCGGCGTCCAGAAGCGGCAACAGCGCGGCGCCGTTGGCGCTCAGCGCCTGCAGCGTGACGGTCTGGCCGAGGGCGGTGATACGCAGCGCGCTATCGACAACCATCATACTTTCGAGATCATGCTTCTTATCAATCTCGGCCGATTCCAGCAGCAGTGTCGCGGGACGGGCGCCGCACAACTGGTTGAACATCGCCGTAGGGTCGGGACGGTAAGGGGCCTGCGCGTGCAGCAATTCTATCTGGTACTGGCTGGTTGGCATTTGCATTATCTGATTTCCTGATTGTCGCCCATGAAAAAGCCCGCTGATGCAGCGGGCTAGTGGGGTCTTGCTCTGTCTGATGACAGCGACGCATGATAACACCACCCGCTAAAGGGAGGTGCGCCACCAGCGAAGCAGTACGGTTATAGATGTCATCATTTTTAGCATCTCGAAGGCGTGTGTTTAACTGCGTACTAGTAAACTAGTTCAGAGATAAAAAGTCAACCTTAATGGTAGCGCTGACGAAAATAAATCCACTAGTTCGATTCAGCTCGGTTTACCGCTATCATGGAGGGCAATGAAACCATAGGCAGACTCCCTTGACAGCACAACCGATGACATCCCCCCTACGGGTGATTTATGACCTGCACAGCCATACCACCGCCTCCGATGGCCTGCTCACGCCCCGGGAGCTGGTGGTGCGCGCCCAGGCGATGGGCGTCACGGTGCTGGCGATAACCGATCATGATACCGTTGCTGGCCTCGCGCCTGCCCGGGAGGCGATTGCGGCGCTGCGCTTGCCGCTTAACCTGGTGGCGGGGGTGGAGATTTCCACCCTCTGGCAACACCACGAAATTCATATAGTCGGATTGGGCATGGCGCCTTCTCACCCGGCGCTAACGACGCTTTTGGCATCACAGCGCGCGCATCGCCTGGCGCGCGCGCGGGCCATCGCCGAGAGGCTGGTAAAGGCGGGTATTCATGATCCCTGGCACGGGGCCAGACAACTGGCGCAGGACGATCTGGTCACCCGCGGCCATTTCGCGCGCTATCTGGTGAGCCTGGGCGTGGCCAGCAACGTCGCCAACGTGTTTAAAAAATATTTGTCGCGGGGGAAAACCGGCTATGTCCCGCCACAGTGGTGTACAATAGAAGAAGCGATTGAAGCGATCCACCTAGCAGGGGGACAGGCGGTAGTGGCGCACCCGGGGCGTTATCAACTCTCGGCCAAGTGGTTGAAACGGTTGCTGGCGCAGTTTGCCGCCGCCGGCGGTGACGCCATGGAAGTCGCCCAGTGTCAGCAGTCGCCGCAGGAAAGGAGTCAGCTTGCGGGCTACGCCCGTGATTATCACCTTCTTGCTTCACAAGGGTCCGATTTTCATCAACCCTGCGCATGGATTGAGCTGGGTCGCAAGTTGTGGCTGCCGGGAGGGGTTGAGCCGGTATGGCGTGACTGGCCTGTGTTGCCTGCCGCCCATCCCCCCGCCACCGCAGAGGGATAAACCTGGCAGCCCGTGTCCTTTGCCGGCCGCCCTAATAAGGAGTGTTTGATTAATGAGTCAGTTTTTTACCCTTCATCCGGATAATCCGCAGCCGCGTCTGGTCAGCCAGGCGGTTGATTTGCTGCGCAAAGGCGCGGTCATCGTCTATCCTACCGACTCCGGTTACGCCTTGGGCTGCCAGCTTGAAGACAAAACGGCCATGGAGCGCATTTGTCGCATTCGCCAGTTGGACGGCCATCACAATTTTACGCTGGTCTGCCGCGATCTTTCTGAATTATCCACCTATGCGCAGGTAGACAATCAGGCGTTCAGGCTGATGAAAAATAATACCCCCGGCAAATATACCTTTATCCTGAAGGCCACCAAGGAAGTGCCGCGTAGGCTGATGAGCGACAAACGCAAAACCATCGGCCTGCGCGTGCCGTCGAACCCCATCGCGCTGGCGCTGCTTGAGGCGCTGGATGAACCGATGATGTCCACCACCTTAATGCTGCCGGGCAATGATTTTGCTGAATCCGATCCGGAGTCTATTCGCGACCATCTGGGTAAACAGGTGGATCTGGTCATCCACGGCGGTTTCCTCGGCCAGCAACCGACCACGGTCATCGATCTGACCGACCCGGCGCCGCGGGTGGTACGCCAGGGGGTGGGCGATGTCTCGCCGTTTTTGTGAGGCAAGCGGCGGCGAGTGGGGCGCTGATAAACTGACTGCAGGCTAGGGCGGCGCCGAGATGCTCTCCCGTAGCGTGATTGCACAGGCCGCCGGCGGCTGAGCTCCCGCTCGTTGCAGTCAGCGGCATCTCCGCCGATGGGCTTAGCGTCGTGCTGGCGCGGCGCAAAGGATTGCCCGCCGACGGGCGCAGGGGGTGAGCAGTGGCTGAGCGTCGAGGGAGGCAGGTGCCGTACAAAGCAATGACCCCGGCTCGAGAACCGTTACCGCAAGACAGAGCGGCCGCTCGTAATCTTACTGCCGCGGCGGTGACGGACGCGGCCTCGTTTCACCCAGCAATGCTCGCGCGGGCGAATAAAGCTTACAGCGGGTAGTGTATTGCTGTATAATGGCGCAAGTGATTTAAGTTAACTCATTGATTTTAATGTATTTACATCCATCTGACGCCTGTGAAGGCGACATGCGAGGTTCGCCATGAGCGAAAAACTGCAAAAAGTCCTGGCCCGTGCCGGACAGGGTTCCCGCCGAGAAATCGAAGCCATTATTGAACAAGGCCGCGTGAGCGTAGACGGTAACGTCGCAACATTGGGCGATCGCGTAGAGGTCACCAGCACCACCAAGATTCGGGTGGATGGCCGCATTATCACCATTAAACCGGTGGAAGACGCGCTTTGCCGCGTGTTGGCTTATTATAAGCCGGAAGGCGAACTCTGTACGCGCCGCGATCCCGAGGGGCGGCCAACGGTTTTTGATCGCCTGCCGCGTCTTAATAATGCCCGCTGGGTGGCCGTCGGCCGCCTGGACATTAATACGTCGGGGCTATTGTTATTTACCACCGACGGAGAATTGGCTAATCGCTTGATGCACCCGAGCTGTGAAATCGAACGGGAATATGCCGTGCGTGTTTTCGGCGTGGTGGATGAGGAAAAACTGCGGCAGCTGACCCGTGGCGTACAGCTGGAAGACGGTCCGGCGGCCTTTCGCAGCCTGACGTTCCAAGGGGGCGAGGGCCTGAACCAGTGGTACAATGTGACGCTGACGGAAGGGCGCAATCGCGAGGTGCGGCGCCTGTGGGAGGCGGTGGGCGTTCAGGTCAGCCGGCTTATCCGCGTGCGTTACGGCGACGTCACGCTGCCCAAGGGGCTGCCGCGCGGCGGGTGGACCGAACTACCGCTCGACAATATCAATTACCTGCGTGAAAAAGTGCAGTTGCCGCTTGAATCGGTGACCAAGCTGCCGGTAGAGCGCGATCGCCGCCGCCTGAAGGCCACGCAGATCCGGCGGGCGGTCAAGCGCAGCAGCCAGCGAGCGCCCTCGCGCCGCGGCGGCCAAAGCAGCAAGCGCAATAACGGCATAGGCTAACGGCAACGGCGCCAGGGGGGAATACCGCCCGGGTGCAAGACGCGCCCCCAGAGCGGGGCGCCGTCGGGATGCCGTGTAAGGTGACCGCGTCACGTTATACGGCAGGCGCCTGCGGCGGCAATTAAAAAAAAGCCCATTAAGTGACAGTGTCACCAGTCAATGCCCTGCTGCGCCATGATGCCGGCATCGAAAGCGTGTTTAACCGGCCGCATCTCGCTGACGGTATCCGCCATGTCCAGCAACTGTCGGTGGCAGCCGCGCCCGGTGATGATGACGCTTTGCCTCGCGGGACGCGCGTTAAGGGCGGCGATGACCTCCTCGCGGTCCAGATAATCGTAGCTTATCATATACGTCAACTCATCGAGCAGCACGACATCCAGCGTGTCGTCCGCCAGCATTCGCCGGGCGTGGCGCCATGTATCGCGCGCGGCGGCGCCGTCAAGTTCGCGACTTTGCGTCTCCCAGGTAAACCCGGTGGCCATCACCTGGAACTCGACGCCGTGCGGCTCCAGCAGCCGGCGCTCGCCGTTAGGCCACTGGCCTTTGATAAACTGCACCACCCCGGCGCGTAACCCATGGCCCACGGCGCGGGTCACGGTCCCGAAACCCGCGGTGGTCTTGCCTTTACCGTTGCCGGTGAAGACGATCACGATCCCGCGCCGTTCGGTCGCGGCGTCGATACGGGCATCGACTTTTTCTTTTAACCGCTGCTGACGCTGTTGATGACGCCTGGCATCCATAAAAGCCCTCTCCATCAAGGCCGCATCGCCGTGGCGGCAATAGCGGCCGGGTATCAGCTCGCCGGACCGGGTTTACGATCGGGCTGTGCGTCAAAGCTGATGCCGGTTTTACGCCGGCTGTCGTCGCCCATCAGGTAAAGATAGATAGGCATGATATCGGCCGGGGTTTTCAGCCGCTCCGGATCTTCAGTTGGAAACGCGTTGGCGCGCATGCCGGTACGGGTGCCGCCGGGGTTAATACAATTGACCCGCAGCGTCGATGCGGGATACTCCTCCGCCAGTACCTGCATCATCCCTTCGGTGGCGAACTTGGATACCGAATAAGCGCCCCAGTTTGCCCGGCCCTGGCGGCCCACGCTGGAGGTGCTGAAAATCAGCGACGGGTTGCTGGCTTTAAGCAGCAGCGGCAGCAGCGCTTGCGTTAGCATAAAGGTGCCGTTGATGTTCACCGCCATGACTTCTGACCAGCGCGCGGGGGTTTGCTCGGCTATGGGCACGATTTCCCCCAAAAGGCCGGCGTTGTTGAGCAAACCGTCCAGATGGGGAATTTCGTCGCTAAGACTTTGGGCCAGCCGTTGATAGGGCGCCGGCTCGGTGCAGGCCAAATCCAGCACCAATACCCGAGCCTCACGCCCGCCGGCCTCGGCGATGGCCTGTTTCACCGTGTTCAGTTTATGTTCAGTTCTACCGAGCAACAGCAACGATGCGCCGTGGCGGGCATAGGTCAGGGCCGCCTCGCGGCCTATGCCGTCACCGGCGCCGGTCACTAGAATGCGTTTATGATCCAGTAAATTACGTTTGGGCTGATAATACACGCCTCACTCCTCAGCTAGGAAACGTTGCCGCCAATCGGCGATTATCGCGGCTCCCATGGACAGACTTAGCTCTTTTTATGCCTGATCCAGCAGGGTATTTCAATCGCCGGGAATCCGATGTCGACCTCATCGACGCCGAGGCCGGGGGCATTGCCGTCACGGTGACCCGGGTTTGGCCCGCGGGTCGTGTCCCTGCCGCGGCGGCGGTGGCGACTTGGCGTCAGCGCAGGTCGCCGGACCGCCGGCTCAATCTGTAGCGGCGGTGGCCGGCTTGGCGTCTACGTATGCCGCATGACCGCCGGCCTGACCTGTAGCGGCGGTGGCCGGCTTGGCGTCTACGTATGCCGCATGACCGCAGGCCTGACCTGTAGCGGCGGTGGCCGGCTTGGCGTCAGCGTATGCCGCAGGACCGCCGGCTCAATCTGCGGCGGCGGGGGGCGGGGACCCTCGACCCCGGCGGCAATATTCTGATTTTTCAGGCGACGCGGCGCGACGCCTTGGCTAGAATAGTTGTCAACGGTTCTCATTATTAGCAAGGCGGTTTTGTGGAATTGATTTCGCTGTACGGACTTTTTCTGGCCAAAACCCTTACCGTGGTGCTGGCCATCGGCGCGCTATTACTGCTGGTGTTTGGCTTACGCATGCGGTCGCGCCAGCGCAAAGGACAGATTCACATCCAGGACCTGGGCAAACAGTATCGCGAAAGGCAGCGTGAAATGCAGCTGGCCCGGGTGGGTGACGCCGAGAAGGGCATTTGGCATAAACGGCACAAAAAGCAGGATAAAGCCGACGCCAAACAGGCCAAACTGCGGGCGAAGCGGGGTGACAACGCGGCGTCACGTTCGTGTCTGTACGTATTGGACTTCACCGGCAGTATGGATGCCGGCGAAGTGAGCTCGCTGCGCGAAGAAATTACCGCCGTGCTGTCGGTTGCCAAATCGGGAGACGAAGTGCTGCTGCGCCTGGAAAGCCCCGGCGGGGTGGTTCACGGTTACGGCCTGGCAGCATCGCAGCTTCAACGGCTGCGGGAAAAGGGCATACCGCTCACCGTGGCGGTGGACAAGGTCGCCGCCAGCGGCGGTTATATGATGGCCTGCGTTGCAGACCGCATTGTTGCGGCCCCCTTCGCCATTATTGGCTCCATCGGCGTGGTTGCCCAGATCCCCAACTTCAATCGCTTATTAAAACGTAACGATATCGATATGGAGCTACATACCGCCGGCGCCTACAAACGCACGCTGACGCTGTTTGGCGAAAATTCCCCCGCCGGACGCGAAAAGTTCCAGCAGGAGCTGAATGAAACCCACCAGTTGTTCAAGACCTTTGTTCAGCGCATGCGTCCCGCGCTGGATGTGGACGCCGTCGCCACCGGCGAACATTGGTATGGCGAGCAGGCGCAGCATTTGGGGCTGGTGGATGCTATCGGGACCAGCGACGATGTGCTTATTGAGCAATTGGCGCGCCATGAGGTAATAAGCGTGCGTTTTAGCCGGCCGAAACGCTGGATGAGCCGCTTCACCGATAGCGCCGCGTTGAGTCTGGAACAGCGGCTTCTGCGCTATTGGCAGCGCTCGCACAAGCCGCTGCTGTAACACGCTGGCCGCAGCAGGCTTGCTGCGCCGCCGCAGGCTATCGCCGCTAGAGTGACATTGGGGCCAGAGGGTTTCGCCGCACCCAGGCGGCCTGACTCTGGGCCTGGCCCCCTGCGAGGGGTGGGAAATAACTTATTGCCCGAGAAGCGGTCATTCTTATGCCGCGTTCCACGCGCTTTCGCAACGAAAGCGGCGCGCCCGGCAGGTTGAGATACTGTCTAGTTTCAACGCAAGCCTCGCGCTTCCACGCGCGAACGGCGGTTTGGCGCGCATTTCGCTTCGGCATTGCTCTCGTAAAATTTCTCATCAGGCGTAACGGGCGACGCCCCGGCAGGGCTGAATCTTTCAGCCCGGTCTTTCGTTTGATAACGCGCGCCGGCACGGGGTTTAACCCGCGTTGAATGTCGATGGCGGCCAATTGGGCCGGACGCCGGGCGTTCATGACGGCGTCGGCTGCGGCACCGGGGCGCTATATCAGTCCTCCAGATGATATTTTTCCGATAAGACGTGGGCGAGATGCTTGAACATATTAAACACGGCGGTGGTTTTCTGTGTCGGTATTCCCTGCTCATCAAGAAAAAAGTCACCGCGAAAAACCAGCACCGGCCCTTTCTGTTCCACCTCGGTGGCCAGCATTCCGTGCATATAGTCTTCATGGTCGCGAATTATCCGGTTTGCTTCTTCTAACAGACTTTTTCTGTCGATAGCGATGGTGCTGCTGTGCATATTTGTCACTCCTGTGTTAACGCATGCCCTATTGTAATACTCTGTTGTGTTTGTCGGCAAACCGACTAAGGTTTATTCGTTTAGTTTACGGTTTTGCTAATTGCGTAGCGGGTAAAACCATTTTTTCCCCCGCTTATTGGTTGCACCAGTTTTTTTATCATGTACAGTGTGGCCCTCCGCGCATCGGGTGGTTATTTTGTTACCGATTAGCGGGGAAATAAGCAGCGCCTGCCGGCGCTTATTATAAAAATAAGCGAATTAACAAGAAGTTGACCTACTGTGCTTCGGTCGTGTGAGCGCGACAAAAACAGGTTGATTTTTGGCGGCGCTGCCGCAATATAAAAAAAGAGGTATGCCCAGCCAGGGTCTGGCGCAAAAAACTTCTTATTGCAGAAGACATCACTCAGGTAAAGGTAAAAATGGGTAAAGCTCTCGTTATCGTTGAATCGCCGGCCAAAGCCAAAACGATTAATAAATATTTAGGCAAAGACTACGTGGTTAAGTCCAGCGTCGGTCACATCCGCGATTTGCCGACCAGCGGTTCAGCCAGTCAAAAGAGCGCCGACGCCAGTAAAAAGAAAAAAGGCAAACCGGACCCGCAGCGCGCGTTGGTCAACCGGATGGGTATCGATCCCTACCACGGCTGGAAAGCGCAGTATGAGATTTTGCCCGGTAAAGAGAAAGTGGTGACCGAGCTAAAAGCGCTAGCGGAAAAAGCCGATCATATCTACCTCGCAACCGACCTTGACCGCGAAGGGGAGGCGATTGCCTGGCATCTGCGGGAAGTTATCGGCGGCGATGATAAGCGTTTTAGCCGGGTGGTCTTCAATGAAATTACCCGCAACGCGATAGCTCAGGCCTTTGAACAGCCGGGCGAGCTGAATATTGACCGGGTCAACGCCCAGCAGGCGCGGCGGTTTATGGACCGTGTCGTGGGCTATATGGTCTCGCCCTTACTGTGGAAAAAAATCGCCCGTGGCCTGTCGGCTGGACGGGTCCAATCGGTGGCGGTGCGGCTGGTCGTGGAGCGCGAGCGGGAAATCAAAGCCTTTGTGCCGGAAGAGTATTGGGAACTACACGCCGATCTACAGACGGCGCAGGCGTCTCCCCTGGCGATGCAGGTAACGCATCAGCAGGAAAAACCCTTTAAGCCGGTGAATCAGCAGCAAATTCAGGCCGCGCTCGACGGGCTTGAAAATGCGGAGTATGTGGTCAGCGATCGTGACGATAAGCCAACCAGCAGCAAACCGGGGGCTCCGTTCACCACCTCAACGCTGCAGCAGGCGGCCAGCACCCGGCTGGGCTATGGCGTAAAGAAAACCATGATGTTGGCGCAGCGGCTGTATGAAGCCGGACATATTACCTATATGCGTACTGACTCCACCAATTTGAGTCAGGATGCGCTTAACATGGCGCGCGGCTATATCAGCGCGTCATTCGGCAATCCGTATTTGCCGAAACAGCCCAACGAATATGCCAGTAAAAATAACGCCCAGGAAGCGCATGAGGCGATCCGCCCCTCCGATGTCAATGCCTTGGCGGAGCAGTTGAAAGACATGGAAGCCGACGCGCAGAAACTGTATCAGCTGATCTGGCGTCAATTCGTCGCCTGTCAAATGACGCCGGCGCAATACGACTCCACGACGCTGACCGTCACCGCCGGCGAGTTTCAGCTGCGCGCCCGCGGGCGTACCCTGCGTTTCGACGGCTGGACCAAAGTGATGCCGGCGCTGCGCAAGGGCGATGAAGATCGGACCCTGCCGGCGGTGGAGGCGGGCGAGACGCTGACGCTGAGCAAGCTGCTGCCCAGCCAGCATTTCACCAAGCCGCCCGCCCGCTACAGCGAGGCTTCGCTGGTGAAAGAGCTGGAAAAACGCGGCATTGGCCGGCCGTCGACTTATGTGTCGATCATCTCCACCATTCAGGATCGCGGCTATGTCCATGCGGAAAATCGCCGTTTTTATGCGGAGAAAATGGGCGAAATCGTCACCGATCGCTTAGAAGAGAACTTCCGCGAGCTGATGAATTACGATTTTACCGCCAACATGGAGGATACCCTCGATCAGGTGGCGGCCAATCAACAGGAGTGGAAAAGCGTGCTTGACGCGTTTTTCGACAAATTCAGCCAGCAGTTGGAAAACGCCGAAAAAGATCCCGAAGAGGGCGGTATGCGGCCCAATCAAATGGTGATGACCAGCATCGATTGCCCGGTCTGCGGCCGCAAGATGGGGATTCGTACCGCCAGCACCGGCGTGTTCCTGGGCTGTTCAGGCTACGCGCTGCCGCCGAAAGAGCGCTGCAAAAACACCATTAATCTGATCCCGGAAGCGGAAACCCTGAACGTGCTTGAGGGCGACGATGCGGAAACCAACGCGCTGCGCGCGCGCCGCCGCTGCGGGAAATGCGGTACCGCGATGGACAGCTATGTCATCGACGGCCAGCGTAAACTCCACGTCTGCGGCAACAACCCGCTGTGCGACGGCTACGATATCGAACAGGGTGAGTTTCGGATCAAGGGCTACGACGGCCCGGTGGTGGAGTGTGAAAAATGCGGCGCCGATATGCACTTGAAATTGGGGCGTTTTGGCAAATACATGGCCTGCACCAACGATGACTGTAAGAACACCCGCAAGATCCTGCGCAACGGCGATGTGGCACCGCCGAAAGAAGATCCGGTGCCGCTGCCCGAGCTGCCTTGCGAGAAGTCGGACGCCTACTTTGTACTGCGTGACGGCGCGGCGGGGGTCTTTTTGGCCGCCAACACGTTCCCGAAATCCCGTGAAACCCGCGCGCCGCTGGTGGCGGAGCTGGCCCGTTTCCGCGACCGCCTGCCGGAAAAACTGCGCTATCTGGCCGATGCGCCCGTCGAGGATGACGAAGGCAATAGCACCCTGGTGCGTTTTAGCCGGAAAACCAAGCAGCAATATGTCTCGGCGGAAAAAGACGGCAAAGCCACCGGCTGGACCGCTTTCTACGTGGATGGCCACTGGCAGGTGACCAAAAAGTAACGGCGTTGCCGCCACCAAGCCAACCTCGCGGTTGGCTTTTTTTTTAATTGATAATTAAGTGATATTAAGTGTTTTTTTATGATTAAATAGTATTAGTCATAACCAACGCTTTTAAGCGCTTTCGCGGAACCGGGTGAGTCGCCTGCTCGGCGGCCTCTCGCCGTGCGTCAGGTTCAGGGTATTCGTCAGGACAAGCAAATGAAATTGCAGCAACTTCGTTATATTGTGGAAGTGGTTAACCACAACCTGAATGTCTCTTCTACCGCCGAGGGGCTCTACACCTCTCAGCCCGGCATCAGTAAGCAGGTGCGGATGCTGGAGGATGAACTCGGCGTGCAGATTTTCGCCCGCAGCGGCAAGCATCTGACCCAGGTTACGCCGGCGGGCCAGGAGATCATCCGCATCGCGCGTGAGGTGCTGTCCAAGGTCGACGCCATCAAGGCGGTGGCGGGGGAGCATACTTATCCTGATAAAGGATCGCTGTATGTGGCGACTACCCACACCCAGGCGCGCTACGCCCTGCCGGACGTGATCAAGGGGTTTATCGAGCGCTACCCGCGGGTGTCGCTGCATATGCATCAGGGTTCGCCGACCCAAATCGCCGAAGCGGTATCAAAGGGCGTCGCGGATTTCGCCATTGCCACCGAAGCGCTGCATCTGTATGACGATTTGGTGATGCTGCCCTGTTATCATTGGAATCGGGCCATCGTGGTGCTGCCGGATCATCCCCTGGCCGGTCATAAATCGCTGACGATTGACGAACTGGCGGCATATCCGCTGGTGACCTATACCTTTGGTTTTACCGGCCGTTCCGAGCTGGATACCGCCTTCAATCGCGCCGGCCTGACGCCGCGTATCGTATTCACCGCCACCGATGCGGATGTGATCAAAACCTACGTGCGCATGGGGTTGGGCGTCGGCGTTATCGCCAATATGGCGGTGAATACCCAAGCGGATCCGGATCTGGTTAAAATCAACGCCGACGATCTGTTCGCCCAGAGCACCACCAAGATTGGCTTTCGCCGCAGTACGTTCCTGCGCAGCTATATGTATGATTTTATTCATCGTTTCGCGCCACATCTGACCCGCGATGTGGTGGATACGGCGGTGGCGTTGCGTTCCAATGAAGACATCGAAGCCATGTTCAAGGACATCAAGTTACCGGTGAAGTAACTGCGCCCCCTTGATCCGCCGGTCGTCATCATTCCGGCGGAAGAGACGCGGTGTCAGGTTATGCCCCGTTGGCGGCGAGCCGCGCTAACAGCGTATCGTCCCGGTGGGAGAGACGCGGTGACATGCCATGTCCGCTTGCCGGCCAGTTGCGCCATTGTGCCGTTTGCGTTTGTGCGCAGGGGCGCCGTCTACGCCTTTATCCCCCTCGCGCCAGCGCCGCTGGCCCCGCAACTGCCGCGGCGGCGTGTTCGCAGGCCGTTTTCAGGGCCTCCCTTGGCGCCATGGCCGCGCTCACGGTTTTACCCATCGCAGCAATAATCCCTCTGTGTTATGAAAACGTTGCCGTTTGTTTGTACTATCTTTAAATGATTACCTCAACCCCAATAGGGTTATGACAATAATGATTTAGATGGAGGAGTTATGTCGTCATCAATTAAAGAAGCAAGCAGGGACCAGCTCACCGCGCATCACAAAACCTACCATTTTTATAATCTGGCGCGAGCGGCAGAACAGCTCGGACCTATCGACAAACTGCCCAAATCCATGAAAGTGCTGCTGGAAAATCTGCTGCGTCATCAGGACGGCGTCATCGTCACCGAGGCGCACCTGCGTGAAGTCGCAGGCTGGCTGAAAACCGCTCATGCCGAGGGTGAAATCGCCTATCGTCCGGCTCGTGTGTTGATGCAGGATTTTACCGGCGTGCCGGCGGTGGTGGACCTGGCGGCCATGCGTGAGGCGGTGAAGCGGTTAGGGGGGAATGTAGACAAAGTGAATCCTCTCTCGCCGGTGGATCTGGTCATCGACCATTCGGTCACCGTCGACGCCTACGGCAGCGAGGAGGCGTATGCGGAAAATAATCACCTGGAAATGTCGCGGAATTTGGAGCGCTACACCTTCCTGCGCTGGGGGCAAAATGCGTTCAGCCGGTTTCGCGTGGTGCCGCCGGAAAACGGCATCTGTCATCAGGTCAATCTGGAATACCTCGCCAAAACCGTGTGGCACGAAGAGCAGGATGGGCAAGAGATTGCCTATCCGGATACGCTGGTCGGTACCGACTCCCATACCACCATGGTCAACGGGCTCGGGGTGTTGGGCTGGGGCGTCGGCGGGATCGAGGCGGAGGCGGCCATGCTCGGCCAGCCGGTATCGATGCTAATTCCAGACGTGGTGGGCTTTAAATTGACCGGTAAACTCAATGAAGGCATCACCGCGACCGATTTGGTGCTGACCGTGACGCAAATGCTGCGTCAGCATGGCGTGGTCGGCAAATTCGTTGAATTTTACGGCGACGGACTGGATGTACTGCCGCTGGCGGACCGGGCGACTATCGCCAATATGGCGCCGGAATATGGCGCAACCTGCGGCTTCTTTCCGGTGGATGCAATAACGCTCGACTATTTACGCCTGACCGGGCGCAGCGAAGCGCAGATCGCGCTGGTGGAGGCCTACTGCAAACAGCAGGGGCTGTGGCGCCTGGCGGGTGATGAACCGGTGTTTACCAGCACCCTGGAGCTCGATATGGCAAGCGTTGTGGCCAGCCTGGCCGGCCCTCGGCGTCCCCAGGATCGCGTGGCGCTGCCGGGCGTGCCGGGTGCGTTCAAAGCCAGCGATGAATTGGCGTTGGGCAAACGCACCGAGCCGGTCGCGCAACCGTTTGAGCTGGACGGCGAAACCTACCGGCTGGATCAGGGCGCGGTGGTGATCGCCGCTATCACGTCCTGTACCAATACGTCGAATGCCAATATTTTGATGGCCGCCGGGCTACTGGCGCGTAACGCGGTGAACAAGGGGCTGCGCAGCAAACCCTGGGTAAAAACCTCTCTGGCGCCGGGCTCCAAGGTGGTGACCGATTACCTGGAAGCGGCCGGGCTGACGCCTTACCTTAATCAGTTGGGATTCAATTTGGTGGGCTACGGCTGTACCACCTGCATCGGCAACTCCGGTCCGCTGAAACCCAGTATCGAAGCCGCAATCAAAGCCGGCGATCTGACCGTGGGCGCGGTGCTTTCCGGTAACCGTAATTTCGAGGGCCGTATCCACCCGTTGGTGAAAACCAACTGGCTGGCCTCGCCGCCGCTGGTGGTGGCCTATGCGCTGGCGGGCAATATGCTGATCAATGTCAGCGAGGATCCGCTGGGCAGCGGGACCGATGGCAAACCGGTCTATTTATGCGATATCTGGCCCAGCTCGGAAGAGATCGCCCAGGCGGTCGCGCTGGTCAACAGCGCCATGTTTCACAAAGAATACGGGGAAGTCTTCACCGGCAACCGCGACTGGCGCAATATTGCGGTCAACCGCGCCCCGACGTACCATTGGCAGCCGGATTCCACTTATATTCGCCTGACGCCGTTTTTTGAAGATATGTTGCATCAGCCGAAACCGGTTGAAAATATCCGCGGCGCGCGCATTTTGGCCATGTTGGGGGATTCGGTGACCACCGACCATATATCGCCGGCGGGCAATATCAAGGTAGATAGCCCGGCGGGGCGCTATTTGCAACAACATGGCGTAAGCACGGCGGATTTTAACTCCTACGGTTCGCGGCGCGGCAATCATGAAGTGATGATGCGTGGCACCTTCGCCAATATCCGCATTCGTAACGAAATGGTGCCGGACATCGAAGGGGGCTACACCCGGCATATTCCGTCGGGAGAGGCGTTGGCGATTTACGATGCCGCCATGCGCTACGCCGCAGAGCAGATTCCCTTGGCGATCGTTGCCGGTAAAGAATATGGTTCAGGCTCCAGCCGCGATTGGGCCGCCAAGGGACCGCGGCTGCTGGGGATCCGGGTGGTGATGGCAGAAAGCTTCGAGCGGATCCATCGCTCCAACCTTATCGGGATGGGGATTTTGCCGCTGGAGTTCCCCCACGGCGAAACCCGTAAGACGCTGGGTCTGAGCGGCGATGAAACCGTCGATATTCCCAACCTGGCGGCACTCAAACCGGGCTGCGAGGTGCCGGTGACCTTTACCTGGCCTGACGGCCGTCGCCGTACTATCGATGCGCTCTGCCGCATCGATACCGGTAATGAGCTGACCTACTACCGTCATGACGGTATCCTGCACTATGTGATCCGCAATATGCTTAATGAACCGGTGGCAGACCCCGCCTAAAGCAGCCTGAACGGCACCGGGGAGGCCGCAGCAGATAGCGTTCAACGTCGCTTAAGCATCACCGGCGGCCCGCCGCCGTACTGGCGCGTAAACGTCTGTCCGCGGCGGTGCAACGCCGACAAGCATGAACGCGGCGTAAGAGGGAAACACACTCAGAGGGTGGCGTACGGCGGTGAGCAGGACGGCGTGAGGAAGGCGTGATGACCCTTGAGCATCTGAAAAAACGGGAATGCAGCCTGCACGGCGCTAGACGGCGCGATAGGGATTGGCTGGAGCAGATTCTGCATCCTGATTTCTGTGAAATTACCCGTTCGGGGACCTTGGTTGACCGCGCAGAAACGATAGCCGCGCTGGTGAGGGAAAAGGGTGCGCCGGCTATTCTCAGCGCTGATTTTACGCTGCTGAAGACGGGAGAGAACAGTGCCATACTGCGTTATCGTACGGTGTGCCCGGACGGTAGCCGCGCCGCGCTGCGCGCCTCTTATTGGCTGCGCGGCGAAGATGAGCGCTGGCACCTGGTCTTCCACCAGGGGACGCCGACGGCCGATGGCGACTAGATAATCGCGAGGGCGGCCATGACGCGCTTGGCTGTTTTCACATCACCAGATAACCTTTTTTACGGCAACGCGGTGGGTGTATCATCACGTTGTTCACCACCGGGGAAGCACAATGGCGGGCGAAGCCATAAGGGTAATGCATGTTCCACATCATCGAGGTCGATAAAAATCACAGTGCGTTAAGCGGGCTGGTCAGTGAACTGGATGCGTTTCAGAGCCAGCTTTACCCCGCCGAAAGCAATCATTGCCTGGACTTTACCACCGTTGGCGAAGAAAGTATCCGCTGCGTTATTGCCCATGATGCAGCCGGTGTTGCTGCCGGCTGTGGCGCTGTACTCTTGCAGGGTGGCGGGTTTGGCGAGATTAAACGCCTGTACATTCGCCCCGCCTACCGCGGCAGGCGGCTGGGAGAGCAACTTATCGCCCGTCTCGAAAGGCTGGCGGCAGCGGAACTCTGCCATCAATTGCGGCTTGAAACCGGTATTCACCAGCAGCCGGCTATAGCGCTGTACCGCCGCTGTGGGTATGCGCGCTGCGATGCTTTTCCGCCCTACAGGGACGATCCGTTAAGCGTGTTTATGTCTAAATCCCTGTAGGGGCGATGCCTGGTTACCCCGGCAATGTTATGGCGAGAAGGGGGCTGGGCGTTCAATAGAGGGAGAACGGGCAACGCCGGTCTGTCACTCACCGGTGGCGCGGGTCTGACGGCGACCGGCAACCGCTGTTGCCGTTTGCACTCTGCCGCGCGCCGCCTGCCGAGGCCGGCCATTGCTACCGCGCTCGGCGCCTACTCGGCGGGGCCGTTGAGCAAATGGCCCATTTTGGCGGCCTTGGTATCCAGATAGCGGGCATTTTTCGGGTTGCGGCCAACGATAAGCGGCACGCGTTCGCTGATGTTAATGCCCGCCTCGGTCAGAATCTCGACCTTTTTGGGGTTGTTGGTTAACAACCGCACTCTTTCCACGCCCAACAATTTGAACATGTCGGCGCACAGGGTGAAATCACGCTCGTCGGCGGCAAAGCCGAGCTGGTGATTGGCTTCAACCGTGTCGGCGCCCAAATCCTGCAGGGCATAGGCGCGAATTTTGTTCAATAGGCCGATATTGCGGCCTTCCTGACGATGGTAGAGCAAAATGCCGCGTCCCTCCTCGGCGATATGGCTCAGCGCCGCCTCCAGTTGGAAGCCGCAATCGCAGCGCAGGCTGAATAGGGCGTCGCCGGTAAGGCACTCGGAATGGACCCGCGATAATACCGGCGCCGGACCGGTAATATCGCCATACACCAGGGCCAGATGGTCGTGCCCGGTGGCGATTTCCTCGAAGCCGACCATCAGGAAATCTCCCCAGGGTGTCGGCAGTTTGGCCTCTGCCACACGTTTAAGCTGCATGTTGCTCTCCAAAACCCAATGATGACGCGCATCCTACTGCTTGCCGCGGTGTTTGACCAGCCTCCGCGCAGGGATGGGCGCCGTTCGGAATCCTCTGAGGGCTATTTTGCCATAAATTTACCCTATGACGGGATTTGTTGCGGTTAATTGGCGACAAATTGCGCAACCGGTACGCCGTTAGCCGTTGTTTGGGGCACTTTCTGTTAAGCTTGCCTGCGGTCGTCGCGCACCCGGGCGGCGAACGGCAAAAAGGAAATTCAATGGTTGAAATTGCAAAACGTACCGGCGCGGGCGCGCTGCTGCTGATGATTTTACCGCTACTCCTCTGGGTAAGCGGCTGGCAATGGCGCCCGGAAAGCGATTACCGCTGGCTCAAAGGGTGGTATTGGCTGACGCAAACCGTCACCTCGCCCTGGGGAACACTGACCAGCGCGCTGCTAATAGGCTGGTTTCTCTGGTGCCTGCGCTATCGTCTGAGGCCGGCGCTGGGGTTGGCGGTGATCTTGTCCGCTACGTTGCTCATCGGTCAGGGTATGAAGTCGTTTATCAAAGAGCGGGTGCAGGAGCCCAGGCCCTACGTGGTCTGGCTGGAAAAACATTATGCGCTCAACGACCGGGCGTTTTACGCGATGCCGCGCAAGGCGCGCGCCGCGGCGTTGGCGCGGGAGCTGCAACAACAGCAACTGATTCCGCCGTGGCTACAACGTCATTGGCGCGCTGAAACCGGCTTTTCCTTTCCCTCGGGCCATACGGTTTTCGCCGCCAGTTGGGCGCTGCTGGCCGTGGGTTTGCTTTGGCCGCGTCGGCACCGGGTATCCACGGTGGTGCTGATGGCGTGGGCCAGCGGCGTGATGGTTAGCCGAATGGCGCTCGGTATGCACTGGCCGCGGGATGTGGTGATGGGTATCGCCGTCGGTTGGCTGGTCATTACTCTGGCGTGTTGGCTGGTGCAGCGTTCGATCGGCGCGCTGACCCCGATACCGGAAGAAGCGCCGGATATTCGCTCGCGCAGTGAATGACGCCGCAGGCGGGGGCGTGCCCTTAGCCGGCAAAGAGAAAAGCACCGCCAGCGGTTGGGTTTTCCCTGCGTCGGCCCTATAGTAGTTATTCAGCGTGTGCATTTATTACCGCCGCCGGGAGGGAGCGGTGCCGAGCGAAGGGTAAAATTTCCTTCATTATCGGGGAAATGGTAATTTAACCGTGTCAGATGGGCTAAGCGTCTGAACATACGACTAACACGGCTTGCAGGAAATCATGTGAAATATGTTCTGATAATTTTGTTGGTGCTGGTGATTTTTATCATCTCCGTTACCTTTGGCGCGCACAACGATCAGGTGGTGACTTTCAACTATCTGCTGGCTCAGAGTCAATTTCGGGTGTCAACCCTGCTCACTTCACTGTTTGCCGCCGGCTTTGTCATCGGCTGGGTCATTTGCGGCCTGTTTTGGCTGCGCACGCGCGTTGCCTTAATGCGGGCCGAGCGCAAAGTCAAACGGCTCGAACAGCAGCTTTCGCCGTTGGAGACGGTTCCCACCGTTCCCGCCAGTACCCCAGCCGTTGCGCCTAAGGAATAACGCATTATGTTAGAACTGCTGTTTCTGTTGCTGCCCGTGGCTGCCGCCTATGGGTGGTACATGGGGCGCAGGAGCGCGCAGCAGGATAAACAGCAGGAAGCGAACCGTCTTTCCAGGGAGTATGTGGCTGGGGTGAATTTTCTCCTGTCAAATCAACAGGATAAGGCTGTGGACCTGTTCCTCGATATGTTGAAAGAGGACAGCAACGCCGTCGAGGCGCACCTGACGCTGGGGAACCTGTTCCGTTCCCGTGGCGAAGTCGATCGCGCCATTCGCATCCACCAAGCGCTGATGGAAAGTACCTCGTTAACCTTTGAGCAGCGGTTGTTGGCGATTCAGCAGCTTGGTCGTGACTACATGGCGGCCGGCTTTTACGATCGCGCTGAAGACATGTTCAGCCAGTTGGTGAACGAGGACGATTTCCGGGTTGGCGCCTTAAGCCTGCTATTGCAGATCCACCAGGCGACCAGCGAATGGTCAAAGGCGATAGACGTCGCGGAAAAGTTGGTGAAGCTCGGTAAAGAGCAGCGCCGGGAAGAGATCGCCCATTTCTACTGCGAGCTGGCGCTCCAGGCCATGGGCAGCGACGATATGGATCGCGCCGTCGCGCTTTTGAAAAAAGGGGCGGCGGCGGATAAAAATAGCGCACGGGTGTCCATCATGCGCGCCAGAATTTATATGGCGCAGCAAGATTACGCCGGCGCGGTCGGCGAATTGACGCGGGTGCTGGATCAGGATCGGGAAATGGTCAGCGAAACGCTGCCGATGCTGCAAGACTGTTATCAGGCGTTGGGACAGCCGGGCGCCTGGGCGGATTTTCTCAAACGCTGCGTAGAAGAGGATACCGGCTCGTCGGCGGAGCTGCTGTTGACCGATATTATTGAGCGTGAACAAGGCCCGGAAGCGGCGCAGGGCTATATCAACCAGCAATTGCGCCAGCATCCGACCATGCGCATGTTTCACCGCCTGATGAATTTCCACCTCAGCGAGGCGGAGGACGGTCGCGCCAAGGAGAGTTTGCAGACGCTGCGGGATATGGTCGGCGAACAGATCCACACCAAACCCCGTTACCGCTGTCAAAAATGCGGGTTCACTTCCCACAGCCTGTATTGGCACTGCCCGTCGTGTAAATCCTGGGCGTCGGTCAAGCCGATACGCGGTTTGGACGGCCAGTAACCGTCTTTCGGGGTGGCCGCCACCCCCGGCGGCGGGCGAGCCTATCGCCGCTCCCGGGCTGGGCTTTTGCGGCGCCGGCGGGTAAAATGACCGGATACTCACGGGCCTGCGATCGAGGGGCCGCCAACCAGAGATGTTTCATGACGCGCACGATGTTATCTTCCTTTTCCTCTATTGCTCCGCAGCGGGCGGGTTCGCCGGTGATTGTGGCGCTGGATTACGCCGATGCTCGCCAGGCGCTGGCGTTTGCCGACAAAGTGGCGCCGCAGCAATGCCGACTGAAAATCGGCAAAGAAATGTTTACCCTGGCGGGACCGGCGCTGGTGCGCGACCTGCAACAGCGCGGCTTCGACGTTTTCCTGGACCTGAAATTCCACGATATTCCCAATACGGTGGCCAAAGCGGTCAGCGCGGCGGCGGCGCTGGGGGTCTGGATGGTCAACGTTCACGCCAGCGGCGGCGAACGTATGATGACGGCGGCGCGGGAGGCGCTGGTGCCGTTTGGGGCTGACGCGCCCACGCTTATCGCCGTCACGGTGCTCACCAGTATGAATGATGACGATCTGAGAGGGATAGGCATTGCCGGCAGCGCGTCCGATCACGCCGTGCGGCTGGCTGTGCTGGCCAAAAAATGCGGCCTGGACGGCGTGGTCTGTTCCGCCTGGGAAGCCGCGCGGCTGAAAATCGACTGCGGCGCGGCCTTCCAATTGGTGACGCCGGGGATACGGCCCGCCGGAAGCGACGCCGGGGATCAGCGCAGGGTGATGACGCCGCAGCAGGCGCAGCGGGCGGGGGTGGATTATATGGTGATCGGGCGTCCGATTACCCAGGCGGCTGACCCCTCTGCCGCTCTGGCGGCTATCCTCCAGGAATTGCATGTCGGAGCGGTCCATGGCGAATGAAAACCGGCTGGTGTATTCCACTGACGGCGGGCGCATCAAAGCCGACGACTCCCACGCTAAGCGTGCGTCGGGGGACGGCATCGTGCGGTTGCAGCGTCAGACCAGCGGCCGAAAAGGCAAAGGGGTATGTTTGATTACCGGTCTGGATTGGGACGATGCCGCACTGCAAACGCTGGCCAGCGAGCTGAAAAAGAGATGCGGTACCGGCGGGGCGGTGAAAGAGGGGGTCATTGAAATCCAGGGCGATAAACGCGAGCTGTTAAAACAGTTATTGGAAGCGCGCGGCTTAAAGGTCAAGCTGGCGGGCGGCTAAACGGGCGCGCCCGCCCGATGCGCTATCCCAAGCGCGGCAGGTGGCGATGAGGATAGGCTTACCGGCTAACGGCTATTAATCGACCTGATGGCCGATAATCCCGCCGACGGCGGCGCCGCCAATGGTCCCCAAACCGCTGCCGTGGGTCAGCACCGAGCCGCCGATGGCCCCGGCGCCGGCGCCGATAGCGGTGTTGCGATCGCGTTTCGACCAGTTCGAGCACGCGCTCAGCGATAAAGCGAGGGTGACCGCCAGCGCCGCGGCGGCAATGCGTTTAGAGGTTGAGCTCATCATCACGTTCTCCATAGTACGGTGTTATATTGAATTACCTTGAAATAATTATAGACTTATCCGCAACATTTAGCTTGTTCAGGGTTTAATAAAAAAAGTTTATTTTTCAATATATTACCCATTTCCTCTGGGTTAAATAATCCGAAATATCGCTCCTGTTTCCAGGCTGATACGTTTCCCCCCGGTCCGATAGCAGATCCATGCCCGATCTTCAGCCGGTTTACCCATACCGGACCGGCGCAGCGGACCGGACAATAGCCTTATCGTGGGATAAGGAGAACGCCATGCTAAACAGTCTGAAACAACAGGTGCTGGAGGCGAATTTGGCGCTGCCGCAGCATCAGCTGGTCACCTTTACCTGGGGTAATGTCAGCGCGGTGGACCGCTCAGCCGGTCTGATGGTGATCAAACCGTCAGGGGTCGACTATAGCGCCATGACCCTTGAGGATATGGTCGTGGTGGAGTTGGCAAGTGGCCGGCGGGTGGAAGGCCGGCGCAAACCCTCATCCGACAGCGATACCCACCGAGCCCTCTATTTGGCGTTCGAGGCGTTGGGCGGCATTGTCCACACCCACTCCCGCCACGCCACCATTTGGGCGCAGGCGGGGCGCGATCTTCCCGCCTGGGGTACCACCCATGCCGATTATTTCTATGGTGCTGTCCCCTGTACCCGACTAATGACGGACGCTGAGATCAACGGTCGATATGAATGGGAAACCGGACAGGTGATTATCGAGACCTTTCGCCACCGGGAGCTCGATCCGGCGGCGGTGCCGGCGGTGCTGGTCAATGCTCACGGTCCATTCGCCTGGGGGAGCGATGCGCAGAACGCGGTACATAACGCCGTGGTGCTGGAAGAAATCGCCTACATGGGGATCTTTTCCCACCAGCTCAGCCCCGAACTGCCGGCCATCCAGCGCAGCCTGCTGGTGAAACACTATCTGCGTAAGCACGGCAAAGACGCCTATTACGGTCAATAATCGGTGCCTGCACGGGCCGCCACGGGATGATGATACCGTGGCGCGTGCCGGCGCCAACAGGGGATCGCCTCCTCCATCGGTGGGTGCTGGTGTTCGCCGGACACGCTGGTGCGGCAACGGCAACTCGGCGCAAGTGGGGCGCTAAAAGCGTCACCGTGTCCTGGCGTCACGCTAACCCTTTTCTGCGCGGTGTCATAGCGAACCGCCGCCACGTCTGCATGACCTTGCATACACTCCCAATCTCCCTGACGACTTCCTGCGCGGTAGGCGTTGTTGCCGTTACGGCGGGCGGAAGTCGCAACCGCCAGCGGTTTTAATAAAATAACGTATTTTAAAATTAGAAACGTTATTTCAATTATGCGGCCGATCACTGTTTCCGCCCTGATTTGCGGCTAGGTTAAGCCTACATTTCCTCCGTCTGCCGGGGGAGTCCGGCCAGCGACTGGCCATACCGCCCGCGGGCGGCCTCTGAGATAAGGTGGGATCAGAATGCAAATCAAACGTGCTATCGATAAAATCCCGGGCGGTATGATGCTTGTTCCGCTGTTCCTCGGCGCGCTATGCCACACTTTTGCGCCGGGTGCCGGCAGCTATTTCGGCTCATTTACCAATGGCCTTATCACCGGTACCGTGCCGATTCTGGCTATCTGGTTTTTTTGCATGGGCGCGTCCATCAAGCTGAGCGCCACCGGTACCGTGTTGCGCAAATCCGGCACGCTGGTGGTGACCAAAATCGCGGTGGCCTGGCTGGTGGCGGCGATCGCCTCGCGGCTTTTGCCCGCCAACGGCGTGGAGGTCGGCTTTTTTGCCGGGCTGTCGACGCTGGCGCTGGTGGCATCAATGGACATGACCAACGGCGGCTTGTACGCCTCCATTATGCAGCAGTACGGCAGCAAGGAGGAGGCAGGGGCCTTTGTGCTAATGTCGTTGGAGTCCGGGCCGCTGATGACCATGGTTATCATCGGTACGGCGGGTATCGCCTCCTTTGAGCCGCAGGTATTCGTCGGCGCGGTCTTACCTTTTATTATCGGTTTCGTGCTGGGCAATCTGGACTCGGCGCTGCGGGAATTTTTCTCCAGCGCGGTACAGACGCTGATCCCTTTCTTTGCCTTCGCGCTGGGCAATACCATCAATCTGGCGGTAATTGCCCATACCGGGTTGCTGGGCATTCTGTTGGGCTTGTTGGTGATAGTGATTACGGGTATCCCGCTGATTCTGGCCGACCGCCTCATTGGCGGCGGCGACGGAACCGCCGGCATTGCCGCCTCCAGTACCGCCGGTGCGGCGGTGGCGACGCCGGCGATTATTGCCGGCATGGCCCCGCAATTTGCGCCGATGGCGCCGGCGGCCACCGCGCTGGTGGCAACCTCGGTGATAGTCACCTCGATTCTGGTGCCGGTCATTACCGCGCTTTACTCCCGCCGCGTTAAGCGGGGTCTGCCGGCCACGGCGGGCGATAATCAGGGGATGAACGGCGGGGCGGCCGGCGCCGACCGAATGGTTCCTTGACCGGGCCGCGGCGGGCGCGTCTGCGGACGTCGTGCGGGCGCGCGTTTATCCTCTGGCCACAGGGTCGAGCGAAAAACAAACGCACCGCCTGGACGGTGCGTTAAGGAGAGCCGCCGGCGCGGTGCCGGCGGGCGGTTCAGACCGGGCGGGCAATGACCGAGCGGTTTTCCATTCTGACTTCGGCGAGGGTAACGTCTAGGGTATCGCCCTGACGGTAGCGCTCCTCGCCTTTCACCTGCACGGTGCCGGTATCCTGGCTACAGACCAGCTCATCGCGTACGCTGTGAATAAAGGGGGCGGGGATGAACGCCACCGCGCCGAAAGCCTGCAGACGCACGCGCATACCGCCGCGCGAGATATCGATTATCTCCGCAGCGAAGCGGCTGTCGCTGCCGGCTTTTGGCTGCAAGAAACGGGCATAAAGCCAATCCCCCACGTCCCGCTCCGCCATGCGGTTTTGCCGGCGCCGTTCGGCGAGGCGGATCGTCACCTCTTCACCCGGCCGTTCGGCGTCGCCGACGCCAATCAGCGCCTTCAACAGACGGTGATTGAGCATATCGCCATATTTACGGATAGGCGAGGTCCAGGTCGCGTAGGCATCCAGCCCCAGCCCGAAGTGCGGACCCGGCGCGGTGCTGACTTCAGCGAAGGTTTGGAAACGGCGGATGCGGCTGTCCAAATAGGTGGTGGGCAGGGCGTCCAGCCGCCGGCGCAGAGCGCAAAACCCTTCCAGCGTCAAAAGTTTGGCAGGCTCCACGTCGATATGATGCGCGCGCAGGATGGCTACCGCCTGATCCACCAGCAACGGATCGAAACCATGATGCACGTTATACAGCCCGTAGCCCAAACCGTCGCGCAATACGCGGGCGGCACAGACGTTGGCGGCGATCATCGCCTCCTCAATCATGCGGTTGGCGATGCGGCGCGGCTCGACGACGATGTCGTCCACATTGCCTTTCTCATCGAGCACGAAGCGATAATCGGGGCGATCCCGGAACACCAGCGCGTGATGCTGACGCCAGGCGCTGCGGGCCTGGCAAACGTCGTGCAGCAGGCGCAACTGATTGGCGATGGCATCGTTTTCCGGTTGCCACGCGCCGGTATTTTCCAGCCAGTCGGAAACATGGTCATAGGCCAGTTTGGCCTTGGATTCTACCCAAGCGGTGAAGAAACGCGCGTCATCGGCCAAGGTGCCGTCATGATGTACGGTAACGCGGCACGCCAATGCCGGACGCCGTTCGTGGGCGCGCAGTGAGCAGAGATCGTCGGATAGCGCGCGCGGCAGCATGGGAATATTGAAACCGGGCAGGTAATTGGTGAAGGCGCGCTCACGGGCGATACGGTCCAGCGGGCTGCCGGCCGGTACCCATGCGGTCGGATCGGCGATGGCGACGGTCATGATCCAGGCACCGTCCGGCGCGCTGGCCAGATGAATGGCGTCGTCCATATCTTCGGTGCTGGCGCTGTCGATGGTGATAAAATCCAGCGCGGTGAGATCGTCGCGCGCCGGTCCCTCTTGCTGCAGGGCAATTCCTTCCGGCATTTCCGGCGCGGCACGCTCAAGATTATGACGGGCGAGGGTAACCCACCACGGCGCGAAAGGGTCGTCGGCGGTGGCGACCAGCGCGGTGATTTCCGCGTAAAACTGGCGATCGCCTTTCAGTGGGTGGCGCCGCATTTCCGCGACCGCCCAATCGCCGGTTTGGAAGGTCTGGCTGACGCCGCGCTGCGGCCGCGTCGGAATAATTTCTTTAATCAGCGGGTGGTCCGGCACGACGGTCATACGCTCGTCCTTCACCTGAACCCGCCCCACAAAACGCGTCAAAAACGGCTCGATAAGCGCTTCCGGTTCCGCAATCTCCCGCTCTTTCTCCGTGCGGACCACGGCGGTGATTTTATCGCCGTGCATCACTTTTTTCATAAAGGGGGGCGGAATGAAATAGCTTTTCTGGGCGTCGACTTCGAGGAAGCCGAACCCTTTCTCTGTGCCTTTTACCACGCCTTCGACACGCGGTGTCTGAGAATGCAGTTGCTGTTTTAGCTGAGCAAGCAGCGGATTGTCTTGAAACATAATGTCCGGAAAATTGGAGTAGAGTGGGCCGAGTTGCGGCAGATAGTTTTACGCGATTCGGTCTGCGGCGGCAAGCCTACCGGCCATATGAAGGTAAAAAAACCGCCCGCGATAAACGGCGGGCGGTTTTCAGGCGAGGGGTGGAGGGGCGTGGCGGTAAGCCGGCGCGCCCTACCGATCACAGGATGCGCTGAGTGACCGACGTCACGCTCGGCGTCAGTTTGACCGGCACCGATTTGGAGGTCGGCGTGAAGGTGCCGTCGCCGAAGCTCGACAGCGGCACCAGCGGGTTGGTTTCCGGATAATAGGCCGCCAGGTTGCCGCGCGGGATGGCGTAGCTGACCGCTTTGAATCCCGTTACTTTACGGTGTACGCCGTCATGCCACAGGGTTTCGATATCGACCCGATCCCCTTCTTTCAGACCCAGCTCCGCCAGATCCTGCGGATGGATAAACACCACTTCCCGCTGACCGTAAACGCCGCGATAGCGGTCGTCCAGTCCATAAATCGTGGTATTGTACTGATCGTGGGAGCGCAGGGTTTGCAGCGTGAACGGCGCGCGCTCACCCGCCAATTGCGGCATAAGCGACGCGGGCAGGGCGGCGGCGCTGAATTGGGCCTTGCCGGTCGGCGTGGTGAAACGCAGCTCAGCGGCGGCATTGCCCAAATAAAACCCTCCCGGCGCGTCGCAGCGGCGGTTAAAATCGGTGAAGCCCGGCTGGGTGACGGCAATGTGGTCGCGGATCAGATCATAATTGCCGGCCAACGCGCGCCAGTTAAGTTTGTCCTCGCCCAATACCGCGGCGGCGATGCCGGCGACAATCGCGGTTTCGGAACGCAACTGGTCGGAAATCGGCGGGTTCACGCCCTGCGAGGCATGCACCATACTGAACGAATCCTCGACGGTGATGTACTGATCGCCGCTGGCCTGCGTGTCGCGATCGGTGCGGCCGAGCGTCGGCAGAATCAACGCGTCGTGGCCGGGAACCAGATGGCTACGGTTGAGTTTGGTGCTGATATGCACGGTCAGCGCACAGCGCTGTAGCGCGTCCTCGGTGCGCGGCGTATCCGGCGCGGCCGCCGCCAGGTTGCCGCCAAGGGTAATCAGCACCTTCACCTCATCGCGCAACATCGCCTCGATGGCCTGCACGGTATTGTGCCCTGCGCCGCGCGGCGGCGTGAAAGCGAAGTGCGCCGCCAGGCTATCTAACAGCGCCGCCGACGGTTTTTCGTCGATACCCATGGTGCGGTTGCCCTGCACGTTGCTGTGGCCGCGAACCGGGCACAATCCGGCGCCGGGTTTGCCGAGTTGGCCAAACAGCAATTGCAAATTGACGATTTCGCGCACCGTTGCCACGGAGTGTTTGTGTTGGGTGATCCCCATCGCCCAGGTGCAAATGACGCGCTTGGCGCCGCGGTAAATCTCTGCGACTTCGCGTAAATCCTGCTCGCTCAGGCCGGACTGTTGGGTTATCTGCTGCCAAGAGGTCGCGTCTACCGCGGCCAGATAATCCTCTACGCCGTGGGTGTGGGCATTGATGAAGGCGTCATCGAAAATGCCGTCCTCCCCGCGCGCCAAATGCTGGCGATGGGTCTCAAGCAGCGCCTTGACGATGCCGCGCACCGCCGCCATATCTCCCCCCAGATTGGGCTGCAGGTAGCGCGAGCTAATGCGTCCGGCTTTGGGCGTAATCACTTCCAGCGGTTTTTGCGGATCGGCGAAACGTTCAAGCCCGCGCTCGCGCAGATTGTTGAAGCTGACAATGCTGGCGCCGTGGTCGGCGGCGTGACGCAGGCTGTGCAACATGCGCGGATGGTTGGTACCGGGATTCTGGCCAAAAACGAATATCGCGTCGGCCAGC
The DNA here is from genome assembly GCF_000517425.1 of Sodalis praecaptivus. Taxonomy (NCBI): domain Bacteria; kingdom Pseudomonadati; phylum Pseudomonadota; class Gammaproteobacteria; order Enterobacterales; family Bruguierivoracaceae; genus Sodalis; species Sodalis praecaptivus. The sequence goes on from NZ_CP006569.1 coordinate 2,128,527, forward strand.
TCGAAATCGTCAAGGCGAACGGTGCCTTTACCGACGCCGATGCTTTGCTTCAGGCCGCTACCGCTGGCCTCGTGGCACATGTTGGAGCAGTCGGGGAAATTATTGGTGCCGAACATGCGGCCGAACAGCTGATAGAGATAGGAGGCTTCATTGCTGGCGCGGCCGGAGGTGTAGAGCTCCAACTGATCGGGGTGCGCCAGATCCTGCAGATGGTTGGCGATAAGGGCGAAGGCGTCCTCCCAACGGATGGGCAGGTACTTATCGCTCTCGGCGTTGTAGCGCAGCGGCTCCGTCAGTCGCCCCTGATATTCCAGAAAATAATCGCTCTGCTGGTAGAGCTGGCTGACGGTATGGCGGGCGAAAAAGGCCGCATCCACCGCCTTACGCGTGGCTTCCCAACTCACCGCCTTGGCGCCGTTTTCACAAAAGCTGAAGGTGCCATTATTATCGCCCCAGGCGCAGCCGGGGCAGTCAAAGCCTTTTGATTTATTCACGCGCAGCAGATTGCGGATGTTTTTAAAGGTTTGTTTGCTGTCCAGCACATAGCGGGTGGTGGATTCCAGGGCTCCCCAACCGCCCGCCGCGCCGTCGTAAGGTTTTATCGCAGGTTTAAATTTCATTTTAAGGTTTCGCAGATAATAACTTCGATGGGATGTTAAATTTTGTTTAACGGTTTGCTCCAATTGCGTGAAAGTTTAATCTCACCGCCGACGACCGTCTAATCGAAACGCTTTATCACGGTATAGAGCGCGGTTATTGCGCGCCAATTGTGATCTTGCTCATATTCCTGGCCACCAACCCCACCCATTGCCCTCGCCGCCGTTGACGCTGTCGCATACTGACTGAGTCGTCCAACGAGGAGTGGCCCGCGCGATGAAAGAGATAAGCAGCAAAATTCATGGGTTCGGCAAAGCGCTGATGATGCCTATTTCGGTGATCGCCGCCGCCGGGATTTTCCTGGGGCTGGCGGCGGCGATGCAAAACCCCGCGGTGACCGGCGAGGCGTTCGCCCAGTTGACATACCCGCAATGGGTTATTGGCTTCATCCGTCGGGTGGCAAGCGCGTTATTTGCCAATCTGCCGCTGTTTTTTGCCGTCGCCAGCGCAATCGGCCTGGCGCGGGAAGAGAAGCCGACCGCCGCTTTCGCCGCGGTGATAGGCTTCATCAGCCTGCATGTGGGGGTAAGCGCGTCGCTGGCGGCGCAGTCTATCACCCCGGCCACCACGACCCTGGCGGCCCTGACCGGGCGCGGCATGTCGCAGACCGAAGCGCTGATGTATGCCGCGCAGTTCACCCCCACGTTGGGTATTTTTTCTTATAATATGAGCGTCCTCGGCGGGGTGATCGCCGGCCTGGTGACGGTGGCGCTGCATAATCGCTTCTATACCGTGGTGCTGCCGACCGCCATCAGTTTTTTCGGCGGCCGCCGCTTTGTGCCTATCGTGACGGTGGTGGTGTTGCCGCTGGTGGGGCTTGGGCTTTCATTCATTTGGCCCGCCATCGGCCACGGCATTGCCTGGGTGGGGCAAGTGATTGGCAAAAGCGGCGCCTTCGGCATGCTGCTGTACGGCTTTTGCGAGCGGCTTCTGATCCCGACCGGCCTGCACCATATTTTAAACGAAACCGTGCGCTTCACCCCCATCGGCGGCATGGCCACGGCGGATCATCAGACGTTGGTCGGGGCGCTAACGATTTTTAATACCTCCCTGACCCATCCCGGTCTGCTCAGCGACGAGGTGATTCGTCACGCCACGCGCTTTTTGGCCCAAGGTAAAATCCCCACCATGATGTTCGGCTTGCCGGGGGCGGCGCTGGCGATGTATCACTGCGCGCGACCCGAGCATAAAGCACGGGTCAAGGCGCTAATGCTGGCCGGCGGCCTGGCGTCGTTCACCACCGGTATCACCGAGCCGCTGGAGTTCTGTTTTATTTTTGTCTCGCCGGTGCTGTTCATTTTCCACGCGGTGCTGAGCGGCGTCGCGTTTATGCTGATGGATATACTGCATGTGATGATTGGCAATGTGCAGGGCGGCGCCATCGATTTGGTCATTTTCGGGATGCTCGGCGGCGCCAAGACCCAGTGGTGGTATCCGGTGCTGCTGGGCGCGGTCTACTGCCCGCTGTATTATGTCGTGTTCAGCGCGGTTATCCGCCGCATGAATGTGGAAACACCGGGCCGGGAATCGGAAGAACAGACCCCGCCGGAGCAGGAAAAGCAAAGTGCCGACGAGCGGTCGCAAACCATTATCAACGGCCTGGGGGGACGGCAAAATATCGCCGACGTCGACTGCTGTTTTACCCGGCTGCGCGTACGGGTGCGCGATATGCAACAGGTGGTGGATCGCACCTTGATGCTTACCGGCGCGAGCGGCGTCAAACGTGTCAGCGGCAACGATGTGCAGGTTATCTATGGACCGCAGGTGGAGAAAATCGCCCATGACGTTAAACGGTCTCTGGGCGTAAGCCATTAGATGGCGCGGGGTTATAGGCTTGTGATTACGCGGGCGTGGCAACGCGGAGGCGACAGTCGTCCCTTACTCAGACGAGCGCGGCGCTCTGCCCGTCGGCGGCGGACGCGGTCTTCAAGCGAGGGCAGCCGCTGATTGCCCCCTGAATCGCGACGCCCGTCGCGTTGTGCGTGCTGTTGCGCCGCGGGGTTTGCACAGATCCCCCCGGCGCGGAGATGGTATACTGTTTATTACGCCCGGCAACCGATCACCTAGATGGATATCAAACAACTGATTTACTTGTGCAATCTGGAGCGTGAGCGCCATTTCGGACGCGCCGCCGACGCCAGCTTTGTCAGCCAGCCGACCCTGTCAATGCGGCTGAAAAACCTCGAACGCGAGCTCGGAGTGGCGCTTATCCACCGCGGCAACAGTTTTCAGGGCTTTACCGCCGAGGGCGAACGAGTGTTGGCCTGGGCACGGGAGATTGTTTCGGTCTATCAGGGACTTAAACTGGAAGTCGAGTCCCTTAAACAGGGCGTGGGCGGCACGCTGCGCATCGGTATCGTGCCGCAATGCGGCGTCTCGCTACCGCAGTTGTTGCAGCAAGCGCAGGTGCATTATCCGGATTTACGCTATCAGGTAACGGTGCTCAGCGCCGATCAACTGTTGGAGGCGCTGACCAACCATAGCGTCGATCTCGGCATTGGTTTTTTTGAGCTGGCGCTATTGGCAGAGCTGAAATTCCAGACGGCGCCCATCGTGGATCGCGGCGTAGAACTGGTTTTTCACCCGGCGTGCTTTCCCGCCCTGACGCCGACGCCGCCGTTAAGCTTGGCGCAGGTGGCCGAACTGCCGCTATGTCTGGCCGAGCCGAGCCGCTATTTCCGGCGTTATTTAGATGAAAACTTCCGCGCCGCGGGGCTACAGCCGCGGGTTGTCCTGGAGAGCGCCTCGATTTTTCAACTGCTGCAAGGGGTGTTTACCGGTTTAGGCTGCGGCATTGTGCCCCGCGGCCATCTTTTGCCGGCCATGACGCCGGCATTAACCACCATCCCGCTGGCCATGCCGGCAATGAAGCGGCAAACGGCGATGGCGATCGCCGCCACCGGGCGGGCGATCCCGCTGGCGCAGACGGTGTTCGATTTCGCGCGCGTCTGGCTGGCGCAGCAAGGCGTGGACGGTGCGGCGGCCTGGTCTGAATGAAGCCGCGACGGCGGCAAACCGAGCGGGAGAGGCGAGTGGCGAGCGCTTAACCAGCGCCCGTGAAATGTCGGGCAAGGGTGAGGGGGCCGAACGTCCGGCCCCCCGAGGCGATTAATCCAGGTCGAGCTCGTTCATGGCGGCAATATTAAAGCCGCCATCCACGTGCAGCACCTCGCCGGTGATCCCCGCCGACAGATCGGAGCACAGGAACGCGGCGGTATTGCCGACGTCCTCAATGGTCACCACGCGGCGGATGGGCGTCACCGACTCGCAATGGGACAGCATCTTTTTAAAATTCTTGATGCCGGACGCGGCCAGCGTGCGGATAGGGCCCGCGGAAATGGCGTTCACCCGCACACCTTGTGGCCCCATGGCGTTGGCCATATAACGGGTATTGGCCTCCAGGGAGGCTTTGGCCAGGCCCATAACGTTATAGTTGGGGATGGCGCGTTCCGCGCCCAGATAGGTCAACGTCACCAGCGCGGCGTTGGGATTAAGCATTGGCCGGCAGGCTTTCGCCATGGCGACGAAGCTGTAGGCGCTGATATCGTGCGCGATGGCGAAACCTTCGCGGGTCACGGCGTTGACATAATCGCCGTCCAATTGGTCGCCGGGGGCATAAGCGATGGCATGCACGAAACCGTCAAACGTCGGCCAGACGTCGGCCAGACGGGTGAACAGCGCTTCGATGCTGGCATCTTCCGCCACGTCGCACGGCAGCACGATGCTGGAATTGAAATCGGCGGCAAACCCTTCCACCCGTGATTTCAATTTGTCATTCTGGTAAGTGAAAGCCAGCTCCGCACCCTCACGGTGCATAGCCTGAGCGATACCGTATGCAATTGAACGGTTGCTGGCAACGCCAGTCACCAGAATGCGCTTACCGGTAAGAAAACCCATAGCATTAATCCTTGTGATCATTATTTCATGCGATCGTGTGCCCAACGGTGAACCCGTGCAGCAACGCTCGTCGTTGATAAACCCGGCGAAGTGTAGCATGAATCTTTCGCCGGAGTGTAGATCCGCGCCCCGCAGAGGTCGGGGCCCGCGTGTGCGGCGGGGACCGCGCGCTTAAGGCGTGGCGCCGTCGCGCCGCCAGGCATCGGCGGTCAACGCTTCGCCGAAGTGGCTGGCGATAAGCCGGCGGGTCAAATCGTGCAGCGGTGCCGCCAGGACATCAGCGGTGCTGCCGCGTTCCACCACTTCGCCGTTTTGCATCACGATGATCTGATCGCTCACGTGCTTCATCATGCCCAAATGCTGGGTGACATAAATAAACGAGATGCCTTTTTTCGCCTGTAGCTCGAGCATAAGATTGATGATTTGTGAGCGCATCGACATATCCAGCGACGCCAGCGCTTCGTCCGCCACGATAACCTTGGGCTGCAAAATCAGCGCGCGCGCCAGACCGACGCGCTGTTTTTGCCCCGGCGCCAGCATGTGCGGGTAGTAATATGCGTGATCCGGCCGCAGGCCGACCTGGCGCAGCGTGGTGTCGATGGCCCGTTCGCGTTCGCCGCCGGTCAGGGTGGTGTTCAGCCGCAGCGGAACATCCAGCAGTTGGCCGATACGCTGGCGCGGGTTGAGGGCGTTGCTGGCATCCTGGAAAATCATGCGGATGCGCTGGCTACGATAGCGGTAATCGCCAAAATGCAGCGGATGATCGTCTATTAAGATTTCACCGGCGCTGGGCTCGACGCTGCCGGCCAGCATTTTCGCCAGCGTCGATTTACCCGACCCGTTTTCACCAATAATGGCCAGCGTCTGGCCTTCGCGCAAAGTAAAGCTGACGTTTTGCACCGCCGCCACCTGATGGCGGCGAAATAGGCCCGTGCGGTAGCGGAACGTTTTGCTCAGGTTGCGGGCTTCAAGCAGGGTTTCCATGCCTATTGCTCCTCCAGATTGAGCGGGTAATGGCAGGCGAAAAAGTGGTTTTTAACCGGCAGCAGCGGCGGCGCCTGGATGCAGGTCTTCTGCGCATAAGGGCAGCGCGGCCCCAGGCGGCAGCCGATAGGCAGATGCTCCAGGGACGGGATACCGCCGGGCAGGGTGTTCAACCGGCTTTTGGGCGGCATTGAGCGGCCGAAGTCGGGAATGGCGCGGATCAACGCCTGAGTGTAGGGATGGTGCGGCGTGGCGATTAAATCCTCGCTTTGGGCGCTTTCCACCGTTTGCCCGCAATACAGCACGTTGATGCGGTTACACCACTTGCTCATCATTTGCAGGTCATGGCTTATCAGCAAAATGGTGGTGCTGTTATTTTGATTAAGGCGCGCCAGCAGACGGAAAATTTGCGCTTGGGTAGTAGGCTCCATGGCGTTGGTAGGTTCGTCGGCAATCAACAGCCGCGGTTGATTGGCCAGAGCGATGGCAATCATCACCTTTTGACACTCGCCCTCGGTCAGCTCATAGGGGTAGGCGTGCATGATCTCTTTATGGGCTTTGAAACCGACCCGGTGCAGCAGCTCGATGGCGCGCCGCTTGCGCCAGCCGAATCGCTGCCACCATTCGCCTTTATAGGTCCAGCCGGGAATGGACTGGATTATCTGCCGGCCGATGCGCTCCGACGGGTCGAGACAGGATTGCGGCTCCTGAAATATCATCGACACATTATGGCCCACCACCTTGCGCCGCTGGCGCGGGGTCAGCGTGAGCAGGTCGATATCGTCGAAACGGAAGCGATCGGCGCTCACCCGCCAGTTATCGCGGGTCACGCCGCAGATGGCTTTGGCGATAAGGCTCTTGCCCGAGCCGGATTCCCCCACCAGACCGCGGACTTCCCCTTCGCTCAGGGTGATGCTCACGCGGTCCACCGCCTTCACCGGTCCCTCGGGGGTCATAAACTCGATGGTGAGATTGCGAATATCCAATAACGGCATTACTCCACCTCCGCCACCATGGCGCGGCGCACGCCTTCACCAAAAATATTGACGATCAGCACGCTTAGCATGATAGCACAACCCGGCAGCATCACCGCCCAAGGCGCGACATACACCAGCTCCAATTGATCATCCATCATCGCGCCCCATTCCGGCGACGGCATCTGCGCGCCCAGATTGAGGAACCCAAGCGCGGCAATATCCAGGACAGCCATGGACAGGGCGCGGGTGAACTCCGACACCAGCTGACTGGCAATATTGGGCAGCACCGCATAGCGCAGAATATGCGGCATCGACGCGCCATCCATCCGCACCGCCAGGATATAGTCCTTTTCCAGCTCGCTATGTACCGAAGTATAGACGGTGCGCACAATGCGCGGCAGCAGCGCCAGCCAGACCGCCAACATGGCATGTTCCAAACGGGGGCCGAGAAACGCCACCACCACAATGGCCAATAGCAGTGAAGGGATGGACAGCACGGTATCCAGCACGTGATTCAGCGCCGCCGAGCGCAACCCGCGGGTGACGCCGGCCAGCACGCCGAGCGCCAGACCGACCAGCGCCGCCGCCATGGTCACCACCAGCGCCGAGCCGAAGGTGGGTGCGGTACCGGCCAGTAGCCGGCTCAGCACATCGCGGCCCAAGTCATCGGTGCCGAGGAAAAAAGAGACGTCCCCGTAGCGCGACCATGAAGGGGGGAGCAGTTGATAGCCCAAAAACTGCTGATCCAGCGGATAGGGCGCAAACAGCGTGCCGAACAGGCACAGCAGGATCAACAGGGCAAAACCATAGAGACCCAGCATCGACATGGCGTCATGGTAAAAGGTGCGCCATATCTGCGCCAGCGGGCCGGGGATGCGTTTTTCGCGATAAACGTTATCTGAGGGCATACCACTCCTTATGACGCAGCGGGTTTGCCAGCGCGCCGACCACGTCCGCCAGCACGTTCACGGAAATGACCAGCGTTCCCACCACCATCACGCCGGCGGAAATGGCGGCATAGTCCTGCTGGCGGATAGCGTTGATAAGCCAGCGGCCCAGGCCCGGCCAGCTGAAGACCACCTCGGTGATCATTGCCAGGGTTAGCATGGTGGAAAATTGCAGCCCCAGTTTGGGGATAATCGGCGGCAGAGCATTATGCAACAGGTGGCGGCGTACGATGGTCCAGCGCGACAACCCGCGCGTGGCGGCGGCGCGAATGTAATTGCGGCCAATGACTTCAACGGTGCTGATGCGCATCAGCCGCACCACTTCGGTGGTCGGCGCCACCGCCAGCGCGGCGATGGGCAACACCATATGCTTGAGCGCGCTGATGATCATCTCACTGCGGTAAGGGGAGTCCGACAGCCAGGCATCCAGCAGCGCGAAGCCGGTAATGCGCTGCACGGGATACAACAGATCGAAGCGGCCGGCGACCGGGAACCAGCCCAAATGCAGGGAAAAATAGAGCGTCAGCAGTAGCGCCAGCCAGAACACCGGCATAGACAGACCAAGCAGGGCGAAAATGCTGATACTGATATCCTGCCATTTACCGCGCGCCACGCCGGCGATAATACCTAGGGGGATGCCCACCAGCAGCGCCAGCAAAAAGGCCAACAGGCACAGCTCCATCGTTGCGGGAAACACCTCGGCCAGCTGCACGCCAATCGACAGGCCGTTGATGCTGGAGACGCCAAAATTGCCGTGGATCAGGCCCCAGAAATAATAGCGGTAGGCGTCAACGAGCGCTGCGCCGCCCAAGGGGGCGCCGGGGGTGTAGTAATTCAGGCAAAAGCCAACCAGGGTCAACAAAAACAGCGTGACCAGCAGTAACACCAGCCGGCGCAGGGTAAAAATTATCATGGCGTCTGTTCCTGTCGTTCATCGCGGTACACGCCGGCGAAAGACGCGTTGCCGAACGGACTGAGCACCAAACCGCGGATGCCGTAGCGATAGGCCTGCAGACGCAACGACGAGGCGAGCGGCAGCACCGGCAACTGTTGCGCCAGCATTCGCTGAGCTTCGTGGTAGGCGTCGATGCGGCTGGCGAGCTGCTGAGAAAACAACGCCCTGTGCAGCAGCGCGTCAAAGGCCGGATCGCACCAGCGCGCATAGTTGGTTTGCGAACCGATGGCGGCGCAGCTCAATAGCGGACGGAAAAAGCTGTCAGGATCGTTACTGTCGGTGGACCAGCCCGAAAGCGTCATATCGTGATTCACCGCGGTCAGCCGCGCCTCCTGAAACCGCCCCTCTACCGGGATAATGGTCAAGCGTATTCCCACCTGCGCCAGATCGGCCTGAATCAATTCGGCCGTTTTTAACGGGCTGGGATTATAGGATTGCGACGCGGTGGGCACCAGCAGATTAAGCTGTAACGACGGTTTGCCCAGCTCGCGCAGTAGGGCGCGCGCCTTAGCGGGATTATATTCCGTCACCCGTGCATCATTATCATAGGCCCAGGAAGCGCGCGGCAGCAGCGACGCCGCGGTTTCAGCGGTACCGTAATAGATCGACTGCATCAGCCGCGGATTGTTGATCGCCAGCGCGATAGCGTGCCGCAGCCGAACATCGTTCAACGGCGGCTTGCGCGTATTAAAGGCCAGGTAAGCGATGTTCATCCCGGGGCGCAGCGTCAGCCGCAGGCGAGGATCGTCGCGCAGAATGGATAACTGGCTGGCGGCGGGATAGGCCAATACATCGCATTCACCGGTCAAAAGCCGCGATAAACGCCCGATCCCGCCGGAGCTTAAGTCGATCACCACCTGCGCCATTCGCGGCTTTCCGCGCCAGTAATGCTCATGGCGCGTGAGACGGATGAATTGCCCGGAGTGGTATTCATTGAGCATAAACGGCCCGGTCCCGACCGGCAGGCGATCCAACTGCTCCTGATGGCCGCTGGCCGTCAGCCTGTCGGCATATTCCGCCGACAGCACTGGCGCATAATGGGTCGCCAGATGCCATAAAAATGAGGCGTCGGGGCTTTCCAAACGGAACTCCACCGTATCGTTGTCGATACGTTTTACGCTCTGCACCGTTTGCGGGAACTGCAAACTGTCGAAATAGGGGTAATCACCGCCGTTGACGGCGTGCCAGGGGTGGTGGACGTCAAACATCCGCGCGAAGCTAAACACCACATCGTCGGCGTTGAGCGTGCGGGTTGGGGTAAACCAGGCGGTGCGCTGGAAGGCGATATTTTTGCGCAAATGAAAACGATAGGTCGCGCCGTTATCCAGGACTTCCCAGCGCTGCGCCAGTTCGGGGATAAGCCGGTAAGTATAGGGATCCACCGCCAGCAGCCGATCGTAAAGCTGCGCCGATAAAGTGTCCACGGTGACGCCGCTGCTGGCCATCTGCGGGTTAAAGGTGGTGACCATGCCGCTAACGCAATAGACAAAGCCGCTCTGGCGAATCGGCGGTAGCGGCGCGGGCGCGGCGTTCAACCGGGGCGTCACCGGCGCGGCATCAGGACCGGCGCCGGCGGCCACGACATCAGGCTCGGACGCGGCCTCGGTCGCCAGCACCTGAGGTTTGGCCGCGTCGTCGACGGCCACGCCAGCGGATTTGGCTGTGGCGTTGGCGGTCATGCCAGTGGATTTGGCTGTGGCGTTGACGGCCACGTCAGTGGAATTGGCCGCGTCGTCGACGGTCATGCCAGCGGATTTGGCTGCGACCTCGACGGCCATATCAGCGGGCTTAAACGCGGCGTCGGCAGGCACAGCGCCGGCGCGGCGCTGTGCCGCATTCGGGGCACGCGCGGCGGGAATGCCGCTTCCGGTGACGTTGTCACCGCCGCTCTGCGACCCGGCAGCGCCGGCCTCGCGGGCCGTCCCGGCCGTTAGCAGCAGGGCGGCCAACAGCGTGACGGCGGCGCGCGTCAGACTGTAATCAGATTGTGTCGACATAAACCACTTTATTTCTACCAGTAATGACTTGAGTTTACCTTACTCTGGCCGACCTCCCAATGCCGATACGCAGAAAGGCACGCGTTTCTCCGCCGACAGCCTTTCTTACCCCCGATATTCGCTGTCTTGCTCCCCTTTTGCTGGTTAAAACAGCGGCCGTAGCCTTGAACCGAACGGTAAATTCCTGTTTACGGGAAAATTTTACGAAAGATCTTCCTTACATTAGATAATAATGTGTATCATTCAAAAATAATAATGATAATGGTTATCATTTAAATGTGGTTATTGTAACTTCCCTGCGCAAGTCAATGTGGGCATCCCGATATCGCCAATCAACAACAGGGAGCCGCAACTACGAGAGTCGATTTCATCTGTGTACTGTCGCCGGCAGGGCTCGCCCGCGCCGTCTTATCACGCTTTAACAATAATAAATGTCAGACAATTGGAGATTGCTTAATGACTATGCACCACAGGGGAATTCAGATAGCGCGTCTGAATAAAATCTTGCTTACCGGGATTATGGGCGGTAGCGCGTTTGGCGCCGTCGCCGCCGATACCGCGGCGACGGCGCCCGCCGTCACGGCGCAGCCGACGGTGGCCAGCGAGTCGGAAAATAAAGACGATCTCATCCGGGTGGTCGCCAGCAAAATCAAAAAAGAGGCTGGAACGAAAACCACGCTGAGCGCCAGCGATCTGCAAAAAGAGGGCGGCAATGACTTCGGTACGATCATGCGCTATCAGCCGCTGGTGAGCGCCACCGGCGCCGCCACGGGAACCGGCACCGGCAAAAGCGGTTTTGACCGCGGTGGCTATACCGGCTATAACATTCGCGGTCTGGAGGCTAACCGCGTCTCAATCGATGTGGACGGCGTGGAACTGCCCAACGCCACCGGCCGAAGCTATGTCAGCCGTGCGGGATCGGGCACGTTCGGGATTGGCCGCGACTATATCGACCCCTATGTGTACGGCGGGGTCGGCATCGATTCCGGCGTAACCGACGTCACGCGCGCCAATCAGGCCATCGGCGGCGCGGTTTCGTTCCGCCCCAAGAGCGCGGATGACTACCTGTCACCGACAAAATCCAGCTATTTCGGCTATCAAAGCGATTATGACTCAGCCAACCGCGGCTGGCATAACGGCATCACCGCCGCCGGCGGCGACGAATACCTGCGTGGCCTGATTGCCATCAGCCGCCGGGACGGCCAGGAAACCCGCAATAACAGCGACAGTGTGAAGGTGGCGCCGGCCAACTGGCACTCAAACGCCTTTTTGGCCTCCGGCAGTTGGCAGATGAACGATAACCATCTGCTTACCGGCACCGTCGATTATTATCACAAAACCAATCACACCCATTACTCCGCCTGGAACTCAGCCGGCAGCGCCGTCATTGGCACCAATCAGCAAACCAGCCAGACCCGACGCTGGACCGCCACCCTGGATGATCTATGGCACCCGGATGTCACCTGGGTTGACACCATCGACACCAAAGTCTTCTACCAAAACACCGAAGCCCACGATTGGACCTATGGACCTTCCACAACCGGCACCAGTCTGGTGACTACCTATTCCAATTACGATAGCAAAAGCTTTGGCATCACCAGCAATATGGAAAAAGAGTGGGGTATTCATGACCTCCGCTGGGGTATCGATGCCCGACGGTCCGATACCGAGCGCCCGTTCAACCAGTCCCCCAACCAAAGCTCGTTTAACTACATCATGCAGCCGGAAGCCAACAGTACCAGCGAGAATCTCGGCGCCTTCCTGCAAGACACCATGACCTGGGATCTGGCCGGGCATAATTTTTCCGTGGTGCCGGGGGTCCGCGTGGCGTATCAACGCACCAAGCCGAAAGACTTGTCCAACCTGGCCAACAGCACCTTGACCGTGGACGAATTAAACACGCTCTACGGTTCGTTTAGCGATACGCAGGTGTTGCCGTCCTTAAGTTTCCTGTATGACATCACGCCGCGGCTGACCACCTACCTCCAGTACAAACGCGGCGCGCAGTTCCCCAATGCGAGCCAGATGTACGGTTCATGGAACCTCAGCTCCAGCTATGCGGGCAGCAGCCAGTATGCCCTGCTGGGTAATTCCAGCCTAGATACGGAAACCAGCAATAATTTTGAATGGGGCTTGAAAGGCGAAGCGGTAGAAGGGATCACGTTCAGCACGGCGGCGTTTTACAATACTTACAAAAACTTCATCGACTATACGCGTTATAGCCGGTCCGCCAATCCTGAGAAGTTCACCAATATTCCCAGTAATATCTATATTGCTTACCAGGCGGAGAACCGCGACAAAGCGTATATCTACGGGGGCGAAGTTAGCGCGCGGTTCAACTTCGGTACCTGGTATCCAGAGGTTAACGGTCTGCGCGCACGCCTGGCGTTTGGTATGGCGGAAGGGGCGGCCAAATCCGATTATATGGGCGATAAGTACGTTGATCTGGACAGCGTGGCGCCGATGCGGTTGGTGGCTGGGGTGTCTTATGACGATCCTGGCGAGCTGTACGGTGCCGCGTTGACGGCGACCTTCAATAAAGGGAAACGGGCCAGCGCCACCAATCGCCAGAGTTATAATAATTCCGGCAGCGCGATTACCGATTCCACAACGGAGTATATGCGCGTGCCGGGCTATGGCCTGGTGGATTTAACGGCCTATTATCGCATCACGAAAAACGTCAAGGTGAGCGGCGGGTTATACAATATTACCGATCGGAAATATTGGGATTACCTGAGCAGCCGCAATATCGAAACCAGCACTAATCAGGACCTCAGCGACCAGGCGCTGGCAACGCAGCCGGGCAGGACGTTTCAGTTAGGGCTGAACGTGGACTTCTGATGCACCGGGCGCCGTCCTGACTGGCTTTGCCCGTCAGAGGGGCGAAAGTTGCCCTATCGGCGCCCGACCCACCGCTATATGAAGCAATAAAACCCCGCTCGGCGCCCGTCGCGCAAACCGTCACGCCTAAACACGTCAGGTTAGGCGCCCGACGGCATTGTGTCCGGGCGTTAGCTCTCTTCTCGGTGGGATCGGCACGCTCGGGGTCGGGCGTCAAACCTGTCGGTGTAGGTGTCGGTAACTGACGCTTCTTCCGGGCGGCGTAGAGGTCTAGGTGCCTTTTGTGCCCGCTGTAAGACCTCTGTGTATCCGCACGCCAGGCGCAGCCTGAACCAGACGGCCAGGCGTGAGAAATGTCACCGCAACGGCGACTTTGGGAAGGGGGCGTTTATTGTGACGGCGTCACGCATGAGCTGGGTCCCCCTTATCGTTGGCGTTAAGCGGCGCCGGCGTGCGCGCCATCGCCGCCGAGCTCGGCAACGTGTTCTCGCCATTGGCGTTGCTCGCTTTCCCCCTCGGTGCGCTGACCGTTAAACTGGGCAATCTGGGTTCCGTCGGCGGCAAAAAGTTCCAGACTGGTCACCAGGCCGTCGCGGGTGGGTTTACGCGTGACCCAGCTCTCTACGATAGCGTCTTCGCGCAGATGGAGGGTAAAGGTCGGGTTAAAGATATTCAGCCACTCCTCCATCGGCGCCTGTTTTTGCACCGGGCCGGTAAAGACCTGTATGCAACTGCGATTGCCGACAAAAATCATGATTTCGTTACCGGCCGTCTCAAGCCGCGGTAATAGACTACGCAAGGCATGATTGTCCACTCGATAGGCCAGGTCGCTCGGCACGGCGCGAAAAGCCTGCTGACGCGAGAGGCCATGACGTTTCAGTAGCCCAAAGAACTGATGCACATCGGTCATGCCTCGCCATTCTTGTTCAATGCGCGCGCTGTCATGAGGAACGACGACGGCGGTGTCCGGCACGGGGCTGAGCTCAAGGGTTGGCGCAGGAGTGACCGTGTAACTTTCAATTAAAGCCTCCCAAGCCGCCATCGCCGTGGCGGGGGTGGTGTAAATTTTCAGCGCCGAGTCACCCTGTCTATCGAACAGCTGAATACTCTGTCGTTCACCCCGGGGCGTTTGTTCTTTCAGCGCGAACGCGCTTTGCCACTGCGCGGGGAAGAGGCGCAAATCGAGCCCGCGCGGATTAAGCACCAGACCGACATGGGGTTGCAGCTTCACATTCTGATAATGACCGACCTGTTCATGCACCGCGTATTCGTTTCGACTGATGGTTTTGGTTTCCCCCACGGCACCCAGGGCGGGCAGCAGCGTGGCAAAATCCGGCCGCAAAGCGCGGGCATCATGACCTACGCGCGCCAGGGTGAGCTCCGCTTCGCTTATTCCCGCCAGCGCGGCCAGATCGCGAGCATACTTGTGTGGATGTTGGGCCTTTAGGGCCAGATAATGTTGATAGCGATGTTCCATGCTTGGTTCCCTAAACTGTGTTGGAGCAAATAAGGTGAATGACGTCAGGCTCTCTCCCTGCGACTCGCCGGCGTGAGCCCGCCTCGGACAGTCGCGGTGGCGCACCCGCGGCGCGGGAGTAAACCGTTTATTAAAATAGAATGATAACGGTTATCATTATCACTGAAATGTATCGTAACAGCAATTATTTTACCAGGGCACTACCTGGTGTTTACGTCGCCTCCGCCGGCGCGGAATGAGGGATTGCCCGGCAGTGGACGCGCTGCAATGCACGACGCCCCGGCAACGGACGTGTCTACATCACGCCCTGAGGGATGGAATGAGTCTATCTGCTCAACAGATAAGCGCGCTATCAAGATCTGCGCGAAACCTTTGACGCAAAGAGAGTGCGGAGGCGAGGGCCAGATTCAAGCCCTGTAGCGGCGGCAGGCAGAAAGGCACGCAGAAAGACGGGTAGATAAGCGCGGCGCTGGCAAAGGAAAACAGCGTCCACACAAGCGACATTAAGCCAGCGCGTGCGGGCACAGCTGACGACAGCGGCATTAAGCTAGCGCGTGAGGGCATCACTGACGACAGCGGCATCAAGTTAGCGCGTGAGGGCATAATTGACGATAGCGGCGGGAGGGGGTGGGGGCAAGCTGTGCTGTCTGCCAACAGCGGGAGCGGAATGTCCCTAACCTTATTACGGAAATGAGAAACATTCTCAACAAAATGCTTTACAAACGCTACTGATAACTATTATCATTCTTTTGCTCCTGATGATGAGGTTCACCTCAACAGATGGGCACGACATTGCTCACATTGCTTCCAGTATTATTTAGCCAGCAGGGTGCTGGCTTTTTTTTGGGGCGCAGAGACCGGGCACTGGCGCGCCATGCGCTACCGGGCCGACGGCTTTTCTTCCGCAGCCCTTAAAGGTCATCGGTCCATTTTCCTTTACTCCTGTCGAAGCGCGTTATAACGCCTTCCGACGCCGCACGTTTTCACTCGGCTTGGCCAAGGCCGTCGCGGCGTGCTTTTTGCGCGGCTCGGCGAATGCCGCCGACCGCAGCGGCCGAGCCCTAGCGGCAGCGATCAATAACTCTTGTGCAGCCCTACGTCAGGTTAGCCCGCGGCGGCGTGCGGTCAGGTCTCTCGCTATTGCACTCATTGTTGCTCGGGTGTGGCGGGTACCGCCAGCAAAGCGGTCTGGATCTCATCAAGGACGGTGAATGGAATCGTCGGTTGGTCGAGGCGGACATTATTTTGCCACCGCGCCAACGCCGGTAGGAGATGATAATAGGCAACCAGGGTTGTAAAGGTTTCATTCAACGATTGCTGTTGATCGGCGCCGTAATAGCCAAAATAACTCGACGACAGAAATAACTCGTTAAAAATCGGCTTCCCGTACGCCAGGACGTTAGGTCCTGGATCGCCGTGATAGAGCTCGTCCAACCATTGTTGGTAGAGCGAAGACATATAGCGCGCAAAATAATCGCCGGCTCTTTCGTCCAGCAAAATGTAGTTCTGCACGTCTTTATTGACTATCGCGTGTTCCACCAGGCCGCTTGCCGCCGCCCACAGCGCGTGGAACCGCGGCGGCAAAGAGGGTAACGGCGCCTCCGCCGGCCCGAAACGGTGTAAAAAACGGTCCTTCAGCGCCTGTTTTAATGGCTGGATGGCGACCCTCCTTTGCAGCAACTCGGCTAAAGAATAGGGCCTATTGGCCGAGTGATGCGCAGAAGCAGCGATAACGTCCGCCGCCGTGGCGCCCGTGACGATAGACGCGGTGGGAAAGGTTTCTGCCAACGTTTGCTGAATCTGAGTTATCTGGCGCGCATAGCCTTCCATCACGCCGATATTGATTAAGACGCTATGCTGGGCCAATGCCGCCTTTGCCTCCGCCAGTCGACGCTGCACGTTTTCGAGTAAAATAGGCAGGGGAATCCCCTGTCCGCTGTCCCTCTCGAAAGCGATGTCGCGCAGCAGCGGATCAAAAAAATGCTGGTAAAACTCTTTCGTCATCGCCCGCGTTAGGACATCGTTCATCGCTAGCCAATGTTCATTGCCGATAAAGTTATCATAATGAATATGCGAATAATGCAGCATCAGGGGGGGGATCGCCTCGGTCCCGGTGGGCGCCGGCGGGTGCGCCGTACTGCTGGTTGGCGTTATTGTGCCAAACGTTGTGCCGGCCAGCGCGGTAGTGCCGGTGTGAAGCGGGTCAGGCGCCGCCGTCGCCGGGGTGATGGCCGCCTCCCGCGTGGCCCTGCCTCCCTTGTCTACCGGGACCGCCCAGTC
Source organism: Sodalis praecaptivus (assembly GCF_000517425.1). NCBI lineage: Bacteria > Pseudomonadati > Pseudomonadota > Gammaproteobacteria > Enterobacterales > Bruguierivoracaceae > Sodalis > Sodalis praecaptivus. The sequence continues at coordinate 2,145,539 of NZ_CP006569.1, forward strand.
TGGCGGCGATAGCGTCACCACGGCCGCCTTCACGCTCGTGGGCAACGCCGCTGACGCCACCGACTTCGTTTCCGTCGCCACCTGCGTTGCCGCTGGCGACAGCGCCTTTGCTGATAGCGCCCCTTTCGCTGCTGCTTGCGCCTCCGATCCCGTCATCTCCGCTATAGCGCTGAGGGTCGGACGGCTGAGCGCCTCGTCGCTGGTCGGTGGATAATGCGCGGACGGCGGGCGGGCGGGTGTGCCGTGCCAAGCGGCCGCGACATACTCGTGTAACACGCGTAGTGAATAGCCGCAGAACAGATAGCCCACCGCTGTCGCCGTGGCGATGCCGCAGGCGTGTCTGTCCTGCGACAAAAGACAAGTCGTAAGGGCGGTCGAGGTCGCCACCGTAGGCTGGATTTCCAAGCGGACGTACTCTTTGGCTTCACCCGATGTGGCGTAGTGAGAATCTAAGACAGCGGGCTGCGGGTGGGTTAAGGCATTAAGCTCACCGCCGCCCAGGAAATCCGAGGCGCGGATGATACGCTCGTCGGGGGCAAGCCCAAGGGGCGGGTCGGTGGGACGGTGGGGGGACAGGTCGGGGGGCTGAGTTAACAGCCGCTTATCTCTGCTGGCGGCATGGCGACGGTTGCGCGGATTTTTCGGGTGGTGGTGCGCGCGGGACGAAACCTTTGCGGCAGCGGCACCGTCCGGCGGGGCGGCGGGTTGACGGGAACTGTCCGCGTAAGATTGCACGGCAGGCGCGACGACAGATCGATGGGGCCTTTTCGCGGCAGGTGCACGGACTGGCTCGACGTCGGTGGTGTGGGGATGCAACGCGCCCGCATTCCTGGCTGACGCAATAGCCATTCTATTGGCGACGTCCGCCGCCGACGTGGTCTTTTGCTTGCGCGCGCGGTGGGCGGCATGGCGCCGCCGGTGGCGGGCCTCCTGCCTTGGCCCGTTTTGCCGCGTCTGCTGTCGCCCCAGGGGGAGATCCTGCGTGCTGTCCGGGTTGGCGGCAGCGCGTAGCGCTCGGCTCGTTTCATAACGCAATTCCGCCTCAGCCGTCAGGGAAGGCGACCCCCCTTTAGCCGGCAAACCGCGCAGGCCGGTCATGCGGCTGTTCATCCCAGCGCAAGCGCCGGCAGCATCGACGGTGGCGTTACCGCAACCGCCCGCCGCCGGTAGAGGCTCTGCGGCCCGGCTGCCGGTATGCGCCGGCGGCCGGTCGGGCAGCGCGGTGACGGCGCCGATATGGGTGATAATGCCGATAAGGCTGAGATAACCCACGGCGCGCCTATATTTATCGGCGTCGCCGGGGCGCTGCGCAAGGTGATGTAATACCGTCTGCAATGGCGGTTCAATGCGCTGTTGGTGATGCTGAAACAGACCGGTGGTTCTACGATGATGTTGTAGCGATGCAGGCATATTTTACCCCTCCCTGGGTCAAAACCACTCATCGGCGCCGCGGCGGCTGGCGCTGCCGGCATTTAACGTGAAGGGGGTTATTGAACGCCGATGTTCCTGTTTGCGGCAGGCGCGCCGCGCTTGAGAAGAAAACCCCATTCAGCCTGGCGGATTTTAGAAAGTGCGCCCGCCAGGTGCAATAGCGAACGGTTAAATAAGGCGTTAACAATATGATGTGGCGCAGGCGCTGTCGGCCGAGAACGCCCGCGGTCAGGGACGGGCTTTAATGCCGTGTTTTTTCATCATGCCGCGCAGTTGATGGTAGCTCAGGGCCAGCATGTCGGCGGCTTGGCGTTGTTGATAATGCGTGCGGGCCAGCGCCTCTTCGATCCAGCGCTTTTCCTGCTCTCGCAGCCAGTCGCGCAAATCTAGCGGCAGCGTAGGCGCGGAAGACGCTGTCGGCGAGACCGGCGGCGCCAGACGCACCGCCTCAAACGGGTTGATAATAATCTGGCTCAGGGGACGATCGCTACTGTCATGGCGATAAAGCGACCGCTCCACGACATTTTTCAACTCGCGCACGTTGCCTGGCCAACCGTAGTCGAGCAGACTTCGCCGTGCTTCAGCGCTGAACCCTGGAAACAGCGGCTGTCCCAACTCGCGGCACATTTGAATAGCGAAATGCTCGGCCATTACCATAATATCGTCCGGCCGCGCCCGCAGCGGCGGCAGGGCCACCACATCGAAGGCCAGCCTGTCGAGCAAATCGGCGCGAAAATCGCCGGCCAGCGCCAGCGCCGGCAGGTCGGCGTTGGTGGCGCAAACCAAGCGCACGTCCACCTGTAGCGGCTGACTGCCTCCGACGCGCTCCAGCTCGCCATACTCAATCACCCGCAGCAGCTTTTCCTGGACCATCATAGGGGCGTTAGCCAATTCATCCAAAAATAGGGTCCCCCCGTCGGCGCGCTCAAATCGCCCCTGATGGCGTTTTTGCGCGCCGGTAAACGCGCCGGCCTCATGGCCGAACAGCTCTGAATCGAGCAGGTTCTCATTAAGCGCAGCGCAATTAAGCGAGATAAAAGGGCCTTGCCAGCGCGGCGACAGATAATGCAACCGCCGGGCGATGAGCTCTTTACCGGTGCCGCGTTCACCGATGACCAGCACGGGTTTTTGCAGCCGGGCCAAGCGCGATACCTGCTCGAGCACCTCCAGAAAGTCATTGGATTGGCCAAGCAGGGTGTCATGGGGGGATTCAGACATGGTAAATTTCGCCAACAGTTAGTGGATATCACCACTATACTCCAGGCGGATGAGAGATCAAATTTAAAAAGCGATATATTTCATAAGGATAGTTAGGTTGTCAATATTGGCACGAATATTGTATTAAAGTGCGAGACGTTTATTTGCGACATGAAGAGGAAGTGAATTATGGGCATTTTTTCGCGCTTTACCGACATCGTCAACGCCAACATCAATGCACTGCTGGATAAGGCGGAAGACCCGGAAAAACTGGTGCGCCTGATGATTCAGGAGATGGAGGATACGCTGGTTGAGGTCCGTACCACCTCCGCGCAGGCGCTGGCGGAAAAGAAACAGCTGCTGCGCCGTATTGAACAGGCTGATAATCAACAGGCCGAGTGGCAAAGCAAAGCGGAACTGGCGCTGTCCAAAGATAAAGAAGATCTGGCGCGCGCCGCGCTGATGGAAAAACAGCGTTTGGTCAAACTCGCCGCGGCACTGCGTCAGGACGTGGCGGTGATCGAAGAGACGTTGGTGCGGATGAAGCACGAAATCGGCGAGTTGGAAAACAAACTGGCTGAAACCCGCGCCCGTCAGCAGGCGCTGACGCTGCGCCACCAGGCCGCCTCGTCGTCCCGTGATGTTCGGCGCCAGCTCGACAGCGGGAAACTGGATCAGGCCCTGGCGCGTTTTGAACAATTTGAACGCCGGATTGATCAAATGGAAGCGGAAGCGGAAAGCGTCGGGTTCGGCAAACAAAAATCGTTGGATCAGCAGTTCGCCGAATTGAAGGCCGACGATGAGATTAATGAGCAGTTGGCGGCGCTAAAGAACAAGCTGCACCAAGGCTGAATGCCGCGCCGCTTGGCAGCGGGCGCCCTGGCGCGCTCCGCCGCGGCGTTCGAGCTACAAAGACCACATAAGGAGAAATCATGGATGCCCTGTTAGTCGTGCTGACCATACCGCTGACTATATTTATTTTATTCGTCGCGCCTGTCTGGTTGTGGCTGCACTATAACAGCCGTCGTCAACAGGGAAGCCGCCTGAGCCAACAAGATGCGCAGCGGTTGGCGCAGCTTACCCGCGACGCCGAGCGCATGCAGGCCCGTATCCAAGCGCTGGAAGATATTCTGGACGCGGAACACCCCAATTGGAGGCAAGAATAAGATGACGGTAGATTTGAGCAAAAAGCTTTATCGACGCCCCGATGAGGGGATGATCCGCGGCGTTTGCGCCGGCATCGCCCACTATTTCGCCGTACCGACGCGGCTGGTGCGCGTTATTGTCGTGCTGTCGATGATTTTCGGCCTGTTTATGTTGACACTGTTGGCGTATGGGATTTTGGCGTTTTGGTTAGAGCCGGCACCGCCGTCAGCCTATCAGGGACAGGACGGCCTGGCCCCCGGCCAGCAGTTGGATCGGACGGATGACCTGCTGTCAGAGAGTGAACGGCAGTTACGCCGCGTGGAACGGTATGTCACGTCGCCGGCTTTCAGCCTGCGTAACCGGTTTCGTCAGCTATGATTGCGCTCGTCCGTTTTCTTCTGCTGGCGTTGTTGAGCCGTGTCCCCGCCGCCGTAAGCGCCCGGCTGCTGGCCCGTATATCCCGCCGCCCGCTGCGGCTGGCGCTGGGATGGTTGCTGCAGCCGCTATTAACCCTGGCGGCCGGCCATCTGGCACGCTATGTCACGCCGGCCGCCGCCGGTCGTGGTACCGCCTCGGGCAGGCCGTTTCGCCGCCGTTGAGCATCGAGCGTCGCCGAGCGCGGTGACGCGGCTTGCGCCGGTCTCCCTAAAGCGCACCGTCCCTCCCTCCCACTGTCTTATCGATGCTACTGGCGCAGGCGGCTGAGCCCTGAGGGAGACGCCACGCCTGGCGGACAGGCTGGCGCTGCACGCTGGCGTTCCCTGCAAAGCGGGGAGGGATGCGCTAAGCGGAAGCGGGCGCGCGTTGGGGCTAGCCTCGGCGCCGCGGGTTTCAAGGCGCGCAACGGCGGGCAAAAAAAGCGAACGGCATTGCGGTTTCCGCTACAATAGCCGCACGCCGTGACGTGACGAAACAGCGAAGAGCAAAGGGAAACCGCCGATGAAAAGACTGCAAACCGAATTGAATGCGCTGGTGAATCGCGGGCTTGACCGGCACCTGCGGCTGGCGGTGACCGGCCTGAGCCGTAGCGGTAAGACCGCGTTTATTACTTCCCTCGTCAATCAGCTGCTTATGGCTAATCATGGCGCACGCCTGCCGTTATTTGATGTGGCCCGCGAAGGCCGGCTGCTGGGCGTGCGGCGGGTGCCGCAGCGTAACCTGGGGTTGTCACGTTTTACTTACGATGAAGGTATGGCGGCGCTCAGCGGTTCGCCCCCCGCCTGGCCGGTACCGACCCGCGGCGTCAGCGAAATGCGTCTGGCGCTGCGCTACCGGTCACGGGATGCGTTGTGGCGCCACATCAAAGAGGCCGGCACGCTGTATCTGGAAATCGTCGATTATCCCGGAGAATGGCTGCTGGATTTGCCCATGCTGGAGCAAGAGTATCTCACCTGGTCGCGGCAAATGCTGGGGCTGCTGCACGGGGAGCGGGCGACGTGGGCCGCGCCCTGGCTTTCGCGCTGCGCCGAGTTGGACCCTTTGGCGCCGGCGGACGAGCGGGCGCTGGCGGCGATTGCCCAGTCCTATACCGACTATTTATTGCAGGCCAAAGCCGCCGGGCTGCATTTCATCCAGCCGGGACGGTTTGTGCTGCCGGGCGACATGGCCGGCGCGCCGGCGCTGCAATTTTTCCCCTGGCCGCGGTTGGACGACGGCGATGAGGGACGGCTGGCGCGGGCGGATAAACGCAGCAACATCGGGATGTTGCGCGAACGCTACCGCTACTATTGCCAGCAGGTCGTAAAAGGCTTCTACAAACAGCATTTCAGCGGTTTCGACCGACAGATTGTCCTGGTGGACTGTTTAGCGGCGCTCAACCGGGGGCCCGATGCCTTTAACGACATGCGCCTGGCGCTGACGCAATTGATGCGCAGTTTTCATTACGGCAAGCGCAGCCTGTATCGCCGGCTGTTTTCCCCCTGTATCGATAAATTGATGTTTGCCGCGAGCAAAGCGGATCATGTGACCGCCGATCAGCACGCCAATTTGGTCTCGCTGTTGCAGCAGTTGGTGAAAGACGCCTGGCAAAATGCCGCTTTTGAAGGCATCAGTATGGATTGCGCCGGGGTGGCGGCGATTCAGTCCACGCTTAATGGCGCGGTGATGCATCAGGGACAAAGCCTGCCGGCGCTCAAAGGCGATCGGCTGCAGGACGGAGCGCCGCTCACGTTTTATCCGGGAGAAGTGCCGGCACGCTTACCGGGACCGGCCTTTTGGCAACACCAGCAGTTTCAGTTCGAGGCCTTCCGTCCGCAGGCGCGTGAGAGCGACGCCCCGTTACCGCATATTCGCATGGATGCCGTCATGGCGTTTTTGCTGGGGGATAAATTACGATGACCGATCCTATCCGACCGCGTATTGATTTTGATTCGCCGCTGAACGAGCCTGAGGCGCCGCGCCTGCGCGCCGCCAGGCACTTTACTCACGCCGACAGCGAGGGGTTTGTGCCCCATCCTTCGGCGGTAGCGGAAGACGAGACCGGCAAGCCGGAGGCGCTCCTTACCCACGCGTTGACGCCAAAACGCAGCCTGTGGCGGCGGATGGTGGTAGCGGGTGTAGGCCTATTGGCGCTCAGCAGCGTCGCGCAGGGCATCGGCGCTTTCGTAAACGCCTGGCAGCAGCAGCAGTGGTTCAGCCTGGGGGCGCTCACCGCCGCTGGCATCATCGTGCTGGCGGCCCTTGGCGCGATTTACGGCGAATGGCGCAGGCTTTACCGCCTGCGCGAAAGGGTGACGCTACGCGATCATGCGGCGGACCTGCTAAAAAGCCATGCGTTAGGCGAGGGGCGCGCCTTTTGCCAGCGGCTTGCCGCCCAGGCGGGCATCGGCGCCGATCATCCCGCGCTGCAACGCTGGCAGGCCGCGCTGCACGATAGCCAGAGCGATCGGGAAGTGGTGGCGCTTTACGCCAGAGTGGTCCAGCCGGTCATTGATCGCCAGGTGCGGCTCACCATCAGCCGATTTGCGGCAGAATCGACGCTGCTGGTCGCCGTTAGCCCGCTGGCGCTGGTGGACATGAGCTTTATCGCTTGGCGTAATTTCCGCTTGGTGAACCGTATCGCCGCGCTTTACGGTATTGAGTTGGGCTATTTCAGCCGCATCCGGCTGTTCCGGCTGGTGCTGGTGAATATCGCTTTTGCCGGTATCAGCGAATGGGTACGGGAAATCGGTATGGACTCGGTATCCCAAGATCTCACGGCCCGGCTCTCTGCCCGCGCCGCGCAGGGAATGGGGGCTGGGTTGCTGACGGCCCGGCTGGGGCTGAAGGCAATGGAACTGTGCCGGCCGCTACCGTGGTTGCCCGGTGAAAAACCGCGCCTCGGCGAGTTCCGCCGCGAATTGCTGGGCCAGTTAAAATCCGCGTTGGACAAGCGTTCCTCCGCCGGCTGACCGATAAATGGATGGTTTAGTGTCCAGGCTGTCAACTTTTGCTGACAGACAGCTTCAACCGCGGCGCAATGGCCAGTATGATATCCCCCAAACACCTGATCGCTTGAGCGAGGCAATACATGCGTTTAGAAGTAGCTTGTCAGGACCGTTTGGGCCTGGTGCGGGAAATATTGGATTTACTGGTGTCGCGTACGATCAATTTGCGCGGCATCGAGGTCGTCGCCACCGGGCGCGTTTATCTTAATTTTACGCAGTTGGAATTCGATGTATTCCGCTCATTGATGGCGGAGATTCGCCGGATAGATGGCGTGACCGATGTGCGTACCGTCGCTTTTATGCCCACCGAACGCGACTCGCGCGCGATGCAGGCCATTCTTGCCGCCATGCCGGAAGCCGTATTGTCTATCGATCTCAAAGGTCGGGTCGCACTGTCCAACCCGGCGGCGGCGCTGTTGTTCAATCTCAGCGAAGAGAAACTCGCCGGCCAGTCCGTATCCTCGCTGGTGGGCGGTTTTGATTTCAATCGGTGGCTGGAGGATGCCCTGCCTCAGCCGGCCGCCGAACGGGTCGTGATTGCCGGTCAGGATTTCCTGCTGGATATCACCCCCGTGCAATTGCCGGGGGACGACGGCAATATCGCCACCGTCGGCGGTGTGGTCATGTTGAAATCGGCGCTGCGCATGGACCGGCAATTAAAAGACCATTCCGTTCACGACGACAGCGCGTTCAGTCATCTGCTGGCCAGCAGCGAGCGTATGCGCCAGGTTATCAATCACGCCCGAAAGTTGGCGATGCTGGACGCGCCGCTGCTGATCATGGGCGAAACCGGTACCGGTAAAGATGTGTTAGCGCACGCCTGCCATCTGCGCAGCGCCCGTGGCCGTAAGCCCTTTTTGGCGCTCAATTGTGCCGCCTTGCCCGACGAAGTGGCCGAAAGCGAGCTTTTTGGCCATGCCGCCGGCGCTTATCCCAACGCGCTCGAAAGTAAAAGAGGCTTTTTTGAACAGGCGGACGGCGGCTCGGTTCTATTGGATGAGATAGCGGAAATGTCGCCGCGCATGCAAAATAAGTTATTGCGCTTTCTCAATGACGGCACCTTCCGGCGCGTGGGGGAAGACAAGGAAATGCATGTGGATGTGCGGGTCATTTGCGCCACGCAGAAAAATCTGCTGGAGCTGGTACGGGACGGCCATTTCCGCGAAGACTTGTATTATCGCCTGAATGTGCTCACCTTGACTATCCCGCCGTTGCGCGAGCGCCCCGAAGATATCATGCCGCTGGCATCGATGTTCGTCGCCCGTTTCTGCGACGAACAAGGGGTGGCGCGGCCGCGTCTGGCGCCGGATCTGGCCGCCACGTTGACGCTTTATCCCTGGCCGGGCAACGTGCGACAGTTGAAAAATGCGCTGTATCGCGCCATGGCGCAGCGGGAAGGGACGACATTATGCGCCGAGGATATTGACCTGCCCGACTTAAGCCAGGCGCTGCCGTTGACGGACGATCTCTTGGACGGGTCGCTGGATGACATCAGCAAACGGTTCGAGCGTTCCGTGTTGACGCGCCTCTATGGTGCCTATCCCAGTACCCGCAAACTGGCGAAACGGCTGGGGGTATCCCATACCGCCATTGCCAATAAATTACGGGAATATGGTTTGAGCGGCAAGAAAACGGATGAGGATCCCGCGGTCTAGCCCGGCGGATGCCCCCATAACGCGTTCATTTCAGCGGAGCGCCGGCCAAGCGGCTCTGTCCAGCGGGGCGCGTGACGAGCCGGCGACGTCAGCGCGGCGCTAGCCGGGGTCGGTTAGCCCGAGGGCGGCAAGCCGGCGCGGATCGGCCAAAGTGTCCACCGTCTATCCTGCGCTCGCCGCGCTCGCTCAGGCGTGCAGCGCGGCGAGCGCCGCATCGTAATCCGGTTCTGTGGCAATTTCGCCGACCAGTTGGCTGTAAATAACGCTGTCGTGTTCGTCCAATACCACCACCGCGCGCGCCGCCAAACCTTTCATCGGTCCATCGTCAATCGCTACACCATAATGCTGGCGGAATGCCGGGTCGCGCAGAGTAGACAGGGCGATGACCCGCTCCAGCCCCTCGGCGCCGCAAAATCGTTTCTGAGCAAACGGCAGGTCGGCGGAGATGCAGAGTACCAGCGTATTGTCGAGCGATCCCGCCAATTGATTGAACTTACGGACCGACGTTGCGCAGGTGCCGGTGTCCACGCTCGGGAAGATATTAAGCACCTTGCGTTTTCCGGTGTAACTTTTCAAGGTCACATCGGACAAATCGGTGGCGACCAGTAAAAAATCCGGCGCTTTGGCACCCGGCGCCAAAAACGTACCGGCTACGGTCACCGGCTGGCCTTTCAAAGTAATAGTCTGTGACATGAATCGCATCCTTTTGGGTGATAGTGTACAAGTCATTAACAGAATAAGCCTAATTGCGTTGAATTACGAAATTTCTTCTTACCCCTGCCGGTAGGCGGTGTTTTGCCGCTATACTTTTGATTTGCCGCTAATTGATCCGAGGATGCCCGATGAGAGTAATGCGTTTTTATCCGCAGGCCTGGCCGTTGCGAACGCCGTTCGTCATCGCGCGCGGTGAGCGTACCGAAGCCCGGGTGGTGGTGGTGGACATCGAGCAAGATGGGCTGCATGGTATCGGCGAATGTACGCCCTATCCCCGTTACGGCGAAACCGAGGCCTCGGTTATCGGGCAAATCAACAGCGTCCTGCACGGCATCGAACAGGGCATCAGCCGAGACGTCTTGCTGCAATTGCTGCCCGCCGGCGCCGCGCGCAATGCCATCGATAGCGCGCTGTGGGATTTGGAGCGCCAGGCGGCCGGCCAAACGCTGGCGGACTATGCCGGTGTCGCGCTGCCGACGCGGATCGTCACGGCGCAGACCCTGAGTATTGATGAGCCGCAGACGATGGCGGAGGCCGCGCGGCGCTGCTGGGACCAAGGTGCCCGGTTGCTGAAAGTTAAACTGGACGACCACCTGTTAACCGAGCGCGTGGTTGCCATCCGTGCGGCGGTGCCGCAAGCCACCCTGATTGTGGACGCCAACGAGTCGTGGCAACCGGAGGGCTTGGCGACGCGTTGTCAGTTGCTCGCCGATTTAGGGGTGGCGATGCTGGAGCAACCGCTGCCGGCGGAGCACGACGCGGCGTTGCAGCATTTTATCCACCCGTTGCCGATTTGCGCGGATGAAAGTTGTCATACCCGTGACCAATTGGCGACGCTACAGGGCAGTTATGAAATGATCAATATCAAGCTGGATAAAACCGGCGGGCTGACCGAGGCGCTACTGTTGGCGCAACAGGCGCGCGCGAAGGGCTTCGCTATCATGCTGGGCTGCATGCTTTGTACCTCGCGCGCGGTGGCGGCAGCGCTGCCGCTGACGCCGCAGGCGAGCTTTATTGATCTCGATGGTCCCACCTGGCTGGCGATGGACGCTGAACCGGCGTTGTCCTTCCAGTGCGGGTCGATAACGCTCGGCTGAGCGCTTGGCAGGCGGTGCGCTTAGACAGGGGGCGGGGGAGCGCCGACTGCCCTCAGCTGCGCGTTGCGCCGTCGGTGTCCGTTAATAACGCTATCATCGCTTCAAGATAATCGTGGGTGGCGGCATCGGCTGAAATGGCCGGCAATTCCACGGTAATGCACGGCAGCCCGCGGTCGGCGCACCAACTGCCGAACGATCCCGGCGTGGCATACCCCACGCTCTCTACCAGCGGTAGGCGGAATGTCTGCGCCAGACGCTGCGCCAGCGGCGATGGCGGCGCCTGCTCGATGCAGGCCAGCGGTTCATGGAAGCTGACGACCCAGGCGGGCCGCAGATCGTCAATCAACCGGCATAATGCTTGCGTTTCCGGTTCGGAACCCGCCTGGTCGCCGGTGGCAAGCGCAACATCCCGGGCCTGCGTTGCGCTGGTCCAGCGATACACCGTTTCACCGCTCTGCCAGTTCGCCGCCGGGAAGTTGCGGTTGAGATCCACACCCCGGGCGTTGGCGCGCAGCCCGAACCGGCAGCCGTCGGGGTTGACCGCCAGCACTAGCGCATGACGCAGCGCCTCCGGGCCAAGCGTGCGCAGGGCACAGGAGAGCGCGATGACGCTTGCGGTCTCATCGCCGTGGGTGCCGGCGATAATCAGCCCATGACCTGCCGCCCCCCGGCTGGCGGGATGATAAAGCAGCGGCGCGCCCAGCACTGAGGTACCATAGGATGTTCCCAACGATGGCAAGGCGCCGCGCTGGGATCGGGGCCGAAAGGGTTGCATACTGTTTCCCGCCAGAAAATAATCAGTTACATTAACAGTGATTACTTTACCGAAAAATTTCCCGCAGTGTTAGTTTCCGCAGAGTATTTTGCCAGAACGCCGACGGGGTAAGCCCGATATCGGCCATAACGCTAAGGAACAGTCTATGCCGCGTTTCCCGTTTGCCATTTGCGCCCTCATGCTCGCCGCCGTCTGCGGCAACCTGCACGCCGCCACGGTCCCTCCCGGTACCGCGCTGGCGGATAAACAACAGGTGGTACGCCACATCAAAGACGAGCCCTCCTCACTCGATCCTATTAAAGCCGTCGGGCTGGTAGAGGCTCAGGTTGACCGGGATTTGTTTGAAGGGCTGGTCAATCAGGATCCCGCCGGCAAGGCTATTCCCGGCGTGGCACTGCGCTGGCAGACCAGCGATAACCAAAACTATGTGTTTCATCTGCGTCGCGACGCGCGCTGGTCGAACGGCCAGCCGGTGACGGCGCAGGACTTTGTCTACAGCTGGCGTCGATTGGTTGATCCCGCCAACCATTCTACTTTTTCCTGGTTTGCCGAACTCGCGGGCCTGAAAAACGCCAGCGAGATTATCGCCGGCAAGCTGCCCGCTGAACAATTGGGCGTCAGCGCGCCGGACGACTACACGCTGAAGGTGACGCTCGATAAGCCGGTGCCGTATTTCGTCAGCCTGACCGCCAATTTCAGCCTGTTTCCGGTGAATCGCGCCACGGTGGAGCGTTACGGCCAGGAGTGGACGCGCGTCGGCCATTTGGTGGGCAACGGCGCGTTTCAGCTCAGCGAGCGCGTGGTGAATGAAAAACTGGTCCTGACGCCCAATCCTTACTATTGGGATCATCAACATACCGTGCTGACCCAGGTGACCTTTGTCCCCATTAGCGCCGAATCGGCCGCGCTTAATCGCTATATGGCCAACGATATCGACATTACCGAGTCGTTTCCCAAGGATCGTTACCGGCAACTGCTGCAACACATCCCCGATCAGGTTTACACGCCGGATCAGCTCGGTACCTATTATTATGCCTTCAACACTCGGCGCGGCCCCACGCAGGACGTGCGGGTGCGGAAAGCGCTGTCTTATGCCATCGACCGGCGCATTATCGCCGGTAAAGTGGTGGGATCCGGCGAGAAGCCGGCCTGGCATTTTACCCCAGACGTAACGGTAGGCTTTACGCCGGCGGCCAGCTACTTGCAGCAGCACAGCCAGCAGGAGCTAGACGCCCAGGCGCAGGCCCTGATGCAGGCAGCCGGTTACGGGCCGAATAAGCCGCTGACGCTTACCCTGTTGTATAACACCTCGGAAAGTAACCAGAAGATTGCCATTGCGGTGGCGTCGATGTGGAAAAAAACGCTGGGCGTGAATGTCAAATTGGTCAATCAAGAATGGAAAACCTATATTGATAGCCGCAACACCGGCAACTTTGATGTGGTGCGCGCTTCGTGGATTGGCGATTACAATGAGCCCTCGACCTTCTTATCGTTGTTGACCTCCACCCACAGCGGCAATATCGCCAAATTCAGCGATCCCGCCTACGATCAGCTATTGCAACAGGCCAGCCGGGAAACACATCCGCAGCGGCTGAGCGAGGATTATAACAAAGCGGAGGCCATCATTGCCGATGAGGCGCCTATTGCGCCCCTCTATCAATTCACCAATGGCCGGTTGATCAAGCCTTGGCTGAAAGGGTATCCCATTAACAACCCGGAAGACGTGGCCTACAGTCAGACGCTGTATGTGTTGAAACATTAAGCGGCCCGTTGCCGCCGGCTGGCCGCGCGCGCGGCGTGGGTGGCAGCCTGCGCGCCGCGCGCGAAGCTATCCCATCAACCGGCCGCGAGCCGCAGCCTCTGCGCGGCATGCTGTTGCCGCGGTGGCTGTCTCTCGTGGCTCCTATCGGCTGACGCGGTGGGCGATGTGTTCAGCGGTATTCAGCCATCATTTTGCGCGTGAATTCCGTATCAATTACCCTATCTGTCGCCGAGCGCGGCTGATAATGTGGGCTGGCCACAGGTGGAGAGGGGGCGTCATGCGTCCTTTCAGGCTGGCTGCGGCCATGGCTATTTGAACAGTTCGCGACGGATGCCTGAGACAAGGATGAACGTAATGGGAATGCAGACCAGCAGCGAATAGACCACTTTGAACAGGTAGTTTGAAAGGACGTAGTGCAGCATATCCCCCAGGGGCATGCGGGTGGTAAAGAACATCAGGATCCAAATCAGCGAGTAGAGAAACTGCCCGATGAGCGTGGAGACCAGGCAGCGGAACACCAGATAATGGCCGTTGCACAGCTCTTTAAAGCGCGAATAGATATAGTTGTTAGCATTATCCGCCGTCAGCAGGCAGATGAAATTGATAAAAAACAGCCAGGGCAGCGGGCTGAACGTCGCTTGATAATGCTTTGTCTGCTCGGGGTTTTCCCCCGGCAATTGCAGGCTAAGCCAAATCCCTCCCGCGGCCAGCAGTAGCGCGCATGCGCAAATCAGTACCGTGTTGCGTGCATGTTTGCGGCCGAAGATTTCGTTGATGGTATCCAAAAAGGCGAAGGAGAGGGGAAAGATCAGAATGCCGCCGGGCTGTAGCCCGCTAAACACCGAAATGGTATTGGGCGAAAGGGGAATGGCGATAAGCAGCGACGATACGAACAGCGTAAGCAGCACGATGAAAATGGTGAACTCTTTGTAGCGGTTTAAATCCAGCGGGCTCAAGGAGCAGGAGACGAGAATAGTATGGCGATCGTGGGCGGAAAAAAAATCGATGAGATGATTTCTGACCAGGCTGTCGGCACTATCGCGAAATATATGGCCTCCTTTTTTTACCCGGTAACTAATATTATTGTTAGTTATTTTTTCTAAAATCATTTCGCCCACTCCTTTATTCAATATAATCAAAAAAAGCCACAATTCTACCCAGAACCGCACAATTGTTCATATCCGGCGGTTGGGGCGTATGATGAATCCAGCGAATGGAGGTAATATCATCAATACGCATTGAGAGAGTTAGCGCACCGCCGCAGCGCAACAAAAAGAGTCCGCTGCCTTTGAGTTTTTCATTAATCACGGCTAAGGTTGAATTCGCAAATATTTCGTTTGGCGGTATTTGCACCCCATAAAGACCGTCGGAATGGGGCAGCAGCGCTATCTCCGGCAATTGAATGATTTTTATATAACGTTTTTTCTGATCATTGTGTACAAATTTATACAACGGCACTTCAACCAAATGCTTATTATCATCAAGATTGGGGTCGCCGTAGCCGTTAAGCAGCCACTCCGGCCGCACCCGCAGCGCTTCTGCAATGCTAATGAGATGCTTGTGGGGGCGAGCAATATAGCCGGATAATAAATTAGACATATAACCATTAGATACGCCGATTATTCGTGCCAGTTCGGCGGCGTTAAATCCGCGGGCAAAAAGGGCTTCTTTTAAACGTTCATTAAATTGTTCCGTCATAAATGGGACCACCGATTAAACAGTTTCTAGTAATAATGTTATTAGGCGAAGAGATTATCCCTTGCCATACCCTTGACAGTTTCAAAAAGTTTCATTAATTTCATCGGGCTTTATCGTTTCAATGGCTATATTGCTGTCGTAAACGATAACATTCAGGTGCGAGTAATTAAATAAATAAAATTACATAAATACTAATTTACATATTTAATAATAAGGGTTAATTGAGCTCGAGGCGATAGTCAATCACCGTGATTATTCTATTAAACGAGCGACGACTTTCAATCAATTATTTTAACTGTGCCGTCCGGTGCGCCCACCAGCGTGGCGGAAACGCATTTTACCCGCGCGACGCGGTGCCCCGCTGCCCGCTCGCGCTCCGGCCTGTTATTACGGTCCCATTGTGACATTTCAGGAGTAAGCTGCCATGGCGATTGCAACCGATTTTGACTATGTTAGCCGCTGTACTTTTTGGTCAGTCCACTTGCGCGCTGGCGAGGGTAACATCCTGCCTCTGGCGACGCTGGCGCATGCACGGCGCAGGACACGGCGCCGATCCGGGTCGCCGCCGGCAGGCGAGCGTTTGCCGCTACGCCGCCGCTTTGCGCGGACATATGGGCCCCTGGGGATAAACGGACCGCTGGACGTGCGGCAGCGTAAGCGCGGGGAGGTTTGCGATGGATAAGCGATTACCGGCGCTGATTGACCTGATGGGCGCCAGGAAAGTGCGCTTCTTTTTCACCCCCGACGGGATTTTAGTGGTGAGAGGCCACCTGGATTTGCGCGGCAGCGGGATCTCCCTGCTGCCGGATCGTCTGGTGGTCGCCGGCTCTTTGCTGCTGACCGGCTGTCCACTTGGGGAACTGCCCGCCATGCTCAGCGTGGGGGAGGTGCTGGATTTAAAAGATACCTCGATAACGGCATTGCCGCCGGGGTTGACCGTCGGGGGGCCGTTGTTTCTCGAAAATACGCCGCTGCGCGAGCTAGCGGCCCACAGCCATTTCGAGGATTCCCTTGATTTGGAAAGTACGCCGCTGTCCACGCTGCCCGTCGGGCTAAAGGTCAACGGTTATCTCAATATTCGCGGTACCGCGATAACCCACCTGCCGCCGGATTTACAGTTAAGCGGCCCGCTGCTGCTGGATGCGCAGCGTATTCGCAGCCCGCTGGCCTGGCGCCGCGTGACGCTGCCGGCGTGCCAGCCGGGGGAGGGTGAAGAGTGGTGCGCGGCGGGAGAGGAGGTCCAACTGATCATTTTCGCCGTGCGTTTGGCCGGCGAGATCAAAATTTCCGCCGGCGGTTTTTACGGCAGTCCGGCGGCGCTGGCCCGCAGCGGTATCGGCGCGCCGCTGCTGCCGGCGGCGCAGGACTGTCTGCGTGAGTTGACGGGGCGAGAGGCCACGGCATCCTCCTGATCGCACCCCGGTGAAAACGGTTATACTGGTGCCTACTCATGGTTAACAAAGGTGCTGGATGTTGGATCTGTTAGAGGGGAACACGCTTAATTTTTCTGAAATCGTTTACGCCGGGCAGCTTGACGGTCAGGGTGGGGTGATCCCGATTGAGGATCGCGCGATCGCGGAGTGCGGCGGGACCTGCTGGCTGCATTTGGACGTGGAGCACCAGGGCAGCGCCGAGTGGCTCAGCCGTTCGCCCCTGATCCCCGATCCCGTGCGCGAAGCCCTGGCCGGCAACAGCACCCGTCCGCGCGTTACCCGCCTGGGTGAAGGCGCGCTGGTGGTGCTGCGCAGCATCAATTTCGCCAACGATTCCCACGCCGACGAGCTGATTGTGCTGCGCATCTATATCACCGGCCGGTTGATAGTCACCACGCGCCGCCAGCCGATTCAGGCGGTGGAGGAGATACTCGACGATTTGCAGAAAAAGCAGGGGCCGGAGGATAGCGGCAGCTGGCTGGTGGCGATGAGCGACGCGCTTACCGACCATACCAGCGAATTCATCGAAGATCTGCATGACAAGATTATCGCCCTGGAGAACGATCTGCTGGATCAGCAGATTCCGCCCCGCGGCCAGCTATCCCATTTACGTAAGCAGCTTATTGTCCTACGGCGTTATATGACGCCGCAGCGCGACGTGTTTTCGCGTTTGGCCAGCGAGCATCTCCCCTGGATGACGGACGATGATCGCCGGCGCATGCAGGACATTGCCGATCGTTTGGGGCGCGGGCTGGACGACATCGACGGCGCCATCGCCCGCACGGCGGTGGTCGCCGATGAGATCAATTCGCTGATGGCGGAAGCCATTAATCGACGCAGCTATACCATGTCGCTTATGGCAATGATATTTTTACCGACCACGTTTCTGACCGGCCTGTTCGGCGTGAATTTAGGCGGCATTCCGGGCAATAGCGAACGCTACGGCTTTGCGCTGTTTTGCCTGGTGTTAGTGATAGTGATCGCCGGCGTTGCGTGGTGGTTAAAACAGCGTAGATGGTTGTAACCGCGGGGGCGCCGCAGGCGGAAGCTGCGTCTTTTTGGCCCTAAAATTGAGCAATATCAATAATAGTGGCCGCAATATGAGGCATGATCACTTTCGCAGGTGAATGCAACGTCAAGCGATGGGCGTTGCGCTCCATATTGTCTTACTTCCTTTTTTGAATTATTGCATAGCATATTTAATTCAGATGATGCCGGGTGAATAGCCCGGCATTTTTTTTATCCCTGCTGCCCGCCCATGAGAGCCAAAGGCGATAATGGCGACCGGTGCGGCCAAACCCCGCTTGTTGTGACGCGTAATGCTTACTACGCTTTAACAAAGCACGCCGTGAAGGCCATGGCGGCAGGCCGGTGCACAGCGGCCATAAGCGCCACGCCACGCGTGATGGCGTGTCAACCCGGTGACGCCTATCAGAGAGGGGAAGCATTATGATGACCGAGTCTCACGCTGCTTGCAGCGCAGCAGTCCGCTACCGAATGAGCATTCCGACCGATCCGATACCCAACGATCCAATTCCCACCGATCCGCCGCCGATCCCGACGCCTATCCCCGAACCGCCGCTGGAGCCGCCCTATAATCCCGATCCGCACCCGATTAATGATCCGCCGCCGCATCTGCTATAAAGCCGTCAGCGAGGGTAAAGCGCGGTGAAAATCGCGCCGTACCGCGTGAGGCACGGCTAAGCGAGACCGGGTAGGGTGTGCGTTGGCATAGGGGGCTGTCAGCCTGCGCGGCGTTGAGAATTGGGCTGCAGGCGATTTATCCGGCTTCGCCAGCGCCGCGCGCGCGTTCACCGCGAAAGCGCCGGGCCCGTTAGCGCAGCTCCACGATGTCCAGTCGGCCGTCAGGAACCGGCGGCGTGTCGTCCTCCAGCAGGTCTTGCCAGCCCGCGGGCTGTAGGGGAAAGGTTTCGCGATCGAAGGCGATATCGCCGCCACCCGCCACGGGGCTGCCCTGCGTCAGGCCCTTAAAATCGAATAGTTGCGTGTCGCTAAGATGTGACGGCACCACGTTTTGCATGGCGCGGAACAGCGTCTCGCTCCGCCCCGGGTAGCGTTTGTCCCAGTCGCGCAACATATCGCCGATGACCTGGCGTTGGAGATTGGGCTGCGAACCGCACAGGTTGCAGGGAATAATCGGAAATTGGCGCGCCTGCGCGAAGCGGGCAATGTCTTTTTCGCGGCAGTAGGCCAGGGGCCGGATGACGATATGCTTGCCGTCGTCGCTCATAAGCTTGGGCGGCATCCCTTTGAGTTTGCCGCCGTAAAACATATTTAGAAACAGGGTTTGCAGAATATCGTCGCGATGGTGGCCGAGCGCGATGCGCGTCGCACCCAATTCCGTGGCGGTGCGGTAAAGAATGCCCCGGCGCAGGCGTGAGCAGAGCGAGCAGGTGGTTTTACCCTCGGGGATTTTGTCCTTGACGATACGGTAGGTATCTTCGGTAACGATATGATATTCGACGCCCTGTGACGCGAGATACTCGGGCAGCACATGCGCCGGAAAGCCGGGCTGTTTCTGGTCCAGATTGACGGCAACCAGGGAAAAATTGACCGGCGCGCTTTGCTGCAAATTGCGCAGGATTTCGAGCAGGGTGTAGCTGTCCTTGCCGCCGGACAGGCAGACCATGATGCGATCCCCTTCCTCAATCATGGCGTAATCGGCAATCGCCTGGCCTACGTGGCGCCGCAGGCGTTTTTGAAGTTTATTAATGTTGTATTGCTGCTTTTGCATGACCACGGCGTTCTCTGCCTTCCTCATAACGTGATGACGTTGCGCGCGCCAGAGGTTTTCCCGGGGCGGCATTACCGACGTATGGTACGGATTGTACGCGATAATGCCAGCATCGACAGACAAAAAATGCAGCCGCCGGCGGTTTTACCCACTTTCTCGCGGTGGCCAATCAAGGTGCGCTCTTTCCCTGGCCCTGGTGGGACGGGGCGCAGTAAAGAGGGGTATGCGCGTTGCTGTCTCGCCGCCAGACCGCGCGCGACCCGTTTCTCGCGCTATCCGGGTTGGGGATTAACGGCGACTCAGCAATTCTTTGCCCGCTTAAATCGGCTAAAACTGCAATTTCGCTGCCGCAGAGATATTTCGTCTCTTCCACTTAATCGCTATGGTAGTGAAACGGATCCCCCCTGGGATGCCGTTCATTCAGAGGCGAGGCGTATCAGGCAACGCGGCGGGGTGACGCACCAGGCGGGGCGCATCGCGTAACAGAGTAGGAGAGCGACTTATTCGAGCCAACGCGGAGGGGGACTATGTTCAGAGCAGTGACTCATCCATCGGATCGTGCAGGTGCAGACCCTGCACTTGCCGAAGGCGCTAAAACCACGGCCAGGATGATATTAAGCCGCACCGTTCCTGACGCCTCGAGCAAACCGTATAAAGCCAAGTGGCAAAAGGCCAAATGGTGGGTGTTGAAAAATCTCATGGCGGCCAGTAACCGACATATCGGCGCGTTGGATCTCCCCCATCTTATTATGAGTGATATGATCCTGCCGCGGAGATTAAATCTTACCGGCGCGAATCTACGGAAAAGCGAATTTAACCGGGTCACTATGACGGCCGTATTATTGTGCCAGAGCGATCTAAGCCACGCGAATCTCGCCAGCTGTAACTTGCGGCGGGCCAAATTGCGCCACGCATCGCTGTATCGCGCGCGATTGGACAAGGCCCTGTTACGTCGAGCGGATTTACAGCATGCTGATTTAAATCAAGCGCAACTGAACTATGCCGTATTGGATTTCGCTAAACTACGTAATGCCAACTTTAAACTCACCAGCTTTTACCGTGCCAAGTTGCGGCATGTCGATCTCAGCGACGCCTACCTTAAAAAGGTCGATTTAAGCGGCGCCTGCCTCAGATATGCCAATCTGCGCAATGCGGATTTGCGCACTACCCATTTTCGCGGCACCTGTTTGCGCAACGCCAATCTAAGCGGCGCGCATATTTCTCCCGGCGGCATGTGCAATATGAATTTCCAAGGGGCCATTATTGAAGGGGACCTCAAACTGGATCTGTCAGCCGGATGGAGTCAAAACGCCGTCGATAATTATCTTAATCCAAGCAATTACGCCAAAGGCGGTGGCGTGTTGCAGGCTATTGACAGTATCAGCACGGTTTATCAGCCGCTGAAAATCACCTTAATGCGGCGGATAATGGTTTCACTACAGCAAACCGACCTTTCCCTGACCACCGTCGCCCCCGCGCTATTAGATAAACTGTCCAGCGCGCCTTATTATGATGAACCGGATATTGCCCGCTGGTTACAGGAAATCGGCTCGCGCTTTATCAGCATCTTCGACACGAAAATTATGCGCCGGCAACACGAAGAGGTGCTGCGCGTCATACTCGACACCTTCAGCCGTTACCCGGAGAGTATGGTTATCCATAGCGTCGCCTTTATCCAGACGATTGCCCAGGCCATCTTTGCTCGCCGCGCGTCAGCGACGGTGCAGCAGGCGAAAACGCTGTATGCGCGTTATCTCACCCATCGCCGGATAGCGCCTTATGCCTTGAAGGCGGAATTTGGTGATCGTGCGAAACATGTGCCCAACTGGCAGGATAAAAGCGCGGCCAATTATGTTCTCCTCGCCGGCAAACGCTCCGCCTACGCCCTGTTGTTATCGCAGGAGGGGCTTGAAAGCTTACTCGGTAGCGATCATCGCGCTGCGGACGGCCGGCATGATTACCTTTACCGCGATGGCGTCCCCGTGAACCGGCAGGAGTATTGCTGGGAAACCTTGCGCCAAGAGCGCTTTCCGCTGTTCCAGTCGGGTTATCTGCGCCGGCTTAGCGAAAAACATATTATTGAGGTGTTGGCCCGCTTAAATCTGAGTGCCGCCACCCAGCAGCTGTTTGTGGAAACGACGAAACAGGCGTACTCAAACATTAAACTGGTGAGTCCTGAGAAGCAGTTGCTGATGCACGGCTTATGGGCGAACAGGGTTTATCGGTTCGACAGCGACGGCAACTGTACGCTTGATGAGGGTTTTTATGCACGGCTGATGCAGTTGGCGCTGTTGGTTGACCGTTCACCTGCTGAGCGGGGGCAGGTGATGTTTTGCCTAGCCGCGCTGTTTGCCAAATGTGCCTCGAACAGCCTATTCGGAACCGAGGAGGATTCGCCTTATGCATTACGCAGTCTCGCCTGCGCCTTCTTGGATCGGGCCTGTACGCTGCAAAGCCGCATCGCTCACGCCGCACGCGACTTCACCGTGTGGAAAAACGCTCTGCTTGGCCGCCAGGGTGAAGCCACCTGCGCCGCCGTCGTGGCCAGTGAGATGTTGGGTTACGGGACGACGCATTTTCCAGAGGTGTTAAAGCAGGTCATGCCGGTCGAGTGGCGCTAAACGTACCCGTAGAGTCTGGCTAGGGGCAGTCAGCTTCGAACGTGCTAAACGTGTTTATCGAATTTTAATGTCCGCATTTGCCGGGGGAGGCCGCGGCGGCCCCACCCTGTGAAATGCATTACCCAGGGGAATGCGTAGGCGTCAACCGGCGGTTTCCGCCTTACCGGCCATCCGCGCCAGGAAATCATATTTCTGCTTCAGTTCTTTTTCCGCCGCCTGATACAGGGCGCTGGCGACGTCCGGCTGTTGGGTATTCAGCCGACGGAACCGCTGTTCGTTAAGCAGCGTGGCGGACAGATCGCTGGAGGGGGGACGGGAGTCCAGCGCCAGCGGTAGTTTGCCCTCTTCGCTGCGACGTGGGTCGAAGCGATACAGTGGCCAGAAGCCGGTGGCGGTCAGTTGGCGCATCTGGTCGTGGCTCAGCGCCAAATCATAACCATGCTCTTCGCAGGGGCTATAGGCGATGATCAGGGACGGCCCTGGATAGGCCTCCGCTTCCTGTATGGCTTTCACCGTCTGATTCAACTGCGCGCCGAGGGAAATCTGTGCCACATAGACATGACCGTACATCATCATGCTAACGCCAAGATCTTTACGCGCCTTACGCTTGCCCTGTTCACCGAATTTGGTCACCGCGCCGAGGGGCGTGGCTTTGGACTGTTGTCCGCCGGTATTGGAATAGCATTGGGTATCCAGGACCAGCACATTGACGTTTTCGGTCAGGCTCATCACATGATCCAAACCGCCAAAGCCGATATCGTAGGCCCAGCCGTCGCCGCCGATAAGCCAGATGGACTTATCCACCAGGTAATCGGCGTCCCGCGCCAGCTGACGCGCCGTGGCCTCCGCCGCATTGCCCAGCAGACGGCGCAATTCGCCGATCTGCCGCCGGCGTTCTTCCACCGGCGCCTCGGCGGCGCGCAGGCCCGCCACCAGCGCATCAGGTAACGACCCGGCGTGCTTGTCCAGCAGACGCAACACCCGCTGGCGATGGCTATCCACCGTTAGACGAAAGCCCAGACCGAATTCCGCATTGTCCTCGAACAGCGAGTTGGCCCAGGCCGGACCGCGGCCGTCGGCGTTAGTGGTATAGGGCGTGGTGGGCAGGTTGCCGCCATAAATGGACGAGCAGCCGGTGGCGTTGGCGATAAGCAACCGGTCGCCATACAGCTGGGTCAGCAGCTTGATATACGGGGTTTCACCACAGCCGGAGCAGGCGCCGGAGTATTCAAACAGCGGGGTAATCAGCTGCGAGGTGCGGATATCGATGCGCTCAAGCGTGCGGGTGTCGATTTCAGGCAGGTTGAGGAAGAAATCATAATGCACCTTCTCCTCTTCCACGTGCGCCAGACGCGATGCCATGTTAATCGCTTTGATTTCCGGGTTTTGCCGGTCTTTGGCTGGACAAACCTCAACGCACAGATTGCAGCCGGTGCAATCTTCCGGCGCCACCTGCAACACATACTTCTGGCCGCGCATATCGCGCGCCTTAACCTCAAGAGACGCCAGACCCGCCGGCGCGTTCGCCAGCGCCTGTGGCGGGACGACTTTGGCGCGGATCGCGGCGTGGGGACAGGCGGCGACACAGTGGTTGCATTGGGTACACAGCGACGGTTCCCACAGCGGAATGTCTTCGGCGATGTTGCGCTTTTCCCAGCGCGTGGTGCCCATCGGCCAGCTGCCGTCCGGCGGCAACGCCGAAACGGGCAGGGCGTCGCCCTTACCTGCGAGCATGGCGGCGGTCACCACTTTGACGAAATCCGGCGCCGCATCGGAGACGACCGGTGGGCGCACGGGGCTTGCCCCGTCGACCGGTTGCAGCACCACATTAAACAGCGCCTCGCGGGTCGCCGCCAGCGCCTGCCAGTTGCGCTCCACCAGTTCTTGTCCCTTGCTGCTGTAGCTTTTGGCCACCGCCTGTTGCAGGGCGCTTAACGCCGTGTCCGGCGGTAAAATACCGGACAGCTGGAAGAACGCCATCTGCATGACGGTGTTAATTCGCGCCCCCAGCCGGCATTCGCGGGCAATCTGCTGGGCATTAATGACATAAAAACGCGCCTGGCGCTCATTGAGCAGCGCCTGTACCTCTTGCGGCAGGCGCGGCCAGATTTCATCGGCGCCGTAGGGGGTATTCATCAGGAAAATACCGCCGTGACGCAGGCGCTCCACCATCTGATATTTATCGATAAATTGAGATTGATGGCAGCCGACAAAATCCGCCTCGCCCACCAGATAGGCGGAATTAATGGGGTTCTCGCTAACCCGCAGATGGGAAACGGTTAATCCCCCCGCCTTTTTTGAATCGTAAACGAAATAGCCCTGAGCGAAGAGCGGCGTGGCGTTACCAATAATCTTGATGGAGTTTTTGGTCGCCGACACCGAGCCATCGCTGCCCAGACCGTAAAACAGCGCCTCCAGCCGCGACTGACGCGGCAGCGTCGCCGCGGGCAACGGCAGCGAGAGCTGGGTAACATCGTCATAGATACCCACGGTAAAACGCGGCCGCGGCGCCGCCTGCGCCAGCTCGTTAAACACCGCCAGCACGCACGGCGGATCGAACTCTTTGGAAGACAGACCAAAACGGCCGCCGATGGTACGCGGCAGCGCGTCGCGTTCGCCCCGGCTGTAGGCTTCCGCCAGCGCGGTCATCACATCAAGATACAGCGGTTCCGCCTGTGCCCCCGGCTCCTTGGTCCGGTCCAGTACCGCAATCGCCTTAACCGTCTGCGGTATGACCTCAAGCAAATGACGGGCGGAGAAGGGGCGGAATAGCCGCACCTTGACCACCCCGACCTTTTCACCGCGGGTGAGAAGGGTATCAATCACCTCTTCACAGGTACCGGCGGCGGATCCCATCACGACAATGACCCGCTCGGCCTGCGGATGACCATAATATTCAAACGGCTTGTAGTGCCGGCCGGTGGCGGCGGCGAAGTCGTCCATTGCCTGTTCCACCTGCCGATAGGCGTCGTTGTACCAGGGGTTGGTGGCTTCCCGTGACTGGAAATAGGTATCGGGATTGGCGGAGGTGCCGCGGATCATCGGATTATCCGGCGTCAGCGCGCGGGCGCGGTGGGCGTCGATGGCGTCCTGGGGCAGCAGCGCTTTTAAGGTGTCATCCGACAGCGGCGCGATTTTGTTAATTTCATGGGAGGTGCGAAAGCCGTCAAAAAAGTGGATGAAGGGCAAACGGCTGTTTAGACTGGCCACCTGGGCAATCAGCGCGAAGTCCTGCGCTTCCTGGACGTTATTGGCGCACAGCATAGCGCAACCGGTCTGGCGCACCGCCATGACGTCCGAATGGTCGCCAAAAATCGACAGCGCGTGGGTCGCAACGGTGCGCGCCGCCACATGCAGGACAAAAGGGGTCAACTGGCCGGCCAGCTTATAAAGCGTCGGGATCATCAGCAATAATCCCTGCGACGACGTGAACGAGGTGGACAGCGCGCCGGTTTGAAGCGCGCCGTGCACCGTGGCGATGGCGCCGGCTTCGGATTGCATCTCCACCACCCGCGGGGTGTCGCCCCAAATATTGGGCGTGCCGGTCTCGGACCAGGCATCGGCCTGCTCGGCCATGGTAGAGCTGGGCGTGATGGGGTAGATGGCGATAACTTCGTTAATGCGGTAGGCCACCGAGGCGACTGCATTGTTCCCGTCTGTGGTGATCATGAGGACCCTTATCTGTGCTGCGGATGATAGCCGGGAAATCATTGGCTTATCATGAATTGCCGCAAGTATAGCAGCACTAACCCTGGGGGATTTTAGCTTTTGTGTGATGCACGAAACGCGAGGAAAGACAGATGAAGTGTAAAGTCAATCGGCGGGTTCTCGACGAGAGCGCCCGCTGCCGCTACACTGGCTCTTCCAGACGATTCCTATTTTATCCTTGCGGAGCCCTTTGATGACGTTATCACGGTGGTTATTGGCGACCTCAGTCGTGTTACTGGTGGCGTGCAGCAGCGATCCCAGTGTCAATGACGAACCTGAACAGCAGGGGACGGCGGTACGTATGCCGCGCCCGGTGCTGAGCCAGGCGGAACAGGCCGCCTGTAGCGGCGTCGGCGGCACGCTTACCGCCGCCCTGCAGCTGGATGGCTCCACCGTAGGAATGTGCCAGCTCACCGACGGCCGCCGCCTGCCGGCGCGCTGAGCCGGTTGAGCGGACGCGCAACGTCTTTGCCATCGTCCGTAAGCGATGCCGGTAAGTGGTCTCCTGCACGTTGACCTCTGCCGGCGCGCTGAGCCGGCAAATCGGGCGCACAATGCCCGTTCTCCTGCCGGCAAGCGGCGTTGGTGAGTGGGGCGCCTGCCGGGCGCCCTCGCGTTTACCGCCGGCCCGTGTTGAGGGCGTCTACGCCGGCGCTATGCGCGACCGACGTTACGCGCTTACGAGGTTGGGGCACTCCTCTCCCCGCGCCAGCCGTTGGATATTCTGTAGCGTGGTCTGGCCGATATGCGTCAGCGCCTCTTCGGTCAAAAAGGCCTGATGGCCAGTGAACAGTACGTTATGGCATGCCGATAGCCGCCGGAAAACATCATCCTGTATGACGTCGTTGGATTTATCCTCAAAAAACAGATCGCGCTCGTTTTCGTAGACATCCATCCCCAGCGCGCCAATCTTTTGCATTTTGAGTGACTCGATGGCCGCCTGGGAATCGATAAGGCCACCGCGGCTGGTATTGATGATCATGACGCCATCTTTCATTTGCGCGAAGGCCGCGCGGTTGAGCAGATGATGGTTTTCCGGGGTCAGCGGGCAATGGAGGGAGATGACGTCCGAGGCGGCATACAGGCTTTGCAAATCCACATACTCGGCGCCCAGCTCCAGCGCTTGCGGGTTAGGATAGGGATCATACGCCAGCAGCCGCATGCCGAATCCGCGCAAAATACGCATTGCGGCGACACCTATCTTGCCGGTGCCGATAATCCCGGCGGTGCGTTGATGCATATTGAAACCAATAAGCCCTTCAAGTGAAAAGTTGGCATCGCGGGTGCGCTGGTAGGCCCGGTGAATGCGCCGATTAAGACACATCATCATGCCCACCGCATGCTCCGCCACCGCTTCCGGTGAATAGGCGGGTACCCGCACCACCTGAATGCCTAACGCCCGCGCGGCCGCGAGATCGACATTATTAAAGCCGGCGCAGCGCAGCGCCAGGATGGTGATGCCCAACGCCGCCAACTGCTCTAGCACCTCCCGGCCGCCGTCGTCGTTGACGAAAAGGCAAACCGCGTTGCAGCCCTCGGCAGTTTTGACGGTGCGGGGCGTTAGCAGAAAATCGAAATATTCCATCTCGAAGCCGAACGCCTCATTAACCTGGGACAAATATTTATGATCGTAATTTTTGGTACTGTATACAGCGACTTTCATTATTTCGTCTCCTTGGCACTCCGGCGAGCGTAGCAGATGGCCATTATAGGCACAATCCGGCGTCGGTTATCGGCAATATAGTCCTCTGGTAGGATATGTTATTGTGGGCGGGTCTGTCAGCCACAAGGACTGTCATGCCCCGGACATTAATACCGCTCGGCGTTTTGCGCCGCCCCTTGCGCAACGTTGCGCTGATGCTATTGCTGCTTTTTCTGCTGCTGCTCGCGCTATGGTTCACCCTGCCGCGCTGGTTACCGACGCTGGCCAATAGGGCGCTGCCCGACGATCTGCAATTGCGGCTCGACGGTCGCCCCGGTTGGCGGCAGGGCGCCGTACAGCTGCCGGCCTTTCGCTTGAGCCGTCCCGATTGCGTCTGGCTGCGCAGCGACGGCGGCGATCTGACCCGCCGCGCCGGCGCCTGGCGGTTGCATCTCATCGACCTGCGTCTAGACACCGCCTGCGTAGCCCCATCGACGTCAACGACCTCCGCACGGGATCCGCTTGCGCAATGGCAAGGGTTGCCGGCATTTAGCGTGCTTATCGACCGGCTGACGGTAACCCCCTGGCAGGCGTGGGCCGGCCGCCTGACCTTGACGCATGCGGGGCCAAGCACCCGGCTCGCTTATCAAAGCGATAAACTGGCGGCCGAGGTGGCCCTTGACGATCGCCAATTAACCCTGGAGCGTCTGTCCCTGAACGGCGCACCCGCTCCGGCGCCGGTAGTGTTACAGGGGAAACTCACCCTGGCCCCCGGCGCCCGGCTGCTGCCCGAGCGCGGGGCCGTGCAGGGCGGCCTTACCCTGGCGAACGGTACCGCGCTCACCTTTGATCTCAACTGGCGTCAACAGCAGGGTGTGCTGTCGATTACCGATAGCCAGAACGGCATGACGCTGGTGCATCTACCGTGGCGCATTTCCGCACGAGAGTGGGTGGTGAGCGATGGACGGTGGCGTTGGCCTTACGCCACCCAGGCGCTGGCGGGGGGAATTGCCCTGACGCTGACCGACTGGCGCGACGGTCTGGCCGGCCTCGGCATCAGCGCGCGGCTCAACGTGCTGACGCAGGGATTACGTGGGCGCGCCAACGCGGTGTTGAATATCGGTCCTGGCCCGCTGCGGCTGACGGATAATCGCCTGCCGTTTCGCCTCAACGGCAGGGTAAATGACAACGCTCTTTCGCTGGATGCCGCCATCCCCGGCGAATTGCGCGGCGATGTGACCGCCCCGTATCTTGCCTTGTTGCCCGGCGCGCTTTTGCGTCTGGTCGGGGGCGTGTCGGACATGTTTGACATCGATAGCGCGCGTTTGCCCCTAGCCGGTGTTCAGCTCTCCTCCGCGGGGGTGAACGGCCGGCTACAGGCCATTTTACAGGCCAGAGCCGGAAACCACGGGCGTTTTACGCTGCATTTGGACGGTAAAGCGGTGAACTTCTGGCCCGACGCCGGCGATTGGCGCTGGCGGCTGTGGGGCAATGGCGAGCTGCGGCCGTTTGGCGCGAGCTGGCGCATTGCCGGTCGCGGCGCCTGGCAGGACCACATTCTGCGTCTGAGCGCGGCACAGGGGGAAATGGATCGTTTTCGCTATGGTCTTATCGATGCCCGCGCCCCGCGCCTGCGGTTGACCGCGCCGCTCGTGTGGCGCCGCGGCGACGACGCGCCGGCGCTGGCGGGCGCGCTCGAAATGTCGTCTGCGCAGGTGCGGTTGCAGCACGGCGGCGCGCTGCCCGCCCCGCGGTTGACCCTGGCGCTAAGCGGGCGTAGTCCAGACGATTGGCGCTGGCGTGGAACGCTACAGGCGGGCGCGTTGGGGCCCGTGCAATTGAACGGGCGTTGGGACGGGGCGCGGCTGCGCGGCCAGGCCTGGTGGCCAAAACAGCCGCTGCGGGTGTTCGCGCCGTTGCTGCAACCGGCATTGGGCATCCGGCTGCGCCAGGGCGAATTTTATGCGCAGAGCGCCTTTTCCGCCTCGGCGGATCAAGGTTTTATCGCCGGCGGTCACGGTGTGCT
Source organism: Sodalis praecaptivus (assembly GCF_000517425.1). NCBI lineage: Bacteria > Pseudomonadati > Pseudomonadota > Gammaproteobacteria > Enterobacterales > Bruguierivoracaceae > Sodalis > Sodalis praecaptivus. The sequence goes on from NZ_CP006569.1 coordinate 2,174,624, forward strand.
GACCGGGGGGGATCTCTGGTACGGCGACAGCCGTTTGGTCGGCGTTCGGCTGTCGCTATCCTACCGCCTGGCGCAAAGCCGTTGGCAGTTGGGGATCCGCCAGCCTGCCGCATTGCACATCGATGAAATCATCTCCCCTATAGCCTTGCGTGAACTGGATACCGGCCTGAAAGGTTTCTATCCCTTTGATGACGACCATCCGCTCACCTTAACCCACATGACGTTGCAAACCCTTGGCGGCCAGGTATCTTTAACCCCGCTGCGGCTGCCGCAGCACGCGCCAGCGGTGCTGAAGGTGCAGGGTGTGGAAATGAGCGAGCTTATCACCGCGTTAAAACCCAAACAGTTCACCATTTCCGGGCGGGTAAGCGGCGAGCTGCCGCTGTTGCTCGATGATGCGACCCAGCTTATCCCCCGCGGTTGGATTGCCAGCGATAATTTGATGACATTGCGCCTGGATCCCCAGTTCGCCGACGCGCTCGCCGCCCGCGATTTCGCCACCGCCGCCGCCGTTGATTGGCTGCGCTATATGGAAATCAGCCGGCTACGCGCCACGTTGAATCTCCGCCGCGCGGGAGACCTGACGCTCGATGCCAACATTGCCGGAACGGGCGCCCACGCCTCCGCGCGGCGCGCGGTGCGCCTTAATTACTCGCATCAGGAAAATATCTGGCAGCTGTGGCGCAGTTTGCGCTTCGGCGGCCGGGTGGAACAACTACTGGAAAAACAGGCGGCCGCCGAAGCGCCTGCCGAAGGGGAGCCTTAATGCCTTGGAGCAAGAGCCTGATTGCGCTACTGTCGCCGTTGCTTTTTACGCAGTGCGTACCGCGTATTGAAATCGCCACGCCGACCGCGCCGATAACCATTAACATCAAAGTTAAGATCGAGCACGATATCCTCATAAAGGCCGACCCGCAAAGCGAGGCGCTGCTAAATCGCGATCGGGCCGCATCCGAGACATCAGCCGGCGCAGAGGCGGGGACGAGGCGTTAAGCCCGAAATGGGCGGCCATAAGCGCGGCTCGCGCCGCCGGTGCAGCGGCAAGAAAAAAGCGCATCCGAAGAGGCGCTAAACGGGCCCGGGGCCCAAGGGAGGGTAGTCACATAACGGGGTTAAGCGGTAACGAACTCCTCGATAGCCGCTTTTGCCTCTTCCTGCGCCTTTACGGCCGCGTCCGGACCGTAAGCCACGCCTTCGGCATAAATAAAGCTAACGTCGGTGATGCCGATAAAGCCCAGGAATAGGCGCAGATAGTGGGTCACCAAATCGCTCGGGGTATCTTTATGGATACCGCCGCGGGTTGTCAGGATCAGCGCGCGTTTGTTTTTTACCAATCCTTCCGGACCCTGTTCGCTGTAGCGGAAGGTCACGCCGGCGCGGGCGATCAAATCGAAGTAGTTTTTCAACTGGCTGGGGATCGCGAAGTTGTACATAGGCGCGGTCAACACCAGCACATCATTAGCCTGTAATTCATTAATCAGCGCGTCGGATAATTCCAGCGTCTGCTGCTGACGCGGGGTTAAGGTGGCGTCGGAAGGACGCAGCGCTCCGACCAGTTCACCATCCAGCTCCGGGACCGGCTCGGCGCCCAAATCGCGCACGGTAATCTCGTCGCCTGAATGCTGCTGGCGCCACTGCTCAATGAAATGGTCAGCCAACGGATTCGACTGGGAAAAGGTGGCCAGAATACTGGACTTGACTACCAAAACTTTGCTCATGGGTATTCCTTAATCAAGACGGGTTCAACAACCTGACGTTTACTCTAGGCAACTTAGCGCCGGGGTGAAAGCGCAATAATTCGAGTTGTTCATTCGAAAATACTGAACAACACAGGGAACCCTCGGGCGCCGCGCCGGATTATGGTAGAATGGGGGCCAATAAGTTGCAGAGAACGGCTGGCCGGACGCGCACGTCCGGCCGCAGGTAGAGGAAAGACAACGTGAATTCACCCCTTGCGGCACTGACCGCCACGCTGGACGATGTCATGATCCGCGACAAAACGGTGCTTAAACGCCGCCTGCGGGGCGCCGCAAAACGGCCGTTGTCCGGCGAGCAGCAGCAACGCTGGCAGCGGGAAATGGAAACCGCCATTGCCGCTTCGCGGCAGCGGGTGCAGGACCGCCGCGCGGCGGTCCCCGTCATCACTTACCCGGAGAATTTACCCGTCAGCCAGAAACGCCAGGCGATTCTTGAGGCGGTACGGGACCATCAAGTGGTCATCGTGGCGGGTGAAACCGGTTCAGGTAAAACCACGCAGCTGCCAAAAATCTGTCTGGCGCTCGGGCGGGGCGTTACCGGCATGATAGGCCATACGCAGCCGCGAAGGCTGGCGGCGCGCAGCGTGGCCGATCGTATCGCCGGCGAACTGGAGACCCCGCTCGGGGGCGCCGTCGGCTACAAGGTGCGGTTCAACGATCAAATTGGCGACAACACGCTGGTGAAGCTGATGACCGACGGCATACTGCTCGCGGAGATCCAGCAGGATCGCCTGTTGCTGCAGTATGACACGCTGATTATTGACGAAGCCCACGAACGCAGCCTCAATATCGATTTTATTCTCGGCTATCTGCATCAGTTGCTGCCGCGTCGACCCGATTTGAAAGTGATCATTACCTCCGCCACCATCGATCCGGAGCGCTTCTCGCGCCACTTTCATCACGCGCCGATTATTGAAGTTTCCGGCCGCACCTATCCGGTGGAGGTGCGCTACCGCCCGCTGGCGGAACAGGCGGACGACGAGGGGGATCAGGCCCAGGGCATCTACGATGCGGTGCAGGAACTAGGCAAAGAAGGGCCAGGAGACATTCTGATTTTTTTGAGCGGCGAGCGGGAAATCCGCGATACCGCCGACGGCCTCAATCGGCTCAATTTGCCCCATACCGAGGTGTTGCCCCTGTACGCGCGCTTATCCAACGCCGAACAGAATCGGGTGTTTCAATCCCATTCCGGGCGGCGCATCGTGCTGGCGACCAACGTGGCAGAAACGTCGCTGACGGTCCCCGGGATCAAATACGTCATTGACCCCGGTACGGCGCGGATCAGCCGTTACAGTTTCCGAACCAAGGTACAGCGCTTGCCTATCGAGCCGATTTCCCAAGCGTCGGCCAATCAGCGAAAAGGCCGCTGCGGCCGCGTGTCGGAAGGTATCTGTATCCGCCTCTATTCCGAGCAGGATTTTCTCTCGCGCCCGGCCTTTACCGACCCCGAAATACTGCGCACCCATTTGGCATCCGTCATACTGCAAATGACGGCGCTGGGGCTCGGCGATATCGCTATGTTTCCGTTTGTGGAAGCCCCCGATAAACGTCATATCCAGGATGGCGTGCGGCTACTGGAAGAACTGGGCGCGCTGGAGGGCGAAACGGCCGAGGGATATCGCCTGAGTCCCCTTGGCCGGCAATTGGCCCAGTTGCCGCTGGATCCGCGCCTGGCGCGCATGGTACTTGCGGCCCGCAGCGGCGGCTGCGTGCGTGAGGTGATGATCATCGCTGCCGCGCTGTCTATCCAGGATCCGCGCGAACGGCCCATGGACAAAAAGCAGGCATCGGATGAAAAGCACCGCCGCTTCGCGGACAAAGAGTCTGATTTTCTCGCTTTTGTCAATTTGTGGGATTACCTCCAGACGCAGCAAAAAGCATTATCCTCCAGCCAGTTGCGCCGCCAGTGCCGGGTGGATTTTCTCAGCTATTTGCGCGTGCGGGAATGGCAGGACGTCTATACCCAACTGCGCCAGACCGTTAAAACTTTGGGCCTGCCGATCAATGCCCAACCTGCCGATTATCGGTCGCTGCATAGTGCGCTGTTGACCGGCTTATTGTCCCATATTGGCCAAAAAGACACCGATAAACCGGAGTACACCGGTACCCGCAATGCCCGCTTCGCGCTTTATCCCGGCTCTGCGCTGTTCAAAAAACCGCCCAAATGGACCATGGTCGCGGAGCTGGTGGAAACCAGCCGGCTATGGGGCCGGATTGCCGCCCGCATCGAACCGGAGTGGATAGAGCCGCTGGCGCCTCACCTGGTGAAACGCAGTTACAGCGAACCCCATTGGGAGAAGGCCGCCGCCGCGGTGATGGCCGCGGAGCGGGTGACGCTACTGGGGCTGCCCATCGTCATCGGCCGGAAGGTCAACTATGGCGCCATTGATCCGGCGCTTTGCCGCACGCTGTTTATTCGCCATGCGCTGGTGGAAGGGGATTGGCAGACCCGTCATCCCTTTTTCCGCGCCAACCGGCGGCTGCTCGATGAGGTCGAGGAGCTGGAGCATAAATCCCGACGCCGGGATATTCTGGTGGACGATGAAACGCTGTTCGCGTTTTACGACGGACGTATCGGTGAAGAGGTGGTATCGGCGCGCCATTTCGATAGCTGGTGGCAGCGGGAGCAGAAGGCCGATCCCGAGCGGCTCAATTTTGAAAAAACCATGCTGGTACGCGCGGGGGCGGAAGCCATCAGCGCGGTTGACTATCCTAATACTTGGCGCCAGGGCAGCCTAAAACTGCGGCTGAGTTACCAGTTTGAACCGGGCAGCGATGCCGACGGCGTCACGGTGCATATCCCGCTGCCGCTGCTGAATCAAGTTTCGCCGCAGGGATTTGACTGGCAAATTCCCGGCATACGGCGGGAGTTGGTGATTGCGCTGATTAAATCACTGCCTAAACCGTTACGGCGTAACTTTGTTCCGGCGCCGAATTATGCCGAGGCTTTCCTTGAGCGTGTGACGGCCGGCGACACGCCGCTGCTGGACGCCCTGGAGCGCGAACTGCGGCGCATGAGCGGCGTGACCATCGAGCGAGAGGCCTGGCAACTGGACCAGGTGCCCGATCATCTGAAAATGACCTTCCGGGTGGTGGACGAGCAACAAAAAACCCTGGCCGAGGGCAAAGATCTGGACAGTCTAAAAGCCCAGCTTAAAGACAGCGTTCAGCAGACCCTGGCGGCGGTCGCGGAGGAAGGGCTGGAGCAGGAAAATGTGCAAAGTTGGCATTTTGGCTCCCTACCGCAGCGGTTTGAGCAGAAAAAGGGCGGCTATCGGCTTATGGCTTGGCCGGCGCTGGTGGACGAGCGGCAAAGCGTCGCCATCAGGCTGTTTGAGACCGAAGAGCAGCAGCGGCGGGCCATGTGGCAGGGCGTACGCCGCCTGCTGCTGCTCAATATTCCCTCGCCGGTCAAATATCTGCACGAAAAATTGCCCAATAAAGCCAAACTGGGGCTCTATTTCAATCCTTACGGCAAGGTGCTGGAGCTGATAGACGATTGTATCAGCTGCGGCGTGGATAAGCTGATGGCGGAACAGGGCGGGCTGGTGTGGCAGGAGCAGGACTATTTGCGGCTACAAGAGCATGTGCGCGGCCATCTTAACCCGGTGGTGGTCGACATCGCCAGTCTGGTGGAGCAAATTTTAAGCGTGGTGTTCGCCATCAATAAGCGGCTGAAAGGGAAAGTCGATCTTAGCCTGGCGCTGGCGCTGTCCGATATCAAAAGCCAGCTCGACGGCCTGGTGTACCGCGGCTTTGTCACCGCGAGCGGCGAGCGGCGGCTGGCGGACATTTTACGCTATTTGCGCGCCATCGAGCGCCGCCTGGATAAATTGGCCATCGATCCGCATCGGGACCGCGCACAGATGCTGAAAGTGGAAGCGGTGCAGCAGGCGTGGCGGCAATGGTTGGCCAAACTCCCGGCCGCCCGACGAGAAGAGGAGGCTGTGGCGGACATTCGCTGGATGATTGAAGAGCTCCGGGTCAGTTTTTTTGCCCAACAGTTGGGGACGCCGGCCCCCGTCTCGGAAAAACGCATTCAGCAGGCCATGGATGTTATTCAGCCGTAAACCGTGCGTGAAAAGTGCCGGCGCTTAGGGCGCCGGCGTATCCCGCTCCCCGGCGCTGAGTTGCGTCAGCTGGTCGCGAATCGCGGTAATCGCCAGCGCGCGGTTATCGGCCCGGTAGCGGTCTTTCGCCAGCGGCGCCGAACTTTGGATGGCTATCAATCGCCAGCCGGTCAAGGTATAGAGCATGAGCGGCGAGCCGCTGTCGCCAGGCAGCGTGTCGCAGCGGTGCGATAGCACCGCACGCTGCGCCCAGCCGGTAATCTGACAGTTTTCATGGCGATAGAGCGTATCGAGATGATCCTCGGGATAACCGGCCTGCGTAACGTGCCGTTCTGCTTGTTTCAACTGAAGGGTTAACTCTTCGCGATCACCTTCCCAAAGCGGCAGCGGCTTTAATGCCGTGAAAGCCTGTTTCAGGCGAATTAACGCAAAATCTTCCCCGGCCGCCGACGGCGGTACCACCCAGCCATCCCCGGCGGGTTTCAATCGTCTGCCTAGCGAAGAGGAGACCAGTGTTTCGATCGCGCTGGTCTGATAGCGCCAGCGCTGGTGGTCGGCGACAAAACGTAACATAACGGCGGGGTCGATTTTCCCCGGCGGCGTCAGCACACAATGGCCGGCCGTCAACGCCAGATGCGCAGAGATAAGCGTGGCGGTACACAAATTGCCGCTGGCGGTTTCCACCTGGCCAATAGCCTGCCACGGCCAACCGGTGGGATCCATAATGGCCTGACGTTGGTCGTGGCCGAAGAAAAGCGTGCGCTGCTCGTCGCTTAATGCGGCGGCGGCGCGGGACAAAGGGATCATCGTGACCAATAACACCAGCAATGGCGCAATACGCATAGAAAGACGTGCCTTATGATTATCTCGAGATTCATCCGTGCGGCGTTTACTCACTATAGCCGATAATAGTCACCAAGGAGAGTAAAAAACGTTGTGTTTCAGTTGGCTAAAGGCAGCTAGCCGTAGGCTGTCCGTCTGTCGGGTAGTCAGAGGTAGAATGACGCACTAATCAGCGCGCAGAGGATCAAGACGCCCAGAATAATTTCATAGCGATAACGTCGCAGCATAGACCGGACCCTAATAAAGCGACACCCGGAATTCCGGGTGTCGCGGTAGAGCGATTTTCCGCGGACCTGGCCCGCGAAGACCCTGGCCGAGCGCGGCGGTGAGGGGGAGTAACCGCCGGTCGGCAGGGGTTACCTCAATTAAGCGGCAGGCGTGGCGGCAGCGGCTTTCGGCGCGGCTTTGGTGTGTTTTTTCACGTGTTTCTTCGCGGCCTGGGCGGTCTGGGTGGCTGCAACTTTTTTATGTTTCTTAACGGGTTTCTTCGCCGCCTGAGCAGTTTGTGCCGGTGCGGTTTTCTTGGCTTTCTTGTGTTTTTTGACGTGATGCACGGTTTTTGCCGGCGCCGTTTGGGTGGTGGTGCTGCCGGCGGCCGGTGCGGTGGTGGTATCAGCAGCGAAAGCGGCGCTGGACAATCCCATGGTGGCGGCAACAATCAGTGCGAAAATCTTTTTCATTATCATATCCTCAGCATTGCGGTTTCGGTGACAACCCCGAGTCGGGGCCGATGACGGAAGCTTAGGGGAAGGCGCGCGCGTTGTAAGTAAGTGAATGGTATCGCTCTGTAACCGTTTGTACGACCTGCGGGTCACTATGACTCAAGGAGGTCACGCCTTGAGGTTAGGCAGTCATATCCGACGTCACCTTCCGCTGCCGCCGCGCCTCGGCCGCCGGCTGAGGGGAAGCATGCTCCCGTGGGCTCACCGTCATAACGGATATTAGTTACAACATACTATAGATTGGCATCATTGTTAACCCTCGTCCGGCGCAAGCGCTCCAACAACGCATCCCCAGAGCAGCGCGGGCAGACTAACCGTGTGGGTAAGCGGCCGCCGGTTTGAGCGGCCAGCGGAACAGAAAACGCGCGCCGCCCAGATGGCTTTCGCCGACGCTAATCTCGCCGCCATAGGCGAGGGCGATGGAGTGAACGATGGCCAATCCCAGGCCGCAGCCGCCGGTGGTGCGATCGCGGCTGGGATCCAGGCGCACAAAGGGCTCGAAAATCCGTTCGCGTTCTGCCGCCGGGATCCCCGGGCCGTCATCATCGACCTGCAGATATCCCCAGTCGCCCTGCTGGCCGAGACGGATGCTGATGCTTTGACGGCTGTAGCGCAGCGCGTTATTTACCAGATTATCCAGCACCCGTTCGGTAAGCCGTTCATCCAGGGGACCGAAATCGCCCTCGGCGGGGACCTCCTGTGCAATAGCGCGCTCCGGATGCAGGGTGCGCATATCCTCGATTTTCTCGCCGAGCCAGCGCGGTAGATCAAAGGCGGTCAGATTAAGCACCACCTGCGGCCGGTCGAGCCGGGCGAACGTCAACAGCTCATCGATAAGCCCCTCCAACTGGGCAATGTCATGATTCAGACGTTCTTGCTCATCCGGGGCCACGCCTTCGCTCATCGCCAGCCGGTAGCGCAAGCGTACCAGCGGCGTTCGCAGCTCGTGGGCGATGCCGTCGATAAGCCGTTTTTTACTGGCGATGAGCGTGTTGACGCTATCCGCCATTTGGTTGAAAGCGATACCCAGCCGATAGAGACTGGAAGCGCTATCAAAATGGGTACGCTCATTGAGATGGCCCTGGCCGAGACGCTGCGCGGCCAGCTCCAGCTTCAGCATGTCCTGCCAGTGCGGGCGCATCCAGACGAATACCGGAAAGGCCAGCGACAGGCCTATCATGACCAGTAGCGCCAAATCCAGCAGGCGCATCTCGTGCAGAAAGAATAAATAGGGGATCGGCCCGACCGCCAGCACGTAATTACTGCGCGGAATACGCTGGATAAAGGTGTATTCGTCATCAAGGGCGAGGATTTCGCCACGCCGTAAACGCCGGTCGGAATCCGGCCGCAGACGGAATTTTTTCATCGGCTCGATATGCAACTTAAACGACAGATTGAGATCAAGACGGTTGATGGTTTTGTTCCAGTCGCGCGGCGGGATGGCGCGCAGTTCACTTTTCATCAGATAAAGCGAACTTTTCATCAAATCATCAAGGGATTTGCGGCCGGCGCGCTCGGCGGTGACTTTGTAGACCAGTCCCACCAATAGCGTCATGACCAGAAAGCAAACGAACAAAAGCAGGTAGAACTGGATAAAGAGCTTTCTCATGGCCGGGCGCGCTCCCAGGCGTTGGGGGCAAACAAATAGCCTTTATTGCGGATGGTTTTGATACGAAACGGCTCAAGAGCGCTGTCGTCGAGCTTTTTACGCAGACGGGATATCGCCACGTCGATGCTGCGGTCCAGGCCGTCATAACTGACGCCGCGCAGCTTTTTCAGCAGCGCCTCGCGATCCATTATCTGTCCGGCATGGCAGGCGAGCTCCCAGAGCAGTTCAAAGTCCGCCGTGGAGAGCAAAACGGTGTGGCCGTCGAGGATCACCTGACGATTGATGGCGTCGATACTCAGTTGACCAAAGTGCAGCACGCTGGCGGTGCTCGCGGCGGCGGCGGACGCAGGCGCGCGCGCGGCGCCGCTATTCTGGCGCAAATGCAGCCGTACGCGGGCCAGCAACACCGCGGGCGGCGTCGTTTTAAGAATATAATCGTTGGCGCCCATCTCCAGCGCCAGCACATGATTCATATCGCTGTCCAGCGAGGTCAACAAGACGATAGGGCCCGCATAGCGGGGACGTAAATCCCGGCACAGCGTCATACCGTCTTTGCCGGGCAACAGGATATCCAGCAGCACCAGATCGGGCGCGTGCGCCTCGATAACCTCCAGCGCCCGGTCGCCGCGCGGCTCCACTATCACCTCGAAGTCGTGCTTACCCAGCCAGGCGGCTATCAGAGTGCCGACTTCGCTATCGTCTTCTACATATACGATCTTGTTCATCAATGGACTTTACCGCCTTCCAACGCCAACATCCCCGCCCAGAGCATACCGCCACTCGCGCCTCGACGCCACGTGCCGGGATAAATGATTTGTTAACAGCAATAAAGGTGAGATCCCGGCCGCAAATGTTGACAAAGAGGGGGCGATTGCGCGTGACCAGGTCAACTTTTAGCACTTGCCGATGCGGCTTAGCACCTATTATCCCGACCGTTATGATATAGTGCGAAACGGGCGAAAGGCGAGCGGCGCCAAACGGTTTAGAGAGGAACGGGCGAGATGAGCAAACCTCAGTTTGCAAATGCCGAGCAGGGTGAAACCTTTTGCTTCGATTACACGGATTATCTCTCCGCGAGCTGTAAGAAACGCTGGAGTTTCATCGACGCGATATACGGCGTTATTCCCATTTTCGGCATGGTCACGCGCCAGGCCGCGGCGAGTAGCCAGACCGATCAGGAGAAGCTGAAAGCGTTGGCGTTGCAGGTTCTTTCAACCCAGGTGAATGATGAAACGAATATTATCCGGCTGATCACGCTTGCCGGCCAGCAGGGGCTGACCCGCTTTGATATTCAACTGCCTTACGCGCTCGAAGGGGAGCAACTGGCGCAGATCCGCCAGGAACTTGGCCCACCGCTGCAACTCACCCAACAAGATGAGCGGCTGCTTATCCGTCTGCCTATCCCTAACGCCGCCACCTCGGCCTGAAACGCGCGCCTTGATCTGACTAATGTCTTCGTGTGCCAGGGGCCAGGGCCACAATAACCCCCGGCGCCTGGCGCGCGCGGCACATCGGCGGTGAAATTACCTCTACACGGCAGGCACTCAGGCTACGCGCGCCCTTATTTAAACAGGTCGGCGCTGATGGTCAGGTTACTGCCGCTCTGGTTCTGCTGCCACTGGCGCGTAATGTGATAAAACTTGGCGCCTTTCTTCGCCGCACGTCGCGCGGTTTCGGTTGAAATATCAGTTGAGCTATTGAAATGGCCGGTAAAGCTGATGGAGTCAAACGGAACCATTTGCGCCGCGGTGATGTTGTTAACTTCTTGAATCTTGGTGCCGTCAGGTAATGTGACGGTGTAACGCGTGCCGCGGGTGGATTGCGTTTCAAAGAAGCGGCCTACTTTACTGCTGGGGGACTCTGAGGAAGCGACGCCTGGAATTTCCACATTGGCGGCCGCAGCACCCCCGGCGGCCAGCGCCGCTTTACCGGCTTCTGAGTTGGCCGGGATCTTGTCCGGGCTCTGCACTACGCGCTTCGGCGCATCCGCTCGATAAATGAAGGCGGTGGCAAACTGGTTTCCGCCCTGATTGGCGTTTATCTGGCGCACAATATAGTAGGAGTCGGCGCCTTTGGCTTTCGCCGCTTTGGAAATGGCGTCATTGATTTCCGGCTGGTTGCGATAAAAACCGTTAACCGATACGGTATCATAAGGCTCCAGTAAATTGGCCTCGGTGCGCGGTAGTTCTTTGACGCCATTGAATACCCGGTACTGCGTCTCGGTGGAGGCGGCGGGCGCATCTTGACGATACAGATCGGCGGTGACGCGCCAGTTGCCGCTGTTGTTGGCGTCATTGATATTGACCACGTAAAACGCCGCGGCGCCAACCTGGTCCGCGCGGCGCGAAACCGCGGCGGCGGCATCGTTAATGGCGTTAAACCGACCGGTGATATTAATACGTTCAAAAGGCTGCAAACTGGCGGCCTTTTCCGGCGAAAGCTCCTGCGCCGCTTGCGCGGTAAAGGTCAGTAAAGTCATTAACGCCGATGTCAATAGTGTCTTCTTCAGCTTCATAAAAAATCCTTTCGACAAACGCTTTCACGCAAAATGTGCTGAACTGTTGATGTATAACAGAATAGGCGCCGATTATGGCATGTAATAATGGCAACTGTCTCAGCATTTCATGTGACGATTGACAACATTTGCTTTTAACGACCTGCATGCGGCGGGATTTTTATCCCAAAACGTAATTAACCGGCACAAAACATAGACCGCTTATCTTAATTTAAGTAGGTTAGTAGTTGACGCCTGCTGGATTTCCCGGGCGGCGGCCCGTGATGCCGCGCGTTCCGGCACCGGCAACCTGTCATTTACAAAAGAACTGAATAATAAGGGAAAGCTATGCGTATTGGTGTACCAAAAGAACGCGTTGCCAACGAAGCCCGGGTCGCCGCCACGCCTAAAACCGTCGAGCAATTGCTTAAGCTGGGTTTTAGTGTCGCGGTGGAAAACGGCGCCGGGACATTGGCGAGTTTCGAGGATGCCGCGTTTGTTGCGGCGGGTGCGACGTTGACAAATACCTCTGAAGTTTGGCAGTCCGATATCATTCTTAAAGTCAATGCGCCGACCGAGGATGAAATTGCCCTGCTGAAAAGCGGCACGACGTTGATAAGTTTTATTTGGCCCGCGCAAAATGCCGACCTGCTGACGGCCCTGCGCGCCAAAAACGTCACCGTCATGGCGATGGACGCCGTGCCGCGTATTTCGCGCGCGCAGTCGCTAGATGCTCTGAGCTCGATGGCCAATATAGCCGGCTACCGCGCCATCGTTGAGGCCGCCCATGAATTCGGTCGCTTCTTTACCGGCCAGATTACCGCGGCGGGTAAGGTGCCGCCGGCGAAGGTGATGGTGATCGGCGCCGGCGTCGCGGGGCTGGCCGCCATCGGCACCGCCGGCAGCCTCGGCGCCGTGGTTCGCGCTTTCGATACTCGTCCCGAGGTGAAAGAACAGGTGCAAAGTATGGGCGCCGAGTTCCTCGAGCTGGAGTTTACAGAGGAGGCGGGTGGTTCCGATGGTTACGCCAAGGTCATGTCTGACGCCTTTATCAAAGCCGAAATGGCGCTGTTCGCCGCGCAGGCGCAAGATGTCGATATTATCGTCACCACCGCATTGATTCCGGGCAAGCCGGCCCCCCGTCTTATCACCAAAGAGATGGTCGCCAGCATGAAACCGGGCAGCGTTATTGTCGATCTGGCGGCGCAAACCGGCGGCAACTGTGAGCTGACCGTGGCGGACCAGGTGACGGTGACCGATAACGGCGTGCGAATTATCGGCTATACCGATTTGCCCAGTCGGTTACCCACCCAGTCCTCCCAGCTGTACGCCACTAACTTAATAAACCTGTTAAAACTGCTCTGTAAAGAGAAGAATGGCGATATTGTGGTGGATTTTGACGACGTCGTTATCCGCGGCGTTACCGTTATCCGTGACGGCGAATTAACCTGGCCGGCCCCGCCTATCACCGTGTCCGCTCAGCCGAAGCCGGCGCAGGCTGCCCCGGCGGCAACGCCCGCAGCGCCGCCCCGGCCGGCGTCGCCGTTGCGTAAATATGGGCTTATCGCCGTGGCTATCGTGTTATTTGGCGCCCTGGCGAATGCGGCCCCGCGCGATTTCTTATCGCACTTTACGGTGTTTGCCCTGGCATGCGTCGTGGGCTATTACGTCGTCTGGAATGTCAGCCATGCGCTGCACACCCCGTTAATGTCGGTCACCAATGCGATTTCAGGCATTATTGTCGTTGGCGCGTTATTACAAATCGGCGATGGCGGATGGGTCTCTTTCCTGTCGTTTATTGCCGTGCTGATTGCCAGCATCAATATCTTTGGTGGTTTCACCGTCACTCAGCGCATGCTGAAAATGTTTCGTAAAAATTAAGGGGTGAACCATGTCTGAAGGACTCGTCACGGCGGCTTATATCGTCGCCGCCATTTTATTTATTTGTAGCCTGGCGGGGCTATCCAAACACGAAACATCGCGGCAGGGTAACCTGTTTGGCATCACCGGGATGGCTATCGCGCTCATCGCGACGGTGTTGGGACCCCATGCCGGCAATGTCGGCTGGATCATTGTTGCCATGGTCATCGGCGGCGCCATTGGGGTGTATTTGGCGCGCAAGGTCGAAATGACCGAAATGCCGGAACTGGTAGCGATTTTGCACAGCTTCGTCGGCTTGGCGGCGGTCTTGGTCGGCTTTAATAGTTATCTGGAGCACGACGCAATTACTAACGCGGTCATGGAGAATATCCATTTAACCGAGGTTTTCCTGGGGATCTTTATCGGTGCGGTGACCTTCACCGGCTCGATCGTGGCGTTTGGCAAGCTGCACGGGAAAATCTCCTCCCGTCCGCTGATGTTGCCGCGGCGTCATCAAATGAACCTCGCGGCGCTGGTGATTTCGTTTTTACTGCTGATACTTTTCGTGCGCAGCGACAATATCGGCCTGCAGGTGCTGGCGCTGTTGTTGATGACCCTCATCGCCCTGGCGTTCGGCTGGCACCTGGTCGCCTCCATTGGCGGCGCCGATATGCCGGTGGTGGTTTCCATGCTTAACTCCTATTCCGGCTGGGCAGCGGCGGCGGCGGGTTTTATGTTGAGCAACGATCTGCTGATCGTCACCGGCGCGCTGGTGGGATCGTCCGGTGCCATCCTCTCCTACATCATGTGTAAAGCGATGAACCGCTCCTTTATCAGCGTCATCGCCGGCGGGTTTGGTAACGACAGCAGCGCCGGCGATCCCGAAGCCGAAATGGGGGAATATCGTGAAACCACGGCGGAGGAGGTGGCCGAATTGTTGAAAAATTCCAGCTCGGTGATCATCACTCCCGGCTACGGCATGGCGGTGGCGCAGGCGCAATATCCGGTACACGATATCACCGCCAAGCTGCGGCAGCGCGGCGTCAATGTGCGTTTTGGCATCCATCCGGTGGCGGGGCGCTTGCCGGGCCATATGAATGTACTGTTGGCGGAGGCGAAGGTGCCTTACGATATCGTGTTGGAGATGGATGAAATCAACGAGGATTTCAGCGCCACCGATACCGTGTTGGTCATCGGCGCCAACGATACCGTCAACCCGGCGGCGCAAGACGATCCGCGCAGTCCCATCGCGGGAATGCCGGTGTTAGAGGTGTGGAAAGCGCACAACGTCGTGGTCTTTAAGCGTTCGATGAATACCGGTTACGCCGGAGTACAAAATCCGCTGTTTTTCAAAGACAATACGCAAATGCTGTTTGGCGATGCCAAGCAGAGCGTAGAAGCGATTTTGCGCGCGCTTTAATCGTTAGCCCAGCCGGCCGGCCCCGTATTTGTTTCGGTGGCCGGCCGGTAGGTTGACGCGCTAGCCGGTTGTAATGGGTAACGCTTATCGGTAGCGTGCCGCCAGCTGCGGCGACTGGGCGCCAAAGGCCGCCAGGTTGGCTTTGCAGACATCTGCCAGTAGTGTGGCGTTCTCAACCCCCGGCGCACAGAGCACTTCCCCCAAATCAAGGGCGCGCAGGCTGGCGGTGACTACATCATCCGCACTCATTCGCGCTAATGCGCTCAAATCCATCCCCTGACGTTCATGAAATTCGGTGGCGACGATGCCGGGACAAAGTGCCTGGACGCGCAGGCCGGCGGAGCCCAGCTCTTCGTGCAGCGCCAATGACATGGACACCAGATGGGCAAGGGCGGCGACATAGATGGCGCGCCCGGGCGCTTGCCCGAGCGGGGCCGTTGCGCCAAACGCCAGCATCCCCGCTACGTTGATAAGCGTGCCGCCGCGCCGCGCCACCATGCCCGGCGCGGCGGCATGCGCCAGCAGGGTGGGCGCGATACACTTCACCTGAAGTAATTCGCTCGCTTTCTCCGGCGGCAGCGTGGTGAAGGGCATATAATGGGCCACGCCGGCATTGTTGATAAGCAATGTCAGAGGCTCTCGGCGGCATAATTCGGCCACGGCGGCAATACCGGCCGCGCAAGCCAGATCGGCTACGACCGGGCGGATGTTGACGGCGGGAAATTCGGCGGCCAGCGCGTCCAAACGTTGTTGGCGGCGTCCCACGGCAATCAGGGGGTACCCCCGGGCGGCCAGCCGGCGGGCAAACGAAAGGCCGATGCCCGAAGAGGCGCCGGTGACCAGCGCTAAAGGTGTCAGGCTTTGCATGTTTTCTCTCCTGTTTATAGGGAACCGTCGCGGAATGCGTCGCCTCGTCGGCGGCGGGCCGGCCAACGGCAGCGGTCGGCCGTTTGGCATTTCCCCGTCACTGCCCGGCATTGTAGCGTGGCACCCAAGAGGACGGTATCCTACCGCCGGTGTACAGAGTGTTCGTTTTTACGTACACTCAGCGCGGAGGGCAAGCGCGGAAAGAACGGTATTAAGCGCTTGGACATTTAGCGCTGTGCGTCGCACGCAACTGAGAGGCGCCACCTACTTTCAATGGCCGGCAACGGCGCCAGGGGAGCGAAAGTGACAAAAAGGGCAACGGACAGGCTGAGCGATTTGAAAGCGTTTGCCGCCGTAGCGCAGGCCGGCGGATTTCGTCAGGCGGCGCGCGCGTTGCACGTCAGTCCCTCCGGCCTCAGCGATGCGGTGCGGCGGCTCGAAAGCCACTTGGGCGTACGCCTGTTGCACCGCACGACGCGCAGCATATTGCCGACGGAAAAAGGGAAACAGCTGCTGGAGCGCATTGGCCCCGCTTTCGCTGAACTCGCGCAGGCGCTGGAAACCGCCACCTCATCGAGCAATCGGCCCGCGGGTACGCTGCGTCTTACCGTACCGGTAAATGTCTCGCGCTTGGTGCTGCCGCAACTGCTTGCGCCTTTTCTCAAACGCTATCCTGACATCAAGGTTGAGGTGATGGCGGAAAGCGGCATTGTCGATTTCCTGTCCGCGGGGTGCGATGCGGGGATCCGTTATGACGATTGGCTTGAGCAGGACATGATTGCCGTCCCCGTGGGACCGCGCGAACAACGTTTCGCCACGGCGGCGGCGCCGGCCTACCTTGACCGGCACGGCCGCCCCCGTCATCCCCAGGATTTGATGAAAATGGATTGTTTGCGCAGCCGGTTCGGCGGGGGAAATCTGGAAATATGGCACTATCAACGGGGAGATGACGTTTATCAACTCGCGCCGTCAGGCCCTCTGATCTACAGTGCCGGCACCGCAACCGATCTCGGCGTCGCCTCGGCGGTCGCCGGGCTAGGGGTCATCTATCTCTTTGAAAACTGGCTACGCCCCGCGATTGACAGCGGCGAACTTGAACCGGTGCTGCAACCCTGGTGGCAGACCTTTTCCGGGCCGTATCTTTATTATTCCGGCCGCAGGCTGGTCCCGCCGCCGCTGCGCGCGTTTATTGATTTTATTCAATCTACAAAGGATGCCGTTGCGTCATTTCCTGACCGGTAAATAACGTCGTCCTTAAAGGCAGGGGTGGCAGCCGCAAATCGGCCTTAAGGCAGAGGTGGCAGCCGCAAATCGGCCGTTTAGCGGGGCGCTCATTTATGGGCCGCCAACGCTTGCGGCCTCGCTTCCCTCCTGCCTACGCCTGTGCGCAGCGCAATCGCCCGCCGTTGACCGAGCAGGGGCCGGCATCATAACCGGCGATAAAAGTATAATTTCCTGCAAACGGCCGGCAAAATAAAATTTACTCCTCCCTTATCGGAAATAAGCACTACAGTTTATTAGCGTATTTTCGGGTTCTCTATGCCGCCGGGTTTTCATCCGGCCGGTAACAAGCGGGACTCATGAGGCAATAATGCCCAATATTTCAATAAGGGGAGTGATCATGAAAGCATTAACCACCATTGCGTTAATTTTGCTCATTGTCGGTGGCGTGAATTGGCTATTGGTTGGGCTATTTCGCTTTGATCTGGTGGCAACCGTTTTTGGCGGGCAGGAAGCAATGGTTGCGCGCATTGTCTATGTGATTGTTGGCCTATGCGCATTGTACTGTTTGTCGCTATTGCCCAAAATAGCAGTATGGCACCGGAGCGTATAAGACATCAGAGAATACGCCCGAGGGCAGGCTGGCAGGGGAATGACTGCGGCATCGCCACACAAGGCACCTTCCGGTGCCTTGTGATTAATCCAGTCGCTGATTACTCGTATTGATCACCCAGCTCCAGCGTTACCGGCGAAACAAAGTCATCCGGCTTAATCGCCAGCAAATCACATTTTAGATGGTCGATCACCAGTTCGGTGGTATTGCCGATAAACGCGGCGGAAAAACCGGTACGGCCGATGCTGCCAATCACCACTACGCCGGCGTCCAGATGTTCAGCCAAATCGGGAATAACCTCTTCCGGCATCCCTTTTTCGACGTGGGTATATTTCTGATCGAGACCGAATTTTTGCCGTAGGGTTTTCATGGCGAGAAGATGCTGTCCGCGGATCGCGTCGTTATATACGCTGGGATCGAAATCGGGTAATTCAATGGCAATGTTGATAGGCGTGACCGGATAGGCGCCCACCAGATGAACCTCGGTCTGGTTCACCTGCTTGGCCAAGGCCAACGAGGCCTCCACCAGCTTGATATTGAGGGGATCGTGATACGGCTCTTCACCGGAAAGATTGACCGCTACCAGGGCTTTTCCGCCCTCGGGCCAGGGCTGATCTTTCACCATCCATACCGGACAGGGGCATTTGCGTAATAGATGCCAGTCCGTCGGGGTAAATATCACGGATTCAAAACGGTCGTGCTGATGGGCCATTTTCAACAGCAAATCGTGGTCAAATGCCAGGACTTCCTGAATAATCGCCTCAAATGGGCGGTTATGCCAAACCACCTTGATTTCAATTTGCACGCCGCTGTCAAGATAATGACGACACTGTTCGGTAATCCAGGCGGTACGCTGTTCAATTACCCCCCTGCGCATGGCGGTCCGCTCATCGGGGGACAGCAGGGTGGTCATTTCATAGGAGAAATCATAAATCGGCAGGAAGGCTTTAATATGGCCGCCCAGCCGTTGAACCAGATAGACCGCTCTGCGCAGCGCAGGCTGATCGTCCTGATCGGGGTCGATTGCTACCAGCAGGTTTTGATACTTTGCCATAACGTCTCCTTACTTCTGCGGTTCAACTGAACGTTTGAGATAAGAGTAACTCATCAAGGCAAACACTGACAGGTATGGAATGAAGCCGGATCAATAAAATAACAAAATTACTTCTCCGGCCATTGTTCAGGCGATTTTCTGCGGCGTGCTGGCCATTTTCTGCGGCGTGCCGGCCAGATCGGACAGCAGGGCGTGGTTTTCAATAGTAATATATTTGCCTTTCACCGCCAGCATCCCGCTTTTTTGAAAGCGTCCGAGCAAGCGGCTGATAGTTTCCACCGTGAGGCCAAGATAATTGCCGATATCGCCGCGGGTCATGGTCAGGCGGAATTCGCGGGGCGAGAAACCGCGCTGGGCAAAGCGGCGTGAAAGATTATAGACAAACGCGGCCAATCGTTCCTCGGCATTTTTCTTCGACAGCAGCAAAATCATATCCTGATCGCCTTTGATTTCACCGCTCATTAACCGCATCATCTGCTGCCGCAGGTTAGGCATTTTACCGGAGAGATCATCAAGGGTTTCAAAGGGTATTTCACACACCATCGACGTCTCCAGCGCCTGGGCAAAACTCGGATGCTGGCCGCCGCCAATGGCATCGAAGCCCACCAGATCGCCGGCCAAATGAAAACCGGTGATCTGTTCGTCGCCCTGTTCGGTAATGGTGTAACTCTTGATCGTGCCGGAACGGATGGCGTAGAGGGATTTTAACTCATCGCCCGCCTTGAACAGCGTTTGTCCTTTCTGGATCGGTTTTTTACGCTCAATGATATTGTCGAGCTGATCCAGCTCGTGCTCATTTAGCGTAAAGGGAATGCAGAGCTGGCTGATACTGCAATCCTGACAATGGATGGCGCAGCCGCCGGACTGAATTCGTCTGATGATACGCTTTTCAGGGATAATCATAGGTCGCCGCCCTTGCAATATTGATTTGCGTCAATTTTAACATTAATTGCCGCCGTTATAAAAGCACCACGGAAGGCTGCTGCACTTTTCGCCAAAAAACGGCGGGGAGGGGGGTGAAAAGGCCGTGAAATATCCCAACGCGGGGACTATAGTTGAACTGTGTTGACCCCCGGACGATGCGCGCGCAGCCCGGGCCCGCGTGAGCGAAAAACAATGACCTATGACGATAAAGAGTTGTTTAACCAGGCCATGGAAGATGTCAGACCGTTAAAACAGCGCGCCAGCGTGGTGTATTTAGCGGCCAAATCCGCCCCGTCTCAGCGGCCGGCGCCGGCGCGCCCGTCGCAGGAAAACTTTCTTATCACCGAGCTTTTCGCGCCGCAGCCCTGCGATACGCCGCTCTATTTTAAGCAAGACGGCATTCAGCAGGGGCTTATCGATAAACTCGGCCACGGCAAATACCTCATCGAGGCCAGGCTGAATATCACCCGCATGCCGGTCATGCGCGCCCGCGCGCTGCTGTTTGAGTTCATGGAACGTGTAACGCAGGAAGAGTGCCGCACGCTGCTGATTATTCATGGCCGCGGGCCTAGCGACGACAGCCATGCCAACAGGGTGCGCAGCTTTGTGGCCCGTTGGCTGATGCAGTTTGTCCAGGTTCAGGCGTACTGTTGTGCACAACCGGCGCACGGCGGCGCGGGCGCCTGCTATGTGGCATTGCGCAAATCGGCGCGAGCGCGCGGCGAAAATCGTGAGCGCCACGCCCGACGTTTACGCTAAGGGCTTCCCCGGTTTCGGCGATGATGGGTATCCTCATTACCGCACCGATTAGCGGTCCGTCGTCCCTCTGCGCGATTGACGGCCCAACCGTCGCGCAATGCCTTCGCAATGGGCGTTGCAACTGCCGCTCGATTGCCGTTCCTTTCATCGCCCCGCTGGGCGGCCCGCTCCGGTTCATGAATTAGGCGTCCGCCGGCTCCCTGACGCAGGGCAGACAGCTCAATACAAAGCGCAGCGCGACATAGCCCACCACCAGCGTGGCGATGGTCACCTCAATATCCGCCAGGTAGGTTATTTGACGGACATAATTTTCCGCCATCGGATAGGCCGCTAAGGAATGGGCCAGCTTGTACAGCGCGGTCGCGCCAATCGCCAATGGAAAAGTGAACGCCGCGAAACCGGGCGTGAACGGCAGGCGCAGCAGGCGCGGCAGCGCCAGGTAAATCAGCAGGGTCATCGACAGCGCAATACCCAGCAAAATCGCGCACAGCAAGAGCGACGGCTGGGCGGTTACCGATAAATATCCGGCGAGCGATAGGCTAGCGGGGGCCGCCATAATGGCAATGGTCGGTTTAGCGCTGTTGGCAATTTCCGGGCGGAAGATAAAGCGATAGAGCATCAGCGGCAGCATGACGGCGTAACTGACCATACCCCCCAACAGCAGAATATGCGCCAGCGGGGCCAGCGCGCCGCCGGGAAAGGCCACATCGGCGACAATGATCCCCACCGGCGGCACAAACCAGGCGGGCACCATATGCGCCAGGCGGAAATGGCGGCTGCGGTGCCAGATAAAGATTCCCAAAAAGCATAAATGTATCGCAACCGCCAGCAACCACAGCCCTTGGCCGCCTAGTGGCCAGATAGGCGCCAGCGCCTTGGCGACCAGCATCCAGCCCATGGCGTAGGTGGGCACGACACTGCCGATAACCGCATGTTGCAGATCCTGCGCCAGACGAATGGGGTGACAGCAAAATTTTGCCGTCAGCGCCAGCAGCAGGATAGTCGCTATCAGCGCGCCGCCATGTTGCCCTGCGCCATGGAGCGGCAAGGTATATTCCAGACAGGCGCCGAGACTGGCAATACCCAGCGCCAGACCGGCGGTGGGCGTCGGCAGCCGCAGTAGCGACGTTGTTAACTGTTTCGACATGCATGTTCTCCAGCACAAAATGCTCATTCATTCGGTGCGAGTATAGAGATTATTCGTCGTTCAGGATATTCTGTTTTTTTTAACCTAGCGTTTTATAAAACTAAACGATGAAGTTGACTCTCAAACAATTGTTGGTGTTTAAAATCGTCGCGCAGTGCGGCAACCTTTCCCAGGCCGCCGGGCAGCTGTTCATGACCAAGGGCGCGGTGTCCCAGACGTTGGGCGAAGTCGAGAACCGCCTGGACATTAAGTTGTTCGACCGTCATCACGGGCGCCTTTTCATTAACCACGAAGGCCGCCGTCTGCTGCCGCTGGCGGATGAACTATTGACGCGGGTGGACGATATCGACGAACTTTTCAGCACCGGCGATCCGTCGTTACGTTTGGGGGGCAGCAAAACTATCGGCGGGTATTTGCTGCCGTCCTTGCTCAGCGATTTCCGGCATCGCTACGGTTGGTTACCGGAAGTGGTCATCGACAACAGCGAGGGTCTGCGCAAAAGATTGCTGAATTTTGAGCTTGATTTGGCGCTTATCGAGGGCGAAGTCAACGATGAGGATTTGCAGGTCACGGCGTGGCGCCAGGACGAAATGGTCATCATTTGTCCCGCCGGCGATCCCCTCGCACAGGGCGAAAACGTGCCGCTGTCGGCGCTTGAAGATCGTCAGTGGATCCTGCGTGAGACCGGTTCCGGCAGCCGCAACGACTTTGAGCACCAATTGGCGCCATTATTGACCAAGCCCAAGATTGTATTAGCGCTGGAGGATTTTGACGCGATCCTGTTTTGCGTTCAGCAACGTCTCGGGCTGACCTTTGCCTCACGATTGCTGATCGATCAGCCGTGCTTCGCCGGGCACTTCAGCCAGATCCCCACGCAACAGCGTTTTTTCCGCACTCTCAGCCTGTGCCACCATCGGCAGAAATACCTGTCGGATAGTGTGGGGGTCTGGATACGTTTTCTCCATGCGCAACGGGGAGACAGCACGATTTAGCTTTCGGAACGCGAGACGTGGGCACCAGGAAAATGCTAGGTTTTATCCTTTCCCTAAGGCCATTCCGCGGCCGGGGCGAGGATGTCGCGGCCGCGGTTTCTCTGGAGACAAGGTCATGCAGGAGTGGAACCCCGAGCTTTATCGCCAATTTGAAGACGAACGCACCCGCCCAGCGCAGGCGTTGTTGGCCCGAATCCCGCTGGCCACGGCGGACAATATCGCCGATTTGGGCTGTGGCCCGGGGAATTCTACCGCGCTATTGGTCGAGCGTTTTACCGAGGCCCGGGTCACCGGCGTCGACACGTCGCCCAGTATGCTGGCAAGCGCGCGTGCCCGCCTGCCGGGGTGCGAATTTATCGAGCAGGATATGGCATCCTGGCGCCCCGCGCTGGCGCAGGATATCGTTTTTGCCAATGCCTCGCTGCAATGGGTGGGCGGTCATCTCCAGTTGCTGCCGCGGCTGATGGGCCAGTTAGTCGCCGGCGGCGTCTTAGCGGTACAAATGCCGAATAACCGGGAAGAGCCTAGCCACCGGGCCATGCGTGAAGTCGCGTCTCGGGCAAAATGGCGTGGCCGGATCCCCGACGCGGCTTTTAGCCGAGTGGGTATTCTCAGTGTCGCCGACTATTACGATCTGCTGGCGCCGTTGGCCGCCGGCGTGGATATCTGGCAAACCCGCTATTACCATGTGATGCCGTCCCTGGCCGCCATCGCCGTATGGCTGCGGGCGACCGGGCTGCGCCCGTTTCTCGACCCGCTAACGCCCGCGGAACGGGACAGTTTCCTTGACGATTATCTGCAGGCGATTGCGCCAGCCTATCCGCCGCGAGCCGATGGTCGGGTATTGCTGGCCTTTCCCCGCCTCTTTATCGTGGCCCGGCGCTGAAAGCCCGGCGAGGACCGGCATACCCCGCGGCCGGTTTTTGTTTCCGCTCGAGCTCAACGCTTATTGCCGGCTGGTCCAGACGCTGAGGCTCCTTGTCCTTGTCTTTCTCATGACCCGTCGCCTTTGTCGTCCAGTAAAACCGGCTCGGTCTGGCGCTGCGCTGCATCCGGCCGGCGTCATTCCTGGGCCGCTCACGGCGGGGCAGTGCCAGCGGCCGCATTTTGTTGTAGTCTGTCATAATTACGCTATAACGCCATCGCGCCCGCCGGCCTGGGTGACGGCTTGCCGCCGCGGTGGTGCGGGCGTATGCCGACGAGTGATTCCAACGATACAGGAGTGCCCATGCGATCTTCAGCTTTGCCCGATACCCTGCCCATGTTGGATCTCGCCCTGTTTGACGCCGCGGGCCAAGAGCGTGACGCTTTTCTCGCCCGGCTACGGCTGGCGGCACACGATATCGGTTTCTTCTATCTGACGGGCCACGGCATCGACCCCGACCTGCTGCGTCAGGTACAAGCGGTGGCGCTGCGCTTCTTCGCGCTGCCGGCTGCGGATAAACAGGCGGTGGCGATGATCCATTCCCCCCATTTTCGCGGCTACAACCGCGCCGCCTCGGAGCGTACCCGCGGCCAGCCGGACTGGCGTGAACAGTTTGATCTTGGCGCGGAGCGTGCGGCGCTGCCCCGAGACGCGACCCTGCCTGCCTGGACACGCTTGCAGGGCCCTAATCTTTGGCCGGCGGCGCTGCCGGAGATGCAGCCGCTGTTGACCCGTTGGCAGCAGGAGATGACGCGGATGGCGCTGCGGCTGTTGCGGGCGTTTGCCGAGTCGTTATCGCTGCCGGGCGGCGCGTTTGACCCGCTTTATGGCGAAAAGCCCAATGAGCATGTCAAATTGATTCGCTATCCCGGCAGAAAAGAAGGGGAAAGCCGGCAAGGCGTTGGCCCCCATAAAGACTCCGGTTTTCTCAGCTTCCTGTTGCAGGATGAAAATAAAGGATTGCAGGTGGAAATCGCGCCCGGTAAATGGATAGACGTCGAGCCGAAAACGGGCACGTTGGTGGTCAATATTGGTGAACTGCTCGAACTGGCGACCAATGGCTATCTGCGCGCGACCGTGCATCGCGTGGTTTCGCCGCCGGCAGAACGTGAGCGGCTGTCGATCGCTTTCTTTCTGGGGGCGCAACTGGATGCGGTCGTACCGATTTACCCGCTGCCGCCCGCGCTGTCCATTGAAGCCCCTGGCGCCGCCAGCGATCCGGACAATCCGCTGCTGCGCGACGTTGGTTGGAACTATTTGAAAGGCCGTTTGCGATCGCATCCCGATGTCGCCGAGCGCTATTATTCGGATCTCCTCTGACCCTAAGCGGCTGCGCCATCTCAATCTCCCAGTGGACGGTTTTCATTTTTTCGTCTAGAATGAGATTGTGATTGAGGAGGGTGACGTATGCAAATGTCGGCGGCGTTAGACAATAAAGTAGATAAACATCAGGCGGCGGCGGTAGGCGTTAAGACCGCGTTAGCGATTTTGGATAAGTGGGGCGCGTCACCGGAGCAAAGCCAGGGTATATTGCAACTGTCGCGCGCGAGCTGGTATAAGCTGCGCAAAGATCCCGCGGCGGTCGCCCTCAACCACGATCAGTTTGAACGAATAAGCTATTTGTTGAATATTCATGCCGCGCTGCGCACGATTTTTGACAATCCTGAAAACGTTTATGGTTTCATGTCGATGGACAATCATAACCCCTTTTTCAGCGGTCGGTCGCCGCTGCGCATTATCGGCACAGGTAGCTTCGGCGCGCTCTATGAGGTTCATAAACGCATCGATGCGTTACGCGGAGGGCAGTGGTGACGGAAACGCTTCCCTCTCTCCCCAGGATCACCCTGCGCGATCAAACCGGTTATCGTCTTATCAATTCCAAATACCCGCCGGTGTCGTTGTTCGACGATGTGGCTGATGAGCACGAATTTAATGCGCTGCATGCCCTGCAAGCGTTGACCAATCCCCGCCTTTTAGATCAAGACGCCATCCTTAACGGCCTAAAAAAAGGGGAGATTCCTTTCGGCATTGCCGGCTGCTCCTATGCGGTGGCGCCGTTTACTCACGTTAACCCCGACGGCAGCCGGTTCAGCGACGGCTCTTTCGGCGTGCTGTATGTGGCGGATACGGTAGAAACCGCCCTCGCCGAAGTGGCCTATCACCAGGAGCATTATTGGCGGCGCGTACCGGGGCTAAAGTTTGAACGGCTGGTACTGCGCGGTCTGCAGGTGAATTTTTCCACAGATTACGCCCGAGACGCTACCGTGTTGCCTGTCGATCATGCCGTTTACGATCCCTGCCATTACCACGTCTCCCAAGCCCTCGGCGCGGCGCTGAAAAACGCCGAATGTGCCGCGCTGCGTTATCATTCGGTGCGCCGGCGCGGCGCGGTGTGCTGGGGGTTATTTACCCCCGCCGGCGTCACCGGCGTGCGCCAGTGCGCGCACTATGAAATGATGTGGGACGGGCAGGCTATCACCAGCATCGGCAAAATTACCCTCACCAAACCGGCGCCCCGGCCACGAAACGGCCGCCTCGGCTGAAGACCCGCCATGCTGACTCGGCGTGCCATGTTTAGACAGCGTTTGCGCCCGAAGGACAGCGGCTTTACCCCACGCCGCGGCCCGCCTCTTTATGCTTCGCCCCGGGGTCGGGCTTGCTTTTCGTCCGCCGCAACCTGCTGTTTTATCCTATCGGCGCGCATAGGCTGATTTATCGTCCGTCGCGACCCGTTGCGCGCCTTGTATGGCGAGTCAGCGAACCAGGCCGATTTTTGGCGCAAGCGCTTTGACCGCCTCGGCGGCCTTTTTGCCGGCGATAAAGGCATGATCCGAATTGTAGTATTCCCATTCGCTGTAACGGCCCGCCAGCAGGATGTCATAGCGGGCCAGCCATTGCCTGACGGTGGCGACATGGCCGGCACGGGCATGATCGTACAACACATAGGCATAGGGCATATCCACCATGTTAACGGTGAGGATCTCATCGTCTGCGCGGAACAGCCCGACGCGAATGCAGTCGCTAATACAGCGGTCGATCAGCGCCTGTCCCTCCAGCGGCAGCGGTTTGTAACTGGAGTAGGTCAGCTCGCAGGTAAGGGCGAAACCGCCCGGCGCATTACTGTGCGGGCTGGCGTTGCCCTGAACGAAAATACGATGAAACAGTGTATCCCCCGGGTAGTAGATCCAGTGTTTGTCGGTCAGCGCCGGGCGGCCAATACCCAGATTGACGCAACGCACGGAAATATGCCGCAGACCCCGCGCGGCCGCTCTTACCGCGTCTGGGGCGGCGTCGTCCATCATGGCGATAAGCGCCGGCAACGGCATGGTGCTGATAAGATGCTCGTAGCGGTAACGGCGTCCGTCGGCCAGCGTCAGAAGATGCGCGTCGGGTTGGAGCGACACCACCTCGGCGCCGGTTTCAAGTTCACCCTGCAAATGCGGCACAAAGCCCGTCATCAGCGCCTGAAAACCGCCCTTAAGCGGATAGCCAAAACGGGCATTGGGCCCCTGAGGCGGCCCTACCGGCTCCAGCGCGCCGGAGATGATTTGCTCCAGATCCGGTAGCGGCACTCTGCCGCCGAGCCAGGAAGTTTCCATTTCCGTTAACGGCACGGTCCACAGTTTTTGGTTATAGGGCAGCGCGAAATGTTTACCGATGCCCTCGCCCCAAACCTGGCGGATAAATTGCTCGAAATTACCGGGGGGCGGACTCGCCAACGCCTGCGTGCTGAGCCCGTCGGGCTGCGCGCGCTCGGCGCTGACGGCGGGCGCCGCGCCGGCATTGGGAAAGCGAGCGGCGATCGCGCCTAATAGACACTCTTTGATGACCGTCGGTGGCAAACCATACAGCGCGCCCTGGAAAGGGTAGCGGGAGTATACGCCCTGGCTGTAAATCCAGGCTTCGCGATCTTGCCAATGCATATTGTCGCCCAGTAGTTTCTCGTACAGCGCCAAGACATAAGGATCCTGCGAGAACATGATATGCCCGGCATAATCAAAGGTGAAACCGTTATCTTCAATGGAGCGGCACCAGCCGCCAACGTCGCGGTTACGCTCCAACAGCAGGGAGCCCGCGCCATAATGATAGGCGGCGCTCAGACCGGTGGGACCTGCGCCGAGGATCACGCAAGGGACCGTAGTGAGATGCGCCTGACGCGCGTGGGGCACCAGCGTAACCGCCGGGGGAGGCTCCGCTGTGCGGGTCGGCACCGCGGTGGCATCGGACGGCACAGCCTGCGGCGACTGGCGCGCAGGGGGGCGGGCATCGCGTAACGCCTGCTGAATAATGGCGGCCATTTGGTCCGCGCTGTTGTCCCAGGACGTGGCGGCGACAATCGCCTGCATCCGCGCCGCGTGCGCGTCGCGCCGCTCGGAAGATAGCGCCAGCCGATCCGCACAGGCGGCGATGAAGCCGGCGGTATCATGACCAATCGCCACCACCTGAGAGTAGGGCTCCACCACGTCGGTGATAGCGGTGCTGACAATCGGCAGGCGGGCGGCCATATACTCCAGCACCTTGGTAGGACTGATAAAACGGGTGGCGTCGTTGCGGGCAAAGGGCAGCAGGCAGACATCCCAGCCGGCCAGAAACTGCGGTAGCGCCTGATAAGGTTGCTGACCGTAATAGTGAATATTGGGCCGTCGCGGCAAGCTATCGGGGGAGATTTTCACCACCGGACCGACGATGACGCATTGCCAGTCGGGATGGTGGTCGGCCAGCGCGGCCAAAAGCGGCAAGTCCAGGCGTTCATCAATCACGCCATAGAATCCGAGGCGCGGATGCGGCAGGTCGCGTTGCAGCGGGTGATCGTTGCTTCTGTCCAGCGCCTGCTCGAAATGCACCGCATCGACGCTGCTGGGAAAGCAATAAGCGTTATCGTGCCGCGTCTGTTTGGCACGGTGCAGGCTCGGTCCGCCGGTGAAAAGCACCTCGGCTCGGGCCAACAGCGCCGATTCGCGCTGCAACAACTGGCGGGGAGCCTGATTAAACGCCGCCAGCTCATCCATGCAGTCATAAATTACCAAGGCCGGATCCAGCGGCGTCAATAGCGGTAGCGCCATCGGCGTATAGAGCCAGGCAATGGGCGAGGGGGTATCGGCCATCAGATCGTTAATCAACGGCTGCAACCAAGGCAGCTGGTCGTCGTGGAAGCCGGCCGCTTTAACTGGCGTGTGCGGTCGGCAGACGCGCACGTTAGCCACCGGGGTCGTTATCTCCAACCGCGCCGCGCCCGGTTCATAGACTGGCTCCTCCACAAAGACGACGGCGAAATGTTGCGCCAGACGGCTAAGTAGCTGCTGCGGCCGCTGCCAGACAAAGTCCCAGCGAAGATGGCTAAATACGATGATCGTCTGCATAGTCTTATCCTGGCCCGAGGGGCGATGAGTGGAAAACAGCGTCTGAAAACGGTCGAGCTTTCGCTGCGCCCGCAGTAAGGCCGCGGCATAGGGCCGGCAGAGCGTGCGCGCCAGGGGATCGGCCGCGGCCGGCGTCACATCCCAGAGCCCGCTGTGGTGCCAGCGCTGGGGATCTTCCCAGTCCGGCCGGTCAACGGCCGGATACAGGCAGATGCCCGTAATATCGGTACCCTGAAGGCGCGCCTGCGCGACCTGACCGGCGATATCCTCTATCCAGGCACCCCGGCCGCTGCCGACATGCCCCGTTTCCGCCAGCAGCAAGGGGCGTTGATAGCGCCGGTGGAGCTCGCCTAACAGGCAATAAAGAGGCTTGCGCCGCGGATCGCCCAGATGCCAGTGCAATCGGCGATGACTGCCGTATTCCCATTGATTACTGTGATAATAATTAGCACCAATAATATCCAGGTAACGCGGCGCGCCACCCAGCTCTGGCGCCAACCGCCCGCACAGCATGTCCCAGGCTTCAAACTGCGCCGCATTCTGTGCGGCTACCGCCTGCGGATCATCGTCACCGTCCGGCGTGGCGATCAGGTGAATAAGCGGATCGCAGTGTAAGATGCGCGCGCGCGGATCGGCCGCCCAAATCGCATCACAGCCCGCCAGCGCCGCGCGTACCAGTTGGCGTTTTCCCTCCCGCCCCACATCGGCAGTTGCGTCTTTGCGGCAGTGAAAGAGCGCTACCGCTAATCCCCAACTGGTAAACGAGATTTCATTGATGGGTGAATAGACCGGCGCTTTGTGATAATAGGGCGCCAGCCAGGCGGCCAGCGCACCGCAAAATTGTGCAAAACGCGGCACGAACCGATCAGAAAAAATATCGATATCCTCCGGCCAGCCGTAATGGCAAAAGGTCCAGCTTATCTGTATGCCCAGTCGCTCAGCGGCTTCCAGCCTGCCCAGCAGGGAGGAAAAATCAAAGCGTCCCTGCCGCTCCACCAACCGCCAGCCCACGCTTTCTCGCACCGTGGTAATATGCAGCGCCTTCAATCGGGCATAGTCACCAAACGCACGCGTCAGATGGCCGGTCTGATGATTCAGCGATAGGGCAAAGCCTTGGCGATTAATATGGTCGGCACCCTCAAACCCTGCCTGCCAGGGAGAATCAAATACCTGCATAGCGACGCCTCCGATGTTTTCGGCGAGGCGCGGAATGCGCCGAATTAAAAAGTAATAATAAGCATTACTGGACAGGCAACCGGCGGCGACAAACCTTATTTAGCGCAATAACTCCTGAACCTAATAAGAAAGAGACACACCGACACGCACGGGCGACGGCCGGCCAGAGGTCATGCTTTTTTACGTGTCAATCATGCTGCCGTTGGCGCCGGGGCGGCAGGGGCGTTATCGTCAGGCTTAAGCGATGGGGTAACGTCTAAATCATAGCTAACGTTAATGAATGCGGAGAAGAAAATGGGTAAATTGTGCGCTGAACCGCTTGTAATCGCCTTTTACACGGTCAGTGCCGTTTAAGTCAGGTTAAAGATAATGAATGTTTTAATCAACGCGCCGGGGTTTGACGGCGACTTGACCTTGGCATCCCAGCGCCGCGGGACGGTGAGAGAAACGCCGGCTATGCCGGCGCCGCAGCTATTTACTCACTTTATCGTAATACACCATATCAGCGTTCAAGCCTTGCTGGTAACCCTTGACGTTGGCACGCAGCACCAATACCGCTTTGCCCTGATCGATAAAGACATAGGGGGAGCTGCGTTGCAGTTCTCGCTGCAAATCGGCATACATGGCGCGGCGTTTGACGGGGTCCGTTTGTGCGACCGCCGCTAGCGTTTGCTTGTTAAGCGCCGGAATTTGCCAGCCGTTCAGCCCCGCGACGGTTCCCCCTTTGCCATCGTTATAGGCGAAGGCGCTTGCGTTGGAATGGGCATCGAAATAATCCGGGATCCAAAGCCGTATGGCGGCCTGATGCTGGCGCGCGCGCACCCGCGCATAGACCTGAGAGCCCGCCGCCGGCAACAGTTCAAGTTTAACGCCCCCCTGAGCGAAGCTTGCCTGCAACGACTGAGCCAAAGTGATATAGGGCGGCTTGTTTTCCACGTCCAAGGTAAAATGCGCATCGCGTATGCCGGCCTGCTGCAAAATTGATTTAGCTTTTGCCGGATCAAAGGTAAAAGGATTATCCGTTAGCGCCCCGGGCAACCCCAGCGGCAGAAAACTTTGGTGGACAAAATATTGCCCTTTCAATAAATCTCGGGTAATGCCCTGGTAATCCACCAGATAACGCGCCGCTTGCCAGAAAGCCGGATTCTTGAGCAGCGGATTGGCCGGGTTTTGGGTATTAAAGACCAGATAATTTTGCTCGGCGGAGGGAATCGACAGCACCTTTAACGCGCTGTCGTTTTCCAAACTGGCTGTTTGATCAGGGCCAAGATCGCGGGCAATATCCGCATCCCCTTGCTGCACCAGCAGACGGCGTGAGGCGGCGTCCGGCACGTTTTTGATAATGACATTTTTTAACCGCGGCCGGTTAGCGCCGGCGTGGTCATTGGCGTCCAGCACAATCGCTTCATGGGGTTGATAGACCCGCAGCGAGAAGGGGCCGCTGCCCGCGGCGTGCGTGCGTAGCCAGCCGTTGCCGTAATCTTTATCGCTGACATGCGCTAACACCGTGCGGCTATCTACGATCGAGGCAATGGGCGTGGAGAGCAGATTTAGCGCCACCGCCGGGCTGATATCACTGGTCCAGCGCAATTGCAGGGTGTGATCGTCCACGCGCGCGAGTAAACCGTCGATGTTATCGGACTGCCAGCCCAAAATGTTGAGGATAAACGCCGGTGATTTGTTCAACTTGACCGCACGGCTCAAGGAGAAAATCACATCATCGCTGGTGACCTTGTTACCGGAGGCAAAAACTGCATCTGGCCGCAGCGCGATCCGCAACGATTTGTCGGCGGCATTTTCTTGCCAGCTGGCGGCCAGCATGGGCTGCGTCCGCGCGGGATCGTTGCGATCGGCCTGAACCAACCGCTGATAGAGACTGGGAAGCGTTTGAATGCTGGACAACTCATTGCTTTCCGCCGGATCGAGACTCACGATATCGTCTAAGGATTGCGCCACGATAAGGGTTGAGGGTGGGGTGGCGGCCATAGCGGCGCCGGCGAACAGCGCCGCGCAAATAAGCAGCGGCAGTACATTTTTCTTCATAGCGCAAAGGTCCTTGATACCCGGCAATTCCGCCAGGCAACAGATTGAAAATAAGGAAGTTGTTATATGACGCTACCCTAATGTGCGCCGGAGAATTTGGCAAATTGCCAAAAGTTCTAGATTAGATGGATTAGGTCTAATGTCAGCGGCAGCGCGGGGAAGGGGTACGCCTGCGGTAGGTCTTGTCTGACGCCGGCGCCGGGCGTCAGATGTGGTCGGTGATACGCCAGGGACGGTGTCAGGTCACCACGCTGTGATGGCGAACGCCAGGGTGAATATTCCGCCCGAGCGCGCGCATAAACGATTGTAAAGACTCGGCAAATCGCGCTTCCACCGGCGGAGCCAGCGTGGCCTGTTGGTCATTGAGGATGATCTGGCTGTCATCGGCGAAAACCCCGTGCAGGATCTCTTGCGCTTTAAGCGCGCTTAATACGGGTTTCAGGGCATAATCCACCGCCAGCATGTGCGCCTGCGTTCCGCCGGTCGCCAAGGGCAGCACGACTTTATTTTCTAGCGCCCGTTCAGGCAGCAGGTCGAGCAAAGTTTTTAGCGCGCCGGAAAACGAAGCTTTGTAGACCGGGGTGGCGACAATTAACCCGTCGGCCGCCGCCAGCTGTTCGCCAAAGCGTATAATGGCCGGGCTGTCAAAGCGAGCATACAGCAGATCTTCCGCGGCAAAGTTGTGCAGATTCCACGGCGAAACGACAATATCGCGCGCTTCAAGCCAATGCCGGGCCAGGTCAAGCAACGCCGCGGAACGGGACGGAATACGGGGACTGCCCGCCAGGGTAATAACGCGCATAAAAACTCCTTAAGGTAAACCCCATTTCCGCTGGCTGCCGCCCGGAGGGGAAACGTATCACCGTGCTACGGTCAAAATGCCACCTACGCCAACCGCAGGACGATAGGGCGCCAGGGCGCAGAGAAAACCGTTCGGCCTGGCCCCGGCCTGTCAATGGCGGCGATTATTCGCCACGTCGCGGCGTGGCGGACACTCGAGTGTCCAGCCATAAAGACATTGGCCCCGTGTCGATACCGTATAAACAGGCGGTGGGCAACATGGCTTCCATAATGCGGCAGCTATCGAGCAAAGACGCCTCGGTTGCGGCGGGAAACAATCTGTCCAGTAGTCGTTCCCATCGTGTGGGCAGCGCCAGCGCGGGCCAGGCAAGTTTCATGTTGACCTCACTAACAAAAGTGATGTGAATGTTAAAAAGGAAATTACCCGTCCGCCGCCGGTGAGCCAAGCAATCATTTTTGCTAAATTTATCCGTTTTCTGGCAAACGCGATAAACCTGCCGCCGACGGTCCTTGTCTTCTTCGTACCGATGTGCGCCTGCCGCCGACGGTCCTTGTCTCCTTCGTACCGATGTGCGCCTGCCGCCGACGGTCCTTGTCTCCTTCGTACGGATGTGTGCCTGCTGCCGACGGTCCTTGTCTCCTTCGTACGGATGTGTGCCTGCTGCCGACGGCCTCCGTTTCTCTCATGACGCCGGTAACATTGTTTCTCGCGTCGCGGCGGTCTGCCGACGGGCCGTTTCGCGCCAGACGCGATGGGCGCACGGCGCGGTCACATGGGCACAACTGGCGCAGGGGCCGCGTCATGCAAGCGGCCTGGTCTTGCTCTGTTCTTGCGCCCAATGGCAGGGTAGGATGCTAGACTGTAACGGCACATCATTTACGAGGAGTAACGGCATATGTGGTCCCAGGCCAAAGACGAAGAAAAAGAACAGGACAAAAGCGAGACCTCGCACCTGATTCAGAAAAAGATGCTCGACTCGCGGTCCATTATCATTTCCGGTGAGATTAACCAGGCGCTTACGGAGAAAGTGGTGTCGCAGCTGTTGCTGCTGCAGGAAATCGATGACCGGCCCATCAAGCTTTATATCAATAGCCAGGGGGGACATGTCGAAGCCGCAGACACCATCCACGATATTATCAAGTTCATCAAACCGACCGTGCATATCATCGGCACCGGCTGGGTGGCCAGCGCCGGGATTACCATATTTCTGGCGGCAGAAAAAGCGCATCGTTATGCGTTACCCAACACGCGCTTTATGATCCATCAGCCATTAGGCGGCGTGCGGGGGCAGGCGAGCGATATTGAGATTGAAGCCCGCGAAATTATCCTGATGTTGGAACGCGTAAACCGCCTGATTAGCGATGCCACCGGCCAGCCGCTGGAAAAGGTGAAGAAGGACACCGACAGAAATTATTGGATGACGCCGCAGCAGGCGATGGATTATGGCATTGTGGGCCAGATTTTGACCTCCTTTAACGAACTGAATCTGGATTGAACCCGGCTCATAGCGGCCGGACGTCCGTTTAAACCCTTGCCGGGAGGGATCCCGGCCCTCGGTTGCCTATCAGGCACTGCTTTTGATCGCGATGAACGTTCGACTCACTCTGGCACAAAGCAAGCGGTTTGCAGATACTGATGATATGGCGTGCAATCGGCGGCAAAGATATGACTATGAGCCGCTATTTTCTCCGGCCAATATCTGCATTGTGGGGTTAATGACGGCCGTTATTTAAAACAGATCCGGTTTATGCCTATCCCAGGTAATGTGTTAAACCATTTTGCCCAATTAATGCCCTCATGACGAGAAAGTATTACTGTAATATCATGAGTGAATCGTTTCCGAAACGGATTAGGGAAATAAGTCGGTCAGTGCTTATTGACGGTAGGTATTGACCTGAGTAGAGTATGGCAACGGACGACGTCTTTCTTGCTAATACCCTATCAAGCTGCTTCGAGGAATGAAAAAGGAGGCGATACAATGGATGTTGACATCTCCCCTCAATTGATATCTCTGTTTGAAAATAGCAAAGATCCGTGGGGGGTAAAGCTATTTTACCATGATAAATCATTCCACTACTACAGTAATCAATCTAATCTTGATATGTTGAATTTGCCCATTACCTTCGATATTGAAGGGAAAACAGATATCGAGATACCCCATCCGACATCAGAATTTGCCTACCATTTTCAGAATCATGATTTTGAGATATTAAAGCGGCAGATCAATATCACTTCCATTGATATCTATCCTTACGGTAAGGAGGCCACTCTACAGCCCTATGCCTGCGAAAAATTCCCGCTTTACGATAGCAGCAAATGCTGTATCGGAGTGGTCTATCACGCCAGAAAATTTGAGCCCTATAGTCTGAGAAATATCCTTAATCTTGACGTTTCCTGCAGTTACACCTGTCAAGCCTGGTTAAACGACGGGGGTTGCAACCCGGAAGATATCTTTACGGAAAGAGAAATGGAAATTATCTTCCTCACCATTCATGCTTTAAGCGCGAAAGAAGCCGCGCGGGTCCTGAATATATCCCATCGGACGGTTGAAAATCGACTGCGGATTATTTACCAAAAAGTAGGTATCAATTCCTCTTCACAACTCGCCGAATTTTGCCGGCAAACGAAGCTGCACTGTAATATTCCTCCCGGCCTGCTTAAAATGGGAAGCTATCTCCATTTACAATAAACATTAACCATAACGGCACGGGCGCCCGTCGGGAGCCAGTTGATTTTTTATATGGACTCACTTAGTTCAACATGGATATTTCTATGAATGATGATTTTGTTTATGGCAGGGTTCCCTGTGCGCAACGCTCCAGTCTGTTTACCGTAACCTTAATTAGAATAGGCTCCATCACCGCGCTATCGCAGTTTATGCTTGGCGCGACGCTTGGGCACGCCATGTCATTCTGGCAGGCGATGCTTGCTACGCTATTAGGAAGTCTGATACTGGAATTCGTTGGTCTGGGATTGGGCCTCGCCGGCGTGCGCGAAGGGCTGCCCACCTCTTTACTCTCGCGCTGGTGCGGCTTTGGCCGTTTCGGCTCCGCCCTCATTGGCCTGGCTATCGGCATCAGTTCGCTGGGCTGGTTTGGCGTGCAAAACGGCGTGTTTGCCAAAAGTCTGGCCTATGCTTTTGACGGCAAGCTGTCTTTCGCCTGGTGCGCCGTCATCGCGGGGTTGGCCACGACGCTACTTGTGGCTTTCGGCTATCGCGCATTAGGTTGGACGGCGAGGATTGCGGTTCCGCTTTTTATCCTCATGGTAATGTGGGGAGCCTATCAGGTGTTACCCGGCCTCAGTCCCGCCGAATTATTCGGTTATTCCCGCGATAGCGCGGCGGCGATTTCGCTCAGCGCCGGGGCAACGATGGTGGCGGGGGGGTACATTGTCGCGGCGCTGATTACGCCGGATATAAGCCGCTATTGCAAAGACGGCAAAAGCGTTTTCTGGATGATGACGATTTCCATTATTGTTGGCGAGTTCATCGTTAATGCCTTGTCGATTTTAATTGCCCATGTGCTCGATACTGAGGATGTGGTGAGCATCATGACGCAAAGCGCCGGCTGGCTGGGGGCCGCCTCGGTGATGCTGGCGGTGGTCAAGGTAAACGATATCAATCTTTACAGCGTCTCGCTCGGGGTCAGTAATTTCATACATGTTTGGTCCGGTCTGCGCATCAAATATAGCATTATCACGCTGGTAGCCGGTTCGCTGGGAACCTTTTTCACCGTAACGGGCATTTTGCATCGATTTATCGATTTTCTGATGATGGTCGGCGTGGTTTTTCCTCCCATCGCGGGCATTATGTTGGTCGATTATTACCTACTAAAAACCCATCGCGCCGTACTGGACGCATCACGTCATGAGGGGACGCTTCCCGATAACGCCTCCACCCCTTTTATCAATCTCGTTGCGTTATTTTCCTGGGGGATTGGCGCCGTCTCCGGCTTTGTGATTACCGAGGGGATCCCCGCGCTAAATGCGATAGCCATCGCCGGCGTTCTGTATTGGGTGTTGTCGTATTTCAAGCAAATATGCGTAAAACGCGTGTCTTAACGGTGTGAGGTAACCTTTGTTGAAAATAGCTTTAGTGCAAACCGATGCCTACTTAGGTGAGAAACGAAGAAATCTGAAACGTCTGCGGCAATTTTGCCAAACCGCCAAAAAGGAGGGCGCCCAGGTCATTTGCTTTCCGGAACTGGCGACCACCGGCTATGCCCCCGCGCTATTGGGCCATGAGTATCGTGCCTTGAGCGAAACGCGGCATGAGGAAACGGATCGCATGTTCAGCCTGCTGGCAACCACGCTGGAGGTGATTATCATTTGCGGTTTTATCGAACGGGATGCGCAAACCGGTGCCGTATATAATGCCGCGGGCGTCTGGCTGCCAGGGAAGGCCAGCTGGCTTGGGGTATTTAGAAAAATGCACCTTATCCAGGACGAAAAGCGCTGGTTTACGCCTGGCCAGGCGCTTCAGGTATTCGATACGCCCGTTGGGCGCATCGGCGGCATGATTTGTTACGATGCGGGGTTTCCGGAAGTCGCACGCTGTCTGACGCTCAAACAGGCAGATATTCTGGTGCTGTTATCGGCCTGGCCGGAAAAAGACAAAGACATCTGGTATATTAATGGCCCCTGCCGCGCGTTGGAAAATACCGTATATTTGGCCGCCGTCAACCGTTGGGGTAAAGAAGGCGACAGCCAGCTGTTCGGCGGGAGTCAAATACTCAGTCCGCGCGGTGAGGTCATGGCAAGGGCGACGGAGCAGGGAGAGCAAATTATCTACAATACCCTTGACCGCCAGCGTCAGTCGGCAATACGCAAAGCCTTGCCTTATCTGGACGACCGGCAGCCCGATCGCTATCGCTAAAGCATTTTTTTCCGCCGCGTTAGCGGGCAGGCGCCCTGGAAATAGCCGTTAGGGCGTCTGTCCCGTCAAGGTGGCGCTCAAGTACTCCCGCCAACGCGCTCGGTGCATGCCCTGCCTAGGGTGGGGCAGATCCGTTCGGGATCCTGTCACCGCCATACTTCATCCTGCATCGGCGCCGGCGGCGATGGCTTCCTGCGTTTCCAACTCGGCCAACTGATGCTGTAGTGATTGGCGGATGTTGTTGAACGCGGTGCTGCCCAACGCTAAACGGAACGGCGGCTGCGGCATATCGGTGGCGGCAATGATGGCGTCGACCGTTTTGCCCGCATCGCCTTTGATGGCGAATTCCCCCGAGCTGAGCGCCGCGCGCAACCTACCGGCCGCCGTGTTTTCATAGGCCGCCAACGCAGGCGCCATGACCAGCGATTGCGCAAAGCGGGTCCCGGTGGGGCCGGGCTCCGCCAGAATAAAATCGATGCCGAGATCCGCCACCTCTTGTGCAACGGCGGTGACAAAGCCTTCTATACCCCATTTCGTGGCATGATACAGGCTAAAACAGGGGTAGGCGATGCGCCCGCCCTCCGATGAAACCTGCACAATACGGCCGCCGCCCTGTTTACGCAACCAGGGTAAAACGGCGCGAATCAGCTGGATCGAACCGGTCAGATTGGTGGCGATTTGCTGCGCGATTTGATCGTCGGCGACTTCTTCCGCCGCGCCAAACAACCCATAGCCCGCATTGCTTACGACCACATCAATTTTCTCGGCCAGGGCAAAGGCCTGCGCCACCCCCGCGCGAATAGTGTCGCTACGGGTGAGGTCCAGGGTAATGATTTGCAACGCGTCGCCGTAGTGAAGCTTTAACGCATCCAGCGCGCCGCCTTGCCGTACCGTTGCGATGACCCGGTCATTGCGCTGCAACAGCTTCTCGGTCATGACCCGTCCCAGTCCGGCGGAAGTGCCGGTAATTAACCATGTCTTATTCATTGCTGTCTCCCTTCGGAAAGAATAAGAACAGCATAATGGCGCGCGTTTGCTATGATAATACCCAATAATAAACATAGATTGATGGTAAAAATACAGCAATGAGCGCCCCTTCCCACACTGAACTACGCATCTTTATCGCGGTGGCCGAACGCCGTCATTTTCGCGAAGCGGCGGATTTTCTCGGTATGAAGCCCTCGACGCTGAGCCACGCGATCAAAGGGTTGGAGGAGCGGCTACAGGTCCGCTTATTTCATCGCACCACACGCAGCGTGGCGCTAACCGAGGCGGGCCAACACTTTTATCGCCGCCTGCGCCCGCTAATGCGGGAATTGGACGACACCATGAATAGCGTCACCGCGTTGGGAAAGCGCCCGGCGGGAACTTTACGCATTAACGGTAGCGAGGCGGCCATCAGCATTTTGCTTGCGGAGGTGATACCGCGTTTTAACCAGAACTTCCCGGGTATCGAACTGGATTTGGTGGCCGATGGCACTTTAAGCGACGTAATTCAGCATGGCTTTGATGCCGGTATCCGTTTGCGCGAGGATATTCCGCAGGATAGGGTGGCGGTGCGGATAAGTCAGGAGGTGCGATTTTTGGCGGTGGCGTCTCCAGCCTATTTGGCATCGCATCCGCCGGTGTTAACGCCGCGAGATTTATTGCAGCAGCGCTGCATCCGTCAGCGCTTACCGAGCGGTAAGCGCTACGCCTGGGAGTTTATGCAGAAGGGCGACGTCTTTTCATTGGATGTTCCCGGTACGCTGACGCTGAATAGCAGCCCATTGATGGTCGAAGCGGCGATCAACGGATTAGGTATCTGCTTTGTGCCGGAATATTATGCGCGGCCCTATTTTGCCTCCGGCGCTCTGGTCGCGTTATTAACCGCGTGGAGCACGGCGTCGCCGGGATTATTTTTATATTTTCCGCCTAGCCGCCATCTGTCATTTCCGTTACAGGCATTTATTGACACCATCAAAGCATCGAGATCGGCAGATAGGCGCTAAGGGGCCGCGGTACATTCCGCCGGCCGCCGTGGCCGACGGGCAAGTGTTTCCGTAAAGTAATAATAACGCGGGCGACATAAATGAGTCGGTGTAATGCGGGCCATTTATCGCTAAGATAACGTTGTCAGAATGTTAATTCTTGTACAAATGATGTTTATTAATTTCTAAAGTTGGAAATGGCAAATGATTAACAAAATAACCAGCATAGTCATCGCCCTTATTGGCCTGGCCATGCTTTGGATGGGAGGGGAGCTGTTGCTGGCCGGCGGCTCGTTTTTTTATGTCATCATGGCGCTGGGTCTGCTGGCCACGGCCGTAGCGCTGTTCAAAAACAACAAAGTCGCGCTGTCTATCTACGCGGTGTTGATGTGGTTAACGCTCATTTGGATTATTTACGAAGTGGGCTTCGACAAATGGCAGTGGATCCCCCGCGGCGATCTGATAGGCATTATCGGCGTCTGGCTGGCGTTGCCCTGGATAGTCCGTCCGCTATATCGTCCATCGCAGCCCGATAACGCCCGTGGTTTTCACCCCTTTCTGGGCACGACCGTCCTTATCATGATAGCCATCGTCATTGGCCTCATGTTCTATGATCCCTACCCGCAGGCCGGCAATATCACGACCGAACGCACGCCGGTCGACGCCGGCGCGGCGCAAAACGACTGGTCTGCCTATGGCGGGAGCGCCAGCGGCCTGCGTTTCTCCGGTCTGAAGCAGATTGACAAAACCAACGTTAACCGTCTGACGATTGCCTGGGAGTATCATACCGGCGACCTGCGCGATCCGGCCAAGGACGCCTCGGAATTTACCTTCGAGGCCACGCCGCTGAAAGTGAATGATACGGTGTATTTCTGCACCCCGCACAATGAAGTGCATGCCTTGAACCCTGAAACCGGCGCGGTAAAGTGGAAATACCAGGGTACCCCGGATCCCTCGAATTTGCAGCAGCATCAGACCTGCCGCGGCGTAAGCTATTATGACGCCGGCGCGGCGCCCATCGCCGCCGATACGCCAGCCGGCAGTACGCCGGCGCCGGCGCTGTGTCGTAAACGCATTTTTAACGCCACCACCGATGCCCGGCTGATTGCGCTGGATGCTGATAGCGGTAAGCCCTGTGCGGATTTCGGTACCAACGGCGTTGTAGATTTGCATGCCGGGATGGGACAGATTCGTCCTCACGCGCTGATGCAAACCGCTGCCCCTCTAGTGGCGGAAAATTTGGTGATCGTTGGTGGCTCGGTCATGGATAACGGCTATCATGCCGGCAATCCCTCAGGGGTCATTCGCGCTTACGATGCCATAAGCGGTAAATTGGTTTGGAACTTTGATCCCGCTCAGCCGGAGAATACCCAACCTATAGGCGAAGGGCAAAGTTACCCGCAGGATACGCCGGTCGCCTGGGGCACCCTGAGCGCTGACGTGAAAAATGGTCTGGTGTATGTGCCGTTCGGCAATGCCTCGCCGGACGAAGTGGGCATCAACCGCGACCCCAATAGCAATACCGAAAAATTCCGCGACACGCTGGTTGCGTTGGATTTGCATACCGGCACCTTTAAATGGCGCTTTCGATCGTCCAATAACGATCTCTGGGATCGGGATAATCCCTCGCAGCCCTCCTTGCTGGATATCGATTATCAAGGCAATAAGCAGCCAGTGGTCGTTCTGCCGACCAAAACCGGCAATCTTTTTGTGTTGAACCGTCTGACGGGCCAACCCGTTTACCCGGTCAATCAGGTTGAGGTGTCGACAAAAGGCGGCGTGCCGGGCGAGAAATTGGCGCCGACGCAGCCCGTCTCCGCATTGAACTTTATTCCTGAAGCGCTGAACGAAAAAGCGATGTGGGGGCTGACGCCGTTTGACCAAATGGCCTGCCGCCGTGAATTTACCTCGTTGCGCTATGACGGTAACCCCTGGACGCCTTCAACCGAAGCCGGCACGCTGGTTTTCCCCGGCAATATCGGCGTCTTCAACTGGGGATCGGTCGCGATAGATCCCGAACGGCAAATTCTTATCGCCTCGCCCGTTCGGTT
Source organism: Sodalis praecaptivus (assembly GCF_000517425.1). Classification (NCBI taxonomy): domain Bacteria; kingdom Pseudomonadati; phylum Pseudomonadota; class Gammaproteobacteria; order Enterobacterales; family Bruguierivoracaceae; genus Sodalis; species Sodalis praecaptivus. The sequence continues at coordinate 2,216,179 of NZ_CP006569.1, forward strand.
AGCCTATAAGTACAACCTGATTAAGCGCACTGCGGATACGGAAGACAAACGGCTGTTTACCCAAGAAGGGCAGCCGTACTGGAATGAAAATTTCGAGGGCAATTATGCGATACACATTCAGCAATTTGCCTCCAGTCTCGGTATCCCCTGTATCGCGCCGCCGTGGGGAAGAATGGTTGGCGTTGATTTAACCAGCGGTAAGACCGTTTGGCTGCGCCGGGTCGGCACCACCAAAAACCTGGCGACCACCTTTTTGCCCGGGCGCTTTCCCATTGGTTTCCCGATGGGGATGGTCGCCCATGGCGGTCCGCTTATTACCGCGGGCGATGTGGTATTCCACGCCGCCACGGCGGATAACTTCTTCCGCGCCTATGATGTCAATACCGGCAAACTGTTGTGGGAAAACGAGCTGCCGGCCGGCGGGCAGGCGACGCCATCCACCTATATGGGCAAGGATAACAAGCAGTATGTCATTATCGCCGCTGGCGGCCATGGTTCGATGGCCACCAAACCCGGTGATGCGGTCATCGCGTATCGCCTGCAGTAGGCGTAACCGGCCGCGCGCGGTGCAGGCCGTGGCCTGAGACGTTCTTGAAGAGCTGCCCATGGCAGCTCTTTTTTTGTGCCGCTCGGTCTCTTCACCTCTGCAGATTTTGCAGCTTATCGCCGCGGGCAAGAGGCGGTAAGCCCTATCGCGGCGCGCCACGCTGGCGGGCGGCAAGCTAGCTGGCCGCGGGCCTGAGACCGCTGGCGGTCAAAAGAAGACGCGTTCGCTTAAGCGCTGAAGCTCCTTGCTGATTTTCTCGCCTGAACGGGCAAATTCTTTACTAATGCGCTCTCCCGTGCGATTTATCTCGGGAGCGGCATGGGTTTCAAGGCGTTTAGAAAAGCTAGTCAGTTGCTGTAAAATTCGTTGGGCTTCCCGGTTGACTTTTTCTGCTCCCGTGTTTTGCTGACAGGGTTCTTTGGGCGTAATGCTGAGCTGCAGAACGGTCAGCGCCTCGTTCAGCTTAGCTAAATCATCAGACGAAATAGGGTCTGCGCCGGCATTGACGCGCATATCATACTGAATACTTTGGCCCAGAATTGTTGTCGACTTAATTAAATCCGCCAGGGCGGCGGTGTTCTTCGCCACCAAGAAAAAAGCGTTTAGCCGATCCGCATCCCGTTCGGCAAACGCAATAAAGTCCGCCACCTTTGGCTGATGTGACGTATTGTTGATAGACGTTAACGTCCCTAGGAGCATTTGAAATCCCTGGGCGATTTGATTATTTTCAGTAATATTATTCTGCTCGTTAACTGCAGGCATGCCCGCGCGAACCTGTATAATCGTCAACATGTGATGATCTCCTTATAACGCGATGAATTAACGTATTAATAACATCAAATGATTAAATCAATGTCAAACCGATAATTTGTTTCCGCTCGGGAAATTAAGCTGTGATTCCTTGGCGGGTCAAGAGGTTCGGAGCGCCACGGGCAGAACAAGGACGGCTTAACTGTTATTTCGCGTTCGCAGGGAAAGTAAAGGAAGGGAAGGGGAAAAAGAAAATGACATAAGCGGTAATTGCGATTTTCTCTTCTATGACGAGCCGAGTTAATGCCTGGCTTATCATTTTCTGAAAACATACCCCTAAAACGCATTGCCTAAAAGTGAAGTTTCTCTATAACCGCGAAGTTTTATTGGCTGCGTCTGGCGTCTTACCTTAATGCCATCGATCCTGTTTACTATAAAAATGGGGGATTAAATTAGCACTCAAACACCCGGGAAATAACCATGATGAAAGAATGAAGGTCATTTTATCGCGGTTATCAGCGCTTTGGTTTTATTTTAGCTATGCCGCAGCCGCAACGGGTTTATTACCTTGGCGCTGGTTAAGGGCGTTCACGCGCGCGGGGCGTACTGACCATGACTATTCTCATACCCTGGGGGGTCTCACGTCGACAGGGGCGTGCCATAAATCAATCTTGCAGCAGCGGACAGGGCTCGGCCGGACCGACGTCGATGGTCTCATCGGCACGGGTGATTTTCTTTATCTGCGTCACATTTTATCTTCCTATTCACGTCCAAAATGTGATCAGGTTCAGGTGTGGATATTAGTATTCTTGTATGGCAGATGGAGAGTGCTAGTGTGATTCCACTCTTTATCGTAATTGGATCGCAATAAAATGATAAATCGGGATGAAGAAAAGCCGATAAGGCTTAAAAATATGCTCGCCTATGGTGGCGGGGATGTCTTCGGGGGCGGCAGTTTTACCGTCCTCGGCCTCTGGTTAATGTACTTTTATACCACCTACGGCGGGCTTAGCCCAGCAGAGGCGGGAGCCGTTATTGCGACGGCGCGTTTGCTTGATGCCTTTTTCGATCCGCTCATGGGGTATGTTACCGACAATTTTTGGCGAAATCGGTTGGGCCAACGCTTCGGCCGCCGCGGATTTTTCTTTCTCATTGGCGCACCGCTGGTGTTTATCAGCTATATCATCATGTGGGCCAGCGATATGGGCTTCGGCTACTATTTAGCCACCTACATTCTTTTCTACGCCTGCTATACCTTGGTCATCGTTCCCTATGAAACCCTCGCGGCGGAAATGACGCATGATTTTCACGTCCGCTCGCGCCTGACCGGTGTACGCATGTTCTTTTCGATGGGTGCCGGTATTCTGGCGGCCTGGCTGCCGGGGGGAATCATTGCTTTCCTCGGGAAAGACGCCTCCTCGTCCTTTTTATATATGGCGATCATCTTTGGTACCTTATTCGCCGTGGTCATTCTCGGGCTCTATTTTTTCACCTGGGAACGTCCTATTGCCGTCCCGGAGAAACCCGCGCCGGTGGAGTTCAAACGCGATATGAAAGCGTTGTTCCGCTCGCTTTTGTCCACCTTTAATGTCAGAACCTTCCGCCAGCATGTCGGCATGTATCTTGGAGCTTATGTGGCGCTGGATGTGCTGGGTGCGGTCATGGCGTATTACATTATCTTTGTGCTGGGCCACAATACGGTGGATGCCGCCAACAGCATGACGTTCATGTCGGTGGTGCAGTTTTTTTGTATCGCCGCCTGGATCCCGCTTTGCATTAAAATCGGCAACGGGCCCGCTTATAAACTGGCGCAATATTTTATGCTGGCAAGCGTCGCGCTGTTCGTCAGTTTTTATGCTTTTGATATTCCCACGGCGTTGTGGATGGTTTGGGGCGCCGCCATCGTCATGGGGATGGGCCGTTCCGGTACGCAATATGTTTGCTGGAATATTTACAGCTTCATTCCCGATGTGGATGAAATGCTGACGGGCAAGCGCCGGGAGGGCATTTTTGCCGGCGTCATGACGTTCGTACGTAAGGCGGTGCAGGCCGTTGCGCTCTTTATCGTCGGGATGGTTCTCCAGACTTACCATTTCGCAGGCAAGGGCGCGACAACGCAGCCGCCGGAAGCGATTCATGGTATTGCGCTGGTCTTCGGCATTGGCGCCGTCATTTTCCTTGCCGTAGGCTTGTTAAGCGCGCGTCGCTTTCGTCTAAATCAGCATAACCACGCGCTGCTGATTGCGGAAATCCAGCGCCGGCGCGCCGGCGGCGGCGCGGCTGACGCATCGGTGCAAACGCGTCAGGTAGCAGAGACATTGACAGGGTGGCCATGGGCAAGCCTGTGGGGAAATAACGATATCATGCGCCGCATCGACCCTCGCGCCGCCGATTTAAACCAAGAAGGAACCACTCGACATGACCCGAATAGCATTTGAGGCACTACAATCGACCATTGAACAGGCTTTTTTGCGGGCCGGTTTGTCGGCCGAACAGGCCGCTCTGTGTGCCAAAATACATACACAAACCAGCTGCGATGGTATTCCTTCCCACGGCCTTAATCGCGTGGCGCGCTTCGTGGACTATGTGAAAAAAGGCTGGGTAGCGGTCGACGCCGTGCCCGAGCGGGTAAAAAGTTTATCGGTGATGGAAGTCTGGGACGGCCAGCGCGGCCCTGGTATTCCAAATGCTATCCTGGCTATCGACAGGGCCATTGAACTGGCGCGGGATAACGGCGTTGGTATGGTCGCGATGCGCAATACCACGCACTGGATGCGCGGCGGCACCTACGGCTGGCGTGCGGCAACGCAGGGCATGGCCGCGATTTGCTGGACCAATACTGAATCCTGTATGCCCGCCTGGGGCGGTAAAAACCCCCGTTTAGGCAATAATCCCTTTGTGATGGCGGTGCCGGGCAAAGCCGGCCCATTGGTGTTGGATATGGCGATGTCGCAGTATTCCTACGGCAAACTACAGGTAACACGCTTAAAGGGCGAAAAGTTACCCTACGCCGGTGGGTTTACGGCCGAGGGCCAGTTGACGGACGATCCCGCGCCGATTGAGGCATCCATGCGTATTTTGCCCGCCGGTTACTGGAAAGGCTCCGGCTTGGCCATACTACTCGATGCTATGGCGGCGTTACTTTCCGCGGGCAAATGTACGGCGGAAATTGACACCATAGAGCAGGGCAGTTGCACCGGCGCCAGCCAAATTTTCATGGTGTTTGACCCGGCCCAGATTGGCGGCCAGGCGCTCTCTGAGCAAATCACCGCACGCGTGCAGGCGTATGTCAACGGCTCCGACAAAGCAGAAGGCTTCAGCGAGGTTACCTGGCCAGGACAGCGGCAACGCTTGACCCGCGAACAGAATCTACAACAGGGCATCCCCGTAGACGAAGGGGTATGGAAGGAGGTGCAAAAACTCGCGGCCGGATGAGAATAGCCGCCGTTTTGCGTGATGAAGCCCGTTCCCGAGCGCCCGACAAGCAATGTGAATGCCCGACCTTTGGGCATTCCTCCTTTGGTCGATTATTAGCTAACGCATAGATAAGCGCAGAGGGGCTTTCGTTTTCTTTGGACCTGTTGATATTGACCGGGCAGATTGGCGGCGGTTGAATGCACTACCGCCCGCCGGCGGGATAGCATGGTTAAGGTCACTCCTGTCGTTTTACCCTTTCTCACTCTCTGCCGATTTTCCGGCGTCTGAACGCGTTTAGCGTGTCGATAGCGCTGCGCACATCCTGCAAAAGAGACCACGCCCTCATGTGATCCTACCCGGTTACGCCTATTTTCTTCTTCTGCGCTTTGAGTATGCAGATCATCAATGAGGTAGGTTATCTATCCACTGGTTTATTTTATTAATAATGAAGTGAGATGTTTATTTTTATTACTATACCATTTAGATGATGTTAATAAGTGAGAAATGTTGAAAGAGAGTAGATTAAACTAATCTTAAACGATAGTGTTGAAAGTGAGCTTTATTTTTCCTTTTTAGCGCTGCATTAGCGGTCCCTGCCGCCGAAACCCTTTGCGTCCGACTAATGTAACATTATGTAAGTAAAGTAATTTGTGATTTTGGACTCAATCATTCATCGACAATGGCGATCGATAACCAAACTTTGATAATGATAATCTATTGTTTTTTTTGTATTGATTGCTATTGACGATCAATATTTAAACGCTATTATGTGCATCCTCAGTAATGAGATGAAATATCTTACCCAGTTTCACGATAACAATAATGTCAATATGCACTTGGCGAGTTACGGGTATATTGTGCTACTTCATGTATTTTTCTCGCCCATTGCGGTGAAAGCGTGTGTGCGTTTATGGCGTTGCTATTGAATCGCGTTTGTGCATTTTGGACTGGGATATTTATCCCCGTCGGCTTATTTATTATGGCAATACGCTTATTACAATCTTATTAGTCTTTAGAAAATATCTTGTTGTAGCATTGTTGCCGGAATTAATCCGGAACATAGGCAAAGTTAATTAACGCGGGGAAAGATCGCATTAGGCGGCAATCTGTGATGGCGTCCTGAATCTGCAATCCCGTTATTGTTTAATAATATTGATAAAGTCCAGAGATCCCCGTTCTCTGGCGGGAGTAACTATGTCCCTATGTCGCTTCGCTCTAAAGGTGATTGCCTGTGCGCTGGCGTTGGGCGCGTTGAGCGCGCCGCCCGCCAGCGCGGCCGGCGGAATTTCTCTGCAAAGTACCCGAGTGGTGTACCCCCTGGGCGCCAAACAAACGACGGTTGCCGTAAAGAATTCATCCACCACAGATTCTTTCATGGTGCAGTCCTGGGTGAATAATCCCGGCGGGGAAAAAAGCCGTGATTTCGTCGTAACGCCACCGCTGTATATCAGCGGGCCGAATAATGAAAATACCCTACGCCTGATGCTGACCGGCGCTAATCTTCCTCGCGACCGCGAGTCGCTGTATTATCTTAATGTGAAAGCCATTCCTTCTCTCGATAAACAGGCATTGAAGGGGAAGAATATGCTGCTGCTGGCGGCGAATACCCGCATCAAGCTATTTGTTCGTCCCACAGGGTTAATACCGGCCGTCAATGAAGCCCCAAAAAAATTAACATTCCGTCGCCAGGGAAACATGCTGGAGATTGTGAACCCGACGCCTTATTACATCACGATAACGAATATGAAAGCCGGCAACCAGGCATTGGGGAACATAATGGTGGCGCCGCAGGGGTCGGGCCGGCAGCCGCTAACAGCCGGGAGCGCCAATGTTGTCACTTGGCAGACGATTAATGATTACGGCGCCGTAACGCCAGAAATAAAAAGCCCGATACGCTAATCGCGCTCTTTTAATTCATTTTGCCGCGCCTGCGCCGCTATTCGCCTCTTTTTCTACCCTGGTTATGGATAATGACGATGACAGACAAAACACTATCCCGACATGATGCCGGGCGCGGTCGGACTGTGCCGTTTTTCCTGTCGCCGCTGGCGGCGGCCCTCACCCTGATGATATCGGCGCCCGCCGCGGCCGAGCTGTACTTTGCTCCCGAACTGATAGCGGGCGGCGCACAGGACGTGGCCGACCTGTCCCGGTTCACACAGGCGGGTCGTCAGCCGGCCGGGACCTACGATGTCGAGATTTACCTGAACAACCGGTTTGTGGTGCAGCGGCCGGTGACCTTTAGCGTCGCTGACGGTGAGGCGCATAACACGGCGGCCGCGGCCGCCAGCGCACAGGGCCAAACGGCCCCACAAAGCACCCACGGCGACAACAGGGTCGGTAAAGGGGGGGACGAAGAAGCTTCTCCATCGGCGGAAAAAGATCGCGAAAACAATGGCGCGCCCGCCGTGCGCGACATTCATGACGACACCGGCCTGATGGCCTGCCTGAACAAAAAAGCGTTGCGGGACCTGGGGGTGAGCATCAACGCCTTCCCGGCCCTGGCCGCCGTGGCAGACGACGCCTGCGTGTCGCCGGGTCGCTATATCCCTCAGGCCTACACCGCGTTTGATTTTCAGAAAATGCGTCTGGATATCAGTATTCCCCAGGCGGCGCTGCAAAGCCGCCCGCGCGGCTGGATCCCCCCTGAACAGTGGGACGAAGGCGTCAACGCCGCGCTGCTCAGCTACCGCTTTAGCGGCAGCGACAATAAAGGCCGCTATTCGGACAGCCGCAACCATTATCTGAGCCTGACCAGCGGTTTGAACCTCGGCGCCTGGCGCCTGCGCGATAACAGCACCTGGCGCGATTACAGCAGCCGCTACGGCCATGAACGCCGCTGGCAACATTTGAATACCTACGCCCGGCGCACGGTGGTGCCGTGGCAAAGCGAACTGACGTTGGGCGACAGCACCACCAACGGCCAGGTGTTTGACGCAGTGGGTTATCGCGGCGTCCAACTGGCCAGCGATGACAGCATGCTGCCGGACACCCGGCGCGGTTTCGCGCCGGTGATTAAAGGCACGGCGCAGGGCAATGCCCAGGTCAGCATCCGCCAGAACGGCCATGTCATTTACCAGACCTTTGTGCCGCCCGGCGCCTTTACCATCGACGACCTGTATCCGGTGTCGTCCGGCGGCGACCTGGTCGTGACGGTCACCGAGGCCGACGGCGGCACGCAGGTGTTTACCGTGCCCTATTCGTCGGTGCCGATGCTGCAGCGCGAAGGGGTGGTGAAGTATGGCGTGACGGCGGGCCATTACCGCAACAGCAGCGACCGCTACACCGACCCGGCCTTTGCTCAGGCGTCGGTACTGTGGGGGCTGCCGCACAACCTGACCACCTATGGCGGCGTGCAGTTGAGCGACAACTACCGCGCCGCGGCGCTGGGCGCCGGCATCAACCTGGGGGCATGGGGGGCGCTGTCGGCGGACGTGACCCAGGCCAACAGCACCTTGGCGGACGGCAGCGACCATCAGGGGCAATCGCTGCGCTTCCTCTACGGCCGTTCGCTCAATCAGCTGGGCACCACCTTCCAACTGGCCGGTTATCGCTACTCGACGCAGGGGTTCCATACCCTGGACGAGACGGCGCTGAAAGGGATGCGCGGCTGGCTGACCGACGGCCAGGAGGTGGACGCCGAGGGGCGTCCGGTGAAACGGCCTTATACCGACTACTACAACCTGTACAACAACAAGCGCGAGCGTTTGCAGGTCAATATCTCGCAGCGCCTGGGCAGTCTGGGATCGCTGTATCTGAGCGGCACGCATCAGACCTACTGGAGCGGGACCGACGCCAGCGATTCGCTGCAGGCGGGCTTCAGCGGCACGGTGGGGAAGGTGAGTTACACCCTGTCGCACAGCTATACGCGGGTCAACGGCCAGCCGCATGCCGATCAGACCACCTGGCTGTCGCTGTCGGTGCCGCTGGACGCCTGGCTGTCCCCCGGCGACATCACCGACCGCCGTCATCCGCTGTGGGCCACCGCCAGCATGGGCCGCGACGCCGACGGCAGGTTGACGCAGCAGACCGGCCTGAGCGGTACGGCGCTGGCGGAGAATAACCTGAGCTGGAGCGTGGCGCAGGGCTACGGTCGTGACGCGGGCGGCAGCGGCAACGCCAGCGTGAACTACCAGGGCACCTACGGTAATACCAGCGCGGGCTACAGCTACAACCGCAACTACCGCCAGGTGAACTACGGCGCGGCGGGCGGCGCGGTGCTGCACGGCGGCGGCCTGACGCTGGGACAGCCGCTCGGCGACACCAATGTGCTGGTCGCCGCGCCGGGGGCCGCCGGGGTGCCGGTGGAAAACGGCAACGGGATACGCACCGACTGGCGCGGCTACACGGTGGTGCCCTATGCCAGCGTGTACCGCCAGAACCGGGTGGCGCTGGACAGCAGCCAACTGGATGACTACACGGAAATCGACAACACCGTCACCCGGGTGGTACCGACGCGCGGGGCGCTGGTGAAAGCGAACTTCAAGGCGCGCAGCGGGGCGCGGGCGCTGCTGACGCTGACGCGCGGCGGCCGGCCGCTGCCGTTCGGCGCCACGGTGTCCAGCGGCGACAACAGCGGCATCGTCGGCGACGACGGACAGGTGTATCTGTCCGGCCTGCCGAATGCAGGGGTGCTAACTGCGCAATGGGGCGCGCAGCCGGACCAGCAGTGCAAGGTGCACTACCGGCTTCCGGAAACGAACCCGCAGACGCCGGTGATACAGATGGCGGCGCGCTGCGAGTAATACGGCGCCGGCATCGTCGGCGAACGCGCCGGCATCATCGACGAACGCGCCGGCAGCATCGGCGAACGCCCGGAAGCATCGGCGAACGCGCCGGCAGCATCGGCACGCGTCAGCAACTCAGGAGAATGCACCAGCAACATCAATGCACGCGCTAGCAACTCAGGAGAATGCACCAGCAACATCGTCGAATGCACTAGCAACATGGCGTGAGACGGGAAGACGGCATTACGCCGACACACATTCTAAACCGGGTGCTTAGCACCCAACTAACCGGGTGCAGGGCACCTAACTTAATAAAAGGAAATGAAACATGTCATTGATTGTACGTAAAAACACCCTGGGCCTGATTATCGGCTCACTGCTGGCCACCACCGGCCTGGCGCACGCCGCAGATACGGCCCAAATCGATATCACCGCCACGGTAGAAGCGAATACCTGCACGCTGGAGAGTGGCAGCAAACAACAGGGTGTCGACCTGGGCCACGTCGCCATCGATAAACTGAAAGCGGGCACGACGCCGGAGAAAGCATTCTCGTTGCAGCTGACCGGGTGCAGCGATTCCGCCAGCAAGGTCATTGTGACCTCGACCTCAGAGGCCGCCGCCGAAGGGTCGGACGCCTTCAAAGTCACCGACGCCGCATCCGAGACCGACGCCAAGGGCGTGGGCGTGAAGATTATGGGCGGGGACGATACCAAAACCACGCTGGTCCCGGGGGGGGAAGGTGTGGAGTATAACCTTGACCTGACGGGGGGTAACGACATTCCCCTGGACTTCACCGCGCAGTTGGTCACGGTGGGTGACGTCAACGCGGTGTCGGCCGGTGCGGTCAACGGGGCGGTAACGCTGAACCTGGAATACCAGTAAGACAACGGCAAGCACTCACAGGGAAGTGAGTTGGCGGCCCAGGGTCACGGTGGTGAACGCGCAAGAGCGGCACGGATGGGTCCGACCGCTCTGATGCACGCTCAGCGCGGATTATCAGGCAGTATTTGCAAAACGGGATGTGAAGAGCATGTATAGCATCGGTCAACACCCCGCTGGCGGGCGGGCAAAACATCTTCTGGCGGCGGCCATCGGTATTATCTGCTGCTGCCAGCCCGGTCTTGCCATGACCATAGATGCTTCGGCGGTAGTGGAGGTGCCCGTACCCGATTTACAACTGTGGGCTAAGGGCGGTTACCCGACCACCGACAGCCACACCGGCTTCACGCGTATGATGCTGATCCCAAACGGCAGCAACCCCGGGGTCGGCGGATACGCGAACGTAGTCGTCACCACCAACCAGGGCTCGTTCAGCGTTAGGCTCCCCCTGTGCCAGGACGCAGATCAATGGGCATGCTGGGATAATCCCAGTTATTGGGTGGACGTGCCCGCCTTTGACGGCCAGTCCGTAACGGGAGGAGACAACCCGGTGATCACCGGGTTTACGGTAAGCGGCTCTCTGCAAAATCTGACGGGGAAAGCGCTGTCGATGATGGTGAAATTACAGGTATCGGATAATAACGGTTGGGGGAGCTCGGCGAATGGTTTTTCTACGATAGGCCATGCCACACTTCCCGCAGCGCCGGTTTGCTCCGTGGACGTCAATCCCACCGCCACCTTCGGCCCGCTGGGAACAGGCCAAACGGCAGCGCCAATACAGATTACCTCCAACTCGGTTGGCGACGGCCATATCACCTTTACACCCGATGCCCATGATGACAACGGCGGGCTTCTCCAGAACGACCACGGCAACACCCTCAGCTATGGGGTGGTGAATTCAGCGTCCAGCGTTGCCGACTGGCAGGCCGCTGAAGCCCGGTGGCGGGGTGACCAGAGCGATGATTATGCCGTCGAGCTGGATAAGATCCCCTCCACGGCCCAGCCCGGGGCCTATAGCGGAAGGCTGCAAGTGACGCTGGCATGCGACTAGCGCTCAAAGCGGTGCGCCCGCGGCACCGGCCTGCGCCCGCCGGCGGAAATTCGTGAGGAACGAGATTGTTATGACCCCGCAATAATTATGCAAAAATAAAATCAAGGTACTCTGTCATGCAAAAAAGCAAATCTCTTTTCCTTTCTATGGCGTCTATCATTGTGCTTATCGCGACGCCGAGCAGCGGGTTCGCGACGACAATATCCAGTTTATCAGGTCATGTTTATGAAAATACGCAACCGTTGGAAACCTGGTTTTACCCTACTTCATTTGAGGTCACCCACACGGCTGAGACCACAGACGCTTGTCTTATCTTAAAGACATCGGCAATTACTGAGAGCAATAGCGTCGCCGGTATTGTTGAAGGTGATGGAACGATAGAAATCACGGATACAGTACATATCAATTGGAAAATAAAATTATCAGCGACAGTCGATCCTTTAGCCTGTCCCGGCGTTAGAGAGTGGAAAGGAAGCGTTACCGCAACCTTGATAAGACCCGACGATGCCGGTGGCGCGACAGGCCGCAAACCCATCACTATAGAGTATGATCTTACCCCTACAAGCTGCGCGGTGGATGTGGTTTCTCACATCGATTTTCCGAAAATAAGTCGAGTGGGGACCATTCAAGACGTCAATATAACCTCAGGCGCTGAGGGTGAAGGAACCTTAACTTTTGAACCAAGCTTGAAACACACTAACGGCGGTTGGCTGCAAAATGGCGATAGCCACATAGTTTATAACGTTACCAACACCGACTACGATGTCGCCGCGTACAAATGGACCGGCGATTTGCAATCGGAGCACGCTTTGCACCTATCCGGGGTAACCTCTGCCACGCCAGCGGGGACCTATGAGGGGGCGATGACCGTGACCGTCGCCTGTGATTAACAAACCGCGTGGCTAGGGACTCGGGGGCGCCTTGGCGGGTAACCGAGAGCCGCGCCGCGCAGGCGCTGACTGGAAGCGACGATTCCGCCTGCACCCTGGCCAACGGGAGACCGGCGTGAGCCCCGACTGAGCGCAACGCGCCCTGAAGCGGTATTGCGCCTGCTGTTTGGCGCACAGGCCCCACATCCCCCGCAGTGTGATAAACCTCTCTCTCTATTGTTCTGCAACACAAAAATTTCTGTACAACTGCCCAGTTTTTCGTGTTTGGGCACATAGGTTATTTTATCGACAAGTCTTAGAATACTCCCCAATACAAATAAGCTAGCAATAAGGAAATCATTATTGGTTTTAAGTTTTTTTAAAAAATAATATTAGCACAACGTAACTATAACTTCATTGATAAGTGCATATCCCGCCAGAATGGGTTTTGCATTAGCACTCTATTGTCGATAACGTATAAAGTATAAGAGGTCTCATTATGCATACCATAGAACCCTTGGCATGGTACGGAGCATTAATCGGTCTTTTTATTGCCATTGCGCTTATTTTAAAAAAAATTAACCCCGTTTATTCACTCTTCCTCGGCGCTATTCTCGGTGCTGTCATCGGTGGCGGCAATCTAGAACAGACCATCGGTCTGCTAACGTCGGGCACGCAGAGTGTTATGGGCACGGTAATTCGCGTGCTGGCGGCAGGAGTACTGGCAGGGGTGATGATGGAATCAGGCGCGGCGGAAACCATCGCTCAGGCCATCGTAAAGAAGATGGGAGAGAGCAAAGCCATTCTGGCCTTAGCGCTGGCCACCATGATTATTACCGCCGTTGGGGTATTTATCCCGGTCGCCGTATTAATTGTTGCCCCCATTGCGCTGTCGGTGGGTAATAAAATGGGCATTTCCAAACTGGCGTTATTACTGGCGCTTTCCGGTGGCGGTAAAGCGGGCAATATTATTTCACCTAATCCCAACACCATTGCCGCCGCGAATGGCTTCCATCTGAATTTAAGCGACGTGATGATTGCCGGTTTTATTCCTGCGGTATTTGGTCTAATCATGACGGTTATCGTTGCTTCCATGCTAAAAAATAAAGGCTTCAGAGTAAGCAGCGATGAGGCGGCGGCCGCTTACGGTACGCAAAGTGCCAAAAACGAAAAAACCTATCCAACCTTGGGCAAAGCCATCGTCGCTCCCGCGGTGGCCGTTATCCTGCTGATGATCAATCCGATCGGTTCTATTTTCCATCTAAGCGCTCTAACGGCATTCAAACTGGACGCGATGTATGTCCTGCCGATCGCCGGTATCGTCGGGCTGATTACCATGGGGCAAAAGCACAAAGTCATTGCTTATACCGCCTCGGGGCTGGAGAAGATGACCGCCACCGTGCTCATTCTTATCGGCGCTGGCGCGATTGCGGGTTTGATTGCCGCGTCCGATCTCTCCACGCAGGTAGTACAACTTATTCATATCATGGGCATTTCCGGAACTTTCCTGGCGCCCATCTCCGGCATTTTGATGGCGGCGGCCACGGCCTCGACGTCAACCGGAACGATATTGGCGACCGGTACCTTCGGTCACGCCATTGCCACTATTGGCATTGCGCCCATCGCCTCAGCCGTCATGGTGCATACCGGGGCGACGGTCATCGACTCCTTGCCGCAAGGCAATTATTTCCACGTAACGGCTCAGAGTATGAACATGTCGATCAGACAACGTATGGGCCTGCTGCCCTATGAAGCGATGGTCGGCGGCACCATGACCCTGGTCGCGACCGTGCTGTACGGCTTTATTCTCTAGTAGAAGGCAACCCCAATGAAGAAAGCGACATTTGTATTAGCGCCTGACTCCTTTAAGGAAAGTATGACGGCGAAAGAAGTATGCACCGCAATGGAGAAAGGCCTGCGTAAGGTGTTTCCAGAAGCGAACTTTGTTCATGTTCCCATGGCTGACGGCGGCGAAGGCACCACTCAGTCGCTGATTGATGCCACCAACGGCCGTCTTAATGCATTAAACGTAACCGGACCCTTGGGAGAAATGGTCCAAGCCAGCTATGGCATTATGGGGAATGGCGACATTGCCGTGATTGAGATGGCCTCAGCCAGCGGTATTCAATGGGTCAATAGGGATTCAAAAAACCCGCTTATTACCACGACCTATGGTACCGGCGAACTGATTCGCGCCTGTTTGGATAAAGGCATTAAGAAAATCATTCTGGGCATTGGCGGTAGTGCGACCAATGATGGCGGGGCGGGTATGGCGCAAGCGCTGGGCGTGCGTTTTTATGACGAAGCGGGCAACATCTTGCCCCGCGGTGGGGGCGCCTTGGGGCGCTTGCAACATATCGATCTTACCGGGTTGGATAGCCGCCTGGCGCAGGTGGATATACAGGTCGCTTGTGATGTGACCAATCCTTTATGCGGTGAACAGGGGGCCTCCGCGATTTTTGGCCCGCAGAAAGGCGCAACGCCGGATATGGTGGCACGGCTGGATGCCAATCTAGCGCACTTTGCCGCGGTTATCCGCCACCAATTGGGCAAAGACGTTGCCAATGTGCCGGGTGCAGGCGCAGCGGGGGGATTAGGGGCGGGATTGATGGCCTTTACCCACTGCACGTTGCGCAAAGGCATTGATATCGTGGTTGAATTTAGCGGATTGCGCAACAAGTTGGTGGGAGCGGATTTCTGTTTCACCGGCGAAGGGCGTATCGACTATCAAACCAAATTCGGTAAAACCCCTTACGGCGTCGCCAGGACCGCCAAAGCGCAAGGCGTTCCGGTGATCGCCGTATCCGGCTGCGTTGGAGATGGGGTTGATGCGCTCTACGGGGAAGGTATCGACACCATCTTTGGCATTATCCCCCGCGCTGACACTATTGAGGCTCTATTGAAAGACGGGCCGATCAATATGGAGCGGGCGTGTGAAAATATCGGCAGGCTGCTAAAAAAAGCCGCGGCATGTTAATAGCGTCGTTTAAAAGGTGAAGAGTATGGCGGAAATCCGTCGACGTACCAAAATTGTCGCTACTCTTGGTCCCTCGACCGATCGCGACAATATTTTGGAGAAAATGATAATGGCTGGCGCCAATGTGGTGCGCTTCAATTTCTCTCACGGCGCGGCAGATGAGCATATTGCGCGTGCCCAAGCCGTGCGCGCGATTGCTCAACGCTTGGGCAAATCCGTGGCTATTTTGGGCGATTTACAAGGTCCCAAAATTCGAGTGTCAACGTTTAAAGAAGGTAAAGTCGCTCTGCGTAAGGGGGAGACTTTTATCTTAGATGCCTTATTAGATAAAGGCCAGGGCGATAATACTCGAGTGGGAATCGATTATAAAGCATTGCCACGCGACGTGGCGGCAGGTGATATTCTGTTGCTGGATGATGGTCGTATTCGGTTGGGCGTGTCCGATATTGTCGGCGAGAAAATCGTCACCCGCGTGATCGTGGGCGGAATACTCTCGAATAACAAAGGGGTGAATAAGCTCGGTGGCGGTCTTTCCGCTGACGCGCTAACGGAAAAAGACCAAGCGGATATTCTACTCGCAGCCAAAATGCATGTGGATTATTTGGCGGTTTCGTTCCCGCGCACCGGTGATGACTTACGCCGGGCGCGCCGTTTGGCGCGTGAAGCGGGTTGCCAGGCGGCCATTATCGCTAAAGTGGAGCGCGCTGAGGCCGTGGCCACGCCGGAAAACATGGATGATATGATCCGCGCCGCCGATGCCATTATGGTGGCCCGTGGCGATCTGGGTGTGGAAATAGGTGATGCCGCGTTGATGGGAGTACAAAAACGTTTAATACAACGAGCGCGACAATTAAACCGCGTGGTGATCACCGCAACGCAAATGATGGAGTCAATGATTGCCAGCCCCATGCCGACGCGGGCTGAAGTGATGGACGTGGCCAATGCGGTACTGGACGGTACGGATGCGGTGATGCTTTCGGCCGAAACCGCCGCGGGCAACTATCCTGTCGAAGCCGTAGCGGCGATGGCGAACGTCTGCCTGGGAGCAGAGAGCAGCCCGCAAGTCACCCCCTCAAAGCACCGCCTCGATGTAGAGTTTACCAACATCGAGGAGATGGCGGCGATGGCGGCCATGTACGCGGCGAATCATTTGCAGGGCGTTAAAGCCGTCATCGCGATGACGGAGTCGGGACGCACCGCCCGCATGATGTCTCGCATAAGTTCTCGGATACCGATTTATGCGTTATCGCGCCATACCGCCACCTTGAATCAGGCCGCGCTGTATCGCGGCGTTACACCCCTGCCGTTCAAGGGCCGCGCTGTAGGCGTGGGCTCGGCACAAGATGCTATAGCGCTGCTGAAAGCGAACGGTGCTCTGGCCCCAGGGGATAGCGTTATCCTGACACAAGGGGACAGCATTGGGAAAATTGGCAGTACCAATACATGTCGTATTTGTCTGGTGGAATAAGCATCTATTATTATCGTCGTCATAATATGCTGGCGGCGATAATTTTCATTAATCCTTTGCCGATGATTTACTATTTTCTCTAATGCGCGGTAGCGCTTTATTTTCCCCAGGGAATGAATGATAATGTTTATCTGAGATAAATGCGTCCTCTTTCTAAATAATGACGAAGTTTGTATCAGAAAGTTTATTAAATTGGGGCAAATTAGCAATGAATGTGGCGTATTGATGATAGGGATGTTTTCTGCTTGCGACATGTTTTTTACGCTGCAGCAGAGGGATGATAAATGACAGATTATGATTTCGACGCGAAATTGGCTTACTCGATTGTCGAGCGAACCATGAAAATTATCGACTGCAACATCAATGTCATGGATACCCGGGGACGTATAATTGGAAGTGGCGATCGGGAACGTATTGGTGAAATTCATGAGGGAGCGCTATTGGCGCTCAGTCAACGGCGGGTGGTATCGATAGATGCTGCCTCGATGCATACCTTACAGGGTGTGAAACCGGGCATTAATCTGCCGTTGCATTTCAACAACCAAATCGTGGGAGTGATCGGTCTTACGGGGGAGCCTAACGGGCTCATGCAGTTCGGTGAACTGGTCTGCATGACGGCGGAAATGATGCTGGAACAAGCGCACCTGCTGCAACTTCTGGCGCAAAACAGCCGATTGCGGGAAGAGCTGGTCCTGAGCATGGTGCGCAACGAGACTTATCCCGCCAATATTCGCGAGTGGGCGCAGCGCTTGGGGGTGGACCTGTCGTTACCGCGTGTCGCTATGGTGGTGGAATTAGACAGCGGTCAGCTTGGCGTCAGTACGGCGATGAGTGAATTACAGCAGTTGCAATCGTTGCTGAGAGAAACAGGCAAAGATGACCTCATGGCGATCGTCTCGCTTACCGAAATGGTCGTGTTGAAACCGGCTTACTTACATGCTGAGCGCTGGGAGCCGGAAGAACACAAGCGCCGCATGACACAACTTTATCAACGTTTACAGCAGGAAAGCCCGCTTAAAGTCCGTTTGGCGCTGGGGAACTTTTTCCCCGAAGAAGGCGGGGTGGTGCGCTCCTATCACACGGCGAAAACCACCATCAGCGTCGGTAAGCAGCGGATGCCCGAGGTACACTGTTTCTGTTACCAGGACATTAAGCTGCCGGTACTGCTTGATAGTCTGCGCGATGGCTGGCAGGCCGCTGAGTTAGTCAGCCCATTGCAGCGCCTTAAAGCGCAGGATGGTAATGGTGTATTTAGAAAAACGCTTCATACGTGGTTTTGCCATAATCAGCAGGCGGGTGAGACGGCCAAAGCGTTGTTTATACACAAAAATACGCTTGAATATCGCCTGCGGCGCATTACTGAACTGACCGGGCTGAATTTGGCGAATTTTGAAGATCGTTTTCTGCTGTATGTTGCCGCGCTATTGGATAACGTCTAGCGAAGGCTGAGCCGGTCGTCTTCTTAGCCCTCCGCCAGGGGATAAACGCCGACGTCCTTTTCGGTCGTTTATCGCGGTGTAACGGGGTTGACTTCCTTTTTTGACGGTGACGTCGCTCGCGTCCAATCCGACCCGGCGGACAGCTTCAGCTCATCCGCTCATGCCCCCTCGCTTGCTGACTGCTTAGAACTGATATGACAGGCTAACCGAGACGTTAAGCGGTTCCCCATAGACATAACCGTTCATGTAAGAATAATAAGTGCGGTCAAACAGGTTATCGACGTTCGCCTGCACCGCCATTTGTTTGGTAACTTGATAGCGGGCAAAGAGATTTGCCAGGGGATAACTGCTCTGATAGACGCGCTGAGTGCTGCCATCGGGCGCGGTAAGGTCTTCATACACGCGGTTCTGCCACTTGATACCCCCTCCCATGGTCAGCGCCTGGAGCATTGGCAAGCGATAGCTGGAAAACAATTTGAACTCGGTTTGCGGTTGATCCGGGTTGTAACGCCCCTCCGAATCACGGGCCACATAACGTGTTGCGCCGAATGTCATTTGCAGGTTGTCGGTTAGCGCCCCGTTAAGCTCAAATTCCGCCCCTTTGCTGCGCGCGCCCTTGGTCGCAACATAGGCCTGTTCGCTGCTGTTGTTGACATAAACGCCATTCTCTTCTTCACCGACATTGTTTTGCTCAATGCGGAAAATCGCCATGGTCGCGGTCAGACGACCATCAAGCCACGCAGACTTGAGGCCTGTTTCATAGCTTTTGCCGGTGACCGGCGACAGATAATGACCGCTGCTATCACGATAGGTTTGCGGCTGGAAAATCGAGGTATAACTGGCGTAAGCTGACCAGCTCTCGTTGATGTCATACACCAGGCCCGCATACGGGGTGATGTTGTTTTTTTCCATATTGCCGCTGCTGCCGTCGGAGCTGTATTGTGTGTAACGTGCACCGACAATCAGAGACAGTGGATCCGCCAGCGAAAAGCGTGCGGCGCTGTAGGCCGATTTCTGACGTACCACATCATCGGCATTTTGATACCAGCCCTGCCATGCCGGTTCGGCGATATTGCCGTTCCAGTGATTATTAAACGCGCCAAGATCGTTGGCGGTGATGTCATAGGCGTCTAAATCGGTTACACCATCCTGGCTGTCGGTCACATTGTGTTGACGGCTGTAGGTAACGCCAAGCATCAGTTGATGCTTACGACCGAACAACGCGAAGGGGCCGCTGGCATAGCCGTCCACCGATGTTAGTTCACGCTTACCACGATCCATGCTGCCGTAACCATCCGCACCTTCACCGGTGGTGGCATCGGGATAAGACTGGTATCCGACATAAAGCAGTTTATCACTGAAGGTGTTTTCAGCGTGGGTGCCATTTAGACTCACACGCCAGCCATTATCGAAGTTATGGACCAAATCGGCATACACTTTGCGCGCTGTCGTGTGGTAGTAAGTCCAGTCCGCCGAAGAGTTCAGGCTGCGTTGGTAATGCGTAAGCGAGCCATTGCTGTAAAACACCGGATTACCGCCCCAAGTGGGATCGCGGGTATCTGCGTCTTGATAATCGTAGCCGAGCGACACCGTAGTATCATCGGTGATATCCGCATCAAGCACGCCATAAAGGAATTTGGTATTTTTATGGTAACGATCTAGCCAGCTATCTTGATCCTGATAACCCGCGATAACGCGTCCCCGCACCGATCCCGCTTCATTCAACGGGGCTGAAACGTCTGCGACATAACGCTGTTTATCCCAGCTGCCGTAGCTGGCGCTCAGCGTTCCGGTGAGCGCTTTGCTGTCGGCGTGTTTACGCACCATATTCACTGACGCTGCCGGGCTGCCTGCGCCCGTCAACAGACCGGTGGCGCCACGCACCACCTCGATGCGATCATATATCGCCGTATCCGAAGCGGCGTCCCCGAAATTCCAGGCATCGCCCACCGAGGTAGGAATGCCATCGAATGTGAAATTAGTGAGCTTAAAGCCGCGAGAATAATATTCCGAGCGTTCACTGTCCACCAAATTACTGGTAATGCCGGTGGTGTTATTCAGCACATCGTTAACCGTTTGTAACTGCTGATCCTGCATACGCTGCTGAGTAATGACACTGACGGATTGGGGGATATCGCGCGGCGTCAGAAGAAGTTTTGTGCCGGCTCGGGTGGTCGTCACCTGATAATCTTTGTTCTCTGCGCCACCGTTATCGCCATCGGAGGTGGCATTTACCACTATCACATCATTCTGGCTGTCGCTTTTGGTCGAACTGGACTCGGTCGTCTGCGCCATTGCCTGGTTGAGAAGCGTCTGTACCGCCATGGCCAACAAGGACACCGTAAAGGTTTTGCGGATGCTTGGCACGAGGTTGTTAGCGCGAGTTTCCTTGCGATTCGGGAGCATAGTGTTTTCCGTCGGAAAGATCGAGATGTGTTGTTATCGAGCGTCTTATTCAGCGTGCCGTACCCTGTTGCGGCTCTCGAAAGTAAGAAGCGAAAATTATTAAAGCCAATGATAATCATTTGTATTATTAATTCAAAAAAGGTTTTGCCTAAATATGTAAATATTTGTATTGGTCAGTAAAATCAATTGACTGGCGTGAAAAGGACTAAGAGGGGCCAGGCTTAGCGTGCGGGCACATTAGGGCGATGAGGCGGAAGAGGATTGGTGTCCCAGCATGGTCGTTTTGGCGAGCAGAGGGATATCGACGTTATCCCGCCAAGCGTCCGTAGGTCATTTCATTGTCTTCAGGGGGTAGGGTTACCGTCTATGGTACGCGGATGTGGCGTGATGGAAACCGCCCCCGGCGTTGCCTTGGACCGTCGCATTTTAAATTCCGATTGCGATCGCTATCCTTCTGCATCTACAATTTTCACTCGAATGATTATCATTTGCTTTAGGACACTTATGACGGAAGGTACCCTCAGCGGGGGCAGGAAGGCCACCTTGGCGCGGAATGCCGAATTTTTACCCTCTTGTGGGAAACGAACGACGCGTGCTACCGAATGCAGCCTCAAGAACGACGCGCCAGTAGGGAGAAGGTCTTGATGGCGAGGCGTTCATCGGTTATTGACGCGAACCGGCGCCGTGTGGTTACCGCGTTGCTGCTGATGCCATGGTTACCGGGCGCTTCGGCGCAGACGGATAAGCCGGTTAAACGTATTATTTCCCTGGAATGGCTGCCGCTGGAATTGCTTTTTGCCTTGGGCGTGACGCCATTGGCGGCGGCCGATACCCATGACTATCGACTGTGGGTAAGGGAGCCAGCGTTGCCCGTCGGCGTCATTGATGTTGGCCAGCGTGACGCACCCAATCTGGAATTCATCGCCGAACTGAAACCGGATCTGATTCTGTATTCCCAGGGATATGGCCCGCGCGCGGATCAATTCCATGACATCGCTCCCGCCATGGAGTTCAACTTTACCGACGAGCGCGGTCATCCCTTGCGCACGGTACGTGCCGGCCTGCTGTCGCTGGCTGAACGGCTGGACAGGGCGGCAGCGGCCCGGGAACACCTGGACTTTTTTGATCGACAATTGGCGGACGCCAAGGCGCGCCTTGGCTCCTATCGGCGACAGCCGTTGCTGGTTTTCTCGCTAATAGACGATCGTCATGTCTTCATCCTCGGTGAGACAAGCCTTTTCGGGGACGTCATGCGGCAACTGGCCATCGACAACGCTTGGCAGGGAGAAAATACGTTTTGGGGCACCGCGGTAGTCGGCATCGAATACCTGGCGAAATTGCCACCGCTCCGCGCCATTTGTCTAGATCACGGCGATGAAGCCGCCAGGGCGCGCGTCGCCGCCACGCCTATATGGAAATCCCTCTCCTTCGTACGTGAGAACACATGGCGTAATGTTCCCGCGATATGGTTTTTTGGCGCTACGCTATCCGCCCTTCGATTTTGCCGTATGCTTGAGGATTTAGAAAACCAATGGTAACTTCACGCGAGATACGCGATGGCCTAAGCTAGAACGGCCATTTTAATGACGATGTGGAGAGTTGTTTACCGTCACGTTTTTTGATCTTGATGTTTAATTACATCGATAATAACTGAGCCAATGGGACGTTCATACTCCCCGATCCCGTACAGCTGAGAACGATAGAAATAGTCCAAACTTACATCGCAAACCAGCAGTGACTCGCTCGCGCTGGGCCACCACGGGTTGTTCCATATGTATTCAGCAATCCATTTCTTTCCATCAAATAGGGAGATGCTGCCTTGAGTCCCTGTTGATGCACCGTCGCGACCGCACGAACAAATGTCGTAAATAGTATTAGCATGAATAATCTTACCTTCTAACCTAGAAAGCGGTATTTCAATATCTTTATTGCTTTGTGCATGAAATTTACCCCAATGCAGCGTCACGTTTTTTATTGTCATGTCAAAATTTATTGGCTTAATGCTTATATCAACCCATTGTTTATAGGACATGTGCGATCACCTGTTTTCTTAAGTTGTATCCGTAGGGAATCTACACTCGAACACGTTTGAATGTAGACGCCAATCCAGAAAGTCAGCGAGAAATAAGACCTATGCGTTTCCTTTAATTACCTCTTAGCGTTAATGGATCAGGGGCGTAAAAATAACACCTCAAGTTTGAATTATTATTCACTCAGGATTTTGAGCCAGAAAGTTTCTTAAACGTCACTGCATGGATATATATCGCGCGCGACAAAGGACGCGCCATTATTAACGGGCAGCGGGATCCTGAGCGCGGACGAGCTTAATGTGTGCGCCGATAGGGTATCACGAGCGCCGCCTTTTACAATGCCACACAACCTCATTTATCCTGTGACGTAGAGGCTGCGTCTAGGGCATTGACCGTACACTGACCGGAAGCATTGTTGCATGCCACGGCATTTTGCCGACTGTACCGGCTCGACGAGGCTTCAAGGGACGTTCAGGTTACTTGGCTTCATATTGGCAAGCATAAAGCGGTACGCGTTATCGCCGTAAACCAGCAATATGTAACCTGGTGCGCTAACTACCATCAGCGGTGATAGCAGCCGTCGACATCTCTCCCGCGTCGGCGTTGTCGATGACATTAGAACCCGCCCCGTTGCCCCAACCATTTGTTGCTGTCATCGCACAGGCGATGACCGATTGTGTCATAAGCACGATAAGGGGTAGGTCAGGGTGGGCGTTTAGAGCGTTGGTATCACAACGGAAAGGAATCTGTAAAGATGCGAATTACGAAAGGCATTTACCCATGCATTGATGGATATGGATCACCTGAACACATAGAACCATCTTCACCTCCAGCGATTAACCAGTGCCAAGGCATAACTCCGTATGCCATAAAAATTTCCAATGCATGCTATCGACTCGCACACCTGCACATCGACGGCAACAGCGTGCAGAATAGGTCAGTAAACTGCGCACGATTACTGCGTTTGCAGAATCATAGCGTAATAACCTATGCCAAGAAAATATATAATACACCTTTGGATGACAGGATCGTCGATTCAAAGGGTCTTGAGCAGACAAGTTTTCGCCCTGCGCCATACCGGCGTAAGAAGGTGATAGACCCGGAAAATCCGGGAAAAATGATTTCGCGAACTACTCTACATTTGCGCCAGAAGGTGGTAGACCCGGCAAATGAAGGGAAACTGGTGTCTCGGGGGGCGTTATATAAGCGCAAAAAGGTCGAAGACCCGCATAATCCGGGGAAACTGATTTCTCGCAGTGCCTTATATAAGCGTATTAAGGTGATAGATCCAGAAAACCAGGGGAAAACAATTTCACAAAGTACATTAAACGGCAGGGTTAAGGTCGCAGACCCGGAAAATGTTGGGGCGTTGATTTCCCGTAATGTGCTATATAAGCGTAAAATGGTTGCAGATCCCGATAATCTGGGTGAGATGATTTCTTGCAATAAATTATATAAGAGAAAAAAGGTGGCTGACCCTGATAATCCGGGGAAAATGGTGTCCAGAAATACCTTAAGAATGCGTCAGAAAATCGAAAACCCGGAAAATCCCGGCGAAATGATCTCTCGCAATGCGCTATATAAGCGCAAAAAAGTTGCTGATCCAGAGAATCCCGGAGAGATGATTTCCCGCAATACCCTCTATAAGCGTAAAAGAGTCCCAGATCCGGAAAACCCCGGGGAAACCGTTACGCGTAGCATACTATATAGACGCAAGCGAGTGGCAGACCCACAAAATCCTGGGAGGATGATAGCCTTAAGTACCTTTTATAGCCGTAAAAGAATAGCAGACCCGGAGAATCCGGGAAAAACGATCTCTCTGAATGCCTTACAAATGCGTCAGAGGGTGGCAGAGCCGGCAAATCCGGGGAAAGTGATTTCGCGGGGTGCATTCTTTCAACGCAATAAGAGTCTGACATTATGAACATAGCCGTTGCAAATGGGAAAAATCATTCGTTCGCCGCCACCCTAGCGCCTGGCGAGCTCGAGATCCTCTGGAACGCGATGGGAATTCCCTGGTTGATAGCTAAGAGGCTGGCCTTATCGCAGGCGTGCCGCCCGGCCTCTGGTTGTCGCGCACGGCATCCGTCATGAAGCAAGTGGATTCGGACTTCACGCAGCGAGGCGGTATCCGGTGGCTTGTCGCGTTATCCGCAGGGACAAGGAGCGCGCAAGGCGGGCGCGCTCCTCGCACTTGTGCAGATTATTTTGCCATCCATTGCCGTTGTGCTGCCTTAGCATAAGCCGCCGATAAAGTATTATCGTACACGACGCCGCAGGCAATGCCGCTCATCTGATGACCCGATTGCAGGTAATCATAGCCAATTTCATCATCAGGAACGTAAATCAGCGCAATGCGATAAGGGCATTCAAGCTTCAATGTCATTACATCGGGATCGTTTTGCTTGCCGGCCGATATCGAGGTGCCTTTAGCTGAGGTCACGGTGGCGCGGCCAACGAATTCGAACATCGATGCACTTATCGAATTGAGGTAGTCATAGTCATTTTCATCAAAGTCGATCGCATGGGGGGCGACCTGTAAATCATTGGGCCGCCCAAAATAACCCATATTGTCTTGATGGTCAGTGTAGACGACTTTCGCTGCCGTAGGCCGCACATATTCATCGCTAAACTCAATCGTGTCGTATAACGTCGCGGCGGTAATCACCGCTGCCTCCGAGGCTGGCGTTATGATTGTTGCTAACTCCGCACCATCAAGCGCGACAGGCTGGTCGTTTTGAATTTTGTAAAATATGCCGGCGGCCATACCCGGAAAGGTCAGAGCGATGATCGGATTGGATGTCATGATGTGCTGTTTAAATTGCCCCCATATCTGGGAAAAAATAACGACGTTGGTGAGGTAATACTGGTTGAACTGGAATATATTATTGATACTCTTCATGTTTTTGTTGTCCGCAGAGTCGCCTGCATTCTGTTGACTTAATTTATCAATGACATATTTCTCATGGGTTTCAGTGATTTTCTCGATATAATCAATGGCGGTTAGCGCCAAATTTCTAATTCTTGTGTTTTCGGTATCGATTAGCTCTTGATCCAGTTTTAACTGGCTTGCATGTTGAATGACTTCCAAACGAAAAGCCAAAATCAGCGAGACAGTAGTGCAATAAAGGGGGGCGAAAGTATAGCCTAAAGTCTGACCTTGAATTTTAAACCTTTCATCTATACCGATAAAATAAACTGTTAATGTACTGTAGACGATTTTGGCGGACTCATAGTTTCCCGCCGAAAGGGCTTGTGAAAATTCAGAAACTTTGTCTTCAAACTCATCAACCAAATCTTTCAGGACGTTCCATTCTTCATTATCAATTTCCTCATTGACTAAAGCTTTCACTTTTTCTTTTATTTGAGTCCAGGCATCTTCTTGGCTTTTGGGCCAGAGTAAAGCGATGACGGTTGATATTATTCCGCCTACGTAAGGAATGAAATCAGCGGCAAATTGCAGTATGATTCCCGTTGCGACTAAAGGATTTTCGATTGCCGGATGATACGTTACGGCGGAGGATGCGGCGGTAGAGTCAAATTTATCATTCATAGGAACACTCTTCAGATTAGTTTGTGTTTTAATATCTAATTTGCTTACTAATGATAAGAGGATCATATGTTTGGCTATAGATCATTTCTGTGAGATGAATCGATATTATGAAAGTCATTGCGGATATGACGGGTGCTCGATATATCCAGCTGACGTTTAAACCTTAAGCGATGAGGTATAATATCGCGCGTATAATAATCACCCTGGTAATAGTGGTTAAAGACGCAGTAGTTATTTTTGCTAATAAAAAAGGGCGCCGCTCTAATGAGGGTAGGGATGATGTTCTTTGTTAAACGGGGTTCCTCTCTCAGACGTCAACGCGAAAAGTCGGGGGTGAGAGGTGTTTTTTGGTGGAGAAACGGCCCTTCCTTGAGCCCTGAATTAACAATCAATTACGAACGCGCATGTGATACCAAGCACATGCTGTACTGGCCAGAATGTGTTTGTTCTGGGTTGCTACTGGTGGTTAGATCGACATAACCATAGGAAGAGGGGTTATCGCGGTTAAAATCCCACATGCCAATAAAGGCAACGTCATTCATTTTTGCAAACGCCGCGACGGTGTTGGCGTCGTCAAGAGTAAAGATGGAGAGATCATCATTGAGGCCGATCATCGGGGTCACGGCAACACATTGGTATCCCCCTTTAACTCCCAACGAAGCAAGCTGGTTATTAATACTGGTTGCCGCCTCAGTAGCGGCTCTGCCCATGTGGTCTTTATAGTTGGGATCGTAGTAATCCATTGCCATTCCGTTGATAACAAACCTGAGATTTGCTGCAATGGCCTGTTGAACAATATTGAGTCCTGTTCCGGTTAGCCCTGAGGGTAACGTTGGAAGAGTGAATGAGAGGCTGATGTCAGGATTACGTTGTTGTATAACCTTAAGCGCTTCACAAATGCTTTTGATATTATACAGGCCGTTTTCTAAATCAAAATCTAAACCAGACGCATGATAGCGGTCAATTGTCTCTTGATAAGTAGCGATAAGCTCCTCTACGCTCAGCGCCATTGAGATATCATTGTTAGATGCACCGCCAAACGACACGATAACTTTCCGACCGGCTGAATAGAGATCATTTGCCAGCGGCAACGCCCAATCCAGCGGCATGGCGTCTTGCGCGGCCCAACATGGCTTTTTAGAAGGGGATAGGGTGATAAAGGCCAGAATTAGGCCATCAACATTCCAGTCAATCGCCTCTTGAGAATAAAGCGGGTTTGGGCGTCCCTGTGGATAATTTTGCCAATCAGACCATAAGGCATTAATCGTCACGTCAATGTAAGGCGTTATCAATGTTTTCATGTTAGTGTTTCCATATAGTAAATAAAAATTAGCGCTTACTCATGCTTGAGCTCTCGGATTATAACTGGCTTGGTAAATAAGTGTGTTGAAAGGCGGCGTCATTATGTTCGGTCAGTCTTAGCCGAACAAATCAATAATAGCCAGACCGACGGAGACTCTGGGACTCGGTACATAAAGTGCGTTGTGTGTGCTCTGTCACTCTTTACTTGCGTTCAGACGGCGGCTTTTAAGCGCTTCACTTTTGCGAACCTGTCGCGGCGGGAAGAGGGAAGTGATGCGTGTTTGGGATGGATTAACCCCGGCTCTCGCGTTGCCCCATAGTTAAAAATAACTTTGATGAAATATATATTTGCATGCCTTGACTTTGAATTTTTATCTTGTCCATTAAGTTTAATTGGCGCGATTGCAGCCATTTCACCTCATATTGAAGAGGGCATGAGCTAATTTAGCAATTTCAACTTAGATGAATTTGCTATGTTATATTCCGCAGAATTTAAGAGGGAATTATGGGAACGATTTATTATCTTCCGACACTCTTTCAGGAATGGAATGCAAACTATCCTTATCTGCTTTTTTGTCGTATAGCGGTAAAGCGAACAGCAATAATAAAGTTGACAAATGATCTTGATTTAGTGGGCAACTCCGAAGTTCAACTGGCTTCAATTGCTGATAGAAAAGTGGCACTGAAAGGGACAAAGGAATCTGTTGGCCTTAGAAGGGCTGTGCTTATCAAAAACCAGCTAATAGATATGGACAACATGCATCAAGTGTTAAAGGACGAAATAACGCAAACCAGAGAGGTGAAAAATCCTATTTGGCAGCTTGGCTCATGTTTTGGCCTCAGAAACAAACTGTAAATATCAGGCGCATCAAACCCGATTGATGCGCCTTCGGTGGGGCTGCCCAAGAGGAGGCATTGTCTAGGCCACCTCCCTATGGCGTCGTTACCGGGTTAGAACTGCGATAGGATGTCATGAGCCCGATCACTCCATCCTCAACCTTAGTGTTATCCTTAAGACGAGTCATGCGTGAGTTGGATTTGTACCGTATGCGACGCTTGCTTCTCTCATTGATGACGGGGGTAGGGATCCCTACTGCACGGCCAGCTGGCAATTGTCGCTCATGATAACTCGGTGATGAAGTTGTTACGTGAACGGCGTACCTTTTTAAGGTTGACAAGCCAGTCGCCTTCTTTCGAGCGATAACCCAAGGGCAAGAGGATCACGCTGCGCAAATGCTTTGCCGGTAAGCCGAGAATGTCATCAACCGCGGCGGGGGAAAAACCTTCCATGGGGGTGGCGTCCACTTTTTCCAGCGCGGCAGCAATTAGGGCAGAACCCAGGCCGATATAGGCCTGACGCGCAGCCGCCTGAAAATTACCCTCCCGGCCGCGTTCATTCACGATGGTGAGGAGACTTTGGCGATAACTTTCCCACCCAGGATTAATAAATCCCCGCTCCTCGTTGGTTAGGTCAAACATCATGTTGACACGCTCGGGCGTCATATCGTCCCAGGCGGCAAACACTAATAGGTGGGAGCAGTAGGTGATTTGAGGCTGGTCCCAACTTACCTGCCGAATCTCTTTCTTCAATTCCTCACGGGTGACCACTATAAGCTCAAAGGGCTGCAGCCCGCTTGTCGTTGCCGTCAGGCGTACCGCTTCGAGTATGCGTTCGAGCTTTTCATCAGCAACCTTTTTAAGCGGATCGTATTTTTTGGTTGCATAACGCCACTTTAGGGCTTCAATTAATGAACTCATTGCCTCTTCCTCATCATTCTTCAATAAACACATTAGGCACGCTGCGATCCTCATCGGGATTGTGCCGGGTGTAGAATAAGGTTTAAAGCTAACTTCAAGGTCAAGCGAAAAATGAGAATAGGCAAGGTAGCCAGGCGTACCGGCATTCCGGCTTCGGCCATCCGCTATTATGAAACGGAGGGGATTATTGCGCGCCCCGAGCGTGACAGTAACGGCTACCGGCGCTATGACGAGGCAACGGTGGCAAAACTACTGCTGATCAAAGATGCCCAGCGGCTAGGATTTTCTCTTGAGACCATTAGCGGCCTTTTCCTACAGGATGGCAGCTGCTCATTGTCCCTAACGGTTGCGCAAATCAATGAACGCCTGAAGCAGCTGGGGCAAATCGAAGCTGATCTCCAGCGCCAGCGCAGTGAGTTGCTCATCTTGCGCGATACGCTTGAAGATAGTCTCAGAACCGGCATTAAACCTTTTTCTGGCAGGGGCTACCGGATCGGTACTTAACCCTGTACCACCAATTTTGATTAGCCTCCTGGCTCATCGTTGCTGGATAATCACGCAATACCGCAATACCGCAATACCGCAATACCGCAATACCGCAATACCGCAATACCGTTAAAGTTACGCGTTACCTGAACGCGGAGATGTCAAAGCCGATGGTAACCCTCAGGCATTCCTTGGCGCAACGGTCCTTACCCTCTTTCATCTTGTTCTTGGCGGGATTGTCACCCTCGCGCTTGGCACAGGCCCCTCATAGCCTCATATATAACGGCTATCTGCCGCTGAAAAGAGCTAATTTTAATTGTTTTCATTAGCTGAAATGATTTAATTTTCCACTTTTCAGGAGAAGGGCAATGCCAGATCATGGTGATATGATAGCAATTAATCTTCGACAGATTCATTTCGATCTTGCAGCAAATGAAATTGAACACTCTGGTTGCGTCACAACAACGGCTTTAGCACGGATTTTGAGAGAAACACGCCAGACACAAATCACCTTTATAGATGGTTCCTCTGCGAAATTAGTGCATCATCGTCGATTTATCGTTTACAGAGATACCAAAGGCTACGTTATAAACATTGAACATTACCATTGTTATGGCTAAGCAACGAATGATAAATCCGCGCCATAAAAGTGCGTATAATTATGCTTCACGATATAAGGTTGGTCGTGTTATCAATTGTCTACATCAGTCACGCGCGCACGTCGTGCATAGCGCATAGCGCGCAGAGTCACGGTATTGCCCGAAACGCGTGGAACATAATCGTCTGCACATGCATTACCTATTGCCATGTCGAGACGCATTGTGATTGTAAAGTTCATGGTCAACGTTACTGAATGGTTCGCCTTATGAAGATGGCGAACCAGTGTTTTGATGATCACTTATTAATTTGTAAGGTCAAAATGAATTTTCGACGTTAGCAAGCCCTATCTGGATGATATAATTTACTTAATAGTCTCTCCTGGCGTCATGGCCATTACTCGTTCATCAAATGGCCAGTGACGGCTTTTACCGCTCATTAACGTGATATGAAGCCCGCATTGGCGTGACATTCTTATGGACAAAGTGGCTAGCTTGGGGTTAAGTAGTTCTGGGTGGGCAAAAACAGCTTATTTTGGCTAACCCAATGATCCCAGCGGTGGCTGGGTAGATCTTGGGATAGCCTATGGGATGAAGCTTTAATTTCACCATGCCCACGTCTACACCGTGCATACTATGTGTTTCATAATCCCTGCATTGCTTGTAAAAAGCTTCCGATGCGCATGGATCGGGTGGGCAAGGGCAATGATAATTATACGTAATGGCTTGAACAGTATGAGTGTAATTGATGATGGGTATTTCCCTGCCTAATAGTGTATTATGTGAAAATTCATAATAGGGGCGACAGCTCTCTAAATAACTGGTGTTACTGCAATTAGAATAATGGGAAGGGCATTGGCATGTGGTATTATTTACAGAAATAAGCTTTTCTGCTAAATTATTTTTTGCGCAAAAGGCTGTGAATTTTTTAGTATAAAAAACATCCTGTCTATATTGATTCATTCTATGTTGCACATAACTAATCGGCATTGTGTAGAGTCTCCATTATTGCCGAGCCGTGAAATGTATCGCGGCCCTAAAGTGAATTATGCGCATTAAAAAAAAGATATATATCTAGAAACGATTCTTAATTAACCAAAGTGTGAACTAACACGATGAAATAGGCTTACTCTCTCTCCGCTAGCGCGAGGTTGTCTATACAGAAAACCCATGTCAAAGCTAATCATTACGACAATCTTACATAAGGCTAACGTTATCAATGTGCAAATCTTTCTCTCACCGTGCCATTTTTCATTATCGCGCCCGGATGATTTTAGTTCTGTGCATGCCGACCGCACCTCCTCTGGCACCTAATCTCTCTATTCTCTCTATTCTCTCTATTGCGCCGTGCGTGGCGCTTAATTGTTGTTCAAGTTCAATCCATCCTGCGGTGTTAGACAAATTCGGTCGTTATGCCAGGCCGTTAATCAAGCGCCAATAATGTCATCTTGCTGTTCATTCAGATTTCCTAATGTTGTAATTATTAGGGCTGTCGTATCAGCCGTTAAGAATAATAATGGAAATCAAATGCGAACAGAGTGAATATTGGCGGCGTCCTGGCATCGTGCATCAAGGTGAGGTATATTGCGATTTCAATTAGCCAGTTCGGTGTTTATTTGAGTAATTGCTACTTAATCATTGCCACTGCCATGGGATCTCTTTTTTAAAAAGGAAATGTATATTATGGATGATAATAATTACACCATGAGTCGCGTCCCGCTATCCGCCAGAGTTGATTTGTTAACTGCCACCTTAGTAAGAACAGGTATGACGACAGCCTTGGCTCAGTTTATGTTGGGCGCTACGCTTGGGCATTCCATGACGTTTTCACAAGCGATGCTAGCAACCCTGTTGGGGAGTCTAATATTACAAATAGTGAGTATGGGTGTCGGTTTTGCCGGCGCCAAAGAAGGGTTATCGACCAGCCTATTGGCGCGATGGTGTGGTTTTGGACGTTATGGCTCATCCTTGATTGGCGCCGCTATTGTTATCAGTTGCCTTGGCTGGTTTGGCGTACAGAATTCTATCTTGGCCGAGGGGGTGGTTTTTAGCTCTAAGGGAAAAATCAGTTTCGAGTTAGCGGCTGCGCTATCGGGAGGCACCCTGACTTTATTAGTCGTATTAGGCTTTATGGGACTTAGCTGGACGGCAAAACTGGCCTTGCCCGTCTTTGCAATCGTCGTCGGCTGGATATTTTGGGATCTATTGACGGGTAGCCGTTTACTCGATCTTTTCGTCTCTGTACCTAGTGGTCCGGCAATGACGTTAGGGGCTGGCGCGACAATGGTGGCGGGCGGGGCCATCGTGGGCGCATTAATCACTCCGGATATTACTCGCTTTTGTAAAAATGGGAGACACGTGTTCTGGATGATAACCTTCTCTTACATTGTCGGGGAATTTTTAGTTAATGGCGTCGCTATTTTGGTCGCGCATGCGCTTAATACCTCGGACGTTGTCCTCATCATGACTCAAAGTGCCGGTTGGCTTGGGCTTATTTCAGTCATTCTTTCCGCCATCAAAGTGAATGATACGGCGCTTTATTCATCTGCGCTAGCGGTGGCGAGCGGCGTCGAAGCATTATCCAAACGCAAGTTTTCCTATAAAATGATAACATTGGCACTGGGGGCAGCAGGAACAGCCCTATCAGTGCTTGGGATAATGACGAAGTTTGTCGGTTTTCTTATGCTACTCGGCGTCCTATTTCCTCCCATTGCCGGCGTCATGATGATCGACTACTATCTGCTGCGCACTCATCGCGATCTGCTGCATTTCACCCGTGTTCACGGGGTATTGCCCGATGTTGCGACAACGCCAAAAATAGGGTGGCCCGCGATATCCTCCTGGATTATAGGCAGCGCCATCGGTTTTGTCGTTGACTGGGGTATTCCGTCGCTTAATTCATTCGTTACCGCCAGTGCGCTATATTGGCTACTGTGCACCAGCTTAAAAAAATCAGCGCAGAGGCAGCCGTCTTGCTGATACTCTGATCATTTCCGTGTCTTGTTGCTTAATAGTGCTTCCCTTTGACGTCAGGACACGCCAGCAAAAACATCGCTACGGTTGTTGGCTCACGGCATGAGTTAGTGTCATTGTCGCCTCAGCTTATTCTAGGATAGATGTGTCAAATGCCACTTACCCTTTCTCTAGTAGGAATTTTTTAATTGCACGAATAAATTCGTCGGGTTTATCGATATTGACAACATGTGTGGCATTGATACGAAGATAGGTTCCCTTTCGCAGTAGAGACATCGCTCTCATGGCCTCTTCTTTACTCATCGCCCCGTCCAGAGTGCCATCTTTGAGCACAGAATAATTTGCTTGAATAAGCATTACAGGGCACCGTATACGGGCTAGCGCCTCAGCGTGACTGAAACCCCTGTTCCAGCTCCCATCATAAAATGCAGCGCCAAATCTGGGGTCATACTGATCCAGGCCGCGTATGAGCATTCTAACGGTGTCATTAGATAGGATATCCAGTGTTACCGGCGTGCCGGGATTTCTCCAACGATAGGCACGCACCGCCTGTGTCAGCAGGAAAGGCGTCCCCGGTCCAATGTTTTTACGGAAAAACTGCGCATTATGGTGGATCCAGTATAAAAGGAAGTCTACCGGGTGATCCTGCGTCACCGCCGTAAAGCTGGTTTCAAATGCCCTGTAAGCGATAGTCTGTTTTATCCGTGGATATTCAGAGGAAAATAACGGCGGATCTTCAAGTATTGCAGACATTATCTGCTGTGGCCGGTTTGCCGCCAACCACACGGCAAGAAGGCCACCTGACGAATTTCCGGATATATAAACCGGTTCTTTTATTGTCTGCTGGATAAACTCGCTAAGGTCAGATCCAATCTGCAGGGCCGTCATGGGATAATCCGGCGGGGTCACCGTCTGCCCATGGCCGGGATAATCGATATCATACACGTGGAAGAACTTTGACAACTCAGGAAGCACAGGGTAATAACTGAACCAGTCAAGTAACTGTGCGTGGAGTAAAACCAGAGGAGGGCCATTGTCCGGGCCTTCCGCATAACTCAGCGTTAGAGTATTGACCCTTTTTTTCTTTAATGTATATCCCGCTTGTTTCACGCGTTGGTAAGGGGAGATATTATTCTGGTCAGGTGAGTTTATCCTGTCGGCAGCATGAGTTTCTGAGTGCATAAATCCGCTTAGGATAAAAAGTAACATCGTGGATTTATGCCGCAGTCGAAAAATACGGTCTGTGACTACAGAATATCCCATCAGCGACCCTCCGTTGGATTATTCTCACATTGACGATTGTGCTTATACCTTAAGGTTAAAATAATAATACTGAGTTATACTCACTTTTAATACTCGCTTTTCGTTAACAAGGACACTAGCAGAGGTGTTCCTATAAATGAATGATATAAATAGGAAAAAACCAAAACAGGCGCGTTCAATAAGCACCGTGCAGACCATACTGAAAGTCACAGCTCAGATTCTTGCCGAAGAGGGCAGCCAAAAACTGACGACAAACTATCTTGCCAGCAGGACTGGGCTATCTATTGGAACCATCTACCAGTATTTTCCTAACAAAGTAGCGATCATCCTAGCGCTGTCGGAAAAGCAACGGGAAGAGACCAGCCGACAGATTGATGCGCTTCTGAGGGCTGAAGACGAGCTGGGTACCGAAGATAAAATCCGGTTGATTGTCCATACTCTTCACAATGCCTTCAGCCTACACCGTCTGCCAGAACAGAAACTGGTGCGTGCTCTTATTCTGGCCGCGGCCGAACACGGTCTCCCTTCACCTTCAGGGCATATCGCGCGAACTATCATCAATGTCTGTATGGCGTCGGACGAGGGAGCGAGTTTGCTGAACTCGAGCGAAATGTTCGTTCTGACGCATATGCTGACAGAAATCATGAGGCAGGCGGCCCTGAGAGCCACACCGCTGCTGGGAAGTGAAGAGTTTGAAGCGGCAGTGCTCAGGATGGTTATGGGATTTCTGCATGAAAAGAGAACGGCGATAAAACCGTAAACCCCTGGCATGCCAGCGTCGGGCGCCCGTCAGCCTAAAGGACAGCAGTACTAGGGTGCGTTGCCTTAACCGAGTTTTTGACTCCGGAGCCAGTGGCGGATTGTCGCAATGTGTTCCTGCTTACGCTCTAAAGGCAGCCAGTGTCCGGCCGGCAGACTGGCAACGGTTAGGTCTAAACAACCGGCGCGCATGGGCTCGCCCTGGCGGTTGCCGTTAATGTTGCAAATCTGATCCCAATCGCCGTTGATAAACAGAACGGGCTGGGAGAGACGCCCCCCGTCGGGTGCTTGGCGAGCGTAGGCCAGGTTGGCACCGTCGTTGAGATACCAAGAACAGGCAGGACGGAAACCCTTAACGCTGAATGAAGCAATCAGCACAGCAAAATCGGCCGGTGGCCATAGCGCCGGATCGGGGCTAACCGACGGGGCACGATGCGCTGCCCCAAAACGGCCTCCGTTGCGGGTGACTAGCGCATTGGGCGAAATTTTGCCGGCGAAGTCAGGGGAGCCGGCGCGGTAAATTGATGCCAGGGTGGCGGTTTTATCGGCATCAAGATCGGCAACCGCGGAGTCGAAATGTGTCGTGTAGTAACGGTAGTAGTCCCACTGACCATCCGGATAGGCGTCAGCGGGATAAATATCTCTGTCGATCAGCGGCACAAGCGTGGGAAGCGCGTTAGCGTCGGGGAAATAGGCCAGTGAAGTCAAAACAACGCCGCATGCGCGCCGGGGGTGGTGCGCCGCCAGTTGACCTGCCACTACGCTGCCCCAATCGTGGCCAACCCAAACGGCAGGTTTGCCGCCCAGATGGTCATGCAGCGCGGCCATATCCGCGACAATGTGCTCAATGGCATAAGCTCCACTGGCATCAGGTGCGGCGGAGCTGCCATAGCCACGCAGGTCCGGGGCGATGCAGTGCCAACCGTCTTCGGACAGTGCCTCCATCTGCGCGCGCCACATCAGAGCGATTGACGGCCAGCCGTGCAAAAACATCATAAGCGGCCCGTCGGCCGGTCCGCACTCAATATAGTGTGTCGCGTTAAAAAAACGGGAGTTTAATCGAGGCTGAAGAGGGGTTGACATGGTGACAGGCGCCTTCGATAAACAGAGGGTTAAGCATTAATTTTTCGGACTTTTTGTGACGGTGACGATAGCAATAGTGGGTAAACCGGCGTCATCGGTGCAATGCCGGCAGCGGATTTTTTGTCACTCAGAGTCTATTCGCGCTGACGATAAGTATGACACCGCACAGCGAAATAGCGGCGGCAACCATTTTCATCCCGGTAAGTGGCTCGTCAAAGACCGCGGCGCCCGCAATCATTGCCACGACGGGTGCGACGTAGAAAAAGCTGTTTGCTACCGCGGGGGAGGTACGCAAGCTGAGCCAAATAAATACGCCGTATCCGCAGACGCTGCTTATCAGTACCAAATAGCACAGCGACCACCAGGCGCCGGCGCTGACTTTGGCTAACGAAAACCCCTTTAGCTCGCCGGATAATGCAGCCGCCGCCCACAGGACGACGCTGGCCGAAAAGAATTGAATAAACAGACCGCGAATGCCCTTGGCTGACCTGACATTACGTGTAAGGACAACCGCGCCGAACGCCCATGAGGCAGTAGAGATCAGTATGGCGGCTATGCCCGCCACATTACGCTGACCGTCCTGCTGATTACTGTAGGTAAGCAGCGCTATCCCGACACAACCCACGGCCACGCCCGTTAACTGGCGCCCGGAGGGGAGAACTTTATCCACTCCCCAGGAGATGAGTACGATGAACAGAGGGGCAGAAGACGCAAAAAGGGCTGATGTGCCGGCAGGAAGAAGATGCACCCCCCACAAAACCAAGGCCTGGCTAAACACCAGCATAATGATGCCGCTGATGGCAGAGAACATAATCTGCCGCCTGGGCGGCCAGCCAAGACGGGCGATCGCGGCCAGCGCCGGGGGGAATACGACGACCGCGGCCAGGCTGAAACGCATCGCGCTCAGCAGAAAAGGGGAGACATCGCCCGCACCGATTTTAAAAGCGACATAGTTCAGACCGTTGTACAGCCACTGGAAAAGTAGCGCGGAAAGAATCAAAAGGGACGTTGAAGAGGCGCGAAAAGCCATGTTAGTACGCCTGCCCTGAACCCAGAGTCACGATAAACGGCGGTTTAAGCTGTCCGACGCTGCAAGAAAACACCAGCGCCTCAGCTTTATTCAGAACAAGTGGCACGGTCATCATGGTCCGTAAAATGAGTGGCGTAGACGTGAGGGCCATACGGCTGTTAGACCGTTGACCCGCCCCTATAAATCACTTTAAACGCATCGTTACTTTAGATATATTGCCAAGAATGTGCCACAGCGCTAAAAATATAACGGCTATAATCATATGAATATATCTGACAACTTGGATCCCGTATTGTTACGGGTTTTCATTACCGTCTGTCAGTACGGCAGTATGAGCCGGGCTGCGACAGAGTTAGGCAGAACTCAGTCAGCGCTGAGCATACAAATTATTCGTCTTGAAGAGTTGCTCGGCGTGCGTCTACTTCATCGTACAGGGCGCGGCGTCAGGCCCACGCCTGAGGGAGAAATGTTCCTGTCGTATGCCCGCCGCCTGCTCACGCTCGCAGACGAGGCAGTGAATCAGTTGCAGGGATGGTCAGACACCACAGCGATAAGCATCGGCATTCCGGAAAATCATGCGGCCACGGTTTTTCCTGAGGTTCTCAATCGGTTACGCCGGCTGTCGCCGGGTATGCATGTCCGCGTAGCCGTGGATTATGATGAGAGAGTGGCGCGGGGCTGGGAGAACGGCAATTTTGATATCGCCATTGGTGCAACGCAGTTTTTCAGTGCTCAGCCGGAGAAAAGCTGGTTGTCACAGCTCCATTGGGTATGCTCGCCGGACTTTATACCCGACCTCAACCAGCCTCTTGCGCTTGTCGTTTACGGTGAAACCTGTTTTATGCGAAAAATAATGCTACAAGCGCTCACCGGTGCGGATATTGAATACAAAATTGTGGTTACGAGTTCCAATATGGGTGTTATAACAGCCGCGGTCGAAAGCGGGATGGGAATCGCGCTTGTGGCACCGGATATATTTCGGCAAAGCACAATGAAGAAAGTGAATCTGCCGGTACCTGACCTGACGATCAGCTATGGCATGTACGTGGCACCGCACCGTACTACAGCTTTCAGAAGGATTCTGGAGATCCTCGACAGTTTCTTTTACTAATGGCTCATTTCAGCGCTGACACCCTGCTGCACGATATCCTTTCGCCGCGGCGACCGAGTGCACTCTAATGATTACGAGGCTAAACGTGAGAGATAAACATTATCTATCCCTGAAAATGCAATGCGCTGTGGGTAAAAGATATTAATAGGATCGAGGGACTTGCTTTTGCGCTGCATTGTTAAATAACATGGCGTATTCAACTACCCGTCTCGTCAATGAATTAGGGCTTTATGAATGGCTATAAAGCATAGTAATGGGTTCAGGGATTGTCTCTAGGGTAGAGAAAGCTAATATCGCCTGAGTATTATGGAAAAAGGAACTTTGCTATGAGGATTTATAAAAACATTTACTCAAGCCTGCAATCAGAAAATTCACGGGGGTGCATCGAAAAATGTCTATCGTCAGAAACGGCGCGGGGATTGGGAATAAACGAATGCATAAGGAGAATTTACAACTCTTCGTATTGTCAACATCATTTGATAGCAGATAACCGCCGAATACAGAATCGGACCGGAGGCTTCTCACCCACGGTAATTTTGCAGCAACAACATGGGATTGAACCTGTAGGCACCTTAGCTGATGGTTTTTTGATTAGTCATATGGCGGAAGCGGTTTATTCAGATAATAGTCCTCAAGGATCACCGTGTTTATGGACGAATACAGAAGTCACTGAAAATCGGTGGGAGGTGAGAGCTTGGCGAACCCTATATCATAGCCGTGATAGGGCAGCAGTATCGGGAAAGCTAGGGCAGAAGACCTCCCGGCAAGTGCTTTGGAACCGTCAAAAGGTTCCAGACCCGGATAAAGCGGGTAAAATGATTTCTCGCTGTGCGCTCTATATGCGAAAAAAGGTGGCCGACCCGGAGAATTCAGGGAAGTTGATTTCTCGGGGGGCGCTTTATATGCGAAAGAAGGTGGCCGACCCGGAAAATCCGGGTAAGATGATCACCCGGAGTAATCTGAATAATCGAAAAAAGGTGGAAGACCCGAATAATCCAGGGAAATTAATTACTAAAAGTGCATTGATCATGCGTCAAAAGGTAGCCGACCCAGAGCATCCTGGACAAATGATTTCCCGGAGTATGTTCTATAACCGTCAAAAGGTCGCCGACCCGGATAATCCAGGTAAGATGGTTTCACGCAGTACGCTAAATATGCGTAAGAAGGTAGAAGATCCAGAAAATCCGGGGAGATGGATTTCCAAAAGTGCATTATTCATGCGTAAGAAGGTCGCCGACCCGGATAATCCGGGTTACATGATTTCACGAAGTGCGCTAAATATGCGCAAGAAGATTCAAGATCCCGAAAATCCAGGAAGGATGATCACCATGAGTAAGTTGTATAGCCGTAAAAGGGTAGTGGGCCCGAATAATCCGGGGAAGATGATTTCTCGGACAACACTGTATACGCGAATGAAAGTGATTGATCCTGATAATTCGTCAAAGATGATTTCTAAAAGTGCGCTCTATAAGAGGATAAACTCGGCAAAACTGAAAAACACGGATGAGTCTGCGAATTTGTTCGGCTGACGCAGGTAGAGAGATCGCCTGAGTGGCTGGTTCAGAGGGATATTATGCGATTGCGATAACGGTCGGTGTTTCGTTAAATTTCGATTTATCTAAAGCGGATGCGGCAGCCTCTGGCTTTGTCGCGGTGGTATAGTGCCGCAGGTAAACCGTGCTTTGCCAGTTGGCTGCTGTGTGGTCTCAACGTAGATGCATGTTGTTCCCAATTTCGCCGTTAGCCCAGGCAGTCACGATGATAAGGGTTATTGAATTTGTGCGCCGAGGCAGTCGCGGCGATGTCGCGACTGATAAACCCCGGGGTGGCAGCATACACTCGGGTTACAAAGTCCGTTAGCGGTCATCCAGCATCGCAGCGTCTCACTGGGATCTTAATCCGATGACGCGCGAGATGCTTTTCTGCGGCTTATGGGGGCCGAAAGCCACGCAATTTTCACGTAGCGGCGTCAGTATGGGATAACGCGAACCGCATCAATACGCTGAGTGCTAGGCTTGGAGGCTTGCCGCGTCGTGCGTCAGCGAGATTCGGCCCTCATCTTTAGTACGCATAATACATATTATGTTAAATTAACGTCGGCAATGCCAACGCCAATGCCTCTAGACCATAACCTATTGCCTTGCCCTGTGCTGCTATAAGAGTAACGCCTCAATAACCTTACCAAGCTACCTGGAAATTTACCCATCACGCTGAGAAAATTAGAAGCACAAAACAATAAACTCATTACTTTACCCGCGCAGTTACCTTCCTTGCTAAAAAAATTAAGCCTGGACGATAATTCATTGTCTTCGCTGCCGGCAAACTTACCCTCTGGCTTACTGACATTTAGCGTTGAGAATAATAAACTAACAGAATTGCCTCAGAATCACCCCTCAACTTACTGAGTTTAAATCTCAAAGGCAATCATCTTTCCGCACTACCCGAACCATTGCCCCCTCTTCTGGAAGAGCTTAACGTCCAGGGCAATAGGCTGAAGACACTGCCTGACAATCTCCCTCTATTGCTCAAAACATTAAATCTAGCTGATAATGGTCTGGCCGAATTGCCAGAGAATTTGCCCCGCTCGTTGAAAGCATTGTATCTTAATAGCAATCGACTGAAGCAGCTACCGCACCAGTTCCCTTCAACGCTGAAAACCCTCAATATCGCTAATAATCCATTAGAAATGTTGCCCCTCTTTCTGCAGCAGAGGCCTTTAAGCCTCTCACTCGACGGGAACCAATTTTTACTAATGTGCCATTTTTCAGCAGAAGTTCATGCGATTCATCGTCGCACGGTACTCTTTGTTTCGGACAATCTTATTTCATCCGAAACCAAGACATTCGTTGTAAGCATATGCGACTCCCCGAGTTACCAGGGGCCAGAGGCAAGGTTATGGGAAATTGATTGATGCAAACAGCTCAATGGGAAGAGATGTAGTCCGACGCCGCTTGGGCGGGCGGTAGTGCGAAGCTTTTTTGCATGCGCCTGATTTCTTCCGCCGGCGGCAGGCCGAACAGCCGTTTGAATTCGCGATTAAATTGCGACGGGCTTTCATAACCTACCCCATGGCTGGCCGCAGCGGCAG
Source organism: Sodalis praecaptivus (assembly GCF_000517425.1). Classification (NCBI taxonomy): domain Bacteria; kingdom Pseudomonadati; phylum Pseudomonadota; class Gammaproteobacteria; order Enterobacterales; family Bruguierivoracaceae; genus Sodalis; species Sodalis praecaptivus. Next base: position 2,257,742 of record NZ_CP006569.1, read on the forward strand.
TCATATCCTGCCGGACCATAAGCATCCGCGCCTGGTGCAACCGCACCGATTTCACGTACTGCATGGGTGACAAATGGGTGATCGCTTTGAAATGACTATGAAAAGTCGGTACGCTCATGCCCGCTTCTGACGCCAGCTGGGTCAGGTTTAACGGCTGGGCATAGGTGGCATGGATGCGCCGCAACGCCTTGCCAATTTTACCGAATTGCCCCTGCATAGCCAGGGCGGCGCGCATGGCGTCGCCTTGAGCGCCGGTCAAAACGCGGTAATAAAGTTCTCTTACCCGCGCCGGACCGAGAATGGCGGCATCAGCCGGTTGGCTTAACGCCTGCAGCAAGCGCAGAACCGACGCTTTTACGTTATCGTCCATCGGACTTGACATCATGCTTTGCGGCGCGGCGCCGAGGACGGTGTATCCGAGATGATCGATCTGGATCATGAGTTCAGCGGCCACCTGAAAATCCAGATGCAGATAAATGGCCAACAATGGCCGTTCTGGCGAGGCATCGGTTTCCATGATGAAAGGCACCGGGACCGAGACAGCCAGATAATGTTGCGCATCATAGAGGTAGAGTTGATGGCCCAGATAGCCTCGCTTACAGCCCTGGCACACGATGACGATACCGGGATCATACAGAACGGGAGTACGGGATAGCGGCCTGTCGGCGCGCAAAATGCGCACATCCGCCAGCGCGGTTAAATTATAGCCTTCCTGGGGCGCCAGGACGTTAAGCAGACTCAGCATGCGCTGCTCTGAGAGCTCTTGACCCGCTGGCGAGGGGGCCGTTACGTTTGTACTCATTCCATTAATCATAAGAATAGGCAATGAAAAGAGAATATAGGGCCTAAAAGTCCCTCCGGCAAGCGCATAACATGCATTTTCAGCCATTTATTGGGAGTGATTGGTATGTTATTAGCAAAAACCCTGTTAATCACCGGCGTTAGCAGCGGCTTCGGTCGCGCCCTCGCCCAAGAAGCGCTCAGCGCGGGTCATCGCGTCATCGGCACGGTGCGCAGCGCCGAAGCGAAACGGGATTTCGAGGCGCTAAATCCCACCAGCGCTTTCGGGCGCATCCTGGACGTGACGGATTTTTCGGCGATAGCGGGCATGATAGCCAGCGTTGAAACGGAAATCGGGCCGGTGGAGGTTCTGGTGAATAATGCCGGTTACGGCCATGAGGGCGTGATGGAAGAGTCACCCATTGCGGAAATGCGTCGTCAATTCGAGGTGAACGTCTTTGGCGCGGTGGCCATGATGAAGGCCGTCCTGCCTTCAATGCGCCAACGCCGTCGCGGCCATATTCTCAATGTGACCTCGATGGGGGGTTATATCACGATGCCCGGTATCAGTTATTACTGCGGCAGTAAATTTGCGCTGGAGGGCATTTCCGACGCGTTGGGCAAAGAGGTTAAATCCTTCGGCCTCTTTGTTACCGCAGTGGCGCCCGGTTCGTTTAGAACGGAGTGGGCAGGCCGCTCCATGATACGAACGCCGCGTTCCCTTCCGGATTATGATGCCTTGTTTGATCCTATTCGCGCCGCCCGTGAGGAGAAGAGCGGTAAACAGCTTGGCGACCCGGTGAAGGCCGCGCGCGCCATGTTAGCGATTATCGATAGCGATTCGCCGCCGGCGCACCTGCTTTTGGGAAGCGATGCTCTCGCGCTGGTGCGTGACAAGCTGGCGGCGCAGGCCGGCGAAATCGATACCTGGGAGACGTTAACCCGTTCCACGGATGGCTAGCGCCCTGCTCGCCTGTAGCGCACTTTTCCGCACCTAAGTTACCGGTGCCGATGTTAAAGAGGCTCGTTGCCTTAACAGGTGGATGCTACCTCGCACAATTTCTTCAGCGTGGATTGATTCAATAATGGCGAGGAAGCATTCACGTCTTTTGCAGAGGGCGAACCGAAGACAAGTCTATCCTGCAACAAAAGATGGGTATCGGAAAGGGTCATCCTTTCTTTTTCGACGCCATGTTTATTAAACAGTATATTGACGTTAACCGTGGAGGAGAGATGACTTTGCTGCGCGAGCGAGGGAGATAAGGTTTCGACGGCATCGCCAAATTCCGCTACAGGCCATTTTAAGCCAACAGCAATATCCACACCCTGACGTTTGCTTACCTCAAAATTGACTTCGGGCTTCCCGACCCTCATCCACATATTATCCACGCAGATCAGATTGGGCGGTTGGTGCTCAAACTGGTTAAATACTTGCTCTTGAACGCGGGCGCTGATGCTTTCAGGGATCAAATAGCGGCTCAATGCCAGCAGGCTCATCGGGTTGTTGTCCACCATTTGTGATAATTGCTCTAATTGTCGCTGTTTCAAAGGCGACAAACCTGTCTGACCCATCCAGCTGTTCTTTGCCTGGGCGATGAATTGACTACCCATATCGGAAAGCCAGCGGCCATAGCTTAGGTGGCTATTATCAATTTTAAGATTGATGCCTTTGTCCAACGATTTAATAAACTCACCGTCCGCCACTAAGGCATTGACCTCTTGGGGGTGGTGTACCGGCACCCGAAATTGCGTTTCGATAAAGGTTTGCATTTGCGCCGATGGCGGATGCGCGCTGGTATGCTGAACCGACACCGCCTCGATGTCTCCGGACCAGTTCTGCGCCACTTTAATTTCCGGCGTGGGCAGTCGGGTTAATAAGGTTCTGATAGTTGCGGCTTCCTGGTGTAACGTCTGGCGAATGTCCTTGGGTAATGCATCGATGTTTTGGTTGACGATAGCTGACTGGCCTGTGGCGTGGCCCATCATAACGACCCTGGCAAAATTTTTGGTGGAAATGTCTACCGGCACCGCCAAATCACTCGGCCAACATTCGGTAAAGACCGTGGACAGTTCTTGTTCGTTATAAGGTAATTGTAAATATTGCTGAATAGTGTCAAGGTGCTGGCAAACCGAGGTTACCATGCTGGGAACCTGGGTCGCTAGATATTCAATGGTCCGTAATCCCGTTGGCGGCGGCGGTAATTGACTTGGGTCGGGCGCTAAGGCTTCGTACAATTTCCAGGCGGCCATATCATGCAGCCGGGTGCCTTCACGGTATTCAGGCCGATCCACTATCGCGCGTTTTAACGCTGACATAAACGTGGCGGAGATCATTTTGCCACCGAAGCATCCGGAGAATACATTTTCCAGCGCTAATCGCAGGACATTTTCCCCACCCTCATATTTCGTTAATGCGCCAAGCACGCGTTCAACGCCATGATCTTGGATTAAGGCGGGCCCAATATATTGCGTAATACCCGCTGCGATTTTACGCGCCAATTCACCCTGCCCCTTCGATTGCAAAATCACATCGACCAAGGGGGCCAAACCTTTTTCAACCTGTGCGCGGGTATTATCAAAAAGCGCTGACCTTCCCTGATTGACTATCTCAGCGCTACGTTTGCCCAAACTTTGATTGGTGACGACGTAATGCTGCGCCAGTGAGACCGTATCGGAAATTATGCGCTTAGCCAGCTTGTCGCGCGTGATTGCTCCCTGGCTGATGTGTTTGGCCAGTGCATTAAATTTATTATTACTGTCTATACATTTGTAGGTTAAGACTCGGAGTCCGAATTTAGCAATGGCGGCATTATTCATGGGGTCAAGGTCCGTTTGAAACGTTGACCTGCGGTAGCGTCTAGTGACGTTGCCTGCGTAGCCTGACCGATATGAGGTAAATTTTCTTTCCAGTACTGCACTTGGTCAATCAGGATTTCGATGCGCCCTAGGGCAGCATCGGCTGATAATGTCGTTAAGTCTATCAAGCAAAACAGAATGACGCGCTGGCCTCCTGCGTCGTAGCCAAACCAGCAGCGATTAGTGGCGATACCAAATAAATGGATTTGCATGAGTGAGGCAAAAAAGTCATCAGTCAGCGTCTGCGTCGTCTGCATCACCGGAGAAAAGAGGTATACATGACTCTCATGATTTTCCAGGGTGATGTCGATATGATCATCATAACGGATGGTGCAACCGCCGCTCTCTATAGCGGCATTAATATCCAAATGCGCATCAGCATTCAGTGATTGTAGGAGTTCAGCAAAAGTCATTGGTTTGTCTCTGGTTAGTCCGTGCGCTTCCCCCGTAAAAATGTAGTTTCAGCCGAGGGAAATTTATCATTTGATTAGCTATATATATAAGTAGTTAGCCGGATAATGATATCAAATTTCGACTTTGAATCGTTTGCCAGCATGAGGGCGCGCGCAACCTCAACCATGACCGCGTCGACAGCGGGATGGGTCCAGGACGATCTTAGCCCAGTCTGGCGATGACCTGCTCGCGATAGGCCTGTTTACCGTGATAGGTACCGGCCACCGGTGATGTTCCCATTGCGCTGGTTGGGCAGTTCGCGACGTTCACCTTCACGATCAAGCTGGAGTGTCAACAGAGAGGACGTGACTGCCGTGCTATCCTCGACAAGGCAAATCAGCGGCAGTCCTGTGCATGCGCCAACCCACCCTGAATCGCCTTCTCGTGCTCAGGCTTTAACGTAAAGGCGGCAATCGTATCCACACTGTTTACCCCGTCGAGATCGGGGCCGCGATCTTTGCCCTTCACGTCCATCTCGGTTGCGCTTTGATAAGGCAGGCCCAATGCCTTTCTGGTGCAACAAGAGAAACAACTTTTCCTCTTACGCATCGCCTAAGCGCGGCTTGTTTTCCAAAAAAAATAGTAATATCAGTCAGTTAAGCGTCATTTCCGCATAAAGGTAAAATTTGGCACAGCTTTAGCTTTGCATATAGAGGAAATAATTCCTTCATATGCAAATCGAGGCGAATATGGAAAACATAGTGGCGTCCACCGGCGAAGATGGGTTATTCAGCCGACAAATGAAACGCGTGCTTTACGCCAGCGTGATCGGCTCGGTGATTGAATGGTATGACTTTGTTATTTACGGCACGGCGGCGGCGCTGGTCTTTAACCACCTGTTTTTCCCGGCGGTGGATCCCGCCATCGGTGTCATATTGTCTCTAGGGACCTATGCGGTGGGCTATTTTTCGCGGCCGCTCGGCGGCGTGCTTTTTGGGCATTTTGGCGACAAGCTCGGTCGTAAGGCCATGCTGACCCTCACGCTTGTCATAATGGGGTTGGGGACCTTTCTTATCGGTTGTTTGCCGACTTATCAGCAAATTGGTATTTGGGCTCCCTTGATGCTGATCGTCTTGCGTTTTGTGCAGGGGCTAGGTATCGGCGGCGAATGGGGAGGATCGGTTGCACTGGCGGTGGAGCATGCGCCGACCGGCAGCCGTGGTTTTATCGGCAGTCTCATTCAATTGGGTTATCCGCTGGGCGTATTGCTTTCCACCGGGGCTTTTGCCTGGGTATCGCTGCTGCCGCAGGAAAGCTTTATGACCTGGGGTTGGCGAGTGCCTTTTCTCATTAGCATCGTGCTGGTGGTGGTAGGCGTGTTGATTCGGTTTTATGTGCAGGAAAGTCCGTTGTTCCAACTGGCGCAACAGGCCGAGAAACCCCCTTCCATTCCCTTTATGAGCGTCCTGAAGCACCATAGAAAGACCTTTTTTACCGCAATAGGCCTAAAGCTATCCGAAATCGCCTGGGTGGTAACCATCACGGTATTCGGCGTCAGCTACGTCACGCAGCATCTCGACCTACCCAAATCCGTCATACTTAACGGCCTGCTTTGGGCCGCTGCGCTGGAGTTATTGACCCTTCCTCTGGCGGGTTATCTTTCCGATCGCTATGGCCGCAGACCGCTGTTTTTCACCGGTTGCGCGTTTACCCTGCTGGCGGCCTTTCCGCTTTTCATGTTGCTTGAAACGCGGGATCCCACCCTTATCGCCTTCACCGTCGCCATCGCCATCAGTTTGGGACAAGGCATTATGTTCGGCCCAGAGGCCGCATGGATGTGTGAACTGTTTCCCACGCATCTGCGCTATACCGGGGCGTCGATGGGGATGCAAATCGGTGGCGCCCTCGGGGGCGGCGTGGTGCCGGTTGCCGCGGCTTCGCTTCTGGTGTGGGCGGATGGCTCGACCTGGGCGGTGTCGGTTATGTTAATGGTCATTGCCCTGGTGACAATGTGGGCGACCTATCACGCCAAAGAAACGGCAATGTGCGATCTCAGTCAGGAGAATAAAGATGTCCATCGTGACCACTAAGCGCGTAAGCGCGCCGCTGGATTTCACCGGCAAAGTCGAATTCTTGCATCTGTGTCCGCGCGCTTTTTTGCCGATGCGCTCGGTGGCGTCACTGACGCTTTTGCCGGGACAAGGTATCGACGGCGATCGTTACTGCCTGAGCGGTGGATTTTATTCCCACAAACCCGAAGAGGGGCGCCAGGTCACGCTGTTTGAGATTGAAACGCTGGAAGCGTTAAAGCGCGATCACCAGATTGATCTTGGTCCAGAAGAACATCGTCGGAACATTACCGTCCGAGGCGTCCCGTTGAACCATTTGGTCGGCCGCCGCTTTTGGGTGGGCGATACCCTGTTGGAGGCGACGCGGCTATCAACCCCGTGTAAACATCTGGAAGAGATCACGGGTAAACCGGTGTTCGACCCGTTGATAAACCGCTCCGGATTGAATTGCAAAATCGTCCGGGGCGGAAAAGTTTATGTGAACGACCTTATTCGTCCCTATCAGGCTGATTGAATGAAAGCGATTACTACTGTCACAACCGTGATTACCCGGCTGGAGACGGCTGGAGACGAGGTGTTGCTCATTACGCTTGCCGATCCGGACCGCTGGGAGCTGCCTTTTTTTGCAGCGGGCGCGCATATCGATTTGTATCTTGAAAATGGCCTACGCCGGGCGTATTCCCTGTGCGGCGATCCCCACGATCGCTATCAATATCAGGTCGCGGTAAAGCTGGCGAAAGAAGGCCGTGGCGGGTCGAGGTGGATTCACACCCATTTCCAACCGGGAAAATCTGTCGGGGTATCGTTACCGCGCGCGACCATGACGCTGCAACAAGGCATGGCAAAACATGTGCTGATCGCCGGCGGTATCGGCATTACGCCGATGCTTTCATTAGTTTACGTCCTGGAAAAACAGCGGCAGGATTACGAGCTGCACTACTTCTATCGCGGCGCGGCGCCCTTATTAAAACAGGTAAAACAGGCGATACGCGGCGGCAGTCTCTACCTGTACCCCGGCGATAGCGTAGCGCAGAAGAAAAAGCGACTGGCGGATATTGTGCCGCCCTGGCGGGCGGACTATTGCCTGTACTGTTGTGGGCCAGAACCGATGATGGCGGCCTTCAATTCCTTGGCGCCGACGTGGCAACCCCATCAACGCCAGCAGGAGCATTTTACCGGGCTGGCCGTCGATGAGGCTCTCTTACCGCCCTATACGATTGAGCTGCGCCGCTCGGGCAAAACCATCCCCGTGCGAAGCGGCCAAACGCCGTTACAGGCCTTACTGGAAGCCGACGTTTATGTTGATCACGCTTGCGAGGGCGGTATTTGCGGCGCATGCAGCGTACCCTGGTGTGACGGCGAGCCGATACATCGCGATAAGGTGCTCAGTCCGGATGAGCGCAAACGGCGCGTGATTCTGTGCGTGGCGGGCTGTAGGAGTGAAAAACTTGTGCTCGATCTCTAACCCGCTCGGTATTTCCTTCGCCTGCCGTGCGCGTTCCGGCTATAATCGCTGGTCTTACACACTTGACGAGCTTGGAAAAGCTCAGACTTCGTGCAGAGATGTTATGACCAGCGGTTCCGAAGAGATCACCCGAAAAACACTTTCTCGCCAGCTTAAAGCGCGGCGCAAAGAACTTAATTACTCCCTTCAAACCTTAGCGGAACTTTCCGGCGTCAGCGTTTCCATGATATCCCGCACCGAACGGGGCGAAGTCACCCCCTCCACTTCTGTGCTTTCCCGCCTGGTCAACGCGCTGGATCTTAGTTTCGCTGGACTGATGAGCTCTCAGATGTCCGATGATATCGTCGTCATCCGATCGGGAACGCAGCCCGTGCTCGAAGACAAGCACAATCGCTTCACCCGTACCTGCCTCTCTCCTATTCTACCGGGGCGCGGCATTGATGTGGTCAAGGTAAATCTGGGCGCGTTCTCGGGATCCGGTGAGCTGGTAGGGCATACTCAGCCGGTCAAAGAGTACATCTATATTCTGGCGGGCTGCGTAGATGTCACCGTGGGCGAAGCCGTAAGCAGGCTGAATGCAGGCGATTCCATGTTTTATACCGCTAAAGTGCGTCACGGTTTTTATAATCCGGCGCAGGACGACTGTGAGTTTTTGCTGGTGATTGACGGCAAGCAAAACTAAACCCCCGTGCCTCCTGGCGGCGCTGCCGTGCAGGGGCGACGCCCTGTGCCCGCTAAAGCCGTAATGATCTAAAATTGCGTGCTGCCGCTTAAATCAACGGTGACGGTGTAAGTATTGCGACTTTTCATTCCGGTACCGGTTAACTCTGTCTGATCTGTGTCGTTAAAGCTCTATTTTAAATAAAACTTAAGCATTAATAATTGAAGTATTCAAATGTTATATTATTGGCGGGACTTTAGTGGGTGGCATCGTTTCATCTTGATCAACGCGTTATGTTGCATACCTTCTCTTCATTATCTATTATGCGCCTTCTTAGAAAAGTTCTGGGAGGGATTATTATGACATTATACTCCACTCATCACGTTCTGTGCTGTGCCTTTGCTGCGCCAATAAGGCAAACACCCCCTTTGCCTGACAAAATTAAAGCGCAAATTGACACGCTTACCCGTAATAAACATGTTCTGGTGTTCTGCGGTTTTTCCGGCCTGGGCTATAATGATGAGGTCGCATTAATTGAAACGATCCATACGACATTGACCGCTGCGATTAATTGTCATGGCAGCGAGAATATCTGCGTCGCCGCCGGTGCGACCCATGAAGGTATTGGCATAGTCTATGAGCTCGCTAAAGAAAAAGGTATCAAAACGATTGGCCTGGTCTCGGAGCAGGCGCGAGGAAGCGCGTTACTCTCAGCAGCGTGTGATGAATGCCTGTTCATTCCTGACCCGACGGCATCCTGGGACGTGCGAGACCCTGAAGGTAACTCCTATATGGTCTATTTGGCTACCGATAACAAAGGCATAAACAAAACCGGCGAATTTTTGGTTTTTGGCGGCGGTTATATTACGCTTAATGAGCTTAAAGAGGCGGAAGGCTTAGGCCTCAACATCACCGTTTATGCTGAATTTGAACCTTGTTCTCAACGTGCTGCGGCGCGATTGCAGGGCAACCCGCAACTGGATATCTCGCCCGTTCGCACCGCCTGGAAAGGCAAAAACGCCCCTAGTCCAATTTCATGACCCTATACAGCCCGCCAGGGTTTTCGCCTTGCCAGGAATACACTGTCCCCCCTTTTGCCTGGCAGGGCCAATGCTGGTTGTTACCGGCATCCATTGGCGCCGCCCTTCCCAGTCAACATGCACCGCTTGCCGCCGGCATGTCGCTGGCGGCGTCTTAACGCCTGCATCCATTGGGTAATGACGGGCCAGTCGAATGGCCCTGGCGTCTCGCGCCACGCTGACACCTAAAGTCTGAAACACCCCATTCGGTACGCACAATTAGCTTCACAGCGCGGGACTACCCCATTCCCCCCCCCTTTTTTGAGTCAGGTTTATTAATTTACAACACAACACCAGTGCATGGATAAAGCTTAGGTTTTGAATAAAATACCTTTCACGTCAAATTAAGGTAAATTCTATTCATAACGGGGAAGGTGCTATGTTCAAAAGATAATCGCAGTGCATTGGGTAAAAGTGAGTGTCTCTTGATTCATTATAATTTTTGTAAGGTAACTACTATGAGCAGCAAGTTAATTCAGACCGATCAACTCAGTGACGAGTCATATCAGTATGATAATTTTGATCCTGCCACAAATGATTCCGGGTATAGCTATACCTCCGCGCGAGTGATGAAGCGGGTCTATAATAGATACAACACCGAGAATAAACCAAAAGTGTTCGGTTATTATACCGACTGGGCACAGTATGATGAGCGGTCGGCAATTAATCCGCCTAGTGGCAAAATTGACCCATCAAGACGTGGCCGCGGCGTGGATTTCACACAATTATCCCCCACCGCCTATGATAAAATCATTCTCGGCTTTACCGGCATTGTCGGCGACAAAGGTGCCAATCAGAACAAAATCGAGGATGGGGCGGCCTGGACCGGGAAAAAACAGTATGAAATGACCTTCCTGGACCCTTGGGGGGATTGCCAGACTTACACCAACACCGGTTTTCCAGGTTATCTCCCTTTTAGTTTTGGTCCCGGCGGTACCTATAACATGGATACGCAGGAAGATTGCTTTAAAGAAGGTCACCCCTATTTGCAAGGGATGCTGGGCGCCCTGCTGGCCCTGAAAAAAGAAGCGAAGCAGAAGGGGCACGAGCTCGTGCTGTCTCTCAGCGTCGGCGGCTGGACGATGAGCGAAATCTTTCATGACATGGTGAAAAGCGATCAGGCGATTAAGACCTTTGTCGACAGCGTCGTTGATTTGTTTACCCGCTTCCCCAGCTTTTCAGAAATCGATATTGACTGGGAATATCCGAATGCCGCGGGTGCCGGCAACCCCTATGGCCCTGAAGATGGAGCAAATTACCAAAAATTGATTAGCGCGCTGCGTAAGGCGTTTGATAGCAAAAACCGGAGCGACATTAAAATCAGTATTGCCTCTTCCGCCAACGTTGAGGTCCTACAGCATTCCAATATTAAAGGGCTGTTGGAAGCGGGGTTATACGGTATCAACGTCATGACCTATGACTTCTTCGGTACGCCGTGGCACGAGGGTTTGGCTAATCACACCAACCTGTATAAAACGGAGCATTCCAGTTATAGCCTGGAAGAGGCGGTGACCTACCTGCTTGAACAGGGTGTGGATCCCGAAGCCATCAATGTGGGCTACGCGGGTTACTCCCGTAGCGCCAAGGGTGCGAATATCACCTCTTATTCGCCGCTGAAAGGCACTTATGTGGGTGACGGCACCACCGTGGGGACGTTCGAGTCAGGCTGCGTAGAGTGGTACGACACCCTTTACAACTACCTTGATTTGGAAAACAAGTCGGGCCGCAATGGCTATCAGGTCTATACCGATGATGTCGCCTGCGCCGATTATTTGTACAATAAGACGTCGAAAGTTTTCCACTCCATTGATACGCCGCGCAGCGTCAGGGAAAAAGCCCGTTATGTGATTGAAAAAGGCCTGGGCGGTATTTTTACCTGGACTATCGATAACGACAATGGCTTGTTGGTCAATGCGGCGCGTGAAGGGTTGGGATGTTCTATTGTTGACCCGGTTATCGATATGAGCCCCTTCTACTTCAAGGGGATTAACATTACCGATGATGATGAGCCCAACCAGCCGGATGAACCGGAAACCCCGGATGAGCCGGAAAACCCGGATGAGCCGGCGGCGCCCGTAGCCAAAGTCGAGATGAAAGCGTTTTCTGGCAGTAAACTGCTGTTCTGTGGGGCAAAGTCCACTAACGCGGTGAGCTATGCATGGTCCGCCACGCAGGGCGCCGTTGTTACCGCGCCGAGCGCAGAACACACCACGGTGGTGCTGCCTAACGTGAGCGTGGATACGTTAGTCTCCGTGACGCTTACCGTCTTGAACGACAACGGCGAGCGGGCCATCGACGCCTGCACGGTAACGGTTGCTCCTTTGAACGATGCGGATGATGAGCCGGAAACGCCGGATGAACCTGAGACCCCGGACGAGCCGGAAAACCCGGATGAACCTGAGACTCCGGACGAGCCCGAAACGCCGTCGGAATATCCGCTGTGGGATGCCACAAAAGCGTATTTCGAGGGGGATCGTGTTACTCATAAAGGCGTTAATTATGTGGCGCATTACTGGAGCCAAAACAGCGAACCGGGTCTGGAAAGTACCACGGGGCCGTATTTGATGTGGTGGGTGCTTAACGACTAACGCCATCCCCCTGTTGAAGCAGGCGAACGCCGTAGCCGGCATTTACCTGTGACAGGTGTTGCCACCCGCCGCTCACCACGGCGGGTTTTTTGCATGAACCGCCGCCACAGGCTCACGCGGCGCCCGTTGAGGAAGCGTCGGCTTAAGGTCTGATGTTTGCCTGGTGTGCCGGGTTCGCGTCAGGAAGGGGCTGGCCTCGCTTAGGATAAGGCGACGCTCAGGACGATGTCCCTGGTTGGAACCGCCCGCAGGCTAACGCCAAAGCTGGCCAGTTCAGGTAAGGTGGCATTTTCGTGTTTGATAATGTCAGCCGCGCTGGCATGAGGCTTATCATGGGTTGTGTGGGCATCGCTGACCAGCGTAACGTCATACCCCAACGCGGCAGCGGCCCTGACGGTGGTATCCACACAAAACTCCGACGCATACCCCGTAATCAGCAGATGCTTGACCCCGGCCGCCAGCAACACGTCTCGAAGCGAGGTATTAAGGAAAGCGTTGGCGGTGGTTTTGGCCAATAGGCGATCCGAGCCCGTTATTGCGAGCGCATCAATAATTTGCCACCCTGTGGTCCCCTTTTCCAGGGGCGTGCCTGGTGCCTCGTGCTGGATGACAATGACGGGATAACCCTTTTGCGCGGCTGAGTGTTTCAGTAGCGTAATATTGGCCACCGTGTTTTCAATATCAAAGGGAAAAGGCGCCTGTTTACACAGTGCGTTTTGCATATCGATGATGAGTAATGCTTTCATTCCACCCCCGCCTTAAGCTATCAAACAGCATGATAACACTCTTTGTCGCCCGGCTTATGACTTTACCGCCGACGGGGGCGATCGTTATGACGCGGCGGGGGCATTCGTGCCCAGAGAACGGCGGGCAACGCATGCGCCAGCGTGGCACCGACTAACTTAACACTGTGGGGCCGCTACTATGCTCCCGGCTGGCAGAGAACCTCAGCATTTGGTAGAAAACCACCAACAATAAGCCCATCCCAAGCAACATCATATTACGGTAAAAACGATCGGGATGTCTTTGCACGGTGCGGCGCAATTCTCTTTCCTGCTCAAGCAAGGCCGTTTCATTCAGATGGGGCATCCATCCGGTAGGGACTTCCCTCTCCTCCGCCTTGATCTTTATCAGAACGGCATTTTTAACAAGGGTAGCGGCCATGGTCGGCGGATAATCAGTCTTATTGACAATACGTTTTTTGTCGGGGAGCGCGAGCGTTGCCGGGTTGGGGAGTGCGGCGCGCATGTTATTAAGCAGAGGCTTATGAACCGCGGTCAAATTTGGCGGTTTTTCCGGAACAGAGGACGGATTATTCATCATACTGATTAATTGAATAGAGGGTCTGACCATGATAAACATCCTTTTTATCAATAAGCGCTGAATAGTCGCCGGTCACTATAACGGTAATGATAGGCGCCGTATTGCAAAAATAGCCACTGGGATCCTATGCCGGTGCGAGCGTCCCACGCCGCGGCCCCCCTGCTCCGCCGGCAAGCGAGCAGCGCGCTAACGCCCGTTTGCTGCCCGCGGCGGCAATTGCCGCTCTGGCCTGATAAAATCACCTCGTCGGCGCCTCACCTGGATGGGCGGTATCCGTCAGCGCGCTTTCCAATAATGCGCTCGCATAGGCAAAATCCGGCGTTTGGGCGGCGAATAAAATGCGATAAATGATCGGCGCGATAACCCTATCGATAAGCCGCTCGCTGTCCACCGGTTTTTCCCCTCTGTCGAACGCGCGCTGACGCATGATATCGAGCTGCGCAATGGTAAACCCCGCGCAGCGTTTGGCGTTGGCGGGCAACGGCGCGGACATGACATCGCGCATCATGGCGAGCCCCGGTTCCGATGACATCTCGTCGATAAATTGCTCCAGCCAGGTTTGTACATCCTGACGAAATGAGCCCATATCGCGCGGCTCGTTATCCGGGCGCAGGTTTTCCACCGCAACATCGGACAACAGCTGCGGCAGATCGCCCCAGCGGCGGTAAATGGTTGAAGGTGTCACCCCTGCCCGGGCGGCAATAGCCGGCACGGTTAACGCTGAACGTCCCTGTTCGTGTTCCAGTTCCCGCACCGCCCGGTGTATTGCCGCCTGTACCCGTGCGCTGCGCCCACCCGGCCGCACACCCGCGTGGGTCAGCGTCGCTTTATTGTGATCGGTTGCCGTCGCCAAGAGCTGTCCTCATGCCGTCTATTAGCCCACAAAAGCTAAAAATTTGCTTTAAAGCTTGCATTATCATAGCATGCTTAAATATAAAAAATTGCGTTTACCTTGGGATCCTCATGCGCCGACCCTTTTTCGTTACTCAACGTCACAGGACAAGTGTACCGCGTCGGTTGGCCGCCGTCGTCCATACTTTTTCGCTGGTCATGCTATTCGCGGCCTCCAGCGCCCCCACGCCGCTCTACCGGATCTATCAGGCCTCCTGGGGCTTTTCGCCGGTAATGCTCACGGTGGTCTTTGGCGCCTATGCGTTAGCGTTGCTTGCGGCGCTGCTCACCGCCGGGTCCTTGTCGGATTTTCTCGGCCGCCGCCCGGTGATTATGCTGGCGCTGCTGCTGGCCGCGGCGTCCATGGGACTATTTCTGCTGGCGGTGGGCCCCCACTGGCTTATTGCGGCGCGTTTGGTGCAGGGGTTGGCCACCGGTATCGCCACGACCGCTCTCAGCGCCGCCCTGTTGGACTTGAATCATCAGCGGGGAGCGTTAATTAACAGTATTGCGCCAATGGCCGGGATGGCGATAGGTGCGATGGGCAGCAGCGCTTTGCTGATTTTGGCGCCGGCGCCATTACATCTGGTTTTCGTCATTCTCTTAGTCGCGTTTGCCAGTTGCCTGGCGATGACCTGGTGGACGCCCGAAAGCGGCGGCGGCCGGCCGGGCGCGCTGGCCTCATTACGTCCAAGTATATCGATTCCGCCGCAGGCGCGCATTGCTTTGCTGGCGATTTCGCCGGTCAATATCGCGGTGTGGATGCTGGGGGGGTTTTATTTGTCGCTCATGCCGTCGCTTATCGCGCGCGTCACGGCGGCGCAATCGCCCTGGTTGAGCGGTGAGGTGGTCGCGGCCTTAACCCTCAGCGGCGCGCTGGCCATCGCCTGCGTTCGCCGCTGGAAAGCCCTTACTGCCCTGATGAGCGGCTCCGTCATGTTGCTGTGCGGCGTCGCCGCCATTCTAGCGGGCGCAAACGCGGGTTCCGGTGCGCTGCTGATCACCGGCTCGCTGATAGCCGGCCTCGGTTTCGGCGGCGGGTTTCTCGGCGCGCTACGCACCCTGATTCCTTTGGTGTCGCCGGGGGAGCGAGCGGCATTGATGGCCGCGTTTTATGTGGAATGTTATCTCGCCAACAGCCTACCGGCGATCGCCGCCGGTTTCGGCGTCCAGCGCTGGGGCCTGCTGACCACCGTCAATCTGTATGCGTTGGCGATTATGGCGCTGACGGTCATCGCGCTGCTGGCGTCTTGGTTAACGCGCGGGCGATTGGCTGCGCTTTGTGCCAGCCGCGGCACGCTATGAGCCCGGCCGCGCCATTAGTCGCCACGCAACAAACGTACCCGCGCCAGCCCTTGGCGCAGACTGGCGGCCGGACTGCTCAATACCGGCGGCGCGGAGGCGTTAATCAGCGCTACGGCAGGGCTCATGGAGGCTTGGGTCAATGCAATACAATCATACCGCCCGCTGTCAGCGCCCCGTTCCGCGGCATCGGCGATAGCGCGCAGATAACCGTCGATGTCGCCTGACCGGTAACGTCCCCAGGCGCCCTCAACCTGGCGCACCTCCACGCGCGCGCCGGTGGCCGCCGCGGCTTCGGTAAAAAGGATAGCGGTCGGCGCCAGCGTGGTGGGCGCGGCGCATAACGCCAGGATATGCCTTCCCTGCGCCGCCGCCTGGCGTGCCAGCGCCTGATCCACGCGCAATACCGGGACCGTGCCGGCATGCAAAGTCTCCGCCGCCTGACCCAGTGACGAACAGGTGATAATGATCCCATCGACCTGCGGCATCATGCCGGCAATAATCGCCTGCGTGGCCTTGGCGATGTCCGCCGTCATGCCGCCCGCTTGTTCAGCGCGCTGTAGGAGATGGCGATGTACCTGATGCGTAAGCCTATAACCGTCATCCCTTTGCTGTTCCCGCGCCGCTTCAAAGATGGCGATGTTGCTTTGCGCGGTATGCAGGCAGCCCAGAGTTATCATATTACTGTCCTTTAAACGCTTAACACGGTTAACTACTGTAACCTGACCGCCTTTGCTTTACACTGGTTATCCCACCCGCTTATGGAGTTAACGGATGCCGAAGGCTAAATTGACGCAAAAAGAGATGACGGACAGCGAACAGCGCGAGCTGAAAACCCTGCTTGACCGGACGAGAAAAGCCCATGGCCGCCCCCTGACCAACGGGGAAAGTAACCGCATCAAGGACGAATTTATCGCCCGGCTTACGGCTGAGCGTGAAGCGGCCGCTAAACAGGCTCGGGCCGCCAAAAAAAAGCTGGCCCTGAAACCCGATATTTCGGCCACCTATCAATGGTCAGCCCAGATGCATAGCCGCGGGAAGCGCTAACGCGGTCAGTCTTCTGCCAGGCCGCGATGCTTTAACATGGCGCTAATAGCGGGGTCTTTACCGCGCCAGTCGCGATACAGCTGCTGCAAATCCTGACTGTTGCCGCGCGATAAAATCATGGCGCGAAAACGCCGGCCGTTGGCGGCGGTCAGCCCGCCCTGTTCCTCAAAAGCGGCGTAGGCATCGTCAGCCAGCATTTGTGTCCACAAATAGGCGTAATAGCCGGCGGCGTAACCGCCACCCCAGATATGCTGAAAATAGCTTGAGCGGTAACGGGGCGGGACATAGGGCAACGCAATGTTCGCCTGCGCCAGCGCGGCGGTTTCAAACGCGGCCACGTCCGACACGGGATCCTCCCCCTGGCGCTGATGCCAGGCCATATCCAACAAAGCCGCGGCCAGCAGCTCGGTCATGTCATACCCTTTATTGAAACGGGCTGCCTGATTGATTTTAGCCACCTCCGTTGCCGGCATTGCCGCACCGGTTTGGTAATGACGGGCATAATGGGCGAACACGTGAGGCTCGCTCGCCCAATGCTCGTTAAATTGTGACGGGAATTCGACGAAATCGCGCGGCGTGGCGGTGCCAGAAATACTGGCGTAGCGCTGGCTGGCGAATAGACCATGCAGCGCATGGCCGAATTCGTGAAACAGCGTAATAACGTCGTCCCATGACAACAGCGCCGGTTGCCCTGCGGCGGGCCGGGCAAAGTTGGCGACATTGTAAATAACCGGCCGCGTCCCTTCCAGGGTCGACTGTTCGACGAAATTACCCATCCACGCCCCGCCGCTCTTATTATCGCGGGCGAAAAGATCGGTATAAAACAGCGCTAGCGGCGTGCGGTCTTCATCGAAAATTTCATATACGTTCACATCCGGATGATAGACCGGAATATCGTGCCGCGGCTGGAAGGTGATGCCATAAAGCTGTGTGGCGGCATAAAACACGCCGTTGTGCAAAACGTTGTCCAATGCAAAATAGGGGCGGACGTTTGCATCGTCCAGATCGTAACGTTGTTTACGCACTTGTTCGGCATAAAACTGCCAATCCCAGGCCGCGAGGGTGAAATTGTCGCGCTGGGCATCGATGAGCGCCTGGATATCCGCAGCCTCCCGCCGTGCGCGGGCGACCGCCGCGGGAACAATGTCTTGCATAAAGCGCACCGCGGCCTGTGGGGTTTTGGCCATTTGATCCGCGATAGCCCAAGAGGCGTAATCGGCGAAGCCCAGTAATTGCGCCTGTTGAGCCCGTAACGATGCCAGCCGCGTTATCAGCGCGCGGGTGTCGTTGTCATCGCCCTGCTCCGCGCGCGCTATTGAGGCGTGAAACAGCGCCTGCCGGGTATCACGCTGCGCCAAATGCTGTAGCTGCGGCTGTTGGGTGGTGTTGTGCAGCATGAGCCGCCAACCGTTTTCCTGACCGTGGGCAAGCGCCGCTTCACGCGCGGCCGCCAGCGCCGGCTCGGAAAGGCCCGCCAGCGCTTCGCGGTCCGTTATGGTCAGCGCCCCGCCGGTCGTCGCCGCCAGCAGACGATGGCTGAAACGCGTGCTGAGCGTGGCGGCTTCCTGATTGATCGCCATCAACCGCTGCTTATCGTCTGCGGATAAATTCGCGCCCGCAAGCTCGAACCGTCGATAGGTGAGCAACATGACTCGCTCCTGCTCCGACGTCAATTCGAGCCGCTCACGCTGTTGATAAAGGGTTTTTAGCCGAGCGAACAGCCGGGCGTTCAAATGAATGGCATCGTTCAACGCGGACAGCTTCGGCGATTGCGCTTCCTCAATCTGCTGCAACAGGTCGCTGCTGTTGGCCGATATCATGGCGCCAAAAGTACTAAGCACCCTTTTTAGCAATTTGCCCGACTGTTCCAGCGCCTGATAGGTATTGGCAAACGTCGGCGGCGCGGGATCATCAGCAATACGCGCCACATCCAGCAGGCTCAGACGAATACCCTCATCAATGGCCGGCGCATAATCGCTTTCTCGAATGATATCGAACGGCGGCGCCTGATAATCCAAGATACTGGGTTGGTTAAAGGGGTTATCCGATGCGAAACGATGCTCTGCCATAATGCTTTCCTGTCCTCTGATACGCCAGCGCTGGTCAAGCCCTGGACGCGAAAGTTGCCCGTGGCGCAGCAGGTCATACCTGCGCAGCGGGTCATGGTGCAAGGGTAGCAAAAAAGGGCCGCGGGATCTCGCGCACCCAGAATAAACTCCCCTTGTGCGCGATGTTAAAAAATGCCAGCGCGCGCTTGCACTACCGCTGCCTGCTGACGCGACAATCCTGCCTGGCGAACCACAGGGTTATTATTGGTATGAATAATACTTAACTTGAATGGTTGGGATTGAAATACAATAAGAGAAAATGAATAATACCCGCTTAAGACCGCTCGGTCTTAAAATAATCACTCATCGATAAAGTTGGCAATTATAAATCAGAGCACTTCAGATGGTTTATAGCAGGTTGCGCCTGACGCACTGCGTCGTGTAGCGGCCATTGAAAACACCCTTAAATGAGAAATGTAATTTAAACAAAATGGCGGTTTGTGATGTTTTTTATTTTGGTCTGGATAGAATGGATCGGGTTAACTCTATGCGCACAGGATATAGGTCTATATCTGAAATCAATAATATTTTCTTTCACGCTTTTCATTTCAGGAAGAGATGCGATCTATTATGAAAAAATTACATAAACTATCCTGCGGCGTAATCGCCATTTTAATGGCAATGCATCAGGTGCAGGCTGAGTCTGATTTTGATCCTATAAAACGGCTTAGGCCGGAAACTTTCAGTGATTTTGATGAAGAACGCTGGCTATATTATGGCAAAGACCATCGGATTTTTAACGCCGCGGGTACTCAAATTAAATTAAAAAAAATTAAGAAAAAAACAGGCGATATCGCCCCTACGGCGCTTTTATTGCTAAGTCCAGACAAAATCCCGACGCAGGCGTCGACCGGTAATAATAAGCGGCAATTGCTGTCCGCCGTTGATTCCCATGATCTGAACTATGCGGAATATCGCAATTTTGCAGCTGACTTTAAGTTAAATGCATTCGAGGATAAATATAAAGATAAACTAGGCCTGGATCATATTGTTATTGACGGCCGGGGTATTTGGACTTTGAATAAAAACTTGGTCAAAAATCCAGGTAGATTTACATTTAGTTCGCTGGATGTGAACGAGGGTGCGCTTATCTTAACAGATAAATCCCGGCTGCATGTTGTGGATACTTATATTCATGAAAAGGGCGTATTGGGTGGTGACGGCATCTTGCATGGCAATGTTAACAACCGCGCCGGTTTACTTTTCGTGGGCAATAGCCTGTTTTTCAAAAACTGGGGTAATGACACCAATAATATCCCGCAGACCAAAACAAAGAATATGCTGGAAATTATGGGTGGCTATGACGCTGAGGGTGACAGCAAAATTTTAATTCATATCGATGCAAAAAAATCAGCAAAATCACCCTATTTGAAAATCAGCGGGTCGGTAACGGGCAGAAGTGCGCTGGAGATCACCAACCTTGAAGACCCGAAAGTTTTAAAGAGATTAACTAAAGACCAGGGATTATACCTTATCCACGTTGAGGGCGCAGCCGAACTCGGCGCATTTCATATGCCGCCGTCGGAGATAGGCCCGCATTATTATTTTTTACAGCCCATATCCCAAGACAGCTACCGAGTTTGGGCTCTGAGCGGCCAGCCAGGAACGGCCACGGCATCGCTCGTTCCGTCGGACGCCTTAACGGCCGTCGCCACGGTTCGGTTGCCCGAGAGAACGTCGATCTCTCAGGCGTCGCCGCCCGCAAAGCCGCCCCGCATGCTGGAATACATTGAGCTTGTTTCTCCCCTTACCCCCGTTGAAGAAAGCGTTATCGAGGGTCATGAGTACAGCGAACCGCAGTTTCCGGCCGAAATGTTGCGCCCGTCCCCCTCTTCTGCGCTGACGCCCGCTGGCGAAAGCCAGAGTTTTCCCATGTTTGACGATAACACCGAGAGGGAAAAACCCCCCTTACCGGCGCGTAACGGCATGCCAAAGGGGGCCGATAGGGAGAGCCTCGCTGACCAGGATGATGGCCGGTCTGCTGAACCGACGCCATCCCGGCGAGATAGCCGCTCTGGATCCTTCGCTAGTGCCAATCATTACACGCCGATTGTTGACCGGCCCGCAGAGCCGACGTCAGCCCGCCGGGACAGCGCGGCAAAGTCTAACGTCAGCGTCACGCCTACGGTGAACCGCCAGAGAGATGATGCCGTTGAGCTCGATGCGGCCCCGATCACGGTGGTGCCGCCGGAAGTCATGGCAAAGTCCGTCGCGACCCCTTCTTACCCGGACAAAACGAAGGTCGTGTTAACGGGTAAGGATAATGGCGATACGCCAAGCCACAGCGGCGATAAAAACGATAGCGGTGATTTACGTCCAGCCGGCAACGGCATCAATCACCCGCCCTTAACCCATGACAATGGCGGCAACGATAACGATCATGCAGGTCAGGCCGACAATGAAAGCGATAACGTCAGCCATGCCGAGGGTAGAAACGCAAGCGGTAACGACAGTCAGGTCGAGGATAGAAACGCAAGCGGTAACGTCAGTCAGGTCGAGGATAGAAACGCAAGCGATAACGTCAGTCAGGTCGAGGATAGAAACGCAAGCGGTAACGACAGTCAGGCCGAGGATAGAAACGCAAGCGGTAACGACAGTCAGGCCGAGGGTAGAAACGCAAGCGGTTACGTCAGTCAGGCCGAGGATGGAAATGCAAGCGGTAACGTCGGTCAGCCCGAGGAGGGAAACGATAGCGGTCACAGCTATCAGGCCAGTGGCGAAGATGATAACGGTTCCCTCCCTTCAGCCGACGGCGAGAATGAGAGCGTGACCGCCCACGCTGGCGGTCACGTTATGGGCGATGAGCTTGACGAGGAGGACGGCCGCGAGGATGGCTCCCTGATGGGCGCCCCGCCGTTTGCGCCGCCGACGGTCATCGTCCCTGCGGTGGGGGTTTACGCCGCTAACCATGCCGTGGCCAACACCTTATTTATCAGCCGTGGTGCAGAGCGCAACGTGACAGCAGGTATGACGGGATTTAGCGTGATGATGAACGGGGAACCTCGCCCGACGTTGTGGTTACGTATCCTCGGGGGTGAGACGCACGCGAATGTAGGCAACGGCAGCTTACGAACCAAGACCACACGTCAGGTAGTGCAAGGCGGCGGTGCCATCTGGCAGTACAGCCATACTGGGCGGGACAGCGGGCAATTGGGCATCATGTTTGGCGCCGGCAAAAGCGCCACCGTTAGTCACTCCACTCAGGTGTTAAGCCGCGCCAGCGGTGGACTTCAGGGCTATTCGGTAGGCCTGTATGCCGGCTGGCAACAGCGGCCCGCACGGGAGGGCGGTTATCTTGACGCCCAGCTAAGCTACAGCTGGTTTAACAATCACGTTCAACGGGCTGAGGCGCCGGTGGAGTCTTATCGCAGCGCGGGATTTGGCGCAACGCTTGAAAGCGGTTATCGCTGGCGGCTGTTTGCGGGCGCAGGATTTGACGCGTTTATCGAACCGCAAGGGCAATTGAGCTGGATGGGGGTCAAAGCGAACCGCCTCAGCGCGCGCGCGGCCTACCGCGACGTCGTCCTGACGCCCGCGGCCTGGCAAACCCGCCTTGGGACCCGCCTCTCGCTGTGCGGTGGCGCCGACCAGCCGGGCTCGTCACCCGCTTTCCAGCCTTATCTGGAGGTCAATTGGATAACCACGTCCCAGCCCTTCGGCGTGCAAACAGGCCCCATGCGCTATGTCCAGGACGGCCGCCGCCAACTGACGGAAGTTAAAGTCGGCCACGAGGGGCAATTGAGCCCGAGGGTAGGCGTCTGGGGCCATCTCGCCCATCAGCGTGGCGCGGGGGGATTCAGCGATATCGCCGGGTCACTGGGGGTAAAGGTGAATTTCTAATGCCAACGTCGGGAGTGGCGTGTGCAGCTCTCGTGCAGTTCATTCCCGTCATTGCCACTTCGCAGAGCGCCACCTTCCTTGGGCACTCTGTCATTTCCCATTCCTTAACCGAAGTTATTACCTCATGATGACTCAAAAAAAAACGTTGCTTGGTCTGATCTTTGTTATTGTCGCCACCGTCGCGTTATCCGTGGCGGTATGCCCTGTCCTCCGCCCTCATTTCCTTTTTAGCGAAAAAACCGGCATCGCGTTGCCGATGCCCGATGCGCCGCAACCGCCGCCCATAGACGGCCCGCCTGATGACCGGCGGCTGTCGTCCGCCACGAGCGGTGGTCCTCATGATGCACCGTTGCCGCCACTCACCGGCAACGCCCCGCTTAATCCGCGGTTATCGCCTCTTCCCGGCGACGCTCCGCATGATTTGCGGTTATCACCGCCTACCGACGACGGCCTATCCGGCCGACGGTTGCTATCGCCCAGCGAAAACGATCCTCTTGGCCGGCGCTGGCTCACGCCTTTGGCGCCGCAAGGGCGCGGACGGTTACCCGGTTGGCCGCAACAGGCGTTAGTGACGGAGGCATTCGTTTCCTCGCGCCGGCACATAGCGATGTCGCCCGTCATTCAGGCGCCGTTACCCATCGCGGCCAGTCATTACGCTTTGGATCAACGTGACGATGAGTGCCGCCGCGCGGGGGGAGGAAACGAACTGCGTCACAGCCGGCCGGAGAGCTTTTTTTTTTCAGCCCTTACGCATGACCAAGCGGCTGCTTAAAACGCTTAAGAAAGCGCCACAGTAGCCATCTTCGCTTACCGCGGCGATGCCCGCTGCGCGTGGGAGACGGTCTGGACCATGCCCCTTCGACCGCGCTAAGGCGTTGACTTGCCTGACGCCTTACACCCACGTTTCACATCGCAACACGCGATACCGCCCACTTTGCCGGCAGTGTGCCTACGCCTGTCGGCGTCAGGGCTTTACCCCCGCCGGGCTGTCCCTCCTGCATCTGGCCGTTATCTTTCATAAGGGTTTGCAGGCAGTGACGACAACTGACGCATTTCTCTGTGACGTTGTCACCCTAAAGGGGCTGCGTGGGTAATTACTTTGGGCGCCGGCGTTTATGTTACCGATCTTTTAAGTGACGTTGTCACCTTAATCTGTCTGATGGGTACTCATTTTAGGGCGCGTTTGTTAGCGTAGCCGCTTCCGGCGGCGATAAGAAGGCGTCATGGCACGCCCGCTACCCAGGCTGGCGCTGCCAGGCGACCTCCCCCTGGATCAGCGTCTGATAAATATTGCGGTCATCCCCGAGCATCATTAGGGCAAACAGCCTTTCGTGGATGTCTTTACCGTTTTGCTGGCGTAACCGTTGCAGCGGCGTTGCCGCCGGATCCAAAATCACCATATCCGCCTCTTTGCCAACGGCGAAATTGCCGATAACATCATCTAACGCCAGCGCCTGCGCGGCGCCAAGCGTGGCGTGATAAAAGGCTTCGTACACCGACAGACGATAGTGCTGCAATTGCGCCACTTTATACGCTTCAGCCAGGGTTTCCAGCGCATTAAACGTGGTTCCCGCGCCGACGTCGCTACCCATACCCACCGCGACGCCGGCGTCCCAGCTTTTTTGCAGATTAAACAACCCGCTGCCCAAAAACAGGTTAGAGGTGGGACAAAACGCGATAGCCGAACGGGTGGCCGCCAGACACTGCCACTCCGCGTCCTCCAGATGAAGGCAGTGAGCAAAGACGCTTTTATGGCCGGTCAGGCCGTAATGATGATACACATCCAGATAGCCCGCCCTTTCAGGGTACAGCTGCTTGACCCAGGCCACCTCCTGCGGGTTTTCGCTGAGGTGGGTTTGCAGCCAGACATCGGGATACTCCCGCCTCAGCGCCCCCACCACCGACAGCAATTGCGGCGACGAGGTCGGCGCAAAGCGCGGCGTTAACGCATAGCCCAATCGACCTGTGTTATGCCAGCGCTCAATCAGCCGTCGGGTATCCCGTTCGCTTTGCGCCGGCGTTTCCAGCAGCGCTGCCGGGGCATGTTGGTCCATCATGACTTTTCCCGCGATGACGCGCATGTTCCGCTGCAACGCTGCGGTAAATAGCGCCTCTACCGATGCCGCGTGCACCGTGGCGAAAACCAAGGCGCTCGTTGTGCCGTTGCGTAACAGCTCTTGGAGAAAAAAGTCCGACATCGCGGCGGCATGGTCGGCGCAGTGATACTGGCTTTCTGTCGGGAAAGTATAGTGATTTAACCAGTCCAAAAGTTGGCTGCCCCAGGCGCCAATCATCTCGGTTTGCGGGTAATGGACATGGCAATCGATAAAACCCGGCACGATGAGCTTGCCCGGAAAGTGGCTGAGGGGAACTGACGGCGGCACGTGATGGCGCCCCGCTTCCCAAGTGTGTAAGGCGCGGATTTTGCCCGCTTCGATGATCATCACCCCATCGTCAATAAAGCGGGCCGCCTGTTCTAGCGCATCGGGATGACGCACGAGATGGGCAATATCAAAAAAGCTGCCGCGAACGGCTTTGATCGAATGCATTGTTTACGCCTGTCATCATGACCGCCGGGCCGGTGGCGCGCGAGTCTCGCCATCCTCAATGCCGCGGTAGTGGGCCGCGCTGCCGCGCCCGGTAAAAAATCACTTTTCATTGCGGTTCTCGCCAGCGCGCTGGTCGGCGGTAAGCAAACCAGCGCTGACCGCCTCTGCGCTGAAACGAAAGCGGCGGGGTCTCGCCGCGCCGAAACGTCGAGCCTAAGAGTATCGCAACAGACGGGTCACGTTGGCAAAAACAAATGGACACGCATTGTCATTATTTATCAATTGGATAAAAATCCCTATTCCGTTAAGGTGGTAACATTCATGCTCTCACCGTGATGCAATGGGAAAAGCAACCGTTTGCGGACTTTGCCCTTCTCATTATGGTGCTATTTTTGTAACGGGCATAAGCAAATTAAACGGCTCTATAATAGGGGCAGAAATGACGGCGCAATGGCGTTTTTGTCCCCCAGAACCCCAGACAGGCCTTCTCCTAAGGCAAGCTAAGCGGGGCCCTACCCTAAGTTTATACGGGTGAGCGGCTTGCACGCGCAAGGCGCACCGCCACGGCGGTGCGCCTTACCTCACGTAAAATCCATAACGGAGGCATTACGATGGAATATCGTCAACTTGGTCATTCGGGATTGCGGGTTTCCGTGCTGAGTCTCGGCACCATGACATTCGGCGGTAAAGGAAAATTCGCCAAAGTCGGCAATAGCGACGTGGCCGAAGCCCGACGCCATGTGGATATTTGCCTGGAAGCGGGCGTCAATTTTATCGACACCGCCGATGTGTATTCCGCCGGTGGCGCGGAAACGATTGTCGGCGAGGTGCTGGAGCATCGCCGACAGGATGTCCTGCTGGCCACCAAGGCGCGTTTTCCGATGGGGGACGGCCCCAATGATCGTGGTCTGTCGCGCCATCATCTGATTCGCGCCTGCGAAGCCAGTTTGCGGCGGTTGAAAACCGATTACATCGATCTCTATCAGTTGCATGAATGGGACGGTCTGACGCCCCTCGAGGAGACGCTTGCCGCGCTGGAGCATTTGGTTAACGCCGGTAAGGTGCGCTATGTGGGTCTGTCCAATTTTTCCGGCTGGCATATTATGAAAACGCTGGGCGTAAGCGAGCGTATGGCGTCGGTGCGTCCGGTCAGTCAGCAAATCCATTACACCCTGCAGGCGCGCGAGGCGGAATATGAACTTCTGCCGATAGCGCAGGATCAGGGGCTAGGCGTGCTGATATGGAGTCCGCTGGCCGGCGGTCTGCTGTCGGGTAAATATCGTCGCGATCGCAAACCCGAAGGCACGACCCGCCAACTGGCACAGTGGAACGAACCGCCGGTGCGTGACGAGGAAGCCCTCTACCGCATCGTTGACGAGTTGGTGGCGATCGCCGACGATCGCGGCGCGTCGGCGGCGCAGGTAGCGATCGCCTGGCTCATCAGCTCTCGCCTGGTCTCATCGGTTATCATCGGGGCGCGCAATGAGGCGCAGCTGCGCGACAATTTGCAGGCGGCCGATTTAGTGCTGGGCAGCGCCGAATTGCAGCGCCTGGCGCAGGTCAGCCGGCCTCCGCTGATTTATCCCTATTGGCATCAGGCTCAAACCGCCGCCGATCGCCTGTCGCCGGCGGATTTGTCGTTGATTGCGCCCTATCTGCGCCATCCCTGAGCAGAGAGATCTATACTGGGGTATTCGTGGGTCCGCAATAACCGAAAAGGAACGCAATAATGATTATTTTTGTTACCGGCGCCACCGCCGGCTTTGGCGAAGCCATTACCCGCCTGTTTATCAAGCAGGGACACAAGGTTATCGGTACCGGTCGCCGCCAGGCGCGGCTTGAGGAATTGCACCAGGCGCTGGGGGCGGCTTTCTTCCCGCTGCGCCTGGACGTGCGCGACCGGACCGCCGTCGCCGACCAGGTGGCCGGTCTGCCTGCCGAGTGGCGCGAAGTGGACGTGCTGGTGAATAACGCCGGTCTGGCGCTGGGTATGGAGCCGGCGCAAAACGCCAATCTGGACGATTGGGAAACCATGATCGACACCAATAACAAGGGCCTGGTGTATATGACCCGAGCGCTGCTGCCGGGTATGGTCGAGCGACGGCGTGGACATGTTATCAATCTCGGTTCTACCGCCGGCCGCTGGCCCTACGCCGGCGGCAATGTTTACGGCGCCACCAAGGCCTTTACCCGGCAGTTCAGCCTGAACCTGCGCACCGATCTGGTCGGCACCCGCGTCAGGGTGACGGACATTGAACCGGGACTGGTGGGGGGGACGGAGTTTTCGTCGGTGCGGTTTAAAGGGGATGAAGGAAAGGTGGAAAACACCTATAAAAACGCCGACCCGCTCATGCCGGACGACATCGCCGGGGCCGTGTTCTGGGTGGCGACCCTGCCCGCCCATGTCAATATCAATGTGCTGGAAATGATGCCGGTTAGCCAGTCTTTCGCGGGACTCAGCGTGCATCGCGAGGGTTAAATGACAAAGGCGGTCCCTGCTGAGGCCGCCCGCTAAAGCACCGTGGCGCGATGCCTACTGGCGCTGCCTGTCCGCTAAAACATTGCGGCGTGATTCCTACTGGCGCTGCCTACCCGCTAAAGCACCGCGGCGCGATGCCTACTGGCGCTGCCTGTCCGCTAAAGCATTGCGACGTGATTCCCGCTGAGGCTATCCGCTAGAGTACCGTGGGGCGGGCGTTGCAGGGGTTAAACTGCACCAGGCGGCGGCGCTCGTAAGGGGGCAGGCCGCCGGCGGCTCAGAGCGTTCCCCCTCTCACCCTTTCGTCAGCCCGCGCCGTTGCGCCAGCCGCTAATCATGATAATCACGCCGCACAAAATCACCGCTGCGCCCAGCCAATCCTGGGGCGATAATTTTATCCCGTCGATGAACCTCAGCCACAGGAGCGCTGTCAATATATACACTCCGCCGTAAGCGGCATAGACGCGGCCGCTGGCGGCGGGATGCAGCATCAGTAACCCAACGAACGCCACCAGGCTCAGCGCGGCGGGGATGAGCAGCAGCGCGCTACCGCCCCGCTTGACGTAGCAATAAGGCAGATAGCAGCCGACGATTTCAGCGACGGCGGTGGCTAAATACAGCAACAGGGTTTTTGTCATTCACGCTCCGTTTGTATCAACATCAAGCCGGTTGTTGATGGTTCAGAAAGGGGTTGTGATGATATTATTGATTATCGCATACATTTTCAGCGCGTTATGCCGCGCACAGCTTAGAAGGAACATGGCATGAATACAATCCCGACTCAACGTTTGCTCGGCGGCCTGCTGGCACTGGGCCTGATGGCCTACGCCGGCGCGGGCATCGCCGCCAGCAATACCACCCAACATATCGTTATCGATTCCGGCGATACCGCCCGGTCGCGGGAAGCGGCCCGGCAGAGTCAGGAACAATGGAATGCCACCCATATGCTGCGTAACAAAGTGAATACGCGTGTTGAAAAAGATTTTGATCGCTACGATCAGGCGGTGGATTTGCAGGAGAAATGCAACAGCAGCCAGAACGTCAATGCCTATTGGGAGCCCAATACCTCCCGATGTCTGGACCGCCGCACGGGGCGTTCGCTGCTGGCGCCCTAAGTCCATGCGAATTTCCTAACGGGCGCTTCGCTGCTACGCTTATAACGCCACTTCATTATCACATAAGGATGACAGGATGAAGAAGTCAATGTTGTTAACCGCCACGTTGGCCCTGCTCGTGCCTCTCGGCGCGCAGGCCGCGTGCGAAAACGTAAAAGCGGACATCGCCCGGAAGATCGTTGCCAACGGCGTACCCGAATCCGGTTTCACGCTGGAAATTGTACCGAACGATCAGGCGGATAGCGCCGGCGGTCAGGTGGTGGGGCACTGCGAAAACGACACGCAGAAAATCGTCTACACCCGCCACGGGGATGACGCGCCCAGTCCCTGATGCTTACCGGGGGCGGGCGCTGGACGTGTTCCTACCCACCCCCGTCCCCCTGCGCGGGCGTTTGGCGTGTCCCTCCCGCCCGCGCCCCCTTTCGCGCGTGCTACTCTTCCTGTCGCGGGCGCAACCCGCGCGGTACCAGGCCAGCGGCAATGAGCGCGCAAAAAGCGATAAGCGACGAGACCCAGTAAACCCCATGCATTGATAGCGCCACCTGCTGCGCCATGTGCGCCAGCCCCGGGCCGCTATGACTATGATGAGCGATGAGATGCTGCACGGGGTCGTCTATCCCGGGCAGCCGCCGCTGCAAATTCATATTCAGCGTGGCGCCCAATACCGCCGTGCCCAGCGCCGATCCTACCATACGGGTAAAGACGGTTGAGGCGGTAGCGATGCCGCGAATCGCAAACGGCGCCTCGTTTTGTACCGAAACCAGAAAAGTGGTATTGCTCATCCCCATGCCCAGACCGATGACAAACGACGCCAGCCGGGCGGCGGCAATACTGCTCTGGGCGTCCAGCCGCAGCAGCAACAGACTGCCGGCCACAAGCAAAACCGCGCCGCACAGCGCCATCAGACGGTAAGAGGTATGTATCATCAACCTGCCGCACAGCGTGCTTGCCAGCGGCCAGCCCAAAGACATTACCGCCAGCGTCCAGCCCGCCTCAAGGGTGCTCCCACCCAGCACCGCCTGAATATAGGTGGGTAAGAACGCGGCGATACCCATCATCGCCGCGCCGATAATCAGTCCGCCGACGTTGCCGGCAATGATAACTTTGCTTTGCCACAGCGCCAGCGGGAACAGTGGCACGGCGCTGCGCCGCTGCTCCCGCACCAATAGCACGGCGCTGATAACAGACAGCACCAGCAGTCCCGCGCGCCAGCGGCCCAGCTCATCGCCTTGCAACAGCGCGATAAGCAGGCAACCGACCGCCAGCGTCATATAGGCGATACCGGCCACATCCAGCGATGGCGCGTCATGCCGGTGCGGCGCTGCCGGGAGATAGCGCGCCAGTAAACCCGTCGAGATAATGCCCAGCGGAACATTGACCCAAAACACCCCTGACCAATGATAGTGGCGGACGATAAACGCGCCCATTAGCGGGCCGATAATGGCCGATACCGCCCAGACGCTGGAAAGATAGCCTTGCAGGCGCGCGCGCTCTTGCTGGTTGTAGACATCGGCGATGATCGTAGTGGCGAGCGGCACGATAGCGCCTGCCCCCAGTCCTTGCAGCGCGCGAAACAAAATGAGTGCCGACATATGGCTTGCAAAACCGCACAGTATGGAGCCGCTGAGAAACAGCCCGGTGCCGACAAAAAACACCGGCTTGCGGCCAAACATGTCCGCCAGGCGACCGTATATCGGTATGGAGATGGCCTGCAACAGCAGATAGATGGAGAACACCCAGCTCAGCAGCGGGAAGCCCCCGAGGCTTGCGATAATATCCGGCATGGCGGTGGCGACGATGGTGACTTCCACCGCCGCCATAAACATGGCCAGCATACAGGCAATAAGTATCCAACCGCGCCGCAAGGGCGCAGCGGTTGACGCCGGCGTCTGGTGCATAGGTCCCTGATTGAGCGATTTTTTTGTCCGCTGATTATAGCAGCTGACTCCTTGAGCAAACAGTCGGGTATTGACCGGCACGGGGAGTGTCGGTGTCTGTTGGCCGTTTACGCGGAGTGTTGCGCCCCGACCGCCAGCGGCGACAAATCAATAAATTTGGCCAGGTCCCGCTGCTCCGCCCGCGGCAAATAAGGCAATTCACCCAACTGCGGTGCCGGCATAATGCGGTTGAGTACGCTCAATACTTCGGCGTAGTGCGCCAGTCCCGGATTAATACGGTTGGCAACCCAGCCCAATAACGGTAAGCCGTCGTTGAGGATGGCGCCGGCGGTCAGCATCGCATGGCTGATACAGCCCAGTTTAATGCCGATGACCAGCACCACCGGCAACCGTTCGCGGACAACCCACTCGGAATAGGGCCGATAGTCGTTCATAATCGCACGCCAGCCGCAATTACCGTCCACTACCACCGTATCGGCCAGCGTGGAAAGATGCCGCAGCCCGCGGCTCATGGTGTCATAATCTACCGCCTCACCGGTGAAACAACCGGCGGCGGTCTCAGGGATCAGCAGCGGATTGATATCGCTGTAGGGCCGCGCCAGCGAGGACGACGTCTGCAATATCAGGGCATCGTGATTACGCAGTCCCTCGGCGGTCATCAGATTGCTATCGGCGATAGGTTTATAGCCTATCGTCGTATAATGGCTCGCCGCTAAATGCTGCAATAGCGCGCGCGCGACAACAGTCTTACCGACGGCGGTATCCGTACCGGTGACAAACATATGTTTCAACATGGCAACTCCAGACTGTCGTAATCCATTAGAGTTAATAAAATTTCGCGGGAGGATCAGGAAGAAATGTACGTCATTGCGGCGAGGGGTGGCTTGCGTTAGCGCAATATTTTTGCGGTTTTATCCCTGCATCAGCTTAAGCAAAAGTGAACCATCGTAGAGGGCATCTTTTACCAACGCCGCGCCGGGCATGGTGCCATGATGGCTAAAACGGGTGGCCTGGATTTGAATCCGGCGGCTATAATCCGGCAGCGATTGCTGTTGAATACAGCGTTGCATGACCGGATACAGAATCGACGCCGCGCCGTTGAGCGGCGATCCCACCAAAATTTTCTCCGGATTGAACAGGTTCACCATCATCGCCAGAATGCGCCCGACGTTCAGTCCGACGCCGGTGATGATCTCTTGTGCCACGCGGTCGCCGGCCAGCGCCGCGCTGCATAAGCGTTCCACGCTTAACGGAACGTCGTTGAGCACCGAGTCCGGCTGGCGCTTCAGGCGCTGGCGCGTATGCGCCAGTATACTCTCCATGCCGGCAACGGTTTCGAGACAGCCGCGATTGCCGCAGTAACATCGCCTACCGTCGGGGTCGATTTGCGTATGGCCGATCTCCACCAGGGAGCGGCTGCCGCGGTGCAGCAGCCGACCGCCGGTGATGACCCCGGCGCCGACATTATGATCAATGACAATCTGTACCACGTCGTTACACCCACGTGCTGCCCCGTACAGCGCTTCAGCCATGGTCCAGGCGCAAATATCATGCTGCAGGTAGACCGGCACGCCGATATGGCTGCTGAGGACCTCCCCCAGCGGCATATAGCAAACATCGTACCACGGCATGCGGTGTATGATACCGGCCTGCGCGTCGATAATGCCGGGCACCGTGACCGCGATAGCCGTAAGTCGCTCCAACTGACGCTGATGGCGGGTAAAAAATGCATCCACCTCGGCAATGAGGCGCGTGAGCAGCGGTAAGGAAGCCTGCGACGGCAAGGAGACGGTATCTTCCACCACCAGTTTGCTGGACAGTTCGCGCAGCGACAGCGAGAGACTGCCGTGACTGATGTGCAGCGAGAGAAAATGCCAGGCCTGCGTCTCCACCACCACGCCAACGGCCGGCCGGCCGCGTAATCCGTTTTCCTGATACTCCGTCTCGCCTACCAGATGCGCTTCCATCAATTCGCGCACGATTTTGGTGATACTGGCGGGGGCCAAATGGGCATATTTGGACAGCGCGATACGGGAAACGGGACCATACGTGTCAATCAGACGATACACCGCACCTACATTCGCCTGCTTAATTTGATCAATATGCCCGGGTTGACCAATGCCAATCACTGACCCGCTCCCGCTATTTTTCACGCTATAAAATAATAAGATTGGGGGTATGGTGAAACTTTTACGTTTAGCCGTCAACTATTTGATTGGAAATGTGATTTACCGCACATATTTGTTGCGGGCACCGGCGCAGCTCTCGCCGGTAAGGGCGCTGCGGTCGGCCATCATTACTGCCCCTGTAGCATTAAATGTATCATGCGCTGCGCCGAGGCCGACAGGGCGCGCTGGCGGTTGGTGACCAGCCAGACTTCGGTTTTGGCGTCCGGCTCCCGCAGCGCCAGATAGCGCACGCTGTCGATTTTGATGCGCAGAAATGACGCCGGCAGTATCGATACGCCGAGGCCTGCCGCCACCAGACCGACGATGGTCATCGCCTCGCCGACCTCCTGGGTAATATAGGGGTCGATATCATAACGTTTGAGCAGCAGCAGGATCTCGTCATACAGCGCGGTACCGACCTTGCGATCAAAAAAGACGAACGGCTCGTCCGCCAGCTGGCGCACCGTGATGCTTTCGCCCGCCACGCTGGCAAGCGGGTGATCTTGATGCACCACGGCGATGAGGGGTTCGCGCAGCAGTAATTGATAGTCCAACGCATCCGGCAGCGGCGTGTTGCGCATGATACCGATATCCAGTTTGCCGGTCAGTAACGGTTCAATCTGCTGCTTGGTATTGGTATCCACCATTTGGATATGCACATCGGGGTGCTGTTGACGAAACGCCAACAGGCTGGCGGAAATGGATTTGATAAAAGGCGCGGAAGCGGTAAAGCCGATGGTAACCTCGCCGAGTTCCCCGCGATGTACCCGCGCTGCCCGGTCCGCCGCCTGATTGACCTGGGCGATGATTTGCCACGCCTGTTCCAAAAATTGTCGTCCGGCCGGCGTCAGCCTGACGTTGCGGTTATTGCGCTCCAAAAGCAGCGCCCCCACCTGCTGCTCCAGGATCTGGATCTGCTGGCTTAACGGCGGCTGGGAGATGTGGAGCTTCTCCGCGGCGCGGCCAAAATGCAGCGTCTCGGCCACCGCGATAAAATAGCGTAAATGCCTAAGCTCAATATTCATATTTTAAATATATCAATTATGATTATTAATATATTAGACAAAAAAATTGCCGTTTTCTATCCTTATTAAACGATTCAGCTACTCAGCGGCGGCCGTCGCTGAGGTTAACCCTGCATGATGTTGGCATTAAGGATTTATCGTGAACACCCTTTCGCGCACGACGGCTTCATCGCCGGACGCGCCGGCGACGCGTATCGCCCAGCCCGTAACTGCTCCGTCCCGTTCGTTGTATATCAAACGCGGCACGCCACAATTTATACAGCTTACCCTGGCGCTGTTTTCCGCCGGTCTGGCTACCTTTGCCCTGCTCTATTGCGTCCAGCCTATCTTGCCGGTGCTGTCGGCGGATTTCGGCGTCTCTCCCGCCGCCAGTAGCCTTTCCCTCTCGGTATCCACCGGCACGATGGCGCTGGGGTTGCTGTTTACCGGTCCCTTGTCGGACGCGGTAGGCCGTAAATCGGTTATGGTGGTGTCGTTAATACTGGCCGCCAGTTTTACCCTACTCAGCGCGTTTATGACCAGCTGGCAGGCTATTCTCCTGACGCGGGCCTGTATCGGACTGTCGCTCAGCGGCGTCGCCGCGGTGGCGATGACCTATCTCAGCGAAGAGATCCATCCCAGCGTGGTGGCCTTCTCCATGGGGCTGTATATCAGCGGCAACTCCATCGGCGGCATGAGCGGCCGGCTGCTGAGCGGCGTTATGACCGATTTATTCTCCTGGCGGATTGCGGTGGGCTGCATTGGTTTGATGGCGCTGCTGGCCGCGCTGATGTTCTGGCGCATATTGCCCGCGTCGCGCCATTTCCGCCCGACGTCGTTGAAACCCCGCAATTTGGCCATCAATTTCCGCCTGCATTGGCGTGATAAGGGTCTGCCGCTGCTGTTCATCGAAGGGTTTTTGCTCATGGGCTCGTTCGTCACGCTGTTTAACTATATCGGCTATCGGTTGCTCTCGCCGCCGTGGTTGCTCAGCCAGGCGGTGGTGGGCTTACTGTCGGTCGTCTATCTGACCGGCTCCTGGAGTTCACCCAAAGCCGGCGCGCTTACCGCACGCTACGGCCGCGGTCCGGTTATG
This sequence comes from Sodalis praecaptivus, assembly GCF_000517425.1. NCBI lineage: Bacteria > Pseudomonadati > Pseudomonadota > Gammaproteobacteria > Enterobacterales > Bruguierivoracaceae > Sodalis > Sodalis praecaptivus. The sequence continues at coordinate 2,292,453 of NZ_CP006569.1, forward strand.
ATGGTGGCCATTTTAATCATGGTGGCCGGCTTGCTGCTGACGTTGCTGGCGCAGTTGGTAGCCATCTTCATCGGCATGATGTTGTTCGCCGGCGGTTTTTTTGCCGCGCATTCCGTCGCCAGCGGTTGGATTGGCCGCCGCGCGCGTCGCGCCAAAGGACAGGCCTCCTCGCTGTATTTGTTCTGTTACTACCTCGGCTCCAGTACCGCCGGTACTCTGGGCGGGTTCTTTTGGCACGGCTACGGCTGGGCGGGCGTCGTGGCCTTTATTACCGTGCTCCTGCTGGTTGGCCTTTACGTCGCCCAACGCCTGCGCCGGTTGCCGGAACTGCGCGCGGTATAGCGCTGAGCGGCTAAAGCCGCTTGGTGGCGCAAAGGCGGCAGACGCAGACGCCGACGGCGCAGGGTTCCTCTGTTTTCGTCGCGCGGCCTGCCTTGCATTTTTGCCGTTAGCGTCCTGGTGGGCGATGTCGGCGCCAGAGCCGCGGCGAGGCGCGAAGGCGTGCGCTGGCCCTGGTCTTCCCTCCCTTCGTTATGCGCTTTCGCCCGTGTTGCGACTCCTGGACGTGAACGGCTGAGTTGATTTCCTGACGAGGTTTCTGGACGTGACGGCCTCTCTTTCGTTAAGGTAATAACCGTAGTATAGTCTTAAAGCGTATAGTATGTTGTAACTAATAGCGAGATGGAACTATGCCCTCTTTGGATTTGACACAGCGTCTTAACGCCTGCTTCAACACCCTGCAGCTGCGCCTGGAGGCCCTAGGACCGCTGCTTGGCGGTTTTCGTCTGCTGGCCGCCCGCGTCTTTACTCTCCCAGAAGTGGAAAAAGGTCAGGAGCAGGCCGAAATCACCACGCTCGAGGTACAACAGCAGGTGGGAAAAACCGCGCTGGCGACCGGCCTGGCGCATTATCAGCGCCTGTTTATTTATCATCAGAAGTCTGACAGCAGCAGCAAAGCGGCGATTCGCCTACCGGGCGCCTTATGCTTCGCCGTGGATGATGATCAGTATGCGTCCGCCCTCGCCTTGGTGGGCGAAATCAACGACCTTAAAGCGCAACTGGCCCAGTTGATTACCGTCGAGTCGCAGCTCCCGCCGGAGCAACGTTTTGACTTTGTACATCGCCATTTGCGCGGTCTGAAAACCCTGAGCGCCTATCGTGGCCTGCAGGTGATTACCGATCCAGACTCTGTGCGTTTTGGCTGGGCAAATAAACAGGTTATCAAAAATCTAACGCGCCAGGAGGTGCTGACGATGCTGCAAAAAAGCCTGCAAGGCGGCCGCGCGGTCCCTCCTTACACCCGGGAGCAGTGGCGGGAGCGGGTGCGCGATGAGATTAACCAGGTGTCAAAACTGCCGCCGGACACCCCGCTGAAAATCAAACGGCCGGTAAAAGTACAGCCGATCGCGCGGGTGTGGTACCAAACGCGGCAAAAGCAGGTGCAATACGCCTGCCCTTCTCCGCTTATCGTGCTCTGCCGCACGCAGCAGGGAGCCACGGTGCCGGCGCTGGGGGAATTGCTGAATTATGACCGCCGCACCATCCGCCCGAAACACGTACCGGCCGCGCTGCCCGCCCATTTACTGATTGAACGACTGCATCTCTATGTCGCCACCTAAGGCGAGCCTCTGCCTATGGCCCGCCTTGCGCCGGTTATTAGACCGTAAACGGTCAGCTTTTCATGCTGCCGACCATGTCTTCCGGTCGGACCCATTCATCGAACTGCTGCTCCGTCACATACCCCAACTTCAGCGCTGAAGCCTTAAGCGTCAGCCCCTCTTTATGGGCTTTCTTGGCGATTTCCGCCGCCTTGTCGTAGCCGATATGGGTATTGAGCGCCGTCACCAGCATCAGTGATTCATTGAGCAACTGATCGATACGATCGCGGTTAGGTTCGATGCCAACCGCGCAGTGATGATTGAAACTGTCGATACCGTCCGCCAGCAGGCGCACCGATTGCAGGAAATTATGGATAACCATGGGGCGGTAAACGTTTAACTCGAAATTACCGGAGGCGCCGCCAATATTCACCGCCGCGTCGTTTCCCATCACCTGGCAACACAGCATGGTCATCGCTTCGCACTGGGTCGGGTTGACTTTGCCCGGCATGATGGAGCTGCCCGGCTCGTTTTCCGGAATACTCAGCTCGCCGATTCCGCAGCGTGGACCGGACGCCAGCCAGCGCACATCGTTGGCGATTTTCATCATCGACGCCGCCAGCCCTTTCAGGGCGCCATGGCCGTGCACCAGGGCATCACAGGTGGCCAGGGATTCAAACTTGTTAGGCGCGGTGACAAACGGCTGTCCAGTCAGTTCCGCCAGCGCTTTCGCCACGCGAACCGCATATTCTGGATGGGTGTTGAGACCGGTGCCCACCGCGGTACCGCCCAGCGCCAGTTCGCACAGATGCGGAATACTTTGCTCAATATGCTTTGTGCTGTGCTCAAGCATCGCCACCCAGCCGGATATTTCCTGCCCCAGCGTCAGCGGCGTGGCGTCCTGGAGATGGGTTCGGCCGATTTTCACAATATCGTTAAAGGCGGCGGCCTTGGCGGCCAAGGTTTTCTTTAATATCGCTATCTGCGGCAGCAGATGTTCACGCACGGCAATAACCGCAGCGACGTGCATCGCCGTGGGAAAGACGTCATTGGAACTTTGGCTTTTATTAACATCGTCATTGGGATGCACCAAACGCCCGTCGCCGCGCTCGCCGCCCAGCAATTCACTGGCGCGGTTGGCCAGCACTTCGTTCATGTTCATGTTGCTTTGCGTGCCGGAGCCGGTCTGCCATATGGCCAGCGGGAATTCGGCGGGGTGTTTGCCGGCCAAAACTTCATCCGCCGCGCTGATAATGGCTTGCGCACGCTTGGCCTCAAGCAGGCCGAGATCCTGATTCACCTCGGCCGCGGCGCGTTTGGTTTGCGCCAGCGCGCTAATCAATTCCGGGGGCATTTTTTCGCTGGAAATCCGAAAATGTTCCAGCGAGCGTTGCGTTTGCGCGCCCCAAAGGTGGTCCGCGGGGACGTCAATCGGCCCCATTGAATCTTTTTCTACACGAGTGACTGCCATCATAACCTCCTGGTATTCATCCTAAAGATCGCTAACCCGCCCCTAGATGCTTACTTCTATGCCCAGGGCATTGGTAGTATAGTCGCACACAAACGCCTACCATTATGCGAGCGGTGAGCGCTATTACAATACGAATCAATAAATTATTAACGGGAACGATCATGGAAAAGATGATAAATACCCTCCAGCATTACGCCTGGGGCAGTAAAGACGCCCTAACCCGACTTTACGGCATTACCGATCCCAATGACCGGCCGATGGCGGAATTGTGGATGGGCGCGCACCCCAAAAGCAGTTCGCGCGTTCTGGACCCCCAGGGCAACGAAATCGCGTTGCGCACGCTCATTACCCGCGATCCGCAGGGCATGCTGGGCCGGGCGGTGGCGGAACGTTTTGGGGAATTGCCGTTTTTGTTTAAGGTGCTGTGCGCCGACGAGCCGCTGTCTATCCAAGTTCATCCCAGTCTGAGCGCGGCGCGCGCGGGGTTTGCCAAAGAAAACCAGGCGGGCATCGCCCTGGACGCGCCCAACCGCAATTACAAGGACGCCAACCATAAGCCAGAACTGGTGTTTGCTTTAACGCCGTTTCAGGCCATGAATGGCTTTCGCACGCTGTCGTCTATCGTCTCGCTATTACAGCCCGTCGCGGGAGCCCACCCCACCATTGCCGCCTTCCTCGCCCATCCTGACGAGCAGCATTTAGCGCAACTGTTCGGCGATTTGCTGACGATGACCGGCGAGCAAAAATCCCTGGCGCTGGATATTCTCACCGCCGCGCTGGACCATCAGCATGGCGAACCCTGGGACACCGTGCGGATGATTGCCGAGGTTTATCCCGACGATAGCGGCCTGTTCTCGCCGCTGCTGCTAAATGTGATCACCCTGCAGCCCGGCCAGGCGATGTTTTTGTTCGCGCAAACCCCCCATGCCTATCTCAAGGGCGTGGCGCTGGAAGTCATGGCCAACTCCGACAATGTGCTGCGCGCGGGCCTGACGCCAAAGTATATCGACGTGCCCGAGCTGATGGCCAACGTCCAATTCGTTGCCAAACCGGAAGACACGCTGTTGACCGTCCCCGAGCAGCACGATGGCGCGCTGGTGTTCCCCATCCCGGTGGACGATTTCGCCTTTTCGCTGCACGCGCTCACGCCGGCGCCGCGCACGCTGGCCCAGGACAGCGCCGCCGTTTTATTCTGCGTCGACGGCCAGGCCACCGTGGACGGCGGCGGTCGACAATGCACCCTCCAGCCGGGGGAGTCGGTCTTTATCGCAGCAAAAGATTTCCCGATTACCGTCAGCGGCAGTGGCCGTTTAGCTCGGGTTTATAATCAAAGCGAATGACCGCCGGACGAAATGCTTGTCAATTGCTACTATATTAGTTGCATGGCATGAGCCTCGTTCCCGGCCGTGTCTGTTTTTTGTTGCCTTTGGCGTTGCTGGGCGGACAAGTGGGATAGCAATAAATTATAAGGATGCATAACCTATGAAAAAAACCCTCGTAGCGGTCAGCGTGATCGTCATTCTCGGCGCCGCCTGGACCGGCGGCGCTTGGTACACCGGCAAACAATTCCAGCGCCGTTTACCTGATTTGGTTAACGACGCCAATGCCCGGTTGCAAAGCGCGTTTCCACAGTCGGGGCTGCGTTTTGCCGCGGAAAACTACCGGCGCGGCGTTTTCACCAGTCATGTTGATGTCGTTGTGCAGTCGGACGGCAGTACCGGCGACAATAAATTGCTCAAGCCGGGCGAAGAGGTGCGCTTTAATGAGAAAGTCGATCACGGTCCTTTCCCGTTTGCCCAACTGAAAAAAGGCGTGCTCATCCCCAGCATGGCGTCGGTACATAGCGAGCTGGCGAAAACGGCCAAAACCCAGCCGCTGTTTGACGCCGCGAAGGCCAATGTGCCGCTGGTGGCGGAAACCCGCTTTGGCTACGGCGGCAACACGGTTTCCAAAATCACCCTGGCGGCGATGGATTTTCAGAATAACCAAACTCTCATTCGCGCCAGCGGCGGGACGTTCGATGTCGACGCGGATGGCGATGGCGACAAGCTGAAGGTCTCCGGCGGCATCGACAGTCTGGTGCTGGGCGGGCTTAATCAGTGGCAGCAGCGCGAACAGTTGACGGTGCATGATTTCACCGTGGATAACGATACCCATAACGGCAAGCAAGGTTACAGCATCGGCGACAATACGCTGAAAGCGCGCACGCTGGTGTACAATCTGGACGGCAAGGATATTCTAAGTATCGACGCGCTCTCCCAGGTCACCCACGCGCAAGAAGACGGCGATAAGTTATCCGTTCAGGTCGCCTATGCCCTGGACGCGCTGCATATTCAGGGGCAGAACTTCGGCGCCGGCAAGCTGAACATCACCTTATCCAATCTGGACGGCAAAGCGATTGAAGCTTTCAGCGATCAGTATCACCAGCAGGTCGCGCAAATCATGCAGCAGACGGGGGCGGTGGATCCGCAGCAGCAGCAGGCGCAAATCACTCAAGCCTTCTTGCAACAGCTGCCCACCGCGCTGAAAGGCAGCCCGTACCTGACTGTCGCCCCGTTGAGCTGGAAGAACGGCAAGGGGGAAAGCACCTTCACGCTGACGCTAAATCTTAACGATCCGGCGGCGGCACAGCAGGCCGCGCAAGATCCGGCGCTGACGCCGGATCAACAATGGGCCAGGTTCGTCAAAAAACTCGACGCCAAGCTGACCGTGCCGCTGGATATGGCCACCGAGACCACCGCGCAGTTCGCCCGCTTGCAGGGTTACAATGAGAAAGACGCCGACCAGCTTGCCAAACAGCAGGTCCAGGGGCTGGCGGCCATGGGGCAAATGTTTAAATTGACCACGGTGGCGGATAATACGCTGACCAGCAGCTTTCAATATGCCGACAACCAAATCAACCTGAACGGCCAGAAAATGTCGATTCAGAACTTCCTCGGTCTGTTCGGCGTACTCGGGCTGCCCGAAGGCGCCCCGCCGCCCGCCGCGCCGCCGGCGGTGCCGCAGCCGTAAATCCCCGCGTTACTATCACCCGCGCTCCCGGCGTCAACCGGGAGCGTTTTCTCAACCGGGCGAATATCGCCCCGGCCGCGAACTGTTATAATGAGTCCTATTAATGTCACCTGAAAGAGTTATCACCCATGATTGATACGTCCCTGCCGCTGACGGATTTGCACCGTCATCTCGACGGCAATATCCGCCCGCAAACGATCCTCGATCTCGGCCGCGAATTTGGCGTCGCCCTGCCCGCCAACACGCTGGACGCCTTGCGTCCCCATGTGCAGGTCACCGCTACCGAGCCGGATTTGGTCAGTTTTCTGCAGAAATTGGATTTGGGCGTGTCGGTGCTGGGGTCGCTGGAAGCCTGTCAGCGCGTGGCGCGGGAAAACGTCGCCGATGCGGTGGCGGCCGGTCTGGATTACGCCGAGCTGCGTTTTTCACCCTATTACATGGCGATGACCCATCGCCTGCCGCTGCAAGGGGTCGTGGAAGCGGTCATCGATGGCGTGCAAAGCGCCAGCCGCGAAAGCGGATTGCCGGTGCGTCTTATCGGTATTATGAGCCGCACCTTCGGCGAAGACGCCTGCTGGCAGGAGCTAGAGGCGATCCTCGCCTGCCGCGACGGCATTACCGCCGTGGATCTGGCCGGCGATGAGCTGGGCTATCCCGGCAGCGAGTTTCTCAGTCATTTTACCCGCGCCCGGGACGCCGGCCTGCGTATTACCGTGCACGCCGGTGAGGCCGCGGGGCCGGAAAGTATTTGGCAGGCTATCCAGGAGCTCGGCGCTGAACGCATCGGCCACGGCGTGAAGGCCATAGACGATCCCAAGCTTATGGATTTTCTCGCCGCCCACGCCATCGGTATCGAAAGCTGTTTGACCTCTAATATTCAGACCAGTACCGTGCGCGATTTAGCGCACCATCCCTTGAAACGCTTTCTCGATAGCGGCATCTTGGCGACATTGAACTCCGACGATCCGGCGGTCCAGGGAATCGACATCGGTCATGAGTATCGTCAGGCGGCGCCGGCGGCAGGCCTAAACGCGCAGGATATCGCCCGCGCTCAACAAAATGGCCTAACCATTGCTTTTCTTAACAAGGCGGAGAAAGAGGCGCTGCGCGCGCGGGTACTCGCCCGCAAACGCTAGCCGCCGCCCGCGGCGCGGCCGTTATCGAGCCAGTATTGACGCCGGTGGCGAGCCCGGCGCGGCGTCTCTCAACGCGGTGACGTCTGCGTGACCATCGCCTCCCCGGGCCGGTGGCGCACCGCCGCGTGCTGCCACAGGGCGCGGGTGGCAAACAGCGCCAGCACTTCGGCATTCACCCGTTTCGCCGGCGTTGTCGCCCGCTTCTCCCTCGTTAAGACTCTATCCGCCAATTCCATAATAATTTGGCTGAACGAATCGGCATTTTGCATTAAAAACCGCCCTCTCACCTGGGGAGACTGATTAAACAGTTGGCGGGCGAGCGTCTTCTCTTTTAGCGGCGACAATGGCACCTTTAGCGCTTTCGCCGTCTCAATAATGCCCCTGGCTTCCTTTTTTGACATATCGCCAATATACAGTCTGGCCAGTTCGTCATTAAGCGGCCGGTGGCCCTCTTTGCTGTCGAGATAAAAAAAATCCCGAGTGTTGATGGCGGTGTGAGAGGCTTCATGCAGGATCGTCGCCACGTCATCATTTAGTTTGTAGCGGGTGCAGAGAAAATGGCATTTGACGTTATAGCGTTTGTAATGTTGGTAGGCGCCGCTTCTTTTAAGATTGATAAAAATGCGCTTAAGCGGATCGTTGCGATAAACTTCACCGACCACATGCTGATTAACGTGGTCTATCAGCCAAATGCGGCTGAAGTTATCGCTAATATGGCGCGAAATCTCGTTCCCCGTGTCCTCAATATTGCGCAGCAAGGTGACCATAAGGGCCTCGGCCTCGGCGGACTCGGGCTCGACCGCGAAAATTTCATGAAAACGCTGCAATACCGGATGTTCTACATCGCCAAGCATCAGCGCTTGCTTGACCTGATGAATATGCTGATACGCGGTGACTACGCCCTCTCTTAATTCCCACGCAGCGTCGGCATACTTACCCGCCAGTGCCAGCTCGCCGTCGTCCAGTCCGTAAAGGAGGATCCCTCTAACGTTATCGCGCAGGTCATCATCCACCTGCAACACCCCGCGATACTCTTCAAAATCATCCGTGCGGAACCCCTCCCGATAGCGAATTTTTTGACTCTGCTGGGCGAAGCTTTTCTTCAGCCGGAGCTGCGCTTCCCTCACCGCCTTGACGTAGTCGATTTCAGCGCCGGCGGCGCCCACAAAGCCCTTTTCATCTGGAACCAGCACAAAGCGCTGTGACCGGCGATCAAAGCGGCAGAGGATCTTATCCGCCGCCTCCGGTCCCAGCATAAAGACATGCGGCAGTAACGGATGCTTATCGATTTTTACCACCTGCTCTCCTAACAGCAGATACCGCGTGCCCTGGCGCGAACGCACGATCCCTTGACTAGAGGGCGGCGAGAGCGCGTCGACATCGACGCGGGGGTCCAGTAAAGTCTCCGTTATGGCCTGGCGCAAACGCGACGACACAAAGCGATACGCATGCGGGCCTGAACCGCTTCGCTGTTGCTGTGCTTTCACTTTAAAACCCAACCGCCATCGATTCTTCGCGTCGAGATAGACCGGATAACCGGATTTGCCCGGTTTAGCGATATCATAAACTTCGTAATAAGGCGGGTTGTCGTGTTGTCTCACCGGCAAAAATTGATCCGCAATTTGAATACACGTTTGCGTGCTCTTATCGTTCGCCAGGGTCACCTCAAACAGGCCGCCATCCTGCTCGTGCCCGAGAGATCTGGCCGCCTGTACCCTGAGCGCAAGCTGATTGATGATGCGCTCCTGACCATGAAGGTATGAGCTTTGTCCGGGCACCGCCCAGGCTGGCGCGGGATCCGTTTTCTCCACCCACCGTCCCCTTTTTACGTCGTACTGCACTTCTCGCTCGACGCCACGACGCCGGGCGTAAAACCGCCCCTGTCGGTGCGTTATTCTCCACACTTCGCCCTCTAACCGGGTAGCCAGGGACTGACCGGACACGAAGGTGTTTTTGGGTAATGTCAGCGTACGGTCAATGGGTACGCCGCGGTTATCTTTCGGCGAGGCTGCTATGATCGATTTCGCCAGAAGCAGAATCTGATTATTGACCTCGTTTGCCTCATTAACATCCACGGGTAGGCCGTCAATTTCGTCGGCCAGCATTTTAAGCAGCGGACCGCCTATGTTTTGCGCGATGACCAGCGGTTGCGAACCGGGCAATAACGCCACCACCGCGGAAACCACCGCATCCACTTTATGGGTAATGTTGCTGAGCTTTTCCACTTCGTCTTCGCTGGGGCAGCGGCCCACGTTCTGATAGAAGTAGATCACCTGCGACTCTTCCGCCAGGGCCGATACCGGATTTTTCAAAGTCTTGCCAATTTGGCGCAATATACCGGCGGCCGTCAGGGTTTGCCGTTGCTCAAAACATGAAAAATCCAGCTTGACCTTTTTGACCTCATCCGGCGTCGGGGCAAGCGTGGTCGTGGGCGGAGGATCCGCCACATAGGCGGCGGCGTGGGGAGGCGCCAGTGCAGCGCTTGCCGCGGGGGAATGGGGAGAATAGGGCCCGCCAGCCGCGGTGGGTGGATAGAGGAAATAGGTCCCATCGACCGCGGCGGCGTCGGGATGGCGCACGTAACCAAGGGTATCCCGCCAAGTCTCGTCGTTATCATGGCCCGCCGAAGACCATGGCCCGCGATAAGCACGCCAGAGACCCGCGCTAACCGCGCTGGCCAGCAGCAGACCGCCGAGCAACAACGCTTTTTTGGTGCTCAGTCGCCAGCGGCACGGGGGCGCCCCCAGCCCCGTTTCGCGCTGATGCCGGGCCCGATCCATCAACGTTTCACCGCGAAGCATCACCTGTTGCAGCAGCGCGTCGTCTTCCCAAGGAAGGCTCGCGCAGGCGGCTGATTGACGCTCGGCGCGCGCGCCACGCGCCAGGAGGGCCCCCGGCGAGGTTGGCAACAGCGTCGTACGTTCAGATGTATTGGCGATAGACTGCAGGTGACGGATCCCAGTGCTGCCGCCGGCGGATGGCGCGGGGGCGAGGGAATGTCTGCGCGGCGGCCCTACCGCGGCGGCGTTATTCAATGACTTTACGGGCATGACTTAATGGGATGAGGGATAACAGAGTCCCAAAAGGGTAGCAGCAGATTATTTCTCTGCGCGCGCGGGCCGTTTTTTTCCCAACAAAGACTGTTTTACCAAAGGCTTCAGGGCCAGCAGCGCATCAGTGACGGCGGCGAGGCGCGGCGAAAAATTATTGGCTTACGCATGGCGATAGCGCGGGCGAGGCGTCAAGATATCGCCGCGGCGTACTGCAGCGGCCCTTTCAGCGCAGCCAGTCGCGGCGTCAAGACTGCTCTACCGCCCGCGCGGCGGCGCTGTTGTCCAGCGGTTGATCGCCGCCGGTGAGCCGCCAGAGGTCGGCCAGATTTAAATAAGTCTCCAAGCGATTTTGCGCCAGATCCCGCTCCGCCTGCCGTTCCTGCGCCTGGGCTTCGAGCCAGATTTGCAACGCTATCTCCCCCTCGCGGTAGCGGATACCGTTCAAACGTGCGGCTAACCGCGCCTGCGCCAGCGACGCGTTCAATTGCTCCCGCTGCAATTGCAGCTCTAAACGTCGGTTCAATGCGTTATCTACCGCCGCCAGCGCCTTATACAGCGTCTGCTGGAAATCAAGCACGCTCTGTTGGTAATCGTTATAGGCGATGTCCCGGCTTACGCCTAACTGGCGCCACTGCACAAACGGCAGGGTGAGCTGAGCTACGGCGCTGGTAATGGGATTGTGCAAAAATTGCACCAGCGCGTCGCTGCTACCGCCCAGGCTATCGGTCAGCGTCAATGTCGGATACAGCGCCAAGCGGGCCGTATCCGCCTTGGCCAACGTCGCACGCAGACGGTCTTCCGCCGCCCGCAAATCAGGCCGGCGCGCCAGTACTTCTGCCGGCAGGTCCGCACGTACCGGTGGGAGAGGCGCCGCGGGCAACGCCTCAGGCTCCACCGCGATACTGCCCGGCGGCAGGCCCAATAATACCGACTGGGCGTTGAGCAGTTCGCGGCGCTGCTGCTCGAGTGCGCGGAGCTGGCCAAGTTGACCCAGGCGCTGCTGGCGGGCTTGCGCCAGTTCGATGCGCGACACCGCGCCGGCCGTGTAGCGCGCGGCCACCAGCGCTTCGGTGCGCTCCGCATCCGCCAACTGCTGCCGACTGAGCGCCAGGCGCGCATTCATCTCGCCGGTGCGCCAGTAAAGGCCGCTGGCCTCGGCAATCAGCTCCAGCCGGGTCTGCGCCAGATCTTCAGCGCTGGCGCTGGCGCGCCAGTGCGCCTCATCCCGCTGGCTGGCCAATTTACCCCACAAATCGGCTTGATAGGTTACCGACGCTGTCGGGATACCCCGGTCGCGCCACGCCTCGCGCCCGGCACCGCCGGCGCCAGCAATGTCCAGCGACGCGGCAAGCTGGGGTTGCTGACTGCGTCGCGTCAGTTCCGTTTGCAAACGCGCCTGATACAGGCGCAGGCCGGCGCGCGCCAGATCGTGATTGTGCGTTAAGGCTTGCTCAATGAAGCGCGCTAACGCCGGGTCGTTAAACCCGTGCGGCCACGGCTGCGCCGTCGTCAGCGCGCTGCCCGCGGCCGGCAGCGAAACGGTCCAATGGCCAGGCGTGGCTACCGACTGGGGGTGCCAGGGCGTACGCAGCCCCGCCCCGCAGCCGCTCAGCAGCGCGATTAGCAGTAACCCCGACAGCCGCGCGCAGATCCTCCCTGACCGTCTATTCACTGCTGAGCGCCTCTACCGGATCCAAGCGCGCCGCATTACGCGCGGGCCAATAGCCGAAGACCATGCCGATCGCACAGGCGCACAGGAACGCGCCGAATACCGCCGGCCAGGACGTCACCATCGGAAACAGCTCTCCCGCCAGCGCGCTGAACAGCGCGCCGCCGGCCAGCGCCAACAGGACACCCAGCACCCCTCCGGTCATGCAGACCAGCACCGCCTCGATGAGAAATTGCTGCATAATGTCGCCGCGCCGAGCGCCCACCGCCATTCTTACGCCGATCTCATGGGTGCGCTCGGTGACCGATACCAGCATAATATTCATGACGCCCAGGCTGCCGATAAATAAAGCGATTATCGCCACCATCGCAATCAGCACGCTGAAGGTCATCGACGTTTTCATCACCGAACGGCGAATTTTATCGTCATTGATGAGCATAAAATCTTTGACGCCATGGCGCTGAAGCATAAGCCGCGCAATGGCGCGCTCTGCCGCCGCATTGTCAACGTTGGCGCCGATGCGCACCACGATACCGTTGACGTACTGCTGCCCCATGAGCCGATGCATTATCGTGGTATAGGGCAGCCAGATGTGGATGCGGTTAGAGGCATACCCCGTGACGTTGGTGTCGGCAGCGGCCACGCCGACCACCCGCACCGCCATGGTATTAAGCAGGATAATCTGGCCCAGCGGCGATTGGCCTGTGGCGGCAAACAGGGTACGTCTGGCGTTATCGTCAATGATGGCATCCGTCGTGGCCTGCGCCACCTGCTGTGCGGTAAACGACCGACCTTGGGCTAAAACGATGCCGCTTACGCGGAAATAGCTCTCCCCCACGCCGATGACGTCAACATTGGCGGACTTATCGCGATAGCGCAGAGGTGCGGAGCCGCGCAATTCCGGGGATACGCTGTCGACATAGCTCTGCCCGGCCAGCGCCGCGGCGTCTGCCGGCACCAGCGTACGGATGGCGCCGGCATTTTCATCAAAAAAATCCTTGCCGGGATACAGGCTTATCACGTTGGTGCCGAGAAAGTTGATGCGGCGCAGCGTTTGCTGGCGCGCGCCTTCCCCCAACCCCACGACGGTCACCACGGCGGCGATGCCGAACACGATGCCGGTCATGGTCAGCAGTGTGCGCATGCGATGGGCATTCATCGCCTTTAACGCCATATGCAGCGACTCGCGCACCCTATCGACCAGCTGCGCCCAGCGCCCGCGCTGCGCATGCGCCGCACCGGGGCGCCGCGGGGGCGCCTGCGGCGCTGGATCGGCGCAGGTATCCGCGACGATGCGACCGTCGCGGATCTCGATAATGCGGCGGGCATGTTTGGCCACCGCCATATCATGAGTGACGATAACCAGCGTATGTCCTTGCCGGTTAAGTTCCGTGAGGATCGCCAACACCTCCTTGCCGGAGACGGAATCCAGCGCCCCCGTCGGTTCGTCCGCGAGAATCATTTCGCCGCCGTTCATCAGCGCGCGGGCGATACTGACCCGCTGCTGCTGGCCGCCAGACAACTGCGCCGGACGATGATGTTGCTTATCCGCAAGGCCCAGACTTTCCAGCAATTCAGCCGCCCGCTGACGCCGTTCCTGGCGGGGTCGATTGGCGTATACCGCCGGGATTTCAACATTGCCCAGCGCACTGAGCTCCGGCATGAGATGGTAGCGCTGGAAGATAAAACCAATATGTTCACGGCGCAGCGCCGCCAGCGCATCGGGGCTGAGCCGGGCGGTATCACGCCCGCGGATCCGATACTCGCCGCTGCTGGGCCTGTCGAGGCAGCCCAAAATGTTCATCAAGGTTGATTTGCCCGACCCCGAGGCGCCGATAATCGCCACCATTTCCCCGGGCTCAATGCGCAGATTTACCTCCTTTAGCACGGTTATCATCCCGTCGCCCTGACGATAGCTGCGGCTGACCCCCTCAAGTGCAATCATTGGCGTCGTCATCACATCTCCGTGGCCGGCGGTTCATCCTGGGCCAATATGACCTGCTCGCCCGCCTGTAGGCCCGACAGCACTTGCGCATCGACAAAATTGTTTAAACCGATACTGACTTTGCGCTCGACCGCCTTGCCTTTCACCGCGACCCGCAGCGTATAGCTTCCCTTGCCGCCGGCCTGGGTTAGCGCCGCCGCGGGGATAAGCAGGGTATCTTTCACCTCGTGCAGGATAAGCGACACCTGGGCGGTCATATTGATGCGCAGCCGATGGTCGGGATTGGGGACATCAAACAGCGCGTTATAGTAGACGGCGGCATTGCTAGCGCTGTCGGTATGGCTGGTGTCATCCTCTTTATTGATACTCTCGGGCGCCTGCTCGATGGCGCGCAGGCGGGCGTAGTAGCGATGATCGGGCTCGGAGAAAATGGTGAAAAACAGCCGCTGATCCGGGGCGATTCGGGTGATATCGGCTTCGGAAATCTGCGTTTTGACCGTCATGGTATCCAGTTGGGCCAGTTTCACGATAATCGGCGCGCTTTGCGCCGCGTTTACCGTCTGCCCCGCGCGGGCAATCACCGCAACCACCGTCCCTGATACCGGCGCGGTCACGCGGGTATAGCTCAGGTTCACCTTTTCTTTATCCACTTTGATGTTGGCCTGCACGATTTGAGCATCCAGCTCGTCGATGCCGGCGCGAACCTCCGCCAGATCGGCTTCCGCTTCTTCATACGCCTTACGCGAGCTGGCATCCTCGCGCAACAGGCGCTGCTGGCGCTGATAAGTCAGCGTGGCTTTTTTCAGACTGGCGACCTTGGCCGCGCGCTGCGCCTCGAAGACCCGCAACGCCGCCTGGGCGATCCGGAGTTCATTGATCTGGTTGGAGTCGTCAATTTCCGCAATCAGCTGCCCCTTCTCCACCCGATCGCCATTGGCAACGTGCAGCGCGGTGATCTGACCGGACACCTGCGCGCCGACGCTGACGCTTTCCGAGGCTTCCAGTTTTCCCGTAGCCTGCACCAGCACCTGCAAATCGCCGCGGCGTACCGGCGCGGTAAGATAATCTGCGGGCGGCGTGCGCAGCATCAGCCACGCTGCCGCCGTCACCGCCAGCAGCACCGTGCCGGCAATCAGGAAACGTAGCGGCCAAGGGACCTTGCGCCATACCGGCATTAGCGCGTCCCCGCTGTCATGGTCGCGGCTAACCCGACGCGCCCCGCCCCGGTGAGCGGAATAGACGTTAATGTGCCATTGCGCGTCGCCGGCCAGACGGACATTTCCGACGGGGGGCTAACACGCTGCGATCGTAAAGCGATAAGCCCGGCCGCAGCGTTTAACGAAATTCGCCCCCAATGGAGACCGGGAAAATAACCTGTCATAACCGACCCGTAGTAAAAAGCCAAATATCCCCCGTAGCCCTCGCGCCGAAATCGGGCGCGCCGCGCACGATAGCGAAGGGCAAATACGGGCAATAAGCTGAAGGGTAAAACTAACGATACGGCATTTTGCCATAATTGGCTCACGGCAGATTAAACGTAGGTTGAACAAAGGGTGCGATGCTAAATTGCCCCGTTAATTGAATAAAGACAAAAGGGAGATGCGGGAAGACTATTTTTGTGAAGTCCAATAGTATGTTGTAACTAATGTCATTTCCGTAGATCACGCCGATGCCATGATCATCACTCTGGCACGGGTTGGCCGAATGACGCGGCGTTTGCCGTCACCGCCTGCCTCTACGGCCGGCAAACACAGGGCTTTGATGGTAGGGTGATCTTTATCCCCGCCAGGCTTAACGTGTCCGAGGACGTTATTTTCTCACTCCCCCAGCGCTAATAGACAACGTATTACTTTATTCACCGGCGTGATTACTTCCCCCCGCCACCCTATTCCCTTAAAGTTAACGTTTGCGGGAGAGAAAAAATAGCCTCACCCTACTGCTTTCTCATTGTTGTCTACCTATTATCGGTAATGTCGTTTGACAAAACGCCGGGTAACTCTTTTAATCAAACAGCTTTGGTCTTCCCCGCTCTTTTTCTTCGTAAAAAGAGCTACCTGAACAAATAATAATAGACAGGAGTGTCCCTTGGAATATTTATTACCTTTATCACTTGCCGCCATCGTTTTTAATTACCGCGCGGCGCTGCTGCTGCTGGCGCTGGCGTTGGCAACGGGCGTTTGGCAGGGCTATGTCGGGATACCGGCACTGTCTTTCCTGGGGCTGGCGGGGCTGATTGCCCTGCTTCGCTTCCGTTATCAGTCGCATAAAGGTGTCGCCATCGTCTGTGAGGTACTGCTGGTTATCGGCGGCGTGATGCTGTTTAAGCATTGGGCACCGGGGTTTAGTTTGCCGAAAATTCTCGATGCGGTGCAGGCCGGGCCACACAGCCAGCCTTTTACTCTTTATTACGGCCTGGATAAAGCGCTTATCCCGTTCTTGTTGCTGGGTTGCCTACCGTCGCTTTTCGCCACCTCGGCACAGCCCAACGTCGCTCCGTGGCGATGGGTGCTGTTGCTGCTCTGTGTGCCCGGTCTGCTGTTATTAGCGATGGCGCTGGGCGGTCTGGCGCCGGAGCTGCATGCGCCGGTGTGGCTGGGTAATTTTATGCTGGCGAATCTGTTTTTTGTCTCGCTGGCGGAAGAGGCCCTATTTCGCGGCTATATCCAGCGCCGGCTGGGACAGCTCACCGGTGGCCTGCCCGCCCTATTCATCACCGCGCTGTTGTTTGGATTAGCCCATTTGCAGTCCGGCCTGTTAATGGTGATTTTCGCTGCCCTGGCAGGCCTGGTATACGGTCTGGCCTGGAAATGGAGCGGCAGATTGTGGGTGGCGGTGGCGGTACATTTTGCCCTGAATATGCTTCATCTGCTGTTTTTCACCTACCCTGCCTGGCGGCGCTGATCGACCGTTGAGCACTGGCTGCATGCCCTGCTCGCCCGCTCCATGAACGGCGCGCTATCGCCCCGGGCGTCAGCAGCGCCGCGACCCTAGCCTGGGCATTAACCCATAACCTCGGCGTAAGCGCATAAGCCGAGGCGTACGGACGCGCAGGCTAGCAACACCCTGCGCGATTGCCGCCACCGCGTCAGTGAGGATTGCCCGCGTTCGGCGTCGCGGCGGCCACCGCCGCCTGTTTACGCGCATAGCGTTGGGCCAGTACCGCGCATACCATCAATTGCACCTGATGAAAAATCATCAGCGGCAGTACCAATGTTCCCACCATGGCGGCGGGAAACAGCACATTGGCCATAGGTATGCCGTTGGCCAGACTTTTCTTCGAGCCGCAAAAGACGATAGTGATCTCATCCGGCGTGTCAAAGCCTAACCAGCGGGCGGCATAGGTATTGGCGATAAGCACCAACGCCAGCAGCACCAGCGAAAACGCCAGAATAGCCACGAGTGTCCAGCCGGTAATCTGCTGCCAGATGCCCTCGACCACCGCCGCGCTAAAGGCAACGTACACCACCAGTAAAATGGATGACCGGTCAGTCATATTCACCAGTTTTTTATGGCGCGCCACCCAGCCGCCAATGAGAGGCCGTGCGAGATGGCCGATGACAAACGGCACCATCAACTGCAAAATAATCGCACCGATGGCGTGCAGGGTATCATGCCCCCCCGCCGCCGCGCCCTCTTGGGTTTGCATCAGCAGTCCCACCAGCACCGGCGACAAAAAAACGCCGAGAATACTGGAGGCCGACGCGCTGCAAATCGCGGCGGCAACATTCCCTCCCGCAACCGAAGTGAAGGCAATCGCCGACTGCACCGTAGCCGGCAGCGCGCACAAATAGAGAAACCCCATATACACGTTGCTGGACAGCAGGCTCGGCACAAAGACTTTCATCGCCAGACCCAGCAGCGGGAACACCGCAAAGGTGCTGAGAAACACCACCACATGCAGTTTCCAGTGGCTTATGCCGCCCAGGATGGCTTCCCGTGACAATTTGGCGCCGTGCATAAAAAACAACAGCGCAATAGCGGCGGTGGTCAGATTTTCAAAGATCACGCGAGCGATACCGCGACAGGGAAAAAATGACGCCAGCGCCACCACGCAAATCAGCACCACCAAAAATTTATCAATACGCAAACGTTGCAACCAAGACATAGCGACGGCCTTTCCCTCAATTAACATGACAATGCAAATCGATAATTCCTCACCTCGCCCGCGTGCGGGTCAGCCGTTCTTGACCGGCAACGTTTTGCGTTGTTCGGCGCTCTCGACACCAAGCTCAAGCAACTCCATTACCCGAATCGCCTCCTCGGCCGGCACGGGGTTGGGCGCCGCGCCGCGAACCGCCGCGAGGATCCCCTGATAATAGGCGGGATAATTCCCCGGCAGCGTGGGGTGCGATGTCACCCGGCCGCCGCTGTCCTCGATAAGCGTGAGTACGCCATCCTGCTTATCGGTGCCCCAGCCGGGGCCACCGGGCCGCTCGCCCGCCTTCAAACTGTCTTCCTGGCTATCGAGACCGTATTTGATGTAGCTGCCGCGTGTGCCGTGCACAACAAAGCGCGGCGTCGGCGCCGCGGCCAGCAAGGTACCGTGCAGAACAACCCGGCGCTGCGGATAAATCAACACCGCGTGAAAATAGTCGGTAGTGCGTGCGCCGGGACGTAGCTGCGCCAGATCGGCGTTGACCGCAACCGGCATGCCGAACAGCGTCAGCATCTGATCGATCAGGTGCGCGCCCAGATCAAACCAGATGCCGCTACCGGCGCCGGGGCGTTCGCGCCAGCGATCTCTCACCTCCAGGCGGAAACGATCATAATGTGACGCCAGATAACCGATCTCCCCCAGCGTACCGGCCTTGACCAACTGCTGTAGCGTGAGGAAATCGCTGTCCCAGCGGCGATTATGGAACACCGACAATAGCCGTCCGCGCGCTTGCGCGAGCTGGTTTAATTCGTGCGCCTGGGATAACGTCACGGTAAACGGCTTATCCACCACCACATGCTTCCCGGCCAGCAACGCCTCGCGTGCCAGCGGGAAATGGGTGTCGTTAGGCGTGGGAATGACAATCGCATCGACATCGTCACGATGGATAAGCTGCTGCGGATCATCGACAACCGTGATCTCTGGCCAGTCGGCGTGCACTTTGCCGGCATCGCTGGAGGACACCGCCGCCAGGGTTAGGCCCGGCGTCGCGTTGATCAAGGGGGCGTGGAAAGTTTTAGTGGCGAAACCATAGCCAATGATTCCGATACGAAGCGTGTCAGCCATAGGTTGTCCTCGATTGACGTTGACGCCGTCGGCGGCGATGCCCCCGGCGGCGTTAAGTTTACCGGACAAACAATATCAATAAATTAGCCGCTCACGATAGCCTTTTCGTTACGGGAAGACCAATTGACCGTCTGCGGCAGATCTTTCACCGGATAGTTGATTTCACTGCTCTTGCGGCGAAAGTCGCTCGGGCTGACGCCCACCCGCTTGCGAAACACGCGGGAGAAATACAGCTGATCGTCATAGCCCACCACCCGGCCGATGGTGGCAATGGACTCCTGCGTCGTTTGCAGCAGCAGCTTGGCGCGGATCACGCGCTGATCCTCACGCCAGCGCAGAATATTGATACCCACCTGCTGACGGAACAGATGCGCCAGCCGCGACGGCGACAGGCAGACATGGCGGGCTACCTCATCGATGCGCAGCTCGCCCGACAAATGCGCCGTGATAAACTGGCACGCCTCAATGATGCGCGGATCCATGATTTTGTTCGGACTTTGCGGATCTTCTTCCATTGCCCGCAGCAGCAGCCGCTCCAGCAGATTCATGCCCAGCTCTTCGGCGAACCGCCGTCCGGAGCGCTGGGTTTGCTCGATATTGGCGAGCAGGCGATCAAATTCCGTCACCAGCGCCTCGCTGCCCAACCGCAGCCGGCCGATATCGTGCATTTTGCTGTGCCATTCCAACCAGTCTGCCCAATAAGCCCGCGGCCGGAAATAGACCCAGCGGTGATACCAACAATCCGCGTCGGGCGAGCGGCCGTAATAGTGGGCGGACTTCGGCGGGAATAACAGCAAATCGCCGGGAGTACATATAAAAGCCTGATCCCCCTCGAATATCCGCCCCTGGCCTTTGACGGTCAGATTGAGAATATAGCCTTTCATGCCCTCGGGTCGGTCAATATAAAAGTCCAGCGGGCCGTTGGCGATAATCGGCGTCAGACCGGCGACCAGATAGGCGTTGAAAGCATAGCCCGGCAGCAGAGGGTTCGACTGCGTTTCATGATTGATACGATGATACATCTTTCCTCCCGACGCGCGAAACCGTCCGCTACAGCGTGCGTTTGGCTTTTTGTTTATAGCGGTCGAAAATCACCGCCGCCAACAAAATAACCCCGCGCACCACATATTGCGAAAACGGCGAGATATTCAGCAAATTCATGGCGTTTTCCACCGTGCCGAGGATCAGCACCCCGGCCACGACGTAGGAGATTTTGCCGATGCCCCCCTTAAGGGAAACGCCCCCCAGCACGCACGCTGAGATGACGATAAGCTCATATCCGAGGGACGTCATCGGCTGGCCGCTGGTCATCCTTGACGCCAGAATGATCCCCGCCACCGCCGACACCAGCCCCGACAGCACAAAAATAATGATCTTGGTGCGCACCACCGGCACGCCCGCCAGCCGGGCGGCCTCCTCATTACCGCCGATAGAGAGCGTATTGCGGCCGAAGGTGGTTTTGTTCAGCAAAAAGCCGAACACAATCATGCACAACACCGTTATCCAAATAGGCGCCGGCAGCCCCAGCCAGTTGGCATAGCCCAACACAAAAAAACGCTCGTCCTCAATACCGACCGCTTTACCGTCGGAAATGATGTAAGCCAGACCGCGCACGATCTGCATTGTCGCAAGCGTGGTAATCAGCGCATTGATTTTCAACCAGGCGATAACGATGCCGTTCACCAGACCGGAAATCACGCCCAGCAGCAGCCCGGCGGCTACGCCGATCCAAAGGCTTTCGGTGACATTGATAACCACCGCGGCGGTCACCCCGGAGCAGGCAATAACCGATGCTACCGACAGGTCGAAATCACCGGAGGCCAGACAAAACAGCATACCGCAGGCGACAATGCCGGACATTGAAATGGCCAGACCTAGCCCTTTCATGTTGATAAAACTGGCGAAATTGGGCACGAAAAGCGCGCAGGCGACAAACAACGCCGCGAAGACCACCAGCATGCCGTAATTGTCCCAGATGCGGCTGATGCTCCGGGATTTAGGGGCTTTTGCAGGGGTAGAGGTAACGGTAGACATGGTAGACTCCTTCCCGGTCAGAGCAGCGCATCGGCGGCGCGGGTGTCAGGGGTGGTTAACATGGCCAGACTCAGCGCTTTTTGCTCGGTGGCCTCCTCATGGCGTAATTCGCCGGAGATGGCCCCTTCGCGCATCACGACGATACGATCGGCAATCCCAAGCACCTCCGGCAGATCGCTTGAGGCAAACAGCACGGCGATGCCGCGCCGCGCCAGGGCATAAATCACCGCGTAAATTTCATGTTTAGCGCCCACATCAATGCCGCGGGTCGGCTCGTCGAGCATGATGACTTTCATGTCCTCAGACAGCCAGCGGCCGAGAATCGCCTTTTGCTGATTCCCCCCGGAGAGATTCATAATCAGTTGCGTGGCGGCCGGCGTCTTGATATTGAGCGCCGCGATATGGTGACGGGCGTTTTCCGTCTCCCATGGCGCATTAATCAGACACCCGGCGCGCAGAAATTTGCGCCGGGCGCTGATATTGATATTGTCCTGTACGGAATGAACGGGAATGATGCCGTCGGCTTTGCGATCCTCGGGGCAAAGCATCAGCCCGTGGCGGATGGCGTCGGCTGGGCTGTCAAAGGCGAGCGGCTGGCCGTCGAGCAGCAACTGCCCGCCAAGCAGGCGCGTACCGCCGAATACCCCCTTCATCAATTCGCTGCGACCGGCCCCCACCAGGCCGAACAGACCGACGATTTCGCCGGCGCGAACGCTGAGCGACACCGGCGATTTCACCCCTTGCGCCCGCACGGCGTTGAGCGCAAGGCGCACCTCGCCATGGGGCCTAGGCTGATAGCCGTAAATATCCCCCAGACTGCGGCCCACCATCGCCTGCACCAGTTGGTCGTGGGATACCGCGGCGGTATCGGTAAACGTCTGCACATAGCGGCCATCTTTAAACACGGTAATGGCATCGCTCAGGGCAAATATCTCCTCCATGCGGTGCGACACATACAAAATCACCCGCCCTTCGGCGCGCAGTTCACGGATGACGCGAAACAGCTGTTCTATCTCCCGCGCCGATAGCGAGCTGGTCGGTTCATCGAAGGCGATAATTTTCGCGTTGCGCGCCAGCGCCTTGGCGATTTCCACCATTTGCCACTGGCCGATGGACAGGTATTTCAGCGGCGTATCCGGCGCGATATCGAGCCCCAAATGCGCCAGTTGCAGTTGGGCTTCATAATGCAGTATTCGGCGGCGCACCAGGCCCCCCCGCGCGGGCAATTGGCCTAAATAAATGTTTTCCGCCACCGTCATCTCGGGCACTAAATGCAGCTCCTGATAGATAATGGCGACGCCGGCGTTCAGCGCATCCTGGGTGGTGGCAAACCGCACCGGCTGGCCTTTAATCACTATTTCGCCCTGCGACGGCGTATAGCTGCCGCTGAGGATTTTCAGAAGCGTCGACTTGCCGGCGCCATTTTCGCCCATCAGGGCATGGATCTGGCCGGGATAACAATCAAAACTGATGGCGTCCAACGCCTTGACGCCGGGAAACACTTTGCCAATGCCGCGAAACGACAGGTAAGGCGGTGTCGTGGTCATGAATACATCCTCGAATAGCCGCGCCTGTTACCCCGGCGGCCGGAGCCGCGGCGAGGGAATGACGTCATCATGAGACGGGCCGCCACGCGGCGGCCCGTCAACCGACAGGACCGATCACAGTCCTTTTTTGTCCAGCTCCTGCTTGAAATTGTCGCGGGTGATGAGTACCACATCGGTCACTTCGGTGAATTTAGGCGGCTCCACGCCTTTGGTCACCCACTGATCCAGCATTTGAATGCTCTTATAGCCATGTACGTCCGGGCTCGGCAGCAGCGAACCGTAGAAACCGGTAGCGTTGGCTTTGGACAACTCGCTTACCGCGTCAACGCCGTTGATGCCGATGCCAATGACATTTTCTGCCTTGAAGCCCTGCCCTTCAGACGCACGCACGCCGCCCAGCACCGTATTGTCGTTCATACCGATAATCAGCCAGTTCTTCACCGCCGGATGCTGGACCAATAGCGAGTTGGCCGCGTCAAAGGCGCCCGGAATGTCGTTAGATTTGGTGGGGACCTGATAGATCTGCTTTTCCGGGAAACCCGCGGCCTTCAGCGCGTCCATAGAGCCCGTGGTCCGACGGCGGGCGGTGTCCAGTTCATTGGCGGTGATGGCCATTACGCCGGTGTCCTGCACCTTCCAGCCGCGTTTGTTCATCTCTTTCCACAGCTCTTGCCCCTGACGTTCGCCGATTTTAGTGGCGGCCATCATGACCAGCGGCACGCTATCCATCGGCTTGCCTTTGGCGGTGACGAACTGATCGTCCACGGCAATGACCTTCAGATCATAGCTGCGCGCCTTGGCAACGATCGCCGAACCGAGTTTGGGATCCGGCGTGCATATCACGAACCCTTTCGCACCGCTGGCGGCCAGGCTGTCGATGGCGTTGAGGGTTTTCTCGCCGTCCGGCACGGCGATCTTTATCACCTCGAAACCCAAATCCTTGCCGGCTTTGTCGGCGAAGCGCCATTCGGTCTGGAACCAGGGTTCCTCGGGCTGTTTCACTAAAAAACCGAGTTTTAAATTGTCAGCCATAGCCGAATGAGACATAACCGCGGCCAGTCCGATAGCCGCTAACGCCTGAGTGAATTTATGCATGTGATTCTCCGATTTTAGTTATCATCGTGCTCCGTTGCCGGCGAGCGTGTAAACGTTCTCATAGAATCTTCGGGTTATCTCCACCGGGCAATAATGCACATTGATACCGCATAATGCCGCCCGCCAGGGGACAGACCGGGGTAGTTTTAGCCTGTAAATGTCAGCCAGAGGTAGAGCGTTATCACATTTCCCAAGAACAGCAGATAACTCCATAAATTCAGCCAATTTAACCTGCTATTAACCTTTGAAGTCGCTCACAAAATGACCATAAGCGGCAGATTTGTGCATACATCCAGCTAACCCCTCCTCACCGCCCGCGCCGAGAATCCTTATGGTTATCCTCATCGTTAGCGCAACGGGCAAGGGAGAATGAAATGAAGAATGCGGCCATCAGTCTGGGACTGGATTTCGGCAGTGACTCGGTTCGCGCCTTGGCGGTATCCTGCGACACCGGTCAGGAGCTGGCGACCGATGTGGTTTGGTACCCACGCTGGCGCGCCGGCCAGTTCACCCGCCCCGCCATCAATCAGTTTCGTCACCATCCGGCGGATTACCTGGAATCCATGGAACAGGCCCTAAAGGCCGTCATCGAACGGCTTTCCCCCGCACAGCGCCAGCAGATCGTCGGTATCGGTGTTGATACGACCGGGTCGACGCCGGCGCCGGTGGATGACGAAGGCCGCGTGCTGGCGCTACGCCCCGACTTCGCCGACAACCCCAATGCCATGTTCGTCCTGTGGAAAGACCATACCGCCATCGATGAAGCCGAGGCCATTACCCGTTTGTGCCACCAGCCCGGCCAGGAGGACTACACCCGCTATATCGGCGGCGTGTACTCCTCGGAGTGGTTCTGGGCCAAAATCCTGCACATCACCCGCCAGGACGAGGCCGTGCGCCGCCATGCGGCTTCCTGGGTCGAACTGTGCGACTGGATCCCGGCGGTATTATCGGGCACCACCCAACCGGCGGCGCTGCGCCGAGGCCGCTGCGCCGCCGGCCATAAATCCCTTTGGCATCCCGACTGGGGCGGCCTGCCCCCCGCCGGGTTTTTCAACGCATTGGACCCGCTATTGACGCGGCACCTGACCTGGCCGCTGTTCAGCGAGACCCAAACCGCGGAACAACCGGTGGGCCGGCTGTGCAGCGACTGGGCGACCAGGCTCGGCCTGTCGCAAGAGATTGCCATCGCCGGCGGCGCCTTCGACTGCCATATCGGCGCGGTGGGCGCGGGCGCACAGCCTTACACGCTGGTGAAAGTCATTGGCACCTCCACCTGCGACATTCTTATCGCCGACGCTGACCGCGTCGGTCAACGCTCCATCGCCGGGATCTGCGGCCAGGTCGACGGCAGCGTCGTACCGGGCTTTATTGGGCTGGAGGCGGGCCAGTCGGCGTTTGGCGATATCTATGCCTGGTTCGCCCGCCTGGTGGACTGGCCGCTACAGCAGGCCGTTGAAGCTGATCCTTCACTCGCCGCCACGATTGCGCCGGTACGGGAGGCCCTGTTGTCCAGGCTGGCGGAAAGCTGGGCGCAGGATCCGCAGCTGGATCATCTGCCCGTCGTGCTCGACTGGTTCAACGGCCGACGCACCCCTTACGCCAACCAGCGTTTGCAAGGGGTGGTGACCGGTCTGACGCTGGCCACCGACGCGCCCGCGCTGTTTGGCGGCCTTATAGCCGCGACCGCCTTTGGCGCCCGCGCCATTATGGAATGCTTCGAGCAGCAGGACATTCCGGTGGAAAACCTGCTGGTCATGGGCGGCATCGCCCGCAAATCCCCGGTGATCATGCAGGTGTGCGCCGACGTCATGAACCGGCCGCTGCAACAGGTGGCCTCGGATCAGTGCTGCGCCCTCGGCGCCGCCATTTTCGGCGCCGTGGCGGCGGGCGCGTATGCGGATATCGCCAGCGCCCAGCGGGTCATGGCCAGCCCGATTGAACGCACGCTGCAGCCCGATATTGAGCGGGCACAGCGTTTCGAGGCGCTGTATCAGCGCTATCGCCGGTGGGCGACGCAGGCGGAGCCGCTGTTCGCCGCGCCGGCGGACGATGCCGGCTGAACGGCCGCGCGCAGGACCGACGTGTTGCCCCGTTCCTTATACGATGGAAACTTTCAGGAGTCATGATGGAAATCTGCCAAAATTATGAAGTATGGTTCGTCATCGGCAGCCAGCATCTTTACGGCGAAGAGACCCTGCGCCAGGTGCAGCGCCACGCCGAAACGGTGGTTGCCGGCTTGAATGATGATGCCGGCCTGCCGCTGAAATTGGTGCTCAAGCCGCTGGTGGCGTCGCCGGATCACATTCTCGCGCTCTGCCGTGACGCCAATTATCAGCCCCGCTGCCTGGGCCTGATAACCTGGCTGCATACGTTTTCTCCGGCCAAAATGTGGATAGGCGGACTGAGTATCTTGCATAAGCCTTTACTGCAATTTCACACCCAATTTAACGATGAGGTTCCCTGGCAGACCATGGATATGGACTTCATGAACCTCAACCAAACCGCGCACGGCGGGCGGGAATTCGGCTTTATCGGCGCGCGCATGCAACTGGCGCATCAGGTGGTGGTCGGCCACTGGCGCGATCCCCGCACCTACGCGGAGATCGGCGACTGGATGCGCGCGGCGCTTGGCCGCCGGGAAAGTCAGCAGTTGGTCGTTGCCCGTTTCGGCGACAACATGCGCGAGGTGGCGGTGACCGAGGGCAACAAGGTCAGCGCGCAAATCCAATTCGGCTACTCGGTTACCGCCTACGGGCTGGGCGATCTGGTGTCGGTGGTGGACGCGGTCAGCGCCGGCGATGTGGATGCGCTTATCGACGAATACGAATCGCGTTATATCCTGACCCCGGCGGTGCAGACCGGAGGCGACCGGCGCGATAATTTGCTGGATGCGGCACGTATTGAGCTTGGACTGAAGCGATTTTTGCAGCAGGCCGGCTGTCACGCCTTTACCACCAATTTTGAAAATCTTTACGGATTAAAGCAGTTGCCGGGACTGGCGGTACAGCGGCTTATGGAGCAGGGCTATGGCTTCGGCGGCGAGGGCGACTGGAAGACCGCCGCCCTGCTGCGCATTTGCAAAGTCATGGCGGCGGGACTGCCGGGAGGCACCTCGTTTATGGAGGATTATACTTATCATTTTGAGCCCGGTAACGACCTGGTGGTGGGCTCGCACATGCTGGAAGTCTGCCCGAGCATCGCCCTTGAAGAAAAACCGCTGCTTGATGCGCAGTACCTCGGCATCGGCGGCAAAGCCGATCCGGCGCGGCTGCTGTTTTCGACACCCGCCGGACCGGCGGTAGTGGCTTCCGTTATCGATTTGGGCTCCCGCTTTCGCCTGCTGGTCAATGTGGTCGACACCATCGAACAACCGCAGCCGCTGCCCAAACTGCCGGTGGCGCGCGCCATCTGGCGTGCCCAGCCGTCGCTGGCGGTCGCGGCGCAAGCCTGGATCACCGCGGGCGGTGCTCATCATACCGTGTTTAGCCAGGCGCTCACGCTCGCGCCGCTGCGTCTGTATGCGGAAATGAATAATATTGAATTAATGGTGATTGATAATGAAACGCGGCTAGCCGATTTTAAACAGGCGCTACGCTGGAATGAACTTTATTATAAACTCGCGGCAAGTTAATGCGCTGAATAACAATATCTATTAATCGACGGTGCGCGCCGCAGCGTTATCCATTGCGCTTGCGGCGCCTTTATTTTGGTTCAGTCGCGCCCGCGCCAGGCTTTCCGCCGTTGCGCGACCTTATTTTGGCCGAATCGATGTCAACGCGGGTATTTTTCCGCGTTTTTGCGTTTTTTGACAGGAATTTCTGGACAGGCCGGCCGCACGGAATATACTACGATGCTTATATTCTCTTCCCTGAAAGCGCAACATGACTGCCCACGATTATTTGCTGAAGTTTCGTAAGGTAAACACATCTGAAAGTCTGGAAAAACTGTTTGATCATTTAAATTATTCCCTGACCGATGATGCTGAAATTATCAACATGTATCGTGCAGCGGATCATCGCCGCGCTGAATTAGCCGCCGGCGGACGTTTGTTTGATCTCGGACAGGTACCGAAAGCGGTTTGGCGGTATGTGGTGTGACGATGCCTGTCGCTGAACTCGCGCCGCGTCCAATTGGCGGCTGGCTATGGGCGGTTGTCGCCTGGCTTGGAATGACGCTATTGAGCGCCACTGCGATGCTGCTGGTGTATCTCTGGTTTTTGCTGCAGCACGCCGGCGCCTTGACGCCGGCCGCCCTCGCCAGTCTGCTCACCTCCGGGGCAATGTGGCTTTTCACCTTCTGGCTGCTGCGGCTTCTATTTCGCCGCTCGCGGCGCTTCCCCCGCCTGCTTATCCTGTGGCTGTTGGTCGGGGTATTGCTCGGCATCAAAACCTTCGCCTTTGCCCCGGTCAGTGATAATCTGGCGCTGCGGGTGCTGTTTCCGCCCGTTCTGGCCGCGGCGGTGCTGGTGCCCTATATCAAGCGCTCGCAACGCGTGCGTCAGACGTTTATCCTGCCCTGAGCCGGGCCGGATTCGCGCCGATAGGGCTGTATGGTGTGCCGTCGCTGGTCGCACCGATCAAACCCGCCCCCGGCGCGCGGTGAAAGAGGCGCTGGTAGCCGCTCAGCGGAACAGCCCTCTTCTTCTTTTTCGCGCGCGTGAAGTGGGTTGTCGAACGCCCGTCAATCCCGGATAATGCCCGCTGTTTCTTATTTAGGTATGGCAATGAATGGTTACCTGATGCTGTTCGTCGGCACCGTGCTGGTGAACAACTTTGTGCTGGTCAAATTCCTCGGGCTGTGCCCCTTTATGGGAGTTTCCAAAAAAGTGGAGACCGCCCTGGGCATGGGTATGGCGACGACGTTCGTCATGACGCTGGCGTCGATTTGCGCCTGGCTTATCAATGATTTTATCCTGCTGCCGCTAAATATTCCCTATCTGCGGACGCTGGCGTTCATTTTTATTATCGCGGTGGTGGTGCAGTTTACCGAACTGGTGGTGCGTAAAACCAGTCCGGCCCTTTACCGGCTGCTCGGCATCTTCCTGCCGCTTATCACCACCAACTGCGCCGTCCTGGGCGTTGCGCTTCTCAACGTCAATGAAAACCACAATTTCCTGCAATCCGCCCTCTACGGTTTTAGCGCCGCCGCCGGTTTCTCGCTGGTGATGGTCCTGTTCGCCGCGATCCGTGAACGGCTGGCGGTGGCGGATGTCCCGGCGCCGTTCAAAGGCTCCTCTATCGCCCTGATTACCGCCGGGCTGATGTCCCTGGCCTTTATGGGCTTTACCGGACTGGTGAAGGTCTGATGTTGACGTTCTGGCTGGCCGTCGCCGCACTCAGCGTTCTGGCATTGGTGGCCGGCGCGCTGCTGGGCTTTGCCGCCCGTCGTTTTCATGTCGACGCCGATCCGGTGGCCGAGCGCATTGATGCCCTGTTGCCGCAAAGCCAATGCGCCCAATGCGGCTATCCCGGCTGTCGTCCCTATGCCGAAGCGGTGGCCGGCGGCGCCCCGATTAATAAATGTGTGCCGGGCGGCGAGGCGGTGATGCTGAAAATCGCCGCGCAGCTTAGCGTCGATCCCCAGCCAATGGCAGAAGATGGCCCCGCGCGGCCCGAATCGCGGGTAGCCTGGATAGACGAAGGCAACTGTATCGGCTGCACCAAATGTATTCAGGCCTGCCCGGTGGATGCGATTGTCGGCGCCACCCGCGCCGTGCATACCGTGGTGAGCGACTTATGCACGGGCTGCGATCTTTGCGTCGCGCCCTGTCCCACCAACTGCATCGAAATGCGGCCGCTTGCCGTCACGCCCGAAAGTTGGAAATGGGATTTGCGCACCATCCCTATTACGGTCATTCAGCAGGAGCAACATGTTTAATTTATTGTCCGCCCTGCGCAAACAGCGGCTCTGGGATTTCCCGGGCGGCATCCATCCCCCCGAGATGAAAAGCCAGTCCAGCGGCGTGGCGCTCAAATCGCTGCCGCTGCCCGACAAGCTGATTATCCCCCTGAAACAGCATTTGGGCCCGGAGGGAGAGTTGCGGGTGACGGTCGGCGATCACGTCCTGCGGGGTCAGCCTTTGACCGCCGGTAGCGGCCGAACCTTGCCGGTACACGCCCCTACCTCCGGCACCATCGCGGCGATTACGGCGCACCGCACCGCGCATCCGTCGGGGTTAGCGGAGTTAAGCGTTATTTTATTGCCCGACGGCGACGACCGCTGGGTAACGCGTCAGCCCCTGACGGATTTCCGTCAATGTCCGCCGGCGCAGCTGCTCGAACGTATCCACCAGAGCGGCATCGCGGGTCTGGGCGGCGCGGGCTTTCCCACCGCGGCCAAACTCAGCGGCGGCATGTCAGGGGTTGAGACCCTTATTATCAACGGCGCCGAATGCGAGCCCTATATCACCGCCGACGATCGGCTGATGCAGGAACATGCCGGTGACATTGTCACCGGTATGGCTGTCTTGCGCCATCTGCTGCAACCGCAGCGCCTGCTGCTGGGCGTCGAGGACAACAAACCCGACGCAATTACCGCCCTCAAAGCCGCGCTTCGCGGCAGCCCGGTCGGGGAACTACGGGTCATCCCCACCAAATACCCTTCCGGTGGCGCCAAACAATTAACCAAAATTCTGACCGGCAAAGAGGTGCCCGTTGGGCAACATTCCGCCGCTATCGGCGTGGCAATGTTGAATGTGGGTACCGTCTATGCCATCAAGCGGGCGATCATAGATGGCGAAGCACTGACCGAGCGCGTGGTGACCCTGACCGGCGAAGCGCTGGCGCGGCCGGGCAATGTCTGGGCACGCCTGGGTACGCCGGTAAGCCACCTGCTCACCCACGCCGGCTTTTCGCCCGCCGCACAACCGATCGTTATTATGGGTGGGCCGTTAATGGGCTTCACCTTACCGGCGCTGGACGTGCCGGTGGTCAAAATCAGTAACTGCCTGCTGGCACCGTCCGAGCGTGAACTGGCGCCAACCGAGCCGGAACAAAGCTGTATCCGCTGCAGCCGGTGCGCGGATGCCTGTCCAGCCAGCCTGCTGCCGCAGCAACTCTATTGGTTCAGCCGCGGACAAGAGCACGATAAGGCTCGCCAGCACCACTTGTTTGATTGTATTGAATGCGGCGCCTGTGCCTATGTCTGCCCCAGCAATATTCCGCTGGTACAGTATTACCGTCAGCAGAAAGCCGAAATCCGCGCGCTGGACGATGACGCGCGGCGCGCGGCGCAGGCCAAAGCACGCTATGAAGCGAAGCTGGCACGGCGCGAGCGCGAGAAGCAGCAACGGCTCGTCCGTCATCAGCAGGCGGCGGTGAAACTCGACGCCGCCACCGCCGCGCTGAACGGCACGCAGCCCGTCAACGCCGTCACGGCGGACGGATCGCCGCAAGATGCCGTTGCCGCCGCCATCGCCCGGGTAAAAGCCCGGCGGCAGGCGGTACCAAACGGCCAGAGCCTCCCCACGCCCTCCGCAGCGCCGGCTGACCCGGCCGCCGAGCGGGAGGTGAGTAGCGCCGATCCGCGTAAGGAGGCCGTTGCCGCCGCTATCGCCCGGGTAAAAGCCCGGCGGCAGGCGGTACCAGACGGCCAGAGCCACCCCACGCCATCCGCACCGCCGGCTGACCCGGCCGCCGCGCGGGAGGTGAGTAGCGCCGATCCGCGTAAGGAGGCCGTCGCCGCCGCTATCGCCCGGGTAAAAGCCCGGCGGCAGGCGGCACCAGACGGCCAGAGCCACCCTACGCCCTCCGCAGCGCCGGCTGATCCGGCCGCCGCGCGGGAGGGAAGTAGCGCCGATCCGCGTAAGGAGGCCGTCGCCGCCGCTATCGCCCGAGTTAAAGCCCGGCGGCTAGAGGCGCAATCCGGCGCCGCGCGGCGGCCGCAGGACAACGCCCCACGCCGCCCTGCCGGAGAGATCAGCTCAAGTGACAACGTCACCCATATCGACACGGCAACGACACCCGCCAACGGGTCAACCCGGTCGCCAACGCGCGATAACCGCGAGGCGACGCAAACCGTTTCCCCGGCGGCGGGCGCTGCCCCCACTCATCATGCCGCCTCGCCTGAGGTGATGAATGCCGATCCGCGCAAAGAGGCCGTTGCCGCCGCCATCGCCCGGGTCAAAGCCCGGCGGCAAGCGGCCCAGGAAACCGCGGCGCTAGCGCGGCGCGAAACCACCCGGCCGTCAACCGACGACGACTGCGCCAAAAGTGACACCGTCATGAAACCGATGATTGCCGCTGCCCCCCCTGCGGGCGAAAGCCACACGGCCGGCGCGGCGTCACATCCTCCGCTCGCCGCCGGCGCGGCCATCCCCGCCCGACAGAAAGCGGAGCATAATGTTGCCGCCGCGACCACAGTTTCGTCTGAAGAGGACTAGATGGCGTTTAGAATTGCAAGCTCCCCCTTTACCCATAACCGGCAAACCACCCGGCAAATCATGATTCAGGTCATGCTTGCCTGCCTGCCGGGGCTGGCGGCTTTGGCGTACTTTTTCGGCAGCGGCGTGGTTATTCAACTGGCGTTAGCCTGCGCCACCGCGCTGATTGCCGAGGGCGTGGTGCTTAAACTGCGCCGTCAGCCGCTGGCGGACCGTCTGAGCGATGGATCCGCCCTGCTTACCGCCCTTTTGCTGGCGCTGAGTTTGCCGCCGCTGGGCCCGTGGTGGATGATAGTCCTGGCGACGGCGTTCGCGATTATTATCGCCAAACAGCTCTACGGCGGGCTCGGCCATAACCCGTTCAACCCGGCCATGGTGGGCTATGTGGTGCTCTTGATCTCCTTCCCGGTGCAGATGACCAGTTGGTCGCCGCAGCAAAGCCTGCTGCTGCATCCGGCCTCCCTGACCGACAGCATGGCGCTTATCTTTACCGGCGCCACGCCGGACGGTCTGACGCTCGCCCAACTGCGCGCCACCGTCGATGGCGTCACCCAGGCGACCCCGCTCGACGGGTTCAAAACCGGCCTGCGTACCGGCGCGCTCACCGCGCTAAACGCCCGCTGGGACTGGCAGGCGAGCGCCGGATGGACCTGGGCCAATATTGGCTTTTTACTGGGTGGGCTATATCTGATCTGGCGGCGGGTAATTAGCTGGCATATTCCGCTTAGCGTCCTTGCCGCCATGCTGATTTGCGCCGGCCTCGGCCATTGGCTGGCGCCAGCGGTCAGCGCGCCGCCTTTACTGCACCTGTTTTCCGGCGCTACGATGCTGGGTGCGTTTTTTATTGCCACCGACCCGGTCACCGCGGCGACCACCGTCAAAGGGCGGCTTCTCTTTGGCGCGTTAACGGGTCTGTTGGTATGGCTTATCCGTACCTGGGGAGGTTACCCTGATGGCGTGGCCTTCGCCGTACTGCTGGCCAATATCTGCGTGCCGCTGATAGATCACTACACTCAGCCGCGCGCATATGGCCATCGCTAAGGAAGGTAGGATGTTAGAGACAATGAGGAAGCACGGCACGACCCTTGCCGTATTCGCCGCCCTTGCCACCGGGCTGACGGCGCTGGTCAACAGCCTGACCACCAGCACCATTGAACGGCAGGCGGCCAGACAGCAGATGCAATTGCTTGATCAGGTGTTGCCGCCGAATCTCTATAATAACCAGCTGCTGGACGAGTGTTATCTGGTGACCGACCCGGCGCTCGGTAGCAGCGCCCCGCACCGGCTTTATTTGGCGCGCATGGATGGCACGCCGGTCGCGGCGGCGGTGGAGTCCACCGCGCCGGACGGCTATTCCGGCGCCATTGAGTTGCTGATTGGCGCGGATTTCGCTGGCAATGTCTTGGGCGCCCGGGTGACGCGCCATCATGAGACGCCGGGGCTGGGCGACAAAATCGAGCTGCGCATCTCGGATTGGATCACCCACTTTAGCGGCAAAACCGTGCGCTCGGATAACGACAAAAGTTGGGCGGTAAAGAAAGACGGTGGTATGTTCGATCAGTTCACCGGCGCCACCATTACTCCGCGAGCAGTGGTGAATGGCGTAAAACGCACCGCCGGCTTTTTGAAAAAGAACCTTAACGCGCTGGAGCAGATGCCCCATTGTGGAGAAACGCCGCATGAATGAAGCGAAACGGATCATCATCGAAGGCCTGTGGCGCAATAACTCGTCGCTGGTGCAGTTATTGGGGCTGTGTCCGCTGCTGGCGGTATCGAACACCGCCACCAACGCGCTCGGATTGGGGCTTGCCACCACGCTGGTGCTGGTTTGCACCAATACCGCGGTATCGGCCCTGCGCCGCTGGATCCCCGGCGAAATCCGCATTCCTATCTATGTGATGATTATCGCCTCGGTGGTCTCAACGGTACAGATGCTTATTAACGCCTACGCGTTTGGCCTTTATCAATCTCTCGGCATTTTCATTCCCCTCATCGTCACCAATTGCATCGTCATCGGCCGGGCGGAAGCCTATGCCTCGCAGCGGCCGCCGTCGCTGGCGGCGCTGGACGGTTTCGCCATCGGATTGGGCTCGACCTGCGCGCTGCTTCTGCTCGGCGCCCTGCGTGAGCTGCTCGGTAACGGCACGCTGTTCGATGGTGCCGATCAACTGCTGGGCGGTTGGGCGCGCGTGCTGCGCATCGAGGTGTTTCACACCGACACGCCGTTTTTGCTGGCGATGCTGCCGCCCGGCGCGTTTATCGGCCTGGGGTTTATGCTGGCGGGAAAATACCTTATCGATCAACGCATAAAAGCCAGGCAACCGAAGCCGATCCGACCGGTAGTGCTGCAACAGGGACAACCGTTAGCCGATGAATAAAACCAAGCGTTATGACATGCTTTGCCGCCTGCAGGCCAATAATCCTCACCCCACCACGGAGTTGGAGTACCGTTCGCCTTTCGAGCTGTTAATCGCGGTACTGCTCTCGGCACAGGCCACCGATGTCAGCGTCAATAAGGCCACCCGCCTGTTATTTCCGGTGGCCAATACGCCGCAGGCCATGCTGGCGCTGGGGGTGGAGGGCGTCAAAAGCTATATCAAATCGATAGGACTCTTCAACAGCAAGGCGGAAAATATCATTAAAACTTGTCGACTGCTGCTAGAGCGGCACCAGGGCGTGGTACCCGAGGACCGCGCCGCGCTGGAGGCGCTGCCGGGGGTCGGGCGCAAAACCGCCAATGTCGTGCTGAATACCGCTTTCGGCTGGCCGACGATCGCCGTGGATACCCATATTTTCCGCGTCGCCAACCGTACCCGTTTTGCGGTTGGCAAAGACGTGGCAGCGGTGGAGCAAAAGCTGTTGGCCGTCGTGCCGAAAGCGTTTCAGGTCGATTGCCACCATTGGTTTATTCTCCACGGCCGCTATACTTGCATCGCCCGCAAGCCGCGCTGCGGCTCCTGCCTGATTGAAGATCTGTGTGAGTACGATCAAAAACATTATCCGCAATAACCCGTCCTCGGCGGCCTGCCCCTTCAGGACGTCGCGCCATCTGCGGCCTGGCCGTTCAAGGCGTCGCGCCATCTGCGGCCTGACCCTACAGGGCGTCGCGCCGGCAGTAGCCCTGACGCGGCCGTTGCCGGGCGCGCCAGGCAGACGGCCATTGACGCCGATCGCCGCCCCCATGCCCGTTGAAGGCGCCGTTGCGGAAAGCCGCTTAAGGCTGTGGGCAGAACGCGACCCCGTCGTTGTCTCTGCACCCTTGACGATAAGCGGCATGTGCATAGTCACGCACGATGTGTCCCGTCTGTCTGGTTAAAGGCACAGCAATTCACCTTGTTCATCGCTTTTTTCTCTCATAGGTAAGTGACTAATTTTCATGTTGAAAATTAGTTTCGTTTGATAATTATTAACCTAGCAGCATAAAAAACCGATTGTCTTGGGACTGCATTATATTTTATGCTTCGCCGGAACTGCATTATGCAACAGCGTTAAAATCTTCCGAACGACCGAGAACGGATGTTTAACCGTTCGCCCCTTTTGAAAACGATACGTGTGGAATGATGCCGCCATCATTACCCACGACAATTTCTGCACGCCAAAAAGCAGAATGAAAAACGAGGTCCTTGTGTCAACTGCAAACCAACCAACCACGGAACCCCGCGTGACCATCAACGCGTTCAAGCAACCGAAATCGTTTTATCTCATTTTTTCCATCGAACTATGGGAGCGATTCGGCTACTACGGCCTACAGGGGATCCTGGCCGTTTACCTGGTAAAAATGCTGGGCCTATCGGAATCCGCCTCCATTACCTTGTTTTCGTCCTTCAGCGCGCTAGTGTATGGCTTTGTCGCCATCGGCGGCTGGCTGGGCGACAAAGTGCTCGGCACCAAACGCGTCATCATTCTCGGCACCCTGGTGCTCACCGCCGGTTACAGCATGGTGGCCTGGTCCGGGCATGAGGTCTTCTGGGTTTATCTCGGTATGGCCACCATTGCCGTCGGCAGCGGTCTGTTCAAAGCCAACCCGTCCTCCCTGCTGTCCACCTGTTATGAAAAAGGCGATCCGCGCCTGGACGGCGCCTTTACCATGTATTACATGGCCATCAACATCGGCTCGTTCCTGTCGATGCTGGCGACGCCCTGGCTGGCGGCGCATTACGGCTGGAGCGTGGCGTTTTCGTTAAGCGTCGTCGGGATGCTTATCACGCTGGTAAACTTTGTGTTGTGCCGCGGCTACGTGAAAGATTACGGTTCAGCGCCAGATTTTGAGGCGCTCAACGGAGCGCGTCTGCTGGCGGTGATTGCCGGCATTCTGGTGCTTATCCCCGTCGCCACCTGGTTGTTGCATCATCAGGACATCGCGCGTATGGCCCTCGGCGCGGTGACGCTCGGCATTTTACTGGTTTTCGCCTATGAAACCCTGCGTCTTGACGGCGCGGCGCGTCGCCGGATGTTGGTCGCGTTCATCATGATGCTGGAAGCGGTGGTCTTCTTCGTGCTCTATAGCCAGATGCCGACCTCCCTTAACTTTTTCGCTATTCATAATGTTGAAACCTCGCTGCTGGGACTGAATTTTGAACCTGAGCAGTTTCAAGCGCTGAATCCTTTCTGGATCATGCTTGCCAGCCCATTACTGGCGGCGGGATATAATCGCCTGGGGGATCGCCTGCCGATGCCGTTCAAGTTTGCCATTGGTATGGTGCTGTGTTCGCTGGCCTTCCTGGTGCTGCCGCTGGGTGCGCATTTCGCCAGCGCGGCCGGCATGGTGTCGATTTACTGGCTCATTCTGAGCTATGCGCTGCAAAGCATTGGCGAGTTGATGATCTCCGGACTCGGTCTGGCGATGGTGGCGCAGCTGGTTCCGCAGCGTTTGATGGGGTTCATCATGGGCGCCTGGTTCTTAACCACCGCCGCGGCGGCGATTATCGCCGGCTTCGTCGCCAACTTATCCGCGGTACCGTCCGACGTGAGCGATGCGCACCACTCTTTGCAGGTCTATAGCCATGTGTTTATGCAGATAGGCATCTGCACCGGCGTCATCGCCGTGCTAATGCTGGCGTTCGCGCCGAAGCTTAACCGTCTGGCGCGGGCGGACGGTGCGGCGCAACCGGCGCAAAAGGGCATGATGCCGGCGACGCAGGGCGAATAATCGCCGCGCCGCGGGTCCCGACCTACCCACCGAGGGGAGAGGCCAGAGTGAAAAAAAGCCGGCCCGTAACGGGCCGGCTGGGCAACAAAAGCGCTCAACGGCGCACCTGCTATCAACGCCGCCGCGAGTATTGTCCGGTGTTTACACCACCGGCGACGCCGGGAAATGATGCTGCGGCAGCGCGATTTGGTCTTGCGCCGCTACCACCTGCAATTCATATTCCGCGCTCTCTTTGGTCTGTTTCATCACCTCATACACCGCCGCGGTGACGTGCTCCAACGCTTTCTGCGGGCTCAATCCCTTTAGTAGATTCACCAACAGCAGGCCGCTGGTGAGATCCCCCACCCCCACCGGCTTACGGGCGCCAAAATCCACCAGCGGTCGACGGGTATGCCAGGCTTGGTCGGCGGTAACCAGCACCATTTCAAAACTTTGGGGATCATAACCGGCGTAACTGAGATGTTTTACCAGCACCATGCGCGGTCCGCGCTGAATCAGCTCGCGGGCGGTAGCCACCGCCTCATCCACCGAAGTTACGCGATGTCCGCTAAGCTGCTCCAGTTCTAGCAAATTCGGCGCGATAATATCGGCGGCCAGCAGCCCGGCTTTGCAGTGGAATTCCGCCACGCCCGGCGCAACGATACATCCCTTGTCCGGGTCGCCCATCACCGGATCCAGCAGGTACAGAGCGGCGGGGTTTGCCTTTTTCACCTGCTGCACAATAGTCAAGATATGCTCTCCCTGCTCCGGCGCGCCAATATAGCCGCTCAGCACCGCATCACAGCGCTTGAGACCATCAATTGCCGCTATCCCTTTCACAATCTCCGTCAGGTGCGTCGCGGGCATCACGCAGCCGGTCCACTGACCATACTGGGTGTGGTTAGAAAACTGCACGGTATTGAGCGGCCACACATTAACGCCCATCCGGCGCATGGGAAATACCGCGGAGCTATTGCCCGCATGACCGTAAACCACGTGAGACTGGATAGAGAGAACATTCTTCATCAAAAAAATCGCCTTACACACCTTCGGCCTGCGGCCGTCAC
Source organism: Sodalis praecaptivus (assembly GCF_000517425.1). NCBI lineage: Bacteria > Pseudomonadati > Pseudomonadota > Gammaproteobacteria > Enterobacterales > Bruguierivoracaceae > Sodalis > Sodalis praecaptivus. The sequence continues at coordinate 2,330,809 of NZ_CP006569.1, forward strand.
ACAGAAGAAAGGGGCCCGAAGCCCCCTACCGGAAATCCCGCTATTGCCAGTTGAGCAGACAGTAGTGTTTTTTACCCCGGCGCAGCAGGGTATAACGACCATACAGCCTATCGGCGTCGTTAAACACATACTCCGGCGATGCCTGTTTTTCGCCGTTTACCGCCACCGCGTTGGAACTTATCATGGTACGGGCCTGGCCGCGCGACGGCACCAGTTCAGCCGCCACCAGCGCCTGCTGTAAATCCGCGCCGCGCTCAAGGGCGATCGTCGGCATGCCGTCCTGCGCCAATTGGGCGAAATCCTCCTCGGTCAGGTCCGCCAGCGCACCGGTGAACAGGCTAGCGGTAATACGCTTCGCCGCCGCCAACCCTTGCTCGCCGTGAACCATGCGGGTGACCTCTTCCGCCAGCACATATTGGGCGCGAGGGGCTTTGTCGCTGGCGCGATCTTCTTGTTCCAGCGCCTCAATAGCGGAAAGCGACAGGAAGGTGAAGAATTTCAAGAAGCGATACACGTCGCTGTCGGCGGTATTGATCCAAAACTGATAAAACTTATAGGGGCTGGTCTTGCTGGGATCCAGCCACACCGCGCCGCCCTCGGTCTTGCCGAATTTGGTGCCGTCCGCTTTGGTGATAAGCGGCACCGTCAGGCCATACACCGTGTTTTGGTGCAGCCTGCGCGTCAAATCGATGCCGGAGGTAATGTTCCCCCACTGATCCGAGCCACCAATCTGTAGCGCCACACCATATTGCTTATTCAGGCAGGCGAAATCGTAGCCCTGCAACAAATTATAAGAGAACTCGGTAAAGGAAATGCCGCTGTCATCGCGGTTCAACCGCTGCTTCACCGCTTCTTTATTGATCATCTGATTGACGGAAAAGTGCTTACCGATATCGCGCAGAAAGGTCAGCACGTTCATCGAGCCAAACCAATCATAATTGTTGGCGGCGATGGCGCTATTTTCGCCACAATCAAAATCGAGGAACGGCGATACCTGGCGTTTGATTTTTTCTACCCATTCCTGGACGGTTTCCGCGGTATTGAGCTTGCGCTCGGTCGCTTTGAAGCTGGGATCGCCGATGAGCCCGGTAGCCCCCCCCACCAGCGCCACCGGACGGTGGCCGGCCAGTTGAAAGCGTTTGAGGCACAGCAAGGGCACCAGATGTCCCAAATGCAAGCTGTCGGCGGTGGGATCGAAGCCGCAATATAGCGCGATCGGCCCAGCCGCCAACCGCTCGGCCAGCGCCGTCTCGTCCGTGACCTGGGCAATCAGGCCCCGCTCTTGCAATTGTTGTATTAGGTTACTGCTTGCCATCAAAAACTCCATTATCAAGAAAGAGAAAAAAAGGACACCGCGGCCCGCGCCGGTTTTCACCAGCGCGCCAGACCCTGTCCTTAAAATACGTTATCGTGGCACCGGCGCCGCGGGCAGGTGCAATGCCCGGCGCTTCGGTGACGGCGCCAACCGTTTCGGCTAGGGCGCCAGCCGATCAATGTGCCAACCGCCCTCTTCACGCCGATAGAGAAATCTGTCGTGCAAGCGATGTTCACCGCCCTGCCAGAATTCCATCGCATCGATAGTGACCCGATAACCGCCCCAGAAGCTGGGCAGCGGCACCGCGCCCTGAGCAAATTTCTGTTTCAGCTCCAGGAACTTACTTTCCAACACGCCGCGGGCGGAGATCCGGCTGGATTGCCGCGAAACCCAGGCGCCTATCTGGCTGTCGCGCGGGCGGCTGTGAAAGTACTTCATCACCTCGATAACCGAGAGCCGCTCCGCGCGGCCCAGCACCAGAACCTGCCGCTCCAGCGCGTGCCAGGGAAAGTGCAGGCTGATGCGGGGGTTATGCGCTAAATGCGTCGCTTTGCGGCTGCCGAGATTGGTGTAGAACACCATACCCTGGCTGTCGAAATGTTTAAGCAATACCAGCCGCTGGTACGGCTGACCGTCCGCGTCCACGGTACCCACGCTCATGGCGGTGGCATCGGGAAGCTGCGCGGCGCAGGCTTGCTTGAGCCACTGCTCGAACAAAGCCATCGGCTCCGCCGTTAAATCGGCGCGACGCAGCCCGCCCCGGGTATATTCCCTGCGCAGGGCGGCAATATCGATTGAATGTTCAGTCATAATTTGCTGAAAAGGCGGCAATGAAAGCCGTTATTGTGCGCCGTGACGCTGAAAATCTCAATCATTTACCCGCCGCGCTCTGGATGACACAATCATCGACGATGATTTTGTCTTGTCGCTCGATAAACGCCCGCTCGCCCTTCGACCAGAAGCTGTATTGGCCATCGCTATAGCGGGCGCCGGAAGCGGTGGCAACCTGCGGCAAACTCAACTGCTGGCCGTCAAGGATAAAGTTCACCCGCTCGTGAACGTTATCCAACGTCACGGTCAGCGGCAGCGTGCCGCACTGATAATGCAAGGTTTCCGTTTGCGCGGACCGACCGCCGGGATAGCTACAGGCCGAAGCGGCCAGCGCCAGGGAGAGGATCACCATCGGGTTTCGCATCATCTTGATCTCCTTTTTATGATTTATACAGGGCCGTCAGAGGCCGGTGAACGCCCGGCGTACCCCGCGCCGGCCAAGGTTATTTCTCCCCCGCCGGGGCCGTGACCGGGTAGATGGCCCCCAGCAGCGTTTCCTCCCGCGCGCCCGTGACGGAGGGAAGATTGCCCGGCAACCCGGACAAAGTCCGAAACGCCAGCCAGGCGAAGGCCAGCGCTTCCATATCATCGCCGCTCACGCCGAATTTATCGGTAGAGCTGACCTCAATGCCCGGCAGCAGCGCCGACAGACGATGCATAACCAGCGGATTGCGCGCGCCGCCGCCGCAGACCAGCAAATGTTCACAGCCGCCGCACAACAACACCTGCTGCGCGATGGTCTGCGCGGTCAGCTCCGCCAGCGTCGCCTGCACATCCTGGGCGGGAATCGGGCCGAAACGCGCCAGATGGCGCTCCAACCAGCCGAGATTGAAATACTCCCTGCCGGTACTTTTCGGTGCCGGGCGCAGAAAATACCCGTCGGCCAAAAGATGCTGCAACAGCCCCTGATGAACTTGCCCGCTGCTCCCCCATCGGCCGTCCTGGTCATAAGGCGCTTTACGGTGCCGCCAGGTCCAGGCGTCTAGCAGCATATTGCCAGGGCCGGTGTCATAGCCGCGGATCGGCTGGCCCGGCAGCAGCAACGACAGATTGGCGATACCGCCGATGTTCAATACCATGCGCCGTTCCTGGGGATGCGCCAGCAGCGCGTGATGAAACGCCGGCACCAGCGGCGCCCCCTGGCCGCCCAGCGCCATATCGCGCCGGCGAAAATCACCTACGGTAGTGATACCGGTCATGGCGGCAATGCGGTTATTATCCCCGATTTGCAGGGTACAGGGGGCGGCGCCGTCCGGCTCATGCCAAACGGTTTGGCCGTGACACGCGATAGCCGTCACCTCGCGCGGCGCCACGCCGGTCTGCCGCAATAAACTTAGCGCCGCCTCGGCGAACAAAATGCCAAGCCGGGTGTCCAATTGTCCGAACTGCGAAAGGGTTACCGCCTGGCCCTGGCACATCGCCAGGATCTGCTGTTTGATGGGCAACGGGATCGGATGGCAATAGCGGGCCTGCTGCGCCACGGTATGCTCATCGATCGCTGCCAGCACCACATCGATACCGTCCAGGCTAGTGCCGGACATAATGCCTATATATCGGCCGGTTCTCATTTCACTCCCTCTCCCTTGTGCGGGAATGTGACAGATAAAGGGTAAGTTACCCAGCTTTACGGCAGGAGGCCATGAAAATTCACGCAAAACGCCAGGTTTATACTGATTAAGGAATTATATGACATGCACTTAGTGTCATAACAATTCAATTAACTAACTATCTTAGTTCGTTTATTCGCAGTTTATCTTTTTTTCGATATAATTGTCTGTAGTCTCTGCGCGTTACAGGGCAGTTCGATCCCCTACACCGGCGCATGAAGTTTTAATCGATTATCCGCTTCTGTCCGGGGTTGCCTCGCAGAACGGCATGTTAACTGGAGTTTTTTATGATGAAACGTTTGATCGTGGTGGCCCTGGCCGGTATGACGCTGGCGGGTTGCGCCAATAACAGCACGCTGTCCGGCGATGTTTATTCCGCCTCTGAGGCCAAACAGGTTCAAAGCGTGACGTACGGTACCCTGGTTGGGGTACGGCCGGTGCAGATTCAGGGCGGTGAAGACTCCAATGTCATAGGCGCTATCGGCGGCGCGGTACTGGGCGGGTTCTTAGGGAATACCGTCGGGGGCGGCAGCGGCCGCAGCCTGGCCACCGCGGCGGGCGCCGTCGCCGGCGGCGTAGCCGGTTCAAGCGTCGAAGGCGCGGTAAACCGGACCCAGGGCGTGGAGCTTGAAGTGCGTAAAGATGACGGCAACACCATTATGGTGGTGCAGAAACAGGGCAATACCCGCTTCAGCGTGGGACAACGCGTGGCGCTGGCCAGCAACGGCCGCACCATCACCGTTTCACCGCGTTAATCCCCCGCTTGCGCTCAACAAAAAACCGGCCCTAGGGCCGGTTTTTTTGCTCACGTCAGTGCCGTGGACGTAACGCATCAAGACTTGTTATATAGCTCCAGAATATTTTTTTCCAGTTTGGCAATCATATTGCTCAGCAACTGAATCTCCTCCTGGCTAATGCCATTGAGAATTTCATCTCGAGTGCTGTCGATAACATTGTTCACTTCTTTGATAATAGGGTCAGCAGATTCGGTCAGTTTGATCCGCTTCGCCCGGCGGTCATTGGCGCAGGTGTGCCGAGTGATAAGCCCTTTTTCTTCGAGCTGATCCAGCGTCCGCACCAACGATGGCTGTTCGATGCCGATAGCCTTCGCCAGTTGAATCTGAGACTGCTCAGGGGGTAACTGGCAAATATTATGTAAAGTGATCCAATGCGTCTGTGTGAGTTCTAAAGGCTTTAAGCGGTGGTCAATTAAAGCGCGCCATACTCGAACAAGTCGCGCCAAATCTGATCCTAATGGCGATTCCAATTCTCTCTCCTTATAATTAAGCTGATTAAGCTTGCTCCCTGGATTCCCCTCCATCCTAATGGGTGGATGAGCAAATTACAAATATATATACCCATAACCTAAGCATTATGTAGAGATCGATGTAAGCGGCATATTCTTCCTTAATAAAAATTGGACGTCACACACACGCGCCGTTTGCGACGTACTTTCCCGATCGGGTCGGGAAACGCGGCGTTCTGCCCCCACTGATTCCCTTGTGGTTTAAACGCGCTGGCAGACAGTCAGGGTCTCCCCGCAGAAGCCAGCGCAGCCGGCTTTCACGCTGACGGGCCGGACGGTTTATTCATAACTGTAACACTATTATTGCCACATACGTAGTTTATTGTTAATTTAAGTTAAATGAAGATATAACAAATATCAATATCCCATGTATTCAGTAGCATATTGTAATTTAAATATATAAATAACTATTTAATACATTAGAAATTATTATGGAGAAAAAAACCACAGCTTCATGGCTATTTTTTAACTAATTATCACCAAAATCTGATGTTATTTCCCCTGCGTTAAATTGTTTTCTCCTTTCAGGAAATACGCCTTCCGCTTGGCTATTGTCGCCCGACAACAAAGGATTATCCATACCGCATCGGACCGAAAACCATTTATTATCTCTTCGCGTTAGGTTTTATTTCGGATAGCGATTTTCGCGGGTTATCCCCTTAAATTGTGCGGACATCGCCGGCGGCCGTTTTGCCGCGACCAGACCCTCGCCCCCGCGCCAGACAACCTACGCGGCCTGGCGCTGGCGCCCGGCCCCCCGCCGGACAAACATAATGCGCTATGCTACACCCGATAGCGACGGCATACTTAACCGCGAGCTCAAGACCGCTAATCCAGACAGGCGCATCGAGCCGGCGGGCTTAAGGCACCGGTGCGCCTAGCGCTGGGATTCGGCACCGCGGCGGTTAAAACAAGGAGGGTTGTTCCGGCGCGTCCGGCGGCGGTTCGTGCCCAGCGGCCGCGGCGCGGCGCAGGCGCAGATAGCGCTGGTGGCAAAGCCGCAGCACCTCGCGTTTTTGATTGTCGCTCATCCCGCCCCACTGAAAACGCTCGTCCCGGCTGCGCAGGCAGCCGAGGCAATAGCCGCGGGCATCCGATTGGCACACGCCGCGGCAGGGATTGGGCAGGCTGAAAAATTCAAGTTGTTCCGCCACACGTCCTCCTCTCGCCTATAAATTGAAGACGGCATTGTCTTCGCTGGCAAGTTATTTTTTACCGAGCGTACCGGCAATCTGTGCTAACGGGCGGCATTGAACCGGTTTCACCCCGCAGGCTATACTGAAGTCTCTTCACTTAACACGGCCGCACCGACCGTGATGGCTCAAGAGGACATTATGCGTTTATTACATACCATGCTGCGGGTAGGCGATTTACAACGCTCCATCGATTTTTACACCAAAACCCTTGAAATGCGATTGCTGCGCACCAGCGAAAATCCGGAATACAAATATACGTTGGCGTTTGTAGGGTATACCGACGAGAGCGAAGGCGCGGTCATCGAGCTGACCTATAACTGGGGCGTGGAGAGTTACGATTTGGGCAGCGCCTATGGCCATATCGCCTTGGGCGTGGACAATGCGGCGGCCGCCTGCGAACGCATTCGCCAGGCCGGTGGCAAAGTAACCCGCGAAGCCGGGCCGGTGAAAGGCGGAACGACCGTTATCGCCTTTATTGAAGATCCGGACGGTTATAAAATCGAATTGATTGAAAACAAACACGCCGGTCAAGGCGTCGGCAATTAAGCAGCGTACGCGCGGCCGGGACCTGGGGGTTCACGGCCGGTATTCCGCGCCGCGCGGGCATAACTCGCCATGCAAGCCGCGCCAAAATTTGCCATAATGGCGGCTGAATTCGCTGAACATAAGAACTGGCATGGCTGAAATAGACGATCTGAACACCCTCCGCGCCCGCTTTCGCGGCTTTTATCCCGTTGTCATTGATGTGGAAACCGCGGGATTCAACGCCGGGACCGATGCCCTGCTAGAAATCGCCGCCGTCACCCTGAAAATGGATAATGACGGCTGGCTGCACGCCGACAACACCCTGCATTTCCACGTCGACCCTTTCCCCGGCGCGCTGCTGCAGCCGGAAGCGCTGGCCTTTAACGGTATCGATCCGCACAACCCCCTGCGCGGCGCGGTAACCGAATATGAAGCCTTGCATGAAATCTTCAAACTGGTACGTAAAGGAATTAAAGATCAGGACTGCAACCGCGCCATTATAGTCGCCCACAATGCGGCTTTTGATCACAGCTTTCTCATGGCCGCCGCCGGTCGCGCCGGCCTGAAACGCAACCCTTTCCATCCCTTCGCCACCTTTGATACGGCGGCGCTCAGCGGGCTGGTGCTCGGCCAGACCGTACTGGCGAAAGCCTGTAGCGCCGCCGGCATTGCCTTTGACAGCGGTGAAGCGCATTCGGCGCTCTATGATACCGAACGTACCGCGACCCTGTTTTGTGAATTGGTCAATCGCTGGAAACGTCTGGGCGGCTGGCCGGTCGCACTACCCGCCACGGGTGACGCCGAAGAGGAGGCTTGCGCCGCGCAGGATCGCGCCAACCCCGCTATCGATCTGTAAACGCTGCCACGCCGCGGGCCGTCCGCGCGGACAATGACAGGGCTTTGGCGCTTGCAGGGCACACCACCTGCCCGTCCCCGGGGCGTCATGGGGATGGTACGGCGCCTTGGCGCTTGAGAGGTTGCCTAGCGAACGCCGCAGGGCATGCCGGGCGGCGATGACGCCCGCACTGCCCCGCGCCCGGCACGCTGAGAGGCAAAAAAAACCACCCGCTGTGCCTTGGGTGGTTTTGGGTGCGATAGCGCCGAGGCGGTCTCTCGGCCGTGGCGCATTAGCGCCGGACGGCATCGGGACGGCGCGCTATAGTGCGCACATTCCACCCGTTACTGCGCGTTATCCGCTTGCGAATTGTATTTTACCGCCGTTTCTTTAATCAGCGGCTGCAGCTCGCCGCGCTGGTACATTTCAATGACGATGTCGCAGCCGCCGATAAGCTCGCCGTCCACCCACAGCTGCGGGAAGGTCGGCCAGTTGGCGAATTTTGGCAGTTCAGCGCGGATATCCGGATTGGTCAGCACATCGACATAGGCAAAACGCTCACCGCAGGCGGACAGCGCCTGTACCGCCTGGGCGGAAAAACCGCAGCCCGGTAATTTAGGCGAGCCCTTCATGTACAGAAGAATCGGATTCTCGGCGATCTGTTGCTGAATTTTTTCGATAGTCGTGGTCATTGTCTCGCTTCCTTAAGCCAGTGGCTGGCTTTTATTTATCATGCATCGGGTCTGACGTAATTCACTATTCTAACGATTCCGGGGGGAACATTTAAATGCTTTTTTCACGTTAGCCCCGCAGGCGGGCTTCAGCCGCCCCGGCCGTGATACAACGGGCACGAACGCCGGGTCTGCCCTTGCGGCGGCGCAGATTTGCGACTAGGGCGTTTAACGGGCTGTAAAACCGTTGCTTTTTACGGCTGCCCGCGCGCAAAAATGCCGCATCGCGCATGTTATTCACGTTTATTCACAATCTGTAGGAAAATACGGATGCATTAGAACCGCAAATAGCTTAAATTCAGCTGAGCCGTCATTTTCCCCCGACCTTGGGCCACAGAGGATAGCGTTTATCATGCGTTTATGCTTTACGCTTTTTGTGCTGCTGTTTACCCAGCTCTTTCTCAATCTCGCGCACGCCGCGCCGAATGCGGGAGTCAATGCCGATCAACGTAAATCGCAGGCCAGCGCGGCGAAAACCGATGACCGACGCAAGCGCAAGCCCGTTAAGCTGCAAAAAAAGACCCGCAGCACCGAGAGCGAGCATTTGGGTAATCCCAAGTTAAAATCCGCCGTGGTGAAACCCCGCAAGGCCGTCGCCACCAAAACGCCCCCCGCCGACACAGCGCCAACCGCCGGCAAAACCACCGCCGCAAAAACGCACGCCGCCGGGCAGCGGGCGAAAACGAAAAGCGTCACCAGCGATAAAACCGCCGCCGTGAAGGTGGGTAAAAGCCCCATTACGTCTTCCCGCCGCCAACGTGAAAATACGCGTCTGGCGCATAACCAGGCCGCCGGCAAAGGGCTGAAGAAAGCCTATGGACGCCATCGCGGCGGCGCGCAAGCCCGGACGACGGCCATGGCGGCAGACGCGCAGCCATTGCGCATGAGCGAAAGCCACAAGGTTCGCTACCAGCACGCCAAATTAACGGCGATGGCCAAACTGATGTCGCAGGTGGGCAAGCCCTATCGTTGGGGCGGTAAATCGCCGACCACCGGATTCGATTGCAGCGGGTTGATTTACTACGCCTATAAAGACTTAATCCGCGTGCCGCTGCCCCGTACCGCGAACGAAATGTACCACCTGCGGGATGCAGCGCCGGTGAAAAAGAGCGAGTTGGAAAGCGGCGATCTGGTCTTTTTCCGCATCCGCAACCGCGGCACGGCGGATCATGTCGGGGTTTATCTGGGCAATGGCCGTTTCATTCAGTCACCCCGCACCGGGCGTGACATCCGTATCAGCTACCTGAGCGAAGATTATTGGCAGGATCATTATGTCGGCGCCCGCCGCGTGATGACGCCCACCACCATTCGCTGACGGCCACGCGCGACAGCCTCTCCCCCTTGCCGTCGCAGCGTAGGTCCTAAGGGCCTTTTGACGTCCGCGCCAGTTCACCGTGCCGATCCGCGCGCCGTTCCTGGGCCGCAATTCGATCCAGCTCCCTAGAAGTGGTTTAAAGATGACAAAAAAAAGGGCCTGGAGCCCTTTTTACCGTCTGGGTGAAGTTTGGCGCGGCGCCAAACGCGATCAATTCAATACGGCGGTAAAGCTGAAGATAATAATGACCAACAGCGAAAAGACGGTAGTCGTTAACGACCAAGCAAAATCGCGGCTCATGATATTTCCTTTTAACGCTTCTGCGTCAGGTGGCTAAGTTAGTCGGTATTCGTTCTCTATCTTGCCATAACCGTGGCCAAAAAGCATGTCCCGCCGGCGGCTCAACGCATATAACGCTTTCACTTTCTCGACAAATCGAGGAAAATTGCCTTTTGTTGGCAGGCAAACGATTCACATAGCATTATCCCCTGCTGCCGAGGGATCCAGGAGTAGTTTAGAGATGGCAACCATAAAAGATGTAGCCAAACACGCGGGGGTATCAACGACTACGGTTTCCCATGTGATTAATAAAACCCGCTTCGTGGCGCCGGAGACCAAACGCGCCGTATGGGACGCCATCAAACAGCTCAGCTATTCCCCCAGCGCGGTGGCGCGCAGCCTGAAGGTCAACCGCACCAAATCCATCGGTCTGTTGGCCAGCACCAGCGAAGCCCCCTATTTCGCCGAGATAATTGAATCCATAGAGCATCACTGTTTTGCCAAAGGCTACACCCTTATCCTGTGCAATTCCCACAACGAAACATCGAAACAGCAGGCCTATTTGCAAATGCTGGCGCAAAAGCGGGTCGATGGGCTGTTGGTGATGTGCGCCGAATACCCCGAAGCCCTGTTGCGGCTATTGGAAGAATATCGCCATATTCCCATGGTGGTGATGGATTGGGGTGAGGTGCGCGGCGATTTTACCGATACTATCGTCGATAATGCCTTTGCCGGCGGTTATATGGCCACCCGCTATTTACTCGATCGCGGCCACCGGGATATTGGCGCCATTCCCGGCCAGCTGGCGCGCAATACCGGCGGCGGGCGCCACCGCGGTTATCTTCATGCGTTAAAAGAGGCCGATATTCTGCCCAACCAGGCCTGGATTGTTCAAGGTGATTTCGAGCCGGCTTCCGGTTATCGCGCCATGCAACATATTCTGGCCCAGTCCCACCGTCCCAGCGCGATATTTTGCGGCGGCGACGAGATGGCGATGGGCGCATTGTGCGCCATCCACGAGCATGGGCTGCGCGTACCGCAAGACATTTCACTGATAGGCTACGATAATGTCAGCCACTCGCGGTATTTCACCCCCGCGCTTACCACGGTGGATCAGCCCAAGGCCGTATTAGGGGAATCCGCGCTGACCATGCTGCTTGATAGGATCATCAGCAAGCGGGAAGCCGCGCAGACGATCGAGGTTCATCCCACCCTGGTGGAGCGCTGTTCGGTGGCCGATGGCCCCTACCGTAACCGCTAATCCAGTGCCGTCGATGGCTGAGGCCCCGTGTTTGCGGCGGCATTGGCCATTATGCACGGCGTTTTACGCGCTACCTGGCCGCGTCAATTTCCCCGCGACGCGGAAATGAATAATAACTCTTTAGGCGCACTAACTCTTTGAGGAGTGTAACTGTTTCCCAAAGTTATCATTAACTTAGGCTATTATTCCTATTGCTGTTTTTGGAGTTGTCTAAAGCCGGATGCAGGCTTATACTCAATTACGTTAACAATTATAACGAGTTGTTTATTCATTTTGCTTTAGGGACCTGATGTTTACTCATGCATGCTTTTTTCGTGCAAAGCAGCCGGTTTAACAACCATTCTGAGTTTCTATTCCTCTGTTAATTTGTCGTATCAGACACCACGGCTTACCGTGGATTCTTATAAAAGCTCGCAGGCAGCGCCTGGCTCTTCCTGACGAGGTATTTTTAGAAGAAAGGTGATGGAGAAGCTATGAGTTCCTCGTGTGTTGAAGACCTGAGCTTTCAGGATAACGCTTGGTATCGCATCGTCCATGAATTACTCGCTGAAGCCGACATTGAAATCAATGGATCCCGTCCATTCGATATTCGCGTCAACAACCCGGATTTTTTTAAGCGCGTACTACAGGACGGTTCACTGGGTTTAGGTGAAAGTTACATGGATGGCTGGTGGGATTGCGAACGGCTGGATATGTTTTTTCAGCGTGCGTTGCGCAGCGGACTGGAAAATAAGCTCCCCCATCATTTAAAAGATACCCTACGCGTCGCCGCGGCGCGCCTGACTAATCTCCAATCGCGCAAAAGGGCCTGGATCGTCGGTAAAGAACATTACGATTTAGGCAATGACCTCTTTTCGCTGATGCTCGATCCGTATATGCAATATTCCTGCGGTTATTGGCCTCATGCCGCCAGCCTTGAGCAGGCCCAGCAAAATAAACTGGAGATGATTTGCCAGAAACTGCAATTGCAGCCGGGGATGTCGCTATTGGATGTCGGTTGCGGCTGGGGCGGTCTGGCGAATTATGCGGCACAACATTATGGCGTTAAAGTCCACGGCGTCACTATCTCGGCCGAGCAGCAAAAGCTGGCGCAAACGCGCTGCGCAGGGCAAGATGTCACGATTTTGTTGCAGGATTATCGCGATTTAAATTTGCAATTCGATCGCATTGTCTCGGTAGGGATGTTCGAGCACGTGGGGCCGAAAAACTACCCAACCTATTTCGATGTGGTGGCCCGTAATCTGAAACCCGACGGTCTGTTTTTGCTGCACACCATCGGCGCGAACCGGACCGATATGAATGTGGATCCGTGGATTAACAGATATATCTTCCCGAACGGCTGCCTGCCGTCCGTACGGCATATTGCCGATGCCAGCGAGCCCCATTTCGTCATGGAAGACTGGCATAATTTCGGCGCGGATTATGATCGCACGCTCATGGCCTGGCATGAACGCTTCATCGCCGCCTGGCCGACGTTGCAGGGCAATTATTCCGAACGTTTTTACCGCATGTTTGTTTACTACTTACAGGCCTGCGCCGGCGCGTTCCGCGCCCGCAATATCCAGCTATGGCAGGTTCTGTTCAGCCCTCGGGGCGTCGAAGGCGGTCTGCGCGTCGCGCGGTAAACAACGTTGCGCCGTCATGGCTGCCGGCGCATATGACGGCGCTGTCAGACCGCGCCGCCGCCCATCTGGGTCAGGCGCGCTCGCGCGCCGCCAAAACCCGCTCTACGGTGTCGACAATCGCCTGCGTCTGCGGGTCAATTTCGATATTGACGCTATCGCCGAGTCGTTTCTTACCGAGCGTGGTGCGCAGCAACGTTTCAGGAATTAAATGTACGCAAAAACGGTTGCCCGCGACTTCGCCTACCGTCAGGCTAATACCGTCAACGCCGATATAACCCTTATGCAGGATGTATTTCATCAGCGCCCTGTCCGGCAAGGAAAACCAAATTTGCCGATTGTTCTCCGAGGTCACGATTTTGGTCAACTCGGCGGTGCAGATAATATGCCCTGACATCAGATGACCGCCAATCTCCGCCTGCAGGGTCGCAGCCCGTTCCAGGTTGATCTCATCGCCGACCTTAAGCGTGCCTAAGTTGGTCAGCCGGAGCGTTTCTTTCATCAGATCGAAGCTGACCACGTCGCCCGCGATGCCGGTCACCGTCAGGCAACAGCCGTTATGGGCCACCGACGCGCCGATGGTCAAACCCGGCAACAGCGCCGCCGGCAGGCGGACGTGATGGGTACGAAAATGGTCTTTTTCCTCAATCGCGGTAATGGGCGCGGTGGCCTGAACAATCCCCGTAAACATGCGTTTTCCTCATCTGGCTACACCGAATAACTCGGCGCTCAGTTTGCCCCATAATATGACGAATTCCAAATACTGACAGGATACCATAGAGGCTATGCCCCTTATATCGCGTCATTTTCCTGCTATCTTCGTCGACAAAATGCATTACACTATGCCGCTAAAAGGATCCAGCCATGTCAACGCGTGCGGGTTCCATTAATAAATTCGGTTCGTCACTCGCAACAAAGGTGTCCGCGTGCAAAATTATGTTAAGGAAGCGCGTATCTTACTGGCTTTGGCCATCCCGGTAATTTTCGCCCAAGTATCGCAAACGGCGATGGGGGTCGTGGATACCATTATGTCCGGCTCGGTAAGCGCCACCGATATGGCCGCGGTAGCGGTGGGCACCTCCATTTGGCTGCCGGTCATTTTGTTCGGTCACGGCCTGCTGCTGGCGCTAACGCCGGTTATCGCGCAGCTCAACGGCTCCGGACGGCGAGACCGGATTGCCCATCAGATACGTCAGGGCTTCTGGCTGGCGCTGGGCGTGGCGCTGGTCATCATGGTGCTGCTGTATAATAGCCATCTTGTCATCGAGCATATGCACAGCGTCGAGCCGGCGCTGGCGGAGAAGGCCGTCGCCTTCTTGCGCTGTCTGCTGTGGGGCGCGCCGGGCTATCTGTTCTTTCAGGTACTGCGCTGCCAGTGCGAAGGTCTCTCCCGCACCAAACCGGGCATGGTGATAGGCTTCATCGGTTTGATGAGCAATATTCCCATCAACTATGTTTTCATTCACGGCAAACTCGGCATGCCGGCGCTGGGCGGCGTCGGCTGCGGCGTCGCGACCGCGTCGGTTTACTGGATAATGTTTTTGCTCTTGCGCGCCTATATGCGCCGGACCAGCTCATTTCGCGATTTGCGCTTAACCGGCGGGCTGCAAAAACCCGATCCAATAGCGCTAAAGCGACTGTTCACGTTGGGATTGCCGGTGGCGCTCTCGCTGTTTTTCGAGGTCACCTTGTTTGCGCTGGTGGCGCTACTGGTCGCGCCGCTGGGCATCATCGCGGTGGCCGGCCATCAGATCGCCTTGAATTTCAGCTCGCTCATGTTTGTGCTGCCGCTATCGATCGGCGTGGCGGCCACCATCCGCATCGGCTTTCGCCTGGGGGAAGGCGATGTTGAGCAGGCGCGAGTCAGCGCCAGGGCCAGCCTGATGATAGGCGTCACGCTGGCCTGCTGCACCGCCCTGTTTACCAGTCTGCTGCGTGAGCGGATTGCGCTCTTGTATAACGATACGCCGGCGGTCGTGGCCATGGCCTCGCATTTAATGCTGCTAGCGGCCCTCTATCAGATTTCTGATTCCATCCAGGTTATCGGCAACGGCGTGCTGCGCGGCTATAAGGATACCCGGTCGATCTTCTTTATCACCTTTACCGCCTATTGGCTGCTCGGCCTGCCGTGCGGGTACGTGCTGGCGCTGACGGATTGGCTGCGACCCGCCATGGGTCCCAGCGGTTTCTGGATTGGGTTTATTGTCGGTCTGACCTCAGCCGCCGTTTTGATGATGTGCCGGATGCGCTGGCTACAGCGCCAAACCCCCGCGCGCATTTTGCGTCGGGCGGCGCGCTAAGGGGCATGACGCCTCTTGATCGGTGAAAAAGCCGGCTTAATGCACATTCCCTCGACAATCAATCGGCGTTCGGGGGAAAAAACGCGTTTTCCCCTTGCAAGGCGTGATAGAGCCCGTTAATATTCGTCCCGCTGCCGCGCAGGCAGCAGGCAACAAAATGCGTTCTTAGCTCAGTTGGTTAGAGCACCACCTTGACATGGTGGGGGTCGATGGTTCGAGTCCATTAGAACGCACCATTCTTTGTGCGTCCGTAGCTCAGCTGGTTAGAGCACCACCTTGACATGGTGGGGGTCGGTGGTTCGAGTCCACTCGGACGCACCAAATCTTACCGTTCCCTTTTCCCTCGACTCCTTTTTTAATCGCTACTGTTTGTGCAGCGATGATGTTGCGCTATGTTTCCCACGGCCTCTCTTCAGCCAGCGTCCTCTGCGCCAGCTTCGGCGCCGGGTATTTTCATGAGGCTAAACAATGTGCACCCGCGCGTGACAAAACGGGTTTTGCCGATGGCGACGATCTGCGGCAAAAATGACACAATCACGCTTTTTTTTGTGCTAACGCATTAATTGTCCAGTTTTTACTTTGTTTCCCGCCTGCCAATAACTATAATGCAAAACGTTATTTCAATTGAAGGGTTAGCGCCGATTGATTTGCCCCCAACGTCTAAAAACAGCATTGACCTCCGGCGCATACCGGCCCTGCCGGGCTGAGCCGTTCTATTTTTTTTCCTTACGTTCCGAGCGTTGTCACCTATCCTTAAATATGGACCGCAGGTTTAGCAAGCGGCTTTTTTTTTCATCGCGGGCCTGGTCCGGCGATGCACCAGATTCATCATCCATCACAACTTATAGAAATCAACGTTATGAAAAAGACTAAAATTGTTTGTACCATCGGCCCGAAAACCGAATCCGAAGAGGTACTGTCCAGCCTGCTCGACGCAGGGATGAACGTGATGCGTCTTAACTTCTCCCACGGCGACTATGAAGAGCACGGCCAGCGCATCAAAAATCTGCGCGCGGTTCTGAAGAGAACCGGTCAACAGGCCGCCATCCTGCTGGATACCAAAGGCCCCGAAATCCGCACCATGAAGCTTGAAAACGGTGCCGACGTTTCACTGCGCGCGGGCCAAACCTTTACCTTTACTACCGATCAGAGCGTGGTTGGCAACAGCGAGCGCGTGGCGGTCACCTACCCCGGCTTCACCCAGGATCTGGCCGTAGGCAATACCGTGCTGGTGGATGACGGCCTGTTGGGCATGACCGTCACCAGCGTCGCCCAGGATGAGGTGGTGTGCAAGGTGCTGAACAATGGCGATCTCGGCGAAAATAAAGGGGTCAATCTGCCTGGCGTGTCCATTGCCCTACCGGCGCTGGCGGAAAAAGACAAACGCGATCTGATTTTCGGCTGCGAGCAAGGGGTGGATTTTATCGCCGCCTCGTTTATCCGCAAGCGCTCCGACGTACTGGAAATTCGTGAACATTTGCAGCAGCACGGCGGCGAACATATCCAGATCATCTCTAAAATCGAAAACCAGGAAGGCCTGAACAATTTCGACGAAATTCTGGAAGCGTCCGACGGCATCATGGTGGCGAGAGGCGATCTCGGCGTCGAAATTCCGGTGGAAGAAGTCATCTTCGCCCAGAAAATGATGATCGAGAAGTGTAACCGGGCGCGCAAGGTCGTCATTACCGCCACCCAGATGCTCGACTCGATGATCAAAAATCCTCGCCCAACGCGCGCGGAAGCCGGCGATGTGGCCAACGCCATTCTTGACGGCACCGATGCGGTGATGCTGTCCGGCGAGAGCGCCAAAGGAAAATATCCGCTGGAAGCGGTTACTATTATGGCCACCATTTGCCAGCGCACCGATCGTATGCTACCGAGCCGTATTGACGGTCAGCACGACAGCCGCAAGTTGCGCATTACCGAAGCCGTTTGCCGCGGCGCGGTGGAAACCGCGGAAAAACTGGAATCGCCTTTGATCGTGGTCGCGACAGAAGGCGGGAAATCCGCCAAGTCGGTACGCAAATATTTCCCGAAAGCGGAAATCCTGGCGTTGACCACCAATCCGCTGACCGCCCGCCAGTTGCTGCTGAGCAAAGGGGTTGCCTGCCAGTTAGTGGAAGAGATCGCGTCGACCGATGATTTTTACCGCATCGGTAAAGCCATGGCGTTAGAAACCGGCTTGGCGGCTAAAGGCGATATTATCGTCATGGTGTCCGGCGCGCTGGTGCCGAGCGGCACGACCAACACCGCCTCGGTGCATATGCTGTAAGCATCGGCAGCGGGTGCGCCCGCTGAGACCTTCTTGGCTGTCGCGGCGACGCGATGGCCTTTATAGCTCATACGCGGCGTTCCCGGCGGCCGTCGACTGCATCCCAGGCTCCTGTCCATACAGGGGCCTTTTTTGTTGTTGGTCGCCGGTATTATTTAAAAAGTGTAATACTTATTAATTAACGGGCAGCTATGCAATACCGCATTTGGTACCAGAATGGTATAAAGAAACTTTATCTTTGGCCCTATTTCACCTCCACCACCCCGTCGCCGTCGCCGCTAATTGGGCGAGCCGACAAAAGAATCACGCCAAAGAAATAAAATAGGTAGCGCGGCCAATTTCGATAGCACGTTTTGCCGCCGCCTTAATCGGAGAAATCTTATGGCCGCAAGGCTTCTAAGGCGTTTTTTTTTAACCACTCTGTAAAATAAGATGTTTCTTTGAGCGGTCGATCGAATTTAATCGTTTTATTCGCAAAATTTATTCTCATTCGAAAATAGTTTGTGTAATACTTGTAATGCTACATGGAGATTAACTCAATCTAGAGGGTATTAATAATGAATCGTACTAAACTGGTACTGGGCGCGGTAATTCTGGGTTCCACTCTGCTGGCTGGCTGCTCGAGCAACGCTAAAATCGATCAGCTGTCCTCCGACGTTCAGACTCTGAACGCCAAAGTTGACCAGATCAGCAACGACGTGAACGCTCTGCGCTCCGACGTACAGGCTGCTAAAGACGACGCTGCCCGTGCTAACCAACGTCTGGACAACCAAGCCACCTCTTACCGTAAGTAAGAGTTCCGGTCTTGATTGGGAATGGCGCACCTTGTGCGCCATTTTTTTTTGCCTTACCGGCAGGCCCGAGGGCCCACACCTGTCCCAGGCGCGCGATGCGCTATCTCCCCTTTCCTGGCACC
Source organism: Sodalis praecaptivus (assembly GCF_000517425.1). Lineage (NCBI taxonomy): Bacteria > Pseudomonadati > Pseudomonadota > Gammaproteobacteria > Enterobacterales > Bruguierivoracaceae > Sodalis > Sodalis praecaptivus. Next base: position 2,349,120 of record NZ_CP006569.1, read on the forward strand.
GCAGGCGCGGCACTGTAGCCCTGACGAAGCATAAGTCCGCAGGCGCGGCATTGTAGCCCTGACGAATGATTATCCGCAGGCGCGGCACTGTAGCCCTGACGAAGCATAAGTCCGCAGACGCGGCACATAGCCCTAACGAATCATTATCCGCGGGCGCTGCGCTGTAGCCCTGACGAAGCATAAGTCCGCAGGCGCTGCGCTATAGTTTATGGGGATGAATGCCCGCAGGGGCCCCAGGCGGCGCGTTATGACCTCTGATAGTCTTTAGCCCGAGAGTACGCGCATCGGCGATAGCGCTATGCCCGCAGCGGGGCTGGGAGTGCGCGCCAGCAGACGCTATGGTCTGTCGCAGGCCATCGGGCGTGCCCTTAGCCTCGATGGCGGCTTGCCCGCCGGCCTGCCCTGCGCTCGGCATGTCCCTTTATTTCTCTGCGTTACTCAAAACAACAACGGACGCGCCGCCGACCGAGGCGCTGCGTCCGTTGTTACGGGTAGCGATACTCTTCGCGCAGCCCGAGGGGCCGGCCGTTCGCCACGCGGCGGGTTATGCTCCCGGGGCTGGGTCGCTGGCCGAGCCTTGCGCCGCTTGCGCCTCGGCTGCGGAAGACGCAGGCGTGACCGGTTCGCCGTTATTGATCAATACCGGCATTCCCGAACGGCGCGCCACCGCCTGTTTCACCATGACGCGATCCGTGGCGGGCTGCGCGACAAATTTTGCCGTCCGCGCATTAAAGCGAATCGGTGAGGTCTGCGGATCGTCTTTCTCCGAGCGGGAGAGCGGCTGATGCACTTCCACATACCGCTTGCCGTCAGGCTCTACCGCCACTTTCACCGGTTCATTAATCACCTGTACGCGAGTGCCCACCGGCACGCTATTGAACAACGCTTCGATATCGTCGGGGCGTAAGCGGATACAGCCAGAGCTGACCCGCATACCGATGCCGAAATTGGCGTTAGTGCCGTGAATAAGATAGGTGCCGCTACCGGCCGCCAACCGTAGCGCATACAGCCCCATCGGGTTTTTCGGCCCCGCCGGCACCACCGCGGGCAGCGTAATACCCTGCTCTTTGAGATAAATTTTGCGGATGTTGGCGGTTGGCGTCCAGGTCGGATTGGGAATTTTTTGGCTGATTGACGTCACCATAACCGGCGTGTTGCGCCCCAGTTGACCGATACCGATGGGGTAAACAATCACCGTGTTTTCCCCTTTCGGGTAGTAATATAGCCGTAATTCGGCGAGGTTGATAACGATGCCCTTGCGCGGCGTGTCGGGCAACAGCATTTGGCTGGGAATGGTCAACACCGTTCCCGGCCGCGGCAGCCAGGGGTCGGTGCCCGGATTGGCCTCCAGCATCGCCAGCAGGCCGATCTTATATTTGTCGGCAATCGCCTCCAGCGAACCGCCATCCTGCATCACGGTGTGGGTGGTATTTTCGCCGATGAGGCGGCTATTGTTCGGCGGCAGCGGATAAACGGTGGCGTCGGCCGCGTTAATCGCGCTGGCCAGCACGGCGACCAGCGTCCACGCCAGCCTGTTAGTGAGATTTAGCATAAGCGATCCTGGGTCAGTAACCTGCGAAGCGGCGCCACGGTGTGCCGGAATGAAACACGGCCGATGGGCGCCAGGCCTCAGTGTAACAAATGAACGGCCTGCGCCGCGATGCAGCGAAGTCCGAAAGCGCGGCGGCACAGGTCGCTGCCGCGCATAAAAACGGGCGCGAGCCTCCCGTCGCGAGAACAACGACTTATGAGAGGGGCGAAGGACTTGAGCTGAACTGAGAGGAGCCCGGCGTGAGAAGAGATGGAATAGAGGGCCGATAAAGCAAGTCGCTTGCCAGAACGGGCGACACAATTCAGGTTGCCCCCAGGGGATAGGAAAATAGCACGTCGCCCGCCGCGCCCGCTACGCCGTAACAGGCGCATCGGGCCGAGCGGGTACCACCAAGTGACACCAAGGCACCTTGCGGCCGCGCCGTCTCGGCAGGGACGGCGCAAGCGGTTAGGGCTGCGCGGCGGCTTGGGCGCGAATACCCCGCACCATGGCCTCCAGCCCCTGCGACCGGGACGGCGTCAGGTGCTGAGTGAGCGCCAGGCTGTCGAAAAAAGGCCGCACGTCGTAGGTAACGATTTCCGCCGGCGTCATGCCCTGATAGAGAATAAACACCATCGCGATGAGGCCTTTAACAATCGCGGCATCGCTGTCGCCATACAGCTGGACGCGGCCATTATCATCAGCCGCCATAACGATCCACACCTGGCTTTGGCAGCCGGCGATAAGATGATCCGCGGTGCGCATGCCCGCCGGCAGGGGCGGTAAATGGCCGCCCAGCTCGATAATATACAGGTACTTCTCTTCCCAATTGCCGCAGCGGGAAAAATTGCGCAGCAATTTATCTTTATCAGGCAGATTCGCCATCGTTACTCGCTCCCTGTTTGGCAATCAGCCCAGCAAACGCTGCACCCGCACGAGACCGGCCACCAGCCGGTCAATATCGTCGCGGTCAGTGTACATCGCAAGGGACGCACGGCACATACTGGCCACCCGGAAATACGCCATCAGCGGCATGGCGCAATGGTGGCCGGTGCGGATGGCGATGCCGTACTGGTCAAGAAAACTGCCAACATCATAAGCATGATGCTGCCCCAAATTAAAAGCGATGACGCCGGTGCGATCGTCGGGCCCGTACAGCGTCAGGTCCGGCACCTGCTGTAGCGCTTCGAGGGTATAGCGCATCAGCTCATGCTCGTAGGCCTGAATAGCGTCAAGCCCCACCTGCTCAACGTAGTCGATGGCGGCACCCAGCCCCATCATCCCGGCGGTATGGGGCGAACCCGCCTCGAAACGCCAGGGCGCATCATTAAAGGTAGTGCCCTCGGTCAAGCTGACGGTGCGGATCATGGAGCCACCGCCTTCCCAGGGCGGCATGGCGTCCAGCAGCGCTTTTTTAGCGTAAAGAATACCAATGCCCGAGGGGCCGTAGAGCTTGTGCCCAGAGAACACATAAAAATCGCAGTCCAGCGCCTGCACGTCCACCTTCTGATGCATGATGCCCTGCGCGCCGTCGACCAACACCAGCGCGTCGCTCGCCGCGCGCACCTGGGCGATAAGTTCCGGCAGCGGATTGCGGGTGCCGAGCACATTGGATACCTGGGTGACGGCGAACAGGCGGGTACGTTCGTCAATCAATGCCGGCAGTCGGGCAATGTCGAGGGTACCGTCGGGCAGCAGCGGCAGGTAGCGCAGCGACAGCTGCTTTTCCTCGGCGAGCATTTGCCAGGGAACAATATTGGCGTGATGCTCCATCTCGGTGATGACAATATTGTCGCCGGGCCGCAGATTGTGTCGCCCCCAGCTGTTGGCCACCAGATTGATGCCCTCGGTGGTGCCTTTGACGAAAACAATTTCGTCCGCCAGCGCGGCGTTAATAAAGCGCGCCACCTGTTGCCGCACGTTCTCCATGCGGGTCGTGGCTTCACTGCTTAGTGTATGAATACCGCGGTGTACCGCGGCGTATCCCTGGCGATAGTAGTCGCTTTCACAATCGATGACGGCGTTAGGCTTTTGCGCACTCGCCGCGCTGTCGAGATAGGTCAGCGGCCGGTCGTTAACCTGCCGCGCCAGAATAGGAAAATCAGACCGGATTCGCGCAATGGGATAGGTCATGCCGCCACCCCCTGTAAAGCATCGGCGATACGCGCCAGCACCGTGTCGCGCACCCCATCGTGGCCAATCGCTTCCGTCACTTCCGCGGCGAAAGCATAGATTATCATCTGCTGGGCGTCCTCGTGAGTGATACCGCGCGAACGCAGATAGAACATCTGCTCCTCGTCGATCCGGCCGACGGTGGCGCCATGGCTGCATTTCACATCATCGGCGTAAATTTCCAACTGAGGTTTGGTATCCACCTCGGCCAGACGGTCGAGCAACAGGTTGTTATTGGTCATCTGACCGTCGGTCTTGAGCGCATGCTTCGCCACCTTAATCAGGCCGTTGAAGACGCCTTTCCCGCGGTCGCGGGCGATCACCTTATGCAACTGGCGGCTCAGGCAATAGCCTTTATTGTGTTCAAGGTAGGTGCGGGTATCGCTGACATCCTGCCCCGACGGCAGCAGCAAACTGTTGATCGCCAAATCGGACCCTTCGCCATTCAGCTGCGCGCTGGTCTGATGCCGGGTCAAGCCGGCGCCGAGAATAAACGTACTGCTGCGCACCACCGCATCGCGGCCCACGCTGATGTCGTTATGGCCGAAGTGGTAGCTGGCGCGGCTTTCAAAGGCCAGTTTGATATGGCTCAGGTGCGCGTTGTCGCCCACTACCATGGAGGTGCGCGCGCCGCTGAAATGCCCTTGGGCGTTCATGCTGACGAAATGTTCAATCACCTGGCCCTGCGCGCCGGCCCCGATATCGAGATGGTGGCGATAGTGCAGCGTATTCAGCGTTTCCTGATCCTCGCTGCCTTGGCTGATGTGCAGCAAATACAACGGGCGCGCCGCCGCTTTGCCCGCCGGCAGGCGAATGCGGGTGGTTTCCTGGCTCAGACTTTCGGTCAGATGCAAGAACACCTCCGGCTGGATCGGCGCGGGCAGCGACCGCCTGGCGGCGCCCTGCTCCACCTCGATATGCCATAGGCCGGTGTCGCTGTCGCTCAGCGCCGGGGCGAAACGGCCATCGACAAACACCAGACGGCAGGCGTCCAGGCCCAGGCTCAGCGCATCGCGGTCAGCGGCGGAAACCGCGCGGGCGGCGGCGGGAGCAAAACGATGCGCCAACAGCCCGTCGAGCGGGGTGTATTTCCAATGCTCGTGTTGGCGGGTGGGCAGCCCCAGGCGTTCAACGTCCTGCCAATGGGCATAGGCCTCGGCGGAGCGCGCCGCGCTCTGGCCGGCAAACAATTGGTGCCACTGTGTCAGCGCGCGGGCATTACTGTTGTTCGGTAAGCCAGCCATAGCCTTGCTCCTCAAGCTGTTTCACCAGGGAAAAATCACCGGATTTCACAATGCGGCCCTGATACAGCACATGAACGTGGTCGGGTTGGATGTAGTCCAGAATACGCTGATAATGCGTGACGATAATAAAAGACCGTTTGCCGTCGCGCAGGGTATTGACGCCGTGGGCGACGATTTTCAGCGCATCAATATCCAGACCGGAGTCGGTTTCGTCCAGGATGCACAAATCCGGCTCCAGGGCCGCCATTTGCAAGATATCGTTACGTTTTTTCTCACCGCCGGAGAAGCCCACATTAACCGACCGGGTCAGCAGGTCGGCCGGCATTTTCAGCAGTTCAATCTTGGCTTCGATGAAATCGGCGAAATCGAAGCGGTCCAGCGGCGGCTGCTCGCGGTATTTACGCACGGCATTCACCGCCGTTTGCAGGAAAAACTGGTTGCTGACCCCGGGGATTTCCACCGGGTATTGAAACGCCATGAATACGCCTTCCCCGGCGCGCTCTTCCGGCTCCAGCGCCAGCAAATCGCGGCCCTTGAACAAGACCTCGCCGGCGGTGACGTCATAGTCTTCGCGCCCGGCAAGCGTCGCTGACAGGGTACTTTTCCCAGAGCCGTTCGGGCCCATGATGGCATGAACCTCACCGGGTTTTACTTCCAGGCTCAGTCCCTTGAGGATGGCGTTGTCTTCCACGCTGACGTTCAAATCTTTAATCGATAACATGTTTCATTTTTCCTTTACCCGGCCTGTTGCGACGTCCGGGCAGCAAACGCGGTAGCGCGGCCTCAGCCCACGCTGTGTTCAAGGCTGATAGCCAGTAATTTTTGTGCTTCCACGGCAAACTCCAGCGGCAGCTCGGAGAACACGTCTTTGCAAAAGCCATTAACGATCATCGAAATCGCATCATCTTCGCTAATGCCGCGCTGGCGGCAATAAAACAGCTGATCCTCGCCGATACGCGACGTGGTGGCCTCGTGCTCCAACTGGGCGGTGTTGTTGCGCGCTTCCACATAAGGGAACGTGTGGGCGCCACATTCGCTGCCGATAAGCATGGAGTCACACTGGGTGAAGTTACGCGCGTTAGTGGCGGTCGGCATGATCTTCACCAGCCCGCGATAGGTGTTTTCACTCTGACCGGCCGAAATCCCCTTTGAGATAATCGTGGAGCGGGTATTCTTGCCGATGTGGATCATCTTGGTGCCGGTATCCGCCTGCTGACGCCCGTTGGTCAGCGCCACCGAAAAGAATTCCCCCACCGAATTGTCGCCGCGCAGAATCACGCTCGGGTACTTCCAGGTAATGGCCGAGCCGGTTTCGGATTGCGTCCAGGACATTTTGGCGTTTTCGCCCGCGCACAGCGCGCGCTTGGTGACGAAGTTGAGGATCCCGCCCTCGGCCTCGCTGCCGGCAAACCAGTTTTGCACCGTGGAATACTTCACTTCCGCATCTTTCAACACGATAACTTCCACTACGGCCGCATGCAGCTGGTAGCTGTCGCGTACCGGCGCCGAGCAGCCTTCGATGTAGCTGACATAGCTGCCTTCATCGGCGATAAGAATGGTACGTTCAAACTGACCGGTTTTGGCGGCGTTGATGCGGAAATAGGTCGACAGCTCCATTGGACAGCGCACGCCTTTCGGCACATAAACGAAGGTGCCGTCGGAGGCGACCGCCGAATTGAGCGCGGCGAAGAAGTTGTCGTTGGCCGGCACCACGCTGCCCAGATATTGGCGCACCAGTTCCGGGTGTTCATGAATCGCTTCGCCAAAGGAGCAGAAAATAATGCCCTGCTCCGCCAGCTTATGGCGATAGGTGGTGGAAACCGACACCGAATCGAAAATGGCATCCACCGCGACCTCGCTGCCCTCGCGCACCGGCACGCCCAACTGGTTGAACGCCTGTTCCACTTCATCGGTGAGATAGTTCTTCGCTCCTTCCGCCCCGGATTGCTGCGTGGCGCCGGGCTGCGACCCGCAGGTATCGTCGCAGGCGCCGCAGGACGGCGCGGAATAGTAGCTGTAATCGTTATAGTCAAGCGGCTTGTAGTAGGCTTTCAGCCAGTGCGGCTCGTCCATTTCCAGCCAGGCGCGATAGGCATTAAGACGAAACTCCAGCATCCACTCCGGTTCATCGCGTTTCGCCGAGATGGCGCGCACCACGTCTTCGCTGATGCCGTGCGCCAGTTCTTCGGTTGCCAGTTGGGTAAAGAAGCCTTCTTTATATCGCTCGCTTTTCACCCAGGGTTGAGTCGCGTCAATCGCCTCAGGGGTGTCAGTATTGCTTCGTGCCATAATGATTCATCGCTCAAAGGCCAAAACTTTCGCCGCACCCGCAGGCGTGCTGAGCTTTGGGATTGTTAAATTTAAACACGTGGTTCAGGCCTTCCTGAACGTAGTCCAGTTCCGTGCCGTCGATGAAAGGCATCGCTTTCAGCGGCACATATAATCTGGCGCCGTCATGCTCGTAAACCCGGTCGCTGTCCTCAGACTGCGTGGCCTTTTCCACCACATAGCCGAAACCCGCGCAGCCGGACTGTTTCACGCTTAGCCGCAACCCCAGCATGGCGGGGTCGTTTTCCACCAGGCGCCGGATCTGATGGGCGGCGGAATCGGTTATCGTCAGGCCGCGCCAGATATTCTCCTCAAGGGAGAACGTCTCAACCTTATTGTCTACTTGCATCAGGTTTACCTCATGACGTTACTTGGTGATACTCGGAAAACCCGCCTATGTTAAAGAGTTGTATTTTCTCTTCAACCTTGACCTTTATAGGGGAATAGGCCGTTTTTACAGGAAAGGGAGGCAACTACCGCCGGCAAATGCCGTTTTCATCCGCTATTCCCCTAATTTATATAGGGCCATTTCACCGCTAATACCCTGATTTTCCGTATGTATGAAAAGAAAGGACCGTTTTTTTAATACTAAAACTTTCTGCCCCGTGACTAAAGCGAATATTCATAGAAATAAACTATTTTTATAACAGGCGAAAAAATAATTCGTCATTTTCGCTCAGCAAATAGCCAATGGGGAAATAACCCTAAAATGCGACGGAAATAAGCGCAGCGGCGCCGTTGTCTTTATTTGATAATAATTATCATTAACGTAACTGGGCGTTGGTGACGCCCTATTAATTACCGCCGCCTGCGTCGCGTTTGCTTTGCGTCGCGCGTATTGATAACAATTATATCACAAAAGCGTCGCCGGCGGCAGGCTCTTCTGTGCCTCGCCGGCGCGCGCATTCATCGTTGCGGCGCGGGCGACCACGCCTTCTGCGCCGCAGCGAATACGATGACCGCCCCTTGGAACGCCCTCCCCGGCGCCAGGATCACCCGGCCGGCGTTAGCGCAGGCGCAGGCCGCCCGTGGCATTGGCGGCGGTGAAATTGCTGCGCAACGTGACCCCCGCCGGCGTTAGCGTGGGCGCAGGTCCCTCGACACCGGCGCGCAGACATTTTTGTTTCCCCTGACGCGGGCGATAGCGCTATGCTGTAGCCCTGGTTTTTTCCCGCTGGATCCTGCTATGCCCACGTCCGACCGCCCCGCCGCGTCCCTGACGGCACCGGAGTTGAATAAGCGCATTATCCCCATCGTTTTTTTCACCTTTATTTGCTATTTAACCATTGGCATCCCGCTGGCCATTTTGCCGGGGTTCACCCACACAACCCTAGGGTTCAGTCCGCTGATAGCCGGTATTGCCATCAGCGTGCAGTATTTCAGCACGCTGGCCAGCCGCCCCTATGCCGGCCGCTGCGCCGACCTGCTGGGGGCGAAGAAAATTGTTCTTATTGGCCTGCTGTGCTGCGCCCTGAGCGGCGCCTGCTATCTGTTGGCCCGCGCCACCAGCGTCGATCCGGCGCTAAGCCTCGGCTGTCTTTTTGCCGGCCGGCTGCTGCTGGGCGTGGGCGAAAGCTTCGCCAGCACCGGGTCCATGCTGTGGGGGATTGGCGCGGTGGGCCAGCGACATACCGGCCGGGTTATCTCCTGGAACGGCGTGGCCACCTACGGCGCCATCGCGATTGGCGCACCGCTGGGCGTGTTTCTCAATAGCCTTGGCGGCCTGGCGCTGGCGGGCGGTTTTATCCTGTTGGCCGGCGTCTGCGCCTGGGGGGTCGCGTTGCGCCGCCCCGCGGTGAGCGTGAGTACCGGCAAGCGCATTCCGTTTACCGCCGTGGTGGGCAAAGTCTGGCTGTTTGGGCTGGTGCTGGGGCTTGGCACGCTCGGATTTGGCGTCATCGTCAGCTTCATCACCCTTTACTACGCGGACCGCGGCTGGCAGGGGGCCGCCTTCGCCCTGACGCTGATGAGCTGCGCCTTTGTCGGTGTACGGCTGGTGTTAGGCAATGTCATTAGCCGTTTCGGCGGTCGTCGGGTGGCGCTGCTGTCCTTCGTGGTTGAAAGCGCGGGGCTGGTGCTGCTGTGGGCGGCGCCGACGGCCGCCATCGCCGGTCTCGGCGCGCTATTGACCGGCGCCGGCTTTTCGCTGGTGTTTCCGGCCCTGGGGGTGGAAGCCATGAAACAGGTGCCGGCACAGAACCAGGGCACCGCGCTCGGTACCTATTGTGCGTTTCTCGACCTGGCGCTGGGCGTGGCCGGGCCGGCCGCCGGGCTGGTGATGTCACATCTGGGCATGTCGTGGATCTATCTTGCCGCCGCGCTGATGGCGGTGCTGGCGGCGCTATTAACGCGGCGCCTGAAGCAGGCGGCGCAGATACCGTAATCCCGGCGCCGGCGCGGCATCAGCCGCTTAGCCCGTCCAGCACGGCGGTAGTCAGCCGGGAGACGCAGGTTAAGCGCGCCGTCTCGTCATAGATGTGAATATCCCAAACCTGACGCGTGCGGCCGAGATGAAACGGGCGGCACACCGCGCGCACCCAGCCGTCATGCACGCTATGCAAATGGTTGGCGTTGATATCAAGGCCGACGATCCGCTGATCTCCCCGGGTGCAAAGATAGCCGGCGGCGGATCCCACCGTTTCCGCCAGCACCACCGAGGCGCCGCCGTGGAGTATGCCGAACGGCTGGCGCGTGCGTTCATCCACCGGCATGACCGCCTCCAGCTCGTCGTCCTCCAGCCGAGTGTAGCGAATGCCCAGATAGCCTATCATGCAACCCTGCGCCACCTGGTTGAGTCTTTCCAGCGACGGCGTACGCGTCCAAATCATGCGATAATCTCCAAAAGCGCCTGCAGCGGATGGCGAATACCTTCACCCTCGATACGCTTGACCTGACTGCGACAGGAATAACCGGTCGCCAAGCAGCGGCCGCGCGGCAGCTGTGCAAGTTGCTGTTGCCATGATAGCGCATAAATACCCCGCGAATGGGCGTAATTCGCGCTCTCGTGTCCATAGGTGCCCGCCATGCCGCAGCAGCCAACGCTGACCGGCTCCAGCCGTGCGCCGTAACGGGCGAAAATATCGCGCCATTGCCGGGCGCTTGCCGGCAGCTGCGTGGCCTCGGTACAGTGACCGAACAGATACCATGGCGCCTGCGCCGCCGGAGCGGCGGCCTCGGCCGCAGGGGATGCCGTTTGTCCGCGGGTCGGCAGGTCGGCAAGCCATTCATGCACCAATTGAACCTGGAAATCCCCGCGCGCGGCGCCGAGCACCTCACGGTACTCATCGCGATAACACAGCACCAACGCCGGATCGACCCCCACCATCGGCAGCTCCAGCCGCGCGATGCGATTGAGGAAATCGGCGGTGCGTTGGGCGGTCCGCGCGAAACGGCGCAAAAAACCTTTAATATGCTGCGCTTTCCCGTTGGGGGAAAACGGCAACAAGACCGGTATGCGGCCCAGTTTAACCACCAGGCGGACAAAATCCGCCACCACGCGCGCGTCATAATAGCTGGTAAACGGATCCTGAACGATAAGCACGTGCGCCTGGCGCTGGTCAACGCTCATGCGCTCCAACTGCTCAAGCGTCGGGGCCGTGGCGAGCACGTCCGCCGCCTGTCGGCGCAACGAGGGCTGCGACAGCAGCGGCACATCCACCATCCCCACGGCCCGTTCGCCAAGGGTGCGCAGCAACTGCCAGCGCAGAAAGAAATTGAACGTCGCCGGCGCGCGGGCCATGACCGGGGCGTACCCCTCCACGCCGGCCACCAGGTAATCGCGCACCGGGCGCAGATACCGGCTATGGTAAAGCTGCAGGAAGCGGGCGCGAAAGCCCGGCACATCGATTTTAATGGGACACTGGCTTGAGCACGCTTTACAGGCCAGGCAGCCGGACATTGCCGTTTTCACCTCGTGGGAAAAATCGTACTCGCCGCGCCGCGCCCGCCAGCTGTTGCCTACCCGCGCGGCGACATCGCGCAGCGTGGCGATACCGCGCGGCAATGCCTGCTCCAACTGCAGCGGATCAACGCCCTGCTGCGCCAGCAGCCGCAGCCATTCGCGCACCAGCGTCGCCCGCCCCTTCGGCGAATGGATGCGGTTGGCGGTGATTTTCATCGAAGGACACATGGGGCTCAGGGTGTCGAAGTTAAAGCATAACCCGTTGCCGTTGCACTCCATTGCGCCGCGCCAGGCGCCGCGCACCGCCACCGGGATCTGCCGATCGAAGGTGCCGCGTTTGACGGCATCCACCGTCAGCATCGGCGCATCGGTTGCCAGCGGCGGGCAGATTTTACCGGGATTCAGCCGGTTGTCGGGATCGAACGCCGTTTTAATGTGGCGCAGCTCACGGTAGAGCTCGTCGCCAAAAAACGCCGGGCTGTACTCGGCGCGAAATCCCTTGCCGTGCTCCCCCCACAGCAGGCCGCCATATTTGGCGGTCAGCGCCACAATGCGATCGGAAAGCTGTTTCATGAGCACTTCTTGCGCCGGATCGCACATATCCAGCGCCGGGCGCACATGCAGCACGCCGGCGTCCACATGGCCGAACATGCCGTAACTGAGCTGATGGCTATCGAGCAATGCCCGGAATTCAGCGATATAATCCGCCAGATGTCGGGGCGGTACGCAGGTATCTTCGGCAAACGGGATAGGTTTTGCGGCGCCTTTGCTATTGCCGAGCAACCCCACCGCTTTCTTGCGCATGGCGTAGATACGCTCGATTTCCACGGGCTGGCCGCACAGCTGGTAACCTATTACGCCGGCCTCGCCGGCGGCCATGAGACTCTCCAGCCCTGCGCACAGCGTCGCCAGTTGCCGGTCTATCAGAGCGCGATCGTCACCGGCGAACTCGACGATATTGAGCCCCTGCATCGTGTGGCCGGGCACATCCTCGATGAGCTCGCGCACCGAGTCCCAGACAATATCCTCCCGGGCCAGATTAAGCACCTTGGAATCGACGGTTTCCACCGACAGCGCGTGCGCTTCCAGCATAAACGGGGCGTTGCGCAGCGCGGAATCGAAAGAATCGTATTTGACGTTCACCAAGCGGCGCACCTGCGGCAGGGGCGTGATATCAAGCGTCGCCTCGGTGATGAACGCTAACGTGCCCTCGGAGCCGGTAAGAATACGCGTGAGATCAAAAGTTTGTAAATCGTCGCTGAACACATGGCGTAAATCGTAGCCGGTCAAAAAGCGGTTAAGATCCGGAAACTTTTCGACGATCAGGCCACGCTTTTGCCGGCAGCGCTCGAATACCGTGCGATAAATGTCGCCAAGGCGGCCGGGCTCGGCCGTCAGCGCCTGCGCCGCCGCGGACGGCATCGCGCGGGTATCGAGCTGTTCACCGCCCAACAACACCGCCCGCAGTCCCAGCACATGATCAGAGGTTTTGCCGTACACCAGCGATCCCTGTCCCGAGGCGTCGGTGTTGATCATCCCGCCGAGGGTGGCGCGGTTGCTGGTGGACAGTTCGGGCGAGAAGAAATAACCCAGCGGTTTAAGATAGTGATTCAACTGATCCTTCACCACCCCTGCTTCTACCCGCACCCAGCCTTGCTCGACGTTGACCTCCAAAATGCGGTTCATGTAGCGCGACATATCCACGATAATGCCGCGGTTGAGGGATTGCCCGTTAGTCCCGGTGCCGCCGCCGCGCGGGGTAAACGTGAGACCGCGGTAGGCCGGCCATTCCGCCAATCGGCCAATCAGCGCCACATCGTCGGTCGAGCGGGGAAAAATCACCGCATCGGGCAACAGCTGATAGATGCTGTTATCGGTAGCCATGGTCAGACGGTCGGCATAGGCGGTCGCGCTATCGCCGGTAAATCCTTGGCGCGTTAACTGGGCAAGAAATTCGGTCACCACCGGGTCGACGCCCGGGGCCTGGGAAATCTTTGGAAGCATGGACGATAAACCTATTGTGTTAAAGCCTCATCAGGGCGATGACGACCCCGCCGGCTGCTGCCGAACTTGACTGTTTTATCATATTTTTTTTATCCATGCCCTGCCGACAATAAAAATCCCTCGCCCAGGCATGACCCGCGGCGTTACGCGGTGAAAGTTTTCATCCGCCTCTGTCAAAAAATGCCGATATACCCCATCATTATGCTACTAGCCCAGATTCGGCCCGCTTCCGGCCGCTCGCAACCCGTCGCTCGTATGAGGAGAAAGGTGTTTCATGGATTTCCCGCGCCCGCTACACGATTTGCCCAGAATGTTATTCAGCGTCACCTTTATCGCGCTGATGACCCTCGGCTGCTTTTGGGTGGTTCAGCCCTTTATTCTCGGCTTTTCCTGGGCATCGATGGTGGTAATAGCGACCTGGCCGCTGCTCATAAAAGTACAGCATTTGCTCTGGGGGCGGCGCTCCTTGGCGGTGGTGGTCATGACGCTGCTGCTGTTGCTGCTGTTTGTACTGCCGGTCTCGATTCTGGTGAGCAGCATCGTTGATAACAGCGCCCCGCTGGTGGCCTGGGCGTCGCAGCCGGACCGGCTGAACTTGCCCACTCTCGCCTGGCTCCAGGATGTCCCGATGGTGGGACGCAAACTCTACAGCGCCTGGCAATCGCTGATTTCCGGCGGCAGCGCCCCGTTGATGACCAAGATCCAGCCCTACATCGGCAAGGCTGCCAGCTGGCTGCTGGGTCAGGTGGCTAATTTGGGTAGCCTGCTGCTGCATTGCGGCTTAATGATTTTGTTCAGCGTATTGCTGTATTTGCGCGGCGAGCGCGTGGGGATGGCGGTACGGCATTTCGCCATTCGCCTGGGGGCGGAACGCGGCGATGCCTCGGTTTTGCTGGCCGCGCAGGCCATTCGCGCGGTCGCGCTCGGCGTAGTGCTGACCGCCATCGTTCAGGCCGTGCTGGGGGGGATCGGCCTGGCTATCACCGGCATCCCGCTGGCGACCGTACTCACCGTCACCATGTTCGTGTTGTGTATCGCCCAATTGGGCCCCCTACCGGTGCTGATCCCGGCCATGATTTGGCTTTATTGGAGCGGCGACACTACCTGGGGAACCGTACTGCTGGTGTGGAGCTGCGTGGTGGCGACCCTAGACAATATTCTACGGCCTATTTTCATCCACATGGGCGCCGATTTGCCGATGCTGCTGGTGTTGTGCGGCGTATTGGGCGGTTTACTGGCCTTCGGCATGATAGGCCTGTTTATCGGCCCGGTAGTATTGGCGGTATCCTGGCGTTTGGTGTTCGCCTGGATGCAAGAAGCGCCGCCGCCGGAGAAAATCGACAATCCGGAGAAACAGCTCAGGGAATTACATTAATCCCGCGTCGTCCCGGCGTGCGCCGGGACAATAATGTCCAGCCCGTGCCAACAATTATTTTATCACCGATATTTACCGCCGCCATTATTTACCGTTACCGTTATTTTCCCGCGCCGGACCGCTGTCGTTGCACGCCGCTTATATAGGATGAATCTGAGTGACGTGCCGCCGGTTTATCCCTACTATGCGTGTTATTAGCTCTATGATTTAGTGATGATTTTAATGCTCCCCGGCATGACAGAATTGCTGTGTGTAGTCTTTGCCCATCTCTCATGATGGGCTTTTTTTTAATTAATTTTGTATCCCATAAAATAATGGCGCCGGTAGTAATAGACCGGCGCCGGTTATTTCGCTGCGCGTTTTTCGACGGGACGCTAAATTCGCGCCCCGGGGGCGCCATTATTTCTTAGCCAGACTTAGCCAGGTGCTAACCACGGTATCGGGGTTGAGCGACAGACTGTCTATACCTTCCTCCATCAGCCAGGCGGCGAAGTCTTCGTGATCGGACGGCCCCTGCCCGCAGATGCCGACATATTTGCCCTGTTTTTTTGCGGCGCGGATAGCCAGAGACAACAGCGTCTTGACCGCGTCATCACGCTCATCGAACAGCGCCGACACCAAACCGGAATCCCGGTCAAGCCCCAGGGCCAGCTGTGTCATATCGTTCGAGCCGATGGAGAAGCCGTCGAAGTGGGCAAGAAATTGCTCCGCCAACAGCGCGTTGGAGGGGATCTCGCACATCATGATCACCTTCAGCCCGTTTTCGCCCCGCTTCAAGCCCTGCCGCGCCAGCTCTTCGACCACCGCCTGCGCCTGTGCCACGGTACGCACAAAGGGGATCATGATTTCAACATTGGTCAACCCCATCTCGTTGCGCACCCGCTTGACGGCCTCGCACTCCAGCGCAAAACAGTCGCGGAAGCTGTCGGAAACGTAGCGGCCGGCGCCGCGAAAGCCCAGCATCGGGTTCTCCTCGTCCGGCTCATAGGCCTCGCCGCCCACCAGATTCGCGTATTCATTCGACTTGAAGTCAGACAGGCGCACGATAACGCGTTTCGGCGCGAACGCCGCGCCCAGCGTGGCGATCCCTTCCGTCAGGCGGGCAATGTAGTACTCCTTCGGACTGTCGTAGCCGTGGATCATGTCGGTGATTTCGCGCTGCAGGGCCGGCGTCTGTTGGTCGAATTCCAGCAGCGCGCGCGGATGCACGCCTATCATGCGATTGATGATGAACTCCAGCCGCGCCAGCCCCACGCCGTCATTGGGCAGGCAGGCGAAATCAAAGGCGCGATCGGGGTTTCCCACGTTCATCATGATTTTCAGCGGCAGCGCGGGCATTTCATCAATATCCGAGCGGGCGACCTCAAAAGGCAGTATCTCCTGGTAGACGTAGCCGGTGTCCCCTTCGGCGCAGGACACCGTAACCGATTGCCCGTCGCCGATGCGCTCGGTGGCGTCGCCGCAGCCGACCACCGCGGGAATACCCAGCTCGCGGGCGATGATGGCCGCATGGCACGTCCGCCCGCCGCGGTTGGTGACGATGGCAGCGGCCTTTTTCATAATCGGCTCCCAATCCGGATCGGTCATATCGGTCACCAGCACATCGCCCGCCTCAATCCGGTGCATCTCGCCGATATCGTGGATAATCTTAACCGGACCCGCGCCAATGCGATGGCCAATGGCGCGGCCTTCGATGATCACCTCGCCGCGGCGCTCGAGCCGGTAACGCTCCATCACCTGCCCGCGCGATCGCACGGTTTCCGGCCGCGCCTGTACAATGTAAAGCTTGCCGGTATGGCCGTCCTTGGCCCATTCGATATCCATCGGCCGCTGGTAGTGCTTCTCAATCAGCATCGCCTGACGCGCCAGATCCTGCACTTCGTCATCCGTCAGGGCAAAACGCTGGCGTAGCGCATCAGGGACCGGTTCGGTACGCACCTGTTCGCCGTGGGCCGCGCTGTCGGCATAGACCATGCGGATCTTCTTGGAGCCGAGATTGCGGCGCACCACCGCGGGGCGGCCGGTGGCCAGCGTGGGTTTGTGCACGTAGAATTCATCGGGATTGACCGCGCCCTGCACCACCATCTCACCGAGCCCATAGGCGGCGGTAATGAACACCACCTGGTCGAAGCCCGACTCGGTGTCGATGGTGAACATAACGCCGGAGGCGGCCAGGTCGGCGCGCACCATGCGTTGTACCCCCGCCGACAACGCCACGCCGCGGTGATCGTAACCCTGATGCACCCGGTAGGAGATGGCCCGGTCGTTGAACAGCGAGGCATACACGTGTTTAATGGCGGTCATCACCGCGTCAATGCCCTGCACGTTGAGAAAGGTTTCCTGCTGACCGGCAAAGGACGCATCGGGCATATCTTCCGCGGTGGCCGAGGACCGCACGGCAAACGAGGCATCGACGTCATCGGCCGACAACTGCTGATAGCAGGCGGTAATATCGGCTTCCAGACCCGGCTGAAACGGGGTGTCGATAATCCATTGCCGAATTTGGCTGCCGGCCTTGCTCAGCGCGGCGACATCATCGATATCGGTCTGGTCCAGCAGTTGATAAATCCGTTGGTTGATACCGCTTTGAGTGAGGAAATCGTTAAATGCCTGGGCGGTGGTAGCGAATCCATTGGGCACCGCTACGCCCACGGCGGACAAATGGGTAATCATCTCCCCGAGCGAGGCGTTTTTCCCGCCTACCCGGTCGACATCGTGCATACCAAGCTGGTCATACCACAGCACATTTTCGGAAACATTGTCATTTTGCGGCATCTGGGTCATCCTTTTTAACTATGGGCACGGACATCGTGTAGGTGCACGAGCATCGTGTCGCTATCGTGACGACAGGCGGAAAGCCTACTTTGAGGTTAGCATAATCCGCCGTGCGCTCGCCCAATATGAATCGTGCCAGCGCCCAAATTAAGACTAAGCCGCATTCCGGTAAGGGAGCCGTCCATGGAAAGAAGCGTATTTTTTATTTCTGATGGGACCGCCATCACCGCCGAAGTGGTGGGGCACTCGGTTTTGTCGCAATTCCCCCTGACGACCACGCTCTACACCCTGCCGTTCGTCGAGAGCGAAACCCGCGCCCGCGCGGTGCGCGAGCAGATTAACGCGCTGCATCAGCAAAGCGGCGTCCGTCCGCTGGTGTTCTATTCCATCGTGACCCCGGCGGTACGGCACATTATCGAGGAGAGCGCCGGCTTTTGTCAGGATGTGGTGCAGGCGTTGGTCGGGCCGCTGCAGCAGGAATTGGGCATCGCGCCGGATCCGGTGGCGCACCGCACCCATGGCCTGACCGCCACCAATTTAAGCAAATACGATGCCCGTATCGCCGCCATCGATTATACCCTGGCCCATGATGACGGTATTTCGCTGCGCAATCTGGATCAGGCGCAAATTATTTTGCTCGGGGTATCGCGCTGCGGCAAAACGCCCACCAGTCTGTATTTGGCGATGCAATACGGCATTCGCGCCGCCAATTACCCGTTTATCGCCGACGATATGGATAATCTCTCGCTGCCTGCGGCGTTAAAGGCGCATCACGCCAAACTGTTCGGCCTGACGATTGATCCCGAGCGGCTGGCGGCCATTCGCGATGAACGCCTGAGCGACAGCCGCTACGCTTCGCTGCGGCAGTGCCGTATGGAAATTAATGAAGTGGAGTCGTTGTTTCGCAATAATAATATCCGTTATCTCAACTCCACCAACCATTCCGTGGAGGAGATTGCGGCAAAGATAATGGATGTGCTGGGGATGAGTCGGCGAATGTATTAGCAAATTTTGCCGGGCAAGGTTGAATTCAGCGCCGGTTGGGGTATCGTGAGCATCATCGCTTCCCGGTAACGCCACCGCGGTAAGTCCCCATTTTAGAGATAAGCATGCAAAAGACAGATGAATTGCGCACGCGGCGCATCGATCGATTGGTTGCCCCCGCCGCGCTGGCCGCCGCCTTGCCGGTAAGTGCAGTGATGGCCGACAATGTGCTGCGGGTACGTCAGCGTATTGAACGTATTCTCCACGGCGAGGATCCTCGCCTGCTGGTCATTATCGGCCCCTGCTCTATTCACGATACCGATGCGGCGCTGGAGTATGCGCGCCGGCTGAATCCGCTGCGCGTCAAATATCAGGACCGCCTGGAAATCGTCATGCGCACCTATTTTGAAAAACCGCGCACCGTCGTCGGCTGGAAAGGGTTAATCGCCGATCCCGGTTTGGACGGCAGCTTTCGGGTAAATGACGGCTTGGAGGTCGCGCGGCGGCTGTTGCTGGCGGTCAACGAATTGGGCCTGCCGACGGCGACCGAGTTCCTGGATATGGTCACCGGCCAGTATATTGCCGATCTGATAAGTTGGGGGGCGATTGGCGCGCGCACCACCGAAAGCCAGATTCATCGCGAGATGGCGTCGGCGCTCTCGTGCCCGGTCGGGTTCAAAAACGGCACAGACGGCAATATTCAGATCGCCATCGACGCCATTCGTGCCGCCCGCGCGTCGCATTTATTTCTGTCGCCGGACAAGCAGGGCCAGATGACCATTTATCAAACCGGCGGTAACCCGTATGGGCACATTATTATGCGCGGCGGCAAAGTGCCGAACTATCAGCCGCAGGCGATCGACGATGCCTGCGCGCAGCTGGCGTCGTTCGGGCTGCCGGCGCATTTGCTGGTGGATTTCAGCCACGGTAATAGCCAAAAGCAGTATTTACGCCAGTTGGACGTCGCGCGCGCTGTCTGCCAACCGTTGCGCGACGGCAGCCGTCAGGTGGTGGGCATCATGGCCGAAAGCAATCTGGTGGCGGGCAATCAGAGCCTGGGGGACGGTACCCCTCTCGTCTATGGCCAGTCCATTACCGATGCCTGCCTGGGCTGGGAGGACAGCGAGCGCCTGCTGGCAATGTTAAGCGACGCGGTGGATTGCCGTTTCTAGCCGTTCAATCAGCCGCGCGGGCCGGTCATAAACACCCGCCGCACGACGCAGCGGTTTCAGCCGTCAGCCGCGTCGCTCGGCCGGCGGCGCGCTAATGGTGCCGCCATTGCAGGCCCGGCGCTCCGTTCGATTTAGTCTTACCCTTATCGGCTGACGCGTCTCTTCCCTGCCTCGCCACGCTCTCTCCTTTGCCGTCGGCAAACGACTATCACGCCCTCATTTCAGCAAGAATAACCCCTTTTTTTTTGAGGGGAAACGCGCGTAAACTTAATGTCGTCACCATCCGCAGGCTTTCCCACCGGCGTTCCCCGGACAAGCGTTATCGCTTTAATGCCACGAGGTTTTTCATGCCAACCAGCCTTTCCTATGGCGCCACGCTGAGCGCGCTGACCGTTCCCCATCGGGTGCCGCCTCCCCCGGCCACCACGGCGCTGGCGCAGCGGCTAGCAGGCGTGCAGGCGCTGCCGCCAAGCCTGATGCCGCTGCGGGCGCTGCCGTCAAGTCGGACGCCGTTACGAGCGCTGCCGCCGCTGCGAGCGCTGTCGTCAAGACGGACACCGTTACGGGCGCTGCCGCCAAGCGTGACGCCGCCACCAAGACGGACGCCGGCGTCGGCCGCGACGCCGAGATTGACATCGCTCCAGGCGATACCGCAACTGACGTCAGTGCAGGCGCAAACGGTAGAGGCAATGCCGCTGACGCTGCCTCCCGTGGCCTGCCGCGGTTTGATTTCCCCCGCCACGGGGAAACATATCAAGACCGTCACGCTCGGCATTACCGGTATCCCAAGCCGCGATTTGCGCCATTTCCGCGTGGACATTCAGCACCAAAGCTACCCGCCCGGCGACTGTATGAGCCACTGCCTTTATCAACTTAAGCAGCGGCGATTGTTGTTTTATACGCACATGACCAATGACCGGGAGTCGGCCAACCTGCTGTGCCTTTTCGCCAACAACGACGGCGGATCTCACGCTATCTTAGCTGCCAAGAAAAGCTATCCGCCGCAAATTCATTCGACTTATCGGCTGGATGGCGCGCTTTCCTTTCGCGGTGACGTGACTTTTTTTGCCGTGATGCAAAAAATGGACGACGGCAGCCGGCAGCCGGTGTTTACCCTCACCCGCACCGCCGACAACGCTCTGGTGGCCCAAACGGCGGCACACCCCTCCTCGGCGTCGGCCATCGCGCACCGGGTGAGCCTGTCGCAGTTGGGTTTCCAGAAACATCAATTTCTGCGCTTAAAGATCACGCTGGTGCGCGACACCCTGCACACGGCGATTTCCGTGCAGTGGGAGGAGGCGCAGCGGCGCCGGGATCTGTTCTGCCTGACGCTGATGCCGGCGCTGAACGGTTCCCGCTACGAATCCCGATTCGGTATCATGGCGATGAACGGCGCGGAGGGAGGGGATGCCTGGATGCTTATTCGTCATTATAGCGAAAAACATCGCCGGCTGACATGAGCGGCGCAAGCCAGCGGACCTTCGCCGCCCCCTGAAAGGCGCCCGCCGAGACGGGTCTTTGCCCTCGCGCCGTTAGCTGGAGCAGGAGATGGCCAGATGACGCCCCCAGTCGGGGGGCGGCGCCGCCAAATCATCCTGGTCGGGATCGTCGCGGTAGGGATCGCGCAAAGCCTGATGCAGCCGCGCCAGTTCGCGAACGTCCCCCTTTTCCGCGCCCATAATCGCCTGTTGAGCCAGATAGTTGCGCAGCACAATGCGCGGGTTGACCGCCAGCATGGCCTGCCGCCGCGCGGCGTCATCACGCGTTTCGTCCGCCAGCCGCCGCCGGTAACGGGCAAACCAGTCGTCAAACGCCGCCCGGTCGATAAAATCATCGCGCAACGGCGTGTGCGGGTCCCGCCGTTCGGTCAGGCTGAGCGCACGAAAGGTTCGGCTATAATCGGCCCCCTCACGCGCCATCAGCCCCAATAAATCCGTCAGCAGTGCATTATCCTGTTCGTCCGCCCGCGTTAACCCCAATTTGGCGCGCATCCGCTCGCCATATGCCGCCATCAGCGCCGGCTCGTAACCTGAAAGCGCAGCCTGCAAATCCGCTACCGGCATCAGGCCGGCCAGGGACTGCGCCAGGCGGTTGAGGTTCCATAGCGCCACCGCCGGCTGGTTATCGAACGCATAGCGACCCTGATAGTCGGAATGGTTACAGATAAAATCCGGTTGCCAGGCATCGAGAAAACCGTAGGGGCCATAATCGATCGTCAGGCCAAGTATCGACATATTGTCGGTATTCATCACGCCGTGGGCAAAGCCGCTGGCCTGCCAGTGGGCAATCATCCGCGCGGTGCGCGCGACCACATCGGACAACCACAGCCGATAGCGGCCCTCGACGCCCACCAGCGACGGCCAGTGTCGTTCAATGACGTAATCCGCCAACCGTGTCACTTTGTCCTGCTGGCGCAGATAATAGAAATGTTCAAAATGGCCAAAGCGCACATGGCTGTCGGCGATACGCATCATCATCGCCCCCGGCTCCGGCTGCTCGCGCCATACCGGCTCTTCGCTGGTCACGATCGTCAGCGCGCGGGTGGTGGCGATACCGAGATGATGCAGCGCTTCAGAGGCGAGAAATTCACGCACGACCGAACGCAACACCGCTCGCCCATCCCCCATGCGCGAATACGGCGTCAGACCCGCGCCTTTTAGATGCCAGTCAACGCTTTTGCCCTCCGCTAACTGCTGCTCGCCGAGTAGTATGCCGCGGCCATCCCCAAGTCGGCCGGCCCAGACGCCGAACTGATGCCCGCTGTACACCTGCGCCAGCGGCTGCATCCCGGGCAGCAGACGCTCGCCGGACCACACGCCGGTCTCCTCCCCGGTAAACAGCGCCGAATCGAGCGCCAGGTCGCGCGCCAGCGCGTCATTATGGTAAAGCAGGCGCGCGTCCTTGAGCGGCGTCGGCGTCAGTTCGCTGTAATAGCCGGGCAGACAGCGATGGTAACTGTTGGTAAAAACCGGATAGTGTGGCATACGCCCTCCTGCCCTCAGTATAGCCGGCGCTATCCGCGCGTCCGACTTTTTGCCGCCGGCGCGGTGACGGCGCGCCGGCGGTGAAAGACGTGCACGTTAACGCAGGCTGGCCGCGAGCCAATCCGCCACCGCCGTCAGCGACGCGCGCTCCTCTGGCCACCACGCTTGCAACTGCCGACAACATGCCGCCACCGCCTCCGCCCGGTAGGGTACGCCCGGCAGCCGCTCCGCCAGGGCTTCCAGCGGCGCGGGGTTCAGGCTATCGGTGAAGATACGACAGCGGCTTATTGCGCCATGTTCAATGTCAAAATGCAACTCCACGCCCCCCCAGACAAAACGGGTGTCGAGCAGGTGGCTGAAGGCCGGCGCGGCGCCAAAATTCCACTCCCAACTGCTTTGTCGACGAAACTGGTCGTCGAACCCCGGCAGGTCGGGGGTGTTTTGCGGCGAAATGCGCTCCGGCGCCACCGACTCGCCGTAGTAGTCAAAGAACGCCTGCTGCACGCTTTGACATAGCTTGGCATGATCGAGCCCGGGCACCCGTTCAGCCACGTTCGCCACGCGCGAGCGCACCGAAGTTATCCCCTTGGCCTGTAACTTTTTAACATCGGGATTCAGATAGTGTGCCAGACGACTTAAATCGGCGTGCAGCAATACCGTGCCGTGATGAAACCCGCGATCGGCGGTCTGACGGTAGGCGGAACCGCTGATTTTGCGTTCGCCGTCGGGCGTATCCATGACCAGATCGTTGCGTCCCGAGGCGCGGGCCTCGACCCCCAGCCGCCGCAGGCCGTCCAGCATGATGGCGGTGGAGAGACTTTTATCATACTCCGGTTTGCCGGCCATAAAGGTAAAGCAGGTGTTGCCCAGGTCATGAAACACCGCCCCGCCGCCGCTGCTGCGGCGGGCCAGACGTATACCGTCGCGTGCCATACGGCGGGTGTTGCACTCCTTCCAGGGATTTTGCGCGCGGCCGATAACCACGGTCTGCGCGTTGCGCCATAAAAATAACACCCGCTGACTGGCCGGCATCTGGCGGAAAATGCACTCCTCCACCGCCAGATTAAACCAGGGGTCGTGCGAGTCAGATAAAAGTAAACGTAATGATGACATGGATTCTCCCGGCGCCGCGCCTTATATGCGCCGCGCCTGCCAGTAGGCTTTGCGCCAATAGCTATTGTCCAACGACGAGCGGATGACACCGCGGCTGGTGGAGGCGTGAATAAAAGTGTTGTCGGTATCATAAATGCCGACGTGCAGGCCATAGCGACCGCTGCCGGTTTTGAAAAACACCAAATCCCCGGGCAGCAATTCATCGCGATCGACTTTACTGCCGATATCGGTCTGCGCTTCGGTGGTCCGCGGCAGCAGGATGTCGAAACGATCGCGGAAGGTCAGGTAAACGAAACCGGAACAGTCCAGCCCGCTCGGGCTCATACCGCCATAGCGGTAGGGGGTGCCGTACCATTGATTAAGCTGGTCATTAAGCTTGGCAATAACCATGATCGAATCGGACAGGCGCGGATCCGGCGGCGGCGCATGGTGGCTACAGCCGGCTAACAACAGTAACAGCCCCAACAGTAAGACGGGCATCCTTTTCATTATCCCTTCACTCCCCACAGGGCATTAGCCAGCGACGGCCGCCGGCCGACACCTGGCTGAACGAGACGGTGAACACTTTCGCCAACACGTCAGGGGTCATCACCTCGGCGGCGGTACCTGCCGCCACCAGCTCGCCTTGCGCCATCAGCCAAACCTCATCGGCGTGCTGTAAGGTATGATTGATATCATGCGCGCACATCAGCACGCTTAAGCCCGCGGCGGTTAACAGGGCAATTAATTGGTCGAGCGCCACCTGCTGGGCGATATCCAAACCGGCGGCGGGTTCGTCCAGCAACAGCAGGCGGGCATCGGCATTGAGCGTCGGCCAGACTTGCAGCATGACCGCCGCCAGCCGCGCCCGCTGCCATTCCCCGCCGGAAAGCGCGTTAAGCGGCCGCGCCAGCATCGGCGTCAGCGCCAGTCGCCCGGCAATCGTCGCCACCGCCCGTCCCACCGCCCGCTCGTCGACCGTCGCCGGCTGATGCAGGTGCAAATAGTGAAACACCGGCTGCGAGCCGCCGCTGCGGGTTAACTGCGGCAGATAACCGCGCCGCCGGGCAAGTTCACCGGGCGTCCAGGCGGTGAGCGCTTTGCCCAGCATCTGCACATCGCCGCGAAAAGACTGCAAACCGGCCAGGCACCCCAGCAGCGTGCTTTTGCCGGCGCCATTGGGGCCGATGATGTGAATACGCCTGCCGGCGGCGACGGCGCGCGACAGCGGCCGCAAACGGCCCGGCACCTGGATGTCATGGGCCCGCAGCAGCCAGGATAGCAAGGGTGCCGTTAATGCCATCGTTTATTGCGCCAGCGCCCGCTGGAGCGCGTCAAGGATAAGCGCGTCTTCCGGCGTCACGTCCGGCGCGAAACGCGCCAGCACGCAGCCGTCGCGGCCGACGAGAAATTTCTCGAAGTTCCACTGAATGTCCTGTTTGTGCGCCGGGGTTAGCCCTTTGGCGGCCAACCGCGCAGACAGCGTCCCCTGCGGCGCCGGGATCGCCTCGGGGCAGGCGGCGATCAGCTCGCGATACAACGGGTGGCGATGCTCGCCGTTCACTGTAATTTTACTGAACATGGGGAACTGCACGCCAAATGTCCCGCGGCAGAACGCCAGGATCTCCTCATCGCTGCCCGGCTCCTGGCCGGCGAATTCGTTGGACGGGAAACCCAGCACTTCAAATCCCTGATGGCGCCAGGTTTGATAAAGACGCTCCAGCCCCGCGTACTGGTCGGTAAGGCCGCATTTGGAGGCGACATTGACGACCAGCAGCACCGAACCGCGATAGGGTTCGAGGGTGGTGATATCGCCCTGTAGAGACTTCAGCGGCAACGTGTAAAGTGTTTCATGCATCCTACCCTCCTTGCTGTTGCGTTCGCGACCCTATGCCGAGCCAGGCTAGCCGCGCACGCGGATCAAAAGCCAGATAAACACCGGGGCGCCGAGCGTGGCGGTAACCACGCCCACCGGAATTTCCGCCGCCCGGAGACTCACGCGCGCCACGACATCCGCCAGCAGCAACAAACCGCCGCCGGCCAGCGCGCATCCGGGTAACAGCGCGCGGTGATCGTTTAGCCCCCACAACCTGAGTATGTGTGGCACCACCAAACCAATAAAGCTGATGGCGCCGGCCAGCGCGACGCTGATACCCACCATCCAGCCGAACGCCAGCACGAAGCTGGTGCGCCAGAAATAGACCGGCAATCCCAATTGCTGCGCGGACGCTTCCCCCAGCGCCAGCAGATTCAGTACCCGACCGCAGCTGCCAAGCCAGATCAGAAACGGTAACAGCGAAAGCATCAGCCATTTATCGCGCCAGTCCACGCCGCTGAATCCGCCCATCAGCCAATAAAGCAATTGGCGCAGATCCAGGCTGCTGCTGAAATAGATCAGCCAGGTCATCACGGCGCCACACAAGATCCCCAGCGCCACGCCGGTCAATAGCAGCCGTGCGTTAGACGCCTGGCGACGCGCAAATGTCAGCAGGGCCAGCGTCATCAGCAGCGCGCCGGCCACCGCGCTCAGCCCCAATACCCACACCGGCAGCCGGCCGCCGCCCAACAGGACCGCCAGGGTCAACGTCATACCGGCGCCGTTGGCGACGCCGAGCAGGCCCGGCTCCGCCAACGGATTGTCGAAGATGCCCTGCATCACCGCCCCCGCCATCCCCAGCGACGCGCCCACCAATACCACCGCCAGCGTGCGCGGCAAGCGCAATTGCCAGATAAACAGCCGTGCATCCTCGCTCAGCCAGCGCGTCGGCCACAGCCAGATTTCACCGGCGCTGAGGCTGAAAATCAGCGCCGCCAGCAACAGTAACCCGAGCAGGACCAGCCGTCGCCGGTCGTATCGCTGTTGCCTTTTCAGCAAACGGGCGTAGCCCGGATCGCCCGAGGCGGTCATTTTGCCATCACTCCCTGCCTTCCCACTCACGCCGGCGCGCTATGCCGCCGGCCCATAATGCCTCTATCCTAACGTTATCCTATTGAAAGTGATAGCGCCGTAAGCGCGCTGGCGGGCCGCGCCGCTGCCTGACGCACAGAAGGCGAAAAAAAACCGGTCAACGCGGCGCTTTCGTGACGCCTACCGCCCTGCGTAAGGCAAAAAAAACCCGGGCGATGCAGCCCGGGCCTCAATGATATTGGCAGGAATAACGTTAACGCCTGTTTAAGGCGCTGGCGGTTTCCGGTAGCGATCGCCACCGCCGTGGTCGTGGGGGGCGGGTTTAGCGTGATGCCCCTGGCCGTGCGGCCCGCCGTGATGGGGCGCGCCCGCCGGCGGCCGAGGCGGGTGCGCAGGCACACGGGGAGGGTGAACGGGCGGCGGGCGGTAAAAGTGCGGCGGCGGAGGCGGCGGCGGGTGATGGCGCCGCGGCGGCAATGTCGTTACCCAACGCCAACCATTCCAGTAGTAACCATGTCGATTGCGCTCTCCCCAATAGCGGCCGCGATGTTCGTGCCACCACTGGGGCGGACGCCAATCATACCCGTCCCAATAATAGCCGCGGCGATCCCGATCGCCTAGGTGCAACACCACCCCAGGGGTGACGATCTCCACCGCCACTCCCGCCAGCGCGTTCCCCACCGGCAACAACAACGCCACCGACAATACCCATGCTTTTCCATTCATAAGAGGACCTTATCGCGGACGACCTAAGCGGCGTTTATAGCAATGCCGCCCCGCGGCCACTATCAGACAACGTCTGATTTGCACAGCGCTTACCGTTTCCTTACCGAATCCTGACAATGATTGCGGCGCGTCGGTGGCCGGGCGTAGGGCCATCTCATGGGCCAATGCGCCGCTCGCCCGGCCGCCGGCGCGCGCAAAGCCATCGGGCGCGGGCGTTTTCATCGGCAAACGCGGCGCTGGTCATGGGCAAGTGACAATTGCGGGACGGGGGATGGAGAAGGCGTTTATTTGTGAGCCCTCTGTGCTGGCGGATGCGCAGACAATACCGCGATGGCGGCAAGTGCCGTTTTATCGCCGACCACGGCGGGCTGGGATCATGATGAGCGCCCTCGTCAAGGCGTTTACAGGCTGCATCGGCGCTACCCCGCGGCGAACGGATGGGTCAGCTGTCGGTCCGACGGGAGGGTGGCTAATTAGCGGGTCAGGCGTGGGTTTGTTTGAGGTACGGCAACAGGCCGGCCAGCAGCGGGCCGCCTGTCGACCTGACCGTCGGCCAGCCCACAAAAGAAGCAAAGTCCCGGCCCTAAGGCCAGGACTCTGTCAGCCGCTGCAAGCCAAAGCGGTGAAGCGAAAAGCTGACGCGTAAGCGCCCGAGTGGCGTGCGTCTCACTCTTTCGGTGAGGCATTCTCGACACGACTTTTCAATTTCTGCCCCGGGCGGAAAGTCACTACCCGACGGGCGGTGATGGGAATATCTTCGCCCGTTTTTGGGTTGCGTCCTGGCCGCTGATTTTTGTCGCGCAAATCAAAATTACCGAAGCCTGATAATTTTACCTGCTCGCCATTTTCCAACGCCCGGCGCACTTCCTCAAAAAACAGTTCCACTATTTCTTTGGCATCCCGTTTGCTCAGCCCGAGCTTTTCAAACAGGTATTCTGACATTTCAGCTTTAGTAAGCGCCATAAGTTCAATCCCTCAAGGATGCTTGGAATCGCTGCTTCAGTGCCGCCACGCATCTCGCAACGGTCGCGGCAATCTCCTCTTCTTCCAGTGTACGAGCGGTATCCTGTAAGATCAGGCTGATAGCCAGACTCTTAAAACCTTCCGCTACGCCCCTGCCCCGGTACACGTCAAACAAGTTTACGCCAACTAACTGATTTGCGCCAACTTTCTTACACTCCGCGATAATATCTGCTGCGGCGACGTCATCAGCCACCACCACGGCAATGTCGCGGCGGTTAGCAGGGAAGCGGGAAATGTCATTCGCTTCAGGCACTTTACGCTCGGCAACCTTCTCCCAGAGTAGTTCAAACACTAGCGTACGGCCATTTAAATTCAGTTTCGCCTCAAGCTCGGGATGAATAACGCCAATTAATCCAATGGCTTCATTGTTAAGATAAATTGCGGCGCTCTGCCCCGGATGAAGCGCGGGATGCCGTTGTGCCCTGAACTCAATATCGTCTAATTTACCGGTAAGCTCAAGTATTGCCTCAAGATCGCCCTTGGCATCGTAAAAATCCACCGGCTGGCGCGCCTGATCCCAATGTTCATCAAAGCGCGGACCGGCAATAACCCCGGCCAGCATAAGATCCTGACGAATTCCCAGGTCGGCTGCGTTATCAGGAACAAAGCGCAATCCGCTCTCAAACAGGCGGATCCGCTGCTGCTGACGATTCTGATTATAGACCACCGCGCCAAGAAGGCCGGTCCATAACGACAAACGCATGGCGGACATATCCTGGGAAATCGGACTTGGCAGTACCAGCGGCGCCGGCTGCGGATGGAGCAGCGCCTGGGTTTTAGGGTCGACAAAGCTATAGGTGATGGCTTCTTGGTAACCGCGATCCACCAGCAGCATTTTCACGCGCGACAGCGGCAGCGCCGCCTCACGATGAAGCGGCATCACCAGTTCGGCGCGCACCGGCACATTCGGAATGGCGTCGTAACCGTATACGCGCGCGACTTCCTCAATCAAATCTTCTTCGATAGCCATATCGAAACGCCAGCTCGGCGCCAGGGCCTGCCAGCCGGCTTCGGTGCGGCTGACCTGACAGCCGAGACGGCTGAGGATATCGCTCACGTCCTGGTCCGGGATAACATGGCCAATCAGCCGGTCCAGCGTTTTCCGGCGCAGGGTGATGGTGGCCGGTGGCGCCAGCGCAGCCGCGGAAGTCACCTCGATAACCGGCCCCGGCTGACCGCCGCAGATGGCGACCAACAGCGCCGTGGCCCGCTCCATGGCGCGCGGCTGCAGCGCCGGATCCACGCCGCGCTCATAGCGATGCGACGCATCGGTGTGCAGCCCGTAACGGCGGGCGCGGCCGGTAATGGCCAGCGGTTGGAAAAAGGCGCATTCCAGCACCACGTCGCGGGTCGTCGGGCTGATACCGGAGGCGGCGCCGCCAAAGATCCCCGCCATCGCCAGCGCTTTGCCGTGGTCGGCAATCACTAGCGTATCGGGCGAGAGCGTGACGTCGCTGCCGTCGAGCAAGGTCAGCGCCTCATCCTGCCCGGCATAACGCACCACAATCCCGCCCTCAATGCGATCGCGGTCAAAGGCATGCATCGGCTGTCCCAGTTCCAGCAGCACGAAGTTGGTGATATCCACCACCGCGTCCACCGAGCGCAGGCCGCAGCGGCGCAATTTTTCTTTCATCCACAGCGGCGTGGGGGCGCTGACGTCGATATTTTTCACTACCCGGCCCAAATAGCGTGGACAGGCGTCGGCCGCGTCAACGCGAATCGGCAGCGTATCGCCGATAACCGGCGCCACCGTCTCGATAACCGGCTGCACGAGCGGCATGCGATTACGCACCGCGACATCGCGGGCAATGCCCAGCAACCCGAGGCAATCGGCCCGGTTCGGCGTAACGCTGATGTCGATGGTATTGTCTTCCAGCTGAAGATAGTCGCGGATATCCTGGCCGATAGGCGCATCGGCGGGCAGTTCGATAATACCGTCATGGTCGCCGGCAATGCCTAATTCGGCAAACGAGCACAGCATGCCCTCCGACGGCTCGCCGCGGAGTTTAGCGGCTTTGATTTTGAAATCCCCCGGCAGCAGGGCGCCGATGGTGGCCACCGCGACCCGCAGACCGGCGCGACAGTTAGGGGCGCCGCAGACGATATCCAGCCATCGCTCGCCGCCAATATCGACCTTGGTGACCCGCAATTTATCGGCGTTGGGATGCGGCCGGCACTCCACGACCTGGCCCACCACCACGCCGGTAAAACGGCCGGCGACCGGCTCCACGCCGTCCACTTCCAGTCCGGCCATGGTAATTTGCTCCGCCAGCGCGGCGCTGTCGATGGCCGGATCCACCCATTCACGCAGCCAAAGTTCACTGAATTTCATGTGTTTATCCCGCCTTTATTTGAATTGTTTGAGGAAACGCAGATCGTTTTCGAAGAATGCGCGCAAATCCGTGACACCGTAACGTAACATCGTCAACCGCTCCATGCCCATGCCGAAGGCGAAGCCGGAGTAAATTTCCGGGTCAATACCGACGTTGCGCAGCACATTCGGGTGGACCATGCCGCAGCCCAGCACTTCCAGCCAGCGGCCGTTTTTTCCCATGACATCCACCTCGGCGGAGGGTTCGGTAAACGGAAAATAAGACGGGCGAAAGCGCACCTGCAAATCTTCTTCAAAGAAATTACGCAGGAAATCATGCAATGTCCCCTTCAAGTTGGTGAAACTGATATCGGTGTCGATAATCAGCCCCTCCATCTGATGAAACATCGGCGTGTGGGTCTGGTCGTAATCGTTACGGTACACCCGCCCCGGCGCGATAATGCGGATCGGCGGCTGCTGCGCTTTCATGGTGCGGATCTGCACGCCGGAGGTCTGGGTACGCAATAACCGGGTGGCGTCGAACCAGAACGTATCGTGATCGGCGCGCGCGGGATGGTGCGCCGGAATATTCAAGGCGTCGAAATTATGGTAGTCATCTTCGATTTCCGGGCCGGTGGCCACCGAAAAGCCCAGCTCACCGAAAAAATGCTCAATGCGCGCGATGGTGCGCGAGACCGGATGCAGCCCGCCGTTTTCCATGCGCCGCCCCGGCAGCGAAACGTCTATTGTCTCGGCCGCCAGCCGCGTCTCCAGCGCCGACCGTTCCAGCGTAATCTTGCGCTCGGCCAGCGCCTGCTGCACGTCCTGCTTGGCCTGGTTTATGACCGCACCCGCCGCAGGCCGCGCGTCCGGCGCCAGATCCCGCAGCGCCTGCATTTGTTGGGTAAAATGCCCTTTTTTGCCTAAATATTCGACGCGCACCAACTCTAATGCGTCCATATCCTGGGACTGTTCGATGGCGGCTTTGGCCTGCACAACCAACTCTGCGAGATGTGGCATTGCTTTCCTCTTCTTCCTGCCGTAGATGGCTTAACCGTAAAAATGAGCGAGGTCGCCGTCTGGCCCTGCAGCGCGCCCGGCGCCGCTGGCCAGCAATAAAAAAAGCCTCCACTTCGGGAGGCTCTAGCGCTATTTTTCGTTTCTTGACTTACGCGCAAGCCCCCGGGAAACAGGTGCTAAAGTAAAAAAAGAAACGGAAAATAGCAGCATTCATGCTTGCATTACCTTGTTAACGTGAAGATATCCATTCTGCTACCGTTCGCCCTGCGGCGAAAAAAAGAGGGAGACCGGCTCCCTCTTCTTCAACCGGCTTACGCCAGGGCGCCTTTCGCTTTCTCGGCCAGAGCGGTGAAAGCCGCTTTGTCGAACACGGCGATATCCGCCAGGATTTTACGGTCGATCTCAATGGACGCTTTTTTCAGGCCATTGATAAACCGGCTGTAAGAGATACCGTTCTGACGGGCCGCGGCGTTGATACGCGCGATCCACAGCTGACGGAACTGACGTTTCTTCTGACGACGGTCACGGTAAGCGTACTGACCTGCTTTGATAACCGCCTGGAAGGCGACGCGGTAAACGCGCGAACGGGCACCGTAGTAACCTTTCGCTTGTTTCAAGATTTTTTTGTGACGTGCACGTGCTACCACACCACGTTTTACGCGAGCCATATGCTCTCTCCTAAAGTCTTATTCGAACCAGTTAAAATGACGCTTACGCGTACGGCAGGCAACGCACGACCAAACCCAGATCTCCTTTGGAAACCATGGATTTCGGGCGCAGGTGACGCTTACGCTTAGTGGATTTTTTGGTCAGAATATGACGCAGGTTAGCATGCTTGCGCTTGAAACCGCCCGAAGCCGTTTTCTTAAAGCGCTTTGCGGCACCGCGTACTGTCTTGATTTTTGGCATGAGTTTATCTCTACTCCGCATTGTTAATAATATGAATCAGCGAGGCGAAGGCGACGCGTGGCGACGCCTTACTTGTCAGGCCTTACTGTTTCTTCTTGGGTGCGAGCACCATGATCATCTGGCGGCCTTCAATTTTGGAGGGGAAAGATTCCACTACCGCCAGTTCACTCAGATCGTCACGAACGCGGTTAAGCACTTCGATGCCGATCTGCTGGTGCGCCATTTCACGTCCGCGGAACCGCAGGGTGATTTTGGCTTTATCGCCGTCTTCCAGAAAGCGAACCAGGTTGCGTAGTTTTACCTGATAGTCGCCTTCATCGGTACCAGGCCGGAATTTGATTTCCTTAACCTGAATAACTTTCTGTTTCTTCTTCTGTTCTTTGGTGGATTTGCTCTTCTCATAGAGGAACTTGCCGTAATCCATGATGCGGCAAACCGGCGGCTCGGCATTGGGGCTGATTTCGACTAAATCAACGCCCGCTTCCTCAGCTTTTTCAAGCGCTTCATTCAGGCTGACAATACCAATCTGCTCGCCGTCGATACCCGTCAGACGAACCTCTGCGGCGCGGATTTCTCGGTTAATACGATTGGGACGCGCCGGTTGAACTCGTTTTCCGCCTTTAATACTTTATTCCTCCAGTTGATGAAGATTACGGCTGCGGATTTCGTGCTGCAGCTTTGCAATAATCTCGTTAACGTCGATGCTGCCCAGGTCTTTACCGCGGCGTGTACGCACGGCGACCTTGCCTGCTTCCATCTCTTTATCTCCGCAGACCAGCATGTAAGGGACTCGACGCAAAGTATGTTCGCGGATTTTAAAGCCTATTTTTTCATTTCTCAAGTCTGCTTTCACCCGAATACCTGCCGCCGACAGTTTTTCCGTCAGTTTTGCGACATATTCCGACTGATTATCGGTAATGTTCATCATGACGACCTGCGTTGGCGCCAGCCAGGTCGGGTAGAAACCCGCATACTCTTCCGTCAGGATGCCAATGAACCGTTCCATTGACCCCAGAATAGCGCGGTGAATCATGACCGGCACCACCCGTTCGTTATTTTCCCCCACATAGGAGGCGTTCAAACGACCGGGCAGCGAAAAGTCCAACTGCACCGTACCACATTGCCAGGCACGATCCAGGCAATCGAGAAGCGTAAATTCAATTTTAGGACCATAAAAAGCCCCCTCGCCCGGCTGGTATTCAAAGGCAATACCATTTTCCGTAAGCGCGGCGGCCAAATCCTGCTCCGCCCGGTCCCAGACATCATCGCTGCCGATGCGCTTTTCCGGACGGGTAGACAGTTTGACCAGGATTTTCTCAAAGCCAAACGTCGCGTACACATCATACACCATTTTGATGCAATTGTTTACTTCATCACGTACCTGGTCTTCGGTACAGAAGATATGGGCATCGTCTTGGGTAAAGCCGCGCACGCGCATCAGACCGTGCAGCGAACCGGAGGGCTCATTGCGGTGGCAGCTGCCGAACTCCGCCATGCGCAGCGGCAGATCGCGGTAAGACTTCAGCCCCTGATTGAAAATCTGCACGTGCCCTGGGCAGTTCATCGGTTTGATGCAGTATTCCCGGTTTTCCGACGAGGTGGTAAACATATGCTCGGCGTAATTGTCCCAGTGGCCGGTCTTTTCCCACAGCACGCGGTCCATCATGAACGGCCCTTTCACTTCCTGATACTGATAGGCTTTCAGCTTCATCCGGACGAAAGCTTCCAGCTCGCGGAAAAGGGTCCAGCCATCGTTGTGCCAGAACACCATACCCGGCGCTTCTTCCTGCATATGATAGAGGTCAAGCTGCTTGCCGATCTTACGGTGATCGCGTTTCGCCGCCTCTTCCAGATGCTGCAAATAGGTATTGAGCTGTTTTTTATCGCCCCAGGCAGTACCGTAAATGCGCTGCAGCATTTTGTTTTTGCTGTCGCCGCGCCAGTAAGCCCCGGAGGTTTTTTGCAGGGTAAAGTGGTGGCAAAAACGCATATTGGGCACGTGCGGACCGCGGCACATGTCCACATATTCTTCATGATGATACAGCCCGGGACGATCGTCGCGGCTGATATTTTCGTCGAGGATAGCCACTTTATAATCCTCGCCCCGCGCGACAAACGCATCGCGCGCCTGCTGCCAGCTGACTTTTTCCTTGATAACGTCGTAATCTTTTTCGGCCAGTTCGTGCATGCGCTTTTCCAACCGGTCGAGGTCGTCCTGGGTCAGGGTATGATCGAGATCGACATCATAATAAAAGCCTTTATCGATGACCGGGCCGATAGCCATTTTAGTATTCGGCCACAGTTGCTTGATGGCGTGCCCCAATAAATGCGCGCAGGAGTGGCGGATTATTTCCAGCCCCGCCTCATCTTTGGCGGTAATGATGGCAAGCTGGGCATCGTGCTCAATGACGTCGACCGCATCCACCAGCTCCCCGTTAACGCGGCCGGCAATGCAGGCTTTGGCCAAGCCGGGACCGATATCGCGCGCAACATCAAGGGGAGAAACGGGATGTGCAAACTGACGCTGACTACCATCAGGAAGAGTTATAACGGGCATGCGGGTTTCCTTAATTTGCAGTGGTGATCCATACGCAAGATCACTTACAAACAGAACAAATATTAAATTTTAAAGGGTTTAACATGCTATTTCGCTACACATTGCGAAATATGTACACGAGGAGGAACACAAACCGCTTGGCACTCCTGCATTACATGTCAACCGGCAGGATTTTAACACCCTCGCAGGAAAAAATCCTCTTTATTCAGCGCATCCGACGCGGGGATTCCCCTTTTTTGTCATCCTGCGCATCATTGCACCGGCGGGATAATCAGCAGACGCGTGGGAAGATGCAGAGCATAAAGGGGAGGTCTCCTATGGGGGACCGGTTTGGGTCTCCCAGCGCGGTAGGACATTACCCTCTGAAGGCAAACCGCCCGCGCGTCGTCTAACGTTATGTTAGCGCGCTGCCCAACCCCGCCGCCGCGCATCACGCTGAGGGCGGCGCGGACGGGCGGGTTTAGCCGCAAGATCCATAACGCGCATAGCTAAGAGTAGGCAAGCTCAGGCAAAAGCGGGCCGCGCATAACGCATCAGACGCTGTCCGGGATGATAACCCACCGCCGATCCCCGTTCGCTGTGTATCTAGGAAATCGACAATGGAACGTTACTTTTTCTCATTATGCTTGATCTCACTTCTCATGGGCTGCGGCGCCAATAACACGCCGCCCCAGGTCGCTTCGCCCGGTAAACCGCTGTCCCCCGGGCTGAAGTTTCTCAATTCAGGCGCCGCGCTATTACAATCGCGTCCCCCCGTCGATGCCATGAGCGCCTATCTGGATGGTTTTCACTTTTACAATGGCGACAAGAATGGGCAAATGGAAGCGCACCATTACGTCACCGTCTTGAATGAGGAAGTGATGCAGGCCGTCATTTATGATGGCAATACCCGCGATGCCAGACTGATGGGCGTGGAATACATCATCAGCGAAAGACTTTTTCAGCCATTGCCCCTGGAAGAGAAAAAACTTTGGCATAGCCACCAGTACGAAATAAAGTCCGGCACGCTTATTGCGCCAGGCTTCCCCGCCCCGGCAGAGCGCGCGTTAATGGCGAAAATAGTCAACACCTATGGCAAAACGTGGCATACCTGGCATACCGATCGGAATAACACGCTGCCGCTGGGTATTCCGGCCCTTATGATGGGCTTCACCGCCGACGGTCAATTGGATCCTCAGTTGCTGGCAGACCGCGATCGTCGTTTTGGCGTCGACACGAAAAAAATCCGCCAGCAACGCCGCGCTATCACCGCTCACCCCGTACAGGCGGGGGCGAACGCCTGGGAAAGCGGGCAGACCATCCAGTTGCAACGGGTCAACGGCGGGGGGGAAGCGGTGCGAGGAACGAGCGACTTTTCGGCGTCGGAACAGACCCGCGACGGAAAATTGCGTTAACATGTCGAGCGCCTGGTAAGCCGCCGGGGTGTAACGTGTCCTGCCCCAAGACAGAACGCCTATTCAGCCGGGGGGCGCCAACGGCATTCATCAGCCGCAGGCTGCTCACTGAGGGGGCGGCAGGCCATCGCCCCCTGATTCTGGCGGCGCCGGCATCGAAAATACGCGCCGCGCAATACCGGATACCCGAGGGCGATCCCCCGGCGGTTGCGCCGCGATGTTAGCGGGCGAAATAGTCGCCTTGGCGCAGATCCGTTAACAGATCCGGCCCGCAGGGCGTCCAACCTAGCCTTGCCCGCGTATGCACACTGGACGCCGGCATATCCGCGCCGAGGAAATTGGCTAGCCAACCAAAATGCTCACGCTCCCGTGACTCGACCGGCAGGCCCAACTGCTCGCCAATCACGCCGGCAATGTCCTTGCAACTAATGCTTTCATCGGCAACCGCGTGATAAATAGCCTCAGGGTGCGCCTGCTCCAACGCCAACCGATACAGGCGCGCGGCATCCGAACGGTGTACGCTGGCCCAGCGGTTATGCCCGTCCCCCAAATAGGCGGACACGCCTTTTTCGCGCGCCAGAGCAATCATGGCGGCAATAAAACCGTGATCGCCGCGGCCATGAACCGAGGCGGCCAACCGCACGATGCAGGCCCGCACGCCCTGCGCCGTCAAGGCGTTCGCGGCGGCCTCGGATTGACGCGGATAGCCGAGCTCCGCAGGGGCAACGTCCTGTTCCGTAGCAACCCGTCCCGGCGCGATATGGGCTAATCCCGCGGTCACCAGTAGCGGGCGCGAGGTCCCTTTCAGCGCGCTGCCGAGGGTCTCAATCGCAAGGCGGTCCTGCTGCGCACTTTGGGCAAAACGGGAAAAATCGTGATTAAATGCGGTATGGACGACCGCATCGGCCTCTGACGCGGCGCGGCGCAGCAGGTCAAGATCGTCAAGCGTGCCGTGCAGCGCCGCGGCACCGCTGGCCACCAGCGCCGCCGCTTTATCGCTGGATCGCACCAGCCCTGTCACCTGATGCCCAGAATGGATCAATTCTGCCACGACCGCCGAGCCGACCCAGCCGGTGGCGCCTGTCACAAATACTTTCATGGGGTATCTCTCGCTTTCACTGTCGAACAGGCATTGTAGCCAGCCGCGATATCCTGTTAAAGTAGTGTCTTTATACGGGTATAATTACTAACAGGGAGCGACCATGCCCCAGGGCAATGTGCTTGGCGCCTATCTACGCCAACGGCGCACCAAACTCGATCCCGGCGCTTTCGGTTATGACGGCGGCCGGCGGCGGACCCAAGGATTGCGGCGCGAAGAAGTCGCCCAGCTCGCCCATATCAGCGCCACCTGGTACACCTGGCTGGAGCAAGGGCGCGGCGGAAAACCGTCCGCGGCGGTGTTGGACCGCTTAGCACAAGCGCTGATGTTGACGGAAGCCGAGCGCGAGCATCTGTTTTTACTCGGCCTCGGCCGCCTGCCCGAGGTGCGCTACCGCGCCTGCGATACCATCACGCCGCGTTTGCAGCGCGTACTGGA
Source organism: Sodalis praecaptivus (assembly GCF_000517425.1). Lineage (NCBI taxonomy): Bacteria > Pseudomonadati > Pseudomonadota > Gammaproteobacteria > Enterobacterales > Bruguierivoracaceae > Sodalis > Sodalis praecaptivus. Next base: position 2,387,067 of record NZ_CP006569.1, read on the forward strand.
TGTCTTTACCGATACCCCGGCCATCGTGCGCACCGCCACCTGGGACGTTATCGCCTGGAATCGCGCCGCCGCCGCGGTGTTCACCGATTACGGCCAGCTTGCGCCCGCCGAGCGCAATGTTCTGCGTTTGATGTTTTGCGAGCCGCGTATGCGCGCGGTACAGGGGGATTGGCAATCCGTGGCCCGGCTGGTCGTGGCCTCGTTTCGTCACGACGCGGCCCGAGCCGGCGCGGACGCCGAGGTAGAGCGGCTGGTGACGGAGCTGAGTCAGGCCAGTCCTGAGTTCGCCGCGATGTGGCGCGATGAGGACGTGCAGACCGACGGTAACGGCATTAAACACTTGCGCCATCCGCAATTGGGGGCCATTACCCTGGAATTTTCGTCCTTTGCCGTGGACGCCAGGCCGGACCTGAGCTTGGTTGTCTTTAATCCCGTGTCGGAAACCGACCGGCAGCGCATCGCGGCCTTTATTGCCGACGCACCACATGCCGCCCTGCCGGCGTAACGGCGGCCGAAAAACGCGCAATGCGCTATCGCCATTATCCCCCAACACCGCGCGCCGATTTCGCCGCTTCGTTCGCCGTGGCGGCGTCTGGCCGCGTTTGCGGCGTTTGCGACCTTTGCGGCGGATGATCCCCCTCCTCCTGCGGCGCATCGCCGTGATGACGAGTGAGAATAGGCGGGCGATCGGCGGCAAAGATGATGCCCAGGGTCGCCCCGCCCAGCCTGCCGCCCAAATTGGCAAGCGATGAGGTCGGCAGGACCAGCGTCGGGTCGGAGATAAACCTGCCGTCAGTGTTGGTAAGCGCAGCGCTGCTGACGCAGGTCTGGCCGGCGGCGGCCATGATGCCGGAGGTATTGTCTATCTCCCCCGCGTTCAGCCAGAGATTACCGCCGCTGAGAATGCCGGTATTCACGCTGTGAATGTTAATCAAGCGCTGTCCCTGGGTATCGATATGGAGATCGTTATTGGCCTGTAATTGGCCCCCGGCGTTATCGATTGCGCGGCTTTGGATGCGTCCTTCCGCGGTGGCGGTAATGCGGCCGGCGGTATTGGTGATCTCGCCGGCGTAAATTAGCAGGTTGCCGCCGCTCAAAATGCCCGCGTTGCGGCTGTAGGCGTTATTCAATTGCTGGCCGTGGGTATCCAGTTGCAGGTGATCGCCGGATTGCAGACGGCCGCCCGCGTTCAACAGTGCGCCGCTGTTAACGCGGCATTCGCCCACGGCGCTGATAAGTCCCGCCTCATTGTCAATATCGCCGGCGGTAAGCGTAAGGCGCCCGCCACACAGAATGCCGGCGTGGCTGCTGTGGGTGTTGCTCAGCCGCTGGCCCTGGGTATCAATGTTCAAATCGCTTCCTGCCTGCAGACATCCCCCGCTATTATCAAACTCCCGGCTTTTGATACGGGCCTCTCCGGCGGTGACGATGCGGCCGGCGCTATTATCCAGCGCGCCGGTAGTGATAGAGAGCAGCGTACCGGCCTGCAGACTTCCCCCCTGGTTTTCCAGCGAGCGGGTCATCAGCTTCATGCTTTGCGCCGTCGTCAGCTTGCCCTCGCTATTTTTTAAAGCGCCGCCATCGATTTGGGTTGTGCCTGCGGCGCTTATCATGCCCGCCATATTGTCGACCTCGCCGGCGTCGAGGTATAAATCCGCGCCGCATCGTATCCCGGTATTGCCGGTGTAGCGATTCTGCAGCGGTTGGCCCCGGGTATCGATGCGCAGGTTGCCGCCGGCCTGCAAACGCCCGCCGTTATTTTCCAATAGGCCGCAGGATATCTGCATCGCCGCCTGCGCCAGCACGCTACCGCCGGTATTGCCGAGCGGTTTGCGCCGGGTGTCGATCGTCACCTCCTCCCCCGCCAGGATGCCATTGGCGTTCATCAAATGCTGACTGCGCTGGGTTAATCGATTTTTCGCCTCTATCCGTCCCCCCGTGTTGATGAGAACCTGTTGCGTCTCCAGTTGCGCTTCGCCGCCAAGCGCCAGCAATCGACCGCCCTGGTTGTCGAGTTTATTGGCTTTGATTGTCAGATTGCGGCTGCCCTGCAAGTAGCCGTAGGCATTATTTATTCCGCGTTCGGCCTGCAAGATAAGGCTGCCGTCATCGGCCGCGATGAGCGTGCCGACAGCGTTATTCAAATAACCGGACAGCAACCGCAGAACGCCGCCGCTCTCGATCCAGCCGCCGCGATTGTCCGCCTCGCCGCTGACGAACACCTTCATTTCTCCCGCATCAGGTTGCCACATGATCCCCTTTTGGTGCCGCAGCCGGGTGGCCGTCAGCGACAGCGATTGCGCTCGGGTAACGCTTTGCGACAGATCGACCCATTCCCCTTGCAGCGTCATAGCGCCGGCAGACCATAAGAGGCCCTGATAACCGTTTAACCGCTCGACGGTCAGGGACATCTTGCCCGTGCCCATTAACTTTATCGAGCCGTCCTGATTGTCGAGGGTCTTGGTCTGTAGCGACAGGTTATGGCCGTTGACAATAATTCTCCCGGCGCGGTTTTCAAGCCAATCCGTTTGCACGGTGGTGTCGCCGCTGTTGATAAGTAGCCCCTGCTGATTGTTTAGCCGATGCGTTTTCACCTGCAGCAGTTGTTCCCCCCGTTGCTGCAAGGTGCCGAGCCGGTTGGAAATATCCTGGGCCGTCAGCGTTAACGCATCGGCGGTTAGCCGACCGTTATTGTTGGTCAATGACGTTGCGGCGCGCGCGGTGATTTTGCCGCCATTGATGTGGGCGTTGTTGCTACTGATAACGCCCTGACTAGCCGATAGCACAATGTTATCTCCGGCGATACGGCTGCCGGCCAGATCCACCTCGGTCCCCCACATCATCACGGCGCCGGTGGCCTGATGGGTGCCCTGGGCGATTAAGGGGCCTTGGCTGGTCATAATCAGATTGCCCGGCTGGGTCAGTTGGCCCTGCGCATCGCTGCCGGCCACCAGCAAGCTGTCGCAGGTATTGTCGATGCGTCTGGCGGTAAAGGTAACATTGCCCCCCGCACGGACGGCGCCGCCGTTATAGATGGTGCCGGTGGCGGAGAATATGGCGTTGCTCTGCGTGGCCAGACGTCCGGCGTTGACCACATCCCCCTGCGTCGCCAGCGCCAGCGTATCCTGACTCTGCATGCTGCCTCGGTTTTCCAAACGGCCGGCGACGCTGATGCTCAGTTCACCCACGCCGGCGCCCATTTCCCCGGCGTTACGTACCCCCACGCCTTTTTCGGTACCCAACATGACGATTTTCTGGGCATACATCCCCCCCAGCGCCGCTACGTCCAGCGCATAGGGCGGTTGTTCGCTCCCCACTTCGGCGAAAATGCCCGTCACGCCGCCGCGGGTGTCCACCCGATTACGTCCTGTCACCAGGGTGAGCGACGAGCCGTGCAGTTGGGCGTTGACCGCCACCGCACGCGCAATAAGCTGCGTGTAGTCGGTATTGGTGGTATTCATTCCTCGACCGGTGACCTCAATCTGGCCGTCGTCAACCTGATAGCCTTTCAACTGACCCTCCTCGCTAATGGGTCGGCCGGTGGTCAGCGTGCTTACGCGGGCATTAATAAAGCCGCAGCCGTTGCAACTGATACCCGCAGGATTGGCGAGGATCACGTCGGCAGGCTGGCCCGCGACTTCAATGTACCCATTCAGTCGGCTGGGGTGCGGCTGGGTGACCTCGTTGATAATCAGCGTCGCTTCCCGCGTCAATAACGGGTTAGCCGCCACGCCGCCGGCCAGTTCGGTTTGGCTTGCCGTCGTCGCGTTGTTAAGAATGACGCCAGGCGCCGCGACATCAAACTGCTGATAGTGATTGTATGAAATCCCGTTACCGTTAGGTGGCCGGATATTGACCACCGGTAACCCATTGGCCATGGTAAGCACCTCGGGACGATGATCCTCGGGGGCGCCGACGTCGGCGATGATGCCGCCGTGAAGCGGCGGCCCTATTAGCAGACAGGCCAGGCCGAAAAGTCGGCCGAGCAGAAACCGACCGGGTGCGGGTCGGCCGATGCGCGGCGCCGTCTTATCGCGCTCCACCACCACCCGACCGCGCCGGGCGCGGGTTCTGGGTTCCTTGAAAAGCTCAGTACGTTTTTGCATAGCAGATGGAGTCCCGGTTAAACGCCCCGTCCACGGGGCGACAGATCGCTTAATAGTGCCAGGTCAGGCTAAAGCCCAGGGAGACGGGCGCTGCGCCTGTGGTCGATGTCGCCAGCGGCAGTTCGGCGGAAACGTCGTAGCTCAGCTTGGCCCGGGACAGATGGCCACGGACCCCCAAGGCCGCACCGGCGAGGCGCCGCCAGCGCGCTTTGCCCCTGCCACCGCCTCCGTCGCGTACCTCGCCGTAACCCGCGGACAGATAGACCTCTTGTTGCGGTATCGCGGTGCGCCAGGCCAGCGTGGGGTGCAGCATCCATCCGCGGCTGGCGGTAAGAGGCATACCGGCGTCAACGCCGCGCAGCGCCCAACGACCGTCGACGGCGAACGCGTCCTGAACGGCCTGCGGCGCCGCGCTGGCCTGATAGCGGTAGCGGGCGGAGAAGGTAAATGTCTGACGGGCTAGGGTAAACGCGCGTTGCACCCAGGCGTCCAGCGTCAGCGTATCCCCTCCGGCGGCAAATTCGGTCTCTTCGCCGCCGGGGCGGGCCGTCGCCTGGCCGGCGCGGCGTGTCATTTCCTGGCCGGTGGCGCGCGCGCCGAACCAACGGGTGCCCCGCCGATAATTAACGGCGACCTCCACCGCGGCGGGGTGAAAGTAACGGCGATGGGATATCCCCAGCCGCCAGGTGCCGGTACGGCGCGTTTGCGGGTGCAGGGTCACCTGATTGAGTCGATGGCGGCTTTGACTGAGAAGTCCACCGCCTGATACGGTCGTTTTGGCGGTGCGGTTGCGGTGCAGCACCCAGGCTAATTGCAAATCCAAGTTGCGCTGATGGCCGGCATAACAATAATGCCGGCGTTGGCAGGTGACCCTTTGCTGGAAGCGGCTGTCGCTGGCGCCCATCCCCAGGAGCCAATAGCCTATTGGAACCGAGTAGTGCACGGTGATATTGCCTACCTGCCGCCGGCCCCCGCTGCCGAGGGTGCGGCTGACGGCAAGGGACAGGCGATCGCTCAGCGCGGCGGGGTTGTCCAGCGCCAGCATAAGCCCGGTGCGATAGCGGCCGTCGTGGTGGGCGGCGCCATTATCAAGCCAGCCGACCAGTTGGCAAAAACGGTTTTGGCGGCGGGCGATAACAATATCGCTCTCTCCCTGCGCCGGGCCCGGACGCAGCGCTACGCTGGCCGTAACCGAGCGCAAGCGCTGCAAATTATCTAAAGCCTGTTCAATCGCGCGCAGATCGAGCACGTTTCCGCGTCCCCCCGGCAGCGCCGTATTCAGGTTCACGCCATAGGTGTTACCCGGCGCCGCTACCACCTCCCTTACCCGACCGGGCACAATGCGTAACCTCAACTCGCCCTGGCGCAGATCCTGCGGCGGTGCCACGATCCGCGTGGTCACCCAGCCATGTTCGATAAGCCTGTTTTGCAACAGCGTCATTAACCGCGCGATGCGCCGCGCGTCCAGACAGTGGCCGAGCGCCTGATTCGCCAGGCGCTGCAACGGCACCCAAGACGGCAGAGCCTCGCGCCCGTCCAGCGTCACGCGCCGCAAAACAACACAGGGGACATCGGGCATCGTCGGGCGATCGACGACGGGGCCCGCCTGCGTTTGCCGGCGGGTCGGCGACGAGAGAAACGGTTGATGCTGCGCCTGTGGTGCCAGTGAAGAATCCAACGAGGGTCGAGCGAGGGGTGAAGCCTGGATATCGTACGAGGTCATGGCGGCCAATTTTACCAGCCAGTGCAGCGGCATGACCCTTTTCTGCTTTCCTTGCATAGAAGATCTCCCTTTCGTTCACGCGCCATAAAGGCGGCACGGACGCGTGGCGTCGCCTGGCGAGACGACTCACGACAGGTCCAGCCGTCCCACGGGCCTGAGCAGGCTGAAGAGGAGAGCACCATATCATCCTGCACGTCACGCACTGGTAATACCTGTTATCTTGTCACGTGGAGCAGCGGCGTCAGGGATGTGATTAAGGCGTTACCGGCACTGCGACGCCCAGACGGTCTCGCCACCGTGCGCGCCGACACGCCTTTGCGCCAATGCCGGGCTGGACGGGGCTTTTAGCGCTGCACAACGTCGGGTCTAGGCTTCGAGCAAGGCCTCAGCGAAAGGTTAAATAAGAGGGTTTGAAATTAATATGCATGTCAAGTAAAAATATTTTGTCGTATGCCTAAAACAACAAACCCGCCGAAGCGGGTTTGCATGAAATTGGTTACTGCCGGCGAGGGAATCAGAGCATTGCGCTGATGACCGCAACCCAAAATGCCATACTAATCAGTATGATACTTGGCAGCGTCCATTTGTAGAAGTCTTCCATAATTACCTCACATTAGGTTTGCATCTTTAAGAATAATCTTACACCTATTTCACTTCAAAGAATAGGGTCTAGATCCCCATTTGCGTCTTATTTCGATGTTAATTTCTAACTTGCATCACATTTTTGGTGTCGGAAACGGCTGATGTCATCTTTTCTTCACCAAAACAAGCTGCATTTTACCGAGGCGCACCGTTTTCAATCGTTAAAATAAGACTAGAACACCTTGCTATTTCATGATTTGACCTGGCTCATGCTTTTGAGCCTTGATTGTGCTGATGATTTTATTTCTGCCGTCAAAAAGTAAAAAAAATGTCACTTGCACCAGTTTTGCACAACTTTGGGGCAGATTCGGGGCGGATGCACAACGGCATACCGGGGGACGACGGCGGCGCACGCGAACGGTAATCCGCTGGGTTAAAGCGATGCCGCCCTTCCCCTGCCCGCCGACGCTGGACGACCGCGGCCTGCCCTTCTGCTGCATCGATGACGGCCCGCGCCCGCCGCCCGAGTGGAGCGCGGCCACCCGAGCGCGTTAAAGCGCAGCAAGCGCCTGCCGGTCATCGGGGCGCGCGCGCGTGCCGCAGAACAATAAACAGTTGACATTGAACAATTTTACAACAACACTCATTCCTACGTTCCGCTTAAGGCCGGCGGCACGCCGGGCGACGCCCGCCCGCATCATTTCTGCTTTTCCAGATTGCGTCCGCGCTAACCCACCTGCGCAGGCATTATCTATACGGCATACGGCGCCAATCTGAGCACGGCAGTCAGACAGTTGTCATCACAGCGCTCCAAACCTTAAACGGCACCATGACTTTAGGGGGAAATGACAATGTGGCACGCCATAAGCACCCTGCTGGCAGAAACCCTGGACGAAAATGAAATTTCGCAACGGCGGGTATTACCCGGCGGCGAGCTGCATACCGCCTGGTATCTCCGATACGGCCCTCATCACATTTTTGTCAAAAGCGACGGCCATGAACTGCTGCAAAAGTTTGCCGATGAAGCGGACCAGCTCGCCTTATTGGCGCGCAGCAAGACCGTGCGCGTGCCACAGGTCTACGGCGTCGGCAGCGCGCGGGAGAGTAGCTTTTTGCTGTTGGAGTACCTGCCGCCACGCCCTTTTGACGCCCACGGCGCCTGGCGCTTCGGGCAACAGCTGGCCCGTTTGCATCAATGGAGCGAGCAGCCGCAATTCGGCTTAGATTTTGACAACGATCTTTCCACCTTGCCGCAGCCGAACGCCTGGCAGCGCCGCTGGTCGCGCTTTTTCGCCGAGCAGCGCATCGGCTGGCAATTACAGTTGGCGGCGGAAAAAGGGCTGGTGTTTGGCGATATTGATACGCTTATTGATAGGGTCGAACAGCGGCTGCACGACCACCAGCCGCAACCGTCTCTTTTGCACGGCGACCTTTGGCCGGATAATTGCGCCAACAGCGACCAGGGCGGGTTTCTTTTCGATCCCGCCAGTTACTGGGGCGATCGGGAATGTGATTTGGCCACATTGCCGTTGTTTAGCCAAATGCCGCCGCAAATTTATGACGGCTACCAGAGCGTCTGGCCGCTGGACAAAGATTTCGTGCGCCGTCAGCCGGTCTATCAGCTTTATTACCGGCTGAAAGACGCCATTTTATTTGGGGGAGAGCACGTTCCGGCGGCGGCCGCCGCGCTCGACAGCGTGCTCGCCGCCGGTGCCGGCGATTAAAGCATCCCCAAAAGTTTGAAGGCGAAATACCCCGCCACCACAATAATCACCGGCAGGATGTACAGCGGGAAAAATTGCAGCAAAATGGTATGGCGCGGCATGACGATACGCTGTTCCAGCTGGGCGCGGCTAATGCCGCTGTCGCCGCGCGCCTGTTCCAGCACCATTTGATCCTCTACGCCTTCGCGCACGTGCTTCACCTGCCGCGACATGCGCGCGCCCGACGCCTGCAGCGCCAATCCGACAAACACCAAAATATAAATAAACCAAAACAGCGTGTTCGGGCTGGCAAAAAGACCGCGGCTAAAATCCGGTTGCGGGGAATTATGCCAAAAGGCGTTCAGAAAAGGGGTATTGAAGCGCATCATATCGATAATGACATGAAAAAAGTCGCTTACCACCGCATTAATGCCTTGATTCGGACCGCTATGTTGCTCGATAAACTTCAATACCGAAATAAAGGTCGAAATCACTGCCGGTATAAAGATAACCCATCCGGCAATCCGCTTAACAACCGCCAGGCGGCCGGCTTGCTGATACGTCATGTGCTCCCCTTGAATAAACGACGCAGGTCCGATTGGCTTAAGTTTATCTATAATTTACTTTTTTTGCTTTACTGTTTTTTTAAAAAGCCCTTTATGCTGTCGCTATTGCCCGCGCCGTGATTCCGGCGCGCGCGCCGCCCGTTCACTACAGGAAAGGTTTCGTTATGGCAACCCCCCCCAAGCAACAAGCGGTTATCTTTGACATGGATGGCCTGATTATTGACTCCGAACCGCTGTGGCACCAAGCGGAGCTTGCGGTATTCGCCGAATTGGGCAAAGCGAGTTCCCTCGCCGCTACCCTGCCCGACACGCTGGGATTACGGATTAATGAGGTGGTGGATCTCTGGTATCAAGCTTCGCCCTGGCAAGGACCGTCGCGGCGCGAGGTTAGCGGGCGCATTATTGAACGTGCTCTGGGCCTGATCGAGCAGCAGCGGCCGTTGCTGCCTGGCGTACGGCAGGCTCTGACGCTGGCGACGAATTGCGGGTTGAAAATCGGTCTGGCGTCGGCCTCGCCGCTGTTTATGCTGGAACGCGTGTTGGACCTGTTTGCGCTGCGCCACTATTTCCATTTCATCGCGTCTGCGGAGCAGTTGCCCTACAGTAAGCCGCACCCGGAAGTGTATCTGCGCGCCGCCGCCGGCCTGGACGTCGAGCCAATGCGCTGTTCCACCCTGGAAGACTCCTTTAACGGTATGATTGCCACCCGGGCGGCGCGCATGCGCTCGATTGTCGTGCCGGATGCCGGGCTGCGCGACGACCCGCGCTGGTGTCTGGCACAGGTGCGGCTGCCGTCGCTGCTGGCCCTGGAAGCGGCACATCTCCTCTGATTCACCGCGCGGGCAGGAAATCGTCGCGCCTCGGGCTAAACGTGTCGATAAGCACGCTGTTGTCGTCCAGAGCGACCACGCCGTGCACCTGTCCTTTCACCGCGCGATAGGCGTCACCGGCGACGAGAACGCGCGCTTCGCCATCAATGGTGACCTCAAAGCGCCCCGCCGCCACATAAGCAATCTGATCGTGGATTTGGTGCTTGTGCGGCGTCCCCACCGCGCCTTGGGCGAAATGCACGCAGACCATCATCAATTCATCACTCCAGGTCATCACCTTGCGCTTAATGCCCTCGCCCAGCGTTTCCCAAGGGGTTTCCTCATCCAGATAGAAAGTTTTCATAGCACGCCTCATCGTTGTTTTGCGCCGCGGGCGCAAAGGGTATGGCGGCAAGGGTAACCCGAACCCGCCGCGTTCCCCTAACCGATCCGCAAAAATGCTTCGCCGCTCTCAAAAAATAAAACATTATTTCAATATTATTGAATTGTCTTCCCGACAGTTTTATGATGAAAACACAATCGCGGCACAGAGATACTACGCAGCGACCGCCGTTTGCGCTTTCTGCCACCGCGCTTACCGGGCCTATGCCCGCAGATTGCCACGAGAGAGGCTTCACCATGCAGGTTCGTCAAAGCATTCATAGCGACCACGCCAAACATCTGGATACCGAGGGGCTGCGCCGCGAGTTCCTTATCGAGAATATGTTTGTCGCCGACCAGTACACCATGACCTATAGCCATAGTGATCGCATTATCGTCGGCGGCATCCAGCCGGTGACGCAGGCGGTGACCATCGGCGATGAGGTTGGTAAACAGTTAGGCGTCAGTTATTTCCTGGAGCGTCGGGAATTGGGGGTTATCAATATTGGCGGCCCGGGGAGGGTGGCGGTCGACGGTACCCGTTATGAAATCGAGCATGAAGAAGCGCTGTATGTCGGCCAAGGCGCGCGAAATATCCGCTTTGAGAGCATTAACGCGGGGCAACCGGCGCTGTTCTATTACAATAGCGCGCCGGCGCATACCACCTATCCCAGCCGCAAAATCACCCTGGCCGAGGCCACGCCGCAAACTATTGGTGACAACGTCACTAGCAACCGTCGCACAATCCATAAATTCATCGTGCCGGATGTGCTACCAACCTGTCAGCTTACGATGGGGTTAACCAAACTGGCGGAGGGCAATTTGTGGAATACCATGCCCTGCCACACCCATGAGCGACGGATGGAAGTGTATTTCTATTTCAATATGGACCCCGAGACGGCGGTGTTTCACATGATGGGCCAGCCGCAGGAGACCCGCCATGTGATCGTGCGCAACCAGCAGGCGGTGATTTCACCCAGTTGGTCTATCCACGCCGGCGTCGGCACCAAAAATTATACCTTTATTTGGGGAATGGTCGGCGAAAACCAGGTGTTTGACGATATGGATCACCTCTTGGTCAGCGAATTGCGCTAATTCCCCCTGCGGCCGACCCGGCTGCAGATGGGTTAATACCGGCGGCCTGCTCGGCCGCGTACACTAAGGTGGCATTATGATCTTGGAACGTTTTGCATTACAGGGAAAAGTCGCGGTCATTACCGGTTGTGATACCGGACTGGGCCAGGGTATGGCCATCGGGTTGGCGGAGGCCGGCTGTGATATCGTCGGCGTCAATATCGTTGAGCCTGACGAGACGCTACGACAGGTGGAGACACGCGGCCGTCGCTTTCTTTCCATCAAAGCCGATCTGAGCGATACCGCGGTCATCCCGAGGGTTATCGCTCAGGCGGTGGCAGCCTTTGGCCATATCGATATTCTGGTCAACAATGCCGGCATTATTCGCCGCCAGGATGCCATCGAATTCAGCGAAAAAAATTGGGATGATGTGATGAATCTCAATATCAAGTCGCTGTTTTTTATTGCCCAGGCGGCGGCCCGACAATTTATTCAGCAGGGCCGCGGTGGCAAAATCATCAATATCGCCTCGATGCTCTCCTATCAAGGCGGCATACGCGTTCCCTCCTATACGGCGTCAAAAAGCGCCGTGATGGGGATTACCCGCCTTCTGGCCAATGAATGGGCGCAACACGGCATTAATGTCAACGCGCTGGCGCCAGGGTATATGGCCACCAATAATACCCAGCAACTGCGTGAGGATGAAGCCAGAAGCCAAGCGATTCTAGAGCGCATCCCCGCTGGTCGCTGGGGATTGCCCGACGACTTGATGGGGCCGGCGGTATTCCTGGCGTCGGCGGCGTCGGATTATGTTAACGGCTTCACCCTGGCGGTCGACGGCGGCTGGCTCGCGCGCTAACCGGCAAGGAAAAGTTACAAGGTAACCTATTCCCGGCGGCTTCGGATTGTTCTATACTGGACAAATGACCAGCCATTTCGCGCCGTGCCGCCTATGACCGCCGAAGGACATTTTATTTTTGCCTTGGCCAGCACCATTTTAGCCAAGAAAATGGCGCTGACGCCTGCCTTGGCCCAAGGCGATTGGTGGCACATCATCGCCGGTGGCTTGCTGACCTGCCTACTGCCGGATATCGACCACCCCAAATCGGTGCTGGGACAGCGATTGACCTGGCTGTCCGCGCCTATCGCGCGACTGTGCGGTCATCGCGGCTTCACCCATAGCCTGCTGGCGATCATCGCCGGTATCCTGTTATTTACCCTGCGCCTGCCGCCGCAAAGCGTCATTCCCCTGGATGCATTTCACGCCATGATTATCGGCTATTTAAGCCATATCGCGGCGGACATGCTGACCCCGGCCGGCGTGCCGCTACTGTGGCCCTGCCGCTGGCGGTTTCGCCTGCCTATCTTGAGTCCCGCCAAAGGCAACCAGCTCGAGCGATTGGTCTGTATCGCGGCGCTGATTTTCGCCCTACAGCACCCGGAGGGCGCGCCGCTGGTGCGGCATCCGGCGGTTCCCGAGTCCGTGCAGGCGCTCTGGCAGCGGGTGCGCGCCAGCCTGTTGCCCACCCCCCTGAGAAAATAGCGCCGAGCGCGCCGCCGACGGCGCAGGCTATCGTAACGATAGAGAAAGATTTTCCAGATGTTGCGACCCAGGCGGCGCGCGGGTTGGCGCGGTCATTCCCTCGCATTCATACTGTTATTTGCTGCCAAAACGGGCTTATTTTTCGCCCGGCGTGATCAACGATATTCCCATAACCGATTGTTTTAGAGAGCAAATAGGGCGCAGCGCCAACATCATTGCGTGCTATTGCCCTAAAAACGGTAGGGGAAATCTGTTCTATAGTTGATCCAACCGATCCCAAAAGGCGGTGGTAAATCGCTACTTAACCGGTTGTAAACAGTGAGAGGAGCACAAAGCCATGTCGACACCCAAGGATCCTTCTGAGGCTCAACAACGCCTGTCCCATCCCGCCCCGGCCCCGGATGGCCGGTCTTCTACCCCCGGCCTGGGCAGTCTGGCCCCCGATGA